>NZ_CP170633.1:0-1995000 GCF_042932805.1 Pseudosulfitobacter sp. SM2401 | reverse complement strand
GCCGAAGCTTAGGATGTAATTTATTACATGGTAGCAGAGCGTAGTGTGACATAGTTCCACGTGTTTTTGATCCCTCTCGGGGGTGATTGAACACATGGAGCTTTCTGTGAAGCCGGCGCGTGAGCGATCCGGTGGAGAGATCACTAGTGAGAATGATGACATGAGTAGCGACAAAGAGTGTGAGAGACACTCTCGCCGAAAGTCCAAGGGTTCCTGCTTAAAGCTAATCTGAGCAGGGTAAGCCGACCCCTAAGGCGAGGCCGAAAGGCGTAGTCGATGGGAACCAGGTTAATATTCCTGGGCCAGATGGAAGTGACGGATCTCGAGGGTAGTTCATCCTTATCGGATTGAATGGGCTGCTTAGAGGTTCCTGGAAATAGCTCCATCGCTAGATCGTACCCTAAACCGACACAGGTGGACTGGTAGAGAATACCAAGGCGCTTGAGAGAACTATGTTGAAGGAACTCGGCAAAATACCTCCGTAAGTTCGCGAGAAGGAGGCCCGGTTCTTAGGCAACTAGGAGCTGGGGGCACAAACCAGGGGGTGGCGACTGTTTATTAAAAACACAGGGCTCTGCGAAGTCGTAAGACGACGTATAGGGTCTGACGCCTGCCCGGTGCCTGAAGGTTAAAAGGAGGGGTGAGAGCTCTGAATTGAAGCCCAGGTAAACGGCGGCCGTAACTATAACGGTCCTAAGGTAGCGAAATTCCTTGTCGGGTAAGTTCCGACCTGCACGAATGGCGTAACGACTTCCCCGCTGTCTCCAACATAGACTCAGCGAAATTGAATTACCTGTCAAGATGCAGGTTTCCCGCGGTTAGACGGAAAGACCCCGTGCACCTTTACTACAGCTTCACACTGGCAATAGGCTAGCGATGTGCAGGATAGGTGGTGGGCTTTGAAGCTGGAACGCTAGTTCCAGTGGAGCCTCCCTTGAGATACCACCCTTCGCTCGCTTGTTGTCTAACCGCGGTCCGTTATCCGGATCCGGGACCCTGTGTGGCGGGTAGTTTGACTGGGGCGGTCGCCTCCTAAAGCGTAACGGAGGCGCGCGAAGGTTGGCTCAGAGCGGTCGGAAATCGCTCGTTGAGTGCAATGGCAGAAGCCAGCCTGACTGCGAGACTGACAAGTCGAGCAGAGACGAAAGTCGGCCATAGTGATCCGGTGGTCCCAAGTGGGAGGGCCATCGCTCAACGGATAAAAGGTACGCCGGGGATAACAGGCTGATACTGCCCAAGAGTCCATATCGACGGCAGTGTTTGGCACCTCGATGTCGGCTCATCTCATCCTGGGGCTGGAGCAGGTCCCAAGGGTACGGCTGTTCGCCGTTTAAAGAGGTACGTGAGCTGGGTTTAGAACGTCGTGAGACAGTTCGGTCCCTATCTTCCGTGGGTGTAGGATACTTGAGAGGAGTTGCCCCTAGTACGAGAGGACCGGGGTGAACGATCCACTGGTGGACCTGTTGTTGCGCCAGCAGCAGTGCAGGGTAGCTATGATCGGACAGGATAACCGCTGAAGGCATCTAAGCGGGAAGCCCCCCTCAAAACAAGGTATCCCTGAGAGCCGAGGTAGACCACCTCGTCGATAGGCCAGAGATGTAAGTGCAGTAATGCATTCAGTTGACTGGTACTAATGGCTCGATAGGCTTGATTTGATCCAGTAAAAGCAAGATTTAGCTCTACAGCAGCGCTCAAGTAGCAAAGCCGTAGCGCATAAAACAAGCGATGAACAATAAATCAAAAGCATACACAGCACAGTTATTGTGCCATCTTGGACAACACGATATTTTAGCTAAGCCTTTTCTTGGTTTGGTGATCATAGCGCAAGTGAAACACCCGGTCCCATCCCGAACCCGGCAGTTAAGCACTGTAGCGCCGATGGTACTGCGTCTTAAGGCGTGGGAGAGTAGGTCATCGCCAGACCTAGTAAAGACTTAGCTAAATCGTATCTCTCAAACGATACCCAATACCAATAACCGCCCAGCAGTAATGCTCGGGCGGATTTTGCGTTCAGCGATACCGGTTCAGGACAAGGGAGAGGCCGAAAACCTCAATCAACGCCACTTGATAGAGCACCCCATTGATGGGGTCTGCTCGCGAGGGCCTTTACCTGTATTTGCGATCATGCGCATCGCATTGACCAACTCGCGGGTGCGGCCGTCTTCTGAGTGACCCATGCGGACATCGTCCAATCGACCGCGATACTGCAAGGCGCCTTCACTGTTGAACCCAAAAAAATCGGGCGTGCAGACCGCACCATAGGCCTTGCCGACGCTCTGATCTTCATCCACGAGATAAGGAAAGGCAAACCCATGTGCACGGGCAAAACGTGTCATGTTTTCGGGGCTGTCGGCCGCGTAGTCACGATAGTCGTTTGACATAAGGCTCAGAACGTTGATGCCGTCTTCTTGTAATGCCTGAGTGTCTTTGGCAAACCGCGTGGCAATTGTTTTTACGTAAGGGCAGTGGTTGCAGATAAATGCGATCAACAATCCCTTGTCCCCTAGATGTTCACGCATTTCGAAGGAAACACCATTCGGGTCTTTCAGTTTGAAATCAGGGGCTTGCCAGCCGAAGTCGCAGATGGGCGTGTCTCGTAACATAACGTGCTCCGCAGTTATCAGGTGTCATTAATCTGCATGGCCACGCTGCGAAACACAATCGCCGCTAGAACGTAAAACGGCGCTTTGACCTTTATCAAAGCGCCGCCTTTCCTATCTAATTACAGGGCCATGTCAGGCCAGATCAAAACGATCCAATTCCATAACTTTGGTCCATGCTTTGACAAACCCGTTCACAAACGCAGCGTCTGCGTCTGCACTTGCGTAGACTTCGGCGATGGCGCGCAATTGTGAGTGGGATCCAAAGACCAAATCGACGCGTGAGCCTGTCCATTTGGCCGCCCCGCTGGCGCGATCTGTACCCTCAAACGTGGCTTTGTCGTCCGTCGCGGTCCAAACCGTGCCCATATCCAGCAAATTAACGAAGAAATCGTTGCTGAGGGTGCCAACACGGTCCGTAAATACCCCACGTGTGTCGCCGTCTTGGTTTGCGCCCAAAACGCGCAGGCCACCAATCAATAGCGTCATTTCTGGTGCTGTCAGGGTCAACAATTGCGCGCGATCGACCAACAATTCTTCGGCTGAGATGGTAAAGTCTTTCTGCATGTAGTTGCGGAAACCATCTGCTTGCGGCTCTAGCATTGCGAATGAATCGACTTCGGTTTGCTCTTGGGTCGCATCACCGCGCCCCGGAGTGAACGGCACGGTTACGTCATGCCCACCTGCTTTTGCCGCAGCTTCAACCGCTGCAGAACCGGCTAGAACGATCAGATCAGCCATCGAGATGTGCTTGGAGCCGGAATTGAAATCGGCTTGGATACCTTCCAAAGCGGTCAAAACCTTGGCCAATTGTGCTGGCTGGTTTACGTCCCAATCCTTTTGCGGGGTCAACCGCAAGTGCGCGCCATTGGCCCCACCACGTTTGTCTGATCCACGGAACGTCGCGGCAGACGCCCACGCGGTCCCAACCAATTCAGAGGTTGTCAGGCCAGATGCGAGGATCGTCGATTTCAACGCAGCCACATCGCCGTCCGTCACCAAATCATGGGTCGGGGCAGGGATCGGGTCTTGCCAGATCAGAACTTCGCTAGGCACTTCATCACCCAGGTACAGGTCAATCGGGCCCATATCGCGGTGCGTCAGCTTGAACCAAGCGCGGGCAAATGCGTCGGCGAATTCTGCTGGATTTTCGTGGAACCGGCGCGAGATTTTTTCGTACGCGGGGTCCATACGCATGGCCATGTCGGCTGTGGTCATCATCAGTTTGACCGGTGCGTCTGATCCGTCGACCTGAGGGGCGTGATCGTCGCCCTTTAGGTCAACGGCTTCCCAGATGTTTGCGCCGGATGGTGATTTTGTCAGCTGCCAATCATAGCCAAACAGCACGTCGAAATAGCCGTTATCCCATTTGATCGGGTTGGCTGTCCACGGGCCTTCGATGCCGGATGTGGTTGTGTGCACGCCCTTGCCGGATTCGAATTCGTTATGCCAACCAAGGCCTTGCGCCTCGATGGCTGCCCCTTCGGGTTCAGGCCCTACCAAGGTCGGGTCGCCTGCGCCGTGGGCTTTGCCGAACGTGTGACCGCCCGCAACCAATGCGACGGTTTCTTCGTCGTTCATTGCCATGCGCGCGAATGTATCGCGGATGTCAAAGCCCGATGCGATTGGATCAGGGTTGCCATCTGGCCCTTCTGGGTTGACGTAGATCAGGCCCATTTGCACAGCAGCAAGCGGGTTTTCCATGTCGCGTTCGCCCGAATAGCGGCTGTTTGGGTTGTCGGTTTCTGCCAACCATTCGGTTTCGGAACCCCAGTAGATGTCTTCTTCTGGTTCCCAGACATCAGCGCGACCGCCGCCAAATCCGAAGGTTTCAAAACCCATGGATTCCAGCGCAACATTGCCCGTCAGGATCATCAAGTCTGCCCAAGACAGCGCCTGGCCGTATTTCTGTTTGATGGGCCACAACAAACGACGCGCCTTGTCTAAGTTGCCGTTGTCTGGCCAGCTGTTCAGCGGGGCAAAGCGTTGTTGACCTGCACCTGCACCACCACGGCCATCTGCCGTGCGATATGTGCCGGCAGAGTGCCACGCCATACGAATAAAGAATGGACCGTAGTGTCCGTAATCAGCTGGCCACCAATCTTGGCTGTCGGTCATCAACGCTGTCAGGTCCGCTTTGACCGCAGCAAGATCGAGCGATTTAAACGCTTCTGCGTAGTCAAAATCGCCGCCCATTGGATCGGATTTTGCCGAATGTTGGTGCAACATTTTGACGTTCAGCTGGTTTGGCCACCAATCGCTGTTGGCTGTGCCGCGCAGTTTGGCCATCGTGCCGCCGCCGTGCATCACTGGGCACGTGCCGCCTGTATCATTTCCGTCCATTGCTGTCTCCGATCATGGGTTGGTCTTTGGCCTCGCGCAGGGCTGGGGCCATGAATCATTGTGGCAATCTTAGTGCTGAACGCCCGTGCGCCACCAGTCCTAGACACGCCATTTCGCGCATTTTTAAAAGGTGACACTTAGGTGAGCCGCAGATTCCCTGATGTTGGTTTACTAAATCAAAGCCATATGGTTAAGTTGGATTTTCCTATAGTTGCGATAGGTTTTAATTATGTCAAACTTCACTCTAAAACAGCTGCGTTATTTTGAGGCCGTCGCCCGTCACGCGCATTTCGGGCGCGCCGCCGAGGCCTGTTCGATTTCGCAACCGGCGATTTCTGTGCAAATCAAAGAGTTAGAGGCAAATCTAGGCACCCCATTGTTTGAACGCGCAGCCCGTGCAGTGCGACTGACAGCTTTTGGATCAGAGTTTGGTGTACGTGTGCGCGAAATTCTAAGGGCTGTGGACGAGCTCGAGGATTTTTCCAAAACGGCAAAAAATGGCCTGATTGGGCGTTTGCGTTTGGGTGTGATTCCGACAATTGCGCCCTACCTTTTACCGAACATTATCTCGCATCTTGGTCGCACCCATGACGGGCTGGAGCTGCATGTGCGCGAAACCATGACCCATAAATTGATCCAGGAATTGGCTGACGGCTTGATTGATGCCGCAATCGTCGCCTTACCGATCTCGGAACCAACGCTGACAGAAGTCCCGCTGTTTGACGAAGATTTTGTGCTGATCCGTTCACACGCGCAGGCGAATGAACCGGTGCCAGATGCAGAAGGTCTCAAGAAAATGCGACTTTTGTTGCTAGAAGAGGGGCATTGTTTTCGCGATCAAGCCTTGTCGTTTTGCAACATCCGCACAGCATTACCGCGCGAAGGATTGGACGGTAGTTCATTGTCGACCTTGGTGCAATTGGTCGGCTCTGGCATCGGCGTCACGCTGATCCCTGACATGGCAGTGGCGGTCGAAACCCGGTCAGCACCTGTCTGCGTCGCACGGTTCGCGCAGCCCATACCGTCGCGTACGGTTGGCATGATCTGGCGCAAGAAAAGCCCGCTGGCCGAACAGTTGTTGCAGATTTCAGACGTTGTGGCGTTGGCTGCAAAATTCAGGCAAGCTGACGTTAACGCGACCTAGTTTCAGGAACGTTTCAAGTGGCCATCAAAATCGAAATGCTACGCTGTTTTCATTCCGTCGTTGATCACGGCAATTTGGCGCAAGCTGCCGAGGCGTTGGGGCGCACACCCTCTGCCGTGTCGATGATGCTCAAACAGTTCGAGGATCACATCGGCGCTCCGCTGTTTGAAAAGGGGCGTAAGGCGCGGCTGACAGCCCTTGGCCAAATGATCCACGCCGAGGCGCGGCGCGAATTGGTACATTTTGATAAATCCGTCACGATGATCGACGCTTTGGCGACATCGCAGGCTGGCTTGGTGCGATTGGCCGTGACCCCGTCCGCCGCAAACACCGTTTTGCCGGCCGTGATCAGCCGTTTTGCAAGCAATCATCCCGGTGTGCGCATCGATTTGCGTGACATGGATTCAACAGCCGTGTTGCACGCAATGCAATCGGATCAGGCCGACATTGGTATCGCGACGTTGCCGGACACAGCGGGGTTGCAACGCTGGCCGCTATTTGCGGATCATTTTGGCGTCGTGTGTCGGGCCGATCACCCGCTTGCCAATGATTGGAACAACCTGACCTGGGCTGACGTCGTCGCGCACCGGTTTATCGCCAACGGGCTGTGTCACATGATCAAAGACGCGCAATTCGCGCCGATCTTGGCCGCATCCTTGATGACGGTGCCGACGACTGTGTCGTTGTTGGCGCTGGTGAATGCGGGCGTTGGCGTGACGTTACTGCCCGAACGCGCGCTGCCGCCAACCTACCGCGACTTGGTGTTCTTACCGCTCAAAGACAGCACGGCGCAGCGGCAGGTGGACGTGGTGACGCAACCTTTGCCGCAACTGTCGCCCGCGGTCCAAGCATTCGCAAAGCTACTTCAGGATTTCTGAAATTCACTTCAGTTTATTTCGATTGATTGAAGTTCGAGAATCCCGCAAAATGGGCACAATCAGTGTAAAATAAAGGCGCATAGCGTGACAAAATCCTATCAGAACTACATCGGCGGCACTTGGGTGTCTGGCACCTCAGAGATCGAAAATCGCAACCCGTCGGATGTGTCTGATCTGATTGGCCTTTATGCCCAAGCCAGCGCGAATCAGCTGGATCAAGCGCTAGACCAAGCGCGTGTTGCGCAGGCCGAATGGGCCGCGACGGGGATCGAGAAAAAATACACAGTGTTGATGGCGATTGGCACAGAAATGATGGCGCGCGCCGAAGAACTGGGCACGTTGCTGGCCCGCGAAGAGGGAAAACCGCTGGCCGAAGGCAAAGGCGAAGTGTACCGCGCTGGCCAGTTTTTTACCTACTACGCGGCTGAAACTCTGCGCCAGATGGGCGACACCGCCGATTCAACCCGCCCCGGCATCGAAATCGATGTGCGCCGCGAAGCGTTGGGCGTTGTCGCAATCATCTCGCCTTGGAATTTCCCAACGGCAACAGCATCCTGGAAGATCGCGCCAGCGCTGTGCTATGGCAACGCGGTTGTATGGAAACCGGCAAATGCGACACCTGCATCGGCTGTGGCCCTCACCGAAATCATCGCAAAACAAGACATTCCTGCCGGTCTGTTCAACCTCGTGATGGGCGCGGGCTCTGAAATCGGTCAAGCGTTGGTCGAAAGCCCAAAGATTGACGGTATTTCGTTCACAGGTTCCGTTCCCGTGGGCAAAGGCATCGCGCGCGCCGCGATCGAAAATCTGACCAAAATCCAGATGGAAATGGGCAGCAAAAACGCGTTGGCCGTGATGGATGACGCCGACATCGATTTGGCGGTTGCCATGGCTGCGGGCGGCGCGTTTGGCGGCACGGGTCAGAAATGCACGGCGTCGTCGCGCTTGGTTGTGCACGCCAGCATCCACGATGAATTTGTTGAAAAACTGATCAAGGCGACCCAAGCGATGAAGGTCGGGCACGCGCTGGACGCAGGCACGCAAATGGGCCCGGCTGTGTCCGCGCAGCAGTTGAAAGAGAACCTCGCCTACGTCGATCTGGGCAAATCCGAAGGGGCTGAACTGGTCTGCGGTGGTGCCCGTCTCGAGATGCCAACCGAAGGGTTTTACATGTCGCCGGGCGTGTTCGTCGGTGCGACCAACCAGATGCAAATCAACCGTGAAGAAATGTTCGCGCCACTGGCCGCCGTCATCAAAGTTGACAGCTACGCCGAAGCACTCGGCACCGTGAACGACACAAATTTTGGCCTGACGGCAGGCATCATCACATCTAATTTGGCCCGGGCCACGCACTTTCGCCGCAACGCGCGCGCAGGCTGCGTGATGGTGAACTTGGCTACTGCGGGCACGGACTATCACGTGCCCTTTGGCGGGCGTGGCGACAGTTCGTATGGCTCTCGCGAGCAGGGATCCTACGCCGCCGAATTCTACACCTCGGTTAAAACCGCCTACATCTCAAGCGGGGCGCCAGATTGATGTTAATCGACAACCTGCAATACGCGCAATTCTCGCCCAAAATCTTTGAACAGATGCGGGCGGGGGGCGTGGATGCGGTGCATGTGACCATTGCCTATCACGAGAGCTTTCGTGAGATGATTTTGAACCTCGAACAGTGGAATCGTTGGTTCGAGGCGCATCCTGATCTGATCATGAAAGGGACCACAGCGGCCGATGTGCAGGTTGCCCATGACACAGGGCGTACGGCGATTTTCTTTGGATTCCAAAACCCTAGCCCGATTGAGGACGACATCGGCTTGATCGAGATTTGCCACCAGTTGGGCATCCGTTTCATGCAGTTGACGTACAACAACCAATCGCTGCTTGCGACGGGCTGTTACGAGGATTACGACGCCGGCCTGACCCGAATGGGCAAACAGGTCGTACAGGAAATGAACCGCGTTGGCATGGTTATCGACATGTCGCATTCGGGTGATCGATCCACGCTAGAAGCGATTGAGCATTCGTCGCGCCCGATCGCCATCACCCATGCAAATCCTGCGTGGTGGCACCCTGCCTTGCGCAACAAATCGGACGAGGTGATCACCGCCTTGACCGCGCGTGGGGGCATGTTGGGGTTCTCGATCTACCCGCACCATTTGGCGGGTGGGCCTGAGTGTACGTTAGACAGTTTTTGCCAGATGATCGCGGAGGCCGCCAACCGTTACGGTGCACAAAACCTCGGGATCGGCACAGACCTGTGCCAAGATCAACCCGACAGCATTGTTGAGTGGATGCGCGTCGGGCGATGGTCAAAAATGATCGACTACGGTGAAGGGTCCGCCAGCAATGCAGGCTTTCCACCGATGCCAAGCTGGTTCGAAGACAACCGACATTTTGGAAATATTGCCAAAGGGTTAGCAGCGACAGGCATGTCCAAATCAGAGATCGATGGCATCATGGGTGACAACTGGTTGCGCTTTTATGACACCAGTTTCGGACCTGCCGCATGAAAGATTTTGTCGCCCCTGACCAAGTGCCATTGCGCCCGCCCTCACAGGTGATGCGACTGTCGCGGATGGGGGCAATGTTTCCGACGCGACTGTCGTTTTTGCGCAGTTTGATCCGCCGTATGGCTGCGGAAAATGTGACCGTCACCCGCCCGGTTTGGGACATGTGCAAAAACGGATTTGGGCGGGCCGTTTATAGCCTGAACCTGGGCGGTCACACCTATTCTTTGGTCGCGGTTTCTAACGATTTGCCGCCAGAAAAACGCACGGATCGCGTGATCGCAGAGGCATGGGACAGCGCCTATGTCCTGTATGACGGCGTGCCGGACACCGCCGAACTGAACCGGATTTCAGCCAATGCACCGCTGCAAGAAGCCGGGCGTTTTACCGAACGTGATCTGGTTCTGAGCCGGGCAAATAAGTCGGTGCGGCTGTTTCAGCATGTGACCGATGCGCTGCGAAACGGCGAGCAGCCAGATGACGATATGATCCGCTCTGTCGGCTACCTGATGCGCACGACAGCGGTCTATGGCAACGGCAAATTCGGGATCGCAGATCGTGGCTTGATCGAAGATCGCCCCGGGCTGACAGGGCCGTTTGCCGCTGAAATGCTGACCGTCTGGATGATCCGAAATTTCACCCATGATTTGGCCGAACACGTGGGGCAGGGCACCCTTGATCGGCGTTTCAAACGGCACTTGGGTATCGGCAATTCGACAGGCTTGGGGATGGCTCCGTTTTTGGTGACGCACCCCGTTTTGTTGAACAACTGGATGCTGGCGCGCGAAACAGGATTGGCGCGTGTTCGTGCGATTTCGCGGCTAGATGACGCGCAGCAAAACCGACTGCGCGCACTTGCAATCCGTGCAACGCGGCATTTGGATCAATGGCAGGTTCCTGACCCAAAACACCAGGCGCGGATCGAACGGTTGCGTGTCGATTGGGGACACGCCTGTGACGCGCTAAACGCTTTAGATGATCAGAAGCCACTTGACCGTGTTATGCGGGACGCTGATAAATTTTCTGATGATGTTCAAGAGCTTATGGGCGCACTAATCATGGAACCCTTTGCCGATTTGATCGATGGGCTGACCGAATGCATGGCCGATCCAATTGGTCCGGTCGCCGACTATTGTGCAGATACAGACAGGGTGAAAACCGCGATTGATCAGCATTTCTCATGGGCGTTGACCCTTGATTATGAGGATAAATCGCAGTGCCAACAGTTCTGGTACGTCAGCGAAGCCAAGCTGGAACCACGCCTTGGGGATCGCTTTGATGAACCGGGTGCGCACCGTGAAAGCCCGCTTGATATCGCGCGCCGGATTGCCGCGTTGCATGCGGATTTACCCGACGCGGCGCAACCGTTAGCCGCATTCCTCACTACTCATCCGCAGCATGGGTTGGCGTTGGAGCGGGTGCAGTTGGCCGCCCGCTATCCATATGGCGAAATTCAGGACAATATGATCGCTGCTGATTGCTTGCCCATCGACATGTTGCGATGCAAATTATCGTTTTTCGGGGCGTCAAAATTTGATCCTAAATCGGATTTGTGGACGCGAATTACTCTGTGCCAGGGCGCGCCATTACGTGACGAATTAGACGCACATGCCGATGATTGGTGGTTGCCAATCTACGAGGCCCCGTGATGCAGTTTTCTGTCAACGAAATTGAAGCACTGCTGAGCAAAGCGGCCCGAGGCGGCGGCGCACCTGCAGGGCAAGCAAGCGCATTCGGAAAAGCGGGTGCCTTGCACATCGCGCGCGGCTTTGATGCGGCGGATGTGCAGGGCGCATTGGATGCGCTACCAGGCGGGCCAATCCTGTCTTTTCCAGTGCAATTGACGGCGTGTTTGTCCCAAGGGGGCGGCGCGGTTGAATGCCCAAAACAGGATCTTTTGCGCAGCTATGCCAATGGCTTGCCCTACGCAGTTGATGAAACCGAGGCCGGATTCACAATCGACACAACCCGATTTGAAAAGGTCAAACTACCTGCGCGAATTACAGTGACCTCAAAAATGATCGACGGCTGGCGGGCCTTGGCGGCCCTGACCTATGTGCCCGAAACGGAACAATCGCGCGTCGGTGGCGCGGGCGCAGGTTTGACCGACAACGACTAGTTAGGCGAACGGATCATCTGCGTATTCGACACCGGCCAGATACAAACCATTGGGCGGGCTGACGGGTCCGCAAGCGGCGCGATCACGTGCGGCAAGGGCTGTGGCGACACGATCGGGTGACCATTTCCCAAGGCCGACGCGCTCAAGCGTGCCGACAAAACTGCGGACCTGATTGTGCAAGAAAGACCGGGCGCGCACGTGGAAATGCACTTCGGGCCCGTAGATCGTTTCGACCCACTCCATGCGCAATTCATCCAACGTCTTCAGCGGACTAGCGGATTGACAGATCGACGATCGAAAGGTGGTAAAATCGTGGTGACCAATCAAATGCTTGGCCCCTTGGCGCATTGCATCGATGTCCAATTCTTCGTTCACTTGCCAGACCAGACCGGCCATGTGCGCGCTGGGCGCACGGCGCATCAGAATGCGAAACAGGTAGCGCCGCTCAAGCGCTGAAAACCGCGCGTGCCATTCATCATCAACTTTTGCACAGGCAACAATCGACACCGGATTGGGCTTCAGGTGATAGTTAATCGCCTCGGTCAGCCGGAAGGCATCCCAGTCTTTTTCAAGATCGCAATGCGCGACTTGGGCCAAACCATGCACACCCTTGTCCGTGCGCCCTGCCGCTGCAGTTTTATGTGCGCGGGGTTCAATTTTGGCCAAGGCAGCCTCGATTGCGCCCTGCACAGACGGGCGGTCTGGTTGGCGTTGCCAGCCCGCAAACGGGCCACCATGATATTCAACTTTGAGCGCGAAACGAGGCATAACGCAGCCCTATCGCGGCTTTTCCCCTTGGGCAATCCCTACGGGCTGCCTATGTTAAGGGTCGTAAACATAGGGCGAGGGCGCGCGTGGTACTTTCTAGACTGGCTGACGGCGTGATGCGCAGTGCCGAAAACGTTTCCGACACGGTAAATGGTCTCTTTTTTGAGCCTGTGATCCGGCTGGGCGTGACCGGGTTGGCGCGCTCTGGCAAGACGGTCTTTATCACGTCTTTGGTTGCGAATTTGCTAAATTCCGGACGCATGCCACATCTGCTGGCTGCAAAAGAGGGGCGCATTGATGCGGCGTTTTTGCAACCACAACCGGACGATACCGTTCCGCGTTTCGACTACGAGGCACACCTGAGCGCGCTCAGCTCATCGACGCCGACGTGGCCCGACAGCACCCGTGCGATTAGCGAGTTGCGCGTGTCATTGCGTGTGCGCCCCAAGGGGTTGTTGGCCGGCTTGCAAGGCCCGCGCACGATCCACATTGATATCGTTGATTATCCGGGCGAATGGTTGCTGGATTTGGCGCTACTTGATCTAAGTTATGGTGAATGGTCGTCCCAAGTTTTGGACCGGATTGCGGATCGTTCGCAGGCCAAAGAGTACCTCGCACGCGTCCAAAACACCGATCCTGAGGCCAAGCTGGATGAACCTGTCGCCCAAGCCTTAGCCGCTGATTTTGCAGGGTATTTAAACGCCGCACGCGACGATGGGTTTTACGACTGCACACCGGGGCGGTTTTTGTTGCCCGGTGATTTGGCTGGTTCCCCCGTCTTGACGTTCGCGCCTTTGCCAAAGGGTGGCACTGCCCCGCGCAAATCCCTGATCCGCGAGATGGAGCGACGCTACAAGGCGTATAAATCACAAGTTGTGAAACCTTTTTTCCGTGATCATTTCTCGCGCATCGACCGTCAAGTTGTGCTGGTTGATGTGCTCGGCGCGATCCACAATGGTCCGCGCGCGGTCGAGGATATGCGCGGCGCGATGACCGAGATTTTGTCGAGCTTTCGACCAGGGCGCAACGCGTTCCTCAGCAAGTTGGTGTTGGGCAAGCGGGTCGAGAAAATCCTGTTTGCAGCAACCAAAGCAGATCATCTGCACCACGCCCAGCACCCGCAAATGACCGCGATCATGGAGGCCTTGACCCGCGATGCCCGCGACAAGGCGCGCTTTGCCGGTGCGCAGACCTCGGCCCTGTCGATTGCCGCATTGCGCGCCACGACCGAAGACACGATGACACACGATGGCGCGCCCCTGAACGTCGTGCGCGGCACGTTGCTGGACAGCGGCAAACAGGCAGCGTTTTACCCCGGTGATTTGCCAAAAGACCCCAATCATTTGTTGGGGGCGGCGCGCGACGGGGCAGAAGTCTGGCTCGATCAGGATTATCAGGTCATGCGGTTTTCCCCTGCGCGTTTGTCGCTGAACCCCGGCGATGGGCCGCCACATATTTGGATGGACCGCGCCGCGCAATTTCTGATCGGGGATCGGTTGTGATGTCGTTGCGGCCCGCCAATTCGATGGACGCTGGTGCTGTTGGCGCAATTTTGTCCGAGTTTATCGACACAACCGCGTGGATGCCGCGCGTTCACACCAGAGCCGAAGATTTAGCCCACGCCGCACGCATGATCGAACTCGGGTGGGTCACAGTCGCGCTGCAAAACGAACAGATTATCGGGTTCGCCGCACGTGACGAGTGTGAATTGAATTCGCTTTATGTCTCCCAATCGGCCCGCGATCACGGGGTTGGTACGGCGTTGTTGGAACACGCTAAAACCGGCGTAAACGCTCTGGATTTATGGACATTTCAGGCCAATTCAGGCGCGCAACGGTTTTATCAGCGCCACGGATTTAGCGAAGTGTCGCGCACCGACGGGGCCGGCAACGACGAAAAATTGCCTGACATTCAGCTCGTCTGGCACAGAAAGGATATCTGATGGCCAAGGGACCGGTTTTGATCGAACTCGACGCGGACACAGATCGTGGCGCAAAAACGGACGTGAACGTGGCCCCGCCTGTGCCGGAAATTGCCCTTGAAGGTTCTATTTTGGCGCAAGAGCAAAACAGCGCGATGCAGATTGCTGCCCGCGTTGTCGCGCGTAAACCGTCGTTTGTGGCGCGCCTGTTTTGGGCGGTGACCATTGCCTTGTTGGGGGCGGTGATATCCGTCGCTGCGTGGGATTTCGCCAACGGTTTGATCGCCCGGTTGCCCGTGTTGGGGCTGCTCGTCACCGGCTTGATGGTCGTTTTCATCGTCATGTTGCTGTTGATGGCGCTGCGTGAACTTGCCGCCCTTAGCCGGTTGTCGCGCATAGATGGGTTGCGCCATTCCGCAGCAGAGTCCCACGAAAGCAATGACTTGACTGCTGCGCGCGCCGTGACGGATCGCCTGGTTCGCCTTTACAAAGGGCGCGAAGACACCCGCTGGGGACGCGATCGATTTGCCGATCTTGCGGGGGATCAATTGGACGGCACCGGCTTGCTGTCCTTGGCTGAAACCGAAATTCTGGGCCCGATGGACAAGGCCGCCCAACGCGAGGTCGAGGCCGCAGCACGTCAGGTCGCGACAGTTACAGCGCTGGTGCCATTGGCTTTGGCGGATGTGGCCGCGGCCCTCACATCCAACTTGCGGATGATCCGGCGGATTGCCGAAATCTATGGTGGGCGATCGGGGTTGTGGGGCAGCTGGCGGCTGACCCGTGCAGTGTTGACCCACCTTGTCGCGACGGGCGCTGTGGCCGTTGGTGATGACATGCTAGAGCCGATCCTCGGTGGATCGATCCTCGGGAAATTGTCGCGCCGCTTTGGCGAGGGCGTCGTGAATGGTGCGCTGACGGCCCGCGTTGGTGTCGCCGCAATCGAAGTGTGCCGCCCGTTGCCGTTTCATGCCACTAAACCTCCGCGTTCCAGCGGCATCGTCAAACGCGCGCTTGTCGGATTGTTCCAAAACAAGACCTGAACGGTCAGGTTTTCCGCACTGTTGTGTCTGCGCGCAATTGGTTAAATTGAGCGTAACGTTCTGAGCAAAAGGGGACAGCTGTGGTTGGATTGGGTGTGTTGGCGGGCCTTTGGGTCATCGGCCTTCCGGTGGCAGTCATCTATCTTTTGGTCAGCAATTCAACGCTGAAATCCAAGCTGGCGCAGCTTGAAACCGCCGTCAAGCGTCTGGGAAAACCAGACAATGACACGGCGCAAGACACGCAAAAAACCACGGCAAAGCCTGTTCCAAAACAGACAACCAAGGCGCAAACCCTGCCGGAACCCGAGCGCACGGAATCTGTGCGCCCAGAACCTATGCGTATCGTCAAACCGGCAGAGCCAACCGTGGCCGCCACACCGCCACAGCCCCGAGAGCCAAACACGGCAGAACGCTTGTTTGCATGGTTGCAGATGAATTGGTTTTACGCGGTGTCGGCGTTGTCCTTGGCTTTGGCTGGGCTGTTTCTTGTGCAATACGGGATGGAAAACGGGTTGTTGCCGCCAACAGCGCGGGTGTTGTGTGCGCTTGCCTTCGGGGCCGCGTTGATTGGTGCGGGCGAATACATTCGCCGCAGATTTGGCGAGGCGCGTGACAGCACAACTGAATATTTGCCGTCCGTTTTTGCGGGGGCAGGCATCGTGTCGCTGTTCGGCAGCGTCCTGTCCGCCGAGATGCTGTACGGCCTGATCAGCCCCGAAGCGGCCCTTGTCGGCATGATAGCTGTGGCGCTGATCGCGTTGATTTTAGGCTGGTTTTACGGCCCACTGCTCGCTGCTGTTGGCCTGATCGGTGCGTTTGGCGCGCCGATGGTTTTGGGCGGATCGAATTCTGATCCGACGCCGTTGTTCGGCTATTTTGCCATCGTTGCGGCCGCCGGTTTGGGTATGGACACGCTGCGGCGCTGGGCGTGGGTGTCTGTGTTGGCGTTGGTTTTGGGTTTTGTGATGGGCTTTGTGCTGATGGTTTCTGGTCACAATGTGCAAGGGGCATTTGCGCTATACGTCACGGTTTTGGCGATCTTGGCGGTGACCATTCCTGCGCGTTCTGTGTGGCCGGATCACGGCGGCGCGGCTCTGGTATCGTTTGCGATAGGGCATTTCAAAGCCGAAGAACGCCCTCAGTTTCCGACGTTGTTGGCCGCAGGTACTGTGGCGGCTGCATCGCTTGGTTTGGTGTATGTGACAGCAAATGGCCAAGCCGAATTCTGGATCGCGGTGATCTGTGCAACCCTGTTGGCCAGCGCGCTGTTGTGTTGGTCCGTGCGCGCACAGGCGTTGCAAGATCAGGCAATCGCGCCGATTTTGGCGTTGATCGCAATGGTGGCATGGCATGCTCTGAACCGGGGCGACGCCTATTCGAAATTCCTGTCTTATAAATTTGCCGCGCCTGAGTCCCCGTTTCCGTGGACGGTCACGACCCTTGTGGTGCTGGGTGCTGCGGTCAGTTGCTTGGCCGCGTGGCGGGCGCAAAAACCGGGAATTTTCGGGGTAGGCTGGGCAGCGGCAGCGGCCCTGACAGCACCGGCGCTTGCGATTATCGTCGAAGTCACGTGGAAACCATCCACCGTCATCGGAGCCTATCCATGGGCGCTGCACGGCGCTGCCCTTGCCGCGATGATGGTGTTTTGGGCCGAACGGTTTGCTCGCAAGGACAGCCCCGAAAAGCGCCTGCGCATGTCGTTGTTCGTGTTGTCGGCTTTGTCGTGCATCAGTTTTGCGCTGGTGATGATCTTTAGCGCGGCGGCACTGACAGCGGCGTTGGCTGTCACGGTCGTGGTCGCAGCGGCCTTGGATCGCAAATTCAACCTGCCAGCGATGTCGTATTTTATCGCGGCGGGCGTGGTCACCATCGGCTACCGTTTGGTCGCGGACCCCGGATTGGACTGGGCGTTCGATACCGCACTGTGGGAATTGTTGTTGTCCCACGGCGGCGCAGTTGCGACCTTTGTTGCGGCGCTGTTCATCCTGCCACGCAACAACCGCATCACCGCGCGGATCATGCTGGACAGTGCGGCATGGTCGGCGGGCGGCATTTTGATCAGCATTCTTTTGTTCCGCTATCTGGATGCTGCGCTGGGCGAGCAGGGCACGCTTTCGCATTGGGCGATGGGCATTTACGCGGCGATCTGGTTGGGATTGGCGCTGGCCCAAGTGCAGCGTCTGGATATTCAAGGCCACCGTCTGATGTGGATGGTGCGCGTTGTTTTGGGGGCTGTGTTCGGGCTGATTGGCCTTGGGGCCTTGGCGCTGGGCGTCATCGTGTTCTCGCCCCTGTTATCGAGCTACTTTGGCAAGGTCGCAGGGGCACCCGTGTTCAACACACTTGCGGTTTCATTGCTGTTGCCGGCTGTGGTGCTGGCCATTGGGGTCTGGCGTTTGCAAACCCTGCCACGACTTTTGTCCTTGGCGATGAAGGGGCTGGCCGGTGGCTTAACCATCCTGTGGATATTCAGCGTGATCCGCCATTTCTGGCAGGGCGCCGGAGCGATGCCGCTGGATCGTGGCATGTCGCAGCCTGAGCTTTACAGCTACACTATCGCGCTTTTGATCGCGGGGGCGGGGCTGTTTTATCAATCACTTGCCCGCAAATCATCGGTGATGCGCAAGGCGGGTCTGGCCGTGATTGGCCTTGCCGTGGCCAAGGTGTTCCTGATCGATATTTCAGGACTTGAGGGGCTGACGCGCGTCTTCTCACTGCTGGTGTTGGGGCTGTCCTTGGCGGGCCTTGCGTGGCTAAACCGTTGGGCGCAAGTGCAAGACACCAACAAAAACGACGCGTGATTATAGGGCGGGCCACGCTGGGGCCTTGTGAGCCATAGCGGGCTTGCCTATAAGGCACTCATGTTTGGTCACCTGATCACTATTCGAATTATATCCCCGGCGCTCTGAACATTTGAGACGCCGGGCCCGAGGTGTTTGAGCCATGCGCTGCGACCCCTGAACCATTCCCCCAGATTTGATCCAAAGGACGCCCCCCATGTGCGCCGACACCCCTGAATACAAACACACGCTGAACCTGCCCAAAACCGATTTTCCGATGCGCGCAGGACTGCCAAAACGCGAACCCGAATGGCTGGCCCGCTGGGAAGACATTGGTGTTTACGACCGCCTGCGCGAAAAAACTGGCCGCACGCCCTTTACGCTGCATGACGGTCCGCCCTATGCCAACGGCCATCTGCACATCGGTCACGCGCTGAACAAAACCATCAAAGACATGATCGTGCGTTCCCATCAAATGATGGGTTTTGACGCGCGCTACATCCCCGGGTGGGATTGCCACGGCCTGCCGATCGAATGGAAAATCGAAGAGCAATATCGCAAAAAGGGCAAGAACAAGGACGCGGTGCCGATCAACGAATTTCGCGCCGAATGTCGCAAGTTTGCAGCCGGTTGGGTCGATATCCAACGCGACGAATTCAAACGTCTCGGCATCACCGGCAATTGGGACAACCCGTACCTGACGATGAACTTCCACGCCGAGCGCGTGATCGCGGAGGAATTCCAGAAGTTCCTGATGACCGGCACGCTGTATCAAGGATCGAAACCAGTGATGTGGTCGCCGGTTGAACAAACCGCATTGGCCGAGGCCGAGGTCGAATACCACGACAAGGAAAGCTTTACCGTTTGGGTGAAGTTCCAAGTCACCGGCACAGGTGACGCCACACTGGACAGCGCCAAAGTTGTGATCTGGACGACTACGCCTTGGACCATGCCGTCCAACAAAGCGGTCGTGTACGGCAAGGATATTTCCTACGGCTTGTACGAAGTCACAGCGCGCCCTGACGAATGCTGGGCCGACGTTGGTGAGCGGTTCTTGTTGGCAGATGCATTGGCTGGCGACGTTTTGGGCCGTGCGCGTTTGGACGACACGATGTACACCCGCGTGTGCGACGTGACCAACGAACAGCTTGAGAAAATTGGCCTTAAGCACCCGTTGTTCGGGGCCGAAGGATCAAACGGCGAATGGGATGACATCCGCGATTTCCGCGCCGCTGAGTTCGTGACCGACACCGAAGGCACGGGCTTTGTGCACTGCGCGCCGTCCCACGGGATGGAAGAATACGAACTGTATCGCGACCTCAACATGCTGCAACAGGTTATCACCTACAACGTCATGGACGATGGTGGGTTCCGCGCGGATCTGCCGTTCTTCGGTGGCAAGTACATCCTGAACCGCAAAGGCGGCGAGGGCGACGCGAACAAGGCCGTGATCGACAAGCTAGTCGAAGTTGGCGGACTGCTCGCACGTGGCAAGATCAAGCACAGCTATCCACACTCGTGGCGCTCTAAGGCTCCGATCATCTATCGCAACACACCGCAGTGGTTCGCAGCCGTGGACAAACCGGTCGGTGATGGCCAGGACACGCACGGGTTAACCATCCGCGAACGCGCCTTGACCGAAATCGACAACGTCAAATGGACCCCGCAATCCGGGCGCAACCGCCTGCATGCCATGATGGAGGCACGACCCGATTGGGTGCTGTCACGCCAAAGGGCATGGGGTGTGCCACTGACGTGCTTTACCAAGGTTGGCGCATTGCCGACGGACGCGGATTTCTTGTTGCGCAATGAGGCCGTGAACACGCGGATCGTCGAGGCATTCGAGGTCGAAGGCGCAGATGCATGGTACGAAGACGGGGCCAAAGACCGCTTTCTTGGCGGCATCGTTGATCCCGAAGCCTACAACCAAGTCTTTGATATCTTGGACGTTTGGTTTGATTCCGGATCAACCCACGCCTTTGTTTTGCGTGACCGCGAAGACGGCACTGAGGATGGTATCGCAGATGTCTACATGGAAGGCACGGATCAACACCGCGGCTGGTTCCATTCATCGCTGTTGCAATCGGTTGGCACCACGGGCCGCGCGCCGTACCGCAACGTCGTAACGCACGGATTCACGCTGGATGCCAAGGGCCTGAAGATGTCCAAATCCATCGGCAACACCATCGTGCCCGAGAAAATCGTGCAGCAATACGGCGCGGACATCCTGCGCCTTTGGGTGGCCCAAACCGACTATACTGCGGATCAACGCATCGGGGATGAAATCCTTAAAGGGGTGGCTGACAGCTATCGCCGTCTTCGCAACACGCTGCGCTTTATGCTGGGGTCGCTGAACGACTTTAGCGAGGCGGACCGGGTAGAAGCCGCAGACATGCCAGAGCTGGAGCAGTGGGTCTTGCACCGTTTGTCCGAACTGGATCAGGTGGTGCGCGATGGCTATGCTGCGTTCGATTTCCAAGGCGTTTTCCAGGCGGTGTTCACCTTTGCAACGGTTGATCTGAGCGCATTTTATTTCGACGTGCGCAAGGATGCGCTGTACTGCGACGGTGACACGGCGCAACGTCGGGCTGCACGCACAGTTCTGGACATTCTGTTCCATCGTTTGACCACGTGGTTGGCACCGGTTTTGGTGTTCACGATGGAAGAAGTCTGGCTGGAACGGTTTGGCGATGCGGGCAGTTCGATCCACTTGGTCGACATGCCAGAGACACCGGATGCGTGGCGCAACGACGATTTGGCCGCTAAGTGGGCTGGCATTCGCGCCGCCCGCCGCGTCGTGACTGCAGCCCTAGAAGTGCAGCGCACGAACAAGGTGATCGGCGCGTCTTTGGAAGCAGGACCAATGGTTTACGTGGCGGATGACGCTTTGCGCACAGCGCTGGGTGAGATGCCGTTTGACGACATCTGCATCACGTCTTCGATTGTTGTGTCAGGCGACGCGGCCCCAGACGGCGCGTTTACGTTGCCCGAAACGGACGGCGTTGCCGTGGTCTTTGACAAGGCGGCAGGCGATAAATGCCAACGCTGCTGGAAAGTGCTGCCGGACGTCGGTGCCCATGGAACGGACGGCATTTGCGGACGCTGCGCTGACGCGCTAAAATAAGCCAAAGGGTGCGCCACAGGCGCACCTTACCCGCGTGACTTTGGGAGAGGTGACATGGCCGGTGGATGGGCGCGTGATGGCGCGGTTTCGGAACAAATCGAGGCGTCAATCAGCGATGAATTGGCCCGATTGAAGGCACGCAAAGTGCCCGTCGGTGATAGTTTAACCCATTGCGCTGAATGCGAGGAACCGATCCCAGAGGCGCGTCGCATCGCGATCCCCGGCGTCAAGATTTGTATTGAATGCGCCCAGGACCGCGACAGTGTGCAACAGGCGCGCGGTGGCATCAACCGGCGTGGATCCAAAGACAGTCAGCTGAAGTGAATTATGTGACGAGGCCAAGGCGCAGGACATGCTGTGGTCCGGCATTGCCGTGCGGCCAGATTTCACCCGTATCTGAAAACCCACCCTTGGCGTAGGCGCGTACGGCGGCCAGGTTGATGACATTGACCGTCAGAAACACCGATTTTGCATCGCGGTAGTGCTCACGCAAATAGGTCGGTAACGCGCGACAGGCCTGTGCGCCGAACCCTTTGCCCTGGTGTCCCAAATCTATCAGAAACGCCCGCAGACCAAGGTCGCCTTTGGATGCAAACGGATAGCGATCTGGAAAACTTCTGTCGATTTTGAAGAAACCGACTGCCGTGCCATTTATCTCGATCGCGTGGAAATCCACATCTGCTTCATTGGTCTCAAATGCCTCGGCCACTGTGCCGGAAAACCGGATTTGGTCGGGGGCCACGCGCAGATGGGCGACGCGTGGCAAATCGGTGCGTGCAAGAGGGGCAAGCGTTACGCTCATTCCTCCATGGCTTCCAATTCATCAATGAAGCCTGAGATCATCGACAGCCCTTTGTCCCAGAATTTCGGGTCCGAGGCGTCAAGACCAAAAGGGGCCAAAAGTTCTTTGTGGTGCTTGGATCCGCCGGCCTTCAGCATATCGAAATACTTGTCCTCAAAACCCTCGTCGCCTTCGGCGTAGACGGCGTAAAGCGCGTTCACCAAACCGTCGCCAAACGCGTAGGCATAGACGTAAAATGGCGAGTGGACGAAGTGCGGAATGTAGGCCCAGAATGTCTCGTAGCCGTCCATGAATTCAAAGGCTGGGCCTAGGCTTTCGCCCTGAACACTCATCCAGATTTCATTGACATTCTCGGGGGTTAACTCGCCTCCGGCGCGCGCGGCATGCAGTTTGCACTCAAAATCATAGAATGCAATTTGGCGCACCACGGTGTTGATCATGTCCTCGACTTTGCCCGCCAGCATGATCTTGCGCTGGGCTTTGGTTTCGGCCCCATCCAGCATCTTGCGGAAGGTCAGCATTTCGCCAAACACAGATGCTGTTTCGGCCAAAGTCAGCGGGGTTGAGGACAGCATTTCGCCTTGTCCGGCGGCCAGAACCTGATGCACACCGTGGCCTAATTCGTGGGCCAAAGTCATGACATCACGCGGTTTTCCAAGGTAGTTCAGCATCACATAGGGGTGCACATCGGTGACTGTCGGATGCGCAAATGCGCCCGGTGCTTTGCCTGGTTTCACGCCAGCATCAATCCAGCCGTCGCTAAAGAACGGCTTGGCAATTTCGCCCATGCGCGGATCAAACGCGGTGTAGGCATCCATCACGGTTTTTTCGGCCTGATCCCAGTTTACGATTGTCGGATCTTCCATTGGCAGGGGCGCGTTGCGGTCCCAGACCTGCATCACGTCAAGGCCAAGCCATTTGCGTTTTAGTTCGTAATATCGGTGGCTTAGCTTGGGGTAGGCGGCAACAACGGCATCGCGCAGGGCCTGCACCACTTCGGGTTCTACGTCGTTTGACAAGTGGCGACCGGTTTGCGGCGTTTCCATGCCACGCCAGCGATCAATGATCTCTTTTTCTTTAGCTTGGGTGTTGTGGACTCGGGCGAAGGTTTTGATATTGCTGCCAAAAACATCCGCCAACTCGCGGGCTGCCGCCTCGCGTTTGGCGCGGTCCGGATCTGTCAGGAAGTTCAGCGTGCCTTCGATGTTCAGCTGTTCGCCGTCGATTTCAAATTCCAAGCCGGCGATGGTTTCATCAAACAGCCGTTCCCACGCATCGCCAACAACGCCCAGATCGTGCATGAATTTCTCTAGCTCGTCGGACAACTGGTATTTTTTCATCGCGCGAATGCGATCAAACACCGGTTTGTAGCGGGCGAGTTTGGCGTTGGCGGCCAGCAGCCCTTCCATGTGGGTGTCGTCCAAGCGGTTGAGCTCTAACGTGAAAAATACCAGCGGCGTTGTGTAATTGGTGATTTTTTCCTGGGAATCGGACATGAATTTGGCGCGACCCGCATCCGTTGTCATCTGGTAATAGCGCAGGCCGGCGTAGGACATGATGCGCCCGGCAACCTGATTGATCTTTTCGTTGCGCAGAACACAATCCAGCAGACCGTCGCTGTCCAATGTCACCAATTTGCCTTCGTAATCACGGGCAAAAGACGCGCAGGCCTCTTCGAGCCAATCTGAATCCCGCTTTAGCTCAGGCGCATTTTCACCCGTGTAAAGGTCATCCAAATTCCATTCCGGCAGGTTGCCCAAGGGCTCGCCTTTGGTGTTCGCGTTGGCATCATGGACGGGAAAGGGCAGTTGGAACATATAAAAACCTCATGTTTGTTGGCTCATAGGTATGGTCGGTGCGGGGTTAGGACAAGCGGCAATTGCGCGGCGTGTCAAAAGCCGAACAGCCGGGCGGGATTGTCGACCAGAATGGCGTGGCGATCCGCGTCGCTGACCACGGCGCCCAGCGCATCCAGCAGATCGGCGGCGTGCGGCATGCTCGCCCCGTTCAGCATCAAATGCGGCCAATCCGAGCCCCAAAGACAGCGTTCCGGATTGGCTTTGACCAGTCGCGCAACCAGTTCGGCGGCGTCTGTGTAGGGGGCCTCGCACATCCGGTAAAGTGCCGACAATTTTACCCAAACATGACCCTCGGCCAACAACGCGCACAGCGTATCGATGCCAGCGGCGTGCGCAGACAACGGCCCGCTTGGCCATGCAATGTGATCAAACACTACGGGCACGGGCAGGGCGCAGATGTCATCTGCCAACTGGTCCATGTGCTGATCTGCGTGGCACAGCATTTGAATGTGCAAGTTCCGGTCCGCCAGCGCAGGGGCCATTGTTTTGGCGCCGTCCCACGACAAAACGCCGCCGTGCACGTAGTTCAAACGCACTGCGCACATGTTCCATCGGGCAAACTGGTCAAGCGCGCTTTCGTCGGCATCATCGGGTAAAAGACCGACGCCCCTGAACCCGTCACCCATCTGACGCACGGCCTCGACGGTGACCGAATTGTCTGTGCCATAAAGGATCGAATGAACAATCACTCCGCGCTCAAACCCCATAGTTTCAAGGTGTTGACGGTACAGGTTCATCCACTGGGCAAAGTCCGGACCGGGCGCTGGGTTTTCAACGCGCCCCTCCCATAAGGTGTATTCATCGAGGCCTGCCACAAGGTGGACATGCGCATCACAGGCCCCCTTTGGCAGGGGTTTTGAGGGGCCGCGCGGCGCAGGCGGCATCAGAGCATCGGGTTTATCCATAAATCGCGAGCATCTCGTTCAGATCATCAAGTGTGTTGGCATCTTGCACGGATTTGTCTTGTCGCCAACGGGCCATACGCGGAAACCGCAACGCAACGCCCGATTTGTGGCGAGAAGACGCTTGGATGCCTTCAAACGCAATTTCGAAGACGTGGTGCGGCGTGACCTGGCGCACAGGGCCAAAACGTTGCAGCGTGTTCTTTTTGACCCATGCGGTGATCTTGCGGAATTCCTCGTCCGAAAGGCCGGAATAAGCTTTGGTAAAGGGGACCAGATCGTTGCCATTCCAGACCGCAAATGTGTAATCGGTGAACAGGTTCGCGCGTCGCCCGTGACCCGATTGTGCGTAGATCATCACGGCGTCAATGCTCAGCGGGTCCAGCTTCCATTTCCACCAATCGCCTTTTTTGCGACCTACGCGGTACGGGCTTTCGCCACGCTTCAGCATCAATCCCTCGGCCTGTTGATGGCGGGCATCACAGCGGGTTTCTGCCAAATCTTTCCATGAATTGAAAGGGATAGTCGGGGACAAACGCACCGGCGCGTCATCGGGTAGATCGGCGCAGGCCCGTTCCAAAAGGGCACGACGGTATTGCAACGGATGCGCGCGCAGATCAACACCACCCCATTCCAGCAGGTCATAAGCGTACAAGATCACTGGCGCATCGTTCAGCAGTTTCTTGGGTACAGTTTTGCGCCCGATCCGTTTTTGCAGCGCGTTAAACGATTGCGGGTGTCCATCGCGCCAGACCAGCAGTTCGCCGTCCAGAACGGTGCCTGAAGGCACATAATCGATGGCGCGCGACAACTCTGGAAAGCGATCTGTCATCAATTCTTCGCCCCGCGACCAGACGAAATATTGCCCGTCGCGCAGGATCAATTGTCCCCGAATGCCATCCCATTTCCATTCGGCCTGCCAGTCTGCCGGTGGGCCTAAATCCGCCGCGTCACCGTCGAGGCCATGCGCCAAACAAAACGGATAGGGCCGCGATGCATCAGCCGAGGCATCCTCGGCTTCGATCAAATCGTGCCACGTTGTTGTCGTCGGATCCCACTTGCCCATCAGGCGATGCGCCAATTCCGCTTCGCTCTGGCCTGTGGATTTCGCGAGCGCGCGGGTGATCAGTTTTTGGCTGATCCCGACGCGAAACCCACCGGTGATCAGCTTGTTGAACAGGAACCTTTGCGCCGTGTCCAATTGATCCCAAGCGTTCAAAATGGCGGTTTTGCGATCTATTTCATCGACTTCAGCTAGAGATTTTAGGTGCTTGATCCAAAACGACAAACTGTGATCTGACAGGCGTTGTGGCGGCGGTAAGATTAGAGAAATCGTTTCTGCCAAATCGCCGACAATCGGGTAGCATTCGTCGAACAACCAGTCGGGAATCTCTGCCAGTTCAGCGGCCCATTTGCGCAATTTTGTGGTTGTAATGCTGCGTTTGGGGCGACGGCCGGAAAACAAGGCGACGGTCCAAAGCCTGTCTTCCTGTGCGGCTGTGCTGAAATAGTCGGCCAATGCGGCGACTTTTGTGTTGGTCTTTGTGCTTTGGTCCAGTTGCGCGAACAAGGTGGCAAATTGCTTCATGCGTCCTCGCTGGCGTCTAAGGTTTCGCCTTCAAATTGCGTCGGGACAACTTGCGCATTCAAACCGATGTCATTCAAGTGACGCGCAAAGATATCCGTGTAACCGTGTGTTACGTATATATTTTCCGCACCGGTGTCTTTGATTGCACTTAGCAATCCGTTCCAATCGGCATGATCGGAAATGACAAACCCACGATCCCCAGCACGCCGTCTGCGCACACCACGCATTTGCATCCAACCCGACGCAAACGCCGTTTGTTGCGCCCCGAATTTCTGCGCCCACGCACTGCCCAAGGCCGAAGGCGGCGCGAGAACCAACGCGCCCTTGTACGCTTTGTGATCGATAGATCCGTCGGCCAAAGTGGTGTCCGGCAAAATGATCCCTTGCCCTCGCAAGATCACGTTGGTGTTTTCGATGGCGGTGTGTGTCAGGATCGGACCGATGTCTGGGTTTAACATGCTCAGCAAACGCTGCGCTTTGCCCAAGGCATAGGCACCCAGAAACGCGGTCTGGCCATTGGCGGCACAACTGGCCCACCACGCGTTGATTTGTGCGGCGATCACGGATTGCGGCTGCCAGTGGAACACCGGCAAGCCAAAGGTGCTTTCGGTGATGAAATGATGGCATTTCACCGGTTCAAACGGGGTCGAGAGGCCGTCGTCTTCGATTTTGTAATCCCCTGATGCGACCCAGATTTCACCGCCAACTTGGACGCGGATTTGCGCGCTGCCCGGGACGTGCCCGGCGGGGTGGAACGACACTTGCGCGTCACCAATGGTCAAAACCTGCCCGTAGGCCACGGTTTCCACATCAATCGACCCCAACCGATGTCGCATCACGGGCGCAGCAAGATCGGTGCATAAATAATGTTCATGCCCCGCGCGCGCATGATCGGCATGGCCATGCGTGATCAAGGCCCGCTTAACCGGGCGCCACGGATCGATATAGAAATCGCCGGCAGGGCAATAGATGCCGTTGGGGGTGAACGTCAGAACAGGGGGGCGCGTCATGCAAGTGATTCTAGCACGGCGCGCTGCAATTCAAAGGGGCGAGGTCAGTCGCCCAGAAACACCGACATGATTTTGTCAAATATCGGTGCGCGTAATTCAGGCGTTTCCATCAAGACTTCGTGTTCGCCGTTTTGCACCATCACCAATTCGCCGTTCGCCCAACCGGCCATGCGGGTTTTGATCCGCGGTATGCCGACGATGCGTTCGTTCGTACCCAGGAACGTTACACAAGGAACGCTTGGGGCAGGGCGCGCGGCTAAATTCGCGGTCTCTTCGAGCGCCTTGTTCAACCAGACAAAGCTGGGCCCGCCCAAGGACAATTCGGTGTGTGCGGCAAGTTGATCGCGCATCATCTGATACATGTCCGGATCGGTCGTCAGCATGTTGTCATCAAACGGCGCGGTGGCGACGTATGAATCGAGCGTCAAAGTCGGCGGCAATTCATGACCTTTGCCAATCGCCGGCATAATCCGTCCCATGGCCCACGCGAGGGGGCGCATGTGTGGTGCAATCCGAATGCCCCACATCGGGCCGGTAAAGGCCGCGGCCTGAACATCCAATCCATCGACCAGTGACCGCAGGCCAATAGCACCGCCCATGGAATGCGCCACGAGAAAGTAAGGTTTCGGCAAATCCAGTTCAGCAGCAAGGGCAACCATCGCGGCCACATCGCGTTGATAGTCAAGGAAATCAACGACATGACCGGTGCGTGGTTCGTCTAGCAGCCGGTCAGCCAGCCCTTGTCCGCGCCAATCAATTGCAATCGTTGCAAGCCCGCGCGCGGCGAATTCGCCAGCCGTATGCCCGTATTTTTCGATGTATTCGGTGCGCCCGGGAAACAGCAGAACCGTGCCCCGCGCGTCATCTTTTGGCCAAACGCCCAGCCGCACACGCACGCCGTCAGATGCTGTGGCCCAATAGGCAGCGCCCGTTTCGGGGCCAGGGCAAACATCGGTGAACAGCGGGGCGGGTGCGGTGGTCATTTGAAGGGTCATTACGCGAGAACGGACGCCAGTTTCATCGCCATGCCCATGTCGCCGTCAACCGACAGCTTGCCGGTCATAAAGGCGCTTGTCGGGTTGGTGTCGCCAGACAGGATACCTTGGAATGTTTCGACGTCAGCCGACAATGTCACGTCTGCGTCTTCATCCGATGCACGCGCACCGTCGCCGTCGATGATCACGCCGCCTTCGCCTTGGATGTCGAATTTGGCAGAGCCGTCAAAATTGCTGCCAGCAAGTTTTTCGTTCAATGCTACAACGGCTTGGTCGATGATATCGCTCATGGTGCGTGTGCCCTTTTCGGCCTGAATTTAAATTGTGAGCCACAGACCACTGGAAAAGGTGCTGTGTCCTGATACATCTACACTATGGGCATCAATATTCAGAACCTCAAACTTACCGTAGGGGCAATCGCGCTGATAGTCGTGAATTCCTTACCCTTATCTGCTGAACAAGACGTAAATGACTTGTTGGAACAGCTAAAATCGGCCGAACCCAGCGAGGTCGCGCCGATCGAGCGCGCGATCAAGCTGGTGTGGTCCAAATCCGGATCTACGGCGATGGATTTGTTGTTGCGCCGTGGTCGTGACGCGATGGAGGTCGAAGACTGGCCCGCCGCCATCGACCATTTCACCGCCCTGACCGATCATGCGCCAGATTTCGCCGAAGGCTGGCATGCCCGCGCGACCGCCTATTTTCGGGCCGGATTGCATGGCCCTGCGTTGGCCGATCTGGAACACACTTTGGCGCTGAACCCGGATCACTACGAGGCGATCTTTGGCCTTGGCGCGATGATGATGGATCTGGACCGACTGACTTTGGCGGATAAAGCATTCCGCCACGTTCTGCGCTTGCATCCCACCCATGAAAGCGCGACCAAGGCGCTAGAGCAGTTGGAACGTCAGGGGATTGGCCGCACGCTTTAGGCGTGAGACCGCGGGGTAAAAATAGTGTTAACTGCTGGGCGTGTTGTGGCCGTTTTGGGCCCGACCAACACAGGTAAAACCACCTATGCAATCGAGCGGATGCTCGCACATCGCACAGGTATCATCGGCCTGCCGCTGCGCCTGCTTGCGCGCGAGGTGTATGACCGGATTGTCGAACTGCGCGGACCCTCTGTCGTGGCGCTGGTCACAGGCGAAGAACGCATCGTGCCACCACGCACGCAGTACTGGGTTTGCACGGTCGAGGCGATGCCCGAAGGCATGGGCTGTGATTTCCTTGCCATCGACGAAATCCAGCTGTGCGCCGACCCCGAGCGTGGCCATATTTTCACCGACCGTTTGCTGCGCGCACGTGGCCTGCAAGAGACGCAGTTTCTTGGGGCCGACACGATGCGCAGCGCCATCGCAGAACTGGTGCCTGAGGCAACTTTCATGCGCCGCGAGCGGATGTCCGAGCTGACGTATTCCGGCCCCAAGAAGATCTCTCGGATGAAGCCACGCAGCGCAATTGTTGGGTTTTCCGTTGAAAATGTCTACGCGATTGCCGAATTGATCCGCCGTCAAAAGGGCGGTGCGGCCGTGGTCATGGGCGCGCTATCCCCGCGCACGCGCAACGCCCAAGTCGAAATGTACCAGAACGGCGAGGTCGACTATCTGGTCGCCACGGATGCCATCGGCATGGGCCTAAATCTGGATGTGGATCACGTAGCATTTTCGGCGACCACCAAATTTGACGGGCGGCGGATGCGCGCCTTGGCCCCCAATGAATTGGCGCAAATTGCCGGGCGCGCCGGGCGGGGCATGAAGAACGGCACGTTTGGCGTCACAGGCGATGCGTATCCGCTGGATGACGGGGTCGCGCAGGCGATCATGGATCATCGGTTCACGCCCCAAAAGAAACTGAACTACCGCAATCACGCGCTGCAATTTGGATCGGTCAAACGGCTGATCGAAACACTTGAGGCCCCCCCCGATCACGAGATGCTGGTGCGCGCCCGCGAGGCGGACGATCTGCAAACGCTGAAGTCGCTGTCGCAGATCGCCGAGGTCGAGGCGCGTGCCACAGACGGCCCGTCGATCAAGCTGCTGTGGGATGTCTGCCGTGTGCCCGATTTTCGCGGCATCGGTCACGGTGAACACGCCGATCTGGCCGCCACAATTTTCAACTATCTGCACCAGCGCGGCAGCCTGCCGAATGAATGGCTGGCAGGCAAGATCAACCGCATCAATCGCACGGACGGTGACATCGACGCGCTGTCCAAACGGCTCGCGTTTATCCGCACCTGGACCTACGTTTCTCAGCGCAAAGGCTGGTGCGATGACGAAAACCATTGGCGAGAGCAAACACGTGTCGTAGAAGACAGCCTGTCGGATGCGCTGCACGAGCGTCTGACCCAAAGATTTGTAGATCGGCGCACGTCCGTGCTTTTGCGCCGATTGGGACAGAAGGAAGCCATAGTGGCCGAAGTAAACGACGCAGGTGAAGTGACCGTAGAAGGCGAATTTATTGGCAAGTTGGATGGTTTCCGCTTTAGCCAAGACAAGGGCGCTGGTGTGGCCGAGGCAAAGACGATCAAGTCTGCCGCGCTGCAAGCATTGGGCCCGCAGTTCCACCTGCGCGCAGACCGATTCTATAACGCCCCAGACACCGAAATTGATTTCACAGAACAGGGCGGCCTGATGTGGGGCGCGTCCGCTGTGGGCAAATTGGTGGCTGGCGCTGATGCAATGAAGCCACAGGTTGAGGTCTTCGTCGATGACGTCGCCGGCCCCGATGTGGCGCAAAAAGTGCAACGTCGCTTGCAGCATTTCATTGATCGCAAAGTGGCCGCATTGTTCGAACCTTTGTTGAACCTTGGCCGCGACGAAGAACTGACGGGGCTTGCCCGTGGCTTTGCCTTTCAGATGGTCGAAAACCTTGGCGTTTTGCCACGCTCGGCTGTTGCCGAAGACGTCAAAGCACTAGATCAAGACGCTCGCAGCGCGCTGCGCAAACACGGTATCCGGTTTGGCCAGTTCACCATCTTTATGCCGCTGCTTTTGAAGCCCGCACCGACGCGTTTGCGTCTGGTTTTGTGGTCATTGGCCAAAGGTCTCGATGTTTTCCCCGAAAGCCCACCGCCCGGTTTAGTTACAATTCCGGCCGAGCAGGGCGCCGCTGAAGGGTCGGACACGATGGCGGGCTACCGTTTGGCCGGCACGCGTGCAATCCGCATCGACATGCTGGAACGTCTGGCTGACATGCTGCGGTCTGAAAATTCGCGCTCGGGCTTTGAGGCCAAGGCCGACATGCTGTCGATCACCGGCATGACGCTGGAACAGTTTGCTGATTTGATGACAGGCTTGGGCTACAACGCTGAAAAAGGCGAGCGGCCCAAAGTCAAAGCGGTTGTTGCAGCACCCGAGGCTGTTGCGGATGCGCCTGCGTCCGAAACCACGGCTGAAGACGCACCTGCGGAAGCAGCAGTCACCGAAACACCTGCCGAAACACCTGCTGCCGACGCACCTGCTGAAACTGCACCTGTCGAAGCGGCGACACCGGAAACCGAGGTGTTTTACACCTTTACGTGGGCGCGTCCTGCGCGCGCCAACACGCGCCCAGCCCGCGCTGATGGCAACAAGCCACGCGGCAAAGGCAAACCGCAAGGTGGTCCGCGCGGCAAAAAAGCACCGCGGGAGGATAAGTCAAAATCCTTCTCTGCGCGTCCTGCCAAGCCTGAGAAAAAGATCGACCCGGACAATCCGTTTGCAGCAGCCCTTATGGGGCTCAAAGACGGTAAATAATTGCCGGATCACACTGATCCACGGGCGAAACTGCGGCTAGACAAATGGCTGTGGTTCGCCCGTTTTTTCAAATCCCGCTCGATTTCTGCCGCCTGTGTGACTGGCGGTGGCCTGCGCCTGAACGGCGAGCGGGTGACAAAGCGCGCAACACAGATCAGTGCCGGAGATATCGTGACCTTTGCGATTGGCGATCAAGTTCGCGTAATCCAGATCGATGACATCGGAAAACGCCGCGGCCCGGCCCCCGAAGCGCAAACACTTTATACTGATTTGTCCCCGCCCGCGCCGGCAAAACAGGACAAACCACCCACCAATCCCAGCTTTGAAGGAAAAGGTCGCCCGACCAAGCGCAATCGCCGTCAACGCGATCTTTATCATTCGCTATTCGACGATACGAACAGTGATCCGCTTGAATGATTGGTCCGCCTGATTTAGCTAGTGATCAACACGTTTCACAACGAGCGCATTTATGACCTATATCGTCAACGATTCCTGCATTGCTTGCAAATACACTGACTGCGTCGAAGTCTGTCCTGTGGACTGCTTTTACGAGGGTGAAAACATGTTGGTCATTCATCCTGATGAATGCATTGACTGCGGTGTGTGCGAACCTGAATGTCCAGCAGATGCGATCCGTCCAGACACCGAACCGGACATGGAAAAATGGGTTGAATTCAACCGCAAGTATTCAGAACTTTGGCCGGTCATCATCACGAAAAAAGACCAGCTGCCCGAGGCCGAAGAACGCGACGGTGAAACTGGCAAGCTCGAGAAATACTTCTCCGAAGCGCCGGGTGAAGGCGGTTAAACCGAATCATTTTTCGGTTTTGGCAGGAAAAAATACTCTGGATTCGTCAATAATTCCGATGATTTCGTAGTATTTCGCTTAAATTGACCTCTCGGAAACTTTCGAAAGGGTCATTTTTGTGATATGGTGTGGACACACATGAAACGTGACGGACCTGTACATCTCCCGCATTCACCAAGGATCGGGACCTATTAACTTCTGATCAAACGCATCTGAAACGAGGCACACTGTGCGCCCCGTATCATGCGTTTTTGACTGTCGAAAAATGGGTGAACCACAGGCCCGCGCTCTAAATGAACTGCGTGCAGATGCGCGTGAATGACACTGCACATTCGTGCAACGAGGATATTGAATGACCAAATCGAAAAAGCTCGACTTCCGCCCCAATGAATTTGTGGTTTACCCAGCGCATGGCGTTGGCCAAATCGTCTCGGTTGAGGAACAAGAAGTCGCAGGGCTCACGCTCGAGCTGTTCGTCATTGCGTTTGAAAAAGACAAGATGACATTGCGGGTCCCGACAAACAAAGCGACGGACATTGGCATGCGGTCGCTGTCGTCGCCTGACGTGATCGCGCATGCGATGAAAACGCTTAAGGGCAAGGCCAAGGTCAAGCGCGCCATGTGGTCACGTCGTGCGCAAGAGTACGAACAAAAGATCAACTCGGGCGATCTGATCGCAATTGCCGAAGTGGTCCGTGATTTGCACCGCACCGATGACCAGCGCGAGCAAAGCTATTCCGAGCGTCAATTGTACGAAGCCGCTCTTGAGCGTCTGACACGCGAAGTTGCCGCCGTGAACAGTGGTGACGAGTTGGGTGCCGCCCAGCAAATCGGTGACGTTCTGAGCAGCCGTATCGCGGCCGCCTAAACCACTTAAACGTTTGTGAAAATCACCGCGCGTGTCCTCAGGGATGCGCGCGGTCTTCGTTTAAACGATCGCCAGCGTGATCAAAACCGCTGTTTCGCTGATGATTTGCGTCGCCCCCAGAACATCCCCGGTCTGACCACCGATTTTCGCCTTGGCGATCAACCGAACGAGTGCCGCGCAGGCAAGGGCGACCAGCAGCGCGACCAACGCGGACCATCCAGCGGCCAGCAATGCAAGGACTACGCCTGTGATTACAGCGATTTGCACAACCCGGCTTGATGGTTTGCCGACGCTGTGTGCCAACCCGTTTTCGCGGGCATACGGCAGCGTATTCATCGCAATCGGCATCATCGCGCGTGACAGAACTGCGGCGCAAATCACCGCACCCCAGCCGAAATTAATCAACGTTGCCAAGGCCATCCATCGCAAGCCGATCACGATGATCAGGGCCAGAACACCGTAGGTACCAATCTGGCTATCTTTCATGATCTCCAATCGGCGGGCAGGGGCAAAGCCACCCCAAAACCCGTCGGCGCAGTCCGCAAGACCGTCTTCGTGCATCGCACCGGTCGCGACGACAGACGCACCCAGCATCAGTCCGGCAGCAATGCCAGCCTCTAGACCCAAAGCCAGCGCAAGGGCCCCAACCACGCACATCAATGCGCCAATCAGCAAACCAACCAGCGGAAAGGCCCAGACCGCGCGCGCCTGATTTTCGAACGCCTGTTTCGGGGCGTGTGGCAAGGGCAGGCGCGTCAGCAGCGCAGCCGCGACAATCAAATCCCAAGCCGAGGGTTGGAATGGGTCGTTTTTATTCATTTCAGCGCCTTTTTCTTGTCTTGCAGTGCGACATGCATTGGGTAAACAGGCGCGAGGCGTCTGACAAGAGACGCCAGTGGCATCGGATAGGGTACAGACATGACGCAACCAGCTTTCAACACATTGAACGACGTGCGCGCGATCATGGCAGGCCTGCCTGATGCGGATGCGGATGCAACGGTGGGCGCGACGGCGCGCAACGGCCAGCTGACCAAACCGCCCGGCGCGCTGGGCCGGCTCGAAGACCTCGCGATCTGGTACGCTGGATGGCGCGGCACTGACCGCCCGTCGCTCAGCGCCCCGCAGATCATCGTGTTCGCGGGCAATCACGGCGTTGCGGCCAAAGGCGTGTCTGCATTCCCGCCAGAAGTTACGGAACAGATGGTGCTGAATTTCCAACACGGGGGCGCGGCGATCAATCAGTTGGCCAAGGCGTTCGGCGCTAAAATGGACGTTCACGCCTTGTCCTTGGACACGCCGACCGCTGATTTCACCCAATCCACCGCCATGAGCGAGGCCGAAGTGATCGACGCCCTGCGCACCGGTTGGGACGCCGTTGACGCGGGTGCTGATCTGCTGGTGACCGGCGAAATGGGCATTGGCAACACGACCTCTGCGGCGGCAATCGGCATGGCGCTGTTTGGCGGCGCTGCGTCTGACTGGACAGGGCGGGGCACTGGCGTTGACGATGCCGCATTGCAGGCCAAAACCAACGTCGTCGCGGAGGGTGTCGCGCTGCACGGTGGCAAAGGCGACGGGCTAGATGTTCTGGCGGCCCTTGGCGGGCGCGAATTGGCAGGCATGGCGGGCGCGATCCTACGGGCACGCGTGCTGCGCATTCCGGTCATTCTGGACGGATTTATCTGTTGCGCCGCTGCCGCCTGTCTTGAAGTAGCCCACAAAGGCGCGCTGGATCATGCCGTCGCTGGCCACCAAAGCGCTGAAGGTGCGCACGCACGGATGCTAAGCGCATTGGGCAAAGAGCCGCTGTTACAGCTTGGTCTGCGCTTGGGCGAAGCATCAGGTGGTGCCTTGGCAATCGGTGTGTTGCAAGGTGCGATCGCATGTCACTCAGGCATGGCGACCTTTGCCGAAGCAGGCGTTTCAGACGGGTAAGGTGGGCGTGTCGCCCACCACCGCAGCCTACGCCGATTTGCGCGTTTCAACCTGCGACAAGATCGCGGTTTCCAACTCGTTTTGCAGCTCGCGGGCACGTGCCACATAGGGTGCGTTTTCGCTGGCGGGCAAGGACGGATCCCACAACTGCGCCAATTCCTTCACGGAATCGCGGTCATGATGGTAGAAAACCCGCTCGGCCTCGGCCGCTTCAAATTCGCTGAGGCCGACATTTTCCAACACGTAACGCCCTGCACGCAGTGAGCTGTCGAACAGTTCGCGCACAATGTCATTCGCGCCCGCCTGAAACAGTCGATAGGTGTGCGTGCGGTCATACGCGCGCGCGACGATGTGCAAATCCGGGCGCTCTTTTCGCGCCGTCTTGATCAACCGGATAGCCGCATCCTTGTCATCCAACGCGACAACCAAAACCCGGGCGGTGTCCAGACCTGCGGCGTGCAAAATGTCCAAGCGCGTCGGATCGCCCAAGAACCCCTTTACGCCAAAGCGGCGCATCAACTGGATCGTTTCCATGTTGTGGTCCAACACCACAGTTTCAAAACCGCTGGCGCGAACCAGTCGGTTCACGATCTGCCCAAAGCGGCCAATGCCCGCGATGATCACCGGTCCTTCGCTGTCGATTTCGTCCGGTTCGTGTTGCACGCCAGGCTCGCCCAATTTGCGCGAAATCAGCTCGTAGACGATGAACAACAGCGGCGTGATCAGCATCGACAGCGCAATCACCAGCAACAGCGTTTCGGCCACGTCTTTTGCAATCACCCCTTGGCTGACGGAAAACGACACCAGCACAAATCCGAACTCGCCAGCCTGCGCCAGCCCCAGCGCAAACAGCCATTGATCGCGCCCCTTCAGCTTGAATGCGCGTCCCAAGAACCAAAGAACGGCGCCTTTGATCGTGATCACCAGCACCGCCATCGAGATGATCGCGGGCATGTTTGAAAACAGCAGGGTAAAGTTGATGCCGGCACCCACGGTGATGAAAAACAGCCCCAACAGCAGCCCCTTGAAGGGGTTCAAATCCGACTCCAGCTCGTGCCTGAATTCGCTTGAGGCCAAAACCACACCAGCCAGAAACGCGCCCAACGCCGGGGACAGACCAACCAGCATCATCAGGAACGAAATGCTCACGATGATCAGCAGGGCAAGGGCCGTGTACATCTCGCGCAGGTGCGCTGCGTGGATGAACCGAAACACCGGACGGGTCAGGAAAATACCGGCAAAGATGATCGCGGCAATCGCCCCGATTGTGACCAGCGTCACGCCCCAGGCAGGCAAGCCCTCAACCAGGCTCATGGCGTGATGCCCATCGCCGTGGGCCGCATCACTGACCCGCTGCAGTGCTCCGTTTTCGGAAACCGTGACAGGCAGCGTCACGATCAGCAGCGGCAAAAACGCCAAGATGGGGATCACCGCGATGTCTTGGGTCAGCAACACCGAAAACACGGATCGCCCGCCAGTGGTTTGCATCAATCCCTTTTCATTCAACGTTTGCAACACGATAGCCGTCGAACTAAGCGACAGCGTCAGACCAATTGCCAAGGATGTGCCCCAAGGTTGCCCGTAGGCCAGCGCGACCCCCATGAGGGCCGCAGCACTTAGGACCACCTGCATGCCGCCAAGGCCCAACAGCCGATGCCGCATGTCCCAAAGGGCGCGTGGTTCCAGCTCCAACCCGATCAGGAACAGCATCATCACCACGCCAAATTCAGCAAAATGCTGCAAATCCTGCGTCTCGGTTCCGACCAGACCCAGCACCGGACCAATGATGATCCCGGCCGCGAGATACCCCAAAACCGATCCCAGCCCCAAACGTGCAGCAATCGGAACCGCGATCACGGCGGCGACAAGGTAGATCGAAGCTTGATAGAGAAAACTTTCCAAGCGAGGCTCCTGTTGGTTCGGCGGCTGAATCTATGTGGGCAGCGGACTGTCGCGCTTCAACTGGTCCATCACAATTTGACTGTGCACACGGGCCACGGCCACATGGGGCAGCAACACGTCGTGGATCAATTGGTGAAGCGCGCCAAGATCAGCGCAATACACCCTCAATAGATAGTCCGCATCGCCGGTCATTGTCCACGCGCTCGTGATCTGAGGCTGGGTTTTCACCAATCGCGCAAAGCTGGCAGAATGTTCGGGGCCGTGGGTGGACAGATGCACCTGCACAAACCCCTGCACAGCAAGGCCAAGGCGGGTAGGGTTCAGGCGCGCGGTGTAGCCTTCGATGTAGCCTTCGGCCTCAAGACGTTGCCGGCGCCGACCAGCTTGGCTAGCCGATAGGTTCAATTGTTCGCTCAGTTGTTGCGAGGTCAGATGCGCATCCTTTTGCAAGGCGGCAAGCAGACGGGTGTCGGTGGCATCCAACATGGTGCGTGTTCCTTGCGTGAATTGCCTGATTTTGCACAAAGCACGCGCAAATTGCAATCCGCGTGCGTCACAATGCGCGATATGCGCGTTTGATTGCGGGTAATCTACACGAAATCATAGAATCTGGAGATATCGATGGGCCCTTTCCCGCATAACGCACCGCGCGCTGAAATCACGGCTGAAAACCCGGCAGGCACCGACGGGTTTGAATTTGTCGAATTCGCGCATCCTGACCCCCAAGCGCTGCGCGACGTGTTCACAAAAATGGGCTACGCGCATGTGGCCAATCACAGGGTCAAACAAATCGAGCTGTGGCAGCAAGGCGATGTGACCTATATCTTGAACGCTGATTCCGACAGCTTTGCGGCGCGCTTTGTCGATGAACATGGGCCTTGCGCCCCGTCCATGGGCTGGCGTGTGGCGGATGCGCAAAAAGCGTTTGATCATGCGGTGGCAAAGGGCGGCGTGCCCTACACCGGGGCTGACAAAACGCTGGATATGCCGGCGATCGAAGGCATCGGCGGCTCGCTTTTGTATTTCGTCGATCAGTATTTTGACACGTCGCCTTACAACGCAGATTTCGACTGGATTGTGCAATCCAAACCGCGCGGCGTCGGCTTCTTTTACCTCGATCACCTGACGCACAACGTGCACAAAGGAAACATGGACAAGTGGTTCAAGTTCTACGGCGATCTGTTCAATTTCCGCGAAATCCGGTTCTTTGATATCGAAGGCAAACACAGCGGGTTGCGCAGCCGTGCGTTGACGTCCCCCTGTGGCCGCATCCGCATTCCGATCAACGAGGATCGCGGTGAAACTGGTCAAATCGTGGCCTATCTGAAAAAATACAACGGCGAAGGCATCCAGCACATCGCCGTAGGTTCGGACAATTTATACGACAGCACCGACACGATTGCCGGCAATGGCCTGAAATTCATGCCGGGCCCGCCAGAGGCGTATTACGACCTGTCCAAAACCCGCGTTGTCGGGCACGAAGAACCGCTGGATCGCATGAAAAAACACGGCATCCTGATCGATGGTGAGGGTGTAGACGAAGGCGGCGAGACCAAGATTTTGCTGCAAATCTTTTCAAAAACCGTGATCGGCCCGATCTTTTTTGAATTTATCCAGCGCAAAGGCGACGATGGCTTTGGCGAGGGCAATTTCAAAGCGTTGTTCGAGAGCATCGAGCAAGAGCAAATTAATTCTGGCGAATTGAAAGCCAGCTAACTGATTGAAAATAAACGGCGCGATGGGCTGGCGATGCGTCAGCCCTTTGGCATTTTCAACACCAGATTGCGGCTGCCCTTTTTGTAGCGCAGCTCGCTGTCACCGATGGCTGACACGCGCCCGCCGTCGATACGATCACCCACTTGGACCTTTTGATAGCGCCCGTTTGCCAAACGCACCAAGGCACGCCGGCTCGAGGGTTTGCCGTAAACGCCGATCAGGTTCACGCGCCCGAATTTGATGGCATTTCGCACGGTCGCTTCTTTGGCGACGCTGGTTTTGGTCGGAATTTTTGGGGTGACGGTGCGGGGGGCGACGGCCGCCACGCGGGTCGCTTCGGTTTCTTGCGGTTTCGCCTTGATCGCGCGGTCCACGATGCGGGCAAAATTGCGCGGACGCCCGTCAGGACGGCGCGAGGCCACAACGGCTTGCGGGTTCGGTGTCTGAACCGCTTTTTCGTCCTCAATTTTTTCTTCTTCGGCGTTTTCCAAAGCAGGGCGCAGGCGCGGGCGCAGTTCGGCCAATTCGGTGCGGGTTAACCCACCAAGGTTGGACCGTTCATTACGCTCAACCAGATCACCGGGGCGATCGCGTGGCCGGATTTTTGCAATTTCCCGGGTTTCGGCATTCAGATCAGGCGTTTGTTCAAACCGCGTCGGGGTCTTGGGCGGCACCGACGCCGGGCGACCAGCATAAACGACAACGCCGTCGGGGCTAACCGCACCTTCAGGCGTCGGAATAACCAGCCCGCGATCATCCAGCGCAAACGCGGTTCCGGCAGCGGCGGGGGCTGCCAACGCGCCCGGCACACGGTCCGTGGCATAGGATTCTGCATCGGGCAGCGCGACCGCATCATTGGCAGAGCTGACCGGATCAATGCCGGTGACATACAAATCATCAAGCGGCACAAGTGCTGCGGGAACAGGGACTTGCGGCGCTTTTGGCCAAATGCCCGTCACGGCATAGAGGCTTTCCAGCTCGGTCTGGCTTAGCTGCGGCAAATCGGTTTGAGGTTCGGCGATCGGGTTGCGCAAGGCATCCAGAACCGCCTGATCTTCGGGGCTAAGACCTGTGCCAAGCGACGCGGTTGTGAACGTCGCTGCGTTTTCGCCGGACGTGTCCGGCAGCAGGGATTCTGGCGCTGTGGCGACCTGTTCCGAGCGGCTGGGGCCAAAGAAACGCGCCAACCCTTCGTCCATGAATACAGAGGCCCAGGCCGCGACGCCTGCCAGCATGACCAGCAACGCGGCCATCAACATCAGGCCCAAGAACCGGGGCTTGCCACCCACCGCAACAGTGTCGGATTTGCGCGCACCAAAGATGGTCATGCGCTGCGCTTCGGTTTTTGGTGCGGTTTTTATCGGCCCCGCAGCTTTGACGGTTCCGGGCGTTTTGCGACGGCTTAAAAAGCCTGCTGTGATGCTTGGTTCGGGGGCACCGTCTACGCTGGCATCGGGGTGCGATTGTGCCTCTGGCGGTGCTGCCATCGCAACGATTGGCGGCGCGGCATCGGGATCAACGGGCAGGCTGGGTGCTGACACCGTGGTGACGGGCGTCGATGCAATTTCAGGTGCGTTCGTGCGCGAGGCACCGGACAATTTCGGGGCCGGTTTCGCGTCTTGATTGTCTGGCGCGCGTCGACTGGCAAACCCGACAGAGGGCGTCGGTTCAACGACGGGCTTGGTGTCAGCAGGTGGGACAACCGGAACCACAGGACCTTGCGGTTCTGCGGCGGGCTTCACTGGCGCAACCGTTTCAGGGTCTTTGACAGCTATTTCTGCAACCGGCTCCGGTTCTACCACATTCGGTATCGGATCACCGGCGACAATCACGATTGCTGCGGTGTCGCGTTCCACATCTGCGGGCGCGTCCTTGGTTTGACCAAAGAAAGGTTCGCCAACAAAGCGATCGTTTTCGGGGATGGCCACGCAGCTTAGCGGGTTAAACTGGTGCTCTGCGGCGAATGCTTCGGCCTCGGCCAAAGTTTCGCGCGCAACAGCGGCAACGTAGGTCGTCGGACCATCAATGCTGATGTCATAGGCCAGTTCTTCGATCGGGTAGGGCGTCGCGCCATTCAGCCCGATTTCGGCCGCAGCGCGTCGATCACCATTTGAAACATCACCGGTTTCAAGCTTGAGATAGCGAATCTGGTCGTTTGGAACGATCAGTTTTGTCGCAATTCCGTCCGGTTCCAACCCGTCAGCCGTAGCGCGCAGCGCGGCCAAATCAGCGTGCAAATCGGCCGTGTCCAACGCGACATCGCCCACCACACGCCACCCATCCGCTGCGCGGTGCAGCAGGCGTATGCCTTCAAAAGAGAGCGAAAGCGCGAAGGTCGGCTTCATGCGAGGTCGTTTCCACAGTGATCGGCGCGCCAAAGACGCGTGGTTCATTTGTGGCTAAGATAGTGCAGGAATGGCGGTATGGGAAGGGTTGCGCGTGTATCGTGATTTTACCGCCGAATTGGGGCAGTATTTCGCAAAAACGCACAAATGCGGATGGCACTAAAGTAACTGATTTCCGCGTGTTGATCGATGTTCTTTAAGTGGTGCTTGAATGGTTGCCTCCGCCTGTGTGATCCACAAGACGAAGGCACATAGTTGCTTAGCTGCTGGCTTTTGCCAATGCTTGGTCCAGATCGGCGATCAGATCGTCTGCGTCCTCGATACCGATGGAAATACGCACAACTTCGGGGGCGGCCCCTGCGGCGCGTTGTTGTTCAATCGTCAGCTGACGGTGGGTGGTCGATGCCGAATGGATGATCAGCGAACGCGTGTCGCCCAAGTTGGCCACGTGGCTGAAAATTTCCAGCGCGTTGACCAGTTTCACACACGCGTCATAGCCGCCTTTGATCGCGATGGTGAAGAGGCCGCCGGCACCGCGTGGGCAAATTTTGGCGACGCGGTCATGGTAGGGGGACGATTTCAGACCGGCGTAGGTGACATAGTCAACACGCGGATCATTTTCGAGCCAACCCGCGACCTTTTCAGCGTTCAAAACGTGGCGATCCATGCGCAGTGACAGGGTTTCGGTGCCCATCAAAGTGTAGTGCGCGGCTTGTGGGTTCATGGTCATGCCAAGGTCACGCAGGCCGATTGCAATGCCGTGGAAGGTGAAGGCAAGCGGGCCGAATGTCTCTTGGAATTTGAGACCGTGGTAGGCCGGTTCGGGCTGGCTAAGGGATGGGAATTTGTCGTTGGCGGACCAATCGAATTTACCAGAATCCACGACGCAACCGCCGGTGACAGTGCCGTTGCCGGTCAGGTATTTGGTTGTTGAATGCACAACCAACGTCGCGCCGTGTTCGATCGGGCGGCACAGGTACGGCGTGGCCGACGTGTTGTCGACAATCAACGGAATGCCGGCGTCGTCAGAGATTGCAGAAATCGCATCAAGGTCGGTGATATAGCCGCCGGGGTTGGCGATCGCTTCGCAGAAAATAGCGCGGGTGTTGTCGTCAATGGCGGCTTTGACCGCGTCCAGATCGTCGAAATCGACGAAGGTACAGGACCAGCCGAAACGTTTGATCGTCTGGCTAAACTGGGTGATCGTGCCGCCATAAAGGCGCGACGAGGCGACGATATTCAGGCCCGGACCCATCAGTGGGAACAGCGCCATGATCTGGGCTGCGTGACCGGACGAACAGCAAACCGCGCCAACGCCGCCCTCGAGTGTGGCAATGCGTTCTTGCAAAACCGCAACCGTCGGGTTGGTCAGGCGGGAATAGATAAATCCAACTTCTTGCAGGTTAAACAACGCCGCTGCGTGATCCGCATCGCGAAAAACATACGCTGTGGTTTGGTAGATCGGCGTGTTGCGCGCGCCTGTGGCTGGATCAGGTTTGGCACCTGCATGCACCTGAAGCGTGTCAAAACCATAAGTTGGGCCGTCGGTCATATCGAATTCCTCTTAAATATGCAGCAATTATTGGGCGTATGGGTAAGGGATGCGTTCGCAGCGCACAAGTGGCGGCGCGTTTGAGGCAGGGTCACAAGAACAAATGTCCTGCAAACCACAGCCTAACGCATCCAAAACCCTTCGGACTTAATACGGTTGCGGATCATTTGTTCGCGACGGGGCAGGTTGTCTTGATCAAACAAGGCCCGCACCTTTTCGCCGCGCCCTTGATAGACGTTCCGCTTGATCGGATCATACCCCTTGAGCACTTTTTTGATCTTGTTGGGGGCTGCCACAGTTTCCAACGTTTCGATCACAGCGGCACTTTCGCGGGCGTAAAGCATTGGAAACACGCGGTAATGGCAGGTGGTGTCACCATCCAGATAGCCCGTTGGCAGCGCATCACGCCCACCGCCAAAGGAATGGATAACCAAAGGCAACACAACTTGGTCCAGCCACGGATCCAGCGACTGACACGCCAACTGCGGTGGCACATCGCGCTTGATCGACAAAGCGTATTCCAGGAACCGCGCGCCAAATTCATGCGGGCATTTGTAGTAGAAATAGCCCGCGTTAAAATACAAATACCGCTGCCAGTATTCATCAGGTTCCGACAGATCGAGACTGGATTCAAAATCCAGACCAAACCGGTCATACATCGATTTCCAAATCTCACCGTAGCCGACACTATAAAGCGGCGGATTTGGCCACGTGCCTTCACGGCGCAGCGACGCACCGGGGCGATCAAAATCAAACGGTACTTTTGCCAAGTCACCGGTCACCAATGTGTCGGAATCAAAGAACACAAACGGCTCGCCCTTGGGCAGCGCGCTCAGCAGCTCGATCTTGTTGCCATAGGCGTAGGCATGGCCGAAATGCTGGCTGTGAAATGGTAAAATCTCGGCACCCAGGGCCTCGATCGCCTGGCGCACGTCGTCTTTCATGCGCGGATCATTGGGCCACAGATCGCCGGGTTGCGGTTCGGCGACTAACACACGCCCCGCAAAATCGGGGCAAGAGTGGCGCAACGAGGCGACAAACAACAGCGCCTCATACCCCAAACGGCCCGATTGCCCGACGATCACGACGTTGAAATGCTGTTTTTTGGCCGGTTTGCGTGCCATATTGCGACTGCCTTTGTACTCGGGCTTTGGTTTTAAGATAGTATAGAGCGGATGACGCCGTCGCAAAAGTCGGCTTTTAACTTTTTCAACGATAAAGGTTTTTTCATGTGGGATGTGTTTTTTGTGTTTGTCGCGATGGCGGCATCTGGCGCGCCGTCTGAGGGTCAAAACGTGGTTGCGGCGTCGCCCGCACCGGCCGGATTAATCGCCGAAGATCAAACGCCAACCGGCAAATTCACCACTGCGACCGAAGTGAAACCGATCATCGCGATGACCGAATCCAGCTGGGTCGCCGTGCGCGAATGGGAAGGGCAGGACCTGATCTATGTCACCCATCTTTGGGCGTGGCGCTGCGGTTTGGCGCAGATGGAAGTCAGCATCAACGACAGCGCTTTTGAAATCTGGCCGCTGCCACCGTGTCACGTGGATACAGCCCAACCCAACGGGATCACGGACAGCGATGGCGCGCCGTATCGCACGTTTGATCTGAATTCAGTTCAGGACCTGAGCGTGAAATTGACGTTTGATGACCTCACAACACAAGAAGCCAGTTTTGAGCGTAAGGCAGTGTTGTTGCCTTAGCTCTTGTTTTAAAATCGAAATATCAAACCGAGGCCGTCAGCCCACCATCCACCCGCAGGTTTTGACCAGTGATGTAACTGGACGCATCAGAGGCCATGAACGCCACCGTTTCCGACAACTCGCGCACCGCAGCATAGCGCCCCGCTGGGATACGCGCGACGCGATCCTCTTTTTCCGGCAGGCTGTCGATAAAACCGGGCAGGATGTTGTTCATGCGGATACCTTGGCCCGCGTATTTCGTGCTGAACAGCTTGGTGTAGGTCGCGAGGGACGCGCGAAACACGGCAGAGGTCGGGAAATCGGGGTCGGGTTCAAACACCGCAAAGGTCGAAATGTTAACGATCGATCCTTTGCCCTGCGCTTGCATGACCGGCAGCACGATGCGCGCCACCCGCACCACGTTCATGAAATAGTAGTCCATGCCAAGGTGCCAATCGTCGTCGCTGATTTCCATGATCGGGCCTTTGGGGCCGTGACCTGCGCAGTTGATCACCGCATCAATCCGCCCGAATTTATCCATGGTTTGGGCGACGAACGCCTCTAGGTCCGCGACCACAAGGTTGGATCCGGTAAACCCCAAACCGCCAAGCTCTTTGCCCAACGCCTCGCCCTTGCCAGAGGACGACAGAACCGCGACGTCATAGCCCATTTCAGACATTTTACGCGCGCTGTCTGCCCCGATGCCAGAGCCGCCGCCGACAATCATTGCTACTGGTTTTGTCATGCTTCCAATCCCTTATGTTTTCTTGGTGTCGTTGACGATGTTCATTGTCGCAACACCTGAATTGCCCAGCTCGACGGACGCAAATGGCCCGCCGTGGCACATGTTTCCGGGGTCTTGCGGGTCCAGAACGCCGCCCTCGGCAAACACCTCTGCCGCGACCTGTTCTGCGTTGTCCTTGGGGCGATAGCCCAGAAAACTGGCCTTGGCGTTGTCCACTGGCGCGCGGTCGTTGTTGGAAACGCCGTAAACGACGGTAAATCCCGTGACCGGCGTGTCGATGGCGCGGGTGACCAGCTGGATCAGGTCGTCATACGACAGCCAGCTGCCAACAGCGCGCGGGTTGCCGACGTTGGCGGCTGAAAGGATGCGCATGCAGACGGATTCGATGCCACGCTTGTCCCAATACAGCGATGCGAGGTCTTCGGAAAAACACTTGGCCAGACCGTAGAATGTGTCGGGGCGGTGCGGCGCATCTGTGCCGATGAATTCGTTTTTCGGGTGCATGCCGACCGCATGGATGGACGAGGCATAAACGACGCGGCGCACGCCATTGCGATGGGCGGCTTCCCAAACGTTGTAGGCCCCGATGATGTTGGGGCCAAGGATGGTGTCAAAGGAGGCCTCGTCACCGTAGGCACCAAAATGCACAACCATATCAGCGCCTTGCAACACGTCGATCATCGCATCCAAGCTGGTAAGATCGGCTTTGACGTAGGTTTCGCCGTCATACAGCGTCCCGACGTTTTCGGCCAAATCCGTCGATACCAGCGTGTCCGCCAGCTTGCTCAGCGGTTCGCGCAAGTAGGATCCAAGACGCCCTGCGGCGCCGGTTAAAACGATTTTCTTCATGTGAGTTTCCCTTTGGGTGTCAGCTTGGCCAAGGCGGTCGTGATGCGGTCCATGGCGGTGTTCAAAATGGCTTCGGTTGTGGCGGTCGAGATGCGGAAAAATGGCGACAAGTCATAGGCGCTGCCTGGGACTGCGGCGATCTTGGCCTCGCTCAGCAGGTAGGCCGTAAAGGCAATGTCGTCAGAAATTTCGCTGCCGTCCGGGGCCGTTGCGCCGATGTAGTCCGCGCACCCGATGTAGGCGTAAAATGCGCCGTCAGGAGGGGCCAGCGTCAGGCCCTCGATGTCCGCGACCCGGTTCACAACCAAATCGCGGCGCGCCTCAAAGGCTGCGCAAAACCGCGAAACTTCGGTCTGTGGGCCGTTCAGGGCAACGGTTGCGCCGGCCTGTGCGATCGAACATGCGCCAGACGAAATTTGGCTTTGCACCGTGGTCATTGCCTTGATCAAACCCGCAGGGCCGGCACCGTATCCGATGCGCCAGCCGGTCATTGCATAGGCTTTGGACACGCCGTTCACGATCAAAACCTGATCACGCAGATCGGGGTTGGCGGTCAGAAACGAGGTGAAAGGTGTGCTGTCAAACGTGATGTGTTCGTAGATTTCATCCGCCATCACCAAAACATGCGGATTGGCGCGAATAACGTCACCCAACGCACGCAGTTGATCACCGTCATACGACGCGCCAGACGGGTTTGACGGCAGGTTCAACAACAGCCATTTGGTGTTCGGCGTAATCGCCGCCGCGAGCATGTCTGGTGTCAGGCGAAACCCGGTTTCTGCGGGGCATTTCACGACCACTGGCGCGCCGCCAAGGATCAAAACCATGTCTTTGTACTGGCCAAAGTAGGGGGCGCACAGGATGACTTCTGATTGCGGTTCGAGGGTTGCCATGAAGGCATCAAAGATCACCTGTTTGGCCCCGTTCGAGACAATGATTTCACGTGCGGCAAATTCTAACCCGTTGTCACGTTTGAATTTTTCGCAAACGGCTGATTTCAGGGCTGCGGTGCCATCCGTCGGGGGATAGCGTGTGTCGCCGGCTTTGGCCGCGGCAAACGCGCCCTCGACAATGTGGGCGGGGGTGTCGAAATCGGGCTCGCCCAAGCCAAGATCAATGACGTCGTGACCCGCAGCCTTAAGCGCTTTGGCATTTTGGCTCACGGCGGCTGATGCGCTGGGCTGAACGACGTTTAGGCGCGTTGCGGCATAGATCACGCGATGTCGCCTTTGACTTGCGCGTACAGAGCGTCCGAGGCTTTGGCGAGCAAGCCTGTGTCCGACCCGCAGGCCACAAATGTGAAACCTTCGTTCAGCAGTTTTGCGGCAAAAACCGGGTCCATGACCAAGGTGCCAACGGGCACGCCTTGGGCCATCAACGCGCGCGCAGCAGGCATGATCAAATCCCAAACGGCGGCGTCCATCGGTTTGCCCAACAGCCCCATGTCAGCCGCGATATCTGCGGGGCCAAAAAAGATACCAGAGACACCGTCGATGGTTCCGATCTCAACGGCTTGTGCGACAGCGGCTTGGGTTTCTAGCTGCAAAATCAGGGTGGTTTCTGCCTGAATTTTCGCAAAATAATCCGTCACCCGCCCGAATTTATTGGCCCGTGTCGATCCTGAAACACCGCGCACACCGTGGGGCGGATAGCGGGTGGCCGCGACGGCTTTTTCGGCCTCTTCAACCGATTGAACCATCGGGATCAGCAGGCCCTGTGCGCCCGCGTCCAACAAGCGTTTGATCGCGACGGTATCGTTCCAATCGGGGCGCACAATCGCCGTGGTGTCGCTGTCGGCAAACACCTGCAATTGCGCCATGACCGAATTCAGATCATTGGGCGAATGTTCCATGTCGACCAGCACCCAGTCGTAGCCTGTCGGGGCGACGACTTCGGCGGCAAAGTTGGACGACAGGCTGCACCACAGCCCGATCTGTTTGGTGCCTTTTGCGATCGCGTGGGTGAACGGGTTTGGCTTAAGCTGCATCAGATCACAGCCTTTTCAACGAATTTTTCACCCCGTTCAATGCGGCCATAGCCAAAGGGCGACAGATCAAGCGCACGATATTCGCCGTAGATGATCTGTTCGGAAATTCCACGTCCCATGGCAGGCGATTGCTGGAACCCATGCCCCGAGAAACCGTTCACAAACAGAAAGTTACTGACTTTTGTATGCGGCCCGATGATTGCATTTTGATCAAGCGTGTTGAATGCATAATGCCCCGCCCACGAATTGATCAGCTTGACCCGCTCGAACGCAGGCACGCGGGTGGCGATGATTGGCCAGACTTTTTCCTCCCAGATGGAATGGTCCTGCACAAAGTCATCAAAATCGACGGCGGGGTCATCATCGGGTGGGCATCCGGCCAGATAATACGTCCCCTCGGACCGCATGTGCACGCCGGATGGGTCAATCGTCAGCGGCAGATCACGATCGAGCGGTTCTGCGGCGTCAAAGATAAAGGTGTAGCGCTTGCGCGGTTCCACGGGAATATCGATGCCCGCCATTTTGGCGGTACGTGCGGCGCGTGGCCCAGAGCAGTTCACAACCGTGCCGCATGACACCACGTCGCCCGACGCCAAAGTGACGCTTTGGACGCGGGTGCCGTCTGCGGATTTGGTCATCGCGACAACTTCGTTGGTCAGGTATTCGACGCCGTGCTCGCGTGCTGATCGTTTCCACCAGTCAAACAGGGTGTTGCCGTCGAAATAACCTTCGTCCTTGAGGTTGTGGTTGGCCCCGACAATGTCGTCGAGATGGTAGAATGGATAATCGCGGGCGATCTCGTCGCGGCTCATGTGTTTGGTGCCCGCGCCAAGGATTTGTTGGATCTGTTGCGCTTCTTTTAGAGTCTGCGCAAAATCGTCATTGTCGGCCAGATACATGTAGCCGTAGCTTTGCAACACGGGTTGCGGCACGCGTGCGTCACCGCCCATAAAGTCGCGGAAATTCTTGACGAACTCGGCGGCAAACTGGCTGACACGGATGTTCACTTCGTTTGAAAACTGCTGGCGCATGCAGGAATTGGTGTGCACGGTCGAGGTGAATTCGTAGCTCGGGTCCTTTTCGACCACCAGAATTTTGCCGTCAAAATCCGGGTTGGAGGCCGTGAACCATGCCACGGATGAGCCCAACATTGCGCCGCCGACGATGACCACATCGTATGAAGTTTGTTTTGGAGTCTGCATCAGACGTTCTCCCCGTTTTGCACTGCGTCCAGCACGTTTTTGATTGTTGCATCGGTCAGGCCGTAGTCATCTTTTGCGACCTTGGCAGAGATATAACCGCGCGCCAAATCCCGTTTTACCAGCTCGGGATCGCGCAAGGCAGGGTCGCCGTAGCCAGCACCGCCCGGAAAGGCGAGCATGACACGTCGTCCGTGTGCGACGAACTGTTTGCCTTTGCCCTGCATTTCGTGGCCATCGTCCTGGGCGATGGTTGTGGGTGCGCCATTTTGACCGCCCATGCGGCCGCGGGCAGGGTGATCGACACGGTCAAACATCGCTTGGAAATCAAATTCATGACCTTCGCGGGCGCCGACCTCCATGTACTGGCCCAATCCGCCTCGGAATTGGCCGGCACCACCGCTGTCAGGGCGCAGTTCTTTGCGCCAGATGATGACGGGACCGGTGTGTTCTGTGGCCTCGATTGGCATGGTCATCACGCCTGATGGAAAGGCCGTCGCATTCAGCCCGTCAACAGCGGGGCGGGCCCCTGCGCCGCCCGAATTGAACGTCAAAACCTCGGCGCGGCGCGCATTTGGCGGGGCAGGGGCATCGGTGCGCGGTCGCAATGACACCTGAAAGTTGCACAAGCAGCCAGCCCCTTCGGCAGGGACCGTGTTGGGCAGTAATTTGTCGAGCGCTGCATAGATCGTGTCAGGCACAAAGTGGCCCACGATATGGCGCAACGCCACAGGGGCCGGGTGCAATGCGTTGACGATTGTGTTTTCCGGCGCGCTGATTTCAAACGGTGCCAGCGATGCCGCGTTGTTCGGAATTTCTGGCGCGATCGCACATTTTAAAGCGTAGCACGCGTAGGCTTTGGCGTAGACCAGCGGGCAGTTGATGCCCTTTTTGTCGAGACCCGAAGAGCCTGCGAAATCCGACAGGATGCGGTCTTTTTCGATGCTCAGCTTGACCTTCAAAGTGATCGGGGCGGCAAAGCCATCGACGGTCATTTCGCCGGTCGCTTGGCCGGGTGTCAGCGCATTGATCCGCTCCAGCGTGGCGCGGCGCGAATTTTCGAGGATGAAATCGCCGATGCCGTTCAGGTCATCAAGCGCGAATTCCTCCATCATTTCGATCAGGCGGCGGTGACCGATTTCATTGCAGGTGGTCAACGCGTAGATGTCGCCGACCAATTGATCAGGTTCACGCACATTGCCGCGCACGATGCGGATCAACGTTTGATCAACCGCGCCGCGCTCTGCCAGTTTCATGATCGGAATGTACAAACCTTCCTCATAGACGCTGGCCGCATCCGCACCAAAACCGCGCCCGCCGATGTCGACAATATGGGCTGTGCAGGCAAAGAACCCCGCCAGCGCGCCCTTGTGAAACGACGGCGTGACAACGGTGATGTCGTGCAAGTGGCCGGTGCCCTCCCAAGGGTCGTTGGTGATGTACACGTCGCCCTCAAAGATGTTGCCGCGCCCGATCCGGCGGATGAAATGCCCAACCGCGTCCGCCATCGCATTGACGTGTCCCGGCGTACCTGTGACAGCTTGGGCCAGCATTTGGCCATCCGTGTCATAAACGCCCGCGGATAGATCACCTGCCTCGCGCACAGACGTAGAAAACGCTGTTCGCACAAGGGCTTGGGCCTGTTCTTCGACGACCGAAATCAACCGGTTCCACATGACTTGGTAGGCGACGTTTGAGTGTGTCATGGCGTTTCCTTTTTGGCGGTCATGTCGATGCAGCCGTCGGGTTGGCACAGCGTGTTGCGGCTGCTGGGCACAATAATTGTTGTCTCGTCTTCGGTGATGATGATGGGGCCTGCGGCTGTTGATCCGGGTTTCATGTTGACGCGATCATGGCGATAGGCGGACACAAATTCGGCCTTTGCGGCATCAAAAAAGCTGCATTTGCCGTCAATCACCGCAACGCTGCTGTCGCTGTTTTGTGCGACACGGGCGACCTGTTCTGGTGGGGTTGTGGCGTTGACCGACCAGACGGTGATTTCAATATCAAGGCCCTCAACGGTGCGGCCGAATAACTTGGCGTAATCCGCCTCGAACAGTTTCAGGAACGTGGCCGCGTCGGGGTTCATCGCCTGGTCTTGGGTCAAGATGATCGGGATTTCCCAGCCTTGACCGGTGTAGCGCATGTAGACTTTGAACTCTGACAAGATCTCGCAGGTGGCATCGCAATTGCGCACAAAGGCCGTTGATTCCTGCTGAAGATCGCTGAGCAGGGTTGTGATCGCGCCTGTGTCAAACGAGCCAAGGGTCATGTAGGCAGAACGGTTCGCCTCAAAGCTGAACGGCGCGCGCAGAAATCCGATGGCAGAGCCAACACCGGCACCTGGCGGGATCAGGCAGCGATCAATACCCAGCTTTTCACACAGGCGCGCGGCGTGCAGGGGGGCCGCGCCGCCAAAGGCGATCATGGTGTAGTTGGACAGGTCCTCGCCGTTTTCAACCGCATGGACGCGTGCGGCGTTGGCCATGTTTTCATCGACAACTTCGGCCAAACCAAACGCCGCCGTGCGTGCGTCCATGTCCAGCGTTTTGCCAAGCACATTTTCGAGTGCCGCGCGGCTGTCTTTTTCGTGCAACTGGATCGAACCACCGGCGAAATTGTCGGGGTCCAGTTTTCCCAAAACCAGATCGGCGTCCGTGACTGCGGGCTTTTCGCCACCACGACCATAACAGGCAGGGCCGGGTTCTGATCCGGCACTTTCTGGTCCCACGCGGATTTGGCGCATGGCATCGACATGCGCGAGCGATCCACCGCCTGCGCCGATTTCAACCATGTCAATCACAGGGATCGAGATGGGCATGCCAGAGCCTTTTTTGAAACGATAGGTGCGCGCCACTTCGAACACGCGCGACGTTTTTGGAGTCTGGTTTTTGATCAGGCAAATTTTGGCGGTGGTGCCGCCCATGTCAAAGCTTAGAACTTTATCAAGACCGTAGCGCGCCGCGATGTTGGCGGCAAAAACCGCACCGCCCGCAGGACCGGATTCGACCAACCGAACGGGGAAATCCGCCGCACTTTCGATCGAAATAATGCCGCCGCCCGAGTGCATCAAAAACACAGAGCAGGTCGCGCCTTCGTCCTCGAGCCGGCCCTTGAGGCGCCCCAGATAGGACTTCATCAACGGCTTGATGTAGGCGTTCGCAACAACGGTGTTGAAGCGTTCATATTCGCGCATCTGCGGCGACACTTCGCACGACAGGGACACCATCGCATCCGGCATCTTGGCCTCGATCACATCGCGCACCATTTGTTCGTGGGCGGGGTTCAAGTAGGAATGGATCAGCCCGACCGCGATGCTTTGATAGCCTGCCGCGGCGATTTGATCGACCAAGGTTTCGACCTCGGACCGGTCCAGCGCAATCAGCACAGCGCCGGTGGCATCCATGCGTTCGGTCACCGTGAAACGGCTTTGGCGGGGTAGCAGTGGCTCGGGCAGTTCAAGGTTCAGGTCGTATTGCTCAAACCTGCTTTCGGTGCGCATTTCGATGACATCACGAAAACCGTTGGTGGTAATCAGGGCCGTCTTGGCACCACGCCGTTCGATCAGCGCATTGGTGGCCAACGTCGTGCCGTGAATGATCTGGCCCACGTCGTTGGGTGTCACGCCAGCTTTGGCGCAGACTTGATGCATGCCATCAATGATCGCGTTTTCGGGCGCGATGTAGGTTGTCAGAACCTTGGTTGAAAACGTGGCTCCGTCGACCTCGAGCACCACGTCGGTGAACGTGCCGCCGATATCAACGCCCATACGAATTGAATCTTTGCCCATGCTGATCGCATATCCCTAAAAAGAATGTGTCTTTGGGATCAGCCTAATGCCTGATGTTGGATCAGGGCAAATTTTTAAATTCGATGAATAGGATAAATTTAATTGATTGATCGCGGCGCGCTAAGCTGTGGCAAACGATTGCGCAATCGATCGGGCAATTTGGGCGGCGTCTTGTACATACAGCGGTGCACGTGCGGCATCAAAACGGGCGTAAAATTCAAGCGGCTTTGGATGCCAGTTGTAGTCGATTTGCACCAGATCACCTTTTGCCAATTCCAAAGCCACCATCGCAGCGGGCAGGGTGGCCACGCCCATCGCATTCAGCGTCATGTGCAAACAGGCGGCCAGATTGCTAGAGGGGACAAGGCGCGCGTTTATCCCTTTGTGTTGATCAAAATGCGTCGAGGTTTCGAAAAACAATTGCGTGTCGCGGGCATGGGTCAGGATCGGGTGTTTGGCCAAATGCTCGACGCCGGGTGTGTCGATGTCGTGCAGCCCCAAAGTGCGCGAGGCCACCCAAACCAGAGGATAATTGCCCAACGCGTGCTCGCCCGTGACATGCCGGTTAAAGGGGCCGTTTTGCAGCGCCAGATCAATGCTACGCGCGGCCAATTCCGCCTCTAGGTTCACAGACAGATCGACGGTCAGTTCGACGTGCAATTTGGGGTAAGTGTCGCTGAGCACCTTCAGGAACTGGCTAAGCCATGTGTGCACAATCATTTCGGTAACGCCAAGACGCAGGGTGCCGTCAATCAGATCGGTTTCGCCGGATGCATCAACCAAATCATCCACCGCGCGCAGGACTTTGCGCGTGTGATCCAACAATTGCAGCCCCTTTGGCGTCAATCGAACTGACCCGGCATCACGGTCCATCAGCGACGTGTTCAGCTGCGCTTCTAACAGCGATATCCGTGACGAGATATTCGGCTGCGTGGTGTTCAACCGGTCGGCGGCTTTGCGAAAACTGCCAAGGTCGGCCACCCACAAGAACGCCTGGAGCTGTTTTAGGCTCAGCTTCATCAAATTACCCTCATTACGAAACAAATTGTATCAATTCATCTCGGAATACGCGCATTGGATTTTAAAAATCAATGGGCTTGGGCGGGCGAGCGATAGTTTTTCTGATGGAACCAACCATATTTCGTATGGTTTGGTTCCAAAACAGGGGGGTGGCCGCCCCTTTAGTGAAGGGTCGTGTTCGCCGGGCGCGTCGGGGCAACCGCTAGACCTAAATCCTTAGGGGCGCATAGGTTCATCCGCTTCAACGCCAGCCCGAAATCAGTGGCAAGGGCCACAATCAACGGGGCCACATCAGGACGCACCAACAGTGTCGCGATCAACAGCGCGTCTTCACGCTCGCCTGTGGCCGCTGTTGCGATGAAATTCGCGAAACAGGCTTCGTCCGAGCCAAGGCATTTGCAATCGATCCCATGGCGCATTAGCGGCCTGCGTCCATGGTCGGTGCAAAACCGGCATAAGTCTTCGAAGGATTGCAGCGCCTTTTTGCCCTGAACCACCCCAAGGCCTGACGCAAAGTCGTTCCAGACGTTGGTTTGACCATCCGGCCCATTGTTCCACATGCGCAAGTAAATCACCGTTGCAGCCTGAAGCCCGTCCAGATCGGTGATGAAACCAACAGCTGCACCGCCGCGTTTTGACTGTGCATCGGTCATTTTGTCAGGATCAATTTGCCGGCCCGCGTGATGCGCAGGGTGTAGGTTTGCTCGTCCAGAACGATACGGGCAAGATCGCCGCCATCCGTCAGGTCTTTGGCCAAATAAGTGGGCAAAACATTGGTTTGTGGCACCGTCTCTGACACCATTTTCGGGCGTGCGGTGTGAAAGCTCATGATGCATGCCTTTCGACTGTTTGAGCGCGTTCAAGCACCCATTCCACACATAACCCTTCGGGGTTTGCTTCTGATGCCAGTAGGTCAAGCGCCAGCGCGTGTGTACAGGGGGCCGTGCGGTAATCGGCTTTTGGCCGCTTTGATGTCTTGTCAGAATCTTGCATTCGGGAAGTCCTCACATGTTCCACGTGTCGGGCTTGCCCTGCGTAAGATTCGGGGTGGCTTGACGAGATTTAATTCTGACTAAAACCATAAGAATTGTCAACCTGACAAATTTAGTCGGAAATTAAAGCGCGCACAGTTTTAGGTGTCGGGCAGGGCGTGTGACAGTGGGCATGGCGTGCAAAGCGCATGAAATCAATGACAAGCCAGCGCGAAACACCGGACCCAAGATCGAAATGGGATATGTCCTCGGGATCGCAAGCCATGTCCGGTTCCAATCAGATAACTCCCTATTTTCAACTGCTTGACCAAGCTGTCACGATGAAACGCGATTGAACCAAACCGGTCCACCTTTAATCCGAACCGACCAGACCATCGGCGCAATCTTGCGCGCGCAGAAATATTTCTGTGCGGTTGTTTTGGGCAACCCTTGGATCAGCGATGAAAAAATCAGCACAACCGTGTTTTTCACCATCGCGACACCCGCCGACAGCTTTCGTTTCGCGCGCAATAAATCGAAGTTTTCGAGTGTCCCGCTCGGGGCACTTCAATGCCAAGCGAGGGTGCAATCCTGGCAGATAACGACCCTCGCAAGGCTGCAACAACAAAGCTGCGGTCCCTGACTATCACTCTGACCTATGGTTGCCCAGCACCCAAAAGGCCAAGAGCGCAGTGGAACCTAGGGGGTTTTCCTTTGACCATTCGTAACACTTTACTCACGTCTCTGTCCGCTCTGGCGCTGTCTGTCACCGCCGGTGCCGCACTTGCTGAGTGCGCAACACCCATTAAAGTTGGCGTTTTGCATTCGCTGTCGGGCACCATGGCCATTTCTGAAACGACACTGAAAGACACGATGCTGATGCTGATCGAGCAGCAAAATGCGGCCGGCGGTGTTCTGGGCTGTCAACTCGAGGCTGTCGTGGTGGACCCGGCATCTGACTGGCCGCTGTTTGCAGAAAAAGCCCGCGAGCTTTTGAGCGTCCATGACGTCGATGTCATCTTTGGCAACTGGACATCCGTGTCGCGCAAATCGGTGCTGCCGGTCATCGAAGAATTGAACGGTTTGCTTTTCTATCCTGTGCAATATGAAGGCGAAGAAAGCTCTAAAAACGTGTTTTACACCGGGGCTGCGCCTAATCAGCAGGCAATTCCTGCCGTGAATTATTTTCTCGAAGAACTGGGCGTCGAAAAATTCGCGCTGTTGGGAACGGATTACGTCTATCCGCGCACGACCAACAACATTCTGGAACAATACCTGAAAGACAACGGCATTGCCGCCGACGATATTTTTGTGAACTACACGCCGTTTGGTCACTCTGACTGGGCCACAATCGTCGCAGACGTCGTGGCGCTGGGCGAAGACGGCAAACAGGTTGGCGTGATTTCGACCATCAACGGCGATGCCAACATCGGTTTTTACAAAGAACTGGCGGCAGCTGGCATTTCGGCAGATGATATTCCGGTCGTGGCCTTTTCGGTTGGCGAAGAAGAACTGTCCGGTTTGGACACAACCAACCTTGTCGGTCACCTTGCCGCGTGGAATTATTTCCAATCCGCCGAAAGTGACGCAAACACAGATTTCATTGCGGCGTGGAAAGCGTTTGCAGGCGACGAACGCGTCACCAACGACCCGATGGAGGCCCACTACATCGGGTTCAACATGTGGGTGAACGCGGCGACGGATGCGGGATCAACTGACGTGGATGCGGTGCGCGCAGCAATGTACGGTCAAGAATTCCCGAACCTGACCGGCGGCACAGCCGTGATGTTGCCAAACCACCACTTGGCCAAGCCGGTGTTGATCGGTGAAATCACTGCAGACGGCCAGTTCGATATTGTCAGCCAAACCAGCGAAGTGCCCGGTGACGCGTGGACTGATTTCCTGCCCGCGTCCTCCATTCTGAAATCGGATTGGAAGGAACTGGGCTGCGGTATGTACAACACCCAAACCGCGACCTGCGTGCAATTGACGTCGAATTACTAACCTGACCGACCGGCGCGGGGGCGATCTTTTGATCTCTGCGCCGGTCATTTTTTGATCCCTGAAAGATAAATATGCGCCGCTTTATGTCTGCTTGCGTGTTGTTTCTGTGCAGTGTCGTTGCTGCACCGGCGCAAGACCTCCAACCTTTGCTTCAAACCTATTCTGCCGAATTGGCCAAACCGTCGCGCGGATCTGTGGGCGAGGTTCTGAACAGTCTGGCGACGTCTGGGGTACCCGAAGTCCCGGTTTTTCTTGAGCAATGGGCGCAGAAGAACATCTGGCAACGCAGCGACGGGCGGTTTGTTCAAGGGGCGGCAGCGGGGCAAACACTGACCTGGAGCGATCTGGAAACCGACGAAACCGGCACAGGCGACAAAAGCAGTTTCAAGCAGCTAAAGCCAAATGGCGGCGTTCGACGTTTGATCGCAACGGCATTGGTGCAATTTCAACTGTCTGATCCCGATCTGATCCGCCGCCAAACCGCGGTTGCCTCGATTGCGCGCCGTCCTGACGCCAGCCAACTTGCCCCCCTTACAGCCTCGATTGGGGGCGAGGTTGATCCCGATCTGAAAGCCCGCAAAACGCAATTGGCCAATTTCCTGACCGCCCGATTTGCCGATGAACCAGCAGACCGGATATCTGCAATCGACAGTTTGGCAGGGGGCACCTCGGTCGAGGCGCGCGCGGTTTTGAACCAGATCCTTGGCCGCACTACTGGTGTTGCGACAACGACGCCTGATGGAAACATTGCGCGCATCCGTGATCCGAATGCCAATCCTGATGCGGCCTATCTAGAACTGGTCGCCGCAAACCTTGCCGCGCCCCTAGTGAGCCCGAACGACATGCGTCAAACGCTCGTCGCACATATCGTCGAGGGGCGCGTTGGGGGCCTGCCGCTGGCGCAGTTGTCAGACCCTGCGGCGCGGATCAAAGCCTACGCGGCCCTTGTGGATCAGGGGCTGGTCCCCGCGTTGCTGAGTGCAGATCAGCGCGCCGAAATCTTGAGCGATCATGTGTTTTTCGAGCTGTATAAAGAAGATGACCCGATCATCACGACCGCTGCTGAAACGGCATTGGCCTCGGTTGAAACGCGGGTGGCCACGGCCCAAACCATCGATCTGACGCTTGATGCGCTGTCGCTGGCCTCGATTTTTTTTCTGGCCGCCATCGGTCTTGCGATCACGTTCGGGGTCATGGGCGTGATCAACATGGCGCACGGCGAATTCATCATGATGGGGGCCTACACCGGTTACGTGGTGCAACAGATTATCCCGAATTACACCGTCTCGATCATCGTGGCGCTGCCCGTCGCCTTTGCCGTTACATTCTTGGCCGGCGTCGTGATGGAGAGGTTGGTGATCAGGTGGCTGTACAATCGCCCCCTTGAGACGCTTTTGGCGACATTCGGCATTTCGGTGGCCTTGCAACAATTGGCCAAGAACATCTTTGGAACCCAAGCACGACCTTTGACCTCGCCCGAATGGCTGGCCGGCGCGTGGGTGATGAATGACGTGATCCAGATCAGTTACATCCGCATCGCGATCTTTGTGTTGGCGCTGATCTTTTTGGGGCTGATCCTGTACATTCTGAAACGCACGCGCCTCGGGCTTGAGGTGCGGGCGGTCACGCAAAACTCTGGCATGGCGGCCTCGATGGGGATCAATCCGGACCGCATCAACATGCTGACCTTTGGGTTGGGGTCGGGCATTGCCGGCATCGCGGGGGTGTCGATCGGGTTGTACGCCAAGGTGACCTCGGAAATGGGGTCCGATTACATCGTTCAAAGCTTTATGACCGTTGTTGTTGGCGGCGTCGGGAATGTCTGGGGCACGCTTGCGGGCGCTGTTCTGATCGGGTTCGGGCAAAAAGGCATTGAATGGCTCAATCCTTCCAACACGTTAGCGGCGCAGGCCTACATTATTCTGTTTGTCATTCTGTTCATTCAATTCCGGCCAAAGGGCATTGTCGCCCTCAAAGGCCGCGCAGCAGGAGACTGACCATGCAGCGCACATTCATCGCCCGAAACCCGTCTGTGTTGTGGTTCTTGTTGTCGCTGGCCGTCTTTACCGTGGCCGTCACAGTGCTGAGCGAGGCCACAGGGGCCACCGTCGTTTCAACGTCTTTTCTGAAAACACTGGGCAAAACATTGTGCCTTTGTCTGGTCGCAATCGCGATGGACGTGGTGTGGGGATATTGCGGCATCCTAAGCCTTGGGCACTTCGCGTTTTTCGGCATCGGCGGTTACGCCATCGGCATGTGGCTGATGTATGAACGCACGCGCGCCCTTGTCGAAACGTCACTGGCGTCCAGCGTGATCCCGCCAACACCGGATGAAATCACCAGCGCGGTGGGCGGGCAAATATTCGGCGTTGTCGGCAGTTCCGAATTCCCGATGATCTGGGCGTTCTCGCACTCCTTGCCACTACAACTTTTGGCGGCAGTGGTGGTGCCGGGGCTGTTGGCTTTGGTCTTTGGGTGGTTGGCATTTCGCAGCCGCGTCACAGGTGTTTACCTGTCGATCTTGACCCAAGCGATGACTTTGGCATTGGCGCTGTATTTCTTTCAGAACGACACTGGCCTGCGCGGCAACAACGGGTTGTCGGGGCTGCAAAACATCCCCGGATTTCAATCAACACCCCAAGCCACGTTGTCGCTGTGGTTCTTTTGGGCCTCTGCAATTGCGCTGGGCGCGGGCTATGTTTTGTTCGCTTGGGTCACCTCGGGCAAATTCGGATCGGTGATCCGCGCGGTGCGCGACAATGAGGCCCGCGTGCGGTTTCTCGGCTACCACGTCGAAAGCTACAAACTGTTTGTGTTCACCCTCACGGCGATGGTCGCAGGGATCGCAGGCGTGCTGTACTACCCCCAAGCAGGCATCATCAACCCAGCCGAAATTGCGCCCATCGCGTCGATCTATCTGGCGGTTTGGGTCGCGATTGGCGGGCGTGGGCGGCTGTACGGCGCGGTGATCGGCGCGGCCGTCGTGTCGCTGTTGTCGTCGTGGTTCACCGGTGGCAGCGCGCCCGACATCAACCTTGGATTTTACGAAATCAAATGGACAGACTGGTGGCTGGTCTTGCTTGGGCTCGGCTTTGTGACCGTCACTTTGTTGCTGCCAAAAGGCATCGGCGGATTGTTCGATCTGCTGCCCTCTAAAAACAAGGATCAGACATGAATACCTTGCTCGAAGTGTCAGGCGTCAGCGTCAGTTTTGACGGGTTCAAAGCGATCAACAACCTGTCGATCCAAATTGCGGAACCAGAATTGCGCGCGGTGATCGGCCCCAATGGCGCAGGCAAAACCACGTTCATGGACATCGTGACCGGCAAAACCAAACCCGACGAGGGCCGCGTCATTTGGGGTGAAAATTCGATCTCTTTGGTCGGTATGAACGAAAGCCAGATTGCCCAGCAAGGGATTGGCCGCAAGTTCCAGAAACCGACCGTTTTCGAGGCACAAACTGTGCGGGAAAACATTGTTCTGGCCGTCAGGGATTTGCGTGGCCCGCTGGATGTTCTGTTCAGGGGCCGTGCCAATAATCAAGAAGACCGCGTGCGTGCCATCAGCGACGAAATCGGACTGAGCGACGCATTGGATCAGGTGTCAGGCGCGCTGAGCCACGGGCAAAAACAATGGCTGGAAATCGGCATGTTGTTGGCCCAGGATCCGCGCCTGTTACTGGTCGACGAACCCGCCGCGGGCATGACCCCGTCAGAGCGCGAACACACCACGCAATTGCTGGTGCGCGCCGCTAAAACCCGCGCCGTGGTGGTGGTCGAACACGACATGGAATTCATCCGCCGGCTGAATTGCAAGGTCACGGTGTTGCATCAAGGGTCGATGCTGGCCGAAGGGTCGCTGGATCACGTGACCCAAAACCAAGACGTCATTGACGTTTATCTGGGGCGCTAAACATGTTGCACGTTGAAAATCTTACCTTGAAATATGGCCAAAGCCAGATTTTGCATGGCGTCAATTTGAACGCTGCCGTCGGCGAAGTCACCACAATCATGGGCACCAATGGCGTTGGCAAGACCAGCCTGCTCAAGGCGATTGCCGGGCGTCATCCGTATGCTGGCGGCACCATGGCTTTGGACGGGGCGGACCTGATGCACCCAACCCCGTTTGCCGCCGCGCGCGCAGGCATTGCCTATGTTCCTCAAGGGCGCGAAATTTTCCCGATGATGAGCGTGCGTGAAAACCTGCAAACCGGGTTCGCCTGCTTACCCAAGGCGGATCACACCATTCCCGATCACATCTTTGATCTGTTTCCCGTGCTCAACGACATGATCGAACGGCGCGGTGGTGATCTGTCAGGCGGGCAACAACAACAGCTGGCGATTGCGCGCGCGCTGATCACACGGCCAAAAGTGCTGCTGCTGGACGAGCCGACAGAAGGCATCCAGCCCAACATTATTCAACAAATAGGGCGCGTGATCCGTACCCTGTGTGACCAAGGCGACATGGCAATTGTGCTGGTCGAACAGTTCTTTGATTTCGCCTATGATCTGGGGTCGGAATTTACCGTTCTTAAACGCGGCGAAGTCGTTTTCAACAAGCGCGCCGAAACCCTGTCGCGTGATGAATTGTATCAACAGGTGCTGGTTTAATCCGCAGGGCTGACAAACCCGCCAAGTTCAGACAGTAGCGCCAAAACCTGATCCGCGCCGGTCCCGTGGCGCAAGCTGGTGAACACAAACGGCTTGGCCGAGCGCATGCGCGCGGCGTCGCGATCCATAACCTCCAACGAGGCCCCGACGTAGGGTGCAAGGTCGGTTTTGTTGATCACCAGAATGTCGGATTTGGTGATCGCAGGGCCACCTTTGCGCGGGATTTCTTCGCCGGCGGCAACGTCGATCACGTAGATCGTCAAATCCGCCAGTTCAGGGCTAAAGGTGGCCGACAGGTTGTCGCCGCCGCTTTCGATCAGTACGATTTCGACCTCTGGATGGCGGGCGCGCATCTGGGCAATAGCTGCGAGGTTGATCGAGGCATCCTCGCGAATGGCCGTGTGCGGACAGCCGCCGGTTTCAACGCCAATCACCCGGTCTTTGGGTAGGATTTGCATCCGCATCAACGCTTCTGCGTCCTCTTGGGTGTAGATATCGTTGGTGATGACCCCGATGGACAGCTGCGGATGCAACAGACGCGCAAGTGCTGCTGTCAGTGTTGTTTTCCCTGCACCAACGGGGCCGCCGATACCGATGCGCAGTGGACCGTGTTTTGACATGAAATGGCTCCTTTAGGTGCGAAAAACGCGGGAATATTGGGTTTCGTGACGCATCGCTGCGATGTCTGACATGAACGTGTTGGAATACAGATCGTCGCGCGTCGCCCCCACCAGTCCAGACGCGACCGTCAGCGCAACCGGTTTAAGCGCGGCCTGAACGCGCTGCCCGTCAGTTTGCCCAAGTGGCACAAGGCGCATCGCGGCCCCGCACAGATTGGCAACAAAGGCCTGTAGGTACATCGCGCTGGTCAGTTCCAGGTCCAATCCCAACGCGCGCGCAGCACGGCCAACAGCAACCGGGTAGGTCAGCCGAGGCAGGGCGATCTGCCAGACCGCACCAACCGTTTCGCAAAACGCCGCCCCCTGAAGGTCGGTTTCCTGCAACCGTTCTTTTGACGCTGCAAAAGCGCGGGCAAGGGCATCAAGGCGGGACACATCCGGACCCTCAGCGCAGTAGGCAACATTCAGCAAAACGCCGTCAGCGCGGGCACCACCAGCCGTCAACAAACACCAAAGCCAATCCTCTAGATCGTCCGCCGTTGTGATCAGCCCGCTTTCGATCGCGCTTTCTAACCCATGCGAATAGGCAAAGGCCCCGATCGGAAAGGACGGGGACAGCAGCTGCACCAAAGTGAGCGTGTCGGCGCTAGTGGTCATGGCCGTGGGCGTGATCATGCGCGGTGTGGACGTGTTCGTGGGCGTGGGTGCGCCCGTGACCATAGGCCCCGCCCTCGGGTGTGAACGGCTCTGACACCGCATTCACCGTGGCCCCGAGGTGTTCCAGCATATGCCCGATCACCGGATCCGCCTGGATCAACAACCGCTGCGTTTCGATCTGGCAGGGCGTGTGGCGATTGCCCACGTGCCACGCCAGTTTAACAAGGTCAGCGCCGGAGATTTCCAGCAAAGGTTCCTCTGCTGCGATCACCTCGATAAAACGACCGTCCTCGAGCACCAGCGCATCGCCGTGATCCAAAGACGTGGTGTGTTCCAGATCAATCAGCACCGTTTCATCGTGCACAGTCGTGACAACCTTGCGGCGCAAAAACCGGTCATCATAGCGCATCACGCACAGATCAAAGGCGCCCGACCAACTGCCCGCGCGGCGGACCTCAAAACATTTGTAATCAGTCATCAGAACAAGAAATACCTTTGGGCCATGGGCAACTCTGTTGCCGGTTCACAGGTGAGCAATTCACCGTCCGCGCGCACCTCGTATGTTTCGGGATTCACGTCAATTTTGGGCAGTGCAGTGTTCAAAATCAGGTCCGATTTTCCGATGTCACGGGTCTTGCGCACGGCCACCGTGTCTTTGGCCAAACCCAGCTTGGACCCAATCCCGTCCGCATGTGCGGCCTGCGAAACAAAGGTCACAGCCGAGCGTTCAACAGAGCGCCCGAAGGCCCCGAACATGTGCCGCGAATAGACCGGTTGCGGCGTCGGGATCGACGCATTCGGATCGCCCATTTGCGCCGAAACAATCGTGCCGGACAGCAGAACCATCTCGGGTTTGACCCCAAAGAATGCGGGATCCCACATCACCAGATCAGCGCGTTTGCCTTCGGTGATGCTGCCGATTTCGTGGCTGATCCCGTGGGCAATCGCGGGGTTAATCGTGTATTTGGCAATGTAGCGGCGCACACGGTAGTTGTCGTTTTCACCGGTTTCCTCGGGCAAGCGTCCGCGCTGTTTCTTCATCTTGTCAGCAGTTTGCCAGGTGCGGATCAGCACCTCGCCCACACGCCCCATCGCCTGACTGTCGGACGCAATGATCGAAAACGCGCCCATGTCGTGCAGAATATCTTCGGCGGCAATGGTTTCGCGCCGGATACGGCTTTCGGCAAATGCGACGTCCTCGGGGATGGACTTATCCAGATGGTGACAGACCATAAGCATGTCGAGATGCTCTTCGAGAGTGTTGACCGTGTAGGGGCGCGTCGGGTTGGTCGAGGACGGCAGCACGTGTTCTTCGCCGCAGATTTTGATGATATCGGGCGCATGGCCGCCGCCGGCACCTTCGGTGTGAAAGGCATGGATCGTGCGGCCTTTCATGGCGCTGACTGTGTTCTCGACAAAGCCCGATTCATTGAGCGTATCGGTGTGGATCATCACCTGAACATCCATGTCATCGGCCACAGACAGGCAGCAATCAATCGCGGCCGGGGTCGTGCCCCAATCCTCGTGCAATTTTAACGCGCAAGCCCCGGCATTGACCATTTCCACCAAGGCGGCAGGCTGACTGGCGTTGCCTTTGCCTGCAAACGCGAGGTTCATCGGAAACGCATCAGCCGCCTGCAACATCCGTTCCAAGTGCCACGGACCGGGCGTGCAGGTGGTGGCCAGCGTGCCGTGCGCGGGGCCAGTGCCACCGCCGAGCATCGTGGTCAGACCAGAATGCAGCGCGTCCTCGATCTGCTGGGGACAGATGAAATGGATGTGTGAATCAAACCCGCCTGCGGTCAGAATGCGGCCTTCGCCTGCAATCGCCTCGGTGCCGGGACCCACGATGATGTCGACGCCCGGTTGCGTGTCAGGGTTGCCGGCCTTGCCGATCTTGTGAATGCGTCCGCCGCGCAGGCCAACGTCGGCTTTGTAGATGCCGCTGTGATCAATGATCAGCGCGTTGGTGATGACGGTATCCACGGCCCCGTCCGCGCGGGTGGCTTGGGATTGGCCCATGCCGTCGCGAATGACTTTTCCGCCGCCGAATTTGACCTCTTCGCCGTAGGTAGTCAGGTCATTTTCGACTTCAACGATCAGGTCGGTGTCCGCAAGGCGCAGCTTGTCACCGGTGGTGGGGCCAAACATGGCGGCGTAGTCGGCGCGACTGATTTGCACGGGCATCTAAAGATCCCCCATGATTTGCTGGTTAAAACCAAAAATGCGGCGCGCGCCCGATACGGGCACCAATTGCACCTCGCGGCGTTGGCCGGGTTCGAAACGCACGGCGGTCCCAGCGGCGATGTCCAAACGCATGCCGCGCGCGGCTGTGCGGTCAAATTCCAGTGCCGCGTTTGCCTCGCCAAAGTGGTAATGGCTGCCGATCTGGACCGGGCGATCGCCAGTGTTCGCGACCATCAGCGTTTGCGACGGCGCGCCCTCATTCAAGGTCAGCATTCCACTTGCGGGAAACAGTTCTCCGGGGATCATCTTGGGCCTCCTTTAGCGAATTGGGTTGTGAACGGTGACCAGCTTGGTGCCGTCAGGAAAGGTCGCCTCGACCTGCACGTCGTGGATCATTTCGGGGATGCCAGACATGCATTGGGCGCGGGTGACGACACGGCCGCCAGCCTCCATCATGTCGGCGACTGATCGCCCGTCGCGCGCCCCCTCGACAACAGCGTCGGTGATCAGTGCAATAGCTTCGGGGTAGTTCAGCTTGACACCACGGGCGAGCCGCTTGCGGGCCACTTCGGCCGCCATCGCCACCAGCAATTTGTCTTTTTCACGCGGGGTGAGTTTCATGGACTAAAGCCTCCAATTCTTTGGTACAGCGTCGTTTGTTAACAGGGTGAGGATCGGCAGCAGGGCTTGGCGCAACGCAAAACTGTCCGCCGCGAGCTGGCGCACAACCAACACATTCTGCGCCACCAGGCTGGCACCGGACGTGGGCGGCAACAGCTGTCTTAGGTGGTCCAACAGGGGTCCTGGATTGGGATCAACAAGCACAATATTTGCAAGCGCGCGGGCGGTGTTGCCAATCGCGACGTGCCGCAGCGTTTCCGTGATGTTGCCGTTCAACTGGATGCCATCCGCATAAATCGGGTGCCCTTCGCACGTCAGCGTGACACGATCACTGAACGCACAGGATTTGAGATCTTCGCCCGATGCTTCACGACCGAACACCAAAGGTTCCAGCATCAAAAAACGCGCGGATTGCGCGATCTCGACGTCCAAACGACGTTTTAACCGGCACCCGTCAAACAAAATCGTTTCTTGTGGCAACCAAAACAGCTGCGCATTTTGTTCGACACTCAGGGTGTTTTGAACCGTGGCAAAATCTGTGCCGACAGCGCGATAAATGCGTTCAGCGGCCTGCGTCGTCAGCGACAAACGCCCCTGCGCGCCCACCTGCGCGTCGATGGAAAAATGATCGCCGCCGGTGACGCCGCCAGCCGTGTTCAAAAACACAGCCTCAACGTTCTGAGCGGCTGAATTCGGAAAAACGGCCCGCATCGATCCTTCTTGTCGCAAATCCTTGAGGCGGGTAACACCGGATCCGTCAGCTGCCACGCGCAACGACACCTTTCCAACCGCGCGTTGGAACCCCACCTGCGACGCTAACTGAGCACTCCTTGCCACCGCTTTTCAAACTCCTACCTCTGGAAAACTGTCTGGACAGACCGGGGCAGGGTCGCAAGGATTGTGCGGCAGTCGCGCGATGTGAGGCAAATTTGGGCGCAAATGCCTAAATTTTCACGCCACTTGACTAATAATTGGGCGCTGCGGGGATTCACGTGGCGGGGTACTCGCGATCACAGTTTTAGCGCGCAATTCCATCAAGCCATCTGACAAACAAAAAGGCCGCCCATCTCTGAGCGGCCTTTTCGAATTCAACTGTAAGCGGCTTAGCTTGCAGGTGTTTCTTCTTCGCCTGCGTCGTCTGCGGCAACTTCGATGCCTGCAGATTCTGCCAGATCGTCGTCGTCAGATGCGGCAGCGCCGATATCTTCGAACAACTCGGCGATTTCGAATTCGGCTGCTGCTTCTTCTTCAGCGGCCAATTCCTGGATCGATTTGCCTGCGGCTTGAAGCTCGGCTTCTTCGACCGAACGTGCAACGTTCATCTCGATTGTGGCAGAGACTTCTGGGTGCAGAACAACAGAGACTTCGTGCAGACCCAGATACTTGATCGGGGCGAGCAGAACGACTTGTTTGCGATCGACAGTGAAACCTTCGGCTGTTGCGGATTCGGCGGCGTCACGTGTTGTGACGGACCCGTAAAGCGCACCGGCGTCAGAGGCAGAGCGAATCACAACGAACTGCTGTCCGTCAAGTTTTGCTGCCATTGTTTCGGCTTCGGCTTTGGTCTCGAGGTTTTGTGCCTCAAGCTGAACTTTGCGAGCCTCGAAATCAGCAATGTTACGCTCGGAAGCGGACAGGGCTTTTTTCTGTGGCAACAAATAGTTGCGTGCAAAGCCTGGTTTGACGTCACAGACGTCGCCCATTTGGCCCAGCTTGGCGACACGTTCTAGAAGGATAACTTTCATGTCAGGTTCTCCTTACTTAACAGCGTATGGCAGCAAGGCGAGGAAGCGTGCGCGTTTGATGGCACGGGCCAATTCGCGTTGCTTTTTCGCAGAGACTGCAGTGATACGGGACGGCACGATTTTGCCACGCTCAGAGATGTAGCGTTGCAGAAGGCGTGTGTCTTTGTAATCGATTGCCGGTGCGTTGTCGCCAGAGAATGGGCAGACTTTGCGACGGCGGAAAAATGGTTTTGCGGCCATGGTTTACGTCCTTTCCTACAGCTAAATCAGCGACGTTCGCGGCGCTCTGGGCGCTCGTCACGTTTTTGCATTTGAACGGATGGCAGGTCTTTGTGCTCATCCATTTTGATGGTCAGTACGCGCATAACATCATCATGCAAGCGCATCAGACGTTCCATTTCCTGGACGGCTGCGGCTGGTGCATCTGAACGCAAAAAGGCGTAGTGGCCTTTGCGGTTCTTGTTGATCTTATAGGCCATTGTTTTGACGCCCCAATACTCGCTGTCTACGAGTTTACCGTCGTTGTCCGACAGTACGGTGCCAAAATGTTCGATCAGACCCTCGGCTTGCGTATTAGACAAGTCCTGGCGGGCGATCATGACATGCTCATACAAAGGCATGTTTGCTCCACTTTATATCAAGGCGCATTTCAAAGACGGACCCAAATGAACCTTTGCGGGGTCGTCACGAGAGACTGCGCGGTTATGCAAATCTGCAAAGGATTGGCTGCGTATACAGGGTTTTGGGGGGTGCGCAAGGATATAGGCGCGCGCTGCGGGTTTTGGGGGGGCCTATGCCCCTGCATCGTCAAGGGATTGCCCCTGCATTGCCCGTCATCTGCCTCATTGTGGTCGTTTTGTTAACCTTAATTCGGGACAACAGATGAGTGGGAAACAGAACAATGACAGCAACTTCAGAATTTATGCCGACGCAAAGCACGCCTCTTGGGGCAGACACGTTTGGTGTTCAAAGCGCGCCGGCCCATGCGCTGGATGGCAGCCGTTTGGTTGTCCGGGCCACACAAGCGTTTATCGGTGCGGTTCTGATTTTGGCAGCTGTCGGGTTGTGGGCCATGCCGGGGGCCGATTGGTCCGGTGATTTGCTGCTGATCAAATTGGTTCTGTCTTTGATGATGGTGCTGGGTGGCATTGCGATGCTGCACACGCCAAACCGGGCAAAGACCCCCGAAATCGAAATCGATACGATCCGCCGCGAAGTGCGCGTGATGCGCCGCAACGAGGCCGGTGATCAAATGCTAAGTGCGCATAAATTTGCCGATTTGGAACGTGCTGAGCTACTTGGTGCCCATATGATCTTGTGGGCAAAGGGAGATGTTATGCTGGCCGAAGTCGCAATGAGCGACCCGAATATCCGCCGCAGCCTGACGTCGGCGATGATGCAAGCCGGTAAATTATAAGCCTTTCGAGACCCCAACACCTCAGGCAGCCATTCTATGCGTGCGCGCTTCTGTTCAGGAGCGCGCACAACTTGTTGAATGGTGCGCAGTTGCTGTTTCGCGCGCGCGACCCACATTATGCACCATGACAACAACATGGAGCATAACATGAAATCCCTTATTCTCGCCGCCGCACTGGCGTCTTCTGCAACTTTCGCCGCCGCTGCTGACAAATACGTCCTCGATTCCAGCCACAGCCAGGTTGTGTTTTCTTACAACCACCTTGGCTTTTCCACGACCTACGGCATGTTTTCGGGCTTTGAAGGCGAGATCATGTTCGATCAAGACGACGCGACCAACTCTTCGGTCAACGTCTCTATGCCAGTGATGAGCATGTTCACCGGCTGGGAAAAGCGTGACGGGCATTTCATGTCCGACGATTTCTTTGGCGCGGCAGAGGGTGACATGGTCACGTTCTCGTCCACATCCATCGAAGTGACAGGCGAGGGCACAGCCAACATCACCGGCGATCTGACGATGAACGGCGTGACAAAATCAGTTGTTTTGGCGTCCAAGCTGAACCAAATGGGCGATCACCCGATGGCGGGCAAACCTTGGGCTGGCTTTGACGGCACGACCACTTTGGTCCGCTCCGAGTTCGGCCTTGGCAAATTCGCACCCTTCGTGAGTGACGAAGTTCAGGTGATGATCTCGGTTGAGGCGATGAAAGCCGAATAAGCTTTTTGAATAAAAAAGGTGGGCGACACGCCCACCTTACCAGATCGTAAGGTGCGGGTGTCCCGCACCTTTTTTCGTTTAGCCCGCACATTTTTCGTTTAGCCCGCACATTTTTCGTTTAGCGCTGTGCCGTCAGGTTGATCTGCACGTTGACCGGAAATTTCAGGCTGGAATCATCCGCCATGTTGTTCCCCACATCAAAATCCCTGCGATCCAGCGTGAGTGTCGCGCTCATCTGTGCTGTGTCATCCTGCACATTCAGGGAAAACGGCATTTCAATCGGTACGGTCTTGTCCCGGACCGTCAGCGTCCCGGTGGCCATGTGCCCGTCGACGATGGGCGCGATGTCGGCCGTGAACACAGCGGTTGGGAATGTGGTGCTGTCAAAATAATCCGGCCCCATGGCTTGCGCGGTGACCGACCCCAGTGTCAGTGACCCGATCGAGATGTTTACCTCAGCCGTGCCAGTGCCGGTTTCAGGGTCAAAGGTGATTGCAGCGGTCCAATCCTCGAATTGCCCCGTAACCTCATTGCCAAATTGCGTGATTGTGATGTCGATGGTGCCGTCCTGAACGGTCCAGTCCGATTGCACGTCGCCCAACTCGGCGGCCTGCGCGCTGGTCTCGTGATGCGAAAACACGCCAATCGCGCTGCCGATCATCAACGCAGCCGCCCAAGCGACCAGCGCACTGGCCAAAGGCAAGGCGCTGTGGTGCGCAGGTTTTGTGTCGGGCAGGGCGGGTTTGCCAAACCACATCCGGCGCAGGGTCACGTCCTTGTCGACAAAGTGGTGCTTCAGCGCGCCTGCGATGTGCAGCAAAATGGACGCAGCCAAAACCCGCTCAAACACGATGTGCAAGCCGGCAGTTAGCGCCGCGAGGCTTTCGCTTTTGGGCACAAACGGCAGGGATTGACCGAACGGCCACCAGATTGGCGCAAAGCCGGTGGTCGCAGAATGATGCACCCATCCCGACAGTGGCACCAGCACCAGCGAGCCATAAAGCAACCAGTGGATTGTCTCGGCCAGCCAGCTCTCCATTTTCCGCTCAGGATGCAAACCACCCGGTTTTGCCTGCTTGATCGCCCAGCCAATGCGGGCCAAAGCGACAAAAAACACCGTCACCCCAAGGGTTTTGTGCAATGAAAACAACCACGCTTTGCGCGCCAGCTGCTCGGACGTTTCGTATTCCATCCCGTTGGCAATAATTCCCAGCGGGATCAGCGTCAGGATCAACAGGGCCGTCAGCCAGTGAAAGGTTTTGGCGATACTGCCATAACTGTGGGACGTGTTGGCGAGCGACATGTGATGATCCTTTTTACGCGAGTGTTCCGTCTTTAACACGTGACACGGTGGTTTCATTCGTTACACCATCTTTTCATCCGGGGAAAAAGTTACAAGTGTGCGGTCTTTGCATCCTTGCACAGATCATCTGCATCTTTGTGTGTCGCCCTTAGTGGCATCTTGTGTGGCTCTGGCCTGCGGGCTACACCCGATAACAACGACCAACACATCTGGGGATTACTATCATGACAGTCGCTTTTGTCTTTCCGGGCCAAGGGGCACAGACCATCGGCATGGGCCGCGATCTGGCCGACGCCTATCCAGCCGCACGCGCTGTGTTCGAAGAAGTCGATGACGCGCTGGGCGAAAAGCTAAGCACGCTGATCTGGGAGGGCGAGCAAGACGTACTGACCCTGACCCAAAACGCCCAACCTGCCTTGATGGCGACGTCTTTGGCCGCGATGCGCGCGCTAGAGGCCGAAGGGATCACGATCGAAAAAGCAGCCTTTGTCGCGGGGCATTCGCTGGGCGAGTATTCCGCTCTGGCTGCGGCTGGCGCGATTTCTGTGGCTGATACGGCGCGTTTGTTGCGCACCCGTGGCCAAGCCATGCAAGAGGCGGTTCCGGTTGGCGTTGGCGCAATGGCCGCCCTATTGGGCTTGGATTTTGCCACGGCCGCCGATGTTGCAGCACAAGCAGCTGAGGGCGAAGTTTGCCAGGCAGCCAACGACAATGACCCCGGTCAGGTTGTGGTTTCGGGTCATTTGGGGGCGGTTGAACGCGCCATCGAGATTGCCAAAACCAAAGGGGCCAAGCGCGCCGTGATGCTGCCGGTGTCGGCCCCGTTCCACTGTGCTTTGATGGAGCCCGCAGCCCGTGTCATGGCCGATGCACTGGGCGGCGTTGACATCAACGCACCTGCGGTCCCTTTGGTCGCAAACGTGCGGGCCGAAGCGGTGACAAGCCCCGCAGACATCCGCGATTTGTTGGTACAGCAGGTCACAGGGTCTGTACGCTGGCGCGAAAGCGTGTCGTGGATGGCCGGCGAAGGCGTCACAGAAATGTGGGAAATCGGCGCGGGCAAAGCCTTGTCCGGCATGATCCGCCGCATTGATCGTTCCATCACGTCGCGCAACATCGGTGCATCCGCCGACATCGCAGCCCTGCTGGAGGCACAATGACCGACACCATGACCCTAAACGATGCCATGGCGTTGCAGCCCGCGTGGTTGATGGTCTGGATAAACATTCTGCTGCTCGGCGCGTTCATTTTGCCATTAGCGCTGCTGATCTGGAGGCAAAGCCGGGTCGCAGGTCTGCTGACCCTTTTGGCAAGCGCGATTGCGGGCATGTCGATCAACATGCTGTTCAACAGCATGGGCTACGTCAAACTACTGGGGCTGCCGCATCTGATCTTTTGGACGCCGCTGCTGGTGTTCTTGTATTTCCAAACCAAACGTCCGGACATGCCCGCGTGGCCGCGCCGGATCATGTTTGTGGTCATGGGCGTGATCGCGATTTCGCTGGCCTTTGATTTTGTGGATGTGGCGCGTTACATCTTGGGCGAACGTGCCCCGCACGTATAAGATAAGAAAAATGAGGAACGAACGATATGTTTGATTTGACAGGTAAAAACGCACTGGTCACCGGTGCATCAGGCGGCATTGGTGCGGATATCGCGCGCGCGCTGCACGCAGCAGGCGCAACAGTTGGCCTAAGTGGCACACGGGTTGAACCGCTTGAGGCATTGGCCGCTGAACTGGGTGAACGCGCCCATGTTTTGCCGTGCAACCTGTCCGACATGGACGCGGTCGAGGCGCTGCCCAAACAAGCCGCCGAAGCGATGGGATCGGTCGATATCCTGGTCAACAACGCGGGTATCACCCGCGATAATCTGTTTATGCGGATGTCTGATGATGAATGGAATTCGGTTCTGAACGTCAATCTGACAGCCATTTTCAAGCTGTGCAAAGGCGTGATGCGCGGCATGATGAAGGCGCGTTGGGGCCGGATCGTCAACATTTCATCCATCGTCGGAGCCACCGGCAACCCCGGTCAGGCGAACTATGCGGCGTCCAAGGCAGGCATGATCGGCATGTCAAAATCGCTCGCCTACGAGGTCGCGTCGCGGGGAATCACAGTAAATGCGGTCGCGCCCGGCTTTATTGCCACTGCGATGACAGACAAATTGACGGATGACCAAAAGGCTGCAATCCTTGGGCAAATCCCGGCAAATCGGATGGGGAACCCGGCGGAAATAGCGAGCGCTGTCTTGTACTTAACCTCACCAGAGGCGGGCTATGTCACAGGCACCACCTTGCACGTCAACGGTGGCATGGCCATGTTGTAGGCGCGGGTCTACCGCCGGATGTGCAAAACATTTGCCAAGTGCGTCGACTATGTTATAGGCGGCGCAGAATTGATCGCTAAACATTGTGTTTGACGATCGGCCCTTGCCGTTGGCAGGGCCTGAGCGCCCTTCGGGGCAAAGCAGGGTTTCCCAACGTTGGGGGCCACAACTTGGATCACTTTAGATCCGCACGAATGAGGAATTGAGATATGAGCGACATCGCAGCACGCGTTAAAAAGATCGTTGTAGAGCACTTGGGTGTTGAAGAAGACAAAGTCGTCGAAGGCGCGTCTTTCATCGACGATCTGGGCGCTGACAGCTTGGATACAGTTGAGCTGGTCATGGCGTTCGAAGAAGAATTCGGCATCGAAATCCCTGATGACGCAGCTGAAACAATCCAAAGCTTCGGCGATGCCGTTGGCTTTATTACGAAAGCTTCCTGATCCGTTTCGGATTGGTTGAGGTCTAAAATTTAAAAAACGGCGTCCTGCACATTGCGGGGCGCCGTTTTTGTTTCGCACACGAAACATTTCCCACAGGATCAGTTTCCCCGTTAAACTACCTGCATATTTTGATAAAAATTTTGCAAGGACACAGTTTGATGCGGTACTTTTTATTAACGATGTTTGCGATTGCGTTGAACACGCAAACGGCATTGGCGTGGGGGCCCAACGGGCACCGGATCACCGCGCAAGTTGCACAAGCCAATCTGGATGAAAACGCCGCACAATGGGTCGAATCTATCGCCAAAGGTGAATCGCTGGCGCTGATGGCGACATGGCCTGATTTCATCCGCTCTTTGCCGAAATACGACTGTTTCAAGCCTTGGCATTTCCTGACGGTGGACGGGCGCACGGTGCAAGAGGCCCGCAAACTGCCACCCGCACCCGCCGGGACCTGCGACATGGCCATCTACGAGAAACACAATCTGCCGACCAATGTGGTTGATGCGATCGAATTTCTAAGTGCGATGCTGCGCGAAGACGTTATCGATACGGCACCGGTCAATTTTGAAAGCCTGAATTGGGCGATCAATGACATGCAGGTTTCCGCCTACAACGGTACACTCCAAGCCACCGCGCTGGCGTTGCTGGTGCATCTGGTGGGCGACGTGCATCAGCCGCTGCACGTGGGCAAAGCAAAGGATCGCGGTGGCAACACGATAACGGTGGATTGGTTCGGTGCGCCGCTCAAGCTGCACGAGGTCTGGGACGAGGCGATGATTGACGGTGAAAAGCTGAGCTACACCGAATACGCCGCGTTTCTGGAGCAACGATTTGGCAAGACAGATATCGCGGGCTTTGGCGAGGGACCTGTCACATGGGCCGAGGAATCTGTCAGTTACCGCGCTGATATCTATCGATTTGGGACGGACAGCGCCGATAACGTGCCACGCCTTGGATATGAATACGTGGCCCGTCAGGACGAACTGCTGAAGCAGCGCTTGTATCAGGGCGGCAAGCGATTGGCGGATATTCTGAACAAAGTGTTTGCCGCGCCTTAAAACCGTGCGGAAAATCGCTGTTTTAGGCGGCGCGAATATTTGGCATTTGCAAGTGACAGGCAAAGTAGGGCTTTTGGTGGAAAACCAGAACATTAGAGGCCCCAATGTCGCGTGTTATTCCCACGATCAATACCAGTCGTTTGACCCTGCGCGCGATGGAGCCGCAGGATTTTGGCCGCTTTGCCGAAATCTGGGCCATGCCAGAGGTCGTGCGCTACGTCGGTGGCCAACCCAAAAGCCGCGGGCAGGCGTGGTCTTCGTTTTTGCACAACGCCGGGCAATGGCAGGTCACCGGATTTGGGCAGTGGTCCATCGTCGAGCAATCCAGCAAGCAGATGATCGGGCAAACGGGGTTCTTTCACGGCACGCGCGATCTGGGGGACGACTTTGATCATTGCCCCGAGGCGGGGTGGATTTTGACGCCGGATGCGCAAGGCAAAGGCTATGGCCGTGAGGCGACCCAAGCTGCGCACGACTGGTTTGATCGCGTCATTACCGGCCCTGTGGTGTGCATCTTGTCGCCCGAAAACACCGCCTCGCGCGCGGTGGCAGACGGCTTGGGCTACACCCCTTTGCGTATTGCGGACTTTGATGGTGATCCGGCGCAACTGATGACCCGCCCCAAGCCACCTCGTTGACGTTCGGGTGAAAGATGCGTGCACTCTTGAACAGGTGCCCCAAGCCTTGATAAGGACGAAGTTAGAAATGTTTAGGGGCACGAGATTTATGCGCAGAGTAGTTGTTACAGGTTTGGGGCTGGTCACACCACTGGCTGACGGCGTTGAAGCAAGCTGGAGCCGTATTTTGGACGGCCAGTCTGGCGCGGGGCCGATCACCGGCTTTGACACCGAAGGTTTGGCAACCACCTATGCCTGCGAAGTGCCCTTGGGCGACGGCAGCGATGACACGTTCAACGCTGACGCCTACATGGAACCAAAAGAGCAGCGCAAGGTCGACACATTCATCAAGTTCGGTCTGGCCGCCGCCCAACAAGCGGTCGAGGATTCAGGTTGGATGCCCGAGGACCGCGCAGATCTGGATCGCACCGGCGTGCTGATTGGATCGGGCATTGGTGGTTTGAATTCTATCGCGAACACTGCTGTGATGATGGCCGAAAAAGGCCCTCGCCGCGTTAGCCCGTTCTTTGTGCCCGGCGCGTTGATCAACCTGATCTCTGGTCAGGTGTCGATCAAATACGGCTTTCGCGGCCCGAACCACTCGGTTGTGACGGCCTGTTCCACGGGTGCGCACGCGATTGGTGATGCGTCCCGTTTGATCATGTTTGGTGATGCGGATGTGATGGTTGCTGGTGGCGCCGAGGCATCGATTTGCAAAATCGGCATTGCCGGGTTCAACGCCTGCAAAGCCTTGTCGACCAAACGCGCTGACGATCCGAAAAAGGCATCACGCCCCTATGACGACGACCGTGACGGTTTTGTCATGGGCGAGGGTGCGGGCATTGTGGTGCTTGAGGAATACGAACACGCCAAAGCGCGCGGTGCGAAAATCTACGCCGAAGTGTTGGGCTACGGCCTGTCCGGCGATGCCTATCACATCACGGCACCTTCCGAGGATGGCGACGGGGCCGAGCGGTCAATGCGTGCGGCCTTAAAGAACGCAGGGCTTGAGCCATCCGACATCGACTACATCAACGCGCACGGCACCTCGACCATGGCCGACACGATCGAACTGGGCGCTGTTGAGCGGATGCTGGGCGATGCTGCGGGCGATGTGACGATGTCGTCGACCAAATCCGCAACCGGCCACTTGTTGGGCGCTGCCGGCGCGATCGAGGCGATCTTTAGCATCCTTGCGATCCGTGATCAGGTCTGCCCGCCGACAATCAATCTGGACAACCTCGCTGTCGAAACATCGATCGATTTGGCCCCAAATGCGAAACGTGAACGCAAAGTCGAGGTCGCGCTCAGCAACTCGTTCGGCTTTGGCGGCACCAACGCCTCTGTTGTGTTTGGGAAAATCCGCTGATGTGGCGACATCTTGCGTCTAATGCTGTGACATTTCTGGCGCTGGGCTTGTTTTTGCTTGGCGGTATGGTCCTGTGGGGCAAGAGCCAATATACCGCCGAAGGTCCGCTGGATCAGGCGATCTGCCTGCAAGTGGATCGTGGATCGAACATGCGTCGCGTCAGCGGGCAGTTGCAAGACCAAGGTGCGGTCAGCAGCGGTGCGATCTTTCGCATCAGTGCGGATTACGTCGACAAAACAGACAAGCTAAAGGCGGGCAGCTATTTGGTGCCGGCCAACGCGTCGATGGAAGGCATCATCGACATCGTCACCAAAGGCGGCGCAAGCACCTGCGGCACCGAAGTGGTTTACCGCATCGGCATCAACCGCCTGAGCGTTCAGGTCCGTGAGTTGGACCCAAGCACCAACCGCTACGTTGAAAAGGCGCAGTTCAATCCTGCCGTGGATGACGTGCCAGAGCTGTACGTGCAGACCAAAGCCAAATCCGACACCCGTTTCCGTGTTGCCTTGGCCGAAGGTGTGACCAGTTGGCAAGTCACTGAAAGCCTCAAGGGCATGGATGTGCTGGACGGCACGGTTGCGGACGTTCCTGCCGAAGGTGCGTTGGCCCCCGACAGCTACGAAGTGTCGCCGGGTGACGATCGTGCCAGCGTTTTGGCGCGGATGGCCACAGCCCAAGAGACGCTGTTGGCCGCCGCATGGGAAGCCCGCGATGCGGATATCCCACTGGCAAACCCGGAGGAATTGCTGATCCTCGCCTCGATCATCGAAAAGGAAACCGGCGTTTCATCTGAACGCGAACAGGTCGCCAGTGTCTTTGTGAACCGCTTGAACCGGGGCATGAAGCTGCAAACCGATCCGACTGTGATTTATGGCATCACCAAAGGGCAGGGCGTCTTGGGCCGTGGCCTGCGCCGCTCTGAACTGCGCGCAGAAACGCCGTGGAACACATACGTGATCCCTGCGTTGCCACCGACCCCGATTGCCAATCCAGGACGCGCCAGCCTGATGGCTGCGGGCCAGCCAGAGAACACAAAATTCGTGTTCTTTGTGGCTGACGGGACTGGCGGTCACGCCTTTGCCGAAACCCTGGATGAACACAACCGCAACGTTGCCAAATGGCGCAAAATCGAAGCGGAACGGGCAAACGACTGATCCAAGTTGCGGGGCGATTCAAGCCATGACAGAGCTGCAAGCGGATGTTTTGATTGTCGGCGGCGGGCCTGCGGGCCTGTCCGTGGCCGCGCGGTTGCCAGACGGGGTCAGTTCGATCCTCGTGCATCAAGACGCTGAAATCGGCCGCCCCGTGCGCACCAGTGGCGGGACGTGGGTGTCGGACATGCGCGCGCTTGGCGTGCCGGACGATTTGTACGTGGCGATGAACACGCTTGAATTCCGCTCCGACAACGTGGTCGCAACCCACGCAATGAAAAGCCAGACGCTGGCGGTTTTGGACATCACGGGCCTCTATCAGTGGTTGGGGCGTGCGGCTGTTGCCAACGGCTGTGACGTGCATGTGTGGACCAAGATGCTTGCGTGCGTGCGTGACGGGGCGGGTTACCTCGCGACGATCCGCTTTGCTGATCGGTCCGAGGGCCGTGTGCGCGCGCGGTATGTCGTTGATGCCTCAGGCAATGCGAATGCAGTTGTTGCGGCCCTCGGGCTGGCGGATGCCCCGCAGCGCACAGGCGTCGGCATTGAATACGAATACGAGATGTTAGACGGCGATCGCGACAAGGCGGTCCTGTTCGTCGGCACGGCCGTTTTGGTCGGTTATGGCTGGATATTTCCCGCGCCGCACAACCGTGTGCGCATCGGGGTTGGCGTGATCAGTCCTGACACAGACGTTTCGCCGCGCACCTTGATGGATCAATTGCACGCCAGCGGGTTTCTGTACGACCAAGGGTTGCGCCTTGGCACGCGCGTGCACGTGAACGCAGGCGTGATCCCGTCAGAACCCTATGACCGCAAGCTGGTGTTTGACCGGGTGATCCGTGTCGGGGACACAGCGAATTTTGCAACACCGACTGTGGGCGAAGGCATTCGCATGGCCATCGAGTTCGGGCGGGTCTTGGGCGACGAATTGGGCAAGGCGGTTCAGACCGGCCGGGCGGCCCCGCTAAAACGATACGAACGAAAATGCGCCAAACGGTTTGAGCGCAACTACCGCCTTGGATACGCCGCCAATCAACGGATCGCAAAATATGACGCCGCCCAGTGGGACCGCAGTGTGCGTCGTCTGTCACGCTTGTCTGAGCGCGAGGTTGTCGCCTTGATCCGCAGCGAATACAGTTTTCGCCTGATCGCCGGTGGTGTTGTGAAGTACCTGAAAGCGAAGATTTTTTCGCGTTAGGCGCGTATTTTTCGACACTGGGAAAATGCTCTGAAATTAAGAATTTGTTAATGATACCGTACGCTTAGACAAATCCTAAGACGCGATTTACCTTGACTTTGCGAACGCTCCAAGGTACACCTTGTGGCATGCTAGAAGAAGTGGGCAAGCGACCGTCGGGGTAACCTGACCGGTCGTTTTTTCGTTTCGCCCGTGCGGAGATCACATCACGCGAGAGGTAAACGAACATACATGACATTGATCACCCCAGATAGGGATATCACCGAGCTTCAGGAGTTGCTGACTTCTGTGTTCGAATCCGTTCGCGCCCTCAGGCGCGAATTTCAAGATATCAGCACAAAGATCAGCGCGGGGGGCGACGTCACCGCGACAACGGTAAAAAGTGCGGCGGGGCAATTAACCATGCAGCTGGCACTCTGTCAGAAATTGGAGACGAATCTTGCGGAATGTAAACGTAAACAAGCCGGCATTGCGCCAAACGCAACCTACGCACTCGACCTTGAAAAGGCGCGGTCTAAAATTGGGTGCCAATTGGATAAGCTGCGAAGACGACCATGTTCAGGAAATGTTTCTGAATGATCTGGATGAGGGGGACCTGATGGCTCTCCCTTTTTTGTTTGAATTTTGGGCGATGGAACATCAGTTACCCCCCGAAGGTGACTGGCGTGCCTGGGTCAGCATGGGCGGCCGTGGTGCCGGTAAAACCCGTGCTGGTGCGGAATGGGTCAGATCCAAAGTTGAGGGCGCATTGCCGCTGGATGCGGGGGAATGTTCGCGTGTGGCCTTGGTCGGTGAAACCATCGAGCAGGTGCGTGAAGTGATGATTTTCGGGGACAGCGGTATCATTGCCTGTTCGCCGCCGGATCGCTGTCCTGAATGGCGTGCCTCGCGCAAGCGGCTGGAATGGCCAAACGGCGCGGTCGCAACGGTTCACACCGCGCAAGATCCCGAAGGGCTGCGTGGTCCGCAATTCGATGCGGCCTGGGTCGATGAATTGGCCAAGTGGAAACGCGGTCAGGAAACCTGGGACCAATTGCAATTTGCGCTGCGCTTGGGGGATTTGCCGCAGGTTTGCGTGACGACAACGCCGCGCAACGTGGATGTTCTCAAGAATCTTTTGGGGGCGTCGACAACGGTGATGACCCACGCGCCAACCGAAGCGAATGCTGCCAATCTGGCGGGTCCGTTTTTGGAAGAAGTGCGTCGCCGTTATGCCGGTACCCGTCTTGCCCGCCAAGAATTGGACGGCGAGCTGTTGATGGACACGCAAGGCACGCTGTGGCCAAACGAGTTGATCGAAGGCGCGCAGGTCGAAAAAGCACCGAGCGATTTGGACCGCATTGTTGTGGCCCTTGATCCGGCGATCACCAGCGGATCCAGTTCGGATGAATGCGGCATCGTTGTTGTCGGCGCGCATCTGAAAGGCCCGCCGCAAGACTGGAAGGCCTACGTTCTGGCCGACTGCACTATCAAAGGCGCGCGTCCGGCAGAATGGGCGCAGGCGGCGATTTCAGCGATGGAACAATTCGGTGCGGACCGGTTGGTGGCCGAAGTGAACCAAGGCGGCCAGATGGTTGCCGAAGTCATTCGCCAAGTTGATCCGATGGTACCGTACCGCGCGGTGCATGCCACACGTGGCAAAGTTGCGCGGGCCGAACCGATTGCAGCGCTTTATGAACAAGGTCGCGTGAAACACGTGACGGGCGGTCTCGCACAGCTTGAGGCGCAGATGAACAAGATGACATCTGGGGGCTATGATGGTTCTGGATCGCCTGACCGCGTTGATGCGTTGGTGTGGGCGTTGCACGATCTGATGATCGATCCTGCGGCCAAGTGGCGCCAACCCGGTGTGCGTTCGTTATAGCACCGTACGGTCGGTTAACCGGTTTTAGAGCTGGAATTTAGTAGAAATGTTGAAGAAAGGGCGCATGCCAGTCTGGCGGCGTCCTTTTGTTTTGGCGGCATCCATTGGGGCGCTGTCTGAAAATGGATAGGAGCGACAGTCATGGTTTTTGATTTTTTGCGGCGCGGTGGGGCTGGGGTCCAAGTTGGGGCTCAGGTTGGGGCTCAAGCACAAACGCCAGAGCAAAAGGCCAGCGCTACGGGCCCGATTGTGGCCCACCAAACATCCGGCCGCGTGGCCTGGAGCCCGCGTGACACGGTGTCTTTGACGCGCACAGGTTTTTCGAGCAATCCGGTCGGGTTTCGCTCGGTCAAATTGATCGCAGAGGCCGCCGCCGCATTGCCATTGGTGATGCAAGACCGCGAGCGCCGTTACGATGTGCACCCGTTGTTGCAACTGGTGAACCGCCCGAATGCAGCGCAGGGTCGCGCTGAATTGCTTGAGGCGCTGTATGGTCAGATTTTACTGTCAGGCAACGGCTACATCGAGGCCGTCTTGACCGAAGACGCAGCACCAGCAGAGCTGCATGTTTTGCGCTCTGACCGGATGTCGGTTGTACCGGGGTCTGATGGCTGGCCGGTGGGCTATGAATATGCCGTGTCGGGGCGCAAGCATCGCTTTGATGCACGTGGTGTGGTTTCTCCGATCTGCCACATCAAGAGCTTTCACCCTCAAGATGACCATTACGGGTTCAGCCCGATGCAGGCCGCTGCGATGGCCGTGGATGTGCACAACAGTGCGTCCCGCTGGTCCAAAGCGTTGCTTGATAACGCGGCCCGTCCGTCCGGTGCGATTGTTTACAAAGGGGCCGAGGGCCAAGGGTCTTTGTCCAGTGATCAATACGATCGTCTGGTCAGCGAAATGGAAAGCCATCATCAGGGCGCGCGCAATGCGGGCCGTCCAATGCTGCTTGAGGGTGGTCTTGATTGGAAACCGATGGGCTTTTCCCCATCCGACATGGAATTCCAGAAAACCAAAGAATCTGCCGCGCGTGAGATCGCGTTGGCCTTTGGGGTGCCGCCAATGTTGCTGGGTATTCAGGGCGATGCGACCTATTCCAACTACCAGGAAGCCAACCGCGCGTTTTACCGTCTGACGGTTTTGCCGCTGGCAACGCGGGTTACGGCCGCCTTGGCCGATTGGCTGAGTGCCTATTCCGGAGAACCGGTCGAGCTGAAGCCGGATCAAGATCAGGTGCCGGCCTTGTCTGCGGAACGCGATGCACAGTGGAAACGCGTCGCGGATGCGTCATTCCTGACCTTGGCAGAAAAACGCAGCTTGTTGGGTTTGCCTGCACAAGCAGAAGATGACCTTAAGGACGGTGCGGATGGATGATCCACGCATGTTTGAGCGGTTTGAATGCGCGCCAGGCTTGCGATTACAGGCGCATGAGAAAATGGCAGAGCTGCATTACACCAACATCGACCGTCGTCTTGACCGGCTCGAAGAGATGATGGAACGGCTGGAAAAGCGTTTGTGGTTAACGGTTTACGGCGTGTTGGCGGTGATTTTGGCGCAGGCATTTCAATCGTTCATGGTGGCTGTGCCGGGCTAGGCGCGCTGGATTTTCACACAACAGATAGGAGTGACCAATGGAATTGGACACGAGTTTAGAACGCAAGTTCGCCCGATTTGGTGACGGCTTGCAGGTGCAAGAAGACGGTCTGGTGATCGAGGGCTACGCCAGCTTGTTTGGCGCAGCGGATCAGGGCGGCGACGTGGTTGTGACGGGGGCCTACGCGCGATCGCTCAGCGCTCTGACAGCCCGTGGTGGCAAGGTCAAAATGCTATGGCAGCATGACCCTGCACACCCCATCGGAATTTGGGACGAGGTCCGCGAAGACGCCAAAGGCCTCTGGGTCAAAGGGCGTCTGCTGGACACCGTGGCAAAAGGGCGCGAAGCGGCAGCTTTGATCGAGGCAGGGGCCATTGACGGCCTGTCGATCGGGTATCGCACCGTGCGCGCCTCAAAGAACGACAAGGGCCAACGGCTCTTGAGTGAACTGGAGCTTTGGGAGGTGTCGTTAGTCACATTCCCGATGCTGCCCAGTGCCCGCATACAGGATGCGGTTGCTGCAAAATCGGACGCTGTAAACACAGCCGATGATGATGCTTTGCGGGCGATGGCGGTGGCCTTTGAGGCTGCGCGCACCGAATTGGCGCGCAGCTAAGCGCCTTATTTTCAACCAACGATAGGACGTGCCTATGACCAAGACTGAGAGCAATTCTCGGGCTGGCGGAGCTATGACCGCAGCCCAAGATGTCAGCCAGGCCATGACTGGTTTTGTAACTGACTTCAAAGGCTTCCAAGCCGACATTCAGAAAAAACTTCAACAAACAGAAGAGCGATTGACCATGCTGGACCGTAAATCAAATACTGCAATGCGCACACCTTTGGCAGGTGCCACAGACGTGGGCGCGCCACACCAAAAAGCCTTTAACGCTTACTTGCGTTCCGGCGAAGATGATGGCCTGCGTGGCCTTGAAGTCGACGTCAAAGGCCTGTCCACAGCTGTGAACAGCGATGGTGGCTATTTGGTAGATCCACAAACATCCGACACCGTGAAATCGGTGTTGAATGCCACGGCGTCTATCCGTGCAATCGCCTCTGTTGTGCATGTCGAAGCGACATCTTATGACGTTTTGGTTGACCACTCTGACGTGGAAAGCGGCTGGGCGACCGAAGCTGCATCTGTGAACGAAGGTGGCACGCCAACGATCGACCGCATCACGGTCCCGTTGCACGAGCTGTCCGCGTTGCCAAAAGCATCCCAGCGTTTGCTGGATGACAGCGCATTCGACATCGAGGGCTGGTTGGCCGGTCGTATCGCCGACAAATTCGCCCGCGCCGAGGCATCTGCGTTCATCAACGGTGACGGCATCGACAAGCCAAAGGGCTTTCTTGCACACGCCACAGTGGACAATGACGTTTGGGCCTGGGGCAACTTGGGCTACGTGCCATCGGGCGCTGACGGCGACGTCACGGGTGATGCGATTGTTGATTTGGTCTATGCGCTGGGTGCAGAATATCGCGCCAACGGCACGTTCGTCATGAACTCGAAAACCGCCGGTCTGGTGCGCAAGCTGAAAGACAACGACGGTCGTTTCTTGTGGGCTGATGGTTTGGCGGCTGGCCAACCTGCGGTTCTGATGGGCTATCCGGTTCTGATCGCCGAAGACATGCCAGATGCGGCAACGGATTCAACCTCCATCGCATTTGGTGATTTCTCTGCCGGTTACACGGTTGCGGAGCGTCCTGATCTGCGCGTCTTGCGTGACCCGTTCAGCGCCAAACCACACGTCCTGTTCTATGCCACAAAACGTGTTGGCGGCGATGTCAGCGATTTCGCAGCGATCAAGTTGCTGAAATTCGCGACTGCTTAACAGCAGCTCGTGAGTGCTGGGGGAGGCTTCATAGGCTTCCTCCAGGCCGGGCGCGTGTCACAAATGCGTGCGTTGTCTAGCTGCTCCCCTCTGTCCGAGCAACGCAGGCAGGCGTGTGCCCGGTCCTTTTTGTGGTTCCTGCGATGGGGCCAGAGCAGGGTAATACTGGAGATTTTCCATGATGTTGATCGAAGAAACTGCGGTGCCTGAGGCGGCTCTCCCAGTTGAAGAATTCAAGGCGCATTTGCGCTTGGGCACAGGTTTTGCCCCTGACACGTTGCAAGACGGCGTGTTGCATAGTTTTTTACGCGCTGCTTTGGCAGCGATCGAGGCGCGCACCGGCAAGGTTTTGCTTGAGCGCGGGTTCAGCTGGACGTTGACCATGTGGCGCGATGTGCGTGCACAAGCATTGCCTGTGGCCCCGATTGGCGCGATCAATCAGGTTAGTCTGATCGGCAGTGATGGTGTGTCTGTACCAGTCTTGTCCGACGTTTATTGGTTGGAACAAGACACCCACCGCCCACGTCTGCGCGCCTCTGGTGCAATGCTGCCGCACATCCCACAAGCGGGATCCGTCAAGGTCAGTTTTAACGCAGGCTACGGCCAGAACTGGTCTGACATTCCGGCGGATCTGGGGCAGGCGGTCATGTTGCTGGCGGCGCATTACTACGAATACCGCAACGAAACGTCGCTTAGTGACGGGTGCATGCCATTTGGTGTCAGCAGCCTGATCGAGCGCTACAAAGTGCTGCGTGTCTGGACGGGTGGTGTAAGATGAGCATCCCTCAGCTAAATCACCAGATGACGCTGGAATCGCCGATGCACCAATCGGATGGTGCGGGCGGTTACACCGAAACATGGACGCCGGTTGGTCAAATGTGGGCCGAATTGATCGGGCGTTCGGGGCGGGCAACGGTGCTGGGCAACGCGCCAGTGTCCACGGGCAGCTACAAAATCACCGTACGCGGTGCGCCGCAGGGTGATCCGCGTCGTCCAATGGCAGAGCAGCGGTTTCGCGCAGGTCTTCGGATTTTCGCCATCCAGGCGGTGGTCGAGCGGGACGCGCAGAGCCGTTATCTGACCTGCTTTGTGGATGAAGAGGTGGCGACATGAGTTATGCCTTGTCTGCGCCGCTTCAGGCGGCTGTGTATCAAGCCCTAAGCGATGATAACGATCTGATGACGCTTGTTGGTCCGGCAATTTACGACGCCATTCCTTCGGGCACTTTGCCGCCGCTTTACGTGACTTTGGGGCCCGAAACGGTTCAGGACGCATCGGACAAGACCGGGTCGGGGGCTGTGCACCAGTTCACGATCAGCGTCATCACCGACGCACCCGGGTTTGCTGCCGCCAAAGAGGCCGCCGCCGCTGTCAGCGACATTTTGCACGACGGCGCACTGACCCTGTCACGCGGGCGTTTGGTGTCATTGTTATTTGAACGTGCAGTGGCCAGCCGTATCGATGGTGCCACGGGTCGCAAGATTGATCTGCGCTTTCGGGCGCGTGTCGAAGACGATTAACCCCTAAAATTTCAGGAGGCTTCCTCATGGGTGCTCAAAACGGCAAGGACCTGTTGGTCAAAGTAGACATGACCGCGGACGGTCAATTCGAAACAATTGCTGGTCTGCGTGCGACACGCGTCAGCTTTAATGCGGAAACGGTCGATGTGACCTCGCTCGAGAGCGAAGGCGGATGGCGCGAACTGCTAGGCGGTGCGGGTGTGCGCTCTGCCTCGATTTCGGGGTCGGGTGTGTTCAAAGACGAAGGCACGGACGAACGCGCGCGCCAGTTGTTCTTTGACGGTGAAACGCCTGATTTCCAGGTGATCATCCCCGATTTCGGGATCATCGAGGGCCCGTTTCAGGTCACGGCGCTGGAATACAGCGGCAGCCACAACGGCGAGGCGACCTACGAGGTGTCTCTGGCCAGCGCCGGCTTGCTGAACTTTACGGCACTTTGATCACATGACCAATCCTTGGAGGGGCGATGTGGCGCTGGTCATCAATGGCGAGCGTCAGATCATGCGGCTGACCTTGGGCGCGCTTGCGTCTTTGGAAGCTGAGCTGGAGGTTGGATCACTTGTGGATCTGGTGGAGCGTTTTGAAAGCACCGCGTTTTCTGTGGCTGACGTTTTGGCGTTGTTGCAGGCGGGCTTGCAGGGCGGTGGCTGTGCACTGACGCCGGACGAGCTGGCAAACGCGGACATCGCGGGTGGCCCGATGGGGGCAGCCCGCGCGGCAGCAGAGTTGTTGGCCCGAGCGTTTGTTGTGCCTGATCCGGCATGAGCACAGCGCATCCAAAACTGGATTGGGCCGCGCTGATGCGGGCTGGTCTGCAAGGTTTGGGCATGCCGCCGGATGAATTCTGGCGGCTGACCCCGGCGGAATTACAGATCATGCTGGGCGATTTTGGGGCCAAGGCACCACTGCTGAGCACGGGTCTGGATGCTTTGATGGCCGCCTATCCGGACAAACAAGAGGAACATCACAATGAGTGAAGATGAAGGGTACGGTAGCTTGGACAATGCCGCAGACCAACTGAGCGACAGTGTCGGATCAGCCGTGTCGATGGTCGGCGTGTTCAGCGGTGAATTGTCTCGTATGCGCAGCACGTTGGCCGCAACCGGGCAGGATGTTGCAACATTGGAACGGGGCCTGTCAGGCGGTCTGCGCAAAGCGTTTGACGGCGTGGTTTTTGGCAGCTCGTCCATGTCGGATGCACTGCGCACGGTGGCCACGTCACTGATTACCACCACCTACAACGCGGCGATGAAACCCGTGACCAACCACTTTGGTGGGCTGTTGTCACAAGGGGTTGGTAATCTGGTGGGGAACATTTTGCCCTTCGCAGATGGTGCACCGTTCAGTCAGGGCCGCGTGATGCCCTTTGCCACAGGCGGCATTGTCAGTAGTGCCACGCCCTTTGGGATGCGCGGCGGCATGGGCGTGATGGGCGAAGCCGGACCAGAGGCGATCATGCCGCTGGCCCGTGGTCCTGACGGCAAATTGGGTGTGCGCGGTGCGGGCGGTGGCTCTGGCAACGTCGTGTTCAACATCACAACGCCGGATGTGCAGGGTTTCAAACGCTCGCAAAACCAGATTGCCGCACAGATGAGCCGCGCACTTGGGCGTGGCAGCCGCAACCGTTAACGCGACAGGGAGAAGAGCAATGGATTTTCACGAAGTCAGATTTCCGACCTCGCTAAGCTTTGGCGCATTGGGCGGACCAGAACGACGCACCGAGGTGGTCACACTGGCCAATGGCCATGAGGAACGCAACAGCCCTTGGGCCCATTCCAAACGTCGCTATGACGCCGGTCTTGGTATGCGGTCTTTGGACGACATGGAATTGGTGATCGCGTTTTTCGAAGCCCGCTTGGGTCAAAAGCACGCATTCCGCTGGAAGGACTGGGCGGATTTCAAATCTTGTCGCGCCTCGCGTGGGCCTGCGTTTGGGGATCAGGAATTGGCGCTTGGCGACGGGGTCACGGCGGTGTTTCCGCTGGTGAAAACCTATCGATCCGGTCCTAGCCAATACGTGCGTCCGATCACCAAACCGGTGGTTGGCACGGTGCGGATCGGGATTGAACAGGACGAGATGCAAGAAAGCATCGACTACGAGGTGGATGAAACCACTGGATTGGTCACGTTTTCGCATCCGCCCGACAAGGCGATGCAGATCACGGCGGGTTATGAATTTGACGTGCCGGTGCGTTTTGACACGGATCAGATCTACACCAGCGTTGCCAGTTTTCAGGCGGGCGAAGCACCGAATGTGCCGATCCTGGAGGTACGTGTGTGATGGTCGGTCAATCAGAAGCATTTTTGGCGCATGCAGCGACCGGGCACACGACATTCAGTCGCGCTTGGGCGATCGAGCGGACGGATGGTGTGGCCTATGGGTTTACCGATCACGATCTGGATTTGTCGTTTGAAGACATGACGTTCAAGGCGGAAACGGGTTTAAGTGCGGCGGCATTGGCGCAAAGCACAGGGCTGTCTGTGGACAACACCGAAGCGCTGGGCGCGTTGACGGATGCATCGGTGCGCGAAGAAGATATCGAAGCGGGGCGTTTTGATGGTGCAGAAGTGCGCGCGTGGATGGTCAACTGGGCCGATGTGTCAGAACGCTGGCTGCAGTTTCGCGGCACAATCGGGGAAATGCGCCGTTCTGGTGGTGCCTTCCATGCTGAATTGCGCGGACTAACAGAAGCGTTGAACCGCCCGTTGGGCCGCATTTATCAAAAACCGTGTACGGCTGTTTTTGGGGATAACAGCTGTGGGTTTGATGCGCTTAGCCCGGGCTTTTTTACCGATATCGAAGTTGTCGAGGTCGAAAGCCGACGTGTTTTCCGCTGGGAAGGCTTTAGCGATTTTGACCCGCAATGGTTCCAGCGCGGACGCTTGGAAATTCTAAGCGGCGATGGCACAGGCCTGTGGGGCAGCATCAAGGACGATCGTTTTGATGGAACCACACGTATTGTGGAATTGTGGGAGCCGTTACGTGGTGATGTTAGCGCAAGTACAGTTGTGCGACTAATCGCAGGCTGCGACAAACGTTTCGAAACTTGCCGCACGAAATTTTCAAATATCGTTAATTTTCAAGGGTTCCCAGATTTGCCAGGCGAAGACTGGCTGATGGTCAGCCCGAAATCCAGCGGTGTAAACAGCGGCGGAAGCCGTCGATGAACGGGCGTGTTATCACAGCGGCACGTGGCTGGATTGGTACGCCTTATGTGCATCAAGCCTCTGTGCGCGGAGCCGGCAGTGATTGTCTGGGCCTGTTGCGCGGTGTGTGGCGCGAAGTGTTGGGTGCGGAACCTGAAACGCCGCCAGCCTACACGATGGATTGGTCTGAACCGCAAGGCGAAGAACGGTTGTGGGCTGCGGCCTTGCGCCATCTTAAACCCAAAGAAACAGACGCTGAGCATGGTGGCGATCTGCTGTTGTTTCGTATGCGCAGCACAGGCGTGGCCAAACATTTGGGGATCGCTGCTGAAACCGGCGCGTCCTCGACTTTTATTCATGCCTACAGCGGGCACGGCGTGGTCGAAAGCCCGCTGAGTGCCCCGTGGCGACGCCGCATTGTGGCGCGTTTTGAATTTCCAACAGGAGAGTAACTGATGGCTACGGTACTTCTATCGGCAGCGGGCGCGGCGGTTGGCGGCTCGATTGGGGGCACCTTTGCGGGGTTGTCCAAAGCAGTGATCGGGCGCGCCATTGGTGCGACGCTGGGCAAAGTGGTTGATCAACGTCTAATGGGCCAAGGCTCTGACGTGGTGGAAAGCGGGCAGGTGGACCGGTTCCGTTTGACCAATGCCGGCGAAGGCGAGCCGATCGCGCAAGTCTATGGCCGCATGCGCATTGGCGGGCAAATCATTTGGGCCTCGGATTTTCGGGAAACAACGACGGTTACCGGTGGCGGCGGCAAAGGAAGTGGGCCCAGCCAACCGACGACCAAGGAATACAGCTATTCGGTCAGCCTCGCGATTGCGATCTGCGAGGGTGAAATCGTGCGCATTGGCCGCGTTTGGGCCGACGGAGAAGAGATCGCGCCGGATGATTTGAATATGCGGGTTTACACCGGCAATCTTGATCAACTGCCCGATCCAGCGATGGAGGCCATTGAAGGCACAGGGTCTGTTCCTGCGTATCGTGGCACCGCTTATGTCGTCATGGAAGACCTTGCATTGCAGATTTTTGGCAATCGGGTCCCGCAGTTTTCGTTTGAAGTAATCCGTCCCGAGCAGCCAGACGAAGAGGGTGCCGAAAATGAAATGACCCGCGCGATCAAAGCGGTCGCGTTGATGCCGGGTACCGGTGAATATGCGTTGGCGACGACGCCTGTTTATTACACCGATGGCTCAACGGGTCGGTGGAGTGCAAATGTAAATTCGCCAGCCGGCAAGTCTGATTTTGCATTGTCTGTTGAATCACTGGGCGAAGAACTGCCAAATTGCGAAGCGGCGTCGTTGATCGTTTCATGGTTTGGGGATGATTTGCGGTGCGGCAATTGTACGTTGCGCCCAAAGGTCGAGCGTAAAGACATCGAAGGTCAGAACATGCCGTGGTCCGTGTCGGGTATGAATCGTGCGCAAGTGTCTGAAATTGCGCAAGCAGAGGGACGTCCGATCTACGGGGGCACACCGTCTGATGCTTCTGTGATTGAAGCGATCAAAGCGATGAACGCAGCCCAGAAAGCGGTCATGTTTTACCCGTTTATCCTGATGGATCAGGTTGATGGGAACACTTTGCCGGATCCGTATTCTGATGCTGATACGCAGCCAAACCTGCCGTGGCGTGGGCGTATTACAACCAGTAAAGCCGCGGGCATTGATGGATCCGTTGATGGAACGGCAGCAGCGCAGAGCGAAGTCGATGCGTTCTTTGGCACCGCCACGGCTGCGGATTTTTCAATTGGCGCTGGCATTGTCACGTATTCCGGACCGCAAGAATGGAGTCTGTCGCGCTTTATTTTGCACTACGCAGCGCTGTGTGCCGCGGCGGGTGGTGTTGACGCATTTTGCATCAGCTCTGAAATGCGCGGGCTGACGCAAATTCGCGGTGAGGCGAACAGCTTTCCCACCGTCACGCGGTTAATCGCATTGGCGGGTGAAGTGCGCGCACTGGTCGGGCCAAACACCAAAATCAGCTATGCCTCTGATTGGTCGGAGTATTTTGGCTACCAACCGCAGGATGGAACCGGCGATCGGTTCTTTCATCTGGATCCGTTGTGGTCAGATCCGAACATCGATTTCATTGGCATCGACAACTACATGCCGCTGTCGGATTGGCGAGAAGGGCAGAACCACACGGACGCTGTGTTCGGTGATATTTACAATCTTGAGTATCTGACTAGCAACATTGAGGGCGGCGAAGGCTATGACTGGTACTACCATTCTGTCGACGCCGAGGCCGCGCAAATCCGCACACCGATCACGGACGGCGCTGAATCCGAACCCTGGGTCTATCGCTATAAGGATTTGCGCAGTTTCTGGAGCCTGGTGCATCACGAGCGCATAGCCGGGGTGCGTATGCTTGCCCCAACCGCTTGGGAGCCGCAGTCAAAACCGATCTGGTTTACTGAAATGGGTTGTGCGGCCATCGACAAAGGCACCAACGAGCCGAACAAATTTCTGGACCAGAAATCGTCTGAAAGCAGCCTGCCCAAGCACTCGACTGGCGCGCGGGATGATTTGATCCAAAAGCAGTATTTGCGTGCGATGGCGACGCATTGGAATTCTGATGCGAACAATCCGACCTCAGAGCTGTATGACGGGCGCATGATCGACATGACCCGTGCGTTTGTCTGGGCATGGGACACGCGCCCCTATCCGTTCTTTCCCAACAATCTGGCCGTTTGGAGCGATGGCGAAAACTATGCACGTGGGCACTGGATTAATGGGCGCACGTCTTCTCGGAGTTTGGCGTCAGTTGTCAGCGAGATTTGTGATCGCGCCGGGCTGAAACACTATGATATTTCAGGTCTGTACGGATACGTGCGGGGGTATGTGAACACTCAAACCGGTGAGGCACGCGCGTCTTTGCAGCCGTTGATGCTCCGGTATGCGTTTGACGCGATTGAACGCGATGGCGTGTTGTATTTTGTGATGCGCGACGGTCACAACGCCGTGGATCTTGATCGCGGTTTTCTTGCGCTTAGTGGTGATCTGGATGGATCACTGGAACAAACCCGCGATTCCGAAGCAGACTTGGCTGGGCGGGTTCGTGTAAAATTTGTGCAAGCGGATGCGAATTTCGAGGCTGTAAGCGAAGAAGCAGTCTTGTCTGATGACGCAACGCACGCTGTGTCCTCAAGTCAGGTGCCCTTAGCCCTCACACGCGCCGAAGGACGTCAGGTCTCTGAGCGTTGGTTGACGGAATCGCGCCTTGCCCGCGACATGGTGCGCATGGCGTTGCCGCTCTCCAAAATCAACGTGGGGGCAGGGGATGTCGTTCGACTGTCTGCTGATGGCAATGAAGGGTCGTCTTTGTACCGCGTGGATCGAGTGGAACACGGGGCGTCGCAGTTGATTGATGCAGTGCGCATCGAACCCGAAGTGTATGTGCCATCTGATATCTCAGAAGAACTGGCGCGGGTAGAGGCCTTTGTCGCACCGGTGCCTGTGGTGCCATTGTTCTTGGATTTGCCGTTGATAACAGGCAGCGAAACCGTGCATGCGCCCTACATCGCGGCAACGGGGGTGACGTGGCCCGGTGACGTGGCTGTGTACCAGTCTTCTACGGATGAAGATTATGTTTTGAATTCAGTGCTCTCGGCGCGCTCAACAATGGGATTGACCCAAAATGCGATGGGTTCGGCCTGTTCCAGTATCATTGATCATGGCGCTGATTTGCAAGTGAAGCTGACGTTTGGTGCGCTGTCTTCTATTACGCAAAACGCGATGCTCGCTGGTGGCAATCTGGCGGCCATTGGTGATGGGAGCACGGGGCGTTGGGAGGTGTTCCAATTCCGTGACGCCGAAATTGTCGCGCCGGGGACTTATGCGCTGCGGCATCGTTTGCGGGGGCAATTGGGGACTGACGGGTTGATGCCAGATGCCTGGCCGGAAAACTCTTGGTTCGTGTTGCTGAATGGTTTGCCTCAGCAGATCAATCTGGCGTCGAATTTGCGCAATGTAGAGCAGAACTTTCTTATTGGCCCTGCGCGCCGGTCTTATGATGATCCGTCATACCTTAAACAATCGCATGCGTTTGCGGGCAATGGCCTGCGCCCGTACGCACCGGTGCATGTGCGCGCCAATTTGGGGGCGGGGGATCACGGGTTTGAATGGACCCGCCGGACACGTTTTGACGGTGATGATTGGGATGCACTGGATGTGCCACTGAACGAAGAAACCGAACGTTATCAAGTCCGTGTCTCTGTCGCGGGAGCTGTTTTGCGCGAAGATATCGTAGATACACCCAATTGGATTTACGCGGTTGCAGACAGGGGCGACGACGGGATTGCGGGCTTGTACTCATTCGAGGTGGCGCAAGTGTCGGCGCGCTTTGGTACCGGCTTGTTCCGCTCAATCGAAGTTGTGTGATGCGATCAGTCTTACACAGTGACGTCATAACGGCCGCTCGGGTTTTATTCGCATTGGACGCAGCCGAGCGGCCGTTGATGATCGCGCAACTGGTAAAGCAAGCCGATTGCGCAGACCGTTTTACACGCCGGTTGGGCAAACCGCATCCGGAATGGGGCAATGGCACACTGGGCGCTGCGGCGCGCCAATATCCTTTAGCGGACGAACCCGGCCTTAGCGTACCTGAGTATTGCGCTTGTTTGACGCTTGTCTTGGATGGCTTAGTGGCGCATCGCAATCGCCATTGATGCACTTGGGATTGCGAAAGCAGTAACATTCTAAGTGGGTGAGTTTTGAACGCCTTACTCCGCAGGGGTCGGCAAAAATTGGGTCATTCAAAATGGAAATATGTCTCATCACAGGTTTGCGTTTGGCAATTTGTCACTTAGATGACTATTCTAAGTAAGGACATTGAGAGGTTGACCATGGCTGAAGCGCAACGAAATATCGCCGCCCTTGACCCGGTTTGGGAACGGATCACCACTGAGGCTCGACAGGCCGTATCGGACGAACCGTTGATCGGTGGATTTGTGCATGCTTGTATTTTACATCACAAGTCACTGGAAAAAGCACTGTCTTACCGGATAGCCGCCAAATTGGCATCCAATGAGATGTCGATGGTTGTGGTTCGTGAGATTGTAGAAGAGGCATATGCCGCCGACCCGGAATTGGTAGCAGCGGCCCGTGCTGATTTGGTCGCGATTTTTGAACGTGATCCTGCTTGTTACCGGTTGTTGCAGCCGATCCTGTATTTCAAAGGGTATCAAGCAATCCAAGCCTACCGTGTCGGCCACCACTTATGGACGCAAGGCCATCGCGATCTTGCGTATTTTGTACAAATGCGTGTGTCAGAAATTTTTGGCGTCGACATTCACCCTGCTGCCCGTTTGGGTCGTGGCATTATGATCGACCACGCACATTCTATCGTGATCGGTGAAACGGCTGTTGTCGGTGACAACGTGTCGATGCTGCACTCGGTGACATTGGGTGGAACCGGCAAAGAAGAAGAAGATCGTCACCCCAAAATCGGCAACGGCGTGCTGATTGGGGCGGGTGCCAAAGTGCTTGGGAACATCAAAGTCGGAGACTGCAGCCGGATTGCAGCGGGCTCTGTCGTGCTCGAAGAAGTGCCGTCCTGCAAGACAGTTGCCGGGATTCCGGCGCGGATTGTCGGCGAGGCCGGATGCGATCAGCCGTCTGTTTCCATGAACCACATGTTGGGTCCACAGGACTAAACTCACCACAGAATTAAAAAAGCCGGGGCTGATGCCTCGGCTTTTTTTGTTTCAGGTCAGCGTTCGCAAGCTAAGAGGCTTAGGCGAGCATCGCGACCGGATTTTCGAGGTTCTCGACAATCGCGTTGAGCAGATGAGCACCCAGCGCGCCGTCAATCACACGGTGATCAACGCTGAGGGTCACGGACATTACCGTTGCCGCACTCAGATCGCCATCTGGCCCCACGATAGGCCGTTTCTTGCCAGCCCCAACCGCTAGAATGGCTCCGTGCGGCGGATTGATCACAGCATCAAAGTTGTCGATCCCGAACATCCCCAGGTTAGAAATCGCAAAGCTGCCACCTTGATACTCGTGCGGCGCAAGCTTGCGATCACGCGCACGGGACGCGAGGTCCTTCATTTCGGCAGACAGCGCCGAAAGCGATTTCATTTCCGAATCTTTTAGCACTGGCGTAAACAGGCCACCCTCGATGGCCACGGCCACGGCAACATCGGATGGCTTCAATTTGAATACCCGGTCACCTGCCCAAACAGCGTTTGCGTCTGGAACTGTCTGCAATGCCAAAGCGCAGGCTTTGATGATGAAATCGTTTACCGACAATTTTACGCCGCGTGCTTCAAGCTGTTTGTTCAACGTGCCACGGAACGTAAGCAATGCGTCCAATTGAATGTCGCGGCGCAAGTAGAAATGCGGCACGGTCTGTTTGGCTTCGGTCAGGCGCGCGGCAATGATCTTGCGCATCCCGTCCAGCGGTACTTCTTCGTATTCGCGCCCCTCGTACATTTTGGCGATCGCGCTGGCCGATGGGCCCGCAGCAATAGCCGGTGCGGCAGATGCGCTTGCGACAGGGGCCGGCGATACATCGGATTTGGGTTGCGCAGTTGCATCCTCAACGTCCGCTTTGACAATGCGACCGCGTGGGCCAGAGCCAGCAATCGCGTTTAGGTCCAGGCCTTTTTGTGCTGCGATGCGTCGTGCCAAAGGTGAGGCAAAAACGCGTTCGCCACTGGCAGCGACCGGTGCTGTCGGGGCAGGGGCCTGTGCGGCCACAGCCGGAGCGGATGCGGGCGCCGCGTCAGCAGCAGGTGCACTTGGTGCAGTTACATCGCTCGTACTTTCGCCGTCTTCCAGCATCATCGCAATCACTGTGTTCACTTTGACACCTTCAGAGCCTTCAGCGATCAGGATTTTCCCGACGACACCTTCATCGACGGCCTCAAATTCCATCGTCGCTTTGTCTGTCTCGATCTCGGCCAACAGGTCGCCGGATTGCACCGTGTCCCCCTCCTTGACCAACCATTTTGCAAGTGTGCCTTCTTCCATCGTCGGAGAAAGCGCGGGCATCAGAATTTCGATTGTCATTGTGGATGCTCCTTACTTGTAAGTGACTTGTTTCACAGCGGCGATCACTTCGTCGGTTGTGATCAGCGCGTGGCGTTCAAGGTTGGCGGCGTAGGGCATTGGCACGTCCTTGCCGGTGCAATTGATCACCGGTGCGTCAAGGTAGTCAAACGCCTCTTGCATGATCACAGAGCTGATATAACTGCCGACGGAGCCTTGTGGCCAACCTTCTTCAACGGTCACGCAACGGTTTGTTTTCATGACAGATTTGATAATCGCGGGCGTATCCATCGGACGTAGTGTACGCAGGTCGATGACCTCGGCGCTGATGCCGTCTTCGGCCAGTTTGTCAGCAGCCTCCAGGGCGTATTTCATCCCGATACCAAAGCTCACGATGGTGACATCCGTGCCTGTGCGCCAAATGCGCGCCTTGCCAAACGGCACTGTGTAGTCGTCAATGTCGGGGACATCGAAACTTTGGCCGTAGAGAATTTCGTTCTCCAAAAATATCACAGGGTTGTCGTCGCGAATTGCAGTCTTCATCAGACCTTTGGCGTCGGATGCAGAATATGGCATCGCGACTTTCAAACCGGGCACTTGCATGTACCACGCCGCGTAGTCTTGCGAGTGTTGTGCACCAACACGTGCCGCAGCGCCGTTCGGTCCACGAAACACCATGGGCGCGCCCATTTGGCCGCCTGACATGTACAACGTCTTGGCCGCAGAGTTGATGATGTGATCAATCGCCTGCATCGCAAAGTTGAAGGTCATGAATTCAACAATCGGGCGCAATCCGCCAAATGCTGCACCAGTCGCGATACCGGCAAAACCGTGCTCGGTGATCGGTGTGTCGATCACGCGGCGCGATCCGAATTCGTCGAGCATGCCTTGGCTGATTTTGTAAGCCCCTTGGTATTCTGCGACCTCTTCGCCCATCAAAAACACATCGTCGTTGGCGCGCATTTCTTCGGACATACCGTCGCGCAAAGCTTCGCGAACTGTCTGCTGTTTCAGCTTGGTGCCCTCTGGCCAGTCGGGCGTTTCGTCGACTTGGGGCGCGGCAGGTGCCTCGGAGACAGGCGCTGCGGCGGCGGGGGCCGGTGCTGCGGCCACTGGGGCAGGGGCCGCGATGTCGTCGACGCTTTCGCCATCTTCGACCAAAATCGCAATCGCCACGTTCACTTTGACGCCTTCGGTGCCTTCGGCGATCAGGATTTTACCAATCACACCTTCATCGACGGCTTCAAATTCCATCGTTGCTTTGTCGGTTTCGATCTCGGCCATGATATCGCCGGATTTTACAGTGTCGCCCTCTTTGACGAGCCACTTGGCCAACGTGCCTTCTTCCATTGTCGGAGAGAGCGCGGGCATGAGAATTTCAGTTGCCATTTCAATCTCTCCTTATGCGTAAATGTCGGTCCACAGCTCTTCAAGAGCTGGTTCCGGACTGTTTTTGGCGAATTCAGCAGAAGCATTCACAACCGCCTTGATGTCTTTGTCGATGGCCTTCAGGTCATCCTCAGTGGCGTGTTTGCCGGTCAACAACAGCTCGCGGACCTGTTCAATCGGGTCACGTTCGTCGCGCATTTTCTGGACCTCTTCGCGGGTCCGGTATTTTGCAGGATCCGACATCGAGTGACCACGATAGCGGTAGGTTTTGATTTCCAGAATGTAGGGGCCTTTGCCCGCGCGGCAGTGCGCAACAGCAGTTTCGCCCGCGGCTTTGACCGCCAAAACATCCATGCCATCAACCGCTTCGCCTTTGATCCCGAACGCCAAACCACGTTCGTAGATTTCGGCAGAAGAAGTTGATCGTTGCTGTGACGTCCCCATCGCATATTGGTTGTTTTCGATCACAAAGATACAGGGCAACCCCCACAACGCGGCCATGTTAAACGTTTCATAAACTTGGCCTTGGTTCGCAGCGCCATCGCCAAAATAGGTGAACGATACGCGCCCGTTGTCTTTGTATTTGTCAGCAAACGCGAGGCCGGCACCCAGGGGCACCTGCGCGGCAACAATGCCGTGGCCGCCATAAAAATGCTTCTCTTTGCTGAACATGTGCATGGAGCCACCCTTGCCCTTGGAATAGCCACCTTCGCGGCCTGTCAGCTCGGCCATGACGCCGTTGGGGTCCATGCCACAGGCCAACATGTGGCCGTGATCGCGGTAGGATGTGATACGCTTGTCGCCCTCTTCGGCAGCGGCCTCTAGGCCAACAACAACGGCTTCTTGTCCGATGTAGAGGTGGCAAAATCCACCAATCAGCCCCATTCCATACAATTGTCCGGCTTTTTCTTCAAAGCGGCGGATCAACAGCATGTCTTTGTAATAGGCTTTTAACTCTTCGGCTGAAGCGTTGGTCTGTTTCGTCGTTTTGCGCGCGGCCATGCGGCATCCTCCACGTTAAGAAGCGTCTTGTGAAAGGTCAGTGTCGCAGGACCTAACAAAGATAGTTTAGCGTTAAACTATCTTTTACAGGATTCGTGTTCAAAGCGCGAGAGTCAATATGTCGCGCAGATCAAAATCCACATAAATTAAAGATATTAAGGGGTTATGGGGTGTCAGGCCAGCGCGTTAGCGAATGACAATCTCATCCGCGCGCAACATGCCCAGAACCTTGCGGGTCTGTTCGTCGAGCAAATCAAGATCTAGATAGTCGTCGGACAGACGTTTGGTCAGGTTTTCCATCCGCGCCACATCCGCCTGAACGCGCAGCAACTGCATTTGCAAATCTTCGGCCTCGGCGGTAATTTCTACGCGCCGGAACAACCCATAATCCCCCTGCACAGCGGCAAAGGTGAAGTAGACGCCCAAAGAAAAGGCGACGGCGAAAAATGCAAAAGTGCCAAACGCAGGACGTGCGATGCGGTTCATATGGGTCTGCCTCATGCCGCCTCTTGATGGGCGGATGGGATGGTTATGCCACAGGCGATTCGGTTTGTGAATCCCCTGATTCGCACAGCAGTCCAAAACGGCCTAGGACTTGCCCATGATGATTTTGGTGGACCATGTGACCAGTGAACGTGGGGCAACGCGCGGAAAGAACGCAAAGATTTTGTTCACCAGACCCGGCACCGAAATACGCCCGCCGCCCAAGGCCTTGGCCCAACCTGCTTTGGCGACTTGATGCGCATCGCCAACCAATCCCATTTTCAAAATGCGAACGTCATGCATGTCTGCCGCGTCGAAAAAACTGGTGGCGGTGGCCCCGGGACACAGGGCGGTGATGGTCACACGACTGCCGCGCAATTCTTCGGCGACGGCCTCGGACAGGGACAAAACATAGGCCTTGGTTGCATGATAAACTGCCATGTTCGGGCCCGGCAAAAACGCCGCGGTCGATGCGACGTTCAAGATGCGCCCCGATCCGGTCTCGCTCATGTGCGCAACCGCCAATTTCATCATGCGGGTCAGGGCGAGGATGTTGACGTTGATGCTGGCCAGCTCGCGCTCCCATCCGTCATCTACAAAGGGGCCATTGCGACCAAGCCCTGCGTTGTTCACCAGAAAATCGATGGTGCGGCCTTCAACTGCGGTGGCCCACAACCGCTCGACTTCGGCCAAATCGTTTAGATCCGCAGGGATAACGACCACTTTAACGCCGCCCGCGCGCAAATCATTGGCAAGCATGTTTAACTTATCTTCGGACCGCGCTGTCAGGATAATGTTGCGCCCGCCCTTGGCGGCGATCCGGGCAAATTCAGCGCCCAATCCTTCGGAGGCTCCGGTGATTAAGGTCCAGTTTTCCATGTAACGCTCCTGACACTCGTCTAACTAAGCTGCAGGGTAGCCGCAAACCGACAGGCGTGGCAAAACAGAAGCGTGTTACCCACCCAAGGCTGCAACACCGGGCAGGGTTTTGCCCTCCATCCATTCCAAAAACGCGCCACCTGCGGTGGAAATATAGGTGAAATCGTCGGCTGCACCCGCCAAGTTCAACGCCGCGACGGTGTCACCACCACCCGCAACCGTCACCAGCGCGCCTGCGCGTGTGGCATGCGCTGCGGCTTTGGCAGCTTTCATCGTGGCAATGTCGAACGGTTCAATTTCAAATGCGCCCAGCGGGCCGTTCCAGATCAAAGTCTTGAGCGTTTTGAATTCATCCAAGATCACATCAACCGCGGCGTCACCGGCATCCAGTACCATTTGGTCGGCTGCAAGGACGGTGTTTTGATCCAGCGTTACCATGTCGTAGGCAGCACCTGCTTTGAATTCACGGGCCACGCGGCCATCGACGGGCAGGATGATGCGACAGCCTGCGGTTTCGGCCTTTATCATGATGTCGCGGGCGGTGTCGTGCAAATCGGGTTCCTGCAGGGATGCGCCCAAATCAGCGCCCATCGCGCCCAGAAATGTGTTCGCCATGCCGCCGCCGATCACCAGAACATCCAGTTTGCCAACAAGATTGGCCAGCAAATCCAGCTTGGTCGACACTTTTGCGCCGCCGACAACCGCGCCAACAGGGCGGGTTGGGGTGCTAAGAGCGGTCTCAAGCGCTGACAATTCCGCCTGCATCAAACGACCGGCACAGGATGGCAACAATTGCGCCAACCCTTCGGTGGACGCGTGCGCGCGGTGGGCTGCAGAAAACGCATCGTTACAGTAAACGTCACCCAATGCGGCAATGCGGGCGGCAAATTCCGGGTCATTGGCCTCTTCGCCGGGATAAAAGCGGATGTTTTCCAGCAATAGGATGCTGGCGTTTTCGTCCTCTGAGGTGCGCGCCTCGGCCCCTTCAAGGGTTTCCACCAAAGACACCGACTGGCCAAACGCTTTTTCCAAAGCGGGCAAGCATACGCGCAGGGACAGATCCAAGACGACTTTGCCTTTTGGGCGACCAAAGTGCGCCAGCAAAATCGGGCGACCACCTTTGGCCAAAATATCCGCAACCGTCGGCGCAATACGTTCTATCCGCGTCGCATCTGTCACCAGACCGTTTTCCACGGGCACGTTAATATCAATGCGCACCAGCACCCGTTTGCCCGCAAGCTCCATATCATCCAGTGATTTCCAGCCCATCTTGCGCGATCCTTTTTTACCCAATTCTAGGCGTTGTGTTGCCTGAAACGGGCCGAAGGTCAATCATCTCGCCCAGATGTGTGCGGGCTTGCCTTGGCAATTGGTCCCGCGCGCTTTAGGTAACATCCCAGACAGATGACAGGAGAGCCAAATGGCCGATATTAAAGATCCCGAAAACACGATCCTGATGGAGCTGAAAGGTGGCACCGTCACCATCGAATTGCTGCCAAAGATCGCCCCGAAACACGTCGAGCGTATGAAAACGCTGGTGCGCGCAGGCGAGTACGACAACGTCGCATTCCACCGCGTAATCGACGGCTTTATGGCGCAAACAGGCGACGTACAGCACGGCGACATGGAAGACGGGTTTAACATCCGCATGGCTGGCACCGGTGGGTCCTCCTACGATGATCTGCCAGCCGAATTTTCCAAAGTGCCACACGCACGTGGATCCATTGGCGCGGCACGTTCTGCCAACCCTGATTCCGCCAACAGCCAGTTTTTCATCAACTTTGGTGACAACGCATTCCTGAACGGCCAGTACACAGTCTATGGCCAAGTCATGAGCGGCATGGAACATGTCGATGCGTTGACGCGCGGCGAGCCACCAGCGGAACCTGATCGCATGATCAGCGTGAAAGTGGCCGCAGATGCTGAGTAAGCTCGCATTTGCTGTGGCGCTGCTGGCCAGTCCAGCGGTTGCCTCTGGCATCCAGATCGAAGTCGAAGGTGAAGGGGCCAATGGCACCATCACGATCGATTTGTTCGAGGACATCGCCCCAAATCACGCCGAGCGTATTACCGCATTGGCCACAGACGGGCAGTACGATGGCGTGGTGTTCCACCGCGTGATCGACGGCTTTATGGCGCAAACAGGCGACGTGCAATACGGCAACATGGATGGTGATATCCGTCTTGCTGGTCGCGGCGGGTCCGAAATGGGCAAGATCGACGCGGAATTCTCTGACATCCAATATGATGCTGCAGGCATTGTTGGCATGGCACGCTCGCAAGACGTGAACAGCGCCAACAGCCAGTTTTTCATCATGTTTGGCCCGTACCCGTCATTGTCAGGGCAGTACACTGTCGTTGGCAAAGTGACAGGCGGCCAAGATGTCGTGGATAAAATCAAGCGCGGCTTGGGTCCAAACGGTGCCATGATAGGGGCACCGGATGTTATGAAAAAGGTCACTGCAATCAAGTAAACTGGCGGGGTGCGCGACACGCGCACCTTACGGGCTTGCATAAACCTGTCACTGGCCCGCGCACACTCGGCGGGCCAGGACTTTGTGTCCGATTTAGGCCAGCGACTTCCAAAAGACGACTTTGTCGTCTCCCGGTGCCCAGAAATCTCGAATACGGGCCTCTTCGCTGTATCCGTTCTTTTGATAGAATGCGCGGGTTTGCGCGAATTCATCCGTTCCTGACGTGTCAGCGATCAGGATGCGTGCTCCGCGTTCCCTTAGCTCTGTTTCCAGATGTGCCGTGATCGCACAGCCGCAGCCGTTGCCTTGCGCGCTTGGCAAGACAGCGATGGCGAGCATGTTCCACGCCCCGTCAGCCAGCTCTTCCGGAACTGCATAGCAAAACCCGACGGGCTTGCCGTCAGCCTCGCATGTCAGCCAGATATCGGCGCTGTCATTTTCAGATAGAAAACCGCCCACCATGTCAGGCAGCATTTCACTTGGGAAAAGCGCGGTGCCGTCAAGCACCTCCTGCAAGGCGGCGATATCGTCGTGCTTTGTTGATCGTATTTTCATCGGTCTTTCGTCTTTCTCAGTATCGTCACACGCGCCAATATTGCGCAGTGCAACGGGCGCATAAACCCGCATCTAAATCACTCATTGCTGTGGAATACTGAGCGTTCACGAGCCATGCAAAAAAGCGAACCTGACACGCAATGCGCAGGTTCTATTTGGCTAGGGTGTCCTGGCATTCAGGACTTAGCGGTTTCCCGCAATCGTAAACATAAAAACTCCATTGCCCGGCTGTATTGCCAAGCATGCTGTCTGGATAACAGCGGCGGGCTTGAGCTGCAAGTGGGGGCGGCTGGCGAGATTGTTCCTGGCGCGAATATCAAAAAAGGCACCGCAGTTTCCCGCGATGCCTTTCTGAATTTCTATTGTGAGACGCTTAGCCTTGCTGAGGCTTTGGCGCTGCTGCTGGAATAGGCTTGGAAGAGCCTGTGTTCAGCGGGTCGTCCTGACGTTGCACGGAGCCTTCGAAATGGGCACCGGATTCAATCGCGATGGTCTTGTGAATGATGTCACCCTCGACCCGCGCAGTTGATGTCAGACGGACCTTCAGGCCACGCACACGGCCAACGATACGGCCGTTGATCACAACGTCATCGGCAATCACTTCGCCTTTGATTGTTGCGGTCTCACCGATGGTCAGCAGGTGCGCGCGAATGTCGCCCTCTACTGTGCCTTCGACTTGGATGTCGCCGGTTGTCTTCATGTTGCCTGTGACGTGCAGGTCAGTGGACAGCACTGAGGCAGCAGGCTTGGCCTTGGGGGCGCTTGCCTTGAATTCGTTGGGTTTAGGGGCGGAGGTTGCTGCCGCTGGGGCTGCAGGTGCCGCTGGTTTTGATGGCGCCGCGTCGTCTTTGGGGCCAGGTTCGTTGATTTTGCTCTTAGAAAACATCGTTTGCAGCCTTGATATAGATCATTGGATTCACAGCTTTACCACCTACACGCACTTCGTAATGGAGATGGACACCGGTAACGCGTCCTGAGGCTCCCATATCACCAATGCGTTGTCCACGCGATACCCTTTGACCAACTTTTACGCGAAGTTTGCTCATGTGGGCGTAGCGTGTTTCGATGCCAAATTCATGCTGTATCTTAACCAGACGTCCATATCCTGAGGACCATCCGGAGTGAGTCACAACACCGTCCGCTGTGGCATACAGCGGGGTGCCATTCGCGGCGGCGAAATCGACGCCTTTGTGCATACGACGCCCGCCGGTTTTCGGGTCACGTCGCGGGCCAAATTTCGAAGTAAAGCGGAACGCGTCCTTCACAGGATTCGCAAACGGCGCTTTTTGCGCGGCGATCCGGTAAAGGTTCAAGCGGTCCATTTGGTCCAACAAACGGTTGGCACGCAGCGTGTCGGCCGTCGGTTCCTGACCACGGGTCGAGAACGACAGCGGCGTCAGCGGGCCACCTTGACCTGAATAACCACGGCGCACCTGTTCGATAATCCGGTCGGTAGGCATGCCAGCGGCGCGGAACATTTTATCAAGCGGGGCGACAGAGACTGTCATCGCGTCTTCCAACTGGCGGAAAATTGCGTCGTTTTGTTCTTTCATGACCGAGATTTGCTGCGCCATTTCGTCGGCGGCCAACAGGGCGTCTTGGGAATCCAGAATGACCTGATCGCGTTCGGCAGCGGTTTTGGCCAAGGCTTCGGCGACAAACCCCATCGAGGCACCCGCACCAGCACTGGCCAGCGCGGTTCCGGCACCACCATTCAGCTGTTCCTGGGCATCAGCCAGTTTGCTGCGCGCAGCCTCACGATCTTTCATCGTGCCACGCAAGGTCGATTGGATCACCTCGATACCGGTTTCCAGCTCGCGACGGCGGGTTTCGGAATCCAGCAGTTCGGATTGCATCACGGAAATCTGGGCGAGGGCGGCGTTAAACCGGTTTTGGGCGGCGACAGCTTCGGTCGCACGGCTGTCACGTTGCGAAGACAATTCATTCAGGCGCGCCTGATAGTTGTTTTGATCGCGTTTCGCTTGTTCGCGGAAATTGCCCGACCCGATGCTGTCCATCAGGATGATGGCTGTCGCAACAATAGCCCATGCAACCAACAGCGCACCACCCGCATAGGCGATCAGCTGGGTGCCCGGACGCAGGCGAATAAATCGTGTGTCAGTGTCTGATTTAAGAAAGACACGACGTTCTGGAAAATAGCGTTCCAGAACAATATGCAGTTTTGCTCCTAGACGTGTTCGCACGCAGCGTACCCTTTTCCCATCCCACTCATCACGACGCAGTCAAAGCCCGCGCGCGCATAAGATATTGGAATAGACAGTGGGGCGGCATCGGGCAACCCTCTTGATCACCCGATTCGAATCCCTAGGCGGGATTGTGGCATATTGGCAAAAAACCGCCTATTCAAAAGGGCTTGTGCGCTACCTCTCAGGTTGAAACAGCAAGCGGCCAATAGAAATCCGGGGGGATACCGGCCTCGGCCCGTTTTTCCTCGTTGAAGGGCGGCTTCAGCGCACCGTGAAAATACGTCTGGACCAATTCGTGAAAGGCTTGTTTCGGGTCAAGATCGTTGCGCCCGCACAAAAAGTGAAACCACTTTGATCCATAGGCCACATGCGCGACCTCTTCTGAGTAGATGGTTTCAAGTGCGGCGACGGCACTGGTTGCTTTGGCCTGTTTGAACAGGCGGATCATGTTGGGTGTCACGTCTAGCCCGCGGGCCTCAAGAACCATCGGCACTACAGCCAAGCGCCCCATGAAATCATCCGCCGTATCCTCGGCTGCGCGCCACATGCCGGCGTGGGCAGGAAGCGCCCCATAGTGACTGCCAACTTCCTCAAGACAGTCTGCCATCAGGTTGAAATGTTTGGATTCTTCATCTGCAGCTTTCACCCAATCGTCGTAGTATCCCATCGGCATTTTGACGTGGGCAAAGCGCGGAATGATGTCCCAATGCAGGTCCACCGCGTTCAACTCGATATGCGCGACCGCATGCAGCAACGCGATGCGCCCCTCAGGGGTGCCAGGCTTGCGATGTGGCACATCACGCGGCGACAGCAATTCAGGTTTTTCAGGGCGCGCAGGCTGCATCGGTGGATCCGCGCGGCCAATCCCGGGCGTTTCGCCACGGGCGCGGGCGGCTTGCCACTCCGCCGCGTACTTGCGCGACAACGCCGTTTTCTCGCGACCATCCGCCGTCGTTAAAACATTCACCGCCATTTGCGCCAGTGGCAACATCACAGCGCCTTTACAGCCGTAAGAACCGCCTCGGCGTGGCCCGGCACCTTAACCTTTGGCCAAATCTGCGCGATCACACCGTCCGCACCAATCAAAACAGTTGTCCGCTCAATTCCCATGTAGACCTTGCCGTACATGTTCTTTTCTTTCCAAACGCCGTAATCTTCGCACACAGTTCCATGTTCATCCGACAGCAACGGCACCGTCAAATCATGTTTGGTGGTGAACTTCCCGTGTTTTGCGACACTGTCCTTTGAGACCCCGAACACCAGCGCGCCTGCATCGGCAAACTCTTGCAAGTGCTCGGAAAATGCGATGGATTCCTTGGTGCAGCCCGGCGTATCATCGCGCGGATAGAAAAAAAGAACCACAGCGTGCCCTTTGAGGGCCGACAGGGTCACATCTTCGCCCGTCGTTTGCGGCAATGTGAAATCAGGGGCAGGGGCAGAGACTTCGATCATAAGAACCTCATGAGGAAATGTGTTTGTGTGATGGGATTTTCACGATTTCGTCGTAAACGTGGCGCACCCGTATGTGAATGGGCAATTTAGGGCTAACGTCCCAACAATAAAGCCAAAGAGAAAGCAGACACGACCAAAAACATGGCGACCCCGACCGAAATTCAGGCCGACACACCCGTCGACCCTATTGGGATCAAACCCAAACGGCGTCTTTTGCGCCGCTTTTGTGCGTGGTTGCTAAGCGGGATCATGGGGGTGGCAATTGTCATCGGTCTTTGCGTGATTGCGGTGACGGGTCAGACGCTGACTGCGCCAGATTGGGCGCGGGCGCGCATCGAACAGCGCGCCGCTGAGGCATTGCCGGGCATGAACCTGCAATTTGGCGATGTGCAATTTACGCTGCGCGATGGCTGGCAGCCACACGTGCGCCTGCAAAACGTCAATCTGTTGGATGACCAAGGCGCAAACATGTTGTCGTTCTCGGAATTTGAGGCGGACCTGTCCAAACGCGCGCTCTTTCAGGGTCAAGCCAAGCTGAAAACGATGCTACTGACCGGCGTTGTCGTGTCGATGCAGCGCGAAAAAGACGGTCAGATCATCCTGCGCGGCGGCACTGAACTGAGCAGCTCTGAGCAGAATTTTATCAGCCTGCCGGACTTGATTGAACGATTGGATGCGGCCTTTGAAACGCCGGCGCTTGGCAATTTCAGATCTGCGGACATTCAGGCGCTGACCTTGCAATTCGAGGACGTGCGCACCGAACAAGCCTGGGTGGTCGACGGGGGCCGGCTGCGTCTGAACCGCGATGGTGAGGAACTGCGACTGTCCGCGGATCTTGCTGTGCTTAGCGGGGGGGCGGGCGTGGCCACTGTTGAGGCGAATTACACCAGCCAGATCGGTGATGCGGCGGCTGAATTCGGGATCAACATTGCCGATGTTGCCGCCAAAGACATTGCGGCCCAAAGCCTGGCTTTGGCGTGGCTTGATGTGCTGCGCGCCCCGATTTCGGGGGCTTTGCGCGGCGGCGTTGACAGCGATGGCACCCTTGCACCGCTCAGTGCGACGTTGCAAATCGGGGCCGGTGTGGTGCAACCGACGCAAGCAACAAAACCGATCCCGTTTCAATCCGCGCGCAGTTACTTTACCTACGATGCGGCATCCCAGACGATTGATTTTGCAGAGGTTTTTGTCAAAAGCGAATGGATCACCACCCGCGCCGAAGGACAGGCATTTCTGGGGGGGCTCGACAGCGGCAAGCTAAGTGATTTGACGGGCCAGTTTGAATTGACCGGCCTTGGTATCAATCCCAGCAACCTGTACGAAGAGCCACGCCAACTTGACGGTGCTGACATGGATTTTCAGCTGCAACTGGACCCGTTTGTGCTGCGCGTCGGCCAAATGCTGATCTACGACCAAGGGCAAACCATGCGCTTTGGTGGTGATGTGCGTGCGGCCCCCGAAGGCTGGCGTTTCGCCGTTGACGGTCAGATCGACACGCTGGCACCCGAACGACTTTTGCAGCTGTGGCCGGATCGTTTTGCAAGCGGCACGCGCAACTGGATCGACATGAATATTCTGGCTGGATCATTGCACAATGCAGAGGTTGCGCTGCGCAAAACGCCCAACACTCCGGTCAGCGCATTCTTCAGTTTCGATTATGCGGATGCCACCGTGCGACTGATCAAAACCATGCCGCCTGTCACCAAGGCGCGCGGGCAGGCGAGCATGTTGGACAACCGCTTTGTTGTGGCCGTGGATGGTGGGCGCATTGTGGCCCCGCAAGGTGGTGCGATTGATGTGGCGGGATCGACGTTCAGCATTCCCGATATCACGGTCAAAGGTGGTGCCCCCAGCGTAGCGCGCCTGCGATCCGACAGCACAGTTACCGCTGCTTTGTCGCTTTTGAATCAGGAAAAGCTGGAAATCATGGACAAAGCCGGGCTCGACGTTGCGCTGGCTGACGGGCGCGCGGTTCTGACCGGCACATTGGCGCTGCCCTTGAAAAAGCAGATCGCGCGCGACGAGATCGAATACGACGTGCAGGGCGAATTGCGCGCCGTGCGCACGTCAGCGCTGGTGCCGGGCAAAACCCTGGCCTCGGATGTTTTACAAGTTCAAGCCTCAAACTCCGGCGTGAAAATCGGTGGCCAAGGGCGCATCGGGCAGTTGCCATTTGACGCGACATGGGCACAAGACATCGGCACAACCGCGTCCGGAAACAGCGTTGTACGCGGCACAGTCGAGCTGTCGGAACGCACGATTGATGAATTCAACATCGGCCTGCCAACAGGATTTATTACCGGTTCCGGTCGCGGCGACGTGACGGTCGAGTTGCCCAAAGACGGGCCGCCAAAATTGACGCTGGCCTCGAATTTGCGCGGCTTACAGATGCGATTTGCGCCGCTAGGCTGGTCCAAAAACGCCAATCAAGTCGGGTCTCTAAAGTTAACGGCGCGCCTTGGTGGTGCGGTCACGGTTGATGAGATGACGTTGGATGCGGCCGGCCTAAAGGCGCGCGGAAACATCACAACCACGGCGGCTGGCGGGCTAGAGCGTGCGACGTTTGGTCGTGTGCAAGTTGGCAATTGGCTGGACGCACCAGTGACCTTGGTCGGGCGTGGAAAAGGGGCGGCACCCGCGATCGAAGTTTCCGGTGGTACGCTAGATCTACGCCGCGCGGAATTCGGGGCCGGTGGGTCGGCTGGTGGCAATGCTGAGGCCGGTGGGCCGATGCGCATCCGTCTGGACAGGTTGCAAATCACCGACACGTTGGCGCTGAACAACATGCGCGGCGAATTCACTACAAAATCGGGGCTGGACGGCTCTTTTAGTGGCGCGCTGAATGGCGGCACGCAAGTGTCAGGCCGCGTGTTGCCCCAAAACGGGCGCAGCGCTGTGCGCATCACCTCTCAGGACGCGGGCGGCATTTTTGCCTCTGCCGGATTGCTGAAACAGGCGCGCGGTGGTGCCTTGTCGCTGACCCTTTTGCCCGTCGGCAAAGACGGCGCGTTCGACGGCAAACTTAACGTGCAAGACACCCGTATCAAAGACGCGCCCGCGATTGCGGCCTTGTTGAACGCGCTCAGCATCGTCGGCTTGCTTGAACAAATGGGTGGTTCTGGCATCCACTTTAACGAGGTCGAAGCCGCCTTTCGATTGACCCCCTCGACGATGACTTTGACCGAAGCAAGTGCTGTCGGCCCCTCGATGGGCATTTCGATGGATGGGATTTATTCGGTCGATCAGGGGACGGTGAACATGCAAGGAGTGATTTCTCCGATCTACCTGCTGAACGGCATCGGCAGCATTCTGACGCGCAAAGGCGAAGGGTTGATCGGTTTCAACTATTCACTGACGGGGGCTGCGAAAAATCCGACCGTGCGGGTCAATCCGCTGTCCGCTCTTACACCGGGGATGTTTCGTGATTTGTTCCGCGCGCCAGCACCGAAATTGCCCGCAACAGCGGATGGGATTGCCACACCCACAGCACCCAAAGCACTGCTGCCCGAAGCCAGCGAAACCCCGGAACCCAAAATCCGGCAAAACAGCAATGTTGAAGATCGCTAAGCAGGCAGGTATGGCGCGGGCATGCAGTTATCCGACTTTGATTTTGACCTCTCCGACGATCTGATCGCAACCCGCCCCGCGGTGCCGCGCACGTCCGCGCGTTTGCTGGTGGCACAAGGCGATACGATCACCGACAACCACGTGCACGATTTGCCCGATTGGTTGCGCGCAGGCGACCGTTTGGTGCTGAACAACACCAAAGTTATTCCCGCTCGTTTGTCCGGCACACGGGCGCGCACATCGGCCCAAGGCGACACCACAGCACGCATCGAAGTGACCCTGCTGGAACCCCAAGCAAACGGCACGTGGGCCGCCTTGTTGAAGCCGTTGAAAAAGGTGAAACTGGGCGAGGAAATCGTGTTTTCCCCCGATCTGTCCGCGACCTTGGAACACGTCCAAGACGGGCAGGCGCATTTGCAATTTAACGTCAAAGGCGATGCGTTCGATAACGCTTTGGCTGCCGCAGGTGCGATGCCTTTGCCACCCTACATTGCCGCAAAACGACCTGCGGACGCTCAGGATCACATCGACTACCAAACTGTTTTTGCACAACATTCTGGCGCTGTTGCCGCGCCTACAGCCTCCCTACACTTTGACCAGAAATTGTTGGAACAACTTGCAGCCATGGGCGTGACCTTTACCGAGGTTACTCTGCACGTCGGCGCGGGTACATTCCTCCCGGTCAAGGTCGACGACGTGCTAAGCCACAAAATGCACGCCGAATGGGGCCGTGTCAGCGCGCATGCGGCCACAGAAATCCAAGCCACCAAAACTGCCGGCGGGCGCATCATTCCTGTGGGCACAACAGCGTTGCGATTGATTGAAACCGCTGCGCGCTCGGGCGTGATCACTGCGTGGGAAGGGGACACGGACATTTTTATTTATCCAGGGTTCGAATTCCACGTGGCCGACGCGCTAATGACCAATTTCCATTTGCCGAAATCGACGCTGATGATGTTGGTGTCTGCCTTGATGGGGCAACAGGAAATCCGCGACATCTATGCCCATGCGATTGACGAAAAATACAGGTTTTTCAGTTATGGAGATTCGTCGCTGCTGATCCCAAATCGATCACGGTAGGCGAATTCGACCGATAAAATGTCGCGCATGGTGCGGACGTGGGCGCGGCGTTATGAGACGACAAAGACAATAGCCGACCCGCTGATTCCATCAAAACCACCCCCAGATTAAACGACGGAGCATGTCATGATTCAGGTACTTTCCAGCGCGTGGGCGTTGCTGTTCGGGATGGGGCTGTTGATGGTTGCCAACGGCATGCAAGGCACGCTTTTGGCGGTGCGCGGCCAGATCGAAGGGTTTGGCACATTCGAAATGTCATTGGTGATGTCGGCGTATTTTGTCGGTTTCTTGGGCGGCTCGCGGACGGCTCCTCGGATGATCCGGCGCGTTGGTCACGTTCGGGTTTTTGCAGCGCTGGCCTCGCTTATTTCCGCCGTCATGATTTTGTATCCGACGATCACAGACCCTTGGGTTTGGATGATGGGCCGGGTTCTGATCGGGTTTTGTTTTTCTGCCGTTTACGTCACCGCAGAAAGCTGGCTGAACGACGCGGCCAGCAATGAAAACCGCGGCCAAGCGCTGTCTCTCTATATGATTGTGCAAACCGGCGGCATCGTGATTGCGCAGGTGTTGATGGTCACGGCAGACCCCTCCGGCTACGTGCTTTTTGTGATCCCGTCGATCCTTGTTAGTCTCGCAATTACGCCAATTTTGTTATCGATCAGTCCGACACCGGCTTTTGACACCACCAAACCCATGAGCCTGCGTGCGCTGTTCAATGTGTCCCCATTGGGCTGCATCGGGATGTTTTTGCTTGGAGGCGTGTTTTCTGCGCAGTTTGGCATGTCGTCGGTCTATGGCGCGTTGATCGGGCTGTCGGTTGGGCAAATTTCGACTTTTGTGGCGATGTTTTTTGTCGGTGCAATGCTGCTGCAATACCCGATCGGGTGGGTGTCTGACCGGTTTGACCGTCGCGCTTTGGTTGTTGTGACTGCGGCAATTGGCGTGGTCGGCGCGCTGATCGGTTATTTTTCGGGCGGCAGCTTTAACATGATCCTGGCGTCTGCCTTTGTGATGGGCGGCGTTTCAAATCCGCTGTATTCGCTGCTGCTTGCGCACACCAACGACTATCTGGACCACGATGATATGGCTGCGGCGTCCGGTGGTTTGATTTTTATTAACGGGCTCGGGGCAATTTCCGGCCCTCTGATCACAGGCTGGATGATGGGGCAATTCGGACCATCCGGTTTCTACATTTTCATCGCAGTGCTGAACGCGGTTTTGGTGATTTATGCGACCTACCGCGCCACCCAGCGTTCCACAATCGCGATCGAAGACACCGGCGCGTACGTCTATATGACGCAATCTGCGACCCCGGTGGCTATGGAAATTGCGCAGGAATATGCGATCGAAACCGAACTTGAATCCGAGTTGGAGGATGAAAGCGACACACCCGGCGCATAATGTGACGCAACTGTCGTAATTCGTGACTGGAGATTGGATTAACCTCAGGTAACAGTAGGGTAACAGCTCGTGTAAAGTGGAGAGTGCACAATGGTTGCGATGACGGCAGAGACACTGGTAAGCCCCGAGGAAGTCTTAGAGTTTTGGTTGGATGAGTGTAGTCCATCTGATTGGTACATGCAGGACGATGCGGTTGATAAAAAGATTAGCGACACGTTTCTAGATACATGGAAAGCTGCCGCAACTGGCAAATTCTCACTCTGGTTAACCTACCCGAACGGGGCCTTGGCCTACATCATTTTGACAGACCAGTTTTCGCGCAACATGTTCCGCGACAGTGGCGATGCGTTTTCAACGGACCGCGCCGCCCTCGCAGCGGCAAAATCTGCCATCGACAAAGGCTGGGACATGCGCATCGACGAACCCGCCCGCCAGTTTTTCTACATGCCGCTGATGCATTCCGAAAACTTGTGTGATCAGGATCGCTGCGTGCGCCTGATGTGTGACCGCTTGGCCTCGGACTCTAGCAATCTGCTACATGCGCGCGCGCATCGCCAAGTGATCCGCCAATTTGGCCGTTTCCCGTATCGCAACGCAGCCCTTGGGCGTAAATCGACACAGGCTGAACTGGATTACATTGCTGCTGGTGGCTACGGCTATACCGTTCGGGACATGCAGGCCAAAGCAGCTTGATCCATAAACTATCCTCAATTTGAACTGTTTGGCGGTTTGTGCGTTTGCATAGCCGCCAAAATCATGCGTTGATTGCGCAGATAAAACGGTGTCCAAATGTCGCGCACGGCTGTAATTGCGCTGCATGGAAATTTAGTTTAATGGTAAACTACTTTTGAAACACCACTGCGCGAGGGCTAAATAATGGCGTCGAAATCCTTTGATTTGATTGTAATCGGGGCAGGGCCGGGTGGCTATGTTGCCGCTATTCGCGGCGCTCAGCTTGGCATGAACGTGGCCATCGTTGAACGTGAACATCTAGGCGGCATTTGCCTCAACTGGGGTTGTATCCCGACCAAAGCGATGCTGCGATCCTCAGAGGTGTTCCATTTGATGCACCGCGCCAAGGAATTTGGCCTCAGCGCTGACAACATTAACTACGATCTGGACGCCGTTGTGAAACGCTCGCGTCAAGTCGCAGGGCAGTTATCAGGCGGCATTGGTCATTTGATGAAAAAGAACAAAGTGACCGTGTTCATGGGCGCGGCCTCAATCCCTGCCAAAGGCAAAGTAACGGTAAAGACCGACAAAGGTACCGAGGAATTGACCGCCAAGAACATCGTGTTGGCAACCGGCGCACGTGCCCGCGAGTTGCCGGGGCTCGAGGCGGACGGCGATTTGGTTTGGACCTACAAACACGCGCTGACCCCGCCTCGCATGCCTAAAAAGCTGCTGGTGATCGGCTCTGGTGCCATCGGAATCGAATTCGCGAGTTTCTATAACACGCTGGGCGCCGACACGACTGTGGTCGAAGTCATGGACCGCGTGTTGCCTGTTGAAGATGCAGAAATTAGCGCCTTCGCCAAGAAATCTTTCGAAAAACAAGGCATGAAAATCATGCAAAAAGCGATGGTCAAACAGCTTGACCGCGCCAAAGGTAAAGTCACCGCACATATCGAAAAAGATGGTAAAATTGAAAGAATGGACTTTGATACGGTCATTTCTGCCGTCGGAATTGTTGGAAATGTAGAAGGACTGGGGCTCGAGGAATTGGGTGTCAAATTGGATCGCACGCATGTTGTAACGGATGAATTCTGTCGCACAGGCGTCGACGGGTTGTATGCCATCGGCGACATCGCCGGGGCCCCGTGGCTCGCGCACAAAGCCAGCCACGAAGGCGTCATGGTCGCCGATTTGATCGCCGGAAAACATGCACACCCAGTCAAACCGGAAACCATCGCCGGCTGCACCTATTGCCACCCCCAAGTCGCGTCCGTGGGCTACACGGAAGCCCGCGCGAAAGAGCTTGGGTACGACATCAAAGTCGGTCGTTTCCCGTTTATAGGCAACGGCAAGGCCATCGCTTTGGGCGAACCCGAAGGGCTGGTTAAAACCATCTTTGATGCCAAAACCGGCGAACTTTTGGGCGCGCACATGATCGGGGCCGAGGTCACTGAACTGATCCAAGGCTATGTTGTGGGCCGCCAGCTCGAGACAACAGAAGAAGATCTGATGAACACGGTCTTTCCGCATCCGACGCTTTCTGAAATGATGCACGAAAGCGTTCTGGATGCTTACGATCGTGTGATTCACATGTGATCGGTTCGGGGCGCAACGAAAGACGCGCCCCATGCCGAGCCTGAACCGCATCGTGATGCAACGATCCAGCCGCCAAATGATCCAAGAGCTGGACCCACCATCACTGGATGTGGCGGAAGTTTCGGGCAAATGGGGGCAGGTGTTCAATTTCAAAAGCTACAGACGCTTTTTGTACCCCAAACACGACATCTGCACGGGCCCGTATCTGGATGACGACGGCAAGCCGCTAAAATTTGATTTAATTATGGCCAATCAAGTGTGGGAACATCTTGATCGCCCCTACGGTGCCGTCAAAAATGTGCGCCGGATGTTAAAAAAGGGCGGGCATTTCTGGATCGCAGTGCCATTTTTTGTGCCGTTTCACGCAGCCCCAATGGACAATTCACGCTGGTCCGCACGCGGGCTAAAGAACTTGTTGATCGAGGCAGGCTTTGCCGAAGACGCGATTGTCGCGGAGCAATGGGGCAACCGCGAAACCGCTGCGCGCAATCTGGAACGTCCCTGGCCCCCTGATTTTGAAGCAAAAAGAGATGTGTTGGACAATGATCCCAAAATGCCAATCTGTTCTTGGGCGATGGCACGAAAAACATGACCTCTGAAAGAACACCTTTTGTGTTGATCTTTTTGTTGTGGGGGGCGGGATTGGGTGCGGCCGCGCAATACGCCAAAGTCAGCGTGGTTTTTGACCAACTGCCGCAGCTTTACCCGAACGCAGGTGCGCTGATCGGTTTTGCGGTGTCATTGGTCGGGTTTTTGGGCATTATTTTTGGTGTTGTCGCCGGGGTGCTCGTGGCCCAAATCCGGTATCGGCGTGCCCTGATTTGCGCGTTGTGGCTGGGCGCTGCTGTGTCCGCTGTACAAGCGTTCGTGCCGCCGTTCGAGTGGTTCCTGGTCTCGCGCGCAATCGAAGGTTTGTCGCATTTGGCCATGGTCGTCGCGGCCCCAACTCTGATCGCCCAACTTAGCGCGCCAAAGGATCGCGGGTTCACGTTAACCCTTTGGGGGACATTCTTTGGTGTCGCGTTCGCTGTGCTGGCATGGGCCGGGTTGCCCTTGGTCGATGCGTTAGGCGTACCAGCACTATTCGCCGCACACGCGATCTATATGGCTGTTTTTGCAAGCATTTTGTCGCTTGTACTGACCAAAGGAATCGGAGGCGCGCAACCTGATCCGGTCTCTTTTTCTGCGATCCTCAAGCGCCATGCGGTGATATACAAATCTGCCAGCATCGCGGCACCCGGCCTTGGATGGCTGTTTTACACCTTCTGTTTCGTTTCGGTTTTAACTGTTCTGCCGCCGTTCATCCCAGAAGAATCCCGCGTTTGGGTCATGGGGGCGATGCCCTTGGCATCCATCGTCAGTTCGATGACATTGGGGGTTTATTTGTTACGGCATGTGACGGCTGTTCGCGTTGTCATCATTGGCTTTTCCAGCAGCGCGCTGTGTATGGTGTGGCTGTGGATTAACCCCGGTGCGCCATTTGCATGCGTCGCCTTGGCTGCCTGTTTGGGATTGATCCAGGGGGCCAGTTTCGCCGCTGTGCCGCAGTTGAACGACAGCGCCTCATCCCAAGCGCAGGCCAACGGCGCAATGGCGCAGATGGGCAACCTCGGCAATACCATCGGCACTCCGATCATGGTCGCCGCATTGGCATTGCTGGGTTACGCGGCCTTGCCGATCTTTGTGGGCATCGCGCTGATCGCAGGACTTTGTGTACACCTTGCCTTGGGGCAGATGCGCAAAACCGGGTGATGTTCGCGATGTGTTCTCATTTTTCCATTGGAGAATCCTACAGACCAAACTATGTCTAAACCGTTAATGGGGGCGTCTGATGGCTGAGCTGAAAAATATCGAAGTGCGCGGTGCACGCGAGCACAATTTGAAAAACATCGATGTGGACATTCCACGCGATCAATTGGTGGTGATTACGGGCTTGTCGGGATCCGGAAAATCGAGCCTCGCGTTTGATACGATCTATGCCGAAGGGCAGCGTCGCTACGTTGAATCTCTGTCGGCTTATGCCCGTCAATTCCTTGATATGATGCAGAAACCTGACGTGGATCACATCAGTGGATTGTCGCCGGCAATTTCGATTGAACAGAAAACTACGTCAAAAAACCCGCGCTCGACTGTGGGTACAGTCACCGAAATTTACGACTATATGCGTCTGTTGTTTGCGCGCGCTGGTACGCCGTATTCGCCCGCGACAGGCAAGCCGATTGAGGCGCAACAAGTCCAGGACATGGTCGATCGTACCATGACGATGGAGGACGGAACGCGCGCCTTTTTGCTGGCTCCGATCATTCGCGATCGCAAAGGCGAGTACCGCAAAGAATTTCTTGAGCTGCGCAAACAAGGATTTCAGCGTGTCAAAGTTGACGGCGAATTCTACGATCTGGACGAGCCACCGACGCTGGACAAGAAATTCCGCCACGACATCGACGTTGTTGTGGACCGTATTGTGGTGCGTGAAGGGCTGGAAACGCGGCTGGCTGACAGCCTGCGCACCGCCCTTGATCTGGCCGATGGCATTGCGATTATCGAAACTGCTCCGGCTGAAGGTGACCCCGTTCGCACGACGTTTTCCGAGAAATTTGCCTGCCCGGTCAGCGGCTTCACCATCCCCGAGATCGAGCCACGCCTGTTCTCGTTTAACGCCCCGTTTGGCGCATGCCCTGATTGCGACGGGTTAGGGGTCGAGCTGTTTTTCGACGAACGGTTGGTTGTTCCTGACCAAACGCTCAAGGTTTATGACGGCGCACTTGCCCCATGGCGCAAAGGTAAAAGCCCGTATTTCCTGCAAACCATCGAGGCCATCGCCAAGCATTACGAATTCGATCCGCAAACCAAATGGAAAGACCTGCCAGCCCATGTGCAACAGGTGTTTCTCTACGGTTCTGGTGACGAAGAATTGCCGTTCCGCTATGACGAAGGGGGCCGCGTTTACGAAGTCACTCGCGTCTTTGAAGGGGTCATTCCCAACATGGAACGGCGCTATCGCGAGACCGACAGCAACTGGATTCGCGAAGAGTTCGAGCGCTACCAAAACAACCGTCATTGCGGCACCTGCGAAGGCAATCGCCTGCGCGCAGAGGCCTTGGCCGTCAAGATCGCAGGCTTGCACGCAGGCGACGTCGTCAAGATGTCGATCCGTGATGCAGCTGACTGGTGCGACACGGTTCCAGAGCATCTGAGTGCACAGAAAAACGAGATCGCAAAAGCCATTCTCAAGGAAATTCGCGAACGTCTTGGGTTTCTAAATAATGTTGGTTTAGAGTATCTTACGTTGTCACGTGCAAGTGGCACGTTAAGTGGTGGCGAAAGCCAGCGTATCCGTTTGGCCAGTCAGATTGGCTCTGGCCTAACAGGCGTTCTTTACGTCCTTGATGAGCCGTCCATCGGCCTGCACCAACGCGACAATGACCGCCTGCTTGAGACGCTCAAAAACCTGCGCGACCAAGGCAACACGGTGATCGTGGTTGAGCATGACGAGGAAGCCATTCGCGAGGCAGATTACGTGTTCGACATTGGTCCCGGAGCCGGTGTGCACGGCGGTCAGGTCGTCAGCCACGGCACGCCTGATGTGGTCGCCAACGACCCCAATTCGCTGACGGGTCAATATCTGACAGGTACGCGTGAAATTCCAATCCCCGCGACCCGTCGCAAAGGCAAGAAAAAGTCGGTCAAAGTTGTCAAAGCCACTGGGAATAACCTGAAAAAAGTGACTGTGGAATTCCCGCTAGGGCAGTTTGTGTGCGTCACGGGCGTTTCGGGCGGGGGCAAATCCACGCTCACAATCGAGACGTTGTTCAAGACCGCGTCGATGAACCTGAACGGCGCACGCCAGACGCCGGCGCCGTGCGAAACCATCAAGGGGCTCGAACATCTGGATAAGGTGATCGACATCGATCAACGCGCCATCGGGCGCACGCCGCGATCCAATCCTGCGACCTACACCGGGGCCTTCACGCCGATCCGCGATTGGTTCGCGGGCCTGCCGGAATCCAAGGCGCGTGGCTACAAGCCCGGTCGCTTTAGTTTCAACGTCAAAGGTGGGCGTTGCGAGGCATGTCAGGGCGACGGCGTCATCAAAATCGAGATGCACTTTTTGCCCGATGTTTACGTCGAATGTGAAACCTGTCGGGGCGCGCGCTACAACCGTGAAACGCTTGAAGTTCGCTTTAAAGGCAAAAGCATAGCAGACGTTCTTAACATGACAGTCGAGGACGCGCAGACGTTTTTCACCGCTGTTCCATCGATCCGCGACAAGATGGATGCGTTGATGCGTGTGGGCCTCGGCTACATCAAAGTCGGGCAACAGGCGACGACCCTTTCGGGGGGCGAAGCGCAGCGCGTCAAGCTGTCCAAAGAGCTTGCCAAACGGTCCACCGGACGCACGTTGTACATCTTGGACGAACCGACCACGGGCCTGCATTTTGAGGATGTGCGCAAGCTGCTTGAGGTGCTGCACGAACTGGTCGATCAGGGCAATTCGGTGATCGTGATTGAACACAATCTGGACGTTGTGAAAACCGCGGACCACATCATCGACATCGGGCCCGAAGGCGGCGATGGCGGCGGCACAGTGGTTGCAACCGGCACGCCTGAAAAGGTCGCGACAGTCGAGGCAAGCCACACAGGCCGCTATCTCAAAGAAATGCTGAAGCCCAAGAAAAAGGTCGCAGCAAAGTAACTTAGCCTAAGCGGCGAGGGCGGCCAACAACGGGGCCGCTTCGCGTGATTTGATAATCGCGCGCGCCGCTTGGCTGTACCCTGATCCGTCTGGTGCCATTTTCGGGAACAGCTGTAGGATTTCGGCCTGGGTTTGCCGATCAAACCCTTTCATCGTGCTGGGCCCCGGCAGATAGCTTTCGCATTCCACCCCGTTTGCACACACGATTTGGTGGCGATCAAACATCATGTGATAATAGGTGACGCGGGTCAGCGTAGTGTCCGGGCGCACGCTTAGGTCGTTCAAAAGGTCCTTGGCTTTGACCAAAACCTCAAGTTCGCCAAACAATAATTCTGACCAATAGCCTTCGACCAAAATGCGATGCTGGGGCGACAAAAGCAAATCTTGGGTTGCTCCAAACTGTCCTTTGCGCAGGCGGATCGGCTGATGATCAGCTGCTGCGCGCACCGATCGATTGCCAATCCAACGGATCGGTTGGGGGCCATCATCACGCGTCAAAATCAGCGATCCTGTGTGCAAATCCTCAACCTTAACAAAGCCTTCTGTGGTTTCGATCAACGTACCCTTAGCAAAGCAGGGCACTTGATTAACCTCGACCAAAGCCGTGTCCGTGTTGCCAATTTCATCCTCGATCGAGTAGTTGAAATAGACGGTTTCCGCATTCGCATCCCCGACAATTTCGAACGTGCCATCGGCCAATAATGTGATCTGCTGGCCTGTCGCCAAGGTCACCGTGGTGCCGACGACAACAGGCGTGCCGTTGATGTGGGTCACTGTCAACAGACCGCCAGTCGAGCTGTCGTTGTCCAGCACATCGAGGATTTTGGTGTCGTTATGGCCCATGTTGACGCTGTCATCTTGGGCAACAATCGTGGATTGGACCGATCCGCCGGCGATCAGCAGGTTGGTGTCGTAGTTGCTGTCACCCACATCCGCGACGCCGATTTTCAGGGTGTTCAGGTCGCCTGGAATGACGGTGGCCACAAAGGTTAATGTGACAGTGAACCCGTCCATTTCGGTATTGTAGGCGTCGCCTGTGTTGTCGAGATAGATGTTCTCGGTTTCGCCGCCGTTGATGTTACCGATCGATGCTGTGCCGTCGCCGACGCTGACCTGGGCCAGTTGCCCGTTAACCCAAACGCCGATCACGTCGTTGTACTGCGAGTTGGCAAATTCCGGATATTCCTCGGAACTCAGTACAAAATCGATGGTGATCGTGTCGCCTGTTGGGTAAAAACCGACCTCAAGAAAGGCCGCATCGTTTGTCGCCGCACCGGCTAAGGTGGTGAAATCCCCATCTGTGTTGCCCGCAGTGTTTGTGCTGGTGCCGGTGTTCTGGTTGGTGTTCGTAGTGCCATCCGAATTGGTGAAATCAGCGACATATCCGGTCGACAAAATCACACCAGTGTCGCCCGGCGTGGCCTCGTTCGAGATCGCATCGCCGTTCGTGTAAATACCCGAGGACAGCGCATCGCCCGTGTAGGAGGCTGAGTCCACAAGGATCCCGTCGCCGAAAATCTCGTTGGCCATAGCCATGGCATCAGCTGTGCTGTCGATGGGTAGTTCTGTCGCTGTCGGCATCTTAACCTCAAATTCATCGCCACATAAACGGCGTTCGAGGTCGAAATTGCCTGATCAATCGGGCAAGGCTGGGATCAGATTGTGAACATTTATCGAAAACTGTCCGTATTGTCGGGTTTTTCGCAACAATAGATTTAGTGTTTTGAAATTAAATGGTTTTTCAAGGAATCGTCACCTGACTGAAAGCAAAAAATGGGCGCTCAGCAGGCCCATTGTGTTGATTTTGACATCTTTAAACCTGTATTGCCACAATCGACATGGGTGATTGCAACCTAAGGTTCATCCGCGATCTCGGGCCTCAAAGCGCGGCAGCATCGCGCTGAAATCCTTGCCCAATCCGCCTTCGTTTTCGACAAACTGTTTGTACAGCGCCAGTGCCAGCGCGCCCATGGGCGTGTCCGCGTTGGCAGCCTCTGCCGCTTGTTGGCTTAACCCAAGGTCTTTTAGCATCAACTCAGCGGCAAAGCCGGGGGTGTAATCGTTGTCCGCAGGGCTGTTTGGCCCGACACCCGGGGCAGGGCAGTAGGCGTTCATCGACCAGCTGTAACCAGAGGATGTCGACACAACGTCGAACATCTTTTGACGGTCCAGCCCCAGCTTGTCAGCCAAAGAGAATGCCTCGCAGGTTGCGATCATCGTTGCGCCCAAGATCATGTTATTGCAGATCTTTGCAGCTTGGCCTGCGCCGGAGTCACCGCAATGCACGGCCTTTTGCCCCATGATTTCAAACAATGGCTGCACCTTGGCAAAGCCCGCGTCGAACCCACCGGCCATAAAGGTTAACGTCCCACCTGCCGCGCCGCCAATGCCGCCTGACACAGGGGCATCGACCGCCAACAAACCGGCGGCCGCCGCGTCTGTGGCTACAGCGCGCGCGCTTTCCACATCAACGGTTGAACAGTCGAGCAAGGTCGCGCCCGCTTGCATTGCCGCGATCACTTCGGCTGCGACGGATCGCAGGATCGCGCCATTTGGCAGCATTGTGATGACAACATCCGCGCCGGCTGCCGCCTCGACCGCATTCGCCGCGACGGTGACGCCTTGCGCCGTTGTGCCTGCTGGATCAAAGCCGCTGACGTTGTGCCCTGCTGCTGCCAAATTGGCCGCCATTGGTGCGCCCATGTTGCCCAACCCGATAAAGCCGATGTTCATGCCGTTTCCTTTTAATTCAAGCGCCAAATCACCCAGAGGCATCAGCATTTTGGACACGGCCATCGGTGGCACGTTCCCATCTGCGAATTGCCATTTGGGCTTGCGATCTTTGTCAATGATAGCGGCACGGATGCCTTCGATAAAGTCACCATGTTCCATCGCTCGGGCGGTGAACCGGTATTCAAGGTCCAACGCTTTTGCCATGCTGATCGACTGACCACGCAGGCGGCTGAGCATTTCGAATGTGCAGGCCATCGATAGAGGGCTGTTGCGGCGCATGGCCTTCAGCGTCTTGTTTGCAAAGTCGCTGTCATCACTTTGCAAAGTGGTCAGCACATCGCCAAGCGTCGCCCCGTGAAAGTGGCGATTTATGTCATCCATCTGGGCTTGGATCGGGCCAATTTCGGCGGGAGTCTCCCCGATCAGAATGTCAGCATCACCAGTTGTCTCAAGCGCCTCGATCAATGCGGGCCACTTTAGCTCTGGTATGTAGAGGTCTGCAAAGCCTGCAAAAATTGCATCCGATGCATTCATGCGCGACGCCGTTGTGCCAAGGTATTCGCCAAGCCGCTCGGGGGCCAGCGCCAGCATCAAAGACCCACCGACATCAGGCACCAGACCAATGCCAACCTCGGGCATCGCGATCTGGCTGGTGTCGCCGACCACGCGGTGCGATCCGTGACAGCCAATGCCAACGCCGCCACCCATGGTGAACCCTTGCAGGAAACTGACCACCGGTTTCGGGTACTCAAACAGCTTGGCGTTCAGGCGGTATTCATCCGCCCAAAACGTCTGCCCATAGCTGAAATCGCCCTTCAGTCCCGTCGCGTACAGGTCTGCAATGTCGCCACCGGAACAGAACGCGCGGTCGCCTTCGGCGTCCAAAACCACGACGCGAACCGCATCGTCATCGCGCCATGCGTCCAGCGCGGCCTCGATCGCGAGGCACATCTCGTAGGTCATGGCGTTCAACGCTTGGGGGCGCTGCAACGTGATCCGACCGGCGTGACCGGTTATACGGATTGAAATATCGCTCATCCTGTCGGTTCCTTAGCGGTTTTTTAGCATGTCACGGGCGACGATCACGCGCATGATTTCGTTGGTGCCTTCAAGGATTTGATGTACTCGCAAATCGCGCACCAGTTTTTCGATCCCGTAATCCGCAAGGTAGCCATAACCGCCGTGCAATTGCAGGCATTGATCAACGATTTTGCTGCCTGCGTCGGTCACGAATTTCTTGGCCATCGCGCAGAATTTCGTCGCATCGGGCGCGCCGGTGTCCAGTTTCCATGCGGCGTGGCGCAGAAAGGTACGGGCGGCTTGCAGTTCAATTTCCATGTCAGCAAGGCGCCATTGCAGCCCTTGGAATTGGTCGATGGATTGGCCAAAGGCTTTGCGTTCGCCCATGTAGGCCAACGTCGTGGTTAACGCGGTTTGCGCGGCACCAATCGAGCAGGCGGCGATGTTCAAGCGACCCCCATCCAGCCCCATCATTGCGTATTTGAACCCGCGGCCTTCGTCGCCGATCAGGTTCGCAGCATCGATTTGGCAGTCGTCAAATTGGACCTGCGCTGTGGGTTGTGACCGCCAGCCCATTTTGTCCTCTAGCGCGCCAAAACTCAGGCCCGCTGCACCGTCTTCGACCAACATCGCAGACACGCCTTTTGCGCCATCTTCGCCGGTGCGCACCATGCAAACGTAGGCGTCCGAATAACCGCCACCGGAAATAAATGCTTTGGTACCGTTCAGCGTGTAGCCTTCGTTTGTGCGGGCCGCGCGGGTTTTCAACGCAGACGCATCAGAGCCTGACCCCGGTTCGGTCAGCGCATAGCTGAGCACGGTTTTCATCGTCAAAACGTCGGGCATAACGCGTGATTTCAATTCATCGCTGCCAAAGCTGTCGATCATTTTGGCGCACATGTTGTGGATCGACAGGAACGCGGCGACCGACGGGCAAGCCATCGACAAGGCCTCGAACACCATCGTTGCGTCGAGGCGTGACAGCCCCGCGCCGCCGCCGTCTTCGGACACGTAAAGCCCACCAAATCCCAATGCGCCAACCTCTGGCCAGAGCGTTTTGGGGATCGTACCGTCGGCCTCCCATTGGCGTGCAAAAGGCGCGATGTTGTCTTGGCCAAAACTGTGGGCCATGTCGAAAATCGCGGTTTGTTCTTCGCTTAGTGCAAAATCCATTTGGGTGCCTCGCGGTAGGAATGTGTCGAATTGAACATGTGTTAAATTCTGAAAGTTTCGAGAATGTTGCAAGCCCAAAGCACACATGCAAGGCGTCGCGCATAAGTTAAGTTTGTATTTCGGGGCGCATATTTCCGCTGGATCCCTTTTTAAGGAACATTTGATGAAAGTATTTCAAACGATGCTTGCCGCGTTTGCGCTGACAGGCCTGGGCAGTGCAGGGGCGACGGCGCAGCACGCTTGGGTTCAATACGACGGTTTGGGCAAAACGCAGGCGCGTTTGATTGTACCCAAGGGCGCAAACGGGGCCACGATGTGCCCCGATCTCACGCATGACGCAGGCACAGTTTCACTGACGTTGCGCAGCGATATGGCCCCCGCTAATTTCGACGAAATCCGCGTGTGTGTTGGTGCGGTTGACGCCAGCATGGCGAACCTGACTGTGGCAGGCATCAGCTTGCCCACGCCAACCTCATCACCACAAAAAGTGGCGGTGGTCGGGGACACAGGCTGCCGCGTCAAAGGCGGCGATGTGCAAGACTGTGATGGGCTGAAGGCTGCCAAAGCCACGCCCTAAGCCACTGATACCTCAGAGGATTTAACCCTCGTGCGCCCGCCTTGGGACTACGTGGGCCTCGCCAATGCGACCGCCGCCCAGTCCCCCGATTTGCTGATCCACGTGGGCGACATGCACTACCGTGAATACGGATATTGCAGCACAAAGTGCGATCAGCGCACGGTTGGCTACAGCTGGATCAACTGGCAGGCTGACTCTTTCGCCCCCTCCAAAAAACTGTTCGCAGCGGCCCCAATGATCCCTGTGCGTGGCAATCACGAAGACTGCAGCCGCGCGTGGAACGGCTGGTTTGACCTGCTGGATCCGAACCCGATTGAGCTGACAGGTGATTGGCCCACCACATGTCCGGGCACGCTGGGCCAAAGCAGCCAGCCCAACACGCCAGTGGATGCAGGTGGCAACGATTGGAACTATACGCTGCCGTATCCTGTGGTGTTCGATGGTTTTCAGGTCATTGTCATGGACACATCGCGCATTGATCGTGACAGGCATCAGACCCCTGATCCCGCGATGGTCAAACAATACACTGCCGAATTCAGTGGCGTCGAATTGATCGCCAAAGAGGGAGGGACCAAGCCTGCGTGGCTGGTCACGCACCGTCCATTCTGGGCCGTCGCCAGCTGGGGTAATCCCAGCTACCCAAGCTTTGGCGCAACGGACAAAACCCTGCAACAGGCCTTGGCCGCCAGCGTTTGAAAAAAACTGCCCACGCAGATCAAGATGACGATGGCAGGGCACATTCACCTCGCCCAGCAGAAGGATCTGGACAACGGGCGCCCGACGCAATTGGTGTTTGGCAACGGCGGCACCAGCCGTGATCCTAGCCTGAAACAGGCGGACGGGTCGCTGCATGCCAAAGTTGGCAACATCGTAACCAGCCTTGGCGGTAACACCGGCACGTTTTTCACGTCGTATGATTTCAGCTTTGGGATCATCACACCAAAGACCGGCGCGTGGGCCGTCGATTTCCACGGCAAAGCCGGTAACGTGCTGCATTCGGCATCTGTTGCGACCTAACGAAAACGCCGCCGCAAGATCACTCCTGCGGCGGCGTTTTACCGTTTAGTCTGGTGCGATTATTCCATGACTGGAATTGAGAATTCGCCACCTTCTTTGATGCCTGAAGGCCAGCGCGCGGTCACAGTTTTGGTGCGCGTGTAGAATTTGAACGCGTCCGGTCCGTGCTGGTTCAAATCGCCAAACACCGATTTTTTCCAACCGCCAAACGTGTGATACGCCAGTGGCACAGGGATTGGCACGTTGATACCGACCATGCCGACGTTGATCCGGTTGGCAAAATCACGCGCTGCGTCGCCGTCGCGGGTAAAGATCGCGGTGCCGTTGCCGTATTCGTGGTCCATCGCCAAACCAATCGCTTCTTCGTAGCTTTGCGCGCGCACGCAGGTCAGAACGGGGCCGAAAATCTCGTGCTTGTAGATGTCCATGTCTTTGGTGGCTTTGTCGAACAAATGCGGCCCGACAAAGAAACCATCCTCATAGCCTTGCAACGAGAAATCGCGCCCGTCCACAACCAGTTCCGCGCCTTGATCGATACCGGTTTGCACCAGACGTTCGATGTTGGCCTTAGCCGCCGCCGTCACAACGGGCCCGTAATCGACGTCATTGCCTGAGGTGTATGGCCCGACTTTTAGCGCTTCGATGCGGGGCACCAGTTTGTCGATCAAACGATCTGCCGTGTCGTCACCAACCGGAACTGCCACCGAAATCGCCATGCAGCGTTCGCCTGCCGCACCGTAGCCCGCACCAATCAGCGCGTCTGCTGCTTGGTCCATGTCCGCGTCTGGCATGATGATCATGTGGTTTTTCGCGCCGCCAAAGCACTGCACGCGTTTGCCGTTCGCACAGCCCGTCGCATAAATGTATTCGGCGATTGGGGTCGATCCGACAAAGCCAACCGACTGGATCACGTCGTGGTGCAGGATTGCGTCGACCGCTTCTTTGTCACCGTTTACGACTTGCAGGATGCCTTTTGGCAGGCCCGCTTCCAGCATCAATTCGGCCAGCATAAGCGGCACAGACGGATCACGTTCGGACGGTTTCAGGATGAACGCGTTGCCACAGGCGATGGCTGGCGCAAACATCCACATCGGGATCATTGCCGGAAAGTTGAACGGCGTGATGCCAGCGGTGACACCCAAGGCTTGGCGCATGGAATACATGTCGATGCCGGGACCCGCGCTGTCGGTGTAATCACCTTTCAGCAGCTCAGGCGCGCCGATGCAATATTCGACCACTTCCAGCCCGCGCTGCACGTCACCGGCCGCATCTGGTAAGGTTTTGCCGTGCTCGCGCGACAAGGCCTCGGCCAGTTTATCCATGTTGTCGTTCAGCAGGCCGACGAATTTCATCATTACGCGGGCGCGGCGTTGTGGGTTTGTTGCGGCCCATTTTGGTTGTGCGGCGGTGGCGTGTTGCACCGCAATGTCCATTTCAGCAGCAGATGCGAGCGGGCATTGCGCCTGAACTTCGCCCGTGGCGGGGTTCATGACGTCGGCAAAACGGCCGGATGTGCCTTTGATGTGTTCGCCGTTGATAAAGTGTGTGAGTTCTTGCATGGAGGTCTCCCTTTGGAATTTGCCACACAGTACCCTTGCAAAAACGCAGGCAACAGAGGAAAGATACCAAAGTCGTTTTGCATTTTCGCAAAATGAACGGGAGCCTCACATGCACACCAACTGGGATGATCTGCGCCTGTTTCTTTCCGTCGCGCGCGAGGGTGGGCTGTCATCGGCAGGCAAACTGCTGCGCCTTGACCCGGCAACATTGGGGCGACGCATGGCGCGGCTCGAGGACGCCGTGGGCGCGGGACTGTTCGTGAAATCACCCCAAGGCTACGCGCTGACCGAAGCGGGGGCAGAACTGCTCGCGCGTGCTGAAACGGCTGAGGCTGCGATGCGCCTTGCCACCGCTAGCCTGCCGGATCACAGCGAAAGCCTAAAGGGGCAGATGCGCATCGGTGCGCCTGATGGCTGTGCGAACTACATCTTGCCGCAAGTTTGCGCGGCCCTGGCGCAGGACCACCCCGACCTAGATATCCAGATCGTCGCGCTGCCGCGTGTGTTTAACCTGTCGCGGCGCGAGGCGGATTTGGCGATTGGCGTCAGCGCACCCACCGCAGGGCGGCTGACTGTGCAGAAAATCACCGATTATTCCCTGCATCTGGCCGCCGCGCAAAGCTATCTGAAACGGCATGCGCCCATCAAAACCATCGAAGACCTCAGGGCGCACCGCATCGTCGGCTACATCCCCGACATGATTTTTGACCGCGAACTGGACTACCTTGCTGACATCGGCGTTGGGCGGGTGCCGCTGGCCAGCAATTCCGTCTCTGTCCAGCTGAACCTGCTGCGCCACGGCGGCGGCGTTGGCATTGTGCACGATTTCGCGCTGCCCTCGGCGCCGAAAGTCAAACGCATCCTGATGGATCATATCAGCCTCACCCGCAGCTTTTACCTGATCCGTCACGAGGATGACCGCCAGAACGCAAAACTTGCGCGATTTGCGGCTGAGCTGGGGGCAGGGGTGCGCGCGGAGGTTGCAAAATTACAAGCGGCAACCTTGACTTGATCGACCCTTTGCGGCGAGGCTGGGGGGACCACATCACAATTCACGAGGTCAGCCATGCAAGTCCACCAAATCCTGAAATCGAAATCCGATGATGCCGTTGTCACCGTAACGCCCGGCACGTCGATGTCGGATGCGGCAAAAATCCTTGGGGAACGACGGATCGGGGCGGTGGTGATTTCGCCTGACGGCAGCGAGGCGCAGGGCATTTTGTCAGAACGCGACATCGTGCGCGAAATCGGCAAGCAGGGGGCTGGCTGCCTTGAGAAAACCGTCGACGCCTACATGACGTCCAAGCTGGTCAGCTGCCAGCGCAGTGACCGGGCTGACGCGATCCTTGCCAAAATGACCGAAGGACGGTTTCGCCACATGCCGGTGATCGAAGACGGCGTGATGATCGGGCTGATCACGTTGGGCGACGTGGTCAAGGCGCGGCTGAGCGAACTTTCAATGGAAAAAGACGCGCTGCAAGGCATGATCATGGGGCACTAACGACGCTGCGGAACACCTGCTTGCATTTCGTAACGCAAAATGGTGGTTTGCATTAACGTCTTTAGAACTCGGAGCATACCCATGCGCGTCGGCCTATATCCCGGAACCTTCGATCCCATCACTTTGGGCCATATCGACATCATTCGTCGCGCCAGTGCGCTGGTAGATCGACTGGTGATCGGGGTCGCGATCAACCGCGACAAGGGGCCGCTTTTTAACCTTGAAGAGCGGGTGGCGATGATCGAGGCGGAATGCGCCAAACTGTCTGAACAGACGGGCACCGAGATCGTCGTGCATCCGTTCGAGAACCTTCTGATCAAATGTGCCGCAGACGTGAATGCGTCGCTGATCATCCGCGGTCTGCGGGCGGTTGCTGATTTTGAATACGAATATCAGATGGTTGGTATGAACCGTGCGTTGGACAACAGCATCGAGACGGTGTTTTTGATGGCCGAAGCCAAGCACCAGGCGATTGCGTCAAAGCTGGTGAAAGAGATCGCGCGCCTTGACGGTGACGTCAGTAAATTCGTGACGCCACTGGTGAATGAAGAACTGAAAAAGCGGCTTGGCTAGTTAGGGCATTGGTGGGCGACACCAGCGTGGTGGGCGACACCAGCGTGGTGGGCGGCACGCCCACCTTACCCACATTTTTTACAGGCACCTACCCAGTTTAGCAGCCGTATCCAGCATCCGGTTCGAGAACCCCCATTCGTTGTCGTACCATGCCATCACACGGATCATTGTGCCGTCCTGAACGTGGGTGCCGTCCAGCGCGACGGTCGAACTGTGCGGGTCGTGGTTGAAATCAACCGACACCAGAGGGCGGGATTCGACGGCCAGAATACGATCCATCGGACCGTTTGCAGCGGCGGAAAACGCTGCGTTGACCGCGTCAATGGTGGTGGCTGTTTTGACTTCAACTGTTAGATCTACGCAGGATACATTCGGCGTTGGAACGCGGATCGACGTGCCATACAGCTTGCCTGCCAAATGCGGCATCACCAGACCGATGGCCTTGGCCGCACCGGTGGATGTTGGAACCATCGACATTGCTGCTGCACGACCGCGGGCCAAATCAGAATTGGCGCGGTCATGGGTTGGCTGCCCGCCGGTGTAGGCGTGCACTGTCGTCATCGTGCCGCGCAAAATACCGAAATTATCGTCCAAAACCTTGGCGACAGGGGCCAGACAGTTCGTCGTGCACGACCCGTTTGAAGCGATGCGATCCCCGTCCGCGAGGATATCGTCGTTGACCCCGAACACGATGGTTTTGACGCCTTCGGATTTGGACGGAGCTGACATCAGCACCTTACTGGCGCCCGCTTTCAGGTACAGTTCGGCGGCGTCGGTGCTGCGGAAAATGCCGGTGCATTCCAGCGCCACATCAACGTCGTCCCATGCCAGTTTGTCGGGGCTACGTTCTGCGCTCACGCGGATCGGGCCGGTGCCCACGTCCAGCGTGTTTTCGCCCAGCGTGATCGGTGCGCGCAGACGTCCATGGACCGAGTCAAATTCCAGCAAGTGCGCGTTGGTTTCAAGCGGGGCCAGATCGTTGATCGCCACCACGCGAATATCATCGCGTCCGGATTCCAATAGCGCGCGCAGTACGTTGCGCCCAATGCGACCAAATCCGTTAATACCTACGTTAAGTGTCATGATCTGGTCCTTTTTGATGTAATGTTAACGCTAACAATTGCATTTTGGCGATATTGTCAACCATCAATCAAAACCCAGCTTATCGCCAGAAAGCGATCCATTCGATCAAATCAGCAAGCTTTTTGCCCAGAAACAGCAGGTTGGCGGCATCAAACACGATGACGTCACCGATGATCATACCGATCAGGATCAGGCCAAGAACGACTGCGATAGGGTTGGTCATTGATCCGCCTGCAACAAATAATAAGGGGCAAGACTGATATGCCAGCCTTGCCCCGATGTCGCAAGAGTTTGGTTTGAAAAGCAGCGCTTAGCCCAATTGGCCCATCGCCACGGCCACGTCCGCCATGCGCACAGAAAACGCCCATTCATTGTCGTACCACGCCAGAACCCGCACAGAGCGGCCGCCAACAACCTTGGTTTGGTCCGGCGCAAAGATGCAGCTGTGTTCGGTGTGGGTAAAGTCGACCGAGACTTTTTTCTCTTCGTCGTAGGCCAAAACGCGGCCCATCGGACCTGCGGCTGTGGCGGCCATGTGGGCGTTGATTTCCTCAACCGTAACTTCGCGCTTGGCCTCGAATGTCAGGAACACGGCGGACACATTAGGCGTTGGCACCCGCATCGCAGAGCCGTCCAAACGACCTTTCAGGTTTGGCAACACGTCACCCAAGGCTTTGGCCGCACCCGTCGAGGTCGGGATCATCGACATCGCCGCTGCGCGCGCGCGGTACAGATCGTCGTGGCGACGGTCTAGCGTTGGCTGGTCACCGGTGTAGCTGTGGATCGTGGTCATGATGCCGCGCTCGATCCCGATGCCGTCATCCAGCGCTTTGGCCAAAGGCGCAAGGCAGTTGGTGGTGCAGGATCCGTTCGACACCATGATGTCAGAGGCGGTCAGCAATTCGTCGTTCACGCCAAACACGATGGTCTTGTCGACGTTGGTGCCGGGGGCGGACAACAGAACTTTTTTCGCGCCCTGCTCAAGGTGTTTGTTCGCCTTTAGGCCGTCGTTAAAGTTGCCGGTACATTCCAGCACAACGTCACAGCCGGACCAGTCGAGTTCTTCCATTTTGTAGGTCGAAAACATCTGCATCGGCCCACGGCCCAGATCCAGCGTTTTGTCGCCAACAGTCACATCCAGCGGATAGCGCCCATGCACAGAATCGTATTTGATCAGATGCGCGGCCGTGTCCAGCGGGCCGGTTGCGTTGACCTTGATCACCTCGATGTCGTCGCGCATTGTTTGCGAAATATGCGACAGGGTGCAGCGCCCGATCCGTCCAAAACCGTTGATACCCACTTTGATCGTCATGTCTGAACTCCTACAGAACCCGTGTCCCCGTTAAGGTGTCCTTAGACCCGTGGTGATGAACAAGAAAGAGGGAAACCCGCGCAGTTTCAAACTGTTAGCGATAAACCTGTGGGCAATTTTAACGTTGGCGCTAACAGTTTGGTTGTTTCGGCGGATCTGCGTGCTAGCCTTGAACATAACACCAAAACAAGGGGGCAGGCATGAGCGGACTTTTGGCATTGTTTGATGACGTGGCAGCGATTGCCAAAGTGGCGGCAGCCTCGGTCGACGACGTGATCGGGCAGGCGGCCAAAGCCGGGGCCAAAGCGGCAGGGGCGGTGATTGATGATGCCGCCGTGACGCCCAAATACGTCCAAGGGTTTTCTGCGGATCGTGAACTGCCAATCATCTGGCGCATCGCCAAAGGATCACTGAAAAACAAGCTGGTGTATCTGCTGCCTGCCGGCCTTGCGCTGTCTGCTTTTGCGCCTTGGGCGATCACGCCATTGCTGATGATCGGCGGGGCCTATCTGTGTTTCGAGGGCGCCGAAAAAATCGCCCACGCGGTCGGGATCGGCGGGCACGGGCACACCGATTATCCGCATGCGGAAGAAACCGTTGAAGACCCCGCACATCTGGAAGAAGAAAAAGCCAAGGGCGCGATCAAAACCGATTTTATCCTGTCTGCCGAAATCATGACCATCGCGCTGGCCGCCATTCCGCAAAGCAATTTCTGGATGGAAGCCGCGACCCTCGCCGCCGTCGCCGTCATGATCACCTTTGCAGTCTACGGTGCTGTAGCGTTGATTGTGAAAATGGACGATCTGGGGCTGGCCATGGCCGCGCATGGGCGTCTCGGTGCGACACGATCCTTGGGGCGCGGTGTCGTCAAGGCGATGCCGCAAGTGATGTGGCTGCTGACCGTCATCGGCACCACCGCGATGCTGTGGGTCGGCGGATCTATCATCATCCACGGGCTTGATGTGCTGGGATTTGGACAGGTTTATGACCTAATCCACAGGATCGCCTACGCCGTCGGTCACACCTTGCCCGACGCGTTCATTGGCTTTGGCGAATGGGTGATCACAGCGGCATTGGATGGCGTATTTGGCGTCGCTTTGGGGCTGACCCTGATCCCGCTGGGCGAAAAAATCATCACGCCGCTGTGGCGCAAAGCGTTTGTTCGCTAGGGTTTGATACCCTGCCAAATCTTGTCGCCCAAAGGCACCGTCTGCGAGTGACGCAGTTCGCTGGGCGCAATGCTTAATGCCTTTCGTGTTGGAATAGTGGTCGACTTTGGGTCTGCAAAAAAGAAAATCCATTGCATTAATCTGACGTGCAGTCTTTGCAGAAACTAACTTGGGGTAGGCTAATTTCACTTGACACAATTAGTGTCAGGTAGAATACGGGTCCAGTATAGGTGCAGGGCATTGTTTTTAAATTAAATTTTTTTTGTAATGTCTTGGTTTGTAACAAACGATTGAACTTAATTGGAGCGGAATGAATATGAAAAGAACAAGCGGCGCGTTTGCAATACTTGCAGTTTTATTGGCAGGTTGTGTTTCTCCTGCGGTGGTGCAGACAAGCACAGTGGCAGACGACGGGTTAAGTTGCGAACAAATCAAAGTTCAATTGACGCAATTGGAAGAAATCCGAGCGCAGGCCGCAAAGGGCCAGACAGCCTCGGGTGCCAACGTCGCTGCAGCCATTATTTTTTGGCCGGCTGTGATCGGGAACTATCAGAACGCCAAGCAAGCTTTGGAAGCGGCAAACAAGCGCAACGAAGTTCTTGTAGCATTGGCTAAAAAGAAACGTTGTAAGTTTTAAAATATTTGCTGCGCTGTCGGGCGATACCAACAGCGCAGCATTTCGCCTTTGTCAAAGCAGGGCTTTGGCTTTGGCCGCGACATTCGCCGCTGTAATCCCAAAGTTTTCGTACAATTCGCCTGCAGGGGCAGACGCCCCAAAGCTGCTCATGCCGACAAAATCTGCCTTGTTGGATTTGCCGCGCTCGCCCAGCAACCACTGATCCCAACCTTGACGCACGGCCGCTTCAACGGCGACACGCACGGGACCACCGGGCAGAACGCGCTTGCGAAATGTCTCTTCTTGTTCGGCGAACAATTCCATGCAAGGCATTGAAACAACGCGGGTTCCGATGCCCTCAGACTGCAACAGATCACGCGCGGCAAGGGCGATTTCAACCTCGGACCCTGAGGCCATCAAGATCACCTGACGGCGACCCTCTGCGTCGGCCAGAACATAGCCACCTTGGGCGGTCAGATTCTTGGTTTTGTGCTCGGTGCGGACCGTCGGCAAACCTTGGCGGGTCAGGGACAAAACAGACGGCGTTTCTTTGGTCGTCAGCGCGATTTCCCACGCCTCGGCTGTTTCAATCGTGTCGGCAGGACGGAACACATAAGTGTTTGGCGTCGCACGTGAAATTGCCAAATGCTCAACCGGTTGGTGGGTTGGGCCATCTTCGCCGAGACCGATAGAATCGTGGGTCATCACGAACACTGTCGGGATCTTCATCAGGGCTGCCAAACGCATAGCAGGGCGCGCATAATCGGTGAAACACATGAACGTGCCGCCGTAAGGGCGGATGCCACCGTGCAGGGCCATGCCGTTCATCGCGGACGACATGCCGTGTTCGCGAATGCCCCAGTAAACATAGCGGCCATCGCGGCTGTCGATGTCGAACACGCCCAGATCGGATGTTTTGGTGTTGTTAGACCCGGTCAAATCAGCAGAACCGCCAACGGTCTCTGGCAGGATCGGGTTCAGAACTTCGAGAACCTTTTCAGAAGACGCTCGTGTCGCCAGTTTCGGCGCGCTTTCGGACATCTGTTTTTTGAACGCTTTAACGGTGGCCGACAGCTTTTTCGGGGCGTCCAACGCATAGGCGCGCTCGAAGGTTTCGCGCTTGGAACGGGGCAGGGTTTCGAAATCTGCTTCCCATGCTTTGCGGGCTTCAGTGCCGCGCGCGCCGATGGCTTCCCACGCAAACTTTACGTCTGCAGGCACCTCAAACGGGTCTGTTGTCCAGCCGTAGGCGGCCTTGGCGGCGGCCATTTGATCGGGGTCGGTCAAAGCGCCGTGGCCTTTGGATGTGTCTTGCGCTGCGTGGCCCAAAGCGATGTGGGTTTTGCAGGCGATCATCGTCGGTTTGTTGCCTTTTTTGGCTTGGGTCAACGCCGCGTCGATGGCGACAGGATCGTGCCCGTCGATTTCAAGGACGGCCCAACCGGCTGATTTGAAACGCGAAACCTGATCTGTGCGGTCCGACAATTCAACTGTGCCGTCGATGGTGATGTTGTTATTGTCCCACATCACGATCAGTTTGCTCAGCGCGTGGCGGCCTGCCAATGTGATCGCTTCTTGGCTGACGCCTTCCATCAAGCAACCGTCGCCAGCAATGACATAGGTGTAGTGATTGACAGCTTTTTTGCCGTAAGTGGCGCGCTGGATTTCTTCGGCCATGGCAAAGCCAACCGAGTTCGCGATACCTTGTCCCAACGGACCGGTGGTTGTCTCGATGCCAGTCGCGTGGCCGTATTCAGGGTGGCCCGCAGTGATTGCACCCCACTGGCGGAAATTCTTGATCTGCTCCAACGTCATGTCTTCGTAGCCCGTCAGATGTAGCAGCGAATACAGCAACATCGACCCGTGACCGGCAGACAGAATAAAGCGGTCGCGATCTGGCCAATGCGGGGCGGATGCATCAAATTTCAGGTGCTTTTCAAACAGAACCGTAGCAACATCGGCCATACCGATTGGCATGCCAGAGTGACCGGAATTGGCGGCCGCAACCGCATCCAGCGTCAGGGCGCGAATGGCTGTGGCTTTGGACCAGTGTTCAGGATGGGCGGTGCGAAGGGCAGTTAAATCCACGGGGCAGCTTCCTTTGGCAAAATTGGGCGTCATTTAGGGCTGCATACCAGTGCTGCCCCAAAGATCAAGTCGAACTGGGCGTCGCAGCGTGCGCGATATCATGCCTTACATGAGCATCCCGCGCCAAGTCGTTGATCGTAAAGGGGGCGCAATTTTTTATACATCTAGGTAGACTTGGTTAAATACACGCAAGCGCGGCGATTCGCATGGCCCGCGGCAGCGGTGCCCAAAAGGCGCTGCGACGGATACGAAGGATTGAGCATGAACGACATAGAAGAGCTTCAGCGCCGGATCACGGCGGCGATGGACCGGGTGGCCTACGGGCTGGAGCAGTTGTCAGGAGCAGCAAGCGGCGATGTGGCCGAGGTCACGCGCGCCCTTGAGGATGAGAAATTGGCCAACGCCCAACTGTCCGAACGGATGCGGGTCTTGACCGATCGCCAGGAACAGGAGCTGGGCACGCTGAAAGAGGCGACCGAGACGACAGCGTCACGCACCCAAGAACTCGATTTGGAACTGCAGAGGCTGCGCAAAGCCAACGCTGAGCTGCGCCAATCGAACCAAGCCCTGCGCGCCGCCAACGAGGCAGGTGTGGGCGAGCCGCATTTGATCAACAAATCGATGATGGCCGAACTAGAAGCCCTACGCGCCATACGAGCCGCAGATGTGTCTGAAACCAACGTAATTATCGACGCTCTGACCCCCTTGGTTAACAGCGCAGCAACAGGGGAGGATGCCTGATGCCAGAAATCACAATCACCATTGGTGGCCGCCAGTTCGAAGTTGCCTGCCAAGAAGGCGAAGAGCACTATTTGCACTCCGCTGCCAAAATGCTGGACGACGAAGCTCAAGTGCTGTCAGACCAAGTGGGCCGGATGCCAGAGGCACGGATGCTGCTGATGGCAGGCCTGATGCTGGCGGATAAAACCGCAAGCTTTGAGGATCAAGTGAACGAAGTGCGCGGTAAATTGAACGAACGCGAGGCTGAACTTGAAGGCCTCAAAAACGCGGCAGCGCCGGAACCACTGCGTATCGAAGTGCCGGTGGTGCCAGATGCTGTCACAGACACGCTGGCCGAAATCGCAGCACGTGCCGAAGCACTGGCCGCAGAAGTTGACGAGAAAACATCGACCTAAAACGCGAAAAGGTGCGGGACACCCGCACCTTACCATTGCCATTGTTCTGATCACAAATACTCTGGGGTGAGCGCGGAACGCGCGAGGGGCAAAGCCCCAAACCCCGTTGATTAGCCGTTGGCTTCGCGAATTTTATCCGCAGCGTCCTGATCAAACGTGACGCTGTTGTCCGTGAACAGAGTGTCCAACTCGCCTGACAACGTCATTTCTGTGATGATATCGCAGCCACCAACAAATTCGCCTTTGACGTACAGCTGCGGCACTGTTGGCCAGTCGGAATAATCCTTGATCCCTTGGCGCAGCGCGTCGTCTGCCAACACGTTCACGTCAGCGAATTCAACGCCCATATAGTTTAGCACACCAGCCACGCGGCTGGAAAAGCCACATTGCGGCATCTCTTTTGTGCCTTTCATAAACAGCACGACATCGTTGGTGGTGACTGTGTTTTTGATCTGGGTTGCAGCGTCGGTCATGTGGGTGTTCCTTGAATAAAATATGCGTTTGGCGCGGGCCGTTCAGTCCGGCGCCTTTGTAGTCAGGGCCAGTGCGTGCAGTTCGCCGTGTGCGCCGTCCATTTTGCCCTTAAGCGAGGCGTAGACCGCGCGTTGTTGTTGCACCCGGTTTTTGCCTTTGAAACTGTCGTCGATCACTTCGGCGGCATAGTGATTGCCGTCGCCGGCAAGGTCCGTGATGGTGATCTTTGCGGACGGGAACGTCTCGCGGATCAGGGCTTCGATGTCGTGGGCCTGCATCGGCATGGGCTGAGGTGCTCCGGTCATTGGAATTGCCTGACAGATTTAGGCGGGCTTTGGCCGTTGTGCAAGTCAGTTGGACCATTGCGCCGCTTTGAATGACCTTTAAGGTGGGGCGCAAGGGGGCACCACACCATGGATCTGTTCGAAAACATACCGGAACACGCACTGGGCTGGCACCGCGCGGGCAAAGGTGCGGCGTTGGCCACAGTCATTCAGACGTGGGGCAGCGCGCCGCGACGCGTAGGCGCGCAATTGGTGGTGAACGCCGAAGGGCAAATGCAAGGCTCCGTTTCAGGGGGCTGCGTCGAGGGTGCCGTGGTTGTCGAGGCGATCGAGGCGTTGCAAGACGGCAAACCGCGCGTTTTGGAATACGGGATTAGTGACGGTGACGCCTTTGCGGTTGGTCTGGCCTGCGGCGGCACGATCAAAATCTACGTTGAACCCGTTGGTGCCGGGATGCCTGAGCAAATGCTGGCCGATCTGGTGGCCGCCCGCGCAACCCGAACGCCGTCCGCCTACGAGGTCAACATCGCCACAGGCGCGCGTCGTTTGGTTGAAAACGGCTACACCGAACGCTTCGCCAAGGACCGCTCGGGCTTTGAAGAAGATGGCCAAACTTTTGTTGCGATCCACAATCCGCCGCTACGCCTTGCCATTGTCGGCGCCGTTCACATCGCCCAAGCGTTGATGCCCATGGCCCGTATCGCTGGCTTTGATCCGGTTGTGATCGACCCGCGCGGGGCTTTTGGCGCGCAGGCGCGTTTTCCCGGTGAAACCGTGATCGAGGATTGGCCGGACGACGCCTTAGCGACCTTTGGTCTTGATGCGCGCACCGCCTTGGTGTTGCTGACCCATGATCCAAAACTGGACGATCCGGCCCTGCACGTTGGCCTAAGGTCGGGTGCGTTTTACATCGGTGCCTTGGGGTCAAAACGGACCCACGCAAAGCGACTGGAACGGCTTGCCGCGGACGGGTTCGAGGCCGCCACACTTGCGCGCATCAACGGCCCCGTTGGTTTAGACATCGGTGCCAGCAGCCCCCAAGAAATCGCAGTGTCGATACTTGGCGCGATGATCCAGACCCTGCGGCAAATGCCATGAAATTCGGCGCGGTGCCGATTGCCGAGGCTGCAGGCACCATTCTAGCACATTCCATGACCGCGACGGGCGATGCGCACTACCGTGTGCCCAAAGGTACGGTGCTAAAGGCCGCTCACCTGCGTGATTTGGCGCGGGGCGGGCATGACACAATTGTGGTGGCGCAGCTTGAACACGGCGACGTCGAAGAAAACGAAGCGGCCACGCGGCTTGCCCATGCCATCGCACCTGACGCGGCCGCATTGGGGCTGCGGATTTCAGCCGCCGGGGCAGGGCGCGTGAACCTCTATGCGTTGCATGCAGGGGTCTGTGTTCTTGACGAGGCTGCGATCCACGCGCTGAACGCGGTTGACCCGATGATCACCATCGCCACCGTTGCACCGTTCCATCGCACGGACGCCAACAGCATGATCGCCACGATCAAGATCATCGCCTACGGCGTGGCTGAGATCGCTTTGCAAACGGCGCAAACAGCGGCCCGCAATGCGATCCGCGTGCAGGCCCCGACATTTGGGTCAGCGACGTTGATCGAAACACAAGTTGGCACTGACAGCCCTTCAGAAAAGGGGCGCAACGCGCTAACGGGGCGACTGCATCGTATGGGGCTGGTGTTGTCGGATCGCTGTGTGACGGCGCATAGCGAACAGCCTTTGGCGCAGGCGATCAGGGACGCCGTTGGCGAGGTGATCTTTGTGCTGACCGCCTCGGCCACCTCAGATCCGTTAGACGTGGGGCCGCAGGCGCTGCGCGAGGCGGGGGGCACTGTTACAGGGTTCGGCATGCCTGTTGATCCTGGAAACCTGCTGTTTTTCGGCACCTTAGGCGACAAACCTGTGATCGGATTGCCGGGCTGCGCACGCTCGCCTGCGCTCAATGGGGCTGACTGGGTGCTAGAGCGGTTGATCTGCGGTTTGACCCTGACCCAAGGCGACATCGCGGCCATGGGCGTGGGTGGTCTGCTCAAGGAAATCCCGACGCGTCCGCAACCGCGCAGCACATCCGTGACGTAGCGGCGCAAGAGCGGGATAAAGTAACAACTCGCTTAAACAGCGAAGTTTTTGGTTCTCATGTGCGCATTGCCATGCTTAACTCTGATCAAGAAGTCTAAAAATAACAAGGGAGAGAACTATGGCTCAGGTCAAAATGACCGTGAATGGCAAAGCCGCGTCCGGAGAGGTCGAAGGGCGCACGCTGTTGTCATCCTTTCTGCGCGACAGCCTATTTCTGACGGGGACGCACGTTGGGTGCGACACCAGCCAATGCGGCGCGTGCGTTGTGCACGTAGACGGCGTTGCGGTGAAATCCTGCACGATGCTGGCAGCCGAGGCGGAAGGCGCTGAGGTTTCAACCATCGAAGGACAAGCCGCGCCGGATGGCACGCTAAACACGATCCAGCAGGCGTTTCAAGATCACCACGGCCTGCAATGCGGGTTCTGCACACCGGGAATGGTGATGACAACTGCGGCGTTGTTGAAAGACAACCCCAAGCCATCAGAGCAAGAAATTCGTGAGCACCTCGAGGGCAATATTTGCCGTTGCACAGGCTATCACAACATCATCAAGGCTATTTTGGCCGCCTCTGGTCAGGACGTAACTGCGCTCGCCGCAGAATAATCCAGCCACGTTCAAACCCTGGGGAGGGTAAGGTGGACCTTGGTCCGCCGCAGCAACATCCGACATCATGGAAAGGCGGCGTTTCGGCCGCCTTGAGCCAGACCAAACTGTAAGGTGGATCTTGATCCACCCGACATAGGGAGCAAAACCATGCCAAAAGACGGTGACATCAAAAGCGGTATCGGCGCCAGCAGCAAGCGGCGCGAAGACATTCGGTTTCTAACCGGAGCCGGCAATTACACAGACGACATGAACATGCGCGGCCAGGCCCACGTGTTCTTCCTGCGCTCGGACATTGCACACGGAACAATCAATTCCCTCGACACCTCTGCTGCGGCATCCATGCCCGGCGTTGTGCAGATCTTTACCGGCGCTGATTTCGAAGCCGTTGGGTCAATTCCGTGCGGTTGGGAAGTCACCGACAAGCACGGCGCGCCGATGCAAGAACCCCGCCATCCGGTTCTGGCCGAAGGCAAAGTCCGCCACGTCGGCGAACCGATCGCAGCCGTTGTCGCCGAAAGCCTAGCAGAGGCCCGCGACGCCGCCGAAGCCATCGTTGTGGATATTTCCGAGCTACCGGCCGTCGTAAACATGAAGGACGCGCTCAAAGACGGGGCCACCAAGGTCCACGACGATCTGACATCGAACCTATGCTACGATTGGGGGTTTGTTGAAGAAAACAAAGCCGCCACAGACGCTGCGTTTGAAACTGCGCATCACGTCACGACCCTTGATCTGGTGAACAACCGTCTGGTTGCCAACCCGATGGAGCCACGCGTGGCGCTGGGCGATTATTCCCGCGCGGACGATCAGCACACGCTGTACACAACTTCGCAAAACCCGCACGTTATTCGCCTGCTGATGGGCGCGTTTGTTCTGGGCATTCCTGAACATAAACTGCGTGTGGTTGCTCCCGATGTGGGCGGCGGTTTTGGCACCAAAATCTTTCACTACCAAGAAGAAGCGTTCTGCACATTCGCCGCCAAAGCCTGCAATCGTCCGGTCAAATGGACCTCGTCGCGTTCAGAGGCTTTCATGTCAGACGCCCATGGCCGTGACCACGTCACCACGATCCAATTGGCGCTGGACAAGGACAACAATTTTGTCGCTCTGCGCACAGACACACACGCCAACATGGGCGCGTATTTGTCGACCTTCGCATCGTCGGTTCCCACGTGGCTGCATGGCACGCTGATGGCCGGCAACTACAAAACGCCGCTGATCTACGTGAACGTCAAAGCGGTGTTCACCAACACGGTTCCGGTTGATGCCTACCGCGGCGCTGGGCGCCCCGAGGCGACCTACCAGATCGAGCGTGTCATCGACATGGCCGCGCGCGAATTGGGTGTTGATCCGATTGATTTGCGTCGTCAAAACTACGTCACTGAATTCCCTTACGCGACACCTGTGGCCGTGGAATACGACACCGGTGACTACCATGCGACAATGGACAAGCTGATCGAAATCGGTGATTTCGCAGGCTTTGACGCCCGCCGCAAAGCATCCGAGGCCAAAGGCAAATGGCGTGGCCTTGGCATCAACAACTACATCGAGGCTTGCGGCATCGCGCCGTCGAACCTGGTCGGGCAGCTTGGTGCGCGCGCTGGTCTGTACGACGCGGCCACTGTGCGTGTGAACGCGACAGGCTCGATTTCGGTGATGGTTGGCGCACACAGCCACGGGCAAGGGCACGAGACGTCCTTTCCGCAAGTTGTCGCTGAAATGATCGGTATCCCAGAGGATCAGATCGACATCGTGCACGGCGACACGTCCAAAATCCCTTTCGGAATGGGCACTTACGGATCACGCAGCCTCGCGGTGTGTGGCTCTGCCATGGTGCGCGCGACGGAAAAAATCATCGCAAAATCCAAGAAAATCGCGGCGCATTTGATGGAAGCATCCGACATGGATGTGGAACTGAAGGACGGCGTTTTCAGCGTTGCTGGCACGGATAAATCCGTCGCTTGGGGTGACGTGACATTGGCCGCCTACGTGCCGCACAACTACCCGCTGGAAGAAATCGAACCGGGGTTAGAAGAAACCGCGTTCTACGATCCGTCCAACTTTACCTACCCCGCAGGGGCCTATGCCTGCGAGGTCGAGGTTGATCCAGACACTGGCAAAGTCACGATCGAACGGTTCTCGGCGGCAGATGATTTTGGCAACGTCATCAACCCGATGATCGTGTCTGGCCAAGTGCACGGCGGCATCGCCCAAGGCGTGGGCCAAGCCCTGCTCGAGGGCTGTTCGTACGACGACAACGGCCAATTGTTGACGGGGTCTTACATGGATTACGCCATGCCGCGCGCGGATGATTTGCCGTTCTATGCGGTCGATCATTCCTGCCAAACACCCTGCACGCACAACCCGTTGGGCGTCAAAGGTTGCGGCGAGGCGGGCGCGATTGGCTCACCTCCGTCGGTGGTGAATGCGGTGATTGATGCGTTGAATTCGGGCGGCAAAAAGGTGGCACACATCGACATGCCGCTTTCGCCGGACCGCGTCTGGAATGCGATCAACAACGCCTGAGTAACGGTGCGTCCGAGGGGTAACTCTCGGGCCTCCAAGGATTATTTGGCACTCTAGAAAACGGAACCGTTTTTGATGTGCTGACGAAAGGACAACAAAATGTACAACTTTGAATTTGAAAAGCCGGACACGATCGCGGATGCGGTTGCGGCATTGGGCGGCGAAGAGGCCCAAGCGTTGGGCGGCGGTCAAACGCTGATCCCGACGATGAAACAACGTCTCGCGAGCCCTGCGACATTGGTCAGCCTGACGGGTATTTCCGAAATGCAGGGCATCTGCACCGGCGATGACGGATCGCTGTGCATCGGCGGTGCGACAACCCACGGCGCAGTGGCTGCGGGCGCGGGTGTCTATCCGGCACTGGCGGACCTCGCCAGCCATATCGGTGATCCTGCGGTGCGCAATCGCGGCACAATCGGCGGATCATTGGCGAACAACGACCCGTCTGCGTGCTATCCGGCTGCGGCCTTGGCCTCGGGCGCGGTCATCAAAACCAACACGCGCGAAATCGTGGCAGACGACTATTTCCAAGGCATGTTCGACACGGCCTTGAACGAAGGCGAGATCATCACCGAGGTGCGTTTCCCTGTGCCACAAGCCGCGAATTACCAGAAATTCGTGCAACCTGCGTCGCGCTTTGCGCTTGTGGGTGTGTTTGTCGCAAAATACGCCGACGGCGTGCGCGTGGCGATCACGGGTGCATCCGAGGGCGGCGTATTCCGCTGGACCGACGCCGAAGCGGCCTTGTCTGCAAACTTCGCAGCCTCCGCACTTGACGGTCTGAGCCTGCCCGGTGACGGCATGATCGGTGATCTGCACGGATCGGGCGACTACCGCGCGCATTTGTGTGCTGTGATGACCAAACGGGCGGTAAACGCTGCGGGCTAAGGTCATCAACACAAACGAAAAAAGGCCCTGCGAAAATCGCGGGGCCTTTTTTGTATCAAATTATGTGATGATTTCGGCGCTTACTTATTTTGGCAACGGCCCAATCAGCATGACCATCTGGCGGCCTTCCATCTTTGGAAAGTTCTCCACTTTGCCGGCCTCTTTGGTGTCCTCGGCAACCCGCTCTAGCAGTTCGCGACCCAAGTTCTGGTGCGCCATTTCGCGGCCACGAAACCGCAAGGTGATCTTTACCTTGTCGCCGTTTTCCAGGAACTTGTAGACGTTGCGCATCTTGACTTCGTAATCATTGGTGTCCGTGTTCGGACGGAATTTTACTTCCTTGATCTCAATGATCTTCTGTTTCTTGCGGGCCTCGGATTCGCGCTTTTGCGTCTCGTACTTGTACTTGCCAAAGTCCATGATTTTGCATACGGGCGGGTTGGCGTTGGGCGAGATTTCAACCAGATCAAGTCCGGCTTCTTCTGCCATTTCCATAGCACGGGTTGGCGTTACGACACCGACATTTTCGCCATCTGCGCCAATCAGGCGGATCTCGGCGTTGCGGATTTTATCGTTGATGCGCGGGCCGGTATCACGTTGTGGCGGCGCGTTATGAGGTCTGCGAGCGATGGCTTTCGTCCTTTGGTTATTGGCATATATCGAGAAGGCAAGTTAAACTGACCTAACACACTGCGCAAGCGGCAAAATCAGCTAGGATGCGCTGATTTGCGTGATTTTCCCCCTTGCACCTTCCGATTGCGCGGCGCATCTGACACAGGAGAAGAAACAGAGGCGTTTGATTGCCTTTGATCCAGTCTGAGGGGACAAATTGATGAAAAATCTGTTGTGGATTGTAGTTGCAGCCGTAGTCGCAGGTGGCGGTTACATGTTGTATTCGGGCCAAAGCCCAAAAGAAGTCATGAATGATGCGGCCGAAGCTGTCAAAGCACCAGAAATTCTGGAAAGCGCATCTGACGCCGTAGGCGCCGCAGTTGAAACAGCCGAAGGCACTGTTGAGGGTGCGGTTGACGCAGCTTCTGACGCGGTCGAAGCAGTAGCAGACACCGCCGCTGACGCAGCCGATGCTGTTGCTGAAACCGCAGGCGAAGCGGTTGATGCAGCCACAGACACAGCAACTGCAGCAGCAGACGCGGTTGCCGACACAGCGGCAGCAGCAACTGACGCGGCCACAGACACGGCAGCAGCCGCAGTCGAAACCGCGACGGACACGGCAACTGCAGCAGCAGATGCAGCGACAGACACTGCAACAGCCGCCGTTGATACAGCGACCGAAGCGGCCTCTGCCACAGCAGATGCAGCGACAGACACAGCCGCAGCAGCTGTCGAAACGGCAACCGACACAGCCACCGCGGCTGCCGACGTTGCAACGGACACAGCAACAGCAGCAACTGATGCGGTGACAGACACTGCAACCGCAGCAGCTGATACTGCAACAAGTGCTGCCGAAGCTGTGACTGAAACCGCAACTGACACCGCAACGGCAGCCGCCGACGCTGTAACGGACACGACAACAGCGGCGACAGACACGGCAACCGCAGCAGCAGACGCGACAACCGAAGCGGCGACAGACACCGCAACGGCAGCAGCAGAAGCCACAACTGACGCGGCCACCGACACTGCAACCGCAGCGGCCGACGCGACAGCGGAAACTGCGACCGCCGCAGCAACCGAAGGCACAGGCGACATGGCTGAATTGCTGACAGTTGACGGCTTCAACTTGGAAAAAGTCTCCGAGATGATCGACGGTTCTGAATTGGGCGCGTTCCAAAAGACAGCTCTGAAAACAGCGTTGGACAAAGCCAAAGACAATCCTGAAGTGCTGCAAGGCGTTCTGGACAAAATCAAAGCGGCCGTCGGCCTGTAAGCCACGCCAACCAGCTAGGATTTAAGCCGCGTCCCCAGAACGGGGGCGCGGTTTTTGCTTGCGCGGTGGATATTCTTTGCCAAACTTCGGGCCTGTAGGCAGGGGGGGAATATGACCAATTGGACCATCGACAAAATGGCGGGGCATTGCGGTGCGCGCTTAACCGGCGTGCGCCTCGAAACGGCCACCCAAAGCGCGTTGGAACAGATGCGTGCGGCCCTGTTCGAACACGGCGTCATCGTTATGCCGGACCAGCACCTGAGCCCTGAGGCACACATCACGCTGGCGGAATTTTTCGGGCCCATCGATGTGAACCGTTTCTTCACGCCTGTCGCCACCCACCCGATGATCGCCGAGGTCCGTACAACGCCCGAGCAGGCGGCGGTAATTGGCGGCACGTGGCACACCGATCATTCCTATGACGCAGCACCTGCGATGTGTTCGATCCTGAGCACGCAAACCCTGCCACCCTTTGGCGGGGACACACATTTTGCTTCAATGTCAGCGGCTTGTGCGGCATTGTCACCCGGTCTGCGCAAGATGCTGAACGGTGTGCAGGCGTGGCATTCGGACGGCAGTTTTGCGGACAGCAAGGTCGGGATCGACAGCGCGCAAGACGCGTTTCGCGATCCCGTGTTGCATCCAGCAATCATCAAGCACCCCGTCACAGGCGCGCCGTGCGTCTACGTCAACGGTGATTTCACCACGCACTTTGAAGGCTGGAGCGTTGAGGAAAGCGCGCCGCTGCTCGCCTATCTCTACGCCTTTGTCACCCAGCCGATTTTCACGGCAAGGGTGGTTTGGGAACCGGGCATGGTGGCAATTTGGGACAACCGACTGGTGCAGCATTACGCGACCGCAGATTATTCAGGACACGCCCGCCTGATGCACCGCATCACGGTTCAAGGCGTGCCCTTGGACCCGGCCTAAAATCAGCCGACGAAGGCTTTTTCGACCACGTAGTGCTTGGGATCAGAGTTCGCGCCTTCCTCTAGGCCAAAGCCTTCGAGGATCACTTTGATGTCGGTGTTCAAACCCATCGATCCGCAGACCATCGCGCGGTCTGTGTCCGCTGACATGCCGTCAATCCCGAGGTCTTTGAACACGGTTCCGTCCTGCAACAACGTGGTGATGCGGCCCATTTTTGGGCTGTCTTCGCGCGTTGTCGTTGGATAATAGCGGATTTTTGCGAGGTTCTCGGGGCCGATCAATTCCTGCATCAGCTCGTCTGATTTCAGGTTTTCGATCAGCTGACGGCTGTATTCCAGCTCGGCCACATCGCGGCAGGTGTGGGTGATGATGACCTCGTCGTAGTCCTCGTAGGTTTGCGGTTCGCGCAACAAGGACGCAAAGGGGGCAAAGCCCGTGCCGGTCGAGAAAAACCAGATCCGTTTGCCGGGCAACAACGCGTCATGCACCAATGTGCCAACGGGTTTGGGGCGCAAGATCAGCTCGTCACCGACCTTGATGTGCTGCAATTTCGACGTCAGCGGGCCGTCCTGGACCTTGATCGAGTAAAACTCCAGCTCTTCATCCCACGCGGGCGAGGCGATGGAATAGGCGCGCAGCAGTGGTTTTTGCTTGCCCGTTTCAGGGTGTGGGTCGCCCATCAATCCGATCATCACGAATTCGCCAGAGCGGAAACGCAACGACGCAGGGCGCGTCACGCGGAATGAAAACAGGTGATCCGTCCAATGTTTCACCGCAGTTACGGTTTGCGCATCGGGTAGGGTCGGGACTTTTACGGCAGATGTATCGTTCACGGGCAAAGCTTCAGTCATTGTTTGTACACTAACAGTTTTAGACTGTTCAAACGTTGTTGAACAGTGGTTTTCGAAAAATAGCGATGTGGCGTTCAGCCGCGCAACCTAACCACGCACACGGGCTTGGTAATCATTGGCCTTCCAATTGGCACGGAATTGCCATTGGGCCTGGGGTTGGCGGGCGGCCATGTCTTGGGTGATTTCAACCTCGTCAAAGCCCGCGCGCCGCGCCATGGCGTATTGATCAGAGATGATATGACCCCGCGCACGCAACCGACCAGTGTAGCCCGCAAGGCGCAACATGCGCGCAATGGTAAAGCCGCGCCCGTCAGCAAAACTTGGGAAATCCACGCGGATCATCTGCAAACAGGGCGTCAAAGCGATGTCGGCAGGGTCCGTGTCAGACGGAATGTCCAAGGCCTGCACGTCGTTGGCAGCGTCGCCAAATGCAGCGTAACCTTGCTCCCATGTGTCGGGGGTAAATCCTGTGTCATTGACGATAATGCTCATGTCGGTTCTCCTGAGCGGACCATTTTGCCATCGACAAAATGGATGCCACATTCTTCTTTTTCCGTTTCACGCCAGCGCCCTGCGCGCGGATCTTCACCCTCGGCTACAGGCGTTGTGCAGGGTTCACAGCCGATGGATGGATAGCCTTTTGCCACCAGCGGATGGCGCGGCAATTGGGTGGCGTTCATGTAGCGGCGCATGTCGTCGCTGTTCCACAACGCAAGGGGATTGACCTTGATCCGCTGCGTGCTGTCTTCGACTTCGAACATGTTCAACCGCGCACGGGTGCCCGATTGATGGCGTTTGCGGCCACTGATCCAACCGTCAAATTCACCCAGCGCGGCATTCAAAGGCACGGTTTTGCGCAAGTGACAGCAGGCGTCCGGATCGGTTTTGTGCAGCTGGTTGCCAGGGTCGTTTTTGTGCAAATCCGATGCGCGCAGCACGCGCACATTGGTAAAGCCCAGCATCCGTGACACCCGAACCTGATAGCGCAGGGTTTCGTCAAACAGCAGCTCTGTGTCGATAAAAAGAACAGGGATATCCTTGTCTATTTGCGCGGCCAAATGCAACAGAACGACCGAATCCGCGCCAAAACTGGACACCATGGCCAGATTTTTGAAAGAACTCATGGCGGCCGTGAACACTTCGGTTGCGCCCGAATGGGCATATTGCGCGTTCAGACGGGCAATGCGCCCTCGAAGGCGGCCCGAGGGCGAACCGACAAGTGAAGTGTCCGACGCTCTGAAAGGGTGTGATGGTCTATGCAGCATTAGCCTGTGCCTCTGGATAAAGCGCAGCCTTGAACGGGGCGAGACCAAGACGGCGGTAAGTTGCAAGAAATTCTTCGCCCTCATTTCGCAAGTCAAGGTAGGTGGTTACGATACGTTCCACCGCCGGGATAATCTCGTCTGCTGAAAATCCAGGTCCTGCACGCTCGCCAACGGCGGCGGTTTCAGTGTGATCACCACCCAACGTGATTTGGTAGTTTTCAACACCCGCACGATCGAGACCCAAAATTCCGATGTGCCCAACGTGGTGATGTCCACATGCGTTGATGCACCCCGAAATCTTGATTTTCAAATTCCCAATCTCGTGTTCTAATTTGAGTTCGTCAAATCGTGTGGCGATTTCTTGCGCAATCGGGATCGAACGGGCGGTTGCAAGCGCGCAATAATCCATACCGGGGCAGGCGATAATATCGCTGATCAGGCCGATGTTTGCAGTCGCCAGATCCTGCGCCTTGAGCGCGGCATGGATCGACGGCAGATCGGATTTGTGGACATGCGGCAGAATCACGTTTTGCTCGTGGCTGATGCGCAATTCGTCATGGCCAAAGCGTTTGGCCAGCTCTGCCATCAAGCGCATCTGGATCGCAGATGCATCCCCCGGCGTGGCCCCGTGTTTCTTGAGACTGATCGACACAATCGCGTACCCATCGGCCTTGTGCGGCGTGATGTTGGTGTCGGCCCAAGACCGGAAAATCGGATCGCGGTGATAGGCGTCTTTGAACGTCGCTTCGGACTTTGTCACGAATTCCGGCGCGGCAAACTGGTCAACAAAATGCGCAAGCAGCTGTTGATCGATTCCCGTAAACGTCGATTTCAGGACCGCAAAGCGGTCGTCCACAAGGCGGCGAATTTCGTCAATGCCATGCTCGTGCACAGTGATTTTGATGCGCGCTTTATACTTGTTGTCGCGGCGACCGATCTGGTTCCAGACGGACACGATGGCCTCGAGATAAGGCAACAAGTCTTCTTGCGGCAAGAAGTCAGTGATGACCTTTCCGATCATCGGCGTGCGGCCAAGACCACCGCCCACAAGGACCTCAAAACCGGCAAGACCGTCTTTTTCAACCATGCGCAACCCAATGTCATGGGCGCGCGTGACGGCGCGGTCATTTGGTGATCCGGTGATAGCAATTTTGAATTTACGCGGCATGAACTGGAATTCCGGGTGATCTGTTGACCACTGGCGGATCAGCTCGGCCACCGGGCGCGGATCGGCGATTTCATCGGCCGCAGCACCTGCAAAATGGTCCGCTGTTACGTTGCGGATTGTGTTGCCAGAGGTCTGGATGGCGTGCATGCCAACCGCGCCCAACGCGTCCAACATGTCAGGGACATCGCGCAGCTCAGGCCAGTTGTACTGGATGTTTTGACGGGTGGTAAAGTGACCGTAACCTTTGTCGAACTTTTCGGAAATGTCAGCCAAAACATGCATTTGGGCACTGTTCAGCGTGCCATACGGAATGGCAACGCGCAGCATGTAGGCGTGCAATTGCAGATACAGGCCGTTCATCAAACGCAGGGGTTTGAATTCATCCTCGGTCAGAGAGCCGTCGATACGGCGTTCAACCTGCGCACGGAACTGGGCGTTGCGCGAGGCGATGAAGTCGGTGTCGAATTCTGAATATTGATACATCTTAGGAAACCTCTGTTTGGGCAGTTTGCTTGCCGTGGGCGTAGTTGGAGGGGCCCTTGGCGCGGAATGCTTCGCGAAAGTGTTTCGTTTGTAAAGCGTCGGCGGATGAGGCGTCGATGTCCATGAAATAAACCCCAACGACTTCGTTGATCTGTTGGGTTGCCTCAATTTTACGCAGATCGGCGTGTGCTTCATCAGTTAGAACTTCGGCATCGTTCAAATTACGCGACCAACCGCTGATTGTTTGATAGATGACGTCGCCGATCAGCAGATCGTTTGCGGTGACAACTTTGGGTGTGAACGGCTTTGGCATTATGCAAATTCCCGGGTGATGAGTGTTGCGGCGGCCTCGGATGCGTCGCGCGGTGCAAGGCCGTAGAATGTGAGGGCAGGGCCAGTCATGTTGGCATCGGCCAGATCGGTCGGCAGATGCGCCAACGTCGTGGACAATACGCGTTGATTGGGGCGTGAGGCGTTTTCGATGACCGTGATTGGTGTGTTTTGATCCGCGCCGTGCATGATCAGGCGACCTTGGACAAAACGGGCAGATTTCTTGCCCATGTAGATTGCGGCGACTTCGTTCGGGGCGGCAAGTGCGGCCCAATCGTGATCCGCAAACCCTTGCATGTCGTGACCGGTCAGAAAGCGGACCGAGGCGTTGCGCCCGCGTTTTGTCAGGCTTTGCCCGATCGAGGCAACGGCAGCAGAAGCCGCGGTGATACCGGGCACAATGTGCCAGCCGATCCCTGCCGCGGTTACGGCGTCCAGTTCTTCGTCGAGACGTCCAAAGACAGTCGCATCGCCGGATTTCAAACGCACCACTTGTGCGCCGCTTGCGCCGTGTTCAACGAGTAAATCGTTGATTGTGTCTTGGGATGTCGAGGGGCCAAAGCCTTCTTTACCCACGTCCAGCATGATGGCTTCGCGACGGGCGAGTTCGAGGATTTCTTTGGAGATCAGGCGGTCGTAGATCACCACGTCTGCCTCATCCAGCGCGCGGCGGGCCTTGAGTGTCAGCAATTCGGGATCACCGGGGCCAGCACCGACAAAGGCGATGTGACCTTCGCGGGCGTCACGGGCAAGGTGCGCGTTCAGTAAGTCGTCCAAGGCAGGGCGCACGGCATCGACCCCATCGGCAATCGCCTTTGGACCGGCGTTAAAGTAGTAGTCGCGCCAGAAATCGCGGCGTGCGCGCCCGAATGGTAGAGAATACGACATCTTGCGAAATGTTTTGCCGATGCGTGCCAGTGTGCCAAGCGTTGCGGGCAGGCGTTCTTCGAGATCCGCCTTGATCGCGCGGGCAAGAACGGGTGCAGCCCCTTCGGTGCCGATGGCGATGGTGACCGGATCACGGTCAACGATGGCAGGCGTGATGAACTGGCTGTCCGCAAGATTGTCGACCACATTAACCAACGCGCCGTCGGCATTTGCGATAGCACTTGTACGCGCGTCCTCGACCGAATCCTCATCTGCTGCGTAAAACAGCACGGCGCACATGGCATCACCGGGTTCCATCGCGCGTTTGATCAAAGTCAGTTTTCCGGTAGCGGCCCATTGCACAATCTCGGACGCAGGTTTTGGGGTGAAGACCGAGATGTTCGCCTTGGTCTTGAGCAACAAGCGCAATTTGGCCAAGGCCGCGTCGCCACCACCAGACAGCACAATGCGTCGGCCGGATGTCGCAACAAAGATCGGAAAATGGTCCATGGGTGTCGCCTCGATGTCGTTTGACTTGACCCTCAATATAGGAAATATTCCCGCAAATACGCCATAGGCTGGCGCTGATAAGGATGTTTGTTCCGATTGAGTGGTCAAAAGGAACGAAATCGTAGAAATCAAAGGAACAGGCGAATGAGCGTTCGTATTGACGAAACAGATCGGAAAATCCTCTCGGAGCTGCAACGCGATGCCAGCCAATCTTTGGACGAAATCGCCAAAGCTGTGGGCAGTTCCAAGACGCCAGTGTGGAATCGCATCCGCAAATTGCGCGAGGCCGGGGTGATCGGTCAGCAGACGGTGTATCTGGATGCAGAGGCGCTGGGATTCGAGGCGTGTTTCTTTGTTTTGATCCGCACGTCAGAACACGAGGCCGAGTGGCAGGCGAAGTTTCTGAAGGCCCTGCAAGACCGCCCCGAAGTGCAAGAAGCGCACCGTTTGGCCGGCGACATCGACTATATTCTGAAGGTGCGCGTTCAGAATGCGCGGGCGTACGACGCGTTCTACCAAGCGCTGATTTCAGAAGTGCGGGTGCACAACGTCACGGCGCTTTTGTCGATGGAACAGATCAAATCGACAACGATGCTGCCGCTTTAGGGCGTCACAATCAGAGTTTCCAATTTGTGAAAATGGTAGCTGTTTGCGAATGTTGGCTGGGCGGGGAACGTCAAATCCGGCAATGCCGCAAACAGCATTGGCAGTGCAATCTGCAGCTCTAGCCGCGCCAAAGGGGCCCCGACACAAAAATGCACACCGCCGCCAAAGGCCAGATGTGCTTTGGCGTTGTGATTGGGGGCAAAATGATCCGCATTTGGCCAAAGCGCAGGGTCACGCCCCGCTGCCCCAAGCACCAATGCAATCTGTTGCCCTTTTCTGAGAGTGTGACCTAAAACGTCAATGTCTTCACAGGCATAGCGGGTGAAAATATGCAGGGGCGGATCGTAGCGTAGCAATTCTTCGACGATGTTTGCGATCCGGCCAGGTTCCAGGCAGGCACCTGTTTTTCCGTGTTCCACCAACGTTTTGATAGCGTTGCCCAGCGAATGCACGGTGGCCTCGTGTCCCGCATTCAACAGCAAAACACAGGTGCCAATCAGTTCGTCCGTGGACAGTTTTGTGCCATCCTCTTCTGCGGCAATCAGATGGGTGATCAGATCGTCACGCGGATCGTCACGTCGTGTTTCGATGTAGGTGCGCAAAAACGTCGCGAATTCGCGGGCGGCAATTTCTGCGGCGTCTTCGATCTGGCGGCTGCGGTTGGATTGATACATCGCGACCATTGCGTTGGACCAGCGTAGTAAATCGGCGCTGCGATCCTCGGGAACCCCCAAAAGGCGGGCAATCACGCGTACGGGCACTTGGGTACAAAAGGCAGGGATCAGATCAAAGGGCGCATCAGGAAAATCCGCGATCAGTTCGGCGCAGATTTCAGTGACATCATCATGCAGCGCGGCGATCCGGCGCGAGGTAAAGGCGCGCAAAACAAGGCCACGCAAACGCCGGTGCCCGTCACCTTCTTTCTCTAGCATCGAATGTTTCTCAACCGCATCAAAGGCTTGCAGGTGGTCCGGCACAGGCTTGCGCTGATCGAGCGGAACCTCGCGCCCCAACCGGCGATCACGCAAAAGCGCGTGAACCGTGGCATGATCAAAGGCGGCAAGCATCCCGTAGTCTTTCCAAAACACGATGGGCCCCTGTGTGCGGGCGTGGTCGTAAAATGCATAAGGGTCTTGCACAAACGCAGGATCGGTCGGTGATTTTGACAGCTCTTTCATGGCAACCACCAAAGCGTATGCGCGCTGGTATTTGCAAGGCACAGTTTGATAGGATGCGATCATGGGGCGCGGTGTTTTCAACAGATTAGTGATCGTATTGGCGTTTTTGGCGCTGGTGGCGGCCGTGTCAGGCGGCGTTTGGCGCTATGGATATGTGCAGGCGCTGACCCAACTGGCGCGGCAGGGCGCTGTCGATCTGGCCTTGGCCAGCGACCGTTTGACAGGGCAGTTGCAACGCTACCGCGAACTATCGGTGCTGACGGCGGATCGCGGCGAAGTCACGCAAGCCATTCGCGGGCAGAATGCGGCATCCGTCAAAGCACTACTGCTTGATATTGCGGATAAAACCGCCGCGTTAGATGTAATGTTGGTGGATCGAACAGGGCGTGTCGTTCAGGCGGCACGCAGCGATGCCGGCGCCGATCTGAGCCAAACCGTATACGTACGCCGCGCGATGCAGGGCGCGTTGGGTTGGGCGCACGGACTAAGTCGACCGCTTGCTGCGCGCGCATATTACTACGCGGCACCGGTGTTTGACGGGCAAAGCAAGGTGATCGGTGCCGTGGTTGTTGCGGCGAACATTGCGGGCATCGAATGGGATTGGGTCGGTGGCAACCCGGCCGTGTTTTTCACGGATCAAGCGGGCGAAGTGTTCATTTCCAACCGCTCTGAACTGGTGTTTTGGCGCAGACCTGCGGGGCAGGCGGGTTTGGTGCCTCCTGTTGGGCAAGCTCCTGATTTTGATAGTTACTTTCAAGGTCGGTTCGAGGTTTGGCAACTTGGGTGGGGGCCATATTTGCCGCAAAATGCACTGCATATCACACGCGAACTGCCGGTGATCGGATTTACCGGCGAAGTGTTGATGGATGTGCGACCTGCACGTCGTTTGGCGCGGCTGCAAGCGTCGGCTGTGGCAGCCCTTTTCCTCGCGTTTGGCGCATTGCTGTTTTTGGCCACAGAACGACGCCGCACTTTGGCCGAGGCGAACGCCCAGCTAGAGGCGCGCGTGGCGGCGCGCACCGCAGAATTGGAAGACACCAACACGCAACTGCGCGCACAGGCCAAAGAACGCGAACAAGCCCAAACCGCACTGGCGCGCGCGCAATCTGATTTGGTGCAGGCTGGCAAACTTAGCGCGTTGGGGCAGATGAGCGCGGGGATCAGCCACGAATTGAACCAACCGCTGATGGCGATCCGCTCGTTTGCGGAAAACGGCGCGCAATTCATGGAGCGGGGCAAGCCGGAGCGTGCGGGCGAAAACCTGATCCGCATTTCCGATCTGGCACGACGCATGGGGCGCATCATCAAAAACCTGCGCGCGTTTGCAAAACAAGAAAGCGAACCGTTGTCGCGGGTTGATTTGGTGGCAGTTCTGGACAGCGCGCTTGAGCTGATGCAACCGGGCATGGATCAGGCGGGTGTCGTTTTGAATTACGCCCGCTCGGATCATCCCATTTGGGTGCGCGGCGGAGAAGTCCGCCTTAGCCAAGTGTTTATCAATCTGATATCGAATGCGGTGGATGCGATGGATCAAAGCGTGGAAAAATCCATTGAAATCAGCATCAAAGAAGGTGATCTTCTGGTCGTCAGTATCTGTGATACAGGGCCCGGAATTGACATGCCCGACAAGGTTTTTGACCCGTTTTACACCACCAAAGAGGTCGGCGCGTCCGAAGGTATGGGGTTGGGATTGTCGATTTCTTATGGCATCGTCCAAAGCTTTGGTGGCGAAATTCGCGGTGCAAACACGCCGAGCGGGGCGATGTTCACCGTGCAACTGGAACGCTGGGATGAAGGGAATAACACGTGAGCATCCAGGTTTTGTTGGTTGATGATGACGCTGCCGTCCGCGACGCTGTGGCGCAAACGCTGGAATTGGCCGAGCTTGAGGCGATCACAGCCAGTTCGTTTGTTGCGGCCAAGGATCGGATCACACCCGATTTTGATGGTGTCATTTTGTCGGATATTCGGATGCCAGGGCGGGATGGTTTTCACCTTTTGGACTACGCCAAAGCCCAAGACCCCGACCTGCCTGTGATCTTGTTAACCGGCGAAGGTGACATTCCCATGGCTGTCCAAGCTATGGCGCAAGGCGCGTTTGGATTTTTGGAAAAACCCTGTGCACCCAGTGACTTACTTGCTGTTCTTCAACAAGCGCTTAAGACTCGTGGGCTGATTTTAGAAAACCGCAGGCTTAAACATTTGGTCGAAACCGGCGACCCTGCTGCGCGGATGTTGTTCGGTCAATCTGAACTGTCAGACAACCTGCGCGCCCGCGTGCGGCGCGTCGCGCAACTGGACGCTGAGGTGCTGATCACTGGCGCTCCTGGTACGGGTATTTCCAAGGTGGCCGAGGTGATCCACCTGAGTTCCGTGCGCTCAAAAGCGCCGTTTGTGAAACGTGCCGGGTCCGGCATGACGCCCGCGGTTTTGAGCGACGCCTTCGATGAGGCCGCAACCGGTTGCTTGTTCATTGACGAAATCGTGCAACTGCCCGCTGACACGCAATTGTCCCTGATTGAGGCGCTGGAACGCGGTGCGCAAACGCGGCTTTTTGCTGGCAGCACAGGCGATTTGCAGATGGCTGTGCAGGCCGGTCAAATGAATGCTGACTTGTTCTACCGTCTCGATGTGATGCCGGTGCGCATTCCGTCTTTGGCCGAACGGCCGGAGGATATTCCCGTGTTGTTCCGCCAATATGTGGCCTTAGCGAGCGAACAGGCGGGGCTGACTGCGCCAGAAATTAAACCGCAATTTGCGGCAGCCCTGATGACCCAAGATTGGCCCGGAAACGCGCGATCCTTAATGAGTGCCGCCATGCGGTTTGTGTTGGGCATGCCCGAGGACGTGACCCAAGCTGCCGAAATGGGGTTGTCAGAGCAGCTCGCGCGGGTTGAAAAATCACTGTTGGTCGCCGCATTGGGGCGTCACAACGGGCGCGCAATTGAGGCTGCAGAGGCGCTGAAATTACCGCGAAAAACCTTTTACGACAAGCTGACGCGCTACGGGATTCGGCCAGAAGATTTCCGCCGATAAGGCGTGTGGAAATCCGCACAAACGCGGTATTCACTGTGCGGATTCCCGCACACAAAGCGATGATGTGCTGCGCAAGCACATCGAGGAACTTCCTCAACGCTTTGTAATTTATAAATATTAATGCGATTTCCGCACGACCGACACAATTCGTTGCCGCGTCCTGTCAAATCCTATCAAATATGCTCGACGCAAGCCCAATGAGGCTGCGCACGACATTTTGAAAACTCTGGGAGGAGACATCTTATGAAAATCTTTACCGCCGCTGCTGTGGCCCTGACCATGTCCGTCAGTGCAGGTGCCGTTCAGGCCGCTTGTGATGATGGCGAAATCGTCATCAAATTCAGCCACGTTACCAACACCGACAAGCACCCAAAAGGCATCGCAGCCACTTTGCTTGAAAAGCGCGTGAACGAGGAAATGAACGGCAAAGCTTGCCTCGAAGTGTTCCCGAACTCGACGTTGTACAATGACAACCAAGTGCTTGAGGCGATGCTGCAAGGCGACGTTCAATTGGCGGCTCCGTCGCTGTCCAAATTCGAACAGTTCACCAAGCAATTCCGCATCTTTGATTTGCCGTTCATGTTCAAAAACATCAACGCTGTAGACGAGTTCCAGAACTCTGAAACCGGTCAGGCAATGAAAGAATCCATGACACGTCGTGGTCTTTTGGGCGTTGCGTTCTGGCACAACGGCATGAAGCAAATGTCGGCAAACGTGCCTTTGAACGTGCCATCTGATGCCAACGGTCTGAAGTTCCGCGTGCAAAACTCTGACGTGCTAAAGGCGCAAATGGCCGCGATGGGTGCATCCCCGCAGCCAATGGCGTTTTCCGAAGTGTACGGTGCTTTGCAAACCGGCGTTGTGGATGGTCAGGAAAACACCTGGTCCAACATCTACGGCAAAAAGTTCTTTGAAGTTCAAGACGGTGTGACCGAAACCGATCACGGCATCATCGACTATTTGCTGGTGACCTCGACTGATTTCTGGGACAGCCTGCCAGACGATGTCCGTGACCAGTTGGCCACCATCATCGAAGAAGTCACAGCCGCGCGTAACGGTGAATCGTCTTCTGTGAACGCGTCCAACAAGCAAGCGATCATCGATGCGGGCGGCACTGTGCGCACGCTAACAGCTGAGCAACGCGAAGTTTGGGTGTCCACGATGAAACCTGTTTGGGAAGAGTTTGTTGGCGACGTTGGCCAAGAAAACATCGACGCAGCCCAAGCGATCAACGCCAAGCACTAATCGCCAAAGTTATCGTGCCCGACCGGTTTGCAAACTGGTCGGGCGCAGTTTGCAAATACACCAAGATTTATCGGGGAGGGCAGGTCCGTGGCACAACGCTATGAACCCAAAACGGCGCTGGCGCGCTTTGTACACGAGTTCGAAGAGACCGTGATCGCGCTGTTGCTGGGCGCTATGACCATCATCACCTTTGCGAATGTCGTGTTGCGCTACGGCTTTGGCACTGGCCTGATCTGGGGTCTTGAAATGGTGACCTTCCTGTTCGCGTGGTTGGTGCTTTTTGGAGTGTCCTACGCTGTCAAAGTCACGGCCCATTTGGGTGTCGACGCCGTCATCAACCTGTTTTCACCACCCACCCGCAAACTGTTGGCATTGATTGCCGCCGCTGTTTGCCTTGTCTACGCAAGCTTGGTTCTAAAAGGCGCGTGGGACTACTGGGCGAACTTTGCCAACCTGCCACAGACCACGGGGCGCTGGTTCCCGACGGGGTTTGAGGAAATGAAACGCTCGTCTTATCGCGGCTGGTACGAGGTCATCGATATTCCGCTGCCAGAATGGCTGCGCTGGATCGAACCGATCATGAATGAGGGCGAAGAATACGAGAAAATTCCACGCTTTATTCCCTACGCGATCCTGCCCATTGGCATCGGCTTGCTGTTGTTCCGCTTTATCCAAGCCACCGTGCGTTTGGTCAAAGACGAGGCCACAAGCCTGATCGTCAGCCACGAGGCCGAAGACGATGTCGAAGCCGTCAAACACATGAACCAAGGGTCATAAGCTATGGAAGTCGCAGTTCTTTTCGCCATGGTTGTCACCATGATGCTGATCGGTGTGCCGATCGCGGTCTCGCTTGGCATGTCATCGATTATCTTTTTGCTGGTGCTGAGCGACACGTCGCTGGCGTCTATCGCGCAGACGTTGTTTCAGGCGATGGCCGGTCACTACACGCTGCTGGCAATCCCGTTTTTCATTCTGGCCTCGACGTTCATGTCGACAGGTGGTGTGGCGAAACGGATCATCCGGTTTTCCATCGCCTGCGTCGGGCATTTTCGCGGCGGTTTGGCGATTGCGGGCGTGTTTGCGTGCATGATCTTTGCAGCCTTGTCGGGCTCTTCGCCTGCCACTGTGGTTGCCATCGGATCCATCGTGATCGCCGCAATGACGCAGGCGGGCTACACCAAAGAATTCGCCGCAGGGGTGATTGCGAACGCAGGCACGCTTGGCATTTTGATTCCGCCGAGCATCGTGATGGTGGTCTACGCTTCTGCCACGGACGTGTCTGTGGGACGGATGTTTTTGGCAGGGATCATTCCGGGCCTGATGGCCGGCACGATGCTGATGATCACCATCTACATCATGGCGCGCATCAAAAATATGCCCGCAGGCCAATGGCAAGGATGGGGCGAAGTGCTACGCAGCTTTGGCGACGCGTTCTGGGGGCTGATGCTGATCGTGATCATCATGGTCGGAATTTACGGCATTCCGGGCCTGACCAAGGCGCTGTTCACGCCGACCGAAGCGGCTGCTGTGGCGTCGGTCTACGCATTCCTCGTCGCGGTGTTTGTCTACCGTGACATGGGCCCGCTGAGCCGCCCCGAGGGTGAGAAAAACCTGACCCTGCTGCAAAAACCGCATGCGATCATCACGGCGTTTTTTCACCGTGACGTGCGCGATGCGTTGTTTGAGGCGGGCAAGCTGACGGTCACGTTGATGTTCATCATTGCCAACGCGCTGATCCTGAAACACGTGCTGACAGATGAACAAATCCCGCAGCACATTGCCGAGGCGATGCTGAGCGCTGGCTTTGGCCCTGTAGTGTTTTTGATCCTCGTTAACGTGATTTTGCTGATTGGCGGGCAATTCATGGAACCGTCGGGTTTGTTGGTGATCGTGGCACCCTTGGTTTTCCCGATTGCGATTGAACTGGGCATTGATCCGATCCACTTGGGCATCATCATGGTCGTCAACATGGAGATCGGGATGATCACGCCGCCGGTTGGCTTGAACCTGTTCGTGACGTCCGGTGTGGCGGGCATGCCAATGATGTCAGTCGTGCGCGCAGCCTTGCCGTTCTTGGCCGTGCTGTTCGTGTTCCTGATCATGGTGACCTACATTCCAATCATCTCGACGTTCATTCCGAACGCGGTGATGGGGCCTGAGATCATTACGAATTAGGATAGCTGGGGTGCGAGGCGCTGCCTCGCGCTCCGGAGTATTTTGGATCAAGACAGGCTTAGGATGCGGCGAGGGCTGCGATGATTGGATTGAAGTCGTCGGCTTTGAGGCTGGCGCCGCCGACCAATGCGCCGTCGACGTTTTCTGCCTGAAAAATTTCGGCAGCGTTGCCCGGTTTTACGGAACCGCCGTACAGCAGGGAAATGTCGTTTGCGACCGTTGCGCCAAAACGTTCGGTGAGTTCGGCGCGGATAAAATCATGGACCTCTTTGATTTGATCCAGCGTCGGGACTTTGCCGGTGCCAATGGCCCAGATCGGTTCGTAGGCGACGACCAGATTGTCTGCGGTTGCGCCGTTGGGAACAGAGCCTGACAATTGCCCAGCGATGATATCCAGCGTGTTGTCGGCCTCGCGATCCTCAAGGCTTTCGCCGATGCACAGGATCGCAGTGAGCCCTGCGGCCCAAGTGGCTTTGGCCTTGGCGCGCACATCGCGGTTGCGTTCATTGCAGGCTTCGCGCCGCTCGGAATGGCCGACGATGACGTAGCTGGCACCAGCATCTGCAATCATCGGGGCCGACACGTCACCGGTGAATGCGCCGCCGTTCTCGTGGTGGCAATCTTGGGCTCCGATATGCAGGCTGTTTTCAGCACCGATTTCTGCTGCGCGGAACAAAAGTGGGGCAGGCGGGCAAATGACGACAGTGCAATCTGCAGGCGCTGCGAGTGCCGACAATTCCGCCAAAGCTGCGCTCGAGCCGTTCATTTTCCAGTTGCCTGCTGCCAGTTTACGCCGCATTGCTGATCCCCGTTTTTTGAATTTTCAACGTGGTAACACTTGGCGGCAGGGCGGGCAATGAATTGCGCGGTTTATAGGTGGGCGATTGCGCTTCGTGCCCAGTCACAGGCGGCAGATGCGTCATCACGCAGCTCGTCCGGTATTTCCCAATAGGGCATTGCGGATTGCGCGCCATTCTTGCGCTGATACGTCCAGCGAATCCAGCCTTCGGCCTCGTAGATGTCGATCATGTCGCCCGCGCCCTTTAGCAAAAGCGCCCCGTCGCTGCGCATTAACGCAAAGATCGAGCCGTCCAGGTAAATACCCAAACCGCCGAACATTTTTCGTGTTGTGAGAGGTCCCAAATCCGAGAAGAGGTCAGTGACAAAACCGATTTCTTCGTCGCTCAGTGCCATTACATGCCGTCGAACTTGATCGATTCACCGCAGCCACAGGCTTCGGTCACGTTGGGATTTTTGAACTTGAAGCCAGATTCCAGCAGCGAGGTTTCATAATCAATTTCGGTGCCAAACAGGAACATCTGCGCCATCGGCGCGATCAACACGCGCGCGCCGTCTTGTTCCACCACTTCGTCGTTGGGATCGCGTTCAGCCACGTAATCCATCGTGTATTCCATGCCCGCACAGCCGCCTTTTTTGACGCCGATGCGCAAGCCATTGTGCCCGCCAGACGCCATAAGTTTGGCAATTTGCGAGGCCGCTTTTGGCGTGATGGACACGGCATTTTTACCGGGAATGGAAAACATGGATCGGCTCCTTTGATCCTAAGTTAGGTGCACTGCATACGCATCACAAGCAGCGCGCTTACATAAAGCCCAGCTCGAGGCGGGCCTCGTCGGACATCATTTCCATGCCCCACGGTGGTTCCCAGACCAATTCCACATCGACCTGTTTGATGCCGGCAATGGGTTCAACTGCATCAGCGACCCAACCGGGCATTTCACCCGCAACAGGGCATCCGGGTGCGGTCAGCGACATCAGAACTTTGACTTCGTTGTCGGCGTTAATGTCGATGGTGTAGATCAGGCCCAGCTCGTAAATATTCACTGGAATTTCAGGGTCATAGACCGAGCGGCACGCCTCGACCACGGCGTCATACATCGGGTGATCAGTGGTTGATGGCACAATCAAAGGTGCGCCTTCTAGCATTTCGTTGGACATTGTGGCTCCGGTCTATTCGTCTTTTGGCGTTTCCTGAGTGTTTATATAGGGTTTGCGTTGGCCCCCGTCCAGTGGCGGCGCGTTACACCTTACGCTTTCGTGCGGGTTGCGGGCGCACGCGTTCTTCGATCATGTCATAGATCAGGCCGACAATGTCCTTGCCAGATGCCTTTTCGATGCCCTCAAATCCGGGGGATGAATTGACCTCTAACACTTTGGGGCCGGTTTCAGAGCGCAGCAGATCAACGCCGGCCTTGCCCAGATTGAATGCGCGGGCGGCTTTTAACGCTGTCTCGCGTTCTTCTTTTGAAATGCGCACAACTTTGGCAGATCCGCCGCGGTGCAGATTGGATCGGAAATCGCCGTCAGCCCCTGTGCGTTTCATCGCCGCCACGACTTTGCCACCGACGACCAAGCAACGGATGTCTTCGCCCGCAGCCTCTTTCACAAAATCCTGCACCAAAAAGTTGGCGCGCAAGCCACGGAATGCGTCGATGACAGACTCGGCGGCCTTTTTGGTTTCGGCCAAAACAACGCCTTTGCCTTGGGTGGATTCCAGCAGTTTCACAATCATGGGCGCTGTGCCGACCAAACCCATCAGGTTGGTGGTGTCTTTGGGGGATGCGGCAAAGGCGGTGGTCGGCATGCCGATCTGTTTAGAGGCTAAAACCTGATGCGCGTGTAATTTGTCGCGCGACGCGGTGATCCCGGCCGAGCCGTTCACACAATAGGTGCCGATGGTTTCGAACTGCCGGATCACCGCGCAGCCGTAGGGCGTGATCGAGGCCCCGATACGCGGCACAACCGCATCAAAGCGGGGCAGGCGTTTGCCGTCGTAGTGCACTTCGGGCGACATCGCGTTGATCGCCATGTAGCAGCGGGTGGTGTCGATGACCTCGACCACGTGACCGCGCGCTTCGCCCACATCGACCAGACGCTGTGTGGAATAGTTCGCCTCGCGGCTTAGCACCGCAATCCGCAAGGCGCGTTTGGGGGCACTGCGACGCATATCGGCGGAATGGTACACATCATAGCTCAGGTCCGGTTGCAGCCGCTTTTCTGAGGCCGTGATTGAAATGTGGTCTTGCAAGGCTTGGCGCCCCAGCAACATGCGGCTGTTCATGCCGGCACGGTTGGTCAGCGTCACCTCGATGGGCCAGCTTTGACCTGCCACGTGTAAATCGACTTCGATCACGTAGCGCAATTCGGATTCGCCATTGGACGAGGTCACCTCGCGCCGGTCCACAATATCGGCAGAGCAGGTGATCGTGACGCGGTCGTTGCCCGCGATGGGATGCACCAAAAACCGCACTTTGGGTTTTGCCGCAGGCCCGAACACTTCGATGTCATGGGCATGCAACGCGGACGTGCGCGCGCCGGTGTCGATTTTAGCCTTTAACGCAGGAAGCCCCAGGCCGGGCAATGCGATCCATTCTTCCCAGCCGAAATTCAGATTTTCCATGTGATGTCGTTCCCCCCTGTGAACGCTCAGGCTAGCAGGGGTTGGGCATCCTCACAACAGGAACGGCGTTAACCTTTGAACTTGCTGGTTTTTTCAGCGGCAAGGCGACCTTTGTCCATAAAGTGACTGACCATGACGGGGGTGGCGAGCGCGTAGGCTTGGTCCAGCGGCAGGTCGCGATGCGCGTGTAGGGCGGCTTTGCCGGCGCTGATCGGCCCTGCGTTGCGGGTGGCAAGCTTGGTCGCGAAACCGTGCGCGTGTTCGTACAAGGTATCAGAGGCGATCACTTCGTTGATCAGTCCTGCATTCAACGCCCAATCTGCCGATTTATTTTCGCCCGACAGCAGCAATTCCATCAGGTGTTTGTGCCCGATGCTGCGCGAGACACCAACGGCAGGCGTGGTGCAGAACCCGCCGTTGTTCACACCCGGCAGGCAGAATTGCGCGCGCGGGCTGGCAAAGGCCAGATCACAGGACGCCATCATTTGCAGGCCAGCAGCCGTGGCGATGCCGTCAACCACAGCGATTGTCGGTTTCGCAAAGGTAGCGAGGGTTTGCATCATCTGTGCGCAGGCGTCGAACAGTTCATGCAAGAACGCCTCGCCGTGGTCATCCGCGGCGCGGTGGCGGTTGATTTCTTTCAGGTCGTGGCCTGCGCAAAAGATGTGGCCGGGGGCGGACAGGATCACGACGTTCACGTCAGGATCACCCGCGGCATCGTGCAGGTGTGCGTGAATGCTTTGGATCATCGCCAGCGACAAGGGATGCGCGGGGGCGGCCCCCAAGGTCAATGTGCGCACGCCATCTGCGTCTGTGGCATCAACAAGCGGACAAGATTGCATCTGGTTCATCGCGGCACCCTTTTGATCTGCATCAGCACTGTGCCGCGATACGTGTGTTGGTTCAAGTTCAGTCGTTGATGTCGTGCATCACGCGGCGTGCGCCACTGCTTTGCTTGCGAAACATCACCCGCAAGACGATCCAAGACACCAAAGATAACCCTGTGAACACGGCGATGGCCACGGGGGCGGTCATGGCGGTGGGGAACAGGGCAATGATACCTGTCATGATCACAGCGCCGATGGCAAAGCCCAGAAAGATAAAGCCGGGCAACAGCACCTCGAGCACCGCCAACCCCAAGGCCGTGGCAAGCCAGACCCACCAGATCGAAACCAGCATGTCCATCAGCCTTTGCCCTTCAACAGTTTGAACGCATCGCCAAAGGCTTCAAGCGCTTGGGCGGGGATCAGAATTGTGGAACTGCCAGCGCCAGCACCCATTTTGTTGATGGATTCGACCTGCTTTAGGGCAATCTGGTACTGCGCCGCTTCCAGCCCGTTTTCGTTGATCGCGGTGGCAACCACTTGGGTGGCATAGGCCTCGGCATCGGCCAGAACCCGACGCGCCTTGGCGGTTTGCTCGGACGCATACAGTTCAGCGTCGGCAGACAGTTCGACCGCACGTTTGGACCCTTCGGCCTCGGTCACTTGCGCACGACGCGCACGTTCGGCATTCAGTTGCTGCATCATGGCGTTGCGGGTGGCTTGGTCCAGGTTCACGTCCAGAATTTCGGCGCGCGTCACCTCGATGCCCCAATCATCAACAGCGCTTTCCACATGTGTTTGGATCGTCTCGATCAAGGAAGACCGGTTGGCCTGCACCTCGTCCAGATCCATTTTACCCAGTTCGGCACGGACAATACCTGCAACGGTGGTCGAAATGGCGCTGTCGACGTCGCGAATACGGTAGACTGTCTTTTCCGGCTCGATAATGCGGTAGAACACCGACGTGTCCACCTGCACCAACACGTTATCACGCGTGATCGCGTCTTGGGATGCGGTTGGCAGCTGACGTTCCAGAATAGAAATTTTATGCGCCACCCGATCAAGGAACGGCACGATCATGTTGATCCCAGGCCCAAGCACCGAATGCAGCCGCCCAAAGCGTTCAATCACATGCTGTTCTGACTGTGACACGATGCGGACCGATTTGAACACCAGCACGATGAACAGCAAAGCCAGCAGGATGTAGATTACGTTTTGTTGCAACAGGTCCAGTATCAGGTCTTCGAACGGCATATATGTATCCTTAAATGTACTATTGCCGCTATATATGGGGATTTTTGGCGAAATTTCAAGCGATAGACGTGCAACAGGGCTTGGCCCAAGACGCGTTTTGCGCCACAGGAGGGCATGACCAAAATTAGTTATGAAGTACACGCCACTGATGGCAAAGCCCGCACCGGCGTGATCAAAACGCCGCGTGGCGATATCCGCACGCCTGCGTTCATGCCTGTGGGCACGGCCGCCACCGTCAAAGCGATGATGCCCGAAAGCGTGCGCGCCACAGGGGCCGACATTTTGCTGGGCAACACCTATCACCTGATGCTGCGCCCGACGGCTGAACGGATCGACCGTTTGGGGGGCTTGCACAAGTTCATGAACTGGGATCGCCCAATCCTGACGGACAGTGGTGGGTTCCAAGTGATGAGCCTTGCCAGCCTGCGCAAGCTGACCGAAAAAGGTGTGACGTTCAAATCCCACATCGACGGATCCAAGCACGAGATCACGCCAGAGCGGTCGATGGACATCCAAAAGCTGCTCGGCTCTGACATTGTCATGTGTTTTGACGAATGCCCCGCGCTGCCAGCGGATCGTGATCGCATCGCCGAAAGCATGCGTTTGTCGATGCGCTGGGCTGAACGCTCAAAGGATGCGTTCGGGGATCGCCCCGGTCATGCGCTGTTCGGCATCCAACAAGGCGGGCTTGAGCAGGATTTTCGCGAGGAATCAGCCGAGGCGCTGAAGAACATCGGATTTGACGGTTACGCGGTGGGCGGTCTGGCTGTGGGCGAGGGGCAACAGGCGATGTTCGATTGCCTCGATTACGCGCCCGATCAGCTTCCTGTCGATAAACCGCGCTACTTGATGGGTGTTGGCAAACCCGACGATATTGTGGGCGCTGTGGCCCGTGGCATCGACATGATGGACTGCGTGCTGCCGTCGCGTTCAGGGCGCACGGGGCAGGTGTTCACGCGCGCCGGTGTGGTCAACATCAAGAATGCGCGCCACGCGGATGATCCGCGCCCTCTGGATGAAAATTGCAGCTGTCCGGCCTGTTCGAACTACAGCCGCGCCTATCTGCATCACGTGTTTCGCAGCAACGAGATGATCTCGGGGATGTTGCTGACCTGGCATAACCTGCAGTACTTTCAGGACATTATGGACGGCATGCGCCACGCAATCGCCGCTGGCACGTTCACGCAGTGGCAGTCTGATTTCCATTCAGGGCGCGCGCAGGGCGACATAGAACCCTTATGAAACGCACAATCCTGTGAAAAGCACTTTGGCCCCATCTTTGTGGCTGGTGATCGGCGGCGTGATCTGGGGTTTGTTCTGGATCCCGCTGCGGATGCTGGGCGAGGCGGGGTTTCAAGCCGCGTGGTCCGGGTTTTCGATCTATGCCGTCAGCGCGCTGATCATGTTGCCGGTGATCGTGATGCGGGCGCGCAGCCTGTGGGCAGGGGGGCTAGCCCTGCTGATTTGTGGCGCACTGACCGGCACGGCCCTCAGCCTGTATGCCACCAGCATCTATTTCACCGATGTGATCCGCGTGATCCTTTTGTTCTACCTCGCACCCGTTTGGGGCACGCTGCTGGGGTTGGTGTTCTTGGGTGAACGGCTGACGTGGTTCCGCGTTTTGGCCTTGGTCATGGGGCTTGGAGGTTTGATCGTGGTGCTGTCACCAAACGGCGCGTTCCCACGCCCCCAAGGCATCGGCGATTGGATGGCGCTGTTGTCGGGCATCGCGTGGTCGCTCGGCAGTCTGCAATTGTACCGATTGCAACGGGTGGCACCGATCGATCAAATGATCGCCTTTATCGTGGGCGGATTGGTCGTCACGGCGCTAATGCTGGCGCTGGGCGGCGATATCATGGGCAAAACACCCGAAATTAGCGACATTCAGGCGGCTTGGGTTTTGATTTTGGTCATCGGCATTTTGACCCTGCCAATGTTCTTCCTGACGATCTGGCCCTGCGCATATCTAACGCCGGGACGGGTTGGGGTGCTGCTCATGAGCGAAGTCGTCGTGGCGGTCATATCGGCCGCGGTACTGACCGATGAAACCTTTGGCCTGCGCGAAGCATTGGGCACCGGATTGATCGTTTCCGCCGCTTTGGTCGAAGTCGCAGGACCATTTTTTACGCGAACTTCGAAGACGCATAAACAATCTTAAGAGTTTTCTGTAATTAATCAGGGCAATTGGGGCAGACAGCATTGCACCCACCGCGCCAGAAGGCCATTCTAACCCTTGAAACAGGCAGGCAAGATAACAATCTGTTAACTCCGAGAAGGAGACAGCTGAGAGTTGCCTAATAAGGGACCGCGCTGTCTTGCCAAACTAAGGAAAAGAGCATGCAAGAGCCATTGAACGCATCATACCCCGTATTGCCATTGCGCGATATCGTGGTCTTCCCGCACATGATTGTCCCGCTGTTCGTCGGCCGTGATAAATCGGTGCGTGCGCTAGAAGAAGTGATGGCAGACGACAAACAAATCCTGTTGTCGAGCCAGATGGATCCGTCCGAAGATGACCCTGAAAGCGACGGCATTTACAAGGCGGGCGTGCTGGCCAATGTGCTGCAATTGCTCAAGCTACCTGATGGCACGGTCAAGGTCTTGGTCGAAGGTCAAGCACGTGTGCGCATCACAGAATACCTTGAAAACGATAGCTTTTTCGAGGCGCGCGCCGAATACCTGACCGAAATGCCGGGTGACGTTGCCACGACAGAGGCGCTGTTGCGCACGGTTGGCGACGAATTTGAACGCTACGCCAAGGTCAAGAAAAACATCCCCGAAGAGGCGCTTGCCGCTGTTGGTGAATCGACTGAGCCTGCAAAACTGGCCGACCTCGTGGCCGGCCACTTGGGCATCGAAGTTGAACAAAAGCAGGACCTGCTTGAAACATTATCGATCTCGGAACGTCTGGAAAAGGTCTATGGTCTGATGCAGGGCGAAATGTCCGTTTTGCAAGTCGAGAAAAAGATCAAAACCCGCGTCAAAACCCAGATGGAACGCACGCAACGCGAATACTATCTGAACGAACAGATGAAGGCGATCCAACAAGAATTGGGCGACGGCGAAGACGGCAAAAACGAGATCGAAGAGCTCGAATCAAAGATCGCCGAGACCAAGCTGAGCAAAGAAGCGCGCGAAAAAGTCGACGCTGAAGTCAAAAAACTGAAGAATATGTCGCCAATGTCCGCCGAAGCGACAGTGGTGCGTAATTATTTAGATTGGATTTTAGGCGTTCCATGGGGCGTGAAATCCCGTGTGAAAAAAGACCTGAGCCGCGCTGAAAAGATCCTCGATGACGATCACTACGGTCTAGACAAGGTCAAAGAGCGCATCGTGGAATACCTCGCGGTGCAACAACGTTCGACCAAGATCAAAGGCCCGATCATGTGCTTGGTTGGCCCTCCGGGTGTTGGTAAAACGTCGCTAGGTAAATCTGTTGCCAAGGCAACGGGACGCGAATTCATTCGCATTTCATTGGGCGGGGTGCGCGATGAATCCGAAATTCGTGGTCACCGTCGCACGTACATCGGCTCGATGCCGGGTAAGATCATTCAGGCGTTGAAAAAGGCGAAAACGACTAATCCACTGATCTTGCTCGATGAAATTGACAAAATGGGACAAGACTTTCGTGGCGATCCAGCATCAGCCATGCTTGAGGTTCTTGATCCGGAACAAAACGGTACGTTTGTCGATCACTATTTAGAGGTCGAATATGACCTGTCGAACGTGATGTTCCTGACCACGTCCAACAGCTACAATATGCCTGGCCCGTTGCTTGATCGGATGGAAATCATTCCACTTGCTGGTTACACAGAGGACGAAAAACGCGAGATCGCAAAACAGCATCTTGTCGCCAAACAGGTTAAAAACCACGGCCTGAAAAAAGGCGAATTTGAACTTCAAGAAGATGCTTTGACATCGATCATCCGTCACTACACGCGCGAAGCAGGGGTTCGGAATCTCGAACGTGAAATTGCAAAAACCGCGCGTAAGTCGTTGACTAAAATCATCAAAAAGGAAGCGGAATCTGTCACGGTTTCTGCCGACAACCTTGATGAGTTCTTGGGCGTTCCAAAATATCGCTATGGTTTGGCCGAAAAAGAGGACCAGATTGGTGTAGTGACAGGTTTGGCATACACTTCCGTTGGTGGAGAGCTTTTGCAGATCGAAGCGTTGAACTTGCCCGGTAAGGGGCGAATGAAAACAACTGGTAAGCTTGGCGATGTGATGAAGGAATCCATCGACGCTGCGTCGTCTTATGTGCGCTCTATCAGCCCGAGAATCGGGGTAAAGCCGACCAAATTCGACAAAATCGACATCCACGTGCACGTTCCAGATGGTGCCACTCCAAAAGATGGCCCGTCAGCTGGCTTGGCAATGGTCACATCAATTGTGTCGGTTTTGACGGGTATTCCCGTGCGTAAAGACATCGCAATGACCGGCGAAGTGTCCCTTCGTGGCAATGCAATGCCGATCGGGGGCCTTAAAGAGAAACTTTTAGCTGCCTTAAGGGGTGGAATCAAAACAGTTCTGATTCCCGAAGAAAACGAAAAGGACTTACCGGATATTCCGGACAATGTGAAAGCTGGACTTGAGATTATTCCTGTTTCGCATGTGTCAGAGGTACTCAAGCATGCTCTGACCTCTGTACCGGACGCGATCGAATGGGATGAAGCTGCGGAAGAGGCGGCAGCTGCTGCGGCCGCGGCGTCCCAAGGTGTTCAACCTGCGGCAACTGCACACTGACGCATCGTTGATTTTAGAAAATAAGAAGGCCGCTCAAATGGTTGAGCGGCCTTTGTCAGTTTAACGGTGTTTTCTGCAGTTCAGTCTAGCACCGGAATTGCCATAAGAAGCGCGAGCATCGCAACCATCGCGGTCGCACTTGAACTGCTGGCGGTCGTTTCTTGCGCGATCAACACAGGCGTCACGATCGGGTCACTCAGTGATCCTGCCATGGCAGGCGCTGCCCCAAGAGCGATGAGTGCGGCCGCTGCATATAGTGAATTTTTCATTGTTACTCCCCAGATTTTTTACAATACAGCGTCGACCGTGTGTAATTTAAACGCCAAGGTCAAGCCTGCGCTGGATATTTGCTTCAGAGTTGAATATACTGTTTCCAATCGAGAAACAGCGGGCGTTCGAAGTGCTCGCGTGACCCACGAGGCAAAGATGAGCACCACAAAACCAAAGACAACGGCCAAGAAAACAACAGCGACCAAAGCAACCGCTAAGAAATCGACTACGGCCAAAGCTCCTACCGCTGCAACACAACCAGCAGCGGTCAGCCCATCACCGACCGCAGCGACTCCTGTCGTGGTAGGCGCGCCTGAGCCAGTGATCAGCGGTCCGATGATGCGTAAAAAAGAGCTCATTGATTTGGTTGTCGAGCGCTCTGGCATCAAAAAGAAAGACGCCAAACCTGTCGTGGAAGCAACGCTTGCTGTCTTGGGTGAAGCGATCGGCGACAGTCGCGAGTTGAATTTGCAGCCAATGGGCAAACTAAAAGTGCGTCGCGTTAAACAAATGCCGAATGGCCGCGTTATGGTGACAAAAATTCGTCAATCGATGCCGTCTGACGCGAATGCCGAGGCCAGCGGAACCAACACTTTGCCGAGCGCCGCTGAATAGCTTCGGGTAAAATTTCACACCAACTTCAAAACCGTCTTCTTGCATAGAGGGCGGTTTTTGCTCTAGCTGAGACAGAACCGCCGATTTCTCGGCCAATGGATCAGAGCTAGATGACATTTCCCGAACTCTATATTTTGCGCCACGGCGAAACCGAATGGAACGCCGAAGGGCGGATGCAAGGTGCCTTGAATTCTCCGTTAACGCAGGCGGGCAAACAACAAGCACGTCGGCAGGCTGAAATATTGCAGGCAATTGATTTAAATGGGTTTCAATCCTTCTCCAGTCCGCAGGGACGCGCGTTTGAAACGGCCGCGATCGCGTTGACGGGGACCGCGGCTTTTGTGCGAACCGAAGATCGTCTGCGCGAAATTGAAGTTGGCGAATGGTCAGGTAAAGTTCGCAGTACTTTGGCGGCTCCGGGTGAATTCGCAGACACGCCGGACGGTGCGCTTGAACTTTATGAACGCGCACCGGGGGGCGAAGGGTTTGCCGCACTCGAAGCCCGCTGCAAGTCGTTTTTGGCAGATTTGGACGGACCAGCCGTGTTGGTAACGCACGGCATTACATCACGAATGTTGCGCGCAACGGTGCTGGGTTTGGGGATTCCGGGACTGGCAGAAATGCCGGGCGGGCAGGGTGTAGTTTATCATCTGAAAGATGGCATACAAAAACGTTTAACTTGAGGGTTGCGCCGCCCCAGAGGTTTGTCTAAACACCGCGTTATCGGGTCGTTAGCTCAGTTGGTAGAGCGCTTCGTTTACACCGAAGATGTCGGGAGTTCGAGCCTCTCACGACCCACCACCTTATCCCATTGATAATAAAGATAGTCCTTGCAAACAGGGGCGGTAGGTCGTTTCAAGGTTACAACTTTGGTTACAAACGAGCTGCGACATGGTTGGAAAAGTTAGACACCTAATCAATCGATCTGGGCGCTATCATGCGCGTTTGGTTGTGCCGAAAGACCTACGTGGAATCATCGGCAAGTCGGAATTGCGTTCGCCGTTAGGTGGTGACTACCGCCAAGCGCTCAAAATGCTACCTAGCGCAGTTGCACAGCTTCAAATCCAAATTCGTGAAGCCGAACGCAAATCGGGGCATGTTTCTGAGCTGCCGCGTTATCCAATGGCACCTGATCAAATGGCACATGCTCATTACACGCGGCGCTTGGCGTTTGATGATGAACTACGAAACGACCCACGCTACGCGATGATTGGGATCGATGATGTTCTAGTGTTGCGATTAAGGAACGCTATTGCTGGTCGTGCTGATAACGACGAACTAGAGGCGCTTGTCGGGTTTGAGTTGGAACGCTTTCGCGAGGCAGGGAACTTTGATTGCCAAAAAGGCAGTGATGAATGGCGTATGATTGCTCGTGCGTTGTGCAGTGCTGAATTAGAAGCCTTGGCGCGGGCCGCAGAGCGTGACGAAGGCGATTATTCCGGCCAGCCTACCACGCCAATGCTTGTGAAGGCAGAGCCGCTAAAAGAGCCTGAAAAAGCTTTGAGTGTCAAACGGCTTTGGAGCGAATACGTCGCAACCCGCAAACAGGCCGGATTTATGCAGGATGGTGGTAAGCGTCAGGCCGTTGCAGTCCAGAGCCTTCGCAAGTTTTTGAAACATGACGATGCACGTAAGATCACCAAGAAAAACGTGCTGGATTGGCGCGATGAATTGATGAAAACACTAGCGGCAAAAACCGTGAGTGACGTTTACCTGTCTGCAGTCCGGACCTTGTTTTCTTGGGCCGTGGACAATGATCAATTACCAGAAAACCCTGCGTTGTCAGTCAAGCAACCAAAGCCCCGCAAAGTGTATAGTCGTGAACGTGGCTATACAGACGCGGAAGCTGTGAAGGTTTTGAAGGCGTCCCGATCCTATGAACCAAACGAAGATGTAAACGGATACGTTCGCGAAAAGCCGGAATTGGTTTCTGCTAAGCGCTGGGTTCCGATCATTTGCGCGTTCACTGGTGCGCGGGTTTCGGAGATTACACAGCTACGAAAAGAAGACATTCGGCAAGTTGACGGTGCTTGGGTCGTTAGGATCACACCAGAGGCAGGCAGCGTTAAGGCTGGCGGCTATCGTGATGTGCCATTGCATCCACAAATCATTGCGGAGGGTTTTGCAGATTTTTTGAAGGGTGCAAGGCAGGGACCGTTGTTTCACAATGGCATGACACCAGACAGCTACGTCCGTAAATCGAAGCAAATTTCAAACCAGCTTGCTGATTGGTTGCGGATTGCAGAATTGAGGCCAGAGGGGTTGGCACCGAACCACGCTTGGCGGCATCGCCTTAAAACACAGTGTATCGAACTCGGTATCTCTGATCGTGTGATGGATGCAATCCAAGGCCACGCAGGGCGAACCGCAGGTGACCTGCCCCCCGAGGCTCCCTCATTCATAACGAGAGTTTGCGGGTTTGGATTTCATATTCTTCATCGTCAGTTTGGGCAAGCGCGTCGTGCGCGGAGCCCTCAAGTTGCTCAAGCGCCCGGCGCGCTTCAGTGGGCGTTTTGTTCCCGAGAGACGAGTGCGGTCTGACCTGATTGTAGTCGTATCGCCAAAGCGCCAGTTTTCTGCGGGCGTCATCTAAAGTGTCGAAGATCTCCTCATTCAGCAGCTCGTCTCGCAGGCTGCCATTAAAGCTTTCGATGAAGCCATTCTGCTGCGGTTTGCCCGGATCGATGTAATGCCAATCCACGTCGCTATCGCCAGCCCACTTCAGGATCGCGCGACTGGTAAACTCCGTCCCGTTGTCACTGACAATACAAGCAGGCTTTCCGTAGACGCGCACCAGTGCGTCCAATTCACGGGCAACCCGAGCGCCAGAGATGCTGGTATCGGCCATCAGGCACAGGTTCTCACGGCAGCAGTCGTCATTCACTGCCAGCATGCGGAACTTGCGAGACGCACCAAACGTGTCCGACACAAAATCCAACGACCAACGCTCGCCCGGGCGCAAAGCCACGGGCATAGGTGTCCGCGATCCACGCGCACGTTTACGGCCTCTGCGCCGCCTGACACCCAGCTTTTCCTCGGTGTAGAGACGATACAGCTTCTTGTGGTTCATAATCATGCCTTTGCGTTCCAACAGCACGCCAATCCGGCGATAGCCGAACCGACGCCGTTTGCTGGCAATCGCCTTCATCTCTTCGCGAACTTCTGGATTATCCGGCGGCTTGTCGCGCCGTACGGTCTTGGGATCGACACCGACCAGCCTGCACGCACGACGTTGCGAGATATCATGATCCCGCATTGCCTTGCGTGCTACAGCCCGTCGCAAATTCGGTGTCGTCAGTTCTTTCCCAGCAAATCTTTCAACACAACATTGTCGAGCATCGTGTCCGCCAGAAGACGCTTCAGCTTGGCGTTCTCGTCCTCCAGCGATTTAAGGCGGTGGGTGTCAGAAACGTTCATGCCACCTTTGGCTTTGAACTTGTAGAACGACGCAGGGCTCAGGCCATGTCTCCGACACACCTCAGCCGTTGGCATTCCAGCTTCTTGCTCTTTGATCATCCCAATAATCTGGGCCTCAGTAAAACGACTCTGTCGCATTTGTTTGCTCCTTCGAAAGTTGAGCAAACTTTACATTAAAACGAGGGAAGTTTCGGGGGGCAGGTCAGCTGCTGCCGCCAGTCTCTCAGCATTAACTGAGTTCTGACCGCCATTGGTTGCAATTGGGGTGGCTAGATTGTCTTGGACATAGTCTAGAAACGCAGCCCACGCTTCGCTTTCTTGTGCGAGGTAGCGTTGCATACCCTTTTTTGAAGGAAACACTACGTCTTCTAGCTGCTCATAATGCAGTTTGTATTCGTTACCGGCCATATATTTTCTCTTCAAAATGTCTCGGCGAAACTGCCATATTGGTCTCTGAAGCACAACTGAGTGATCGCTTGTTGGTGTTGTCAAAAAAATATCTGAGGTAGAAGTTGGGTAAAATAGTTGCCCTAACGTCATTCGGTCATTGCATAGGCAGTTACACAGTTACAATTCATCTCGTAAGTCATTGATTTATATGATTCGTCATAGAATTCGAGCCTCTCACGACCCACCATAGCATTGAAAAAATATGCTCTAAATCAAACGCTTAAGTGTTTTGCGATTTAGAGAGATCATCAAAAACTCTCTTTGTTTACTGGTTGTATCAAAGGTTTTAGAATTGGGTACAATGCGGATGGTGTAAGCCGTTCCTGCCGGGTGCGAGGCCGATTGCCGAACCACCCCCATAAATAGCGGCCGTACTTGTCAGCACGAAACGACCTGTACCTGCGATCTCAACGGCGCGTAGAACGCTTGCAGTCCCATCAATATTAATCGATTTGAACGTATCGTCGGATTGCAGCCCAACATGTGGCGCATGCAACCCTGCACAATGGAAAACACAGTCAACGCCTTCAAACAATCTGCTCAGCTGGTTTGTGTCGCGCACGTCCGCTAGAAAAACCCCATCACGCCGGATGGCATCAATGCCAGCCACGTCAATGTTTCTTTTGCGCGCTTCAGTACAAATGACGCGCCCGATCCGGCCAGCCGCACCTGTTACAGCAATCGAACGCAGAGCTTTCATGAGCGCGCCTGCGCAAGTTCTTTCAACAACCAGTTGCGGAAGGCTTCTACTTGGGGGGACCTGAGTGCCCGTTCTGGCTCGACGAACCAATACGCAATTCCAGTTCGAAAACGTCCCGGTAGTGGCGCCACAAGGCGTTTCGCCACCAACGCATCCTGAGCAAGCGTTTCCCATGCAAGAAACACCCCCTGACCGGCAATCGCCGCATCGAGACATAGCGACGCGTCCGAATACATTGGTCCATCGCCAAGCTGGCTTGCCTGCATATCATTCGGGCCCAGCCATACGTCCCAGCCGAACATCGATGTTGACTCTTGAATGATCGGAACTTTTGTTAAATCTGAAGGGACCACAATGGCGTCTGCCAGCGACGGGGCGCAAACAGGAAACACCCGTTGGTCGAACAGTTTTTCCGTGTGAACATTTGGCCAGTCGCCCCACCCGACACGAATGCAAGCGTCCACAGCGTTTGCGCGTGGGTCAATCACGTCGACTGAGGCATCAATCCGCACCCGGATGGACGGATGTTCTGCCGAAAAACGGCTCAAGCGCCAAACAAGCCACTTTCCAGCGAACACCGGTGCGACTGAAATTGTGATTGCATCCGTTGCGTTGGGCCGTATTGCGTTAATGCCTTTCTCGATCTCGCGAAACCCGTCGTTCAGATGCTCTGCAAGCTGACGTCCAATGGCGGTCGGAACGAGACCTTTTGGCAGACGTTCGAACAACTGCCGGTCCAGTTGAGCTTCGGCCTTTATTATCTGCTGACTTACAGCCCCTGGCGTGACACCTAGTTCATCGGCCGCAATACGCAAACTACCAAGACGCGCGACAGCTTCGACCGAACGCAGCATGCCAAGATGGATTCCATTCAGTTCTCTCATATAGCTATGCTATACTACTATCTGCAATTTATCGATTCTTCAGTTAGAAAAATTCTGATTTACTGAAGTTATGCTATATAAAATTTACATACTCGTTTGCAAATTTGTTGGCAGCCATGCGCAGGCCAAGCTGTCAAAGTGCACAGAAGACAACGCGCGATGGAGACGCGACCCACTGTCCCACCCCTGCATTCGCCGGATGAGTATGAGAGAGATCGCAGACCTTCCCATCGACCCCCACTCCATTGCCCGCGAATAGTTGCTTGTGCTTGCCACGCGGCGCAATGCCCTTGGGGTCGTCCTGATAGCCGCACAATGCCAAGGCACGTTTATCCTGTCCACCGCTGTATCTGGGACAATCGCGCCCATCCACCCTTGAGCCGCGCTTCTTGCTGCAACCAAGATCATGTCAGGCCCTGGCGTCACGGCAAGCGCTAAACTGGCGGCGCTGAAAAGCATAATTGTTTGAATTTCCAACATCTAATAGTCTGGATATAAGATATATGGCGACCATCGCGTGATCGGCGGCTCAACACAAGAGCGGGTTGATTTCGTTCCTATTGATGCTTTTCCTGAGCCGTGTCAGGCAGAATGAAACGATCAATTGGAATTTCTGCAATTCCGGTGATCTCTACAAGCAGCCTTTGGTCATACAACGACGAAACTTCCAGAGTTGTTGTCACAGGATACGGCGCTTCGAAAAAGCGCATCCGCATCTCGCTGCATCGCATGAAAGCCTGAATATCTGTTGTGAATTGTTGAAGCGATACGATGTCACTCATCCGTCCCCCCATTGCACCAAGGATGTCGGAAATGTTCTGGAGAACTTGTGCGACTTGAGCCGCCATATCACCCTCACCGACAATCTTTCCGTCCCTTTCGAGCGCGACCTGTCCCTTAAGGTAAATAGTCTGTCCGTCACCGGAGATTACAGATTGGGAGAAGGCCCCAAAAGGGCTCCAGACATTTGGGGGATCAAAGCTCTTTGCCATGTGGCGCACCTTTCAGCCGCATGGCGGCAGTCCGTCGAATAGGGGGAAGCTACCTCAAAATGGCTATTCGGCAAAGCCGACGTTCGTGCGCCCCGCAGCATTGCTTAAAGAGGGCTTTCGCGGCATTTGCTCGAATGTCGGCTTATGAAAGCAGCGTTCAAATGTGTTGATAGACGACCGATACCTCACAACCCATTGCCGTTTCAATTTTGCTTACCGTATCATCCGACATTTTCCCTATGTTCGGATTCATAGCGCTCAACGCAAAACACCCGAAAGCCTGATGAAACTCATAAATTAGCTCATCAAGCGAAGCGAATTTCGAACAACACGGCAGTTCATATTCATCTAGTTGAAACCCTGTTTTTTCGTCATAGTCTGAAGACATAGTCTCGCCCCACCACTCAAAGCCGACATCAGCCTCGCAGTGAGGACATGCGATCGTTTCAAGATTCGCACCACAGTCGAAAAATTGGACACTCTCATTCTGACCAATTTCGATTTCATCAGCATCGGGCATCGCTTCTCTAAGGAGGTCGAAAGCAGCATTAGCTTCGCCCGGCGAAGGAATATGTTTTGGTAGTTTAGGGACGAGTAACATCCAATTGTCAGACATAGTTGAGACACCAGCATTCTTTTCTTCGCTTCAGATAGCAGACATTCACGCATTGTGCAGCATCGGTCAATCTGGGCTCAGACCTGCCGTTAGCGGCATTGCAATGATCCCGTTGATCGATCTCGCCCGGACCTGCATGGGCGGCCCGAAAGCGGATGAGGTGGGTGGCTCCTGCTTCACCGGCATCGAATGTGCCAAAGTGCAGTTGTCATCGACTGCTAGGAAAGGAGCCACCTCATGACAGTTAAAACAATCGGCCTGGATTTGGCCAAGGATGTTTTCCAAGTTCACGGTATTTCCGAGAACGGACGCGTGATTTTCAACAAGGCGATCAAGCGTGCAAAGCTCTTGGCGTTCTTTGAGACTTTGCCGCCTTGCACGATCGGGATGCAGGCCTGCGGATCCTCACACCATTGGGGCCGTACGTTGCGCAAGCTCGGTCATGACGTCAGGCTTATGCCAGCAAACTATGTGAAGCCTTATGTCAAACGCGGAAAGACAGATGCGGTAGACACGGAGGCAATTTGCGAAGCCGTCAGGCGTCCGACAATGCGCTTTGTCGAGATCAAGACCGAGGATCAACAGGCTGTCTTGTCGATCCATCGCACCCGTGATTTGGCAGTCCGACAACGCACCCAGATGGCCAATATGATCCGCAGTTTGTTGCGCGAGTTCGGGCACATTCTGCCAATTGGCGTCGAGGCGGTCACTGCGTTCGCAAAGCGCCATCTCGATGGTGATCACCCGGATATGCCAGACATCGCAAATGGAATGCTTGGGATGCAGTGTTATCAGTTCATTGGCTTGAACGAACGCATTGCGGGGTATTCAAAGATGATCGAGCAGCATGCTTTGCTGAGCACAGATGCACGGAGATTAATGCGCATGCCCGGCATTGGTCCAATTACAGCATCTGCGATCATTGCGACGATCGGTGATGCAAAGCCATTTAGAACCGGGCGTGACTTTGCGGCTTGGCTCGGTCTCACACCGCTCAACAAATCGAGCGGCGGAAAAGAACGTTTACGCAAGATCACGAAGAAGGGTGATCGTTACATTCGCAAATTGCTGGTCGTTGGCATGACGTCTCGCGCCGTGATGGCAAAACGTTCACCGGAGAAAGTAGACCTTTGGACCGCAAAGATCATCGCTGGCAAGCCAATCAGGCTGGCGACAAAAGCCATGGCCAACAAAGCTGCTCGGATCATCTGGGCCATGCTGACGAAGAAACAGGAATATCGGCAGCCAGCGTTCTAACCACGCCAACTGCCAAGAGATGCAAGACGTTGAAGTGATGATGCGGAATTAAGTCAACCAAGAGTAAGGACACTCCGGGAATGGCAGCGGCCCTCTGAGGTCGATAAGCCGATCGGAACCTCGCTCGCGGAATTCATCCACTGCCCGGCAGTCGCTGCTTGCAGCGATGAGAGGGAGGGCCAGTGGAGGCAATGCCAAAACATAAACAGGCCGGACAGACGACAGTACTGACAAAAATGACCGCAAATATCGACAGAAAACGCTTGCAATGCAGGAGCCACCCACAGATGCCATTCGTTGTAGCGCTCGGTGCTGCGGTGCAGCTTCCCCGAAAGCCGACATTGGCGATGATACGCAGCAATTTGACAGCGCCGATGGCGGCTGTGCGGGACAAAGCTGCCGTTCGCTGCGACTGCGCCAATGGCGGCTTGGAGTAAATCGTTCAACAAACGGGCGTTTGTGGCGGGGGTAGAGGCAGTGTTAGCTCCCTATTTTTTTGACGACTATCTGCCCGTCCGTGACTTTCTCTAGGAGTATATTGCTTGAATGTTGCGCTAGAAAATCGTGAACCGCTCGAACAACGCCATCGCCCCACCAGAATTTCGCGTCCATTTTATAGTCGTCGATGAGCATGATCCCGCCACGCTTCAATTTCTGAAACGACACTTTTAGGTCGAGTAATGCGGGCTCATACAAATGGTCCCCATCCACGAAAATAAAGTCGAATGCGCCGTCAGGTTGGTTAGGAAGAACCTCGGCAGATGTGGAGCGGTAAATTTCCACGCGACCAGCATCAATTTCAGGTCTCAATTGAGTGCGTATATCGTTGTATATCGCTTCCATGTCGTTTCCGCGCTCTGAATGATACCACGCTGATCGATGTGCAGGGTCATCTACGCTGACCCACGGGTCGATCAAAATCAGCCTTGCCGGATTGCAACGCCGCAAAAACTTTCGGGAAAATCCACCCTTAAATACGCCAATCTCGATGGCTTGTGAGTTCTGAGGCAACGTTTGTTCAAGGTAGCTTAGAATGTTCATGCGGTTTCTCGTAACATTATGGAGAACTTACTAGTCCTACATAACTGACTTCGACGTAAGGGACTACGCCCATATGACCGAGCTTTTCTTAGATGTCGCCAAGCCCACAGATTGGCCATTTAAGTCTTCAAGAAACGCTCATTTGTGAAACAGGCGCAAACCACATAACCTTTTTAAAATCAATCAGTTGCTGGATTTTTTTGCATCTAACTTGGAAGCAGACATTGGCCGCATTGCCGAAATTCGGTAAAGAGGACTCATTCTTGCCGTTCTCCGTTTGGCGGCATCATGGGGGGGCCTGACAAGGTTGCATCGACACAAACGGCCCTTTGTGGACCTTCGCGACAGTGTCGAGCGTTGCGATGCAGATTCAACAGACCGGCCATTCGCTGCAACCGCAATATCTGTGCCGCTATTGCGAACCGCTCTGACGGATAGCAGGGCTTTTCCTCCTCCATTGCGCATTACACTATGGCCCATCTCGAATCTGAACCCGGATTGGTAAAACTTTCCCGTCACCGTATTGCGGTACGACAGCACCACTGTGGATCACCGGAGGCAGTCTTGTCACCGTTTCCATGCCTGCGCTTAGCGAATGCCAAAGAAAGGTGAACAAGGTTTAAATCGATCCGCGCCATGTGGCCGAACGGTGCAATGACATGATTTTCGACTTCACCTTAATATCTCGTTTTTTCGCCTTCGTTTTTCATAGTGGTACGATGTTCAGCAAACCATAGCGGGGCAATGTTACCAATTTTGATCGCCCTATGCAGGGTTTCTCCCATTTCGGGAGGTGACGCTTTACCGATACGATCAATGCCGCTTTCCGCTTTTAGCCGAAGCCGATTTAGTTTGGTTTCAGCGGCTTTGATGCCAACAGCCGGAAATTTACCAAGACCGGGGTGGCGACGCTCCCCGCAGACACGCAGATCGCATTCCCAACGGCCACGACCGCCGTTATGAAATCGCAAGCCTTCCTCTGCGGTGACTTTCTGACCTCTATCCAATGCTGCTAACTGTGTCTGCTTCCACCCACTTTTTTCGTCATCACATCATTCGTCTTTTCGTTCAAAAACAACCCACCAGAGACCCACCGCAATCCACTGTGGAATGCAATTGCTGATGACTGGGATTGATGCGTGCTGACTTTTGTTGAATGTCATTGGCTTCATGTGTTGAGCCTCTCACGACCCACCATTCTTTCCCCGATGTCTTCAAAGACACACCACGGTTTGCAGTGCCGATGATTGCTGTACTTTAGGGTCGTTCGCGTTGCACTGTCTGCATGCGCAAATGATCTAATTCGGAAGAAAAACAGCAGTGATGCGGCAGTCTAATCCAAATCTCGACTTCATTTTTGTCCACGTCCCCAAAGCGGGCGGCGCATCGATCGTTGACGCCATTAAGAAAAAATATGGTGCCGACCTGTTGTTGGACTACAAGGACAAGATTGTTGATCCGAACGCATTGTATAATGCTGATTTTAAAGCGTTTCTTGATCTAGATCACGCACAGAATTTGCAAGGCAAGCGGGCTGTTGCAGGACATTTTTCGGTGTTGAAATATGGCCAGGTTCAAGCGGCCAATTGCGCATGTATTTTGCGTGATCCGCTAGAACGAATGATGTCCAACTACTTTTATTGGAAAGGCACAAAGCCCAATCCCGCCAACCGCTTTAACGCGCAGTTTCATATTGAAAAGCCAACAATCGAAGAGTTCGCGCATTTTGATTTGATCCAGAATTTCTACACCAACTGCATTTTTCGAAGCGTGGATATGGGGCAATTCGACTATATCGGTGACTTTGCGGATCTGGTGCCGCACTGGGATTTGGTTATGGCCCGCTTGGGTTTGCCGGCCGAGCGAATCCGGCGCAATGTCACCCAGGATATCTACAAAGACTACCACACAGAGAAATCTGCGATTGTGAGTAATGAAAAGCTGATGGGCCGGCTGCGCACTCTGGTGAAAGATGACCAGGTTTTCTATGAAAAATGGGTGATGTCTGTAGGTGACCGCTAAGATGCGATTGCGCCATGTGTCCGTAATTCCGCATGCGATTGTCCCATTGTATTTCGGGAACAGCGGCACATTTTGCTGCCTGACAGGGCGCAACGAAATAAACTTTGATTTTGTGCATTTGGCCGCTTGACGGGGAAGGGCACTGGCCATATTACACCCAAACGCAGCGGGCGGTTGTAGCTCAGCTGGTTAGAGTGCCGGCCTGTCACGCCGGAGGTCGCGGGTTCGAGCCCCGTCAACCGCGCCACTGCGTAAACAAAGGGTCGCCCATCAATTGATGAGCGACCCTTTTGCATTTCACCGCGATTTTGTTCAAAAAATGGGCCGGAAAACCAGGTTAGTAAGAATAGCCAAGCTGCGCTTCGAGATCGAGATCGAGGTGGGCTTTCATGTGCGCGATGTCAGTTGCGCTTAGGGCGTCGGGCGTTTCAGGACGTTTGTCTATCGCAGCTTTAAAGTTTGACCCCAAGCGTTTGATAACGGGGCGGAATTCATCTGTGCTCAGCTCAAGACCAAGGCTCGTGCGCAAATGCAACAGCGTGTCTTCGGGGGCGGCTGTCGCGCCTTCCATGCGCAGCAGAACACAGGCGCAGTCACGGTTCAGCATGCTGATCAGGCTGCGCAATTTAGCCGTGCGCAACGCAAAGATGTTTTCGAACCGTTTGCCGGTGACGGGATCACGATCATACTGCAACGGTTGGCCCAAAGTGCGACGGTCCAAGTCGTCAAAATAGCGCGGGCGATCAATAACCGTGTCCCAATCCGCGCGGATGAAATCCTCAAAATCCAGCTTTTGCATGGCAGGCGTCGTGTGCCACGGCTTGGCATGCATCGAGCGCACCCAACTGTCGGCGCTGCGCACCACACAAACCACCGCCAGATCGACCGGCACCGCGCGCATGTGCATGAACGCGTGCTTCCAGCCCAACGCTTCGGTTGGTTTCAGCGCCGTATTGCGCCCCAACAGCCGTTTGACAAAGTTGGTCCCGGACGATCGTTCGCCCAAAACGTGAAACCGTGCGATGTCGTGCACCACGGGGCGTGCATGAAAGCCTGACGCTGCGAATGAATTTGGCAACATGTCGGGCTCCTGTCGAACGCATGCGTAAATTAACGATTCTCTTGTAGCAGGGGAACGGCTAGGGTGCGAGACAAAGCGCAGGCAAGCGCAAGGGCGAGCAGGTAGGTTACGATATGCAGACAGTAGCAGCGGTCACGATGGTGCGCGATGATGCGTTTTTTCTAAAGGCGTGGTTGCGTCATTACGGCGAAATGTTCGGGCGCGAAAATTGCTATATCGTCAATCACGGGCGCGGGGACGAGGTCGCCAAGCTGGCCGAGGGCTGCAACATCATCGGTATTCCCGGTGATCCGCACAAGAATTTTGACGTTAAACGCTGGGGCTTGCTGAACAACATCACGGGCGGTTTGCGGCGTTACTATCGTCATGTGATTGTCGGTGATGTGGACGAACTGGTTGTGGTCGATCCCGATGCAGGTGGTAACCTGTTGGATTTCCTGCAGAATGCGCCAGAGGGCCGCGTTTATACCCCCGTAGGCCTAGAGGTGATCCACCGTATCGACGTCGAAGACCAGGTGATCGATGATGCGATCCTTGGCCCGCGTCGCCACGTGCGTCCAGCGCCGCATTACTCGAAACCCTGCATTATTTCGGCCCCGGTGAAAATCGCGCGCGGCGGACATTTCACCCAATACGCCAAGTTGCACACACCGGATCAGCTGTATCTGATGCACCTGAAATTCTGCGACTTCGGGGCCTACGTGGGCGTCATGGATCACCGCAATCAAGTGACCGAAGAAGTGAACGCCAGCGTCAAAGAAGCCTCAATCGGGCGGCATTGGTTTGCCGAGGCGCGCGGCGAAGATCGCGATGTGTTCGAGGAATTTGCCAAACTCGAAATGCAGGACGGTTTTGATATGAAACCGCTACGACGCAAAATGCAGCGGTCTTTTACCGCCCGCGGCGACACTGGGTTTTACCAGTTTGATCGACCGGATCATGGCACGCAATATGTGCTGCCGGAGCGGTTCAACGGGGTGATCTAGGGCGCGCGCTCTTGCGTCAGTAGAAATTCTGACAGGTGCCGCGCCGTGTCCATCGGATGCTGATCGACGAAAAAATGTCCGCCCGAAATGCCTGCGCTTTGCATGTGTGACAATCGTTCTGCCCACGTGGCAGGCACGTCATAGCGTTGCGCCATGACCCCGTCGGCTCCGTATAAAATCAACGCAGGGCAGGTGATCTTGCGCCCCAAATCTTGGGCATCCAATGCGAAGTCTATATCGATTGCCGCGCGATAATCGTTGCACATGCCGCGGATGTTTTCCGGTTTGTTCCAACTTTGACGATAGGACGCCAGTGCATCTGGATCAAAATCCTCAAGCGCCGCGCTGCCCCAACCTAGCAGGCAGCTTTGATAGTACGCATCAGGGTCGTGACCGATCATCGTTTCAGGAAACGGGGCGGGCTGAGCTAGGAAAAACCAGTGATAATAATCACGCGCAACCTGCTGGGTTAGATCGCTGAGCAATGTGTGCGTTGGAATGATGTCCATTAAGGTCAATGACTTAACTGTCTCTGGTGCGTCCAGTGCCAACCGGTGCGCCGTACGTGCGCCGCGATCATGACCAACCAAATGAAATGTTTCAAACCCGAGATGGGCCATCAACGCACTTTGATCAGCAGCCATTTCATGAAAACTGTAGGCCGACATTTCGGACGGGGCCGAGCTGTCGCCGTAGCCACGCAAATCTGCGGCGATCACGGTGAAATTCTGCGCTAAAACCGGGGCCACCGCATGCCACATGGCGCGGGTTTGCGGAAAACCGTGCAGCAGCAGTAAGGCGGGTCCAGACCCGCCTTTGGAATATGCAATCTGCTGCCCATTCACGCCTGCAACGCCGTGCTCGAACCCTTTGATCATGCGCAATCCCTTTGTTTTGTAAGGTGGGTTTTAACCCACCTTCAGGTCAGTGCGTCCAGAATGCGCGCCCATGACCGGATGCCGTGGTGAAAGCTTTCCATGTCGTATTTTTCATTGGGCGAATGCAGTGCATCGTCGTCTTTGCCAAACCCGATCAGCATCGGCGTGGTCCCCAAAATGTTCTGGAAATGCCCGGCAATCGGGATCGAGCCGCCACAGCCGACATAGGCCGCTTGTACCCCCCATTCCGTGGTTAACGCCGCGCGGGCTTTTTCGAAGGCGGGGTCGATCGTTTCCGTGACCGACGCGCGCCCCGAGGAATGGCCGTGGAAGGTCACGGTGCAATCTTCTGGCAGCATGTCTGTGACATAGGCGCGGAAATTTTCGCGGATGGCGTCGGGGTCCTGATCTCCGACCAGACGGAAACTGATCTTGGCGTGGGCTTCTGAGGGCAAGACGGTTTTGAAACCGTCGCCCGTGTAGCCGCCCCAAATTCCGTTCACTTCGCAGGTCGGGCGCGACCAGATCATTTCCAGTGGCGTGCGATCCTGTTCACCGGCAGGTTTCGACAGGCCCACGTCACCCAAGAATGACGCGTGATCAAAGGCAAGGCCCTGCCACTGCGCCTCAAGCTCATCTGACAAATCCTGAACGCCGTCGTAAAAATTCGGCACCGTGATGCGCCCTTGGTCGTCGTGCAGGGCGGCGATGACGTTGCCCATTACCCGGATCGGGTTCATCGAAATACCGCCGTACATGCCTGAATGCAGGTCCAATGTCGGCCCTTGGATCGTGAATTCTTCGCCCAGCAGCCCGCGCAGCATTGTCACAATCGCGGGCGTTTTTGATTCAAAAAGCCCGGTGTCGCAGATCAGCGCGAGGTCCGATTTCAGCTCTTCTGCGTTTTCAAGCATGAAGGGCACAAGGCTGGGTGACCCGGATTCTTCCTCGCCTTCAAAGAAAAATGTGATGCGGCAGGGCAGGGTGCCATGCACGTCTTTCCACGCACGACAGGCCTCTACAAAGGTCATCAACTGGCCCTTGTCATCTGCCGATCCGCGGCCACGAATGACCTGACCTTTGGCGGTGTCTTCGATCTGTGGATCAAACGGATCGTTGTCCCACAAATCCAATGGATCAACCGGCTGCACGTCGTAATGCCCGTAAAACAGCAAATGCGGGCCGGCCCCTTCGACATGCCCGATGACCATTGGATGCCCCGGTGTTTCTCGTTTTTCTGCAGCAACGCCAAGGGTTTGCAGGTCATTCACCAACCAGTCCGCAGCCGATTGGCAGTGCTCGGCAAAGGCCGGATCGGTGGAAATCGATGGAATGCGCAACAAATCCAGCAAACGGTCCGTGGCTTGGGGAAGGTCGGCGTCGATCTTGGCTAGGACAGCGTCAAGGCTCATAAGTGGGGCTCCGATATGTTCAATTTGCGCATAGGTTACGCCCGTGCCTGCCACTGTCCAGTGCCAAAGCCATTTCGCGCGGCCGGATGTTACCGATACACGTTAAAAGTGTTGCCAAGTGCGACAAGGTGCGCACATAATTGTGCATTGATCGACTCGCATCGCGCCTATAATCGTTCTAAATTAAGAACGCAGGCGCAACGAATTAAACGTCTGACGAATTTGGAGATACCGCGTGGACTATACCGCAAAGCTAGATGAAGCGATTGGCCGTTTGCACGAAGAAGGCCGCTACCGGACCTTTATCGACATCGAACGCCAAAACGGACAATTCCCACATGCGGTCTGGACGCGGCCTGATGGCGAAACCCAAGACATCACAGTTTGGTGCGGCAACGACTATCTGGGCATGGGCCAACACCCCGTAGTGCTGGACGCAATGCACGAAGCACTGGACGCCACCGGTGCCGGATCGGGCGGCACGCGCAATATCTCTGGCACCACGGTCTATCACAAACGCCTAGAGGCCGAACTGTCTGATCTGCACGGCAAAGAGGCGGCATTGTTGTTCACATCCGCCTACATTGCCAATGACGCGACGCTAAGCACACTGCCCAAACTATTCCCTGGCCTGATCATCTATTCTGACGCGTTGAACCACGCCTCCATGATCGAAGGCGTGCGCCGCAACGGCGGTGCCAAACGCATTTTCCGCCACAACGACGTGGAACACTTGCGCGCATTGATGGCGGCAGATGATCCTGCCGCACCTAAGCTGATTGCGTTCGAATCGATCTATTCGATGGACGGCGATATCTCGCCGATCGAGGCGATTTGTGATGCGGCGGATGACTTTGGAGCGCTGACCTACATCGACGAAGTCCACGCCGTCGGCATGTACGGCCCACGCGGGGCAGGTGTTGCGGAACGCGACGGCCTGATGCACCGCCTCGACATCATCAACGGTACGCTGGCCAAGGCCTACGGGGTCATGGGCGGCTACATCGCAGCCTCTGAAAAGATGTGCGATGCAATCCGGTCCTACGCGCCGGGCTTTATTTTCACGACGTCCTTGCCACCCGCAGTGGCGGCGGGTGCTGCGGCATCGGTTCGGCATCTGAAAACCGCGCAGCATTTGCGCGACGAGCAACAAACACAGGCGAAAATCCTGAAACTGCGCCTCAAGGGGCTTGGTCTGCCGATCATCGATCACGGCACGCACATCGTTCCGGTGATGGTTGGCAACCCGGTTCACACCCAAATTCTCAGCGATAAGTTGCTTGAGGATCACGGTATTTACGTCCAGCCGATCAACTTTCCCACAGTGCCACGCGGGACAGAGCGTTTGCGGTTCACGCCGTCGCCGGTTCATGGATCTGGCGAATTGGATGCACTGGTGAAAGCAATGGACGATTTGTGGTCTCATTGTGCGCTGAATCGTGCCGAATTAACCGCTTAGCCCTACCTGTAGTGCAATTTGCATTGCGCTGTGCTAGCTATCGATTAAGAAAAGCATAACTCGAATCGTTTGGGACGGTTCGGTTAATAATCAAGAGCATGGGGCAGGGCATGATCGGGCGGAGATCCTCCAAGATCATAGAAGAGAAAATCGACCCGAAAGGGTTCGATGATTTCGAATTGCGCCTTGGCGACATGATGCGTGGCGAACGTGCGACCATGGGCAAAAGCCTGTTGGACGTGCAACGCGAATTGCGCATCAAAGCCAGCTATATTGCCGCTATTGAAAATTCCGATCCAGAAGCATTCGACACCCCCGGTTTTATCGCCGGTTACGTGCGGTCGTACGCGCGGTATCTGAATATGGATCCCGACCACGCCTTTGACGTGTTTTGTGCCGAAAGCGGGTTTTCCGTCGCGCACGGCATGTCGGCTGAAGCCTCGGTTGTTAAAAAACCATCGCGCGAAGAACGCCTGAGCCGTGGCTTGGGTGCGGATATCTTTGCGACCCCGAACACGCCGTTCGTGCCAACCGGTGATTCCATCTGGTCGCGTGTTGAACCTGGCGCGATCGGCTCGTCTTTGGTGCTGCTGGCCTTGATCAGCGCAATCGGGTTTGGCGGCTACAGCGTGTTGCAAGAAGTGCAGCGCGTGCAAGTTGCCCCTGTTGATCAAACGCCTGTTGTGATGGCTGATCTTGACCCGTTGGAAAGTGCCGCGCGCGTGTCCAGCGCGGACGTTAATTCTGATGCGCCACAGGTGATGAACGAACCCCGCGCCGATGCGCTGGATCGTTTGTATCGCCCGCAAGCATTGGACGTTCCGGTTTTGGTGCCGCGCGATGCACCCATCGCCAACATCGACCCCGGTGCATTTGGCAGCTTTACCGCGCCAACGATAGACACCAGCCCGACGCTCGCAGGTGTAACTCCAGACAGCACCGCGCCGGCAGGGATCATCCCGCAAGTTGTTGAGGGCCCCGTACCTGATCTGCAAATGGTCGCAGCCTATAAATCATGGGTCCGCGTGAAATCCGCAGACGGCAGCACCATCTTTGAGGCTGTCATGGAAAAAGGCGACACGTGGACGGTGCCTGCCACCGAAGAACCACCCGTCTTGCGCACCGGCGAAAGCGGCGCGATTTATTTTGCAATGGCTGACGGCTGCTACGGCCCTGTGGGCGGGCGCGGCAGTGTCACGTCGAATTTGCCGCTGCACCGCCAAGCGCTTGCCGAACTGTACGAGCCCGTCAAAATTCAGGACGACAGCGTTCTGATCCAGATGGTTGCCGACTTGTCAGAGCTTGATCCGCTCAAAGCGCTGCCTTGCGTCACCAACTGACAAATATCCTGAACTTCTGATGAAAAACTCTGCACTGCGTGGTTGCGAGCCTGCGGTGGGGTGTCTATTTTTGTTTACATCAGACTTGATCAAAGGTGGCCTGCCATGTCGTTAAATCACATCCGTCCGTGGCGTAATATTTACCGTCGCAAAAGCCGCCAGATCATGGTGGGCAAGGTGCCTGTTGGCGGCGACGCTCCGATCACGGTGCAGACGATGACCAACACGCTGACCACGGATGTCAAAGCGACGCTGGCACAAATCATTGCGGCTTATGACGCGGGTGCCGACATTGTGCGGGTTTCTGTTCCGGACGAAGCATCGGCCAAAGCTATGAAAGAAATCTGCGCCGAAAGCCCGGTGCCAATCGTTGCGGACATCCATTTTCACTACAAACGCGGGATCGAAGCCGCCGAGGCCGGTGCCGCCTGTTTGCGGATCAATCCGGGCAACATCGGTGACGAGCGACGGATCAAAGAAGTCATCAAAGCTGCGCGCGATCACAATTGTTCGATCCGCATTGGCGTGAATGCTGGCAGTTTGGAAAAGCACCTGCTCGATAAATACGGCGAACCCTGTCCTGATGCGATGGTCGAAAGTGGGATGGATCACATCAAAATCCTGCAAGACAATGATTTCCATGAATTTAAAATCAGCTGCAAAGCGTCTGATGTGTTCATGGCCGCCGCCGCCTACCAGCAATTGGCGGACGTCACCGACGCGCCCATTCACCTTGGCATCACTGAGGCAGGCGGGCTGACATCGGGAACAATCAAGTCCGCGATCGGCATGGGAAACCTGCTGTGGAACGGCATTGGCGACACGATCCGCGTGTCCTTGTCCGCCGATCCGGTGGAAGAGGTCAAAGTCGGTTACGAAATCCTCAAGTCGCTCGGGTTGCGCCATCGCGGCGTCAACATTATCAGCTGCCCCAGCTGCGCGCGCCAAGGGTTTGACGTGATCAAAACCGTCGAAATCCTTGAGGACCGACTGGCCCACATCAAGACGCCAATGTCGCTGTCGATCATCGGTTGCGTGGTGAATGGCCCGGGCGAGGCGCTGATGACTGACGTTGGGTTCACCGGCGGTGGGGCAGGGTCCGGCATGGTCTATTTAGCGGGCAAGCAAAGCCACAAACAAGACAACGCGTCGATGGTGGAACACATCGTCGAACAGGTCGAAACCCGCGCCGCCCAAATCGAAAAAGAAACCCAAGAGGCCGAGGCCGCTGAATTGGTGGCTGAGTAGATTTTCATTGTCGACAGCGCGGGGCTGCTTTCGTATCAAGAGATATGGTAGCGTCCCGTTCATCAACCCCAACATATGCCGAATTTTTCTGCGGCGGTGGCATGGTGCATGCCGCCTTGGGTCATGCGTGGGATTGTGTGCTGGCCAACGACAACGATCCGATGAAATGCGCAGTTTTCCGTGAAAATTGGGGGGGCGCGGGGCTGTTTGAACAAGACATCGCAAACCTGCCCGACGCCGCCTTACAACGCCCCATCGATCTGTTTTGGGCCTCGTCGCCTTGTCAAGATTTTTCATTGGCGGGCAAAGGGTTAGGCCTAGCAGGATCGCGCAGCGGCGTGTTTCAAACATGGGCGGACAAGGTGCGCATCGCGGTCGAAGCCGGCTTTGCGCCGCGGATAATTGCGTTCGAAAACGTATCGGGTCTGGTGACCCGAAATCGCGGTGCTGATTTCAAACATGTGGTCAAAACACTGGCGGCGATGGGCTATGTCGTCGGCGGGTTGGAAATTGATGCACGTCATTTTTTACCGCAAAGCCGCCCTCGGATTTTTGTAATTGCGGTGCGCAAGGATTTGGATGTTTCGCATCTGGTCAGCCGCACGCCAGACAGCGGGTTTCACACGACCAAACTGCGTCGTTTTGTCGATGAGACGCTAAAATCCGGCAAGCGTGATTGGGTTTGGTGGAAATTGCCGCCGGCCGGATCAAACCGCGCACCCTTGTCGATCTTAATTGACGAAAAACCCGACACCAAATGGCTGACCAAACCCGAGGTGAACCGCCTGCTGAAAATGATGTCACCGCCCAGTTTGGAACGTGTGGCAGAGGCTAAATCCAAAGGCGCACCGATGATCGGCACGCTTTACAAACGTGGCCGTCCCGATGGCAAAGGGGCTGTGCATCAACGCGCCGAGGTCCGGTTCGACGGGATTGCCGGTTGCCTGCGCACGCCTGCCGGTGGGTCGTCGCGCCAGACGCTGATGTTTGTCGATGGCGATCAGATCAAGGCGCGCCTGCTGTCCCGGCTTGAGGCGATCCGCCTGATGGGGTTGCCCGATGATTTTATCATGCCAGAGCGTTACAATCAGGTCTACAAAGTTGCCGGTGACGGGGTTGCCGTGCCGATTGTCGCGCATCTAGATCAGCATCTGTTTCAGGCGATTTTACTGGCGAAATCCAAACAGGCCGCCGCATGAGCGAGGCGCAAAATCACCGCTCCAAAGTATTGGGTGGATTGACCAACGAGATCGGCGTTTACGCCCTGTGCGATCTGGATCAGGTGCCGATTTACGTGGGGCAATCTGTGGACGGTATCCGCACGCGAGTGCGCCGTCATTTGACCTCCGCACGCTCGGATGTGATCGCAAACCGGCAAATCGACGTCTGGGAAATCGCCTATGTTTGGGCGTGGCCTGTGGCGTCAAAAGAGGACGTTGCACCACTAGAAGCGCATCTGTTTCAGCACTACGACGCGCAGCAATCCTTGATGAATGGCAAGGCGTTAGCGGGCACAGTTGATGCCGTTGACGTGCCGCAAAAAGAAGTGGTGCAAGTGATCGAGGAAAACGAGCGGCTTGCCCGTCTTACCCCGTCACAACGCCTGCCGCGCCAAATTCAGCAGTACAATCTGCTGGTGGACTACTTGTTGATCGTGAAGGATGCGGACCACCTGAAACGTTCGCTTCAGGCGCATTTCGAACGCTTGGTCCGCTATCACAACACGTTTCTTTAACTACGTTTGTCGCTCACAACCCGCATCATTTGATCGTAGGGCAAATAGCCGCGCAACAACTCGTCTTGCAGTACAAAAGTTGGCGTTCCGGTAATCCGCAATTTCTGCGCCAGCGCGCGGGTTTTGGCGATTTCGTCAGCCACATCCGGACCATTCATCGCCTCAGCGATTGCCACCATATCCAGACCAAAGGTGTTGGCCAATCGGGTTAACGTTGGCATGTTGATGTCCGCACTTAGCGTCATCATCGCGTCATTAACGTTCTTGTATGCCTCGTTGCCCGCAACCTGTTTCACAGCCACAGCAAAGCGCGATGCCATGACAGATTGTTCGCCCAAGATCGGGAATTCTTTGACAATCAGGCGGATGTTACCGTCTGTTTCCAGCATCTTAGCGACTTCGGTGTGGGCTTTGCGGCAATAGCCACAACGGTAATCCAGGAATTCGACCAGCGTGATGTCACCGTCTGGATTGCCGCCAACATAGGAATAACCGTCGTTAAAAAGGTCATCCGCGTTGTCGCTGACAAGGTTAATGTCCGCCTGCGCCTGTTGTTCGGCTTGGCGATCCTCGAGCAGGTTAACAGCCTCGATGATCACCTGAGGATTGTCCATCAGATAGGCGCGGACTTCATCGCGAAACAGTTGGCGTTCTTGCGCGGTCATTGACGCGATGTCCAACGCTGCTGCGGGCAGGGCGAGGGCACTGACCAAGCCGGCTGCGATCCATGTTTTAAGCTTCATTAACCTATCTCCGTTTTTTTGCGGCGCGTTCAGATGCAATCAACACATCCTGCGCGCGTTGCCAAGGGCCAGAGCCGCGCGGCAGTAATCCTGTTGCTCGCTTGGCGTGAATTTTAGCGTCTTTGAAACGACCTGATAGCGCATATCTTTCGGCGGTGACCAGCGACGCCATTCCGGGTTGTTTTGATTTTGCATACGCCACTGAAAGATCGCGCAGCATGACACCGTCGCGAAAATCAATTGCGCGGGCTTTTTCCAACGCGACGCGTGCTGAATTGACGTTGCCAGACGCCAGCAATGCACGCCCGTATCCTGACAGGATCAACCCCTCACGAGGAGCCAGCTTTACCGCCTGAGAATACGCATTTGTGGCGGCGCTGAATTGGCGGGTTTCGATCAAAATCTGCCCTTTCATGTCGTACAAAAAAGGGTCGGTCGGGCGCAGCGCAATCGCTTGGTTGATCGCACTTAGCGCCTTTTTGGTCTTTGAATTTCGGTGGTTGGCAATCGCTTCACGCAGCAGGCGCACGTCTTGGTATCCGGACTCGCCCAATCGGCGCAGCGTCCACTTTGGCGACCGCGTGTACGCCCCCAGTTTGCCTTTGACGCGGGCAAACCAGTAATCGGCGTCTGTGGGTTGCACCGGTTTATCCGAGGCTGCGAAACCCTGCACCGCGCGAATGCGGTCGCGCGACAACGGGTGACTGCGCAGGTAGGGATCTTGGCGGGTTTCGGCCAGTAATTCCTGACCGCGAAAGATTTCCAACGTGTCGACAAGGCCTTGGGCTGGGATGCCCGCCGCCCGTAAATAGCGCACGCCGGATTGATCTGCAGATGCTTCTTCGGCCCGTGTGTGTTTCAAAAATGCACGCTGGGCGGCCCCTTGGGTGCCAATGGCGATACCGGTTGCTGCGTCTGTTGATCCAGCGGCGGCGGCAATTGCTGCCAACGCCAGACCAAGGCCGGCGGCCGTGCGCGCGGACCCTAAATTGGTGATGCGCCGCGTGATGTGCCCGTTGGTAATGTGCGCGGCTTCGTGTGCGATGATGCCTTGCAACATATTGGCGCGCGTCAGTTTGTTGATCAGCCCGTAGTGGATAAAAATCGCGTCATTGCTGACCACAAATGCATTCAGCGAGCTGTCGTTCACCACCAGAATCTTGACCCGACTGGGGCTAAGACCCGCTGCGCGCAACACTGGCGCGGCGATTTGTTTCAAGCCAAATTCGATGTCCGCATCGCGCAGCAAGCTTTGGGCCTGCGCGGGCAAGGCGATCAGCATGGCGAACCCGCAGATGACAGCGGCTATTGACTGGCGGGGCAGGACGCGATGAAAGAACGATTGAAAAACCATGGCCAACAATAGGAACGTCTGCATGAAAACTTCAAGTCGCGCCGAGGTCGATCCCTTCATTGTGATGGACGTGATGGAGGCCGCGCGCCGCGCCGAAGACGCAGGTCGCAACATTATTCACATGGAAGTTGGCCAACCGGGTACAGGCGCACCAGTGGCTGCAACCCGCGCTTTGACCCGCGCGATGGAGGACGGGCCGCTAGGCTATACCGTCGCGTTGGGTCTGCCGGCGTTGCGCGCCCGCATCGCGCAAATGTACGGTGAATGGTACAATGTCGATCTGGATCCGAACCGTGTCGTGATCACGCCAGGGTCATCCGGTGCGTTCATTCTGGCGTTCACGGCCTTGTTCGACAGCGGTGATCGCGTTGGCATCGGCGCACCCGGCTATCCTAGTTATCGCCAGATTTTGCACGGTCTGGGGTTAACCCCTGTTGATTTGCCCGCAGCCCCGGAAAACCGCTATCAGCCTGTCGCGGCAGATTTTTCGGGGATGGATCTGGCGGGTTTGATGGTGGCCTCGCCTGCCAACCCGACTGGCACGATGCTGGACAAACCCGCCATGCAGGCCTTGATTGACGGGGCGCAGGCGCAGAATGCGTCGTTCATTAGTGACGAAATTTACCACGGCATCGAATACGAGGCCAAGGCAGTCACTGCGCTGCAGCTGACGAACGAAACCTACGTGATCAATTCGTTTTCCAAGTATTTTTCCATGACCGGCTGGCGCGTTGGCTGGATGGTTGTGCCCGAAGACCACGTGCGCGTTATCGAACGGATCGCCCAGAACATGTTCATTTGCGCGCCTCATGCGTCCCAAGTTGCCGCCCATGCTGCGATGGACTGCGACGACGAGTTACAAGCCAACCTTGCTGTGTACACCCACAACCGCGCGTTGATGCTAGACGGTTTGCCAAAGGCGGGGTTCACCAACATCGCGCCCCCGGACGGTGCGTTTTACGTCTACGCCGACGTGTCGGACATCACCGATGACAGCCGCACGCTCGCCGCCGAAATTCTGGAACACGCAGGCGTCGCCGTCACGCCGGGTCTGGATTTTGACCCGATCCGCGGCCACCAAACACTACGCTTTTCTTATGCGCGAAAGTCAGCCGACATCGAAGAAGGCCTGATGCGTCTCACTCGATTTATGGCGCAACGCGGCTGAGTTGTGATTCCCTTACGCCGCGCGATCAGCTAGACTGCGCATCAACAGAGCCGCGCAAGGTTCGACCAAAAGGGCAGGCACATGCGGTACGTATTTCAAATCTTGGCGGTGGTGATTGCTTTTGCAAGCAGTGCGAATGCGCAAAACCTCGGGGTTGTGGCGCGGGTCGATGCGCAGGCCAGCCAAATCGTGGACGGCTGGTTCGGGAAAACCACACTCGAAATTCACCTGAGCCAAGGTGTGCCGTTTCGTGTCTTCCATCTGGATAATCCTGCCCGTGTGATCGTTGATTTTCGCGAGGCGGATTGGACAGGGGTCAGCGATAGCGATCTTTTGTCAGAGGCGGGGCGTGTCAGTGCGGTGCGCTATGGCCCGTTTCGCGCAGGTTGGTCGCGCCTTGTGATGGATTTGAGCGAACCTATGCTGCCGCTTGAGGTGGCGATGCCGGTGGATGCTGAAACGGGCCGCGCCGTGCTGACGATTCAGTTGAAAAAGGCTAAGGCCAACGACTTTGCCGCCGCCGCCGGTGCCCCAGAGGATGCGCAACGCGAGGCCAAGGCCAGCGCACCCGTGCCGCATGCTGGGCCCGACGACAGATTCGTGATCGTGATTGATCCGGGGCACGGTGGCGTTGACCCGGGGGCGGTGCGCGAGGGAATGGCGGAAAAAGATTTGATGCTGACGTTCGCGCGCGAATTGGCGGACAAACTGGCCCGCAGCGGCGAGGCCGACGTGTATCTGACCCGCAACGAAGACGTATTTGTGTCGCTGCCCGCGCGCGTCGGCATGGCCCATCGCGCCAAGGCGGATTTGTTTTTGTCCTTGCACGCAGATGCCATCGCCAACGGGCAAGCGCACGGGGCCACGGTCTACACGTTATCGGACGAGGCCAGCGATGCGGCGACCGCGCAACTGGCTGCGCAACACAACCGCGCCGACATTATCGCCGGTGTCGACCTGACCGGCGCGGATGATCAGGTGGCGGAAATCTTGATCGAATTGGCGCGTCAAGAAACCGGACCACGCAACGATGCGCTCGCGGTGTCGTTGATCGAATACATCGAGGCCTCGGGCGCGCCTCTGAGCAAAACGCGGCAACGCCGGGCCGGATTTTCAGTGCTCAAAAGTGCCGACATTCCATCGGTTCTCGTCGAGGTTGGTTTCATGAGTTCCAGTCGCGATTTGGCCAATCTGCGTGATCCGGTTTGGCGTGCAAACATGGTGCAAGCGATGCGCGACGCGATCCTGACGTGGCGCGCGGATGATTTGGCAACACGGCCTTTGGTGCGCCAGTAAAACCAGCGACTTTCGGCCAGCGCGCGACAGCTTCGTGTTTTGACCCTCAGGCGCGCGTAAAGTATAGTTAAGCCAAGAGCAGAACAGATAAAGAGCGAAAGCAGCCGATGTTCAGATTCATCCTGTCGTTTTTCGGCGGAATTTTCACAACGATAACAATGGGTTTGGCTATGATGGCCTTAACCATTGGCGCGATATTCTGGATGTATGGGCGCGATTTGCCCAGCCACGAATCTTTGGCAGAATACGCACCGCCCACGATCAGCCGGATTTATTCTGGCCAAGGGCGTTTGATTGACGAGTTCGCCAAAGAACGTCGTTTGTTTGCACCAGCAGATTCCATCCCCGTTATGATCAAACAGGCGTTTGTCAGTGCGGAAGACAAGAATTTCTACGAACACGACGGTTACGATCTGCGCCAAATCGGGGCGGCGGCGTTTACGGCGCTAAAAACCCGTGGCGGCGATGTCCGCGGGGCCTCGACGATCACGCAGCAGGTGATGAAGAACTTTTTGCTGGGCGGGGAACGCCGTGCACAGCGTAAGATCCAAGAGATCATTCTGGCCGCACGGATCGAACAGACGCTGGACAAAGACCAAATTCTTGAATTGTACCTAAACGAGATTTTCCTGGGTCAAAACAGCTTTGGTGTCGCGGCGGCCAGCCAGACGTATTTCAACAAAACGCTGAGCGAATTGGCCCCCCACGAGGCGGCGATGCTTGCCAGCCTGCCCAAAGCGCCGTCTGATTTTCACCCGGTACGCCGCAAAGACCGGCTGACATCGCGCCGCAATTTCGTGCTCAAAGAGATGATGGAAAACGGCTACATCACCGCGGATGTTTACGAAAGCGAACGGGTGTTACCGCTGAAATCCGTGCAAAACGGAGACTACACCAGCTTTAAAAAAGACCTGCCGCCGCGTGATTATTTCACCGATGAAATTCGCCGCCAACTGAGCCAAGACTTTGGCGAGGGCGAATTTTTCACTGGCGGGATGACCGTGCGTGCCACCATCGATAACGAAATGCAGCCTGTCGCTGCTGATGCGTTGCAGCGCCAACTGGAACGTTACGACCGTGGTCGTGGCGTGTGGCATGGCAGTGGCCAAACCATTCCGGTCGCGCAATTGGACAGTGAGGTCAATTGGCGCACGGCCCTGTCCAAAACGAAAATCGCGCGCGACATTGCGTTGGAAAATCAGTGGTATCCGGCGGTTGTTCTTGAGGTTGGCAGCACCGAGGCCCGGATCGGTATCGAAGGCGTTAAGGATGACGCTGACGGCCACTGGATTTCCGCGAAAGACGTACAGTGGGCCCGTAAACGTCTCGAAGACGGTTCGCTGGGGCGCAAAGCCCAAGTTGCCGGTGATCTGCTCGCGGTCGGCGAAGTCGTACACGTGCGCCGCATGACGGCTGATGCGGACGGCAGTTTCATCCGCTGGACATTGCGCCAAGTGCCAGAAGTGCAGGGCGGCTTTGTCGCGATGGACGTAGACACTGGCCGCGTGATCGCGATGCAGGGTGGCTTTAGCTATCAGGCGTCGGTGTTCAATCGCGCGACGCAAGCGCGCCGCCAACCGGGTTCCAGCTTTAAGCCGTTTGTGTATGCAGCGGCCCTCGATAGTGGTTATTCACCGGCGACAATTGTGGTCGATGCGCCCATCGAAATCAACACGCCGCAAGGGCTGTGGCGTCCGCGCAATTCATCGAACAAATTCTACGGCCCGACACCATTGCGCACGGGGATCGAGCAATCTCGAAACTTGATGACGATCCGTTTGGCCGAAGAAGTCGGCATGGACACGGTCGCATCCTACGCCGAGAAATTCGGGGTCTACAACAACATGGGCCGCTTCCTTGCGAACTCGCTTGGATCAGAAGAAACCACGCTTTATCAAATGGTTGCAGCCTATGCGATGTTTGCAAATGGCGGCGAACGCATCCGCCCAACGCTGGTGGATCGTATTCAGGATCGCTACGGCAAAACGATCTTTCGCCATGACGAACGCTCTTGCGAAGATTGCCGCGTCGCGTCTTTGGATCAGGGGTTGGGGCCGCGCATTATTTCAGACCGCGAGCGGGTGATGGATCCGATCACGGCCTATCAGCTGACGTCGATGATGCGTGGTGTTGTGGAACGCGGCACGGCACGTAAAACCGTGAACCTATCCGTGCCAACAGCCGGTAAAACAGGCACGACAAACGATTCAAAAGATGTTTGGTTTGTGGGCTTTACCAGCAATATCGTTGCGGGCTGTTACATCGGTTTTGACACACCGCGCTCGTTGGGCAAGGGGGCGTCGGGTGGTGGAATGTGCGGACCTGTGTTCCAACAATTTATGAAAGAAGCGACCAAGAAATTTGGTGGTGGTGCGTTTGATGTGCCTCCGGGCGGGCATTTTATCAATATCGACCGGTTTACCGGCGCACGTTTGGGCGATGGTGCGAGCGGTGACAACGTTGTCTCTGAGTATTTCCGTGACGGCGAAGAACCGATCTTTGGCATCGCATTTGATGGCGGTTTTGCAATGGGCGCAGATTTACCACTGTTCAGAGAAGAGGGTGGAACTGGCGGCAAGGAAGTCACGACATCGTCGGGCAAAAAAGCGGTTGTCGGGTCAAAAGCAAACTTTGGCACGCTAAGCTCGGGCGGCCTGTATTAGCGCACACGTGGTGGGCGACACGCCCACCTTACCCGCTTGCCGCAGCCTCATCGCTGGTTTATCACCCTAATTCTAAATAGTTTTTAAGGATCACGCAGATGCGCGCTGAGGTTCAGAACACGGTCGCAGAGATTGAAAAATCGCTGGAGCTTTTGGCACAACGTTTGGACGTTGAAACCGCGCAGTTCCGGTTGGAAGAATTCAATGCGCGCGTTGAGGATCCGAACCTGTGGGATGACGCCGAAGCAGCCCAAAAACTGATGCGCGAGCGCCAGAATTTAGTTGATGCAATCGGGACTTATGAGGGCATCAAAACCGACCTGAACGACAACGTCGAGATGATCGAATTGGGCGAAATGGAAGAGGACCAAGAGGTCATCACCGACGCCGAGAACGCATTGAAATCGCTGGCTATCACCGCCGCTCAGAAAGAGTTGGAAGCGCTGTTAGACGGCGAAGCGGATGGCAATGATACGTTCCTCGAAATCAACTCGGGCGCAGGCGGAACAGAAAGCTGTGATTGGGCGTCGATGTTGGCACGCATGTACGTGCGTTGGGCCGAGAAAAAGGGCTACAAGGTCGAACTTCAATCCGAAAGTGCGGGCGAAGAGGCGGGGATCAAATCCGCGACCTACAAGATCAGCGGCCTGAACGCCTATGGCTGGATGAAGTCGGAATCGGGCGTGCATCGATTGGTCCGGATTTCGCCGTTTGACAGTGCTGCAAAACGGCACACCTCGTTTACGTCTGTCGGGGTTTATCCCGTTGTCGATGACAATATCGAAATCGAAGTAAACCCCTCGGACATCCGCATCGACACATACCGGTCATCCGGCGCTGGCGGTCAGCACGTGAACACCACGGATTCGGCAGTTCGGATCACGCACGCCCCGACCGGCATCGTCGTAACCTCTTCTGAGAAATCGCAGCACCAGAACCGTGACATCGCCATGAAAGCGCTAAAATCGCGGCTGTACCAGATGGAGCTGGACCGCCGGAACGCCGCCGTGAACGAGATGCACGAAAACAAGGGTGACGCCGGTTGGGGTAACCAGATCCGGTCCTATGTTTTGCAGCCTTATCAGATGGTTAAAGACTTGCGCACCAATTATGAAACCTCTGACACCAAGGGCGTGTTGGACGGCGATCTAGATGGGCTCATGGGCGCGACCCTCGCGTTGGCCGTCGCAGGCAAAAGCCGAGCAGAGGCCCAAGGCAACTAAGCTGTCGTTTTTGGCATGGTAAGGTGCATCTTGATGCACCCCGTGCTTGCGTCCTGACCGCGTTCAGGGTTTGATCGCGACATGACAGATTTTACCTATGAAAGCGCCTTAGCGCTGTCCGAAAAACTTGAGCGTGGCGACATCAGCGCGCGCGAGCTGATGCGTTCAACTTTGGATCGTGTTGAGGCGGTCAATGGCGATGTGAACGCAATCGTTTCACTGCGCGATGGCGATGATTTGATGGCCGAAGCCAAAGACGCAGAAACCACACCACGCAAAGGCTGGTTGCACGGTGTTCCCATCGCAATCAAAGACTTGGGCAACGCGGCAGGCCTACCAACGTCCATGGGATCACCGTTGTTTGCCGGGCAAATGGCCGAGACCGATGATCTGGTTGTCGCCAATTTGCGCAACGCTGGCGCGATTGTGATCGGCAAAACCAACACGCCGGAATTTGGCCTTGGGTCACACACATTCAACCCTGTTTTCGGGGCGACGCGCAATCCGTACGGGCATGGCCAAACGGCTGGCGGTTCCTCTGGTGGGGCAGCTGTTGCGTTGGCGACAGGCATGCTGAGCGTTGCTGACGGGTCCGATATGATGGGGTCCTTGCGCAATCCTGCGGCGTGGAACAACGTTTACGGAATGCGCCCAAGTTGGGGGCTGATCCCGTCCGAACCCAAGGGCGATAGTTTTATCCATCAGATGGCCACAAACGGCCCGATGGCGCGTAATCCTGCTGACATGGCTGCATTGCTCGATACAATGGCCAGCCTTGATCCGCGCCAGCCGCATGGCACCAGCCAAGCCCCCGCATTGCCGCAAATTAACGGTGATGTCGCAGGAACGCGCGTCGGCTGGCTGGGCGATTGGGGCGGCGTGCTGGTTTACGAAGACGGGATCACAGCGCTTGCCGAGACTGCTCTTGGTCAGATGGCTGACATGGGCTGCGTCGTCCAAGATTTGCCTGCGCCGTTCAGCGCCGCCGCGATTTGGGACAGCTGGACAACGCTGCGCTCGTTCATGGTTGGCAGTGGTTTGGCCCCGATGTTGCAAGACCCCGCAAAGCGAGACCGGCTCAAGGCCACGGCAATTTGGGAAGCCGAACGTTACCTGGACATGCCCGCAACAGAGGTACATCGCGCCAGTGTTATTCGGTCTGAATGGTTCCAAACATCAGCGCAACTTTTTGAAAACGTGGATGTTTTGGTGCTTCCTTCAGCCCAAGTTTGGCCGTTTGACGTGGACGTTGAATACCCTACGGAAATCGCCGGACGCAGCATGGACACGTATCATCGTTGGATGGAAGTCATGATTGCGCCAAGCCTTTTGGGACTGCCTGTGGTTAACATTCCGATGGGGTTTGGTGGGCCAAACAACCTGCCAATGGGGCTGCAATTGATTGGCAAACGCGGGTCGGATGCTGCGTTGTTACGCTTGGCAAATGCGTGGCACGCGGCCACCGATTGGCCCAACGTGCGCCGGATCTAGGTCGCTGGCTCGCGCCCGTGTTTCACGAGACGCGCGCGTAGTGTTTCAGTGTTTGAATGTCCGATTTCCAACGCAAACACATAGGCGTGCGTTAGGTAAAAGCAGGCGGTATCGATATCGCCGGCACCATCTGCTGCTTGTGTGTACAGGTTAACCAATTGGGCCGTGTCATTTGTGGCATGCGCCGCCAAAAGCTGCGCGTCCAGAGTGTTCATTCAGCTGCAAGGTTTGCGCTGCGATGCTTGGCAATCCGCGCCGCAACCCAAGCATGAAACAGATGCGTCGGACCATCCATCGCAGGTGAGAAACGCCCGCCATCAAATTTTGGTCCATGCCGGCCTCGCTGCATGCCCTCAACCACAAACACGTCCTCGGCAAACACCTCTTTCCAGAGCGTGGTGTTCTTTGCACGCAAAGCCGCATCGGTGGTGTCGGATGCGTAATACAGATGGATGTTTTCGACGGTTTTTTCCGGCCCTTCAGGGGTCAGCACGATCGCAAATGTATGGTCGCGGTGCACGCCCAACAGGACATTTGGAAATGCCGTGATGTATTCTGCGGCCGTATCCCATTTGTCTGAAATCCCTGAAAAATCAGGAAAAGTCTGCCCGTGATCGTCGGTCAACTGGCGGTACACATACGTGCCTTGGCCCGCATAAGTGTCTGCCTTTTCAATGTGATAGTGGTCCTCAAGCTTTGAATAGCTGTTAAGCCCGGGGTGCACCCACGGCAAATGATAGCTTTCGCAGTAGTTTTCAACGGCAAGCTTCCAATTGCAATTTATCTCTAGCTGGAATGTGCTGTCAGGGCCGCCGTGAAACAGCGGTTTGTCGAAATCAGACCACCGCGACAACAGGTCTGCGTTTGCCACTTCAAAATCGGGTGCGTCGCCCGAGACGTTGATCCAAACAACGTCCATCCACACGTGGCTGCGGATTTCGAACAGGCCTAGCAACGCGCGGTCTATGCCGTCATGGGTGTTCTGACCGGGACCGCCGACATGCGGGGTCGAGACCAGTTTGCCTTCGGTGGAATAGCACCAACTGTGGTAGGGGCAGCGAATGGCACCTTCGACCTTGCGCGGCTCCGAAACCAAAATCATTCCGCGATGCCGACAAGTGTTTTGGAACACACGCACAGCGCCGGATTTGTCACGTACCATCAGCAACGGCATGCCCAAAAAGGTTAAGGGCACCGCATCGCCAATTTCGGGAATGTCAGCTGCCACGCCCAGTCCGGACCAGCCAGAAAACAGCAGCGCGTTTTTCTCTTCCTCAAAGACGGCGGGGTCAATGTAATGGGCGTTGGGCAGGCCGTTTGCCTGCTCGATCGGGCGTTGAACGGCGTCGATTTCTGTTACGTGATCCATGCGAATGCCCCCCTGGGTGATCTTCCTCCGAGGGTAACAAGCGCGGATCACGCAGGCATGTTTATCAGCGACTTAACTTTTCTGAAGGCGACATGATCGAGTTTATCGAAACGGCTGGTTTGGCTGCAACAAGCGAATATCAAAGGGGCTGAGCGCGCTTGCATCGCAATATCCCGATGCGCGCGCGACCTTGAGTGCCGCGCTTAAATTACGGCCCAGATGTTCATACACAATTCGAACGGCGCGTTCACCAGCGGGTGTTTCGCTTATGGTGCGGGATACATATCCGACCCAGAAGTTGTTTTCGAATGACGCAACGCGGTGCAGATAAGTAAAGGAACAGGTCATCGAATTTCGCCGTGAAATAACGCCGGCAACACCTTCTTCTTGCTGTAGGATTAATCCGCGGAATTCACGGGCATCTTGCGTCGGCGGTAACCCTTGCGAGGCCAGCGCTTGTTTGGTTTCATAGCCGCGAATGTAGGTGTTTGACCCTTCGCGTGTCACCCAAACGAGACAGGTGACAAACTGACTGGCGTCCAGAAAACTTTGGCGGGCAAAGCGGTAGTACCCCGATGGAAAAGTTTCTTCGGAAAGATCACGCGACCCAGTACCAACAAAATCCTTGAGAAACAGGCTGGACAGCGGATCTGATCCACTGGTGATGGTTTCGACCGGTTCCAACAAGACCCGCGCGTCGATGTCGAAAAAGTCGCAAATGCGCGCCAGAACATCCGGGCGTGGAAAGCTTTCGCCAGCCAAATAGCGGTTAAACTGGGTGCGATTGATACCCAATTGGCGTGAGAGTTCTGAAATCGACGGGTATTCCCTGGCGAGGTATCGCAAATTCGAACCAAACATACTGCGCAATTCGGCAGGGTTGCGGAAGGGATCGGCCATATAAGCTCCATTCGAAAGACACGCGTAAACCCAAGGTTGGTACTGAATACGTCGTTGAAAACTCATAAAAACAGGGCAGTTGCATCAATTGACGCCAACTAGGGGCGAAAGTGACGCGGTATAGTGTCGATACACTACGCAACCAGACACAAAAAGCAAGATAGAGTTGCAGACTTAACCATATTAACACCCGCTCGTTTTGTTTCTGATAGAGGTGGGGGACGAATTGCGTGTGGTGCAAAACGGGGAACTATAAATACTATGATTGGGGTAGTACTTTGGAAGAACACTGATGACGGCAGTGCGGTCATTTGGTGTGAAGATCAGGGCGATCTGGCGTTTTTGAATAACAAGGAAACCGTTCTGGACACGCAGGCATTTTTTGATGTCGGCGATGTTGTTGAGTTCGATGTTTTGATGCTTGAGAATATGCGCGGCGTGCAAAATTTATCACGCTTGCAGGATCAAGCACGCCCGGAAATAGGGCACAACTTAAGCCGTTGTGAGCCCAGGACATCGCTTGACGGTGCTGAGATTATTCAATTCAAAGATGCGTTTAAAGAAAGGAAACCCTGCGAAAATGCTCGATCTTCGCAGGACAAATCTGCCTGATAACGCATTGTTATATCGACGAAATTAGTCGCCGCGAGAAAGAGCAGCGACACCAGTGCGCGCAACATCAACCAAACCCAGAGGGCGCATAAGATCGGCGAATGCGTCGATTTTCTCTGGGGCACCGGTGATTTCGAACACAAAGCTTTCTAATGTGCTGTCGACCACGTTGGCGCGGAAAATGTCGGCCAGACGCAAGGCTTCGACCCGCTTTTCACCGTTGCCAGCAACTTTGAACATCGCCAATTCGCGTTCGACGCATGGCCCTTCGACCGTCAAATCATGCACGTCGTGAACGGTCACAATGCGGCCCAGCTGGGCTTTGATTTGCTCGATCACTTGGGGGGTGCCGTTTGTCACAATTGTGATGCGCGACAAATGTCCTTGATGATCAACTTCGGCGACTGTCAGGCTTTCGATGTTATAGCCACGCCCGGAGAACAACCCGATGACACGCGCCAAAACGCCCGGTTCATTTTCGACCAGAACAGCCAATGTGTGACGCTCAATGACGTCAGAAAAATTCGGGCGCAGATTGTAGGCGGACTTTGAAGACGCGCCTTTTTTCAGTTTCAGAGCGGACATATCACTTCCAGTTTTCAAGACATTAAGCAGGGCTAGGCTATCGTTTCAAACGGGCTAAGGCCAGTGCTTGCACCCTTTTGGACGCTCATTTTCTTTTAATTTATTGAGGATATGACCAGAGGTGCGAATTTGTAATGGACGTTTTATGCCCAGCCCCTTGGATCAACAGACAAAAGCGACTTTTCACGACCTGCTCGGCTTGGCGGAAACAACCTGGTTTCCTCTGGTGGACACGTTACCGGTCTGGTTTTGGGCCTGTGATGATCGGTACGAATTGACGTATCTGAGCGATAATTTGACCCGCGTGACCGGTATGACACCGGCAATGTTGCAGGGTGTTTGTATTTTGGATCAACGGTATGGCAGCGCAAAAAACAATTTGGGCTTGGGTGCCTATCATGATGTGTTACGGGCGCGAAAACCGTTCGACAGTTTTTGCTATGAAAAGCTGTTAAAAAGCGGCGAGCGTGTCGTTTTGATGGACAGCGGTGTACCGATTTATGACAATGCTGGCAGATTTAAAGGCTATCGCGGTATCAGTTTTCACTTAACCCACGCTGTAAATACGGCCAGTGAAACCGCCAGTCTGATCTATACGCTCAAATCGCGGGCGGATGAATTGGAACAAGAATTGTCACGGCGCAATGCGCAGCTTGAGGCCAGCAACAAGTTGCTGAACGAAGTGGTGGAGGCGATGGGGCAGGGGTTGATTGTCACCAACGGAACCGACCTGCACGACCCTGAAAACAAAGTCATGATCGTTAACCCGGCGTATCGCGACCTATTTGACCTTTCAGAAGATGACATCGGGCCCGGCACGACAATGTATGACGCGATCTCCGTGATCCTAAATCGCAGCGATGTGCCCAAAACCCCCGAAGTGTTTGCCATGGTACAAGAGCGTTTGAAACGCGGCGAACCTTGGCTGATTGATATCAAATCCTCTGGCCGTGCGACTTCTGTGAAAACAGCGCACCGACCATCTGGCGGTTACGTTATTGTACACACCGATGTCACAGATTTGCGCACGCGCAACATGATGTTGGAACAGGCCCGTGACGAGGCGCAAGTTGCGAACCTCGCTAAATCGAATTTCCTCGCCACGATGAGCCATGAAATTCGCACGCCCATGAACGGTGTTGTCGGTATGGCAGATCTGTTGGCTGCTACGGATCTTGACGAGGATCAGATGGGTTTTGTTGAAACGATCCGCACCTCAGCGCTGGCTCTGACGATGTTGATTTCCGACATTCTGGACTTCTCGAAAATTGAAGCCGGGCATGTGTCGCTGCAATGCGTGCCGTTTGATTTGCATAATGTCGTGCGCGAGGTGTGTGTGCTGGTTCAGCCCTTGGCGCAAATAAAATCGTTAGAGTTTGATGTATCCATCGCTTCGGATGTGCCCTGCGCGGTCATGGGCGATGCTTTGCGTTTACGTCAGGTGCTTTTGAACCTTCTCGGCAATGCCGTGAAATTCACGATGGATGGCGGTGTGCGCCTAGCCGTCAATTTCCTTGCAACGGACAACACGGTAGTTTTTGAAGTTCACGATACAGGAATTGGAATTCCAGCTGACAAGGTCGACACAGTGTTTGCGCCCTTTCAACAAGTTGACGGTGGCCTGCAGCGCGAGTTTGAGGGAACTGGCCTCGGCCTGTCCATTACCCGAAATCTGGTCGAGGCAATGGCAGGGTCAGTGAAGGTTCAATCCGAAGAGGGGCGTGGTTCTGTCTTTACGCTGTGTTTGCCGTTGGAACCTTGCACGCTGAAATTGCCCAAAACCATCGTTGTGGACGTCGCACAAATAGATTGCAGCGGTAGGCACGTTCTGGTCGCCGAAGACAATCGGACAAATCAGTTGGTTGTACGTCGCATGCTAGAGCGAACCGGCGCAACAATCACCCTTGTACGCAACGGCGAAGAAGCATGTATCGCCTTTCGCGACACCCGCTTTGATCTGGTTTTGATGGATATTTCTATGCCGGTGATGAACGGGTTGGACGCGTGCAAGGCAATCCGCGCGATCGAAGCTGCACGTGGCATGCCGCATTGTCCGATCGTCGCGTTGACCGGCAATGCGTTTGAACGTGACAAAGACGCGTGTGAAGCCGCTGGGATGGATGATTTTCTGACCAAACCTGTTCGTTTGGCAGACGTGACACAGTGTTTATTGCGTCATTTGGGCGACGGCGTGCATGCCACCGCCCAAATCAGTTAGACCATTACCGAACCCTTGGCATCGATCACGCCTTGCGTGTTCGCTTCGCCCAAAAGCATTTCGTTATGGGCTTTGCCCGACGGGATCATCGGGAAGCAGTTTTCGTGCTTTTCGACCAGGCAGTCGAACAAAACAGGGCCGTCATGGTTTAACATTTCCATGATTGCATCGTCCAGATCGTCAGGATCAGAACAAATAATCCCTTTTGCACCAAAAGCTTCCGCTAATTTAACAAAGTCAGGCAGGCTTTCTGACCAGCTTGATGAATATCGTTCGCCGTGCAGCAACTCTTGCCACTGACGCACCATTCCAAGACGTTCATTGTTCAGGATGAATTGCTTGACCGGTAGATTGTATTGCATCGCCGTTCCCAGCTCTTGCATGTTCATCAGCCAGCTGGCTTCACCTGCAACGTTGATAACCAGCGCATCGGGGTGCCCCATCTGCACACCAATTGACGCAGGAAAACCATAGCCCATGGTCCCCAAACCACCGGACGTCATCCAGCGGTTCGGATCCTCAAAGTTCAAATACTGCGCGGCCCACATCTGATGTTGGCCAACTTCGGTCGTAATATACCGGTCATGATCTTTGGTCAGCGCCTCAAGGCGTTGCAGCGCATATTGTGGCTTAATCACTTTGCCTTTTTGCTCGAATTTCAGGCAATCGACTGCCTGCCATTCTTTGATCTTGCCCCACCATTTGCCAACGGCTTCTGAATTTGTCTTGCGACCACGAGACTTCCAAACTTTCATCACGTCTTCGAGGACGTGCCCAACGTCACCAACAATCGGGATGTCGACGCGAATGACTTTGTTGATCGAAGAGGGGTCGATATCAATATGCGCTTTGGTCGATTTCGGGCTGAATTCAGAAATCAAACCTGTAATGCGATCGTCAAAGCGCGCACCGATGTTGATCATCAGATCACAATCGTGCATCGCCATATTCGCTTCGTACAATCCGTGCATGCCCAACATGCCCAACCATTTGTCGCCGGACGCGGGGTACGCGCCGAGGCCCATCAAGGTTGAAGTGATCGGAAATCCTGTGGATTCAACAAGTTCGCGCAACAATTGGCTCGCTGCTGGGCCAGAGTTGATGACGCCGCCGCCTGTATAGAACAACGGGCGTTTGGCTTTTTCCAAAGCGGCGACCAACTCAGTGATCTCTTCCATGTCGCCCTTCAGCTTGGGCTGGTAATGCGAAGTCGATGGTTTCGGCGCATCGTAACGGCCCGTGGCAAATTGCACGTCCTTAGGGATGTCGACCAGAACGGGGCCAGGGCGGCCAGATGTCGCTACGTGGAACGCCTCGTGTAAAACGCCCGACAAAGCATCCGTTTCTTTGACCAACCAATTGTGTTTGGTGCAGGGACGGGTGATGCCAACGGTATCGGCCTCTTGGAACGCATCAGATCCAATCATGAATGTCGGCACTTGGCCGGTCAAAACGATGATCGGAATACTGTCGAGCAATGCGTCCGTCAAACCTGTCACGGCATTGGTCGCACCGGGTCCGGATGTCACAAGTGCTACACCGGGTTTGCCAGTGGAACGCGCATACCCTTCGGCGGCATGCACAGCGCCTTGTTCGTGACGCACCAGAATGTGTTTGATGCTGTTTTGTTGAAAAACTTCGTCGTAGATCGGTAGCACGGCGCCACCGGGATATCCGAATATTGTGTCAACGCCTTGATCAATCAAGGCTTGAACAACCATTTTCGCTCCGGTCATTTGGCGTGTCATCTGTCTAGCTCCGTCTTTCATATCGTGTCTGAAGTCTATTGTTTCAGAGAGAGTTTCGTTTTCATTTAAGCAAAAAAAAGCCCCCGTTCTGGCGGGGGCGCATGGGTACCATTATGGTGATCCGTTACCGGCCCATGCGCTGACTTTCGACAATGACGACTAGATTTGTCATGCGTTTCCTAGACCCTAAGGGCGTTTTGATTGCTTGCAGAGACACTATGACTGCCTTTGGGGGGCGTCAACACGCATTAGTAAAAAAATATGTCCCTTTGGGGCATTTTTTTGATATTTTCTTGCGCTCAAGTTGCTCGTACTGAAATTTTGGACATTTTGACCTCAAAACTGGACCTATTCCTGGATTAAATCGTGTCCATCTGGCCGCGTGCGCGGGTCGCCAGTGATTGAATTTCTTCGGCGAGGGTTTTGAATTCGGTCGCAATGACAGCCAATCCTCGACCTGCGTCACCTGCGCGGGCCGCCTCGACCGAGGCATTGAGCGACACTAAACGCACATGTTTGCCGATGTATTCCAGACGGGTCAAAATTTCGCCTACAGCTTTTGTCGCCTGATTGGCCTTTGCGGTGTCGGCCGCACGTTTTTCATCCAAACTCGCCCACAACTGATTGCAAAACTCGGTGATGATCTGGGCAAAGCCGGAGCGGCCGAACCGAAAATGTTTATCTAACGCTTCAGCAAGGTTTTGATCTTGATGTGAGGCCGCGCGCAACACATCTTCGCTGAGTTCAACCATGGTCGAAATCGATTGCATCGCGTCCGGTGACAGTTTCGCCTGCTCTTTGACCCAGGTGCACATGCTGCTCGCGAAGTTGTCGTGGTAATACTCCCCAGCCATCAAATCACGCACGGTTTGCATTTCGTGGACTTGTTCGCGCAGAATTTCCAACCGGTGCGGTTGATGTCCGGCGTTGTCACGTTCGCTGGGATTAGGGCGATGGATCAGTGTGCCGAACAGCGCGACGCGGATCGTTCTTGCCCGCATCGTGGCGATCAAATCAATAACATCACGGCGATCTTCGAATGTGTCATCAGCAAGGGACACAACAGCGAAAGCCTCGGGCAGGGTGGTGGCGTGTGGATTCATGTTCATGCCCAAGCGTTAACTATGAAATCCTAACAAACTCCTACAAATTGACCGGTCTCAGGGCCTTTTTCACAGCGCATAACCAGTGCCTTGCAGCACGCCGTGTTCCAACGCGTAGCGGGTCAGCCCCGCGGTCGATGAAATCCCTAGCTTGCGTTTGATGTTCTTGCGATGGGTTTCCACGGTGCGCACTGAAATTTCCAGCGCCAGCGCGACGTCTTTGTTCGACTTGCCTTGGGCCAACTGCAACAGGATCGTCTGTTCGCGTCCGGTCAATGCCTCGCGGGTTTCACCGGGTTTTGGCACCAGTGATTCAGCCGCCCCTGTGCACAGGTATTTTTCGCCGCGCATCACGGCATCAATCGCCAGCTTGATCTCGTCTGTGGGCACGTCCTTGAGCACGTATCCCATGGCCCCGTGGTTCAGCGCGGACGAGATGTATTCGGGACTGTCATGCATCGACAGCACCAGAACATGCGTTTCAGGCCGGCGTTCCAGCACCAGTTCGGTCGCCGTCAGCCCGCTCATTTCCGGCATGTTCAGATCCATCAGGATCACATCGGGGTTGATGGTCTCTAACTGGTCCACCACCTCGCGTCCATTGGACAGGGTGCCAACAACCTTTAGGTCATCGTAGCTTTCCAGCACGGATTGGATGCCTTGGGCGACCATGGGGTGATCGTCAACGATCAAAACGCGAATAAGGGATGTCATACTTGTACTCGACTAAGGGATGGGTCGTTGGTTTCGGGTGACAGCAGGTGTGACAGCGGCACGGTGGCTTCGATGATGGTGCCTGTGCTGCCTTTGACGGACAGGATTCGCAAGCTGCCATCCAGTTGCTCCACCCGTTCTTGCATGTTGCGCAGACCAATGCCGGGGCCACGGTTCTTGCTGGATGGATCAACGCCGCAGCCATTGTCCGAAATGCGTAGCGTCGCGCCCTTTTTGTGACCGCGCAAATCGATCGAGGCATGCGTGGCACCGGAATGGCGTTCGATATTGGTCAGCGCCTCTTGGGCAATACGGTACAGCGCGATCTTGGCATTCTGATCCAGACGGTTGCGAAACACCACAGTGCTAAAGGCGGTTTCGATGCCGGTGCGGGTTTCAAAATCATCGCGCAGGGATTTGATCGCGGGGCCAAGGCCTAGATCATCCAGCACACCGGGGCGTAAATCACGACTGATGCGGCGGACTTCGGAAATGGCGGTGCCAAGGTTGTCGATGCCCTGTTCCAGCGATTTTCCGGCATCAGGCGCGCCATTGTCCAACCGACGGCGCGCGCTATCCAGCGCAAAGCGCACCCCGACAAGGATCTGGCTGATCCCGTCATGCAATTCACGGGCCACACGCCCGCGCTCTTCTTCTTGGGCGTCAAACACGCGCTGGGTCAGGCGTTTCAACTTGGCATCCGCCAGACGACGTTCGCGGATGTTGATCAGCATGCCCGACAGGAACACGACCAATAGGGCCGCTAATGTAATGACCGAAATATAAACAAAGGTACGGCGCACACGGGTTTCCACATCGGCGCGGGCCGTCGCGACCGTGGCCAGCACGTCATCGATGAACACGCCGGTGCCCACCGCCCAACGCCAAGACGGAAACGAGGTGACGTAGGTGATCATCTCGGCCTCTTGCCCGTTTGAGGGTTTTGGCCACAGGTGGGTCAGATAACCGTCACCTTGGCGCGCAATGTCGATCAGGTTTGCGACAACCGGGGTGCCACGGCTGTCTTTGAGTGCCAAGTGATTGACGTTGATCATCTCGGTCTGGCGTGGGCTGACGAGGCTGGTGCCATCGTAGTCATAGACAAAAAAGAACCCCTCATCGCCGTAAATCATCGCAGACAGGATTTGCGACACCTGGCGTTTTTTATCTTCGTCGTTGGGGGCGGCATTGCCGTAGATAAAATAAAATCCGTTGCGTGCTTGGGTCACGTAATTGCGCAGCTCGGCTTTTTTGGCCTCGATCAGCTGGACCTCTAGGGCGCGAATCTCGCGTTCCGCCAATGCACGGCTTTGGATCGCGACCAAGGACGCAATCGCAGCCACCGCCAAAATAAGCGGAAGCGCGGCCACAAGGGACAGCTTGTGCGCATAAGTTAGGCGCAAAAAAGGAAGACGGCGCAGCATGAGGCGAATCGATACGCGGGAATCACCCCGAATCAAAGGGGTAGGGCGACCTATTTGGGTGATCTACCCACTCATACGGATGCCTCAAACAGCCGTTAGCGCCATCAAATCAAGGATCAAACCCCCAACTAAGTAGTAGTAGGTATTTCAAATCTTAACGCTGACGTTAAGGTGAGCACACTCGAAACGATCCGCTGCGCGCGGGGAAACACGCGTGGGCATCATATCTGGGAGGATCATTCTATGGATCGTCGTTCATTTTTGAAGACATCTGCCATCGGCGGCACCGCCGCTGCTGCGTCCACACTGGCCGCACCTGTATACGCGCAAGGCAAGCGCACTCTGACAATGGTTACATCATGGCCGCGCGGTTTTGCCGTTCTGGATGATGCTGCATCATATTTGGAAAAATTCGTGGGCGAAATGTCCGATGGCAACTTGACCATAGACAAAAAAGCCCCGGGCGAGCTGGTTGGCGCGCTGGAAGTGTTTGACGCGGTATCTTCCGGTCAAGCCGACATGTACCACTCTGCCGACTACTACTACATCGGTCAGCACCCTGCGTACGCGTATTTCACAGCTGTTCCATTCGGCGGCACCGCCCAAGAAGTGACCAACTGGTACGAGCACGGCGGCGGCCAAGAGCTGCACGACGAACTCGGCGAAATCTTTAATCTCAAAGGTTTGTTGTCCGGTAACTCCGGTTCGCAATCCGGTGGTTGGTTCCGCAATGAAATCAATTCGGCTGCCGACTTCAACGGTTTGAAATTCCGTATGCCTGGTCTGGGCGGCAAAGTTCTGGGTAAATTGGGTGCATCTGTTCAAAACATCCCGGGCGGCGAACTGTACCAAGCGCTGTCTTCTGGCGCTTTGGATGGCCTCGAGTGGGTTGGCCCGATGGCTGACGAACGCGCCGGCTTCCAAGAAGTTGCAAAAGTCTACTACACAGCTGGTTTCCACGAGCCGGGCTCTGCGTTGGCGTCTTCCGTCAACCTGGACGTTTGGAACGACCTGACACCAGCACACAAAGCGATCCTGCAAGGTGCATCACGCGCCACAACACACGTTCAGTTGGCAGAAACACTTGCAAACAACGGTGCCGCATTGGCCCGTCTGCAAGCGCAAGGCGTGAAAACGTTGCAGTTCTCTGACGATGTTTGGGACGCGTTTGGCGCGGCTTCCAAAGAAGTCATGGACGAAAACATGGGCGACGAATTGTTCGCAAAAGTGCGTGCATCATTTGAAGCATCCATGGCGTCTTCGTCCTCTTGGATCGACAAATCAGACGGCTACTACGTCGCACAACGCAACCGCGTTCTGGGCAACTAAGAGCCTGATTACAAAACCGGAAGGGCCTCTGATTTCAGGGGCCCTTTTGATCAAAGAACCTCTGCACCCGGACGGGCATGTCCGTCAGATACAGAGGTCTAGCGCGAGGTTGAAAATCAGCCTCATACGGGACGCGACAGAGGGAGCACATCATGGAAAATGAAGGCGCAATTTCGTTTGGGGACGCTATCGCTGGCTTGGGATCGGGGATCGTCTGGATCCTGACCGAGCTTGCAATGGCATTTTACAACCTGGGCTATGCCATCACGCACCCGATGCTGTGGCTGGACTGGACCAACAAAGAAGCCGTGATGCGGTTCGTCTACTACGGCGGATCGACCGAGTTCTTCTTTGTGATTTTCGCGATTTTTGTCGTCATGACAATCATCGGATTTTTCAAAAACGAATTCCTGTGGGGCGTCGTGCGCGTGCTTGAAGGGTTCGCCAATGGAATGGGTCGTTTGTTCGCATGGGCAGGCCTGTTGATGGTGCTGCAACAAATCATGATCGTGTTCATGCAGCGTATCTTTACGCGCCCTGACATCTCGATCGGCTTTGGTATCCCGCTGCAATTCGACATCAGCTGGTTTGCCGAAGAACTTAAGCTTTACAACGCCTTGGTCGTCTGCCTTTGCGTAACTTATGCGTTCGTGCAAGGCAGCCACGTGCGGGTCGATCTGGTTTATTCGGCCGTGAAATTCCGCACCAAAAAGGTCATCGACATGTTCGGTGCCCTGATCTTTATGATGCCGGCTGCTGTGCTGACATGGATGTATGGCTGGTATTTCATGTGGCGTCACCTGATTGTGCCAAAGCCGTCCGCCTCTGACACGCTGGAACGCTTGTTGTTAAAATCGCGCGCCATGCGCTGGAACGTCGAAACCATCGGCTTTTCGCCAAACGGGTTCACCGGCTACTTTTTATTCAAGATCCTGTTGGTGACCTTCACCGCCCTGGTCTTTATCCACGCCATCGCATTTTTCTACCGCTCGTTCCTGGAATGGAAAGAGGGCGAGGAAAGCGAAGGCAAATATCTGGACCGCGACACACTTGGCGAAGGCGAAGAAGCCTATGAAGGGACTCACTAATGTTATTTGGTCTTGATGGGGTCGAAATTGGCCTGATTATTGTCTTTATCTGCCTGTTTGGCGGTATTTTGTCCGGCTTTCCGGTGGCCTTTGCCATTGGTGGTGCGGGTATCATTTCCTTTGGGATTATTGCGTCGCTCGACAGTGCGGGGCTGCTGATCCACCAGGCGATTGACCAATCTTCGCAGCAATATCGCGATCTGGTGAACAGCGGGATCAAGCCCGACAGTATCAGTATATTCAGGTACGCCGATTTACCGCGACTGGCTGAACCCGTGTTCCCAAAAGGCTGGGAAGTCGCGATGAACCGCAATGTGTCATTCATCGTAAACCGTATGAACGAACGTGTTCTGGCAGGCCAATCGATTGAAACACTGCTGGCAGTTTTGATGTTCGTTCTGATGGGCATCACGCTGGAACGGTCCAAGATTGCCAACGATTTGCTGACGTCCATGGCGCGGGTCTTTGGTCCATTGCCGGGTGGTTTGGCTGTGTCGGTTGTGGTTGTGGGCGCGTTCTTGGCCGCGTCGACCGGGATTGTGGGCGCGACAGTTGTGACCATGGGATTGCTGGCGCTGCCAACGATGCTGCGCAACGGCTATAGCCCCGAATTGGCGACGGGGGTCATTGCGGCCTCTGGCACGCTGGGGCAGATCATTCCGCCCTCGATTGTTATTGTTTTGCTCGGCACGCTTGCCGGTGATCTCTATTCCTCTGCACAAGAGGCACGCGCGATTTCGGTCGGTTGTACGGATGCGCTAAGCTATCTGGGTGAACCGGCGGTTCTGTCTGTGGGTACCTTGTTCCAAGCGGCGTTGTTGCCCGGCATTATGCTGGCATTGCTGTATGCGCTGTACGCGTTTGGCTACGCGCTGCTGAACCCGTCCAAAGCACCGGCTGTGAACATGGGGTCCTCTAATGCAGAACCCGTCACCCGCGGCGAAGCACTGACGTACTTCGTATTCCTGCCAATCGCCATCGTGGTTGGGGCAATTGTTCTGGGTCAAATGGGCATTATCGGCAACCAATCAACTGTGGTGTCTGCCTTCTCTGATATCGGCGAAAGCGCGTCTTTGCGCACCAACGTGTCCGAGGCTTGCCAAGCGGCGATGATCGAATTGCACGGCCAACCGGCATGGGATGCGGCCATTGCGCAGCAGGCCACAATCGAAGCCGCAGGCGGTGTTCAGCAATCCGAACGCCTGTCCGTCGAGGCCTTTAAGGAAGCATTTGACAACAAGGTCGCAAATGCCGCGCCGATTGGCACCGGCACCGCAATCCTGTTGATCTTGCTCAGCATTGTGCTGACAACCGCGCGCGGCGTGTCGCCATCGTCTTCAACCCGTCCAATCATCATTGGCGGCGTTGGCGTGGTGTTGGCACTGTTGGTCGACATCTTGTTGATCGGTCCAAAAATGTCATCGGGCATGTATGTGGTCCTGATGTTCCTGCCGTTCTGCGCAATCCTGTACGGTGCGTTCCATGGCGTAAAGATGTGCGCCAAGATCGAACTGATCCGCGTGGTGTTCCCACCGCTGGTCCTGATCGTAGCCGTGCTTGGCTCGATCCTTGGCGGGATCACCAACCCGACACCGGCCGCAGCACTTGGGGCAGGGGGCGCGATTATGCTGGCCGCCTACCGCAAGCTACGTGACACAGACCGTTCACCCAAGGTGATCATCTGGTCCACGCTCGCGATCATCGTGTGCATCCTTGTTGGCGTGAATTTCGATCTGCGCATCAACAACCAGGGCGGCGTCAGCTTCGAGAGTTGGTTCGCCTTCTTCGTGGCCTACGGTGCGTATTTGTACGCGATGTTCGGTCTGTTGTTCTCGTGCTGGATCTTGTGGACCTCGGGCGTTCTGACGCCGGTTGTGCGCGAAACGGCCAAGGTGACGTCGATGGTCTTTACCATCCTGATCGGCTCGCAATTGTTGAACCTCGTGGTCATCAGCTTTGGCGGCGAACACTACATCCAACAGTTCCTGAAATCGTTCGACAATGAAATTACGGTGTTCCTGATTGTGATGCTGGTGCTGTTCGTCTTGGGCTTTGTGCTCGACTTCCTCGAAATCATTTACATCGTGATCCCGATTGTCGGGCCGGTCATCTACGGCGGTACGTTTGATCCCAAATGGGTGACGATCATGATCGCGGTGAACCTGCAAACGTCATTCCTGACACCGCCCTTTGGCTTTGCCCTGTTCTACCTGCGCGGGGTCGCCCCCAAAGAGGTCACGACAGGTCATATCTATCGCGGGATCGTGCCATTCGTGGCGATCCAGGTCGGTGGTTTGGCGCTGCTTTGGTTCTTCCCGGCGATCGTGACATTGATCCCGGATCTGATCCCGAACTAAGCGGGATCCACCAAAAACCAACAACGGCCGTCCAGATTTGGGCGGCCGTTTGCATTTGGTGGTTCGTGTTTTTTGGGGGGGTATCAGCTGCGCAAACTAGCCCGCAGGCGTGATGTCGGGCAGGCTGATGTTGGCGACTTGCTCAGCAATCGGGTCTGTGGACAACGGATGCGTGTCAGCGGAAAACGCGCTGGGGTCTTGCACCTTTTGCCAGGTGTTGCCGAGGTAGATTTCCAAGCCCGAAAAGTTGGATTTGTAGCCCATCTTTTGGCTGCCCGGCACCCAATACCCCAAATAGACGTAGGGCAAATCGGCCTCTTGGGCGAGGCGGATGTGATCAAGGATCAGATAGGTGCCCAAAGAATTGCGGGTAAATTCAGGATCAAAGAAGGAATAGACCATGCTGAGCCCATCGCTCAGCACATCCGTCAGGCTGACGGCGATCAGATCGCTGCTGTCTTTGTCGGTGTATTCGACCACACGGCTGCGGATCGGGGTTTCCTCGACCATGGCCGCGAATTCAAAGACGTCCATGTCGGCCATACCGCCATCGGCATGGCGCGAATCAAGATAGGTGCGGAACAAATCGTATTGCGCTTCGGTGGCCCAAGGCGACGTGGCGCGCCGATCCAGCCAGCCGTTGCGTTTGCTCACCCGCTTTTGGCTCTTGCTGGGTTGGAATTCCCGCACATCGATGCGGGCCGACAAACAGGCCGAACATTCAGCACAAGACGGGCGATACAGCACGTTTTGCGAGCGTCTAAAGCCTTGTTGCGACAGGCTATCGTTCAGTTTTTGCGCGTTGTCGCCCTGCAAAGCTGTGAACAGCTTTCTCTCCATCCGGCCCTCAAGATAAGGGCAAGGCTGTGGGGCGGTCACATAAAACTGTGGCGCAAGTGGCAGCGTGTGTCGCATGAAAAATCCCGTGGTGTTCGGGGATGATACCCCAGCGGGGCCAGCGTGCAAGGACTTCCGTAGGAAATGGTTAGTGCCGCGCACGCCGGTTTATCATGACGGTGCCCAAAACGTGGTCCGACAGGCTTTGACCGCGCAGGGACGCACACATCAACACCACGGACACGGCTTGAATGATCAGGCTGCCGATGCTGATGGTGTAGCCCAGCGTGTGCAAGGCGGCCTCGGGTAGGTTCAGGCGTGCGCCGGCCGAATTGCGCAGCTCGATCGCCATAATGCGCATGCCCCATGTGGCAGACCCGGTGGTGATGGTGATGGTGCGGTAGGCGAACCCGACAATCAACCACCACATCGGCCAGATAAACAGCGCCAAAAAGCCGGTGAAGGGCAGGATCAGCAGGCATAGGATCAGGATGAACATCGCATCAAACACCCACGCCAGCAGGCGTTTTCCGGGAACGTCAGCGTAAAATCCGGGTTGCTGAATGGGGTCGGGCAGGTGGATCATTGAACTAGGGTCTCTTGTGCTGAACAGGAAAAGACGGCCCCCTTTGCAAGGGCCGCCGCAAGTCGCGTTACGATTTAGGCGTCAGACGCGTCATCGGTGCTTTTGGCCGCACGGTCGTCCATAAACTGGTCGAACTCGGATTTGTCTTTGGCTTCGCGCAGTCGCTCAAGGAAAGCCTCAAAGTTCATCTGCTCTTCTTCCAAACGACGCAGCGTGTCGGCCTTGTAGCTGTCAAAAGCGGCGTTACCGGTCGAGCGCATGGCGTTCATGCCACGGCTGACGTTGACGGGACGGTTGCAGGATTTTGAAAACATGCGTTTGCTCCAGATCATGTAAAACAGAAGGGCGAGGCCGATGGGCCAGAAAAAGATAAACCCAAGGACCATGGCGGCAATCCAGGCCCCTTTGCCTTTTTCGTCAAGCCATTGTTCGGTGCGTGTAAACCAGCCAGCCGGGCGAACGGAGGCTGTGTCAGACAGCGGAGGAGAGATGGTGTTCATATGCGTGCCTTTCTAAAGTCGGGTCAAGTTGTGCGTTTGTTAGTGTGTGCCGGGCGATGTGAATGCCGTTTACATTATCCAAAATGGGCATTTGGCCGAAAACTGCAAGTCCTAATGTAAATGTATTTTACATTTACTTTTATTGTGATTTAAAATCAGATACTTGCGCGCAACTTAATTTCTGAACTTCAATGCCGGTTGCCGCAAAAACATGGTGCGGAGTGCCCGCAGCAGCCCAGATTTGATCAAATTCCAGCAATCGCGGATCCATAAAGGCACGGATCGGATTGATGTGCCCGATCGGGGAAACACCGCCAATTGCGAACCCTGTTTGGGCGCGGATCAGTGCCGCATCAGCTTTGCCAAGGGGTTCGCCGGCAAGGGCTGCGGCCTTGTCTGCGTCGACCCGGTTGCCGCCTGCCGTGACAAACAAGATCGCCTCGCCAGAGGTTTCACCGCGAAAAATGATCGACTTGGCGATCTGGTCGATGTCGCAGTGAACAGCCGCCGCTGCATCTGCCGCAGTGCGCGCCAGCGGTGTTTCGACGATGGTGATTTCTGTGCCGGCGGCCTCAAGGGCGGCGCGCACGCGTTTTAAACTTTTGCTCATGACGTAATAATTAAGGGGCGTGATTGGATGTGCAAGAGCCATTGACGCGCCGCCGTGCCAGAGAGAGATTGGGCACTATGAACCTCGCTAAATCCCTTACCCGTACACCTCGCGCATTTAACGAAGATCGCGGACGTGACGCTGTCGCGGCCTTGGCTGATCTACCTTCGGAATTGACGGCGCTTGTTCACGGGTCCGCAGGGAGCAGTCCGTATCTGGGGCAATTGATCGAAAAAGAGGCCGCGTGGCTGCCCGCTGCCCTGCAGGATGCCGACGGTGCCGTTCAATCCGAACTCTCCGCCTGTCTCGCGGCGCCCTATGATGCGGTTGCCAGCCAGTTGCGCCGGTCCAAACGCCGGATTGCGTTGCTGACTGCGCTCGCTGATCTGGGCGGGGCGTGGGATTTGCACAAAGTCACCAGCACGCTCACGGATCTTGCTGATACGGCCTGCACTGCCGCTTTGCGTGCAGGGATCGCGGCGCAAATCAAACGTGGCAAAATTCCGGGATTGACCGAGGATGACGTTGAGACCGCAGGCGGCGTGGTCGTGTTGGCCATGGGTAAAATGGGCGCGCATGAACTGAACTATTCCTCTGACATCGATCTGATTTGCCTGTTCGACGAAAGCCGATTTGATCACGCGGATTTTAGCGAGGCGCGGGCTGGTTTCATTCGCGCAACCCGGCAGATGAGCAGCCTGCTGAATGATCTAACGGGCGATGGTTACGTGTTTCGCACCGACCTGCGTCTGCGCCCAGACCCCGCTGTTACGCCCGTTTGCATGGGGATGGAGGCGGCAGAACGCTATTACGAAAGCCTTGGGCGCACGTGGGAACGCGCCGCCTACATCAAAGCGCGTCCTGCGGCGGGTGATCTGGCGGCAGGGGCTGCGTTCATCGAAACTCTGCGCCCGTTTGTGTGGCGCAAGCATCTGGACTTTGCCGCGATCCAAGACGCCCACGACATGCGTTTGGCGATCCGCGAACACAAAGGGCTGGGCGGGCCGATCACCCTGTCGGGTCACAACATGAAACTGGGGCGCGGCGGCATCCGCGAAATCGAATTTTTCACCCAGACCCGTCAGTTGATCGCCGGTGGGCGCGATCCGTCGCTGCGTCTGCGGGGCACCTGCGAAAGCCTAAGCGCGCTTGCCGACAAAGGCTGGGTCGAACCGGAATTGGCCGGGGTTCTGACGGATCACTACACCGCGCACCGCACGTTTGAGCATCGCTTGCAGATGGTGCGTGATGCGCAAACTCACACGTTGCCCACCACGGATGCAGGATTTGACCGCCTGGCCGGGTTGATGGATATGGACCGCGCTGATCTGGTCACGGACCTGCACCGCCGCTTGCATGCAGTTCACGAGGCCACCGAAGGGTTCTTTGCCCCGGATGCCAGTGCCGAGGCCGTCAACTATGATTTGGATCAAGACCTGATCGAACGCTGGCAAAGCTATCCGGCCCTGCGCACGCAACGGGGTGCTGCAACATTCGAACGGATCAAACCGGCGCTGTTGGCCCGATTGGCCCAAGCCCCGCGCCCGAACGAGGCGTTGTTGGCGTTGGATGGGTTTTTGAAGGGGTTGCCCGCGGGCGTGCAGCTGTTTTCGCTGTTTGACGCCAATCCGTCGCTGGTGGATTTGCTGGTCGACATCGTTGCAACGTCGCCTGCGTTGGCCCAGCACCTGTCGCGCAATGCGGCGGTGTTTGATGCGGTGATTGGGGGCGATTTCTTTAGCCCGTGGCCGGGGGCGCAGTTGCAAGCCGGGCTGGAACAAGAACTGGCGCGCGAGGCGGATTACGAAGCCAAGCTGGATATGACCCGCCGCTGGGCCAAGGAATGGCATTTCCGGATCGGGGTGCATTTGCTGCGCGGCTTGATCACGCCACAAGACGCAGGGGCCCAATATAGTGACCTTGCGCGGGCGGTTTTGCAGGCGCTGTGGCCCGAAGTCGTGGCACAGTTTTCGACGCGCCACGGGCCGCCTCCGGGCAATGGGGCGGTGATTTTGGGGATGGGGTCACTGGGGGCAGGGGCGCTTAATCCGGCCTCTGATCTGGATATGATCGTGATTTACGACCCCGCTGACGTAGAAATGTCGGACGGCAAACGCCCCTTGGCGGCGCGACAATACTACGCCCGCCTGACCCAAGCGATGATCACCGCCCTGACCGTCCCCATGGCCCAAGGGCGGCTCTACGAGGTCGACATGCGTCTGCGCCCGTCCGGCAACAAAGGGCCTGTGGCGACCAGTTGGGCCAGTTTTGACAACTATCAACGGACACAGGCATGGGTTTGGGAACATCTGGCGCTGACCCGTGCACAGGTGATTGCAGGCGCGCCGCAGTTGGCGGAACAAGTCGAAAACCTGCGCTGCGACATTCTGCAAAACGCGCGCGACAGCGCCAAGATCATCGCCGAGGTCGCAACCATGCGCACCCGTATTGCCGATGCCAAAACACCGGTGTCGGTGTGGGAGCCCAAGATTGGCGCAGGCCGGATGCAAGACATCGAACTGCTGGCCCAAGCTGGCGCGTTGATCAGCGGCGATGCCCCACGCCAGATCGCAGAGGGGCTTGTGGCTTGTGTCGCTGCAAGACTGCTGAGTGACGCGGACAGACAGGTATTGCTGCAAACCTATGAGATGTGTTGGACGTTACAAATCTGCGCGCGCCTTTTGACGACGGACGTGCTGGACCCAAGCGACGTAGGGAGTGGCGCGATGAGTTTCGTGTGCCGAACTTTGAAAACCGACAGTGCCGAGGCGCTGGAACGTAAACTAAATGCGGCTTATGCAGCGGCGGGTGCCATCATTGATGCCACCGTAGGAACAGGTGTCTCGTGAAAAAGGGCAATCCAAACGACCCCAAGGGTCTGATCTATGAATCCTACCGGATCGACGGGATCACCAAATCCGAGTGCCGCACGATTTTCCTTGATTGGGCGCTGAGCCTGCCGATGGAACAAGACACCGGCACAACCATTCGCGCGCTATTGGTGCAATACGGCGAAGGCGCGCCGGACCACCCGATGAGCGAAGTGATGCAAGAAGGGCTGGCAGGTATGGCCGCCCCGCGCAGACGTGGCGGCTGGCGTTCGCGCACCCGTGATTGACGCTACGATCGTGCTCTCTCATACAACCCGACGTCGCACAAAGGCCGCGAAGGTTTCACAACAATTGACTTAAATTGTCGCAATCCTGCCCAGATTGGCCCGCATACATTGGTTCAACCGATAGTGGGAAACGCCGCCAACGAGTGGCTGGAGGACGACATGAAAACTTTGAAACTGATTATGATGCTTGGCCTTGGCGCAATGGTTTCGGCCTGTGCGACAACGGATACAGCAACACGCAACGCACGCTTTGACACCGTGCCGCCGCAAGTTCAGCAATTTGAAACACTGCCTGCGCAGCAATTCCTGGCCTCGGCGCCAACGAACTTCAGCGCGGCCTTCAACGTACAGCAAATCAACGTGCTGGTGCCACAATCCTTGAAAGTATCCGAACGCAACAGCTATTACCCAGGCGGTGATATCGTGTGGCGCGAAGACCCGATTGGCAACCGTCACGCCCAAGTCAAAGCAATCTTTGACACAGGGTTCGCCAAAGGCACAGATGCCATGGCAGGCGACGCAGGCTTGCGTCTCGACGTCAAAGTCCTGCGCTTTCACGCTTTGACCGAAAAGGCACGCTATACAACCGGCGGCGTACACTCGATCAAATTTGCCTTGTGGATCCGAGATGCAAAATCCGGTCAAGCCTTGGGTGAGGTTCGCATCGTTGACGCTGATCTGGATGCCTTTGGTGGCCAGCAAGCCATCAACGCCGAGGCCCGCGGTCAAACGCAAAAGGTGCGCATCACCGACCATCTGGCCGAAGTGATCCGTCAGGAATTGTCCAATGCCGAAGGGTTCACCAACCCAAAGCTTGGCATGATCCAACAGTTGAACAAGATCTAACCTTTCGCTTTCGCGAAATTGAGATTAGGGAAGGGCGCTATGACAGCGCCCTTTTCTGATGATATCAGCCCGAACTCCGAATTGCCTGTGGTGCGTATGCTCCCCAAGGCCAATGCCCGTGCAATCCGCCATGGTTTTCCGTGGGTCTATGCCAATGAAATGGTGACCGACAGACGCACCAAAGCGATCCCCGCTGGCGGCCTTGCGATCCTGCAGGACGAAAAGCGCCAGCCTCTCGGGTTGGTGGCGATGAATTCCAATTCCAAGATCATTGCGCGGGTCCTCGACACCGATGTTGATGCCAAACTGGATCACGACTGGTTTGCCACACGGATCGCGCGCGCATTGCGCCTGCGCGAACAGCTGTTTGACGCACCGTTCTATCGCTTGATCCACGCCGAGGCCGACGGTTTGCCCGGTGTGATCGTTGATCGTTTTGGCGATACTTGCGTTGTGCAACCCAACGCTGCGTGGGCGGATGTGCATCTGGAAACGCTGTGCGCGGCTTTGGCCGACGTCACTGGCGTGACGACAGTTTTGAAAAATGCCGCTGGCCGCACGCGGGTTCTCGAAGGGCTCGATGACGTGTCGCGCGCCGTGATCGGCACCGCACCTGACGCGCCGCTGCCCGTTGAAATGAACGGCGCGACCTACATGGCGGACCTGACGGGCGGTCAAAAGACCGGCCTGTTCTTTGATCAACGCCCGAACCACGCGTTCACCGCAAACCTATCCAAAGGCGCGCGGGTTTTGGATGTGTTCAGCCACGTGGGTGGCTTTGGTCTGGCAGCTTTGGCTGGCGGTGCGACATCTGCTTTGGCGGTTGATGGATCGGCCCCGGCCCTTGATCTGGCGACCCAAGGGGCGGCTGCGATGGGCAAATCCGGTGCGTTTTCGACCCGCCAAGGTGATGCGTTCGAAGTGCTGACATCCTTGCGCGCCGAAGGGGCCCAATTTGACGTGATCATCTGCGATCCACCGGCGTTCGCACCCTCACGCCAAGCGGTCGAAGCAGGCCTGCGCGCCTACGAAAAAGTCGCGCGACTGGCGGCACAATTGGTGGCACCTGACGGTATTTTGGGTCTGTGTTCGTGTTCGCACGCCGCTGATCTGGCGCAATTCCGCAACGCCTGCGTACGTGGGATCGGGCGCGGCGGTCGTCGTGCATCGCTGATCCACACCGGGTTTGCCGGCGCGGACCACCCGTTGCTGCCACAACTGGCCGAAAGCGGTTACCTCAAGGCGTTGTTCTTCCGCCTATGAGAATGTTTCTGGACGCCTGCGTTCTGTACCCGACCGTCATGCGCGAGATGCTGATGGGCGTGGCGCGGGCCGGGGTGTTCGAGCCACAATTCAGTCCGCGCGTGCTTGAGGAATGGGCGCGCGCGACGCTGAAAATCGGACCCGAAGCCGAAGTGTTTGCGCGCTCTGAAATCGCGATGCTGCGCGTGGCGTGGCCACGGGCAGAGGTGTTACCCAACGCGGCACTTGAGCAGCGATTGTGGTTGCCTGATGCCAATGACGTGCATGTTCTGGCCGCAGCGATTGCTGGATCCGCAGATGGGATCATAACCCTGAACGCCAAAGATTTTCCGCGAAATATACTGGCCGAAGAAGGGCTTAGCCGTGTGGACCCTGACGGGTTTCTGCATCAGGTCTGGCAAAGTTCGCCCGAGGTGATCACGGATGTTGCCAACGGCGTCTTGCAAACAGCGCGCGATCTGTCGGGCAAAGATTGGACGATGCGCGCCCTGTTCAAAAAGGCGCGTTTGCCACGGATTGCCAAGGCGTTGTCGCAATAGATCTATTTTGAAACCGGCGTCCACGCGTTCTGCAATTTTTGCAAAGCCTGAATGCGTTCGGATGTTTTGGGATGGCTGAGCATCCAAGCAGGCGCGCCGTTTGCGCCCGACTGGCTGAGCGCGTCGAGCTTTTCAAAAAGCGAAATTTGACCCGCTGTTCCGATCCCTGCTTTGGTCAACAACGCGGCGGCGTAGGCGTCCGCCTCGTATTCGTCGACGCGGCTCAGTTTTGCCGCCAACATTGATGTCAACATGCCCGCAACCCAGACACCAACACCCGGAATGATCCGCCCCAATACCATCGCAAGGGCGGTTCGCAGCGCGTTTTGACCCGAGAAATCGATCATCCGGCGGCGCGAGTGCCCCAAGGCCACGTGCCCCAGTTCGTGTGCGATCACACTGGCCAATTCATCCGCGCTGACTTCGCCCGATTTGAATTTATCGTAGAATCCGCGGGTGATGAAAATTCGCCCGTCAGGGGCAGCTAAGCCATTGATCTGCGGGATTTCGTAGATGTGAACCTTGATCCGCTCGATCTCCAGCGCTTTTGCCATTTGCATGCTCATGTGGCCCAGCAACGGGTCCGTCAGCTCGGTTGATTGTGAATCAAGACGCCGGGCCGTTTGCCACGCCGAGAAACGATACATCGCAAGGCCATAAAGGATCGCCAGTAAAATGGGGGTCAGTTTCAACATGGTCTACATATGGGCCTGATTGGGCGCAGGGCAAAGGGGCATCGCTGCTAAATTTCCCACGCCACAGGCATTTTTGTGGGTCCGCGAAACGCCCAGCCAGTGTAGGGGACGGGGCCGGTCAGGCGCAAATTTGGCAAATGCGCAAAGGCGAGTGGCAATGCGACGTCAGCGATCAGGCACCGTGCTGCAGCAGCCCCTGCGCAAAAATGCGGTCCTGCGCCAAAGCTGATCGCGCTTTGGGTGTTGCGGGTCACGTCAAACGTGTCGGGCGCGCTAAAGTGGTCTTCGTCCCGACCGGCTGAGCCGAACATGAAAAACACGCGGTCTTCGGGATCGAATGTGATGTCGTCGATGGTGTCGGTTTGGGCCACGCGGCGTGGCGACATGCCGATGGGGGCCATCCAGCGGGCGTATTCGGAAAACGCATCGCCGTAGGTTGCGCGCCCGTCTTGGATCATCGCCAACTGGCTGGGGTGGTTCAAAAGCGCCCAGATCGTGCCGGCAATCGCGTCACGCGGTTCGTTTTGCCCGCCTGAAATAATCAGTTTGGTGTTGGCGCTTTGGCTGTCGTCAGGCAGGCCTGCGTCTTGCATGACCTGTAGGGCCGAAAACCGGGGCGGGGCTTGGCGCGCATATTTGATGTGTTCGTCGATCAAGGCCGTCGCGCGGTTGCAGCGTTTGGTCAATTTCGGATCGCCCGCATAATTCGCGCAGCCGTCAATCATCGCCTGACTGACCCCGTCCATTTCCGCGTCTGACATTGATTCCAACCCGGTGATCGCCTTGAGTGCCATGGCCGAAACCGGCATCGCATAATCGCGTACCAGATCGCATTTGCCCGTTTTGCGCAGCTTGGCCAGCAGATCCAGCGTTGCCGTTTCAAAGATTGCTTTCCAATGATCATTCACGGTGCGCGGCGACAAGGCTGGAAACAGTGCGCGGCGTTCGGCCATATGTGCCTCGCCGTCTTTGCGCATCATATTTTCGCCCATCAACTGCACCATCAGACCGTCCGGTTGAACGGATGAAAACACCTGCGTGCGTTTTTCGTGAACGTGAATGTCGTCGCGTTTGACCATCAAAGTGGCCGCCAATTCGGGGACAAACGTGATCGGAGTTTTGGCGCGCATACTGGCCAAAATGGGGTAGGGATCGGCGGTGAACTCTGCCAGATCGATATGCGTAATTGGGGCGTTCGACATGCGGCGAGCGTAGATTGAAACGCGCGCGCCGTCCAAATGATAATTGCCTGCGTTTAGAACGCGCTAGCGGGTCAACGCTTTCATCCCGCGGCTGAGTCCCTCAAGGGTCATCGGCACCATCGCGTCTTTGCCAAAGATCTCTTGGATCATGGTGATTGAATGGGTGTAGGACCAGTATTTTTCCGGGATCGGATTGATCCACAAGCTCGATTTCCACTGATCGCGCGTGCGTTCCAGCCAGACCTGGCCGCTTTCGGGATTCCAATGTTCATTGGCACCACCTGGATAGGCGATTTCATAGGGCGACATGGAGGCATCGCCGACAAAAATACATTTGTAATCAGGGCCGTAGGTGCGCAGAACGTCGTCGGTTTTCATCTGGGCATCCCAGCGGCGACGGTTGTCTTTCCACACACCTTCATACAGGCAATTGTGGAAATAAAAGTGCTCAAGATGCTTGAATTCGGTGCGCGCAGCCGAGAACAATTCCTCGACCACTTTGATATGCGGATCCATCGATCCACCGACGTCCAGAAACAACAGAACTTTGACCGCGTTGCGCCGCTCGGGCCGCGTTTTTACGTCAAGATAGCCGTTTTCAGCTGTCGCACGGATGGTGCCGTTCAAGTCCAGTTCTTCTTGCGCCCCGTCACGCGCCCATTTGCGCAGACGTTTCAGCGCCACTTTGATGTTGCGGGTGCCCAGTTCAACTTGGTCGTCCAAGTTTTTAAATTCGCGCTTGTCCCAGACTTTAGTGGCGCGCTGGTGACGGCTTTCTTTTTGGCCGATCCGCACACCTTCGGGGTTGTACCCGTAGGCCCCAAAAGGCGAGGTGCCCGCCGTGCCAACCCATTTGTTGCCACCTTGGTGCCGGCCTTTTTGCTCTTCAAGGCGCTGTTTCAGCGTCTCCATTAATTTCTCGAAGCCACCCATCGCTTCGATTTCGTCTTTTTCCTCTTGGGACAGGTGTTTCTCTGCCAGTTTTTCCAGCCAGTCAGACGGGATGTCGACGGCCTCTAGAACTTGTTCGATGCTGATCTGTTCCAACCCGTCGAACGCTGCGGCAAAGGCGCGGTCGAACTTGTCGATGTTACGCTCGTCCTTCACCATCGACACGCGGGCCAGATAGTAAAATGATTCAACATCATAGGTCGCAAGACCGGCTTTCATGCCCTCGAGAAACGCCAGGAATTCGCGGATCGAAACGGGGACACCGGCGCTGCGCAAGTTGTCAAAGAACGGCAGAAACATGTTAGACCGCCAAGCGGTGCAGAACGACTGTCGCGATCATGCCAACCACAACAAACGCCATCGCATAACCCGCGGCATATTGCAGTATATCCAAGGTGTTACCTTTGCGGCGCTTGGCCGTAAATGCGCCAACAATCGCCCCCAAAAGGGCTGCGATAATCACGATCATAGTTCAGCTCCGAACCTTAGGTGCGGCCTTTTTTCAGCGGGCTGAGAGACGAGATTTCACGCAACTTGGCCCGCACGGCCCAATCTGGTCCAAAGCCGTATCGCGCCCATCCAAGACTGTCCAGTCTGACGGTACGTGCTTCGGCTGTTCGTCCATTCAGATCAAGCGCTTCGGCCCGCAACAATAGCAAAGTCGACAGCAAAATCGCGTTCTCATTGCGCGCGGCACGATCAATGTGGGGCCCAACCAACAGCAGGGCACGATCGCCGTCGCCTTGGGTGATCGCATGGGCCGCCAGTTGCGTAGCAACATAGGCGCGGTGCAAATCGGCACCGGGCGTTGCAGCGTAATAACGGTCAGCAGCAAGGAAATGCTGTTGTGCGGCTTTGGGATCGGAGGACAGCAAAATGCGACCATTTGCGTAGTGTGCAAAGGCGCGGCGGTGATCGTGCCATCCCATGGCAGTGGCAATTTTCAACGCCTGATCCGCAGCAACACCGCGTTCGCGTGGCGTGGCACCCGGGCCAAGCGCCTTTTGAATGGCCTGTGACCACGCGCGCGGCGTACGGGATGCAAATTTCGCCTGACGCCCGTTTCCGCCCGGATTGATGCGACCGAAAATGGCTGGCAACTTGGCTTTGACCTGACCACGGGTCATGCCAGAGCGCAATTCGGGCGAATAATAGGCCCGCAGCATCATCATGTCGAAACCGGTCAGAACTGTGTGCACGTTGTCGTCGTTAAAGACAGAGTCGGGCAAACGGTACAGATCGTTCAACGGGCCTAACGCTTGGGCCAGTTCCTCGTGCAGGCAATCGCGCACCTCTTGCGGGCTTGCGTCATTTGGTAGGAAAATCGCCAGTTTCTTGCGCTCGCGCATGATGGCCCAGTTCGTCTTGGGCGTGCGTTTGGCAGTGCGGTATTCCGAAATATCATCGATATTTGGCACAACAAAACAGGCAGCGTGGGGCAGGGCGCGGCGGATTTCTGCACGGCCAACGGCCTGAATAGTGATGTTTGCAGGCTGTGTCGCGGCGGTTTGACTGATGCTGATGCCAGCCTCGGTGCGCAAACGGTGCAGCAGTTTGTTCAGATCGGACCCGAGGGACGCAGGTGGCGCGCCCGTCACGCGGACGGAAATCGGGTTTTCAAAACGGGTGAACAGCGGCAGATCACGACCGCTTTCCAACCGGAAAGACAGATCAATAAAGTCATTGGTTAGATCGACGTTGGATTTTGCAGGCCGCGATGGGCGCGGGGCCCCAAAGGTTTTCATCGGCGGCAAGGTCGAGGCGGTGATGTTGGCCCGCGTCGCCGTATCCGTCGGGGTCACAGGCATACACGCGTTCAACATCAAAGCGAGAGGGAGCACATAGCGGCGCATCATGTTCTCCCGTACTTGATAAAGTTCGTGAGAGTCCCGATGCGGTCATAAAGTTTGCGCGCTTGCGTATTGTCGTCTTGGGTTAACCAATAGACGCTTGGTGCGTTTGCCGCGTCGGCCGCAGCGTAAACCGCTTCGATCAAGGCGCGTCCAATGCCAAGGCCACGCACGGATGGATCGGCGTAGAGGTCTTGTAAGTAGCAGGTGTTTTCGACCTTCCAGCCGTGGCGATGAAACAGGTAGTGGGTGAGACCAACCAACTGGCCGTCTTTAACGGCGACAAGGCCGTTGAAATCTTGTGGGTCATCGCCAAGCAGGCGCTGAAAATAGACGTCATACGTCTGCGCAGGCACACTTGTCTTATAAAACGCAAGATAAGCGGTCCAAAGTAGGCCCCATGAATCCTTATCGGACTCAATCAGCGGGCGCACTTGGAGTGCGTCGTTACCAATCATTTAATACTGCCTGCCTACTTAATCGCCTCAGTTGGAGATCTTGTCGCCTCTCAACCCGACCTTCTTAGGGTTCAATTAAGGCAAGTTTGTGGCAGATTTTATGAAAATGGGCGGTAAATGAGCGTATCGAGGGTCGTCTAATGATCCGCAAGTATTTGATTTTAATTCAAACATCGTCTTACGTGTGTTGTTTTGAAATAAGGCAGAAGTAGGGCAGTTGTCCAAATCTGCCTTATTTCAGCAAAAAACAAAGCCGCCCGAGAGGGCCCGCGCGGCTTTTTTGCAACGAATTTGCGACCTTGGCCCAAATTCCGCTATCTGAGGTTGGCGCTAGCGCTGCTGACCCCGGGCCATAAACGCCAAACGTTCAAACAAATGCACGTCTTGCTCGTTTTTCAACAAGGCACCGTGCAGTTTTGGCAAGGCAGAGGCACCGCCAGATTTCAGATCCTCGGCCGACATGTCTTCGGCCAGTAGCAATTTCAGCCAATCCAGCACTTCGGAGGTCGAGGGTTTCTTTTTCAAACCGGCTTGTTCGCGCACCTCAAAGAACTGGGTCAGCGCCGTGGTCAGCAACTGTTCCTTGATGCCTGGGTGGTGGACTTCGACGATGGCGCGCATTGTTTCCATGTCTGGAAAGCGGATGTAGTGAAAGAAACAGCGGCGCAGAAACGCGTCGGGCAGTTCCTTTTCATTGTTCGAAGTGATGATCACGATCGGGCGATTCACCGCCTTGATGGTTTTGCCAGTCTCGTAGACGTAGAACTCCATCTTATCGAGCTCTTGCAGCAAATCGTTCGGAAATTCAATGTCGGCTTTGTCGATTTCGTCGATCAGCAGCACGACTTTTTCGCCCGCCTCGAACGCTTCCCACAACTTGCCTTTGCGAATGTAGTTGGCGACGTCGTGGACTTTTTCCTCGCCCAACTGGCTGTCACGCAGGCGCGATACAGCGTCATATTCATACAGACCCTGCTGCGCGCGGGTGGTCGATTTGATGTTCCATTCGATCATGCGCAGACCCAAAGAGGTGGCAACTTGCTTGGCCAATTCGGTCTTGCCGGTGCCGGGTTCCCCTTTGACGAGTAGAGGGCGCTCAAGTGTGACGGCCGCATTCACCGCAATTGTCATGTCGTCCGTGGCGACATAGCTGTCAGTGCCTTGAAATTTCATATCTATTTTACCTCAATTTGGCGCGATTTATTTACCAATACCTTTAGCCCAAAGCGCGCAGGATTGTGTAGTGACAATTCCCAAACGCTACGTTAGATGCACCCGCAGGGGGCGACCCGTTTTGGATTGTAAGGAAGCCAGCATGACAAGCGCAAGCCGTAGTGAGGGGAAAGACATGAAGCAGGAAGCATTCTTGCCGGATGACTACAGACCGGCCGATGATGAACCGTTTATGAATGACCGCCAGACGGAATATTTCCGTCGCAAGCTTTTGGACTGGAAATCAGAGTTGCTCGCAGGCAGCCGCGATACCATCGAAGCATTGCAAGATGGCACACGCAATATTCCAGACGTCAATGATCGTGCGTCCGAGGAAACCGACCGCGCGCTGGAATTGCGCACGCGGGATCGTCAGCGCAAGCTGGTGTCCAAAATCGACGCCGCACTGCGCCGCATCGACGAAGATGAATTCGGCTATTGCTCGGTCACGGGTGAACCGATTTCTTTGAAACGTCTGGACGCACGGCCCATCGCCACGATGAGCCTTGAGGCACAGGAAAAGCATGAGCGGCGCGAAAAAGTGCACCGCGACGAGTGAACTTGACGTGAAACGCACAAAGACATCAGGCGCGCCGGGGGAAACTCTGCCGCGCCTTTTTCGTTTGGGGATGCCATGACAGTGCGCAGCGCAATTGTGATCGGCGGCGGGATCGCCGGCTTGGCCACGGCAGCCGTGCTAGGGCGTGCCGGTGCATCCGTGACCGTCCTGGAACAAGCGGACGCTCTGCGCGAAGTGGGCGCGGGCTTGCAAATCAGCCCCAATGGCATGGTGGTTCTGCGGGCTTTGAGCCTAGAGACAGAGTTGAAATCACGCGGCGGTGTACGCGCGCAGGCCGTATCATTGCGCGACTACAAGCGAGCGGGGGAAATCGCGCGGCTTGATCTGGCGCGATTGGCTGCGGATCAACGTTACTATTTTGTGCACCGCGCCGACGTGTTGGATCTGCTCAAAGGGGCGGCGAAACGCGCTGGCGCAGATATCGTGCTGGGCGCGCATGTGGCGGACGTTATTCCGGGTGACATGCCCGAAGTGCGGCTGAGCGATGGGACCACGCGGCGGGCGGAATTGATCGTGGCGGCAGATGGCGTCCATTCGGTGGCGCGCGGCGTGCTGAACCCGCAAAGTTCTGCGTTTTTCACCAAACAAGTGGCGTGGCGCGCGGTTGTGCCAAACGTCATTGACCAAGGGCCCGAGGCGCACGTGTACATGGCGCCGGGCCAACATATCGTCAGCTATCCGATCCGTGGTTCTGCGTTTTTGAACCTGGTTGCGGTCGAAGAACGCGACGCTTGGGCCGACGAAGGCTGGAACCACACAGGTGATCCACAAGAGTTGCGTGCCCGTTTTGCCCAGTTCCAAGGTGACGCAGCACAGACAATCGGCGCCGTCACAGACGTGTCAATTTGGGGGTTGTTTCGCCATCCTGTCGCGACAAATTGGGGCGAACAAGGTGTTGTTTTAGTTGGTGATTCCGCGCATCCGACCCTGCCGTTTCTAGCGCAAGGGGCCAACATGGCATTAGAAGACGCATGGGCGTTAGGGCGTTGTTTGAACGCACACCAAGGGGATGCCGCATTGGCGGCCTATACCGTGATGCGCAAGGCGCGCGTCAGCCGCATCATCAAAACCGCAAACGGCAATGCATGGCGCTATCATCTGCGTCATGGGCCTGTGCGATTTGGGGCGCATGCGGTGATGCGTTTGGGCAGCCGACTGACCCCGAGCCTGATGATCAAGCCGTTCGACTGGCTGTACCGCTATGACGTGACGGGCAGTGGGACTTGATCCAAAGGCGCCCGACTGCGTCGGGCATTCCATATTTTATGGGCGGGTGCGGTTGGCGTCAGACGTCCAAATTGACCCAAACAGGCACGTGATCTGACGGTTTTTCGCGGGCGCGAATGTCTTTGTCGATCCCACAATCGGTCATCATGTCGGCACAGGCTGGGCTCAGCAGAAAGTGGTCGATGCGGATGCCGTCATTTTTGTTCCACGCGCCTGCTTGGTAGTCCCAGAACGAGTATTGCGCCGGGCGCTGGTCACGGGCGCGGAAGGCTTCGGTCAACCCGAGGTTCAGCAAATCGCGGAATGCTTTGCGGCTTTCGGGCCGAAACAATGCATCTTCTGTCCACGCATTCGGGCGGGCGGCGTCTTCGGGTTGCGGGATGATGTTGTAATCGCCGGCCATGAGAAACGGGGTTTCTTCGACCAACAATTCCTGAGCGCGCGCTTTTAGGCGTTCCATCCATGCCAGTTTGTACGCGTATTTTCCGCCCGCGATGGGGGTGCCTGCGTCGTCGAGTTCGACTGGATTGCCGTTTGGCAGGTACAATCCGCAAATGCGTAGGGCTTCGCGTTCGCCAACCACTGTTGCCTCGATGTAGCGGGCCTGTTCGTCGGTATCATCGCCGGGCAGGCCACGTGTGACGTCTTCGAGCGGTAGTTTTGACAGGATCGCCACGCCGTTAAACGATTTTTGCCCATGGGTTTCGACGTTATAGCCGCGCTCTTCGAAAATCTCGCGCGGGAAACCTTCGTCAACGGATTTGATTTCCTGCAACAAGGCCACGTCGGGCTGCGCCTCGTCCAGCCAATCGGGCAAGGCGTTAATGCGGGCTTTGATGCCATTGATGTTGAACGTCGCGATTTTCATAAGCGTCTCCGAATTCTTAAGCCCAGCTATCGCTTAAGCGGTCGCTGCGGGCAAGGGGCGAGGCTGATTTGCCGGGGAATTTGCACAGGCGCACCAAAGTTTTCCCCCGATTGGTTAACGCGACCGATTCCCATTAGGTACGCGTTAACCAATCGGGCTAATTCACGATTATTCAATAAAATCAGCGGTGTGGATAAGATTTATTTGAAAAACTTTCGGAACGCGCTTCCCTTTTTCGACCAAATAATTAGGCGCGAATGCTCATGTGGATAACCCGAGTTTGCGCGGCAAAACCTTGAACCCGTCTGTTAACGACGTGTCGTTCTGCGCAACGCTGAAGTCTCTGAAATAATTGAAATGGGACTTCAAAAATGAACGTACTTCGCAAAGAAAATACCGCCTTCGAAACATCCGATTTGGACATGTTCTCAGGCGATCACGTGGAACTGTTTTCGACCAGCTCTGCCCCGACCTCCAGTGACATGATCAGCGGCGATCTCAGCGGGTCATTCTCGTCTGGATCGGCGCCGACAATGGGCGCAAAAACCGATGCGGGTGAAGGCACACAGATGTTCTCCTCCGGCTCTTAATAACAGCTGCGGCGCGTTGAATTTGAAATTTGAAAGGTTGATCACATGAGCAACATCATCGCATTTAACGCGCCGCAACGGCGTCTTGGGTTTCAAGATCAGGCCAGCACGCTGATCTCGCTGTTTGCAACGCAGCGACGCGGGGCGGACGATGTTTTCTGGCTTAAGGAAAACGCCGAACTGCTGAGCATTTTGGAATGTTCTGGGACAAATATGGACGCCAGTGCACTGGAACCATTGGCTGAATTTTATGAAACCTTGCCCCAGCGTTTGTCGTTCTTTCCGCAATACTACCGGTTTATAGTGTCGATCTGCCTTGACCTCGAAGACCTTGGAATGGCCGGCACGCAAGGTGCAAAGCTGTGCAATTGGGTGGCGCAGCAAGAGTTGGCGCAGGCGGAATTGTCTGATTTGCAACGTGGCGAGGCACAGCGTCTATTGGCGCGTCGCGGCGTGGAATTTGAGGACAACGGGCTGAACGCGCGTCTTCACCGGTTCATTTCACGCAACGACACCTTTGCGGTTCCTAACAAAAAGGCCGCCTACGAACTGACACACATTGTGTTTTACCTGTCGGAATATGGCCGTAAAGACCCTCAGTTGGGCAACGCTGCTGTGCGATCGCTGCAGTTTGCGGGAATCCTCGCCTATCTTGATCAAAATACAGATTTACTGGCCGAAATTTGCATCGCACTGCGGTTTGCAGGGCATCAACCCAGTCAAATTTGGGAAGATCACGTGACGGAGTGCCTGTCTGATTTCGCGGTTGAGGGGGCATCAGCCGTACCCGCAGACGATCATTATCACGAATTTCTTGTTGCAAACTGGATGGCACTCTGCGCGAAACGGCCAGTTCAGCACGCGCAAATTCGAACCGGGCCTATGCGATTTGATCGCAAGAATTCAACCGTCGGGCCACTGCGCGCCATGTCTGCTTGTATGTATCAAATGCGCGAGGCACGCAGTTCTGATTGGCATCACATGCAAGGAATTATCGAGCAATCCGTTAGCCCTGAAGGCTGCGAAATTCTACGCGCTGCACAGGATTCTTCAGCAGATTTCGAGATGTTTTTTGAAGGGTTCAGCCGCATGAGCATCGCAGGCTAAGCCATTACATTGAAAACGAAGTTCCGCATCCACATGCGCTGGTTGCATTCGGGTTTTCGATGACAAAACGCGCACCGATCAACTCCTCTGAGAAATCGATGACGGCGTTGGCCAAAAATGGCAATGACACGGAATCAACCACGACCTTTTCCCCTGCACCTTCAAGCACCAGATCGTCGTCTTTGGGGGCGTCTAATGCGATTTCATACTGGAAACCGGAACACCCGCCACCCTCGACTGCGACGCGCAAGGCGTGCCCGTCATTGGCAGCGCCGATTTCGGCCAGACGTTCAAACGCACGAGATGTGACTTTGGGTGGCAAATTCATCGTTCATGCTCCGGATTTAATCAAAAGGTGCCGGTTTCATTGGCCCCACAGCTGCAATATAGAGAGTGGCAGGACAGGCCACAAGGATTGCCACAAAAATGCAGGCATCATTTGCATCCAATCCTGATCACGCGCGGGGACGGCGCTTGGTCGAGGAAGAGATGAGTTTCAGGACGTGTTTTCAGCGCGACCGTGACCGGATCATTCACGCCAGCGCATTTCGCAGGCTAAAACACAAAACCCAAGTGTTTGTCGAACACGAGGGCGATTATTATCGCACGCGCCTGACCCACTCGATCGAAGTCGCACAAGTTGCGCGCACGATTTCTGGCGCTTTGGGTCTGAACGCAGAGCTGACAGAGGCCGTTGCCTTGGCCCATGATCTGGGGCACCCGCCGTTTGGGCACACCGGTGAGGACGCGCTGGCCGAGCTGATGGCCCCCTACGGTGGTTTTGATCACAATGCCCAAGCGATCAAGATTGTGACGGACTTAGAACGGCATTACGCTGATTTTGACGGGCTGAACCTGACGTGGGAATGTCTGGAAGGGATCGCAAAACACAACGGCCCCGTGCTGGGCGATCTGCCCTATGCGCTGGCCGAATATGACGCGCAGCATGATCTGGAGCTCGCCACGCATGCAAGTGCAGAGGCGCAAGTGGCGGCCCTGTCAGACGACATCGCCTACAACAATCACGACATGCACGACGGGCTGCGCGCCGGGCTGTTCACCGACGATGACGTCGCGCAATTGCCGATGGTGGGGGCTGCCTACGCCGAAGTGGACGTGAAATATCCCGGTCTGGATTTGCACAAACGCAGGCACGAAGCCTTGCGCCGCGTGTTTGGTGTGATGGTCAGTGACGTGATCACCACGTCGCGCGATTTGCTGGCCGAAAGTGGTGTGAACAGTGTCGATGACGTGCGCCATCTGGGCCGGTCTGTGATCCAGTTTTCGCCGGGGCTTTGGGCTGATCTGCAAGTGATCCGCAAGTTTCTTTTCACCCAAATGTACCGTGCCCCGTCGGTGATGGAAAAACGCGCCGAAGTGACGCTGGTGATCCACGATCTGTTCCCGCTGTTTCTGAATGAACCGGCGCAATTGCCTGGCGAATGGCAGGCCGAATTGGCAGGTGCTGACAAAACCGCAATCGCGCGGCGGGTGTCGGACTATATTTCTGGAATGACCGACCGCTTTGCCCTGCAAGAACACCTACGTATTTTTGCAAGCGATTGACACGACGTTGACGTTGCGCGGCGCTGTGGTACACCGCAGATAACTCGATATAGGACCAAAAAGATGAACCTGTTTGCCGACATCCGTGTGCAAGTGATCGACGCGTTAGACGCGATGGTAAAGGCGGGGCAATTGCCTGACGGTCTCAGCTTTGACAACGTCGCCGTGGAACCCCCGCGCGATGCGTCACACGGCGATATGGCGACAAATGCAGCGATGGTTTTGGCCAAGCCCGCAAAGATGAAACCGCGCGACATTGCTGACATTCTGGCCCCTGTGCTGCTGAACGATGCGCGCATTACCGCGGCTGATGTGGCAGGACCGGGTTTTTTGAACCTGCGTTTGGCCCCGTCTGTTTGGCAAGGTGTTGTCGCAGAAGCACTAAAAGCTGGCACTGATTTTGGCCGCTCTGAAATGGGGCAGGGCAAAAAGGTGATGGTGGAATATGTCTCGGCCAACCCGACTGGTCCTTTGCACGTCGGGCACACGCGCGGAGCGGTTTTTGGCGACGCGCTTGCCTCTTTGCTGGATTTCGCCGGCCACAATGTGACGCGCGAATATTACATCAACGATGGCGGCGGGCAGGTCGATGTTTTGGCGCGCTCGGTCTATCTGCGCTACCTTGAGGCGCACGGCCAAGAGGTCGCGTTTCCCGAAGGCACGTACCCCGGCGACTATCTGGTAAAAACTGGCGAGCAACTAAAGGCCAAAGTCGGCGATGCCTATGTCGACAAGGGCGAACAGTTTTGGCTGCAAGACGTGCGCGAATTTTCAACCGAAGCGATGATGGACATGATCCGCGATGATCTGGGCATGCTCGGCATCAAGATGGATAACTTTTTCTCTGAAAAGTCGCTGTACGGCACCGGCCTGATCGAAAGCGCGATCAAATCGCTGGACGACAAAGGGCTGATCTATGAAGGCGTGCTCGAGCCGCCAAAAGGCAAAAAGCCGGAAGACTGGGAACCGCGCGAGCAAACCTTGTTCAAATCCACCGAACACGGCGATGACGTCGATCGTCCAGTGAAAAAATCCGATGGCGCGTGGACCTATTTTGCGCCCGACATTGCATACCACTACGACAAAGTGCAGCGCGGCTTTGATGAACTGATTGATGTGTTTGGCGCCGACCACGGTGGCTATGTTAAACGGATGAAGGCAGCCGTTAGCGCGTTGTCTGATGGCAAAGTGTCGCTGGACATCAAGCTGACGCAACTGGTCAAGCTGTTCAAAAACGGCGAGCCGTTCAAAATGTCCAAGCGGGCAGGGACCTTTGTGACCCTGCGCGATGTGGTCGAACAGGTGGGTTCTGACGTGACCCGTTTTGTGATGCTGACGCGCAAAAACGACGCGCCGCTTGATTTTGATTTCGACAAGGTGCTGGAGCAGTCAAAAGACAATCCGGTGTTTTACGTGCAATACGCCCACGCGCGGGTGAATTCGGTTTTGCGCAAAGCGGTTGAGGCAGATGTTGCGGTTGATGATGCGACCTTGGCCAATGCTGACCTAAGCCTGCTGGATCACGAGGCGGAATTGGCGCTGGCGGGTAAGATCGCGGAATGGCCGCGCTTGGTTGAAAATGCCGCGCGCACGAACGAACCACACCGGATTGCGTTCTACCTGTACGAACTGGCGGGCGAATTCCACGGGCTATGGAACCAAGGCAATACGCTGCCGCAATTGCGCTTTTTGCAGGACGATCCAAAAACGTCACAAGCAAAAATCGCCCTAGCGCGCGCCGCAGCGGTTGTAATAGCTGCTGGCCTTGGTATCTTAGGCGTAGAGCCAGCCGAAGAGATGCGTTAAAAAACCGCCTCGGCTGCACAGGCAAACAGACAGATGACCCCACGGACAATGTATCCAAGCGGGCAACGAGGCAAACATGGCAGACGTTCCTTTCACCCAAGGTATGGGGTCCCCCGTCTATGCGACGGCTGGGGCAAGCGCACAACATGGTGGCGCTAACCCACTGACAAACTTTACGAATTTGATTGCGGCAGGCATTTCTGTCGCGCTGATCGCAGGCGTTGGTGTCTGGGGTTACAAGCTGATGATGCGCGATGTTTCCGGCATTCCGGTGGTTCAGGCGGTCGCAGGCGAAATGCGTGTGCGCCCTGAAATTCCAGGCGGCCAATTGGCGCTGAACCAAGGCTTGGCAGTGAATGCGGTTGCGGCTGATGGCATTGCGCAAGCCCCCGCAGATCGTCTGGTTCTGGCCCCGCAACCGGTCGCATTGACGCAAGAGGACATGCCAATTCCCGTGGGAATGGTGGCTCCTGTGCAACAGCCTGCCGCGCTGAATCCGTCTGCGGCCATTGATGAAACAATAGATGTGGCTGGCGCTTTGCAGTCCGGTTCCGTCGAAGATCTGGTGGCGCAACTGACCGCCGGATCAGAGCGTATCGTCGCTGATGACGCCAGCACAGCCCCCGAAGTTGTCGCAGCGCTCGCTTCGGCGGCGTCAAGCGAAGCAATGCCAACAGCCGTGGTTGCCACAAATGCAGTTCTGAAAGCGCCGGGCGTCAAACGTTCGCTACGCCCATCTTTGCGCCCCGCCAACGCGCCAGCCGTTGTGGTACCTGTGTCGGCCCCCGCCGCCGTTGCAACCAACGAAGTCGATGCCGCCAGCCTGCCTGCGGGCACCCGCCTTGTGCAGCTTGGGGCCTTTGACAGCGCCGAAGTCGCGCGGGATCAATGGGGCAAGCTTGAGGGTCGGTTTGGCGATTTCCTGCACGGCAAATCCCGCATCATCCAAAAGGCAAAAAGTGGTGGGCGCACATTCTATCGCCTGCGCGCTTTGGGCTTTGAGGACCTCAGCGATGCGCGTCGTTTCTGTTCTGCTTTGCTGGCCAAAAAGGCAGATTGCATTCCGGTTGTCACCAGATGACCCGCTTTGGCGCGACCATCCTTGATGGTGACGGACATCGGCTAAGTACCGAAGAAAAAGCGTTTTTCCGCGATGTGAACCCGTTCGGGTTTATCCTGTTTGCCCGCAACATCGACACGCCTGACCAAGTGCGCGCGCTGTGCAATGATTACCGCGAGGCCGTTGGGCGCGATTGTCCCATCACGATCGACCAAGAGGGCGGGCGTGTGCAACGCTTGCGCGCGCCGATCTGGCGTGAATGGCTGCCACCCTTGGATTTCGTCAAGGCAGCAGGCGATGACGCGACGCGTGCGATGTATTTGCGCCATCGCATAATCGCCCACGAATTGCGCGACATTGGCATCGACAGCAACTGCGCGCCGATGGTCGATGTGGCCGATGCCACGACCCATGATTTTCTGCGCAATCGTTGTTACGGCGATGACCCGATCACGGTCGCCACGCTGGGTCGCGCAGCGGCCGACGGCATGCTGGACGGAGGAGTGCTGCCGGTGGTCAAACACATGCCCGGGCATGGGCGCGCAACTGCAGACAGCCATTTTGATCTGCCAAAGGTTGATGCGGCCCGCGACGGTCTTGGCACTCATGATTTTGCGCCGTTCAAAGCGTTGAACGACCTGCCGATGGGGATGACCGCGCATCTGGTGTACTCGGCCATCGATGATCAGGCCGCGACCCTGTCCAAGCCTGTGATGGATGTGATCCGCACGGACATCGGTTTTGATGGATTGATCATGACCGACGACATTTCGATGAAAGCCCTCAGCGGTGATTTGGGTACACTCAGCCGTGATGCCCTGGATGCAGGGTGTGATGTGATTTTGCACTGCAATGGCACGCTTGACGAACGCAAAACCGTCGCAGCTGCTGCTGGTGAAATGAACGATGCGGCCCACAGGCGTGCGAATGCTGCACTCAAAGCACGCAAAACTCCGGACGAGATTGACATTTCTGCCTATGACGCCGAACTTAAGGCGCTTCTGGGCGGGAACCTGCATGGCCAATGACATCTTTGAAGAAGACCGGGTTTCTGTTGCCGAACGGATGGCAGCCGAGGCGCTGATTGTGGACGTCGACGGCTTTGAGGGGCCGTTGGATTTGCTGCTGACATTGTCGCGCACGCAAAAGGTCGATTTGCGCAAAATCTCGGTTCTGCAATTGGCGCATCAGTATTTGGCGTTTGTGGAAAAGGCCAAAGAGTTGCGGCTAGAATTGGCCGCTGACTATCTGGTCATGGCTGCGTGGCTGGCGTTCTTGAAATCCCGTTTGCTGCTGCCGCCTGACCCGACCGAAGAAGGACCGTCTGGCGAAGAGCTGGCCGCCCACCTCGCGTTTCAATTGGAACGCCTGCAAGCGATGCGCGATTGTGCTGCACGTCTGATGGCACGTGACCAACTGGGGCGTGATTTCTTTGCGCGCGGGCAGGTCGAAACGGTTGAGCGGGTCAAATCGGTGACCTACACGGCAACCCTGTTGGACTTGATGCAAGGCTATGCCCGCATCCGCACGCGCGACGATTTCCGCCCGTTTATCTTGGACCGCGAAAGCGTGTTTACGATGGAACAAGCGCTGGAACGGATGCGTGGATTGATTGGCTACGCAGGTGAGTGGACCGAAATTGTGACTTATCTGCCAGAGGGCTGGGACAACGACCCTGTGCGTCGCAGATCAGCGACAGCGGCAACATTTGCGGCCTCGTTAGAGTTGGTCAAAGAAGGGCATCTGGACATCCGCCAAGGTGAATCCTTTGGTCCGATCCAGTTGCGCAAGAGAGGTGGATAACGTGTCACAAGACCTTGAACAAAAAGAAGAAAGCCTGTTTGAGGCTCCTCCGATTGCTGAACAAGAACGTATGGTCGAAGCGATCCTGTTTGCGAGCGCAGAACCGGTTACCGTGCGCGAGCTTGAGGCGCGTATGCCGCATGGCTGTGACGCCGCTGAGGCGCTGGTGTATCTGCGAAAACGCTATGACGGGCGCGGCGTGAACGTGACCAAAATCGGCGATTCTTGGGCAATGCGCACGGCCGCCGACCTTGGGTTTCTGATGCAAAAAGAAACCGTCGAAACCCGCAAGCTGAGCCGTGCTGCCATCGAAACTTTGGCGATCATCGCCTATCACCAGCCAGTCACCCGCGCCGAGATCGAAGAAATTCGCGGCGTTTCGGTCAGTCGTGGCACTGTTGATCAGTTGTTGGAAATGGAATGGATCCGTTTCGGGCGGCGTAAAATGACACCCGGTCGGCCTGTTACGTTTGTGGTCACGCAAAATTTCCTTGATCACTTCGGGCTGGAAAATGCCCGCGACTTGCCGGGGCTCAAGGAATTGCGCTCTGCTGGTTTGCTGGAAAATCGCCCGCCGCCAGGATCAATGCCGGGACCGGGCGAGGTCGACGAAGACGAGGAAACCAACGAGGGTCAATCCGAGTTGTTTGAAGATTGATCTGAAAATCGCCGCATTTATCCCTATATATCGGGTAAGCGCAGCAAGAGAGGCACCAAAACCATGAACCAAATCATCAATATGTTTCTGCGGCTCGTCATGCGCAAAGCGATGAGCAAGGGTATCGATGCGGGCTTTAAGGGGGCCGCAGGTATGGCGCGCAAGCGAGGCGGTCGCGGTGGGCAACCACAGGGCGAAATCGACGATTATGGCAATCCAACGGATCAAAACCGGGGGCAAAGTGCCACGCCAGAGCGTGATCGCATCCGCGCCGAACGTCGTGCCAAACGCGACCAGCGTTAAGGCGTTTTGAAATGCTTGGACAGTTTTAGACCCTGTCCTTGGTAGTTTGATTTCAGGTCAGCACCGTACAATTGCGTCGGGGCTTGGGCCATTTTTTCATAGACCAAACGGCCCACAACTTGACCGTGCTCCAACACAAACGGGGCCTCGTGGCAGCGTACCTCTAGTACCCCGCGCGACCCAGTGCCGCCAGCAGCATCAAATCCGAATCCAGGGTCGAAAAAGCCTGCGTAATGCACGCGAAATTCACCAACCATCGCCAAATACGGGGCCATTTCGGCGGCGTAGTCGGGCGGGATACACACAGCTTCGCGGCTGACCAAAATGTAGAACGCGCCGGGGTCAAGGATGATGTGGCCATCGGTGCTGTGCACTTCTTCCCAGTAGGCGGTGGGGTCGTAGTGGCCGATGTTGTCTAGGTCGATGACGCCTGTGTGCGGTTTGGCGCGGTAGCCGACCAGCGTGGTGCCAGCCAATTTTAGATCGACGCTAAAGCCAAGGCCGTCGTCAATGACTGGATCGCCGTTCACCAGCGGAATGTCTGCGTGTAACGCGGCAAGGGCTGCGTCATCCAAAACAGCGTGGCCGGTGCGGAACCGGATTTGATTCAAACGCATGCCCGGACGCACGAGTACCGAAAACGAGCGTGGGCAAATTTCGGCGTACAGTGGGCCGGTGTAGCCGCTGGGAATACGGTCAAATTCAGTGCCGCCATCGGTGATTGTGCGGGTCAGCAGGTCCAGCCGTCCGGTCGAGCTTTTGGCATTTGCGACCGCATTCATGTCCGCAGGCAGGGCAAGGGATTCCATCAGCGGAACCACGTAGACGCAGCCTTTTTCCAACACGGCCCCATCGGTTAGATCAACGCGGTGCATTTCGAATTCTTTAAGGCGATCTTCGACGCGTGCGCCGTGCCCCGTCAGGAACGATGCGCGCACGCGGTAGGCGACGTTGCCAAGGCGCAGATCAAGACTGGCGGGTTGGATTTGTTCTGGAATCACAGCGGGTTGGGCGACGATCTGGCCACCGTCAATCATCTGGCTGATCTGTTGGCTTGGAACCACACCGGTCATTATAGCACCCTTGTAAAACGACAAACGCCCGCGACCAGATTGGCGCGAGCGGTTTGTGCAAGTCGGTGATTGGTCGGGCTAGCAGGACTCGAACCTGCGACCTTCCGTCCCCCAGACGGACGCGCTACCAGACTGCGCCATAGCCCGACTTGGCATGTTTCATACCCGATTTGTGGCCCGTGACAAGGGGGAAACGGCACGACCGTCTACTCTTTGCGCGCCTGAACCATGCGATCGCGCAGGCCGACCAATTGCGCAAGCAGTGGGGTTATGTCTTTGGCCTGTGCAGCACTCAGCGTTTTGGTTTTGCTGAGCGTGCTGAGCAGTTTTGGAGCGGCGTCAAAGCTGGCCTCATCCGGTGTTTCAGGCACGTCTATGATCTGCGGTTTTGGCGTGTCGGGCTCAGCTGATGTTGCTTGCGGAGCATCACTGCTCGCGGCCTCAACGGGCTCTGCCGCCTCGGGTTCTGGTGCATCCGGTACGAGGTCCACTTCGGGAGCACGCCGATGCAAGAACGAGGGCAGGACAGGGGCCGCGGGCGCATCATCATCGGTTGATTCGACGTGTTCGTCGGCTTGCTCGGCGACCTGTGGTTCATCCTCGGCAGCAGTTTTTGCACTTGCGGACATGAACACTGGAATGGTCTCTGGTTCTGGTTCTGGTTCTGCCTCGGGCTCCTCCGCGGCGTCCAAATCGAGAGCAGCAACTTCGACTTCGGGTTCAACCTCTACAGTGTTCTGTACAACAGGCTCTGGTGCCTCTTCGCTGACGGTTTGGCCTTCGGGCTCTGCATCCACGGGCTGAGGTGCGGGCGTCAGGTCAGCTTGAGCCGTTTCGTTTTTGGGTGCTTCAGGCACCGGATCAGATGGCTCTGGCAGCGTTTCGGTTTGCGGTTCTGGCTCAGCCTGTACAGGTTCCGGCGTTTGAATGTCGTCTAAAGGAGGTGCAGCCGGTTGTGGCGGCGTGGGCTCGACGACGTCAGGCGCGGCGGGTTTGGGATCTGGCATGACCACCGCGTCTTCGGTGAAAGACGGGCGCTGTGCGGCTTGGGTTTTATCGTCATCCGACATGTCAGAGGTGTCGCCAGACATGAAATTAACCACGTTGGCCTCATCCGGGTCAGCTTGCGGTACGTCCATTGCACTGGGTGCTTCTGGCGCAGGTTTGTCCATGTTTGGGGACGCAATCGGGGTCACTGATGCACGCGAGGTCTCGTCCGAACCGGTCGTTTTTGGCCCGTCCGCATCCATATCATCCAGACCTTTGGACAAGGCAGACACATGCGCCATGCCTTTTTCGCGCAGAATTTTCTGCACACCTTTGATGGTCAGCCCGTCTTCGTGCAGCAATTTTTGGATGCCACCCAGCAACAACATGTCGACAGGGCGATAATAGCGCCGCCCACCAGCCCGTTTGACCGGCTTGATCTGGGTGAATTTGCTTTCCCAAAACCGCAAAACATGCGCGTGCACGCCAAGCCAATCAGCCACTTCTGAGATAGTGCGAAAGGCGTCGGCGGATTTACTCATCAGATCAGCGCTTGTTGCCCGAGGCGACGCGATCTTTCATCAAGTGAGACGGGCGGAACGTCAGGACGCGGCGCGGGTTGATTGGAACCTCTTCGCCTGTCTTTGGGTTGCGGCCAACGCGCGCTGATTTATCGCGTACAGAAAAGGTGCCAAACGAGGAAATCTTGACCTGCTCGCCTTTTACCAAAGCGTCGGACATATGTTCCAAAACGCCTTCTACCAATTGTGCGCTCTCGTTGCGCGACAGTCCTACTTCACGAAAAACAGCTTCGCTCAAATCCATCCGCGTCAAAGTTTTTTCGGCCATGTCGTCCCCCTAATTTCGAACAACCATAGGGGCAGGCGATTTTCCGAGTCAATATCAATGACTTGCAAGGGACTGTTTCAGTGGCGAATTCGGCGTAATTATGCGAGTTACCAGCGTAAAACGACAGCACCCCATGCCAGTCCACCGCCGATGGCTTCGGTCACGACCAAATCGCCCTGTTTGATCTGGCCACGTTCGACCCCCACAGACATGGCAAGCGGGATGGATGCGGCAGAGGTATTGCCGTGATCCTGAACGGTGACAACAACCCGGTCCATCGGGATGTCCATCTTTTTGGCGGTGCCTTGGATGATGCGAATATTAGCCTGATGTGGCACGATCCAGTCGACGTCATCGGCCGTGACACCAGCGCGATCCATGGCGGTTTGGGCTGTGGCCGCCAGTTTGCCAACAGCATGGCGGAACACTTGGTTGCCTTGCATCCGCAAATAGCCCGTGGTGCCCGTGCTGGTGCCGCCATCGACGTACAAAAGATCGCGGTGGGTGCCGTCCGAATTCAAATCGGTGGCCAAGATCCCACGATCAGCGGCAGTGCCAGCGCCGTCTTCGGCTGCCAGTAAAACCGCGCCTGCGCCATCGCCGAACAGCACGCAAGTGCCGCGATCGGTCCAATCCATGATGCGGCTGAATGTTTCAGCACCGATCACCAAAACCCGTTTTGCTTGGCCTGAAACGATCAAGGCATTGGCATTGGTCAACGCGAATACAAATCCCGCGCACACAGCCTGCACATCAAAAGCGAATCCGTTTTTCATGCCTAGATTGGCCTGAACCATGGTCGCCGCGGACGGAAACGTCAGATCGGCAGTCGAGGTCGCCAACACGATGGCATCAACGTCTGATGCTTGTAATCCGGCCATGGTCAACGCGGCCTTGGCCGCCTCGGTCGCCATCACCGATGTGGTTTCGGTTTCGTTTGCGAAATGGCGATTCTGGATGCCAGAGCGCGACACGATCCATTCGTCTGTTGTGTCCAAGGTCGCCTCGAATTCCGCATTCGGAACGATGCGCTGGGGCAAATAATGCCCAACCCCTTTAACAACAGCGCGAATTGTCATGCGTCGGAATCCTTGGTCTGTGTTTCGGCGTCTTTTGGCGTGGCGGCTGCCACACGGGCTGCCAGCTTGCCGGTAAAGCCGCTTTGCGCCAATTGTGCCGCCAAGGTGATGGCCGCGGCAACCCCTGTTGCATCCGCAGAGCCATGAGATTTCACAACTGTGCCATTCAGCCCCAAAAACACCCCGCCATTGACGCGGCGTGGGTCAATGCGCCGTTTCAGGCGTTGCATTGAGGTAAAGGCCAAGAGCGAGGCAAGGCGAGACAAGGGCGTGTATTTAAACGCTTCTTTAAGCAGATCACCGATCAAACCTGCGGTGCCTTCGCCGGTTTTGATCGCAACGTTGCCGGTGAAACCGTCGGTGACGATCACGTCCGCCACGTTGCCCGGAATATCCCCGCCTTCGACGAATCCGACAAATTCGAAATCGGCGGATTCTTCGTGGGCGCGGATCAGATCATAGGCGTCGTGCAATTCAGCGCGGCCTTTGTGTTCTTCGGTGCCCACATTCAGCAGGCCGATGCGCGGGCGGGGCAGGTCCATGCCGTTGCGGGCATACGACGCCCCCATCAGTGCATAGCGCAGCAAATCATCGGCGTCGGCGCGAATGTCAGCGCCCACATCCAGCATCACGTTGAACCCTTGCGGGTTGCGCGAGGGCCACAGCACTGCAATCGCCGGACGGTTCACGCCGGGCAGCTTGCGCAGGCGGATCATCGACAGCGCCATCAGCGCGCCGGTATTGCCGCAGCTGACAGCCACGCCTGCATCGCCATTGCGCACAGATTCGACCGTTGCATACATCGAGGTTTTCTTGCCCGAGCGTACAACCTGGCTGGGCTTGTCCTCCATCGAAACAACTTCGTCGGCGTCACGAATTTCGTAGCGACCGTGCAAGTGCTTGCGACGCGCAACAAGACCCGTCAGCTGTTCCTGAGGGCCGTGAAGAATAAAATTGATGTTCTTGTGGCGCTTGGCGAACAGGGCACAGCCGGCGATCACAGCCGTTGGCCCCATATCGCCACCCATAGTATCCACCGCAATCACAGTAGGGGCGTCAGTTGTATCAGCTGACATTAAGTCAGTTGGAGCGGCCGCGATCTGTTCAGATTGGGCCGTCATGATACAGCTGCCTGCCTACCGTTATAAAAGCGGGGGTCTATGCGGGGCTCCATCCAGAAACGAGGGCCTTTAGGCCGCGTCGTCTTCCAGATCGATTTCCTCGGCCTGTGCAACAACTTCGTTGTTTGCATAGTGACCGCAGGACGCACAAATGTGGTGTGGGCGTTTCAGCTCACCGCAGTTGTCGCACTCGTTTGGGTTTGCAGCCACCAGAGAATCGTGCGCGCGACGGTTGTTGCGGCGAGATTTGGAGACTTTGTTCTGTTGAACAGCCATTGTATGGGCCTTTGATTAAAGGGCAAAGCAAGGTTGCAGAGCCCGTGTTGCATAACATTGGGTTTAGGCGTGACGTGCATTTAGGCTGTGCGCCCAGACATGTCCAACCCTAAATACCGTGAGGGCGGCAAAATACTGCGAATTATGTGTAGTGCAAGCCGATATATAATGCGCCAAAGCGGGTTTGTCAGTCTTTTGGTTCCAATTGATCCTTGAGGGCGGCCAAACCTGCAAACGGGCGTGCGGCCTCGTCGGTCATGGGGGCGACCCCTTTGTCACTGTAGATTGCCTCGCCCAGATCCGCATCTTTGCTGCGTGGATATTCCGGTAGGGCTAGGCTGAGGGTCTCGATCATCACGGCCTCGACGTCGATCCACTGGCCCAAGCGTTCTGTGCGCTCGTCCTCGGGCATCTCGACCTCTTCTTCATCTTCGAATGTTTCGATTTCCTTGAGGAATACGCGCTCTACCGTTGTTTCAACGCGGGTTGTCACAGGATCCAACGTGACTGAACACGGTTGCACAACAGTTGCACCCAGCGTCGCGCTCAGCACCCAGTCGGCACCGCCCATCGCTTTGATTTTGCCGACAAAGCGGACCTTGCGCAAATCGAGCAGGTCCAACTCGGCTGCGATGGCCGCATTTTTGGGGGCATCAGGGCGCACCTCAAAGGGCGTCGCACTGTTCTGGGATAGCTCTGCCACACGAAATGCAGCGGTCGAGGGCGCATTAGAAGTCATCAATCATACTTTCGTTTCTTGAAACAGGGCCGTACCTTTGTTACCCGTCGATAAAAGCCGTTGGGTTTAAGAGCAAGAGGGCAGTCACTATGCGCATCAAATCGTTCTGCAGATATATTGCAGTCGCAGCCGTGACAGTGTCACTGACGGCCTGTGCCGCGACATATACGAACCATGGCTACATTCCGCCACAAGAAGATCTGGACCTGCTTGTGGTCGGGGTCGACACAAGGTCCTCGGTTGAGGATTCGGTTGGATCACCGTCTTCGGGCGGCGTTCTGAACGATGGTGGCTATTATTACGTCCGCTCGCGCATCCGCTCATTCGGTCCAACGGCCCCGAAAGTGGTCGAACGTCAGGTCTTGGCTATCAGCTTTGATACTGCAGGCGTGGTCACAAACATTGAACGCTTCGGGCTAGAAGACGGCAATGTCGTACCAATTGCGCGGCGGGTGACGGATTCTGCGGTGTCTAACAAAACCTTCCTGCGCCAGTTGCTGGGTAACATTGGCCGCATTGCGCCGGGCTAAAGTTTCGGCTTGCGCGCTGTCTTGATTGTACCCTTTGAAAAGGCGTGTTGCGTGTGTTGACCAAAGGCCGGTACCAAACGCGGGTTGCGCAAAACGATACTGACATGACGGCAGCATTTGCCTTGCGCGCGCGCTGCTTTGGCCCCTCTGGTGCCATTCGCGACGCCTTTGATGACACCTGTACACAAATGTTGGTGTTCGACAGGGCGCAGAATCAGCTGGTCTGTTGTTTTCGCATGTCCACGTTGCGCGCAGATCGGATTTCACACAGTTATTCTGCGCAATACTACGATCTTATCGCCTTAGAATCCTACGACGGTGTAATGCTGGAATTAGGCCGCTTTTGCGTTGATCCCGACCTGAACGACCCCGATATCCTGCGGATCGCCTGGGCTGCCATGACCGCCTATGTTGATGCCAACGACGTGCGTATGTTGTTTGGTTGCTCGTCCTTTGAGGGGACAAAAACGGCGCAGTATCTTGACGCGTTTGCGATGCTCAAAGCCCGCCATTTGGCCCCCGAGTGCTGGTTGCCCCAAATCAAATCCCCTGACGTGTTCCGCTTTGCCGCCAAATTGCGCCGCAAACCGGATGCCAAAAAGGCGATGTCAGCGATGCCACCACTACTGCGGACCTATCTGATGATGGGCGGGTGGGTCAGTGATCACGCGGTGGTGGATCACCAAATGAACACGCTACATGTGTTCACCGGACTTGAAATCGGGGCGATTCCGGCCGCTCGAAAACGATTGTTACGGGCTTTGGCCGAGTAGTTTGCTGCGCCAGATCAATACGGGTCGTTGACGCCACCGCCCGCGCAGTCTAGCAGGCCCACATGGCACGTGTACCCTTATTACAATTGAACGAAATCTCGCTGACCTTTGGCGGCGATCCTGTTTTTGACGGGCTGTCTTTGGTTGCGCAACCAGGCGAGCGCGTCGCGCTGGTCGGGCGCAACGGATCAGGCAAATCGACCTTGATGAAAGTCATGGGCGGCTTGGTCGAGGCGGACAAAGGCGAAGTGATCGCAGGCCCCGGCGTGTCCGTGGGCTACATGGAACAGGACCCTGATTTGTCCGGTTTCGCAACTTTGGGCGATTTCGCGGCGCACGGATTAGACGAATCCGAGATGTACAAAGTCGAGCGCGCAGGCGCTGGCCTGAAATTCGATCCGGCCCGTCCAGTTGAAACTGCATCTGGTGGTGAACGTCGGCGCGCGGCACTGGCCCGTTTGATGGCCGACGCCCCCGATCTGATGCTGCTGGACGAACCGACAAACCACCTTGATATCGAAGCCATTGCGTGGCTGGAATCCGAGCTGAAGGCGACCCGCAAAGGGTATATTATCATCAGTCACGACCGTGCATTTTTACGTGAACTGACCCGCGCAACCCTCTGGATTGACAGAGGAAAAGTGCGCCGCCAAGAAAAGGGTTTTGCCGAATTCGAGGCATGGCGTGACAGCACGTGGGAAGAAGAAGACACCCAACGCCACAAGCTGAACCGCAAGATCAAAGCCGAGGCCCGTTGGGCTGTTGAGGGCATCAGTGCACGCCGCAAACGCAACCAAGGGCGGGTGCGCGCCTTGCAAGATTTGCGGGCCGAACGCTCTGCCCAGATTTCACGCCAAGGGGCGGCGGCCATGGCCATCGAATCTGGTCAGAAATCCGGCCGCAAGGTTATGGAAGCCACTGGCATTACAAAGGCTTATGGTGACAAGGTCATCTTGACGCCCTTTGATTTGACCGTGCAACGCGGCGATCGCATTGCGCTGGTTGGCCCTAACGGCGTCGGCAAAACAACACTGCTGAACATGCTGATTGGCAAGGAACAACCTGACAGCGGCACGATCAAGATTGGCACCAATCTGGACATCGCTTTGTTCGACCAAGCGCGCGCGCAACTGGACGGCGACATGACCCTGTGGGACAGCCTGACAGGCGATCCTGACATGCGCGTTTCCGGCAAAGCCGACCAGATCATGGTACGCGGAATGCCAAAGCATGTTGTTGGTTATCTCAAAGAATTCCTCTTTGATGAGGGGCAGGCGCGCGCGCCGGTTCGTTCGCTGTCTGGTGGTGAAAAGGCCCGTCTGCTGCTGGCAAAACTGATGGCCAAGCCGTCAAACCTGCTGATTTTGGACGAACCGACCAACGATCTGGACGTCGAAACGCTCGATTTGCTGCAAGATTTGCTGGGCCAATACGACGGCACTGTGCTGCTGGTCAGCCACGATCGTGATTTTCTGGACCGTGTAGCAGTCACGACCATCGCGATGGAGGGCGACGGCAAAGCCACGGTTTATGCAGGCGGGTGGAGCGATTATGTCGCCCAACGCGGCATGGATGATTTCGCAGAGAGCGTTGTTAAATCGAAGAAATCCGCACCTGTGGTCAAAGAGAAATCCGCGCCGAAATCAGGCCTTAGCTTTACCGAAAAACACCGACTTGAGGCGATTCCAGCCGAGATGGAACGCCTTGAGGCTGAAATCAACAAGCTACAAGAACTGATGAGCGACCCAGAGCTGTTCACCGCCAATCCGGTCAAGTTCCAAAAGGCGACGGATGCGTTGATTGAGCGTCAATCCAAGCTGGATGCCGCCGAAGAAGAGTGGATGTTGTTGGAAGAAAAAGCCGCCGAATAAGGCCCTCAGCCGTTTGACACAACGCGTGCGGGGTTTCCGACAACCACCGTATCAGCCGCCACATCCTTGGTCACCACCGCCCCTGATCCGACAATTGCGCGCGCGCCAATCGTGACGCCGGGCATGATCACAGCCGCGCCGCCAATCCAGACGTCGTCGTTGATTGTGACGGGCAGGGCGATCTCTTGCCCAGCGGCGCGTTTCACGGCATCTTTGTGGTGTTGCGCTGTGTAGATTTGGACGTGTGGACCTAGCAAACAGCGCGCGCCAATGTGTACCGGTGCGGTGTCTAAAATCGTGCAGCCCGCGTTCATGTAGACAGAATCACAGAGGTGAATGTTAATGCCGTAGGGGCAGTGAAACAGCGCTTCGATCCGGCAATTTTCGCCAACAGACCCGAACAACGCCCGTAATTTGGGCGCAATGTTTCCACGCACGTCCGGCGGGGCCGTGTTGTGCTGATGCACAGCGTTCAGCGCCAAAGCCCGCAGCGCATCCAGTTCAGGATCAAGACAGGTGTACCAGTCACCCGCCGCCATTTTTTCACGTTCGGACCGGATCATCGCATGCGCAAAGCGCCGTCTAACCGGATGACTTCCCCATTCAAATATCCCATTTCGACGATGAAACCTGCGGTGCGCGCATATTCTGACGGATCGCCAAGGCGGGCAGGGTTGGGCACGTCGGCGGCCAGTGTCGCCTGCACGTCTTCGGGCAATCCTGCCAACATTGGTGTTTTGAAAATACCTGGCGCGATGGTCATGACGCGAATGCCGGATGACGCCAAATCGCGGGCCATGGGTAATGTCATGCCGACAATTCCGCCTTTGGATGCCGCATAAGCTGCTTGGCCTTTTTGCCCGTCAAAGGCGGCGATGGATGCGGTGTTGATGATCACGCCGCGCGCGCCGTCCGGTTCCGGATCGTTGCGCGAGATGGCCATAGCAGCCAGGCGGGCGACGTTGAAACTGCCGACCAAATTGATGTCGATGGTGCGCTGGAACGCGTCCAGTGGGTGTGGCCCGTCGCGCCCGATTGTTTTGATCCCATAGGCGATGCCCGCGCAATTTACCGCCGCGGTGATACGCCCCATTCGGTCATAAGCTGTGTCGATTGCTGCACTGACCGAAGCCTCGTCCGTGACGTCAGTTTGCACAAAATGGCCACCGATTTCATCTGCAACCATCTCGCCACGTGCGGTGTCGCGGTCCAGCAAGGTCACAATGGTGCCTTTGCTCGCGAAATGGCGTGCGGTCGCTTCGCCGAGGCCGGATGCGCCTCCGGTGATGACGGCGGCGGTGGTTGAAAGATCCATGGCGTGCTTCCTATCTGAACAGATGTTCAGTTAACCATGGCACCGCGATCCTGTCTACATCATCATGCCGCGATCAATGCGCCCTAGGCCGGTGATCGGCGACAGTGCACGATGCCACAGCCACGTCCCACCCAATTTGCGGGTCTGTGCGCCGGTCCCAAGTTTGAAGCGCGCCAAGCCAGCGGACGTCTCGGTGTCGATCACCCCCAAGTCCATCCGCGCGATGCCTTTGGACTGTGCCCATGTGATCGCAGACCACAAAAGCAGCGTTTGCGCTGACACAATGCGGCCTGCCGTGCTGGTGTGCCCGATGTGGTAGGTCGCGACTGATCCGTGCCGTAGAACCAGCAATCCGGCAACGATGTCAGAGCCATAGTGTGCGGTAAAAAGCTTGGCGTCCCCAGTGTTGATCTGGGCAAACGCACTGGTCAACGCTGCAGGCCAATGACAGTATTTGAGCCGCCGTTGTTGTGCTTGTTCGGCCTTCAAAATCCAATGATCGCAGTTGGTTGGCATGTTTTGGCGGGTGATGCGCAGGTGATGCGATTGTGCATGACGCAGTCGATTGCGCCACTTCCCTTTAAGGTTCGCATGAAGCGTTTTTAGGTCAGGCGATAGATCGAGTTCGGCCACAGTTGCGGGACTGGTCAGCGGCAAAGCGGGCAGGTTGCAAATGGGACTGTCGGGGGCAATTAGAACAATACCGTTCAAATCGCGCGGGATCGACTCGCAATGCGCACGCGTCAGCATGTTGACCTGCAGCGGTCCGAATTTGCGCCGCAAAACCAGCCGGCCATCTTGCAATCGCAACGGCGTTCGCCCGATGTGGCGAAGCGTTGCCTCAAATTCAGCGCTTTGCTGAAGCGGGATAGGCGAGGTGGTGGGGGCTGCATCAAACATCAAGGCCATTAACCGCATAGAAACCTAAAACGTGGTTAACATCGATCATGAAAAAAGCTGTTTATGGCATCACAGCCCCTGTCCAACGCATGACAAAAACCGCCGCCTTTTTAGTGGCGACGGCTCTGTCCATTCCTGTGTTCATCATGCTCAGCGTGATTGAATGGCTCTGGTTTTAACCCAATTGGACCAGCGCGTGACGTTTTTTGCCCGCTGACAATTTCATTGGCGTGGCCAAGGCGCTAGCGTCGACCATCATACCCGCGTCCGTCAAAGGCGCGTCATTTAGACGTGCGCCGTTCTCGGAAATCAGGCGTTTGGCTTCTTTACCGGATCCTGCAAGGCCGGATTTGACGATCAGTTGTACGATCGAAATGCCGTCGCCCACGTCTGCGGCAGACAAGTTCAAAGTCGGCAAATCATCCCCGATGCCACCTTTTTCAAAGACCTCGCGCGCGGTTGCCTCGGCGGCTGCGGCCGCATCTGCGCCGTGCAGCAATGTGGTCACTTCATTGGCCAAACGCACTTTGGATTCGTTGATGTCCGCCCCCTCTAGCGCACCAAGACGGTCACATTCATCAACCGGCAGCTCTGTGTACAGCTTTAGAAAACGACCCACATCTGCATCCGTCGTATTGCGCCAGAACTGCCAGAATTCGTAGGGCGAGAGCATGTCAGGGTTTAACCAGATCGCACCAGACAGGGATTTGCCCATTTTTTTACCGTCAGACGTGGTTAACAGGGGCGAGGTCAAACCGTAAACTTCGCCGTCAATCACACGGCGGGTCAGGTCGATCCCGTTCACGATATTGCCCCACTGATCAGAGCCGCCCATTTGCAGCACACAGCCATAGCGGCGGTGCAGCTCCATAAAGTCATAAGCCTGCAAAATCATGTAGTTAAACTCAAGGAACGACAGCGATTGTTCACGATCAAGGCGCGATTTCACCGATTCAAACGACAGCATCCGATTGATTGAGAAATGCCGCCCGATGTCGCGCAGGAAATCGAGATAGTTCAGACCATCCAGCCATTCGGCATTGTTGATCATTAACGCATCCGTGGGACCATCGCCGTAGGTCAGGTAGGCCGAGAATACCTTTTTGATACCAGAAATATTGTCGTCAATCGCGGCGGCGTCCAGCAGAGGGCGTTCATCCGCGCGAAATGACGGATCGCCAACTTTGGTTGTGCCACCACCCATCAGAGTGATCGGTTTGTTGCCGGTTTTTTGCAACCAGCGCAGCATCATGATCTGGATCAGTGACCCGACGTGCAGCGATTTTGCCGTTGCATCAAACCCGATGTAACCCGGCTGCGCACCTTTCAGCAGCGCCTCGTCCAGCCCTTGATAATCGGTGCAGTCGGCGAGAAACCCGCGCTCCATCATCACTGCGACGAAATCCGATTTTGGGTGGTAGGTCATATGCTTGCTCTTGGTTTGAATTACTCAAGCACGTATAAGAGCGGTGACAGCAAAGGAAAAGGCCTCAAAGGGCCACGGGCGGGCGGAATACATGAGCAGTTTCAGGAAAACCACGCACCCGTTGCGGGCATTGGGCGCAATGAGCGGCACGTCGTTGGACGGCGTTGACGTGGCTGTGCTGGACACAGACGGGCGCGATATTGTCGGTTTTGGACCGGTCGACTACCGGCCCTACACACCCGCTGAACAAGCAACAATCGCAGCCGGTTTTGGCCAATGGAACGGGGCAGACGTCGACGCCGCTGGCAAAGTTGTCGATGCGGCACACGCAGAGGCGTTGGCGGGGTTCGAGGGCATCGATCTGGTCGGATTTCATGGCCAAACACTGGCCCATGCACCGCGCGCCCAAGGCACGTTGCAGGTCGGGGACGGGGCCGCTTTGGCCGATGCGCTGAACACTCCGGTCGTTTGGGATTTCCGCAGTTCGGATGTTGAAATGGGCGGCGAGGGCGCGCCTTTGGCCCCGTTTTTCCATCACGCCTGCGCGCGCTATATCAACGCGACCAAGCCATTGGCGTTCCTGAATTTGGGCGGCGTGGGCAACATCAGTTGGATTGATCCGCGCATCGCAGCACCTGAAACACAAGGCGCATTGCTGGCCTTTGACACGGGCCCCGCCAACGCACCGATCAACGACATGGTGCAGGCGCGCTGTGGTGTTTCCTTTGACAAAGACGGCGCAATTGCCGCGTCAGGGTGTGTGGAACAAGGCGCGCTGGAACTGTTTTTGGCCGAGCCATACTTTGCGCGTATCCCGCCCAAGTCGCTGGACAGAAATGATTTTTCAGAAATGATCGGGTTGGTCGGCGAACTTAGCGACGCAGATGCCGCCGCCACCCTTACAGCCATGTGCGCCGCTGGGGTGGTTGAGGCATTGACCCACTGCCCAAGCCCGCCATCGCAAGTTTTGGTCACAGGCGGTGGGCGCCGCAATCCGGTGTTGATGCGCATGTTAGAGGTGTCGCTGGATTGCCCCGTTGCGCCGGTCGAAGCCGTGGGTCTGGACGGTGACATGCTCGAGGCGCAAGCCTTTGCGTATTTGGCCGTGCGTGTGGCGCGTGGGTTGGCGACCTCATGTGCTGGCACAACCGGCGTGCGCGCGGCCGTGTCAGGCGGCACGCTCAGCCGCCCAACTGCCTAGCGCGGGATTTCAAATCCGACGTCGGCCATGACAAATCCATCAAAGCTAAATCCGGGCGAAACCGTGCAACTGACCAACGTGTAATCGCCCGTGCTGGCCGCTGCTTGCCAGTGGTTTTCTGGCACGATCAATTGCGGCTCACCTTCGTTCAGATCAGGGGTCAGGATGTGGTCCGTTGCAGGCCCTGCGTCCGTTGCGGCCATCGACAAAACCAGCGGTGCACCGGCGTGATACAGCCAGATTTCCGTGGCATCGACCTTGTGCCAACGACTGCTTTCGCCCTTGGCCAACAGGAAATAAATGCAGGTTCCAGTCGGTCGACCGTCATTGTCCGCGATCCAAGTTTGACGATAATGCCCACCCTCGGGATGCGGAGCAAGGTTCAGGCGGGCGATGATGTCTTGTGCTGTCATCGGCGCAGTTTATGGTGAGGGCGAAGGCGGGCCAAGGGGGCATTTATGCAGGTTGTGATTATTGGAGCCGGCATTATCGGCGCAACGCTGGCGTGTCAGCTTGGGTCCCAAGGTGCGAAAGTCACGGTGATTGATGCCACGGGCCCGGCCAGCGGGGCGACGGGTCGGTCTTTTGGCTGGGCAAACGCCAGCTGTTACGCAGACGAGGCCCACTATCATCTGCGCCGCGAAAGTTTACACGCGTACCGACGCCTTGCCGCAACATCCGGCGTATCCGATATCCGCTGGACCGGCTGTTTGTGTTGGGAGGAAACCGGCGATGCCTTTGACGCCCAAGCGAACGCTCTCAGCGCGTTGGGTTATGATCTAAAGGAAATCGACCGCGCCGCATTCGCTGAACTGGAACCAAATGTCAGCCCGCCGAAGCGCGCGTTGATGTTTAAAACCGAGGCGGCGATCGAACCTGTTGCCTTGACCCAAACGCTGCTTGCGCACTCAAATGCGCGGCTGATGTTTGGCTGTCGTGTCAGTGGCGTCGTGGTCGAAAACGGTGCCGTGCGCGGCGTGCGGGTGCCCGGCGGAACACTGCCGGCAGATCGCGTGATCGTTGCCTCTGGTACCGGCAGCCAAGCGATTTTGGCGGATGTTGGTGTGCATTTGCCGATGCTGGATCGCCCCGGCGTCATCCTGAAAACCAAACCCGTCGCGGCAATTTTGAACCATATTCTGGTGGCCCCTGGTCAGGAATTTCGCCAACTCCCTGATGGTACGATCTTGGCCCCGACGGCGGCGAACCATCAACGCGATGACAGCGATCAAGTTGCTGAACGGCTGGATCAATCTGCTGATATTGCGATGGAACGGCTGCGCAATTTGATCCCCGATACGGCGCTAGAATGGGCCTCGGTCAGCCTTGCGCAGCGCCCGGTGCCGCAAGACGGCTTGCCGGTGATCGGCGCGTGTGGCCCTGAAGGTCTGTTCACCAGCGTCATGCATTCCGGGATCACGCTGGCCCCGTTGGCGGCCGAAATCCTAAGCAAAGAGGTGCTGGATCAATCGCTTACGAACAGTCAGGCGGACCTGATCGCGCCCTACAGGCCGGATCGTTTTCAAAGCTGAATGTCAAAGAACCGCAAGGTGTCTGTGTAGGCGGGATCGGGGTCGTAGAACGGCTGTGACGGCGTGAATCCAACACGCTGATACAGCGAAATCGCCTCGGTCAAAGTATGCACCGTATCCAACACCATGTGGCGATGACCATCAGCCTTGGCGCGCTTCATCGCGGTGCGGATCAGCTGTTCGCCGCCACCATGCCCACGCGCGGTTTGGTCCACAAAGATGCGCTTGATTTCACAAGAACCCGTCGGATGCTGGTAATACATCGCGCAACCAACCGGTTTGCCATTTAGATCAGCCACCAGAATATCACCCGTTGGCCGGGCGTGGATTTCTGGCAATTTAGCAATCAGCGCCGTGTAGTCGGACTGCGAATAATAGCGTTCGACCATGTCAGGGACGTGGGTGGTGCGGGTGATCAAAAGGTCGCGGTAGGCCCAGCACAATTTGGCAAGTGCTGGACCTTCGGTCTTTAGATTTATCGGGCGGATCGTCAGCATCTTATTTCAGGATCGAACGGCCCGCGAATTGCGCAGTTTCGCCCAAAGCTTCTTCGATGCGGATCAACTGGTTGTACTTCGCGAGCCGGTCAGAGCGCGCAAGAGATCCGGTTTTGATCTGCCCACAGTTTGTAGCGACGGCCAAATCCGCGATTGTCGCGTCTTCGGTTTCGCCTGAACGGTGGCTCATCACGTTGGTGAATCCTGCCCGGTGCGCCATGTCGACAGCTTTAAGAGTTTCGGTCAACGTACCGATTTGATTGACTTTAACCAGCATGGAGTTGGCGCTGCCGCGCTTGATACCTTCGGCCAGACGTGCAGGGTTGGTCACAAATAGATCGTCACCAACCAGCTGGATTTTGTCACCCAGTGCGTCGGTCAATGCCTTCCAACCGTCCCAGTCATCCTCGCTCATGCCGTCTTCGATGCTGATGATCGGATAGTCCGCAACAAGGCCAGCAAGGTAGGCGACATTTTCGTCTGATGTCAGTGACTTACCTTCACCAACCATCTCGTATTTGCCGCCTTTGTAGTATTCTGTCGCGGCACAATCGAGCGCTAGATACATGTCTTCGCCCGGTTTGTAGCCTGCTTTTTCGATGGATTTCAGAACAAAATCAAGGGCATCGCGGGTAGAGCTGATGTTGGGCGCAAAGCCACCTTCGTCGCCGATGCCTGTGGAGAGGCCCGCGGCAGACAATTCACCTTTGAGCGTGTGGAACACTTCGGCCCCCATGCGCACGGCGTCACGGATGTTTTCGGCGGCCACGGGCATGATCATGAATTCTTGAATATCAATAGGGTTATCAGCATGTTCGCCGCCGTTGATGATGTTCATCATCGGTACCGGCAGCATGCGCGCAGAAGTGCCGCCGACGTAGCGATACAGCGGCTGCGTCGTGAAATCAGCGGCGGCTTTGGCAGTGGCCAGTGACACGCCCAAAATTGCGTTGGCGCCGAGGCGGGACTTGTTGTCGGTGCCGTCCAGTTCGATCATTGCGTGGTCGATTTCGACTTGCTCAGTTGCGTCGTAGCCCAGCAGCGCTTCGGCGATTTCACCGTTTACGGCGGCGCAGGCCTCTAGCACGCCTTTGCCCAAGTAGCGCGATTTGTCGCCATCGCGCTTTTCAACCGCTTCGTACGCGCCTGTGGATGCCCCGGATGGTACGGCCGCGCGCCCCATTGTGCCGTCTTCCAAAATCACGTCGACTTCGACCGTTGGGTTGCCCCGGCTGTCGAGGATTTCGCGGGCGTGGATGTCGATGATCGTGCTCATGGGATGGCTCCTTTGGTGACGTTGCCTGCCTCATACAAGTCTGGGCCGCGCAGGGAAAGGGGCAGTTAGCGCTTAGGGCTGTGCTTTGATCCGTCTTTCGCGCCAAACGGTGTAAATGCCGGATGCCACGATGATGGCCGCGCCAATCAGGGTCCATTTGTCGGGACGGTCGCCAAAAATGCTGGCCCCTAGGATCAGCGCAAAGATCAGGCGGGTATAGCGAAACGGCGTGACAAAGCTGATGTCGCCCACCCGCATGGCCGCGACAATGCCATAATACGCGACGACGCCGATAACCAGCGCGATGCTCATGATGGCTAAGCTGCGCAAGGACATCGGGGTCAGCACGTCCGGGCCAAAGGCGATCAGGCCTGCGCCGGCAGGTACAATTGCCAGAAACCCCAAAAAGCTAAGTTGCATGGTGCTGAGTGACTTGGTGGTTTTGCGTGTGGCAAGATCGCGTACGGCCAGCCCGAGCACACCCAAAACCGCAAACAGGGACAGCGGCGTGAACCCGGCCAATCCAGGGCGCACAATCATCAAAACACCAAAGAAACCGATCAAAATCGCGCTCCAACGGCGCCACCCGACAGGTTCGCTAAGGAACACCGCAGCGCCAAGCGTCACAACCAACGGCGTCGCTTGCAAAATGGCCGAAGCAGAAGACAGTGTGGTGAACACAATCGCATTCACAAAGCCGACGGTCCCGATAATTTCACCCGCAGCGCGCGTCAGAACCGGGCCGGACCACATGGCTCGTTCAAACAAGGCCCGTCCTTGCAGGCGCACAATCACCGCGAATATCAAAGACCCACCAGTGCCCAGCAACATCAAGATTTGGCCGACAGGCACAGCGCCTGCGAGCATCTTGATGAACATGTCCTCGATGGCAAAGCCCAGCATCGCGAGCACCATGATGGCCGCGCCACGTAAATTATCCATGTGCTGTCCTCTAAGCTGTCTCGCGCAGGCTTGTCAGAGCAGGCAAGGATTGTCGAGACAGCTTGGGGATTTAGCCGGCAGGACCGAACAAGCCGCGCGCGCTGTCCTCGTTGGAGCGTTTTAGGCGGCGATCAGAGGGTTTCAAACCCTCGCGGATTTGGGCATCAGACGTCAGTTCCGGCAAATCCTGTTTGTCACGGGCCAACAAGATCGCGCGCGCACCGGTTGAGCCATCAAAGCGGTGAATGAACATCTCGGGCCAGTCAAAATGACCACCTTTTTGCAAGGCCTGAATGTCGGCAATAAAGTTGTGACATTGATAGTTTTCCATCAGCAACACAAAGCGATCAGAGCTGTTGACCATGTTGGCCAGCCCGACAAAATGACTGACGGCCGTATGAATGTGCATCAAAACCGCTTGGGAATAGATCAATTCTGCGCGCGGCCAGTGGCGCGACAACGGCATGGTGATGTCTTGCAACATTAACGATCCTGCCAGGTGCGGGTGGCGTTGTTGGGCAAGGTCCAGTTGCGTTTGCCCGCGATCACCGCCGGTATAGGTCACGTCAGGAAACACGGTTTTGCCGTTGGCCACATGATCGCCGCCGCCACAGCCGATTTCATGCACGGACTTTGCTTGCAGTCGCCCGATGGCCTCTAGCACCAGCTGGTGGTTGGGATGCAGATCGCGCCCCTGGACCTCAAGCGTGCCGGTGGCCGCGTTGAATTTGAGTTGATCTTGCTCGGCAACCGCTTGGAAATTAGCCTCGATATCGCCAACGATCCGACGTTCATAGCTGTCGGCGGTGTAGGTGTTCCAGTCAAAATCGTCATCGTAAAATTTGCGGGACTTATACAGAAGCCGTCCGAGTAAAGACATATAAATGGGCCTTATGATTATGTTTAGAAATGCTTAGGATGAAAAATGCTTTGGCCCAAGAAATCCCTGTCTTGCGCGGATCATCACAAAATAGTGAGGCAACTGCGCCGCACTTTTGCAGGACGGCCCAGATGGAAATGCGGGATTTGGGTGCTACTCAAGCAGGGCCAGAGGTCGCTGGCGCAGCGCTTATTTCTTGATCGGGACGCCGAACAGTTCCAACCGGTGCCCGCGCAATTCGTAGCCTAGTTTCTTGGCGATCCGTTCTTGCAGCGCTTCGATTTCGGCATCGACAAATTCGATCACTTCGCCCGAATTCATATCGATCAGGTGGTCGTGGTGTTCGCGCTCTGCATCCTCATAGCGGGCACGGCCGTCGCCGAATTCCAGCTTGTCCAGAATACCTGCCTCTTCAAACAGTTTCACCGTCCGGTAGACCGTCGCGATGGAAATATTCGTGTCGATCGCATTGGCGCGCGCGTACAGCTCTTCGACATCGGGGTGGTCATCGCTGTCTTGCAGCACTTGCGCAATCACACGGCGGGGTGCAGTCATACGCAAGCCGGCAGCTTCGCAACGATCAAGAATAGTCTGAGGCATGGCTTTGGTCTTTGTGCAGCTGATTTGGGGGTTCGTCATAGCCGGATTTCCTCGTGCAGGCCAGATGGCAAATGCGTCGCACCGCTTGACTTGGGGGGCAACAAGGCGCATGTGCACCCCAAGCAATGCTGTCTGCCGCGTGAGCAGTCATAATAAGAGCGGGCCAAAAGGCATCCGCCCAGAACCTCGAGGGAGAGGTTTTGATCCAACAGCATTTGTTTCGTTCCCAAAATCACGCGTGGGGCAAAACGCATTGGACGCACGTTTGGCATTTGGCCTGCGGGCGCGATCCGATTTTGCGTGACCCAAGACGTGTTTGCCCAATGGGGCGGACAAAGGAATGACATGAGCGATTTCGACATGATGGAGCTGCCAGCAGTGCTGGTAAAGCGCCTAAAAGACATGGGTCTAAAAGATCCAACCCCGATCCAGAAACAAGCGATCCCACACGGAATGAACGGGCGCGACGTGATGGGCCTTGCCCAGACCGGTACTGGTAAAACACTGGCGTTTGGCCTGCCGTTGGTGGCACAAATGCTGACCATGGGCACCAAGCCTGCGCCAAAAACCGTGCGTGGTCTGGTTCTGGCCCCGACGCGTGAACTGGCCAACCAAATTCAGGTGCAACTGCGCGCCTTGACGGAAAACACCCAGCTGAAAACCAACCTTGTGGTTGGCGGCATGTCGATCAAGGCCCAGATCAACCGTCTGGAACGCGGCACCGATTTGTTGGTGGCCACGCCCGGTCGTTTGATCGATCTGATGGACCGCCGTGCGCTGGACCTGTCCGAAACCTCGTTCCTGGTGTTGGACGAAGCGGACCAAATGCTCGACCTCGGGTTTATCCACGCGTTGCGCCGGATTTCGTCGATGTTGCCAGAGCAACGCCAGACGATGTTGTTCTCGGCGACGATGCCAAAGCAAATGAACGAGATTGCCAACACTTACTTGAAATCCCCGATCCGCATCGAAGTTTCGCCTCCGGGCAAGGTCGCGGACAAGGTGACACAGGAAATCCACTTTATCGCCAAGGCGCAAAAAGGCGCGTTGTTGTTAGAGCTGCTGGACAAACACCGTGACGAACGCGCGCTGGTTTTTGGGCGCACCAAACACGGTATGGAAAAACTGTCCAAGACCTTGGAAAAAGCGGGCTACAAAGCCGGATCGATCCACGGCAACAAATCTCAAGGGCAACGGGATCGCGCAATTGCAGCGTTCAAGGCCGGCACAATCAAAGTGCTGGTGGCGACAGACGTGGCGGCCCGTGGTTTGGACATTCCTGACGTGAAACACGTCTACAACTACGAATTGCCAAACGTGCCGGATAACTACGTGCACCGGATTGGTCGTACAGCCCGCGCGGGCAAAGAGGGGGCCGCGATTGCGTTCTGCGCCCCTGACGAGATGAAAGAATTGAAGGACATCCAAAAGACGATGGGCATGAAAATCCCGATCGCGTCTGGCCGGATGTGGGAACCTTCCGAAGAAGAAAAGCCAAAACAACGCGGTCGTGGCGGTCGCCCGGGTGGTGGTGGTGGCGGACGTCCAGGTGGGGGTCGCCCCGGTGGCGGTCGTCCTGCGGGCGGTGGTGCCCCCGGTGGTGGTGGCAAGCCCGGCGGTCAACGTCGTCGTCGCCCAGCCAAAAGCGCATAAATAACAAAGGCCCGCAAATGATGCGGGCCTTTTCGTTTTTAGGGTCGGGCGTGGTTCAGGTGTACAGCGACGGCACACCCATTTGCGCATGCACATTGTTAACAGCCGCTGCATTCAGACCCAGACCTTGCGCCAATTGGTGCAGGTATTTCGCCTCGTCTTGGCTGTCGAGATTGATCGCCATGACCGACACCGCATAAATTTGCTGCTCCATGCCCTTTGGCACTTGCGCGACCAAACCATCGACATCCACAGGCGATTGCAGTTCGGATTGCACAAACGCAGCTTCGTTGCTGTCAACGTCGTCGCCAAGCTGGCCAATCAGCTTTTCCCGTTCTGCGTCGTCCAACGTGCCATCGGATTTGGCTGCCTGGATCATCGCGCGCAGCATCAAGCCGGCTGCGGCCTCTTGGTCTGCTGTGGGTTCAATCGCGGGTTCCGGATTGGCATCAAAAGCGGAATTCAGGACCGAACCAAAGCTTTCGTTGTTGTCAGCTGGGCGTTGTTTCATCGCGGCACCCATCAGGCCACCGGCACCCGCAGCACCCGCCAGACCACCCAGCAATCCGCCAAGGCCACCGGTGCTGGCACCTGTAGATCCGCCGCCACCAAGGCTTTCGAGCAGACCACCCAAACCACCGGACATACCGCCCTGCGTACTGCCTTGGGTGCCAGCTTGCGCGCCGCCCATCAGGCCGCCCAACATGTCCTGCAGACCGCCACCGGTTGATCCCGCCGCACTGCCGCCGCTCAAACCGCCCAGCATACCGCCAAGACCACCACTCGCAGCGCCACCACCGGTCAAACCGCCCAGCAGCCCACCCAAACCGCCAGAAGACGCCTGCGATTGACCGCTACCCTTGTTCATCATCGCGCCAGCACCCTTGGCAATCGCCACACCGATGGCAACTTTGGCCAATGTTTTCATCAAGCTCATGTTCATGTCCTTTGACTAAAGATTCGTTGCAAGCAGTGTGTCAGAGTTATGTGCAGTTGTATCGGTGATCTGTGCAGGGGTTTTCCCCTTAAACGGCCAATCCGTCGTCGCGGCACAATTGACATCCGCCCCCACTCACCCCCTTGATCGCGCATGGAACGCAAGTCACAAATGGACAGCTTAGGTGCTGTCGTCCTTACACTTTTCGCGCTGCATCTGGCGTTCAATCAGGTTGTGGTCAAAGTCACCAACGGCGGCTTCGAACCGGTGTTCGGGGCAGGGTTGCGATCACTTGGCGCGATGGTGGTGTTGCTGGCATGGATGAAGTTTCGCGGCATTGGTTGGCGTCTGCCACGCGCGGCAATGACGGGGGCGATCATTTCGGGCCTGTTGTTTGCGATTGAATTCATGTGCCTGTTTACGGCGCTGGATTTCACAAGCGTATCGCGCACCTCGATCATCTTTTATTCGATGCCGGTGTGGTTGGCGCTGTCGGCGCATTTTCTGTTGCCGGGCGAACGGCTGTCAGGGGTGCGCGTCGTTGGCTTGGGGCTGGCGATGGGCGGCGTGGTGCTGGCGCTGCTGGATCGCAGTTCGGGGCAGGCCAGCCTGCTGGGTGATGCGCTGGCCTTGGTCGCGGCGATCTGTTGGGCTGGCATTGCGCTGTGTGTGCGGGTGACGCCCTTGGCCAATGTTCCGCCCGCGCAGCAGTTGATCTGGCAGCTGATTGTGTCCGCGCCGATCCTGTTGGTCGCAGCACCGCTGTTTGGTGACCTGATCAGAGACGTGCAGCTGGTCCACATCGCCGGCATGGTGTTTCAAATCTTTGCAGTGGCCAGTTTCGGGTTCCTGATCTGGTTCTGGTTGATGAAGCTTTATCCCGCATCCTCCGTCGCCTCGTTCAGCTTTCTGTCGCCAGTGTTTGCGGTGATCTTGGGCTGGCTGGTCTTGGGCGAAACCATTGGCCTGCAAATCTGGGTGGCGCTGGGTCTGGTCGCGTTCGGAATATTCCTGATCAACCGGCGCTAAGCGCGCTTAGGTTCCACAGAACGTCGCAGGCACGATTTCAGAGGGCACCGGCGCTTTGCAAAGTGCTGGATCAGAGTTTGCAAAGGGGTCAGACAGCGCCGCCATCAGTCGCTCAAACGGGGCGTAGTCATTGGCAAGTGCTGATTGGATCATCGTTTCAATCCGGTGATTGCGTGGAATGATCAGTGGGTTTGCAGCGGCCATGACCTGTGCTGCGTCCGGTGCGCCCTGTAGGCGCGACTGCCAGCCTGTTGCCCACCCGTCAAAGGCGTTGGGATCACTGAACTGATCACGTGCCACAGGCGTGCCAAGGGCGGCAAACGTATTGGTAAAATCAGCGCCATTCTGTTCCATCAACGCCAACAGATCTTCGATCATCGCTTGATCCGCAGGGGTAGGGGCAGACAAGCCGATCTTGGCCCCGAACCGGCGCAACCACGCGGCCTCTAGCTGGGCGGGCATTGCGTGGATGATTGCGGTGGCTTCCTCAACTGCGGCCTCTTTGTCGTCCATCGCTTGGATAAGCGCTGTGGCGAACTGCGCCATGTTCCAGACCGCGATGTTGGGTTGGTTTGCATAGGCATACCGCGCGCCTTGGTCGATCGAACTGAACACACGGGTTTGCGCATAGGCATCCATAAACGCGCAGGGGCCGTAATCGATGGTTTCGCCCGCAATGGAACAGTTGTCGGTGTTCATCACGCCGTGGATAAACCCGACGGCCATCCACGCGGGGATCAGTTCTGCCTGTGCGGCACAGACAGCACGCAGCAAATCCATCGGGCCTTTTGCGTCAGGGTAGTGGCGGTTGATCGCATAACCCGTCAGGGTCTTGAGCTGCTCGGTCTGCCCACGATGCGCAAACACTTGGAACGATCCAACACGCAGATGGCTTTGCGCCACACGGGTCAGCACAGCACCGGGAAAGGCCGCCTCGCGGTAGACAGGTTGGCCAGTCAGAGTGGCAGCCAATGCACGGGTTGTCGGAATACCCAGCGCGTGCATGGCCTCTGATACGACATATTCACGTAACACCGGACCAAGCCACGCACGTCCATCGCCACTGCGCGAATAGGGCGTTGGGCCAGAACCCTTAAGCTGGATGTCACGCCTAATACCATCGGTGCCAATGACCTCGCCCAACAAAACGGCGCGCCCGTCACCCAGCTGCGGATTGTAACTGCCGAATTGATGGCCGGAATAGAGCTGCGCAAGGGGGGTGGCCCCGTCGGGAACCACATTGCCGGCAAAGACTCGTGCCTGTTCATCCACATCGCCCGCAGTGATGCCCAGCAGCTTTGCCAAATCGTCATTGAAGGCAATCAACGACGGCGATTGCACCGCAGTCGGGTTTTGCGCCGTGTAGAAATCGGTCGGCAAAGCGGCATAGCTGTTGTCAAAGGGGATATGCAGGGGCATCTGGAGTTTCCGTTACAGTTTGCGCGTCATCAGCTGGTATTTATCACGCCGCGCAAATCCGGCACGGGCGTACAGCCGCTGGGCGGTTTCATTCTCGGTGTCGACCTCAAGGTGCAGCGCCTTTAGCCCAGCATCCCCCAAAGCCCGCGGCAAGCTTTGCAAGGTTTCCGACGCAATGCCACGTTTGCGCACACCGGGGCGGATGTAGAGTTCGTCAATAAACCCGTCCATGCCACCAAATTCCACAGACCAGCCGAACGTCACGATGATATAGCCAATGGCGGCGCGAGGTGGGCCAATCAGATAGGCAACACCGTGGGGGATACCATCTAACAGGGGGGCGATACCGGCGCGGCGGGCGTCATCGGTCATCACAATGCCTTCTTCGGCGTGAAACGCGGTCACGAGGGTCAACAAGCGGTCCAAATGGTCAGGGGTGCCAAGGGTCAGGGCGGCGCTCATGTGTGATGTTCCATTGTTGTTGCTTTGGTTCTAGCGGATGTGCAGACAACTGAAAGTTGGCCACTTGGGGTCAAGGATTGGGGTCACAGAAACTACGTGCGCTCACAACCGGCCAATGCGTTCTGCCAGCAATGCAAAGAATCCGTCGGCGTCCAGATCACCGATGAACGTCGCGTTGGGCGCACGGTCGGTGACACCCCACCAATCGGCAACTGTCATCCCCAAGGTCAGCTCTGACTGGGTTTCGATTTCGACGTTCACGTGACGACCCGTAAAGAGTTCAGGTTTGATCAGATAGGCGGTCACACAAGGGTCGTGCAGCGGGGCACCGGCAGAGCCGTATTTTTCCTTGTCAAAACGCTCAAAGAAATCAGTCATCTGCGCCACAGCGCTGCCTGCGGGCGTGCCGAGATCACGAAAGGCGTCGTTGCGTGCGCGAGTAACCAAGGCTTTGTGAGTAACATCCAGTGGCATTACAACAATATCGATGCCGCTTTTGAACGTGATATCAGCAGCTTCTGGATCGACGTAAATGTTGAATTCAGCGGTGGGTGTGATGTTGCCAACCTCAAAGTACGCACCACCCATCAACACGATTTGTTGAATGCGCTGGGCGATGTCCGGGGCTTTTTGTAAGGCCGTCGCGATGTTTGTCAGGGGGCCAAGCGGGCACAAAGTCACTGTGCCACTGGGCTCCGCGAGCAGGGTGTCGATGATAAAATCAACGGCGTGCTGATCTTGTAGCGGCATCTTTGGATCAGCCAGATCAGGGCCATCAAGGCCGGTTTTGCCATGCACATGTTCAGCCGTCACCAGATCACGGCCCAACGGGCGGTCACAACCTGCGAACACTTTTACATCAGCTTTGCCTGCTAGTTCACAGATAATGCGCGCATTTTTCTGGGTTAGGTCCAGCGGCACGTTACCTGCTACAGCCGTGATGCCCAGCACGTCCAGATCTTCGGGACTGGCAAGCGCCAACAAGATCGCAACCGCGTCGTCCTGACCCGGGTCTGTGTCGATAATGATCTTGCGCGCTAGCGATGCCATATAAAACCTGTTGTGATGAAAGCGTTGATTGATGTCTGCGTGACCCTCGCAAGACAGGCCCGGGATGTCCAGACGGGCTATGGCCGACCAGCGACAGTTTTCCGCGCATTATTCGCGCAGGGTTAAAGATGATATCGGATAGAATAACATGACCTTACGAATAGAAGTGATTCTGAGAAAGTATGAACATGGCGGCTGAAAAAGCATTTTACATTCATGCAGGCGCGCACCGCACGGGCACGTCCTCGGTGCAGATGTTTTTACATGACAATCGGGCCGAAATTTCCAGCCAGGGGTTTGATGCCACCTATCCGGGGCGTGACGATATTCCCAGTGGCACGCTGGGCTTGCGATTGCCCAGTCCGCGCCACGGCGAGACCATGCAGCGTCGTTTCATTCGAAAAGTGCGCCGCGAAGTCCGCACCAATAGCCCTGACCCGACCCGCGCGTTGATCTTGTCCGAAGAGAACATTCCCGGGCGTATGATCCATTTCTACGGGTCCGAATTTTACCCCGCCGCCGAGGCCCGCATGAAGGCGTTGCGGGACGGGTTGGAGGGCACGTTAAAGCGCGTTTTGTTCGTCGTGCGCCCGTATGATGCGCTTTACGTGTCGGCGTTTCGCAAGCGCGCCGAAGACCTGCGCGTCGATCCGTTTTCCCAACAGCGCGCGGCCTTGATGCGGATGAACCGCGGCTGGCCCGCGTTGATCACAGCCATGCGCGACATTCTGAAAGCCGAAGAAATGGTTGTCATGACGATGTCTGCGCGCGGTGATAATCGCAATTTAATCAAGAATTTAGTGCCTGAACTAGACCGCAAAAACTTGACCGAACCGGTCCAGAAAATGAACGTGTCTGCGACCGACACCGCGATGGATGTTCTGCAAGCGCACTACCGAGCGGGGCATGCATTGGACCGCGACACGTGGAAAAACATCATTGCCGACAATGCGGACAATACAAAAAGCACAGGGTTTGCAGAATTCACCGCAGATCAAAAACAGCAGCTGCGCGACACCTATGAACAGGACTGCGACGCTTTGGCCAAGCTAAAAGGCATCACTTTTTTGCGCTAGCCTTTGCCGCTTTTTCTACGATTTTGACCTGATCCCAGATCGCATCCATTTCCGCCAAATCGCTTTGCTCTGGTGTTTTGCCTTTGTCGGCCAGTGCGGCCTCGACCGCCTCAAAGCGGCGGGTGAATTTGGCGTTTGCGGCCCGCAAAGCGGCCTCAGGCTCGATGCCCAAATGCCTCCCCAGATTGGCCATCACGAACATCAGATCGCCAAATTCCTCGACGGTTTCGGCGTGGGTCAGGGTGTCACGCGCCTCGACCAGCTCTGCGGCTTCTTCTTGGATTTTGTCAATCACCTGATCGGTGCTGGGCCAATCGAACCCAACGCGCGCCGCCCGTTTTTGCAATTTGTACGCCCGTAACAACGCCGGCAACCCCACCGCAACGCCGTCCAACGCGCCACCTTGGGCTTTGCCGGCACGCTCGGCCGCTTTGATCGCTTCCCAATCAGCGGTCTGTTGCTCGGCAGATTTTTCGCGGGATTCGTTACCAAAAACATGCGGATGCCGCGCCACCATTTTGTCGGAAATGTTGCGCACGACCGATTGAAACGTGAAATGCCCCAACTCTTCGCCCATCGCCGTGTGGTAGACGGATTGCAGCAACAGATCGCCCAATTCGCCCTCTAATTCAGGCCAATCCTGACGTTCGATCGCATCCGCAACCTCGTAGGCTTCCTCAATCGTGTAGGGCGCGATGCTGGCAAAATCCTGTTCAATGTCCCACGGGCAGCCCGTTTCGGGATCACGCAAACGGCGCATAATCTCAAGCAGACGTTCTATCCCTGCGTCACTGTCGTGTATTCGTGCATCGCCCATTGCAGCCGATCTCCGTTCCATGCCTAGATGCACCAAACATCGGATCGCTCAAAGGAGTCCACCCCATGGCTATCGTCAATCGTATCGCCGCCTACGCACCAGAAATGGCTGAGTGGCGTCAGCACCTGCACACGATCCCTGAATTGGGGCGTGAATGTCACAAAACGGCGGCGTTTGTTGCGGCCAAGTTGCGCGAATTCGGTGTCGACGAGATCCAGACAGGCTTTGCCACAACTGGGATCGTTGCGATCATCAACGGTAAAGGCGAGGGGCCAACGATTGGCCTGCGCGCCGACATGGATGGGCTGCCAATCGATGAGGCAACCGGGCTAGAATATGCGTCGACCCACCAGGGGCGCATGCACGCCTGTGGTCATGACGGACACACCACGATGCTGCTGGGGGCGGCGAAATATCTGGCGGAAACGCGTAATTTTTCAGGCCGTGTGGCGCTGATTTTCCAACCGGACGAAGAGGCCACAGGCGGGGCCGAGGCGATGGTCAACGAGGGCATCATGGATACCTTTGACATCGCCCAAGTCTATGGCATTCACAACGCGCCGGATTTGCCTGCAGGCGGTTTTTTCACAACGCCCGGTCCGTTGATGGCCGCCGCTGACGTGTTTCACATTACGATCAAAGGGCGCGGGGGGCACGGGGCCAATCCACAAGATTCCGTTGACCCTGTTGTGGCCGCCTGTTCGATCACCCAAGCGATCCAAACCATCATCAGTCGCAATCTGGATACGGCAAAACAACTGGTGATTTCGGTGACCCAAATCCACACCGGTTCGACCGACAATGTGATTCCTGAAACCGCCTACATCAACGGCACTGTGCGCACGTTTGATGCCGAGGTGCGCGATCTGGCGGAGCGGCGCTTGTCTGAAATTGTTGCAGGCCAAGCCGCCAGTTTCGGCTGCGAGGCTGATTTTGAATTCGAACGTGGGTATCCGCCAACGGTTAACTCCGCAGCTGGCGTGGTTTTGGCAGCGGCCGCAGCGCGTGATGTCGCAGGTGATGATGCGGTGCAAGACAACGTCGATCCGGTCATGGGCAGCGAAGATTTCTCTTACATGCTCGAAAAACGCCCCGGTGCGTATTTGTTCATGGGGCAGGGTGAAAGCGCAGGCCTGCACCATCCCGAGTATAATTTTAACGATGACGTCGCCCCGGTTGGCGCGTCGTTTTTTGCGCGTTTGGTCGAAACTGCACAGCCTGTTGGCAAATAGGGGACTACCAAAATGGGTCTGGAAGACGCAAAAGAACAGGTCGATCACGCATTCACACGCGATGATTTACGGGGCCTGAGCAACGAAAACACGTTTGGCGGTGCGACCTCGTTTTTGCGCCGCCGCTACACCAAAGATTTGGCGGGCGTCGACATCGCCGTAACGGGTATTCCGTTTGATCAGGCCGTCACAAATCGGCCCGGCACGCGGCTGGGGCCACGGGCAATTCGCGAGGCTTCGACCCTACAATCGCCGGACGCACCATACGGTTGGCCGTTTGACGTGCTCAGCGAAATGGCCATCGTCGATTACGGGGATCTGGCGTTTGACTACGCGAATATTCCTGCGTTTCCAGCGGCTTTGCAGGCGCATATCGCGGGTATTCTTGCCGGTGGTGCCGCGTCTGTTGCGATGGGGGGCGATCACTACATTACGTTTCCGATCCTCAAGGCGTACGCCGAGAAATATGGTCCAATTTCGCTGATCCAAGTTGACGCGCACACCGACACATGGCCTGATGACAACATGGACCGCGTCGATCATGGCACGATGTTTTACAAGGCCGTCAAAATGGGAATCGTTGATCCAGCGCGCTCGGTTCAGATCGGCATCCGCACGACGAACGAGGACACATTGGGCGTGAACATCATCGATGCGCGCGAGGTGCACGAGATCGGGCCCGCCGAAGTTGCACGACGCGCCCGCGAGATTGTCGGCGATCATCCGACTTATTTGACCTTCGACATTGATGGTCTTGATCCCGCGTTTGCACCGGGCACAGGGACGCCGGTTTGGGGTGGTCTTAGCTCAGCTCAAGCCGCCGTTTTGCTGCGCCAACTGGCAGGTATCAACATCGTGGGCGGCGACATTGTCGAAGTGTCACCACCGTTTGACACCACAGGCGCCACCGCAATCGCAGGTGCGCATGTTGCGGTCGAACTGTGCTGCTTGCTAGGCTGGAGACTGCGCAATGAGCGATAAAAACCAACCCATCAGTGGCAATGATCTGGCGCGTTTTTCAGGGCCAAACACGTTCATGCGCCTGCCCAGTGCCAACGATCTGAAAGGGCTGGATGTAGCCGTTTTGGGTGTGCCGATGGACATTGGCACCTCGTGGCGGTCAGGAACGCGATTTGGTCCCAAACAAGTGCGCGCTGAATCTGCGATGCTGCGCCCCTATAACTTGCAAACAGGGGCGGCACCGTTCGACAGTTTGCAGGTCGCTGACATTGGTGATCTGGCGATCAACACGTTTTCCCTACAGGATAGTTTACGCATAATAGCAGAGAGTTACGAGGCGATCCTAAACTATGATGTGATGCCTATGGCGATTGGCGGCGATCATTCGATTACCCTGCCCATCCTGCGCGCCATGGCGAAACGTCACGGCCCTGTGGCGCTCGTGCATGTGGATGCCCACGCGGACGTCAATGACGAGATGTTTGGCGAACGTGAAACCCATGGCACAGTGTTTCGACGTGCGTATGAAGAAGGGCTGATAAACCCTTATAAAACCTATCAAATCGGGCTGCGTGGTACGGGGTATTCGGCAGAAGATTTCACCGAAGCTGCCGGATGGGGGTTCCAGCAATTTCCAAGCCACGAATTGTGGCACAAACCGCTTGATAACTTGGGCGCAGAAATTCGCCGTGATATCGGTAATTTGCCGACCTACATAACCTACGATATCGACAGCTTGGATCCGGCTTATGCGCCCGGAACCGGTACGCCCGAAATCGGCGGTCTGACCACTCCACAAGCGCTGCAGCTGATCCGCAGCCTCAAGGGTTTGAACATTGTCGGTTGTGATCTGGTCGAAGTGTCGCCGCCCTATGACACCAGCGGCAATACCGCACTGACGGGGGCGAATATCCTGTACGAGATGATGTGCGTTTTACCCGGTGTTGCATATCGCTAAGGCGCGCGACTTGGCTAAAGTAAACAATGGATTACGAAAAATGATGCTATGGATTCTGGCAATAATTGTGGTGGCGATGTTGGCCTATATCCGGCTTGCGCCCAGTGATGCGAACCGTTGGCATCAACCGGTTGTAGCCGAGGCTGACAAGGATTTGGCTGGCGGCGCAATTCGGGTGATCGATGCGGGGCCTGACGGGTTAGAACGTCTCGATACGATTGCTCGTGATCTGCCGCGGACCACGGTTCTGGCAGGGTCTGTTGCAGAGGGGCGCGTGACCTATGTGACACGGTCGCAGATCATCGGATTTCCCGATTACACAACAGTTGAACAAGACGGAAACACCATCCGCATGTTTGCGCGCCTACGTTTTGGGCGTCGCGATTTCGGGGTCAATGGCGCGCGATTGCGGCAGTTGGCGCGCGGGCTGGACTGAACTGCTGAGGCATCCGGTTTGCACTTCGCGCCACATCGGGACGTTTAGGGACATCTGGCATTGCGCCATGAACATGCGTCCATCCACTTGTAAACAAATGGTTTCACCCAGCTCGATCCGGCTGCCAGAGCGGTCGGTGCAATAGCAGTCAATCGTTTTGCCACTGGGGCTTGTGACGTCTGCGAAGGCGGGGGTCGCAACAAGGCTAAGCGTTAAAATAAATCGTTTCATTCCGACAATCTAGCACAGCCGCCGCACTTGACCAAACCTCTTCAATACCGCACACCAAACCCCATGATCCCAAGCCATCGTTTAGAACAGATAACCCAACGCTTTCAGTTTCTTGAGGCCTCTATGGCGGATGGGGCTGCCGGTGCTGATATTGCGACCTTAGCCAAGGAATATTCCGACCTGAAACCGGTCGTCGATCAGATTAACGCGTATCGCCAGATTTTGTCCGACATGACCGAGGCCGAAGACATGCTCGCTGATCCCGACATGGAGGAACTTGCGCGCGAGGAATTGCCGCGTCTTAAAGCGATGTTGCCAGAGGCCGAGGATGCGTTGCAATTGGCATTGTTGCCCAAGGATGCCGCCGATGCGAAGCCCGCGATGCTGGAAATTCGCCCCGGAACGGGTGGGGACGAGGCCGCGTTGTTTGCCGCCGATTTGTTCCGCATGTACCAGCGCTACGCCGAGGCGCGGGGCTGGAAGGTCGACATCATCGAGGAACAGATCACCGAGCTGGGTGGGCTGAAAGAAATCGTCGCGCACATCAAAGGCGTGAACGTCTTTGCCCGCCTGAAATATGAAAGCGGCGTGCACCGTGTGCAGCGCGTGCCAAGTACCGAAAGTCAGGGGCGGATTCACACCTCTGCCGCGACAGTCGCAGTGCTGCCAGAGGCCGAAGACGTCGACATCAAAATCGATCCCGGCGATCTGCGCATTGATACGATGCGCGCGTCAGGGTCGGGTGGTCAGCACGTCAACACCACGGATTCGGCTGTGCGCATCACGCATTTGCCCACGGGGACGATGGTCACCAGCTCCGAGAAATCCCAGCACCGCAACCGCGAAATCGCGATGCAAGTGTTGCGCGCGCGTCTGTACGACATGGAACGCTCGCGCATTGATAATGAACGCAGCGCTGATCGCGCGTCGCAGGTGGGGTCGGGGGATCGCTCCGAACGCATTCGCACCTATAATTTCCCGCAGGGTCGCATGACGGACCACCGCATAAACCTGACGCTGTACAAGCTGGACGCGGTCATGGGCGGTGATCTGGATGAAATCGTCGATGCGCTGACGGCGGATGGCCAGGCGCGCTTGATGGCTGAAATGGGGACATGAGCCCGCACCCGCAGACCGCGGCCCAGGCGATGGTGGCTGCAACCGCACGCCTGCGCGCAGCCGGCGTTCCGAACCCTGCACGCGACGCCCGCGTTCTATTGGCCCACGCCGCAAAGGTCGACGCCGCCCGCGTCACCTTGATCGCCCCCGAAGACATCGCGCCCGACATTGCCGAGCGTTTCGAGCAGTTGATCGCCCTGCGTGTCGTACGCGTGCCGGTGTCGCATCTGATTGGCGAACGTGAATTTTATGGCCGCCGTTTCAAAGTTAGCCGTGATGTTCTAGACCCGCGCCCCGAAACCGAAACTCTGATCGAGGCGGCCTTGGCGGAACCCTTTGGATCGGTATTGGACATCGGCACCGGATCGGGTTGCATTCTAGTGACGCTGTTGGCGGAACGTGAAAACGCGGTTGGCACGGGCACCGATCTAAGCGAGGCGGCGTGCCTGCAAGCCTCTGCCAATGCGGTTTTGTCCAAGGTTCAAGCGCGCGCTGACATTCATCAATCCGACTGGTTCGGATCTGTGCAGGGGCGTTACGATTTGATTGTCAGCAACCCGCCGTATCTGGCGCGTGAGGAAATGGACGACGTCGCCCCGGAATTGCGCGATCACGAGCCACGCATGGCGCTGACAGACGAGGCCGACGGACTAACAGGCTACCGCATTCTGGCGGATCACGCTCAGGCGTATCTGGAACCCGAGGGGCGTTTGCTGGCTGAAATCGGGTCGACCCAAGGGGCCGCTGTTGTGGCTTTGTTCCAAGCGGCAGCCTGGCAAAACACGCGACTGCTTCAGGATTTGGATGGTCGTGACCGGGTGGTTTGTGCGGAAAAACCCGTGCGCTAGGCTTTGATTAAGCAAATATGCACCTATTGAAGCGATTAAATGCGGATTGTTCGGTATTTACACTTGCCCAACTGCGACTGGCGTGTTTATTCAATCGTGTTGCAGCGGTGGATGATCGTTTGATCGGTCCCGCGCGGCTCTAAGCCCAACATTCGCAGATCCGATTTATTGTCGCAAAGGGCGCGTTCGGACATCGCGAAACGTATTCACCATGGATGGCACGAAGGCTGAATTGTATTTATGAAATCGTCTAGATCACGCTCGCGCTCTAAGAACAGTCGCAACCGCAGTAACAATAACAACAGCGGCGGCAACGTCGTCAATCGCGTGTTCGATAGTTCTGGCCCAGAAGGCAAAGTGCGCGGCACGCCGCAGCAAATTATCGACAAATACAACCAGCTTGCGCGTGATGCGCATCTGTCCAATGACCGCGTCGCAGTCGAGAACTTTCAACAACACGCGGAACACTATTTGCGGATGTTGTCCGAGGCGCAGCGCGAAATGGACCAGCGCCGCGAAGAACAAGAACGCCAAAACCGCGAACGTCAACAAGAGCGGGATCGCGATCAGCGCGACCGTGTCGAGCGCCAAGAACGCCATGCCGCAGCGGCCCCAGCATCTGATCCAGCAGATGCGCCGCAGCCAGATGTGGTCGAAACACCCGCAGCGCAAGACACCGGACTGGTTGAAACACCAGAAAGCCAACCCAAGCCGAAACCGAAACCACGCACACGCAAGCCACGGGCCCCAAAGCCACAACAGCCTGCGGCAGATGCCGGTGACGCGCCAGAGGCTCCAGAAGCCGCAGAATAATCTGCGCCTTCGCTATCCCTAAAATACGAGAATTTGCTGTGCCGGCCCTTTGAATTCAAAGGGGCCGCACGTCTTTGGTGACTGCGCGCCATTCCTCGAAACCGTCACCAACCAAACTTTAGGGCTGCAGCACTGCGCGAGCCAATGCGCAAAATTGCTCAAGACTGACTTGCTCTGCACGCTCGGTTGGTTTGATGCCTGAGGCGATCAGGCGATCTTCGATATCAGGGGCAATACCCTTTAACGACGAGCGCAGCATTTTGCGCCGCTGGTTGAATCCAGCCGCGACAATGCGCGAAAGTGTTGCGGCGTCTGCGGGAAACCGTGGCTCGGGCAGGGCGGTCAGATGCACCACGGCGCTCGACACTTTTGGGGGCGGCGTGAACGCTTCGGGGGGCAGGTTGATCACAATGCGCGCATCGGCCCGCCACTGCGCCAACAAGGCCAATCGCCCGTAGGCCTTTGACCCGGGTTCCGCGACGATCCGCTGCGCCACTTCACGCTGAAACATCAACGTCAGGCTTTGCCAGAACGGCGGCCATTCTTTGGGCGTCAGCCAGCGCACAAGCAGTTCGGTGCCGACGTTGTAGGGCAGATTGGCGGCGACACGGATCGGCGGTGTCAGATGCGCCAACGGGTCAATCGCCAGCGCGTCGCCTTCGATCACCTGCAATTGGCCGGGGTAGGCATCAGCGATTTCCGCAAGCGCCGGCAAGCAGCGCGCGTCCTTTTCGATGGCCAACACACGGCGCGCGCCTGACGCCAGCAAACCGCGCGTCAGACCACCCGGACCGGGCCCGATTTCAAGCACATCACAGCCCGTCAGATCACCTGCCTGACGCGCGATTTTTGCCGTCAAGTTTAAATCCAGCAAGAAATTTTGCCCCAAAGATTTGCGTGCGCTTAGCCCGTGGGTTGCAATCACACTGGCCAGCGACGGCAGATTATCGATGCCGCTCATGAGGAGGTTCCCGCCATTTTATGCGCCAATTTCAACGCTTCGATCATGCTGGTCGGGTTGGCAATGCCCTGTCCCGCGATGTCAAATGCAGTGCCGTGATCGGGCGAGGTTCGAATGAACGGCAAGCCCAGCGTCACGTTCACACCGCGGTCAAAATCAAGGGTCTTGATCGGGATCAGCGCTTGGTCGTGGTACATGCAAACAGCGACGTCATAGCTTGCACGCGCGCGGGCATGAAACATCGTGTCGGCTGGCAAGGGGCCCGTCAGATCAAAACCTTCGCCGCGCATTTTGACTATCAAATCATTGATCCAATTGAGTTCTTGTTGACCCATCGCGCCGCCTTCACCAGCGTGCGGGTTCAAGCCAGCTATGGCAATGCGCGGTTCGGGAATGTGGAACCGCGCGATCAGATCGGCGTTTGTAATTTCGATTGTGCGACGCAAAAGGTCGGGGGTCAGCGCCTGTGCCACTTGGTCCAACGCGATGTGGATCGTCGTCGGGACCACGCGCAATGCGTCGCTGGCCAGCATCATGACCGCCTGTCCGCTGCCCGCCAACGCCTCAAGGTATTCGGTGTGGCCGGGGTGGGCGAAATTTGCACCGTCCTTCAGCGCCTTTTTGTGGATCGGGGCGGTACACATCGCCGAGGCGGCACCGCTTTGCACCAAGTCGACGCAGGCCGCGATCACATCAATAACGCCTTGCGCGTTTGCAGGGTCGGGCCGGCCAGCAATGGCGTCGCCGTCAAAAGCATGCACCAAAACGGGCAAGCCATGACGCGCGGCCTTGTTCGCCTCGCTTAGGTCATTGATCAACGACACCGGCGTGCCCGCAGGCAAATGTCGTGGATCGCCCAGATAGGCCATTGCCACGTCGTTTTTCAATGCATCAAACGCTTTTGCAGCGACTTCTGGCCCGACGCCGGCTGGTTCGCCGCAGCTGATGACGACAGGCGCGTGCGACGGTGATTTCATTGGCGTGAAATACGGGAATCCGCGCGCAATTGTTCCAGCAGGCTGTCGGCAAAACCAGACAGACGCTGTTGGCGCAACTGAGACGAAATAGCATCGCGACCGACATCTTCGTTCAGGGTTGCGGTGCGTCCGCATAGCATCAGAAACACGAGGCTTTGACCGTTGTTGCGGGTCAGGTTTGTCGACACTTCGCCTTCGTCCAATTTGGCCAACTCAATCGCAATATCCTGTGGAATTTCGGCTGGTGGCAGCGCGCCGCGATCAAGCGCTTCTTTGGGCTGGCCATTGGCGACCCCATACAGATCGTCACAAACGTCGATGTTGTTTTTCAGGCGTTCTGCAGCCACAAGCGTTTCGGGACTGCGCCCGCCCGCCATGTAGTAGGCGGCGTATTCGATGGCCGAAAATTCTTGTGTGGGGGCGTCGGTTTCCTGAATGTCGCGCAGTTGGAACAGGGCGATTGCGCCGGGAATCGGCAGGGGTTCGGACACTTCACCAGCGCCAAGCCCAAGAATGATGCCGCGCAGCTGCGGTGGCAGGTTGTTCAATGGAACCCAGTCCAATCGACCGCCCCGCGAACGGGTTGCCGTCGCTGAGAAACGGCGCGCAAAGTCGGCAAATTCGGCGACAGAGTTCGCTTGTGCGGCTTGTTCCGCTTTGGCCTGTGCACTGGCCAGCTGTGGCGGCGGGGCAGGGATGATGATTTCTGACAGCAGAACGCGAATGCTGCTGGAACTGCCAGAGGCGGCCTGCGCGCGATCAATTTCCGCTTCGGAGATTTGCACCCGTGAACCGTAGCGGGCACGGATCAAGTCACGCCACAAGGTGTTGATGCCAACAAAATCACGGAAGGTTTCAAACGATACACCGGCTTGACCCAATGCGGTGATAAATTGTTCCTGGCTTAGATTTGCGCGCCCTGCGAATTCAGTGAGTTCGGCATCGATCCCTTCGGCGGTCAGTTCCAGACCCGCGTTTCTGGCGGCTTGCTGACGCAAACGATCATCGATTAGTGCGTCGATTGACGCGTTGCGGGTGGCCCCCGGCGCATTGAGGATTTGCATGAAACGGGTTCGTTGGCCCACTTCAAATTCGGTGATGACAGAGTCGTTCACCTTTGCAACTGGCGCAAACATGTTTTGTGCAGCGACAGGCAACCCCAAGGCGGTTACGGTGACGGCGGCGAGTGCAATTCGTTTTATCATTCCGGTCCTGCTCAATTCACGTCTCATTTGCTATCCTGCTCATGCATCAGTTTGTACGGTTCTTGCATGATCGTTCGTAGTTGGTGGATCCGTTGTTGGCTGAAAAGCCACGCAAGGACACTGTAAAGCCCAAACTGGTCGAAGGCTCAATACTTGTTGACGATGTATAGCTGCGGTCAATGGTCAGGTCGACCGAAACACATTCATTGTTGTATTCAAAACCGACGCCTGCGCTGACGGCACGGCTGTCTTCGATATCATAGCGCCAATCGGCATTGGCCGTCCAATTGCTATTGATGGCGTATGATCCGTCAAATGTCACTTCTGACACGGGTGTTGCGCGATCTTCATCCGCGTCAGCAGTTAGCCAGATGTAGCTGGTGCCGATTTGCGCTTTTTTGCCGATCCAGTCGCCGCGTACTTCTGCTTTGGCGATGATAAGGTTTTCGTCAAACAGCGTGCGCCCGATGATCGAAAGCCCATTGTCAGAACGGATCTGACCGGCCAGCAAGAAATCCGACGCGGTGCCAGACAATCCGGACGTGTCGGTGAAATCATCATCGCTGTCATTGCGGAAAATTTGCCCAAAGCTCAGCTTGGTGTCCCAGCCATTGTTGCCAAAGCGGGTCCATTGTCCCCCCACGGCGACTGATCTGCCGCGATCGCGCCGGTCAGGGCTGGAAAAATGCGACAGGCTTAGTAAATTGCCCTCGTCAAATTCAACCAGCGTGTTTTCCTCGATGGGGATGTCCAGATCGTTGCCGCCGACATAGGCCACTTGCAAAACCGGCTCCAAAACTTGGCGTGACCGCGCTGTTTGCCGCACCATCGGATAGCGCAGCGTGATGGCCGTACGCGGAGAAAACGCTGAGTCGGTGTCCGGGTACGTGTCATCTTCGTTGATCTGGAATGCATCGGCCGCAAACCCGATTTGTGTCTCGAGCAACAAACCGCTGCTAAACGTCCACTGCTTGATCCAGTCGGCTTCGATGTTCAGACGCAACACATCGCGCCCATCGACAATGCCGTCCCCGTTGGCGTCCGTGGGTTCATTTGAATCGCGAAAGTGTGAATGGGCATAGCCCGAAAGACGGAATTCACCGCCAATGGCAACCGGGAAAAGGCGCCGCTCGTAGGTGGCATCAAACACGTTTGTCGGCAGGGTTTCGTTGTCTTCGCCGTCGCGCAAGGTTTTATAGTTCACGTAAGACAGCTGCACATATTTGTCGCGACGGGTGCGGGAAATGGCGATTTGACTGTCGAGCCGATCTTTGTCCGAATAGCCATATTCGCTTAGGTAGGCGTCATCAGAGGTCGCCTCGATGTCGAAATCCAGCACATATCCGCGGTTTAGATCAAACGAACCGGTGCCAAAAAGATACCCGCGCGTTTCGCCTTCTCGTAGTTCGTCGCGTGTAATTGCCCCTTCAAAACTGATATTTCCCTTGCTGAATGCCTGACGATAGCGAAATTCCATCGTCGTGGTGCGAGACGACAAATAGGGGGTCAACGTCAGATCACGGTGATCGCCAATTTTGATAAAATAGGGTATTTTCAGCCCGGTCGCCAGTTGCGACGTTGTGGCCAGCGACGGGATCAAAAAGCCTGTCGCCCGTTTTAGGGTCGGGTCAGGCAGCCGCAATCTTGGAAAGTAAAACACCGGCGTGTTGCGAATGCGCAATTGCGCTTTATCAAAATACAACTGCTGTTCGGCTTGATCGTGGACCACCTGTTTTGCCCGTATTTGCCAGAGCGGCGGGCGGCCATCATCGCACACGTCACACGACGTTACGGCGGTTTTATAGAGCTGCGTGAAGCGCCCGTTCACGCGGTTCATTTCGACCGATGCCAGCTGCAATTGCTGGTTTAAGACCATGCGCGCGCCGGTCAGCAGACCATTCTGCAAATCGCGGCTGAGTTCAGCTTGATCCGCAAGTATGACCACATCTGCGCCGTCTTGAATGGTGATCGGGCCAACAACGGTCAACTGACCAGAGCTTTGATCAAAGATAATCTGGCGGGCGGTAAGACGGGTTGTGCCTTGAAACGCCTCGACGTTGCCCGTCGCTGTTAACACCCGCTGAGAGCTAAGACTGACATCATCAGCGACAAGCACGGCGGGAACAGGCGTTGTTTCCTGCGCGAACGCCGCCACATTTGTCATGGCCAAATACACTGCTGACAGGATTAAATTGCGCACCACGTTAACCATCCTCGGAGTGTAAAAGCGGGCCAAGGGCCAAACAGATCGCTGCAATCGGCGGGGCCCATGCGGCCAGAGCAATCGGGATTTGCCCGTTTTCGCCAAGGATTTGCGCAAAACTACGGATGAAATACACACCAAACCCCATCAAAATCGCGGACAACACAGCCGTGCCCGTTCCCCCAAATCTGGTATGGTGCATGGTGAAGGCGCTCGCAACCAGAACCATCGCCATCAAGAACAATGGCCGCGCCAATTCGGTTTGAAACCAGACTTTATGGCGGCGCGCGCTGAAGCCCGATTGCTCAAGCTGGTTGATAAAATACTGCATATCCCAGATCGAAATGCTGGACGGGGTCCCAAGGCTTTCGCGGATGCTATCCAGCGTAAGTGTCGAGGGCACCTTTAGAATTTCGTGGGTTGCGGCATTTCCCTCGGGGTTTAGACCCGAAACCAGCGGCCACACTTTGGCTTGCCGCAAGGACCATTCCCCGTCGCCAAGGGCCGCACTGGCCGCTTCTGTCCGCCGGATTGGCCCGCTTTCCCCCGCAAAATCGATGAACGTCACATCATACAGCACCGAGGCGTCGGCATTGGAGCGGGCCGCCCGGATCACCGTTTGCCCATCCAGATTGCCTTGCCGCAGCCACAGCCCTTCGAAACTGATCGACAGGGCGGATGCACCACCAGAGCGATAGGTTTCCGCAAGGCTTGCGTAGCGTTTCGAAGTCGCCGCAACAATCGGGTTCAACATGCTGACCGCCAAGACGCCAACGATTAACGCCACAACCAATGGGGCCATCAACGCACGAATGGCGGAGCGACCGGCAGCGCGTGTGACAACCAATTCTGACGACCGTGCGAGCCCTAAAAACAGCACGATGGTTGCAAAGAAAATGATCAATGGCAGGATCAGGTTGATCGCCTCAGGCACGTTCAAAAACGTCAATTCTATCCGCTGGCGCAGGGTCACACCAAAAGCTGAAAACTTGCGCGTTTGATCCAGCAGATCGAACAGCATGATAATCGCGTAGAAAATACCGGTCAGATATAGAAACGCCATCGCAAACCTGCGCGCGAAATAGATGTGCAGGATCATACGCTTACCCTTCGTCGCCACCAGCGTGGGGCCGAGGCATGTGTTAGCATACCCACCACAATGCAAGCCCCCAGAGCTGACGGAAGATAGATCATCGGCCACATATCTGCATCCTGCAACACCGGTGCGGCAACTGTATTTCTGAGGCCGTCAATAAAGATCAGCAGCACAAACGCCACTATGATTTCGCGCCACACACCCAAACGTGAAAAGCCGCCAAGCAACAGGGTCGAAAAGCCGATCATCGCAGCGATAACGCAAAACAACGCTTGGGCAAAACGCACATGCAATTCTTCGGCGATTTGACCTTTGGTGGCACCGGTGTCTTCGCTGATCAGATCCCAATCGGCAAAGAATTCATGCGACTTCATGTGCAGGATAGACGTCGGTTTGGTGACGTCCGACTTGACCAGCGACGTGATATTAAAGGAAAAATCCTGAAATTTCGCGGTGGACAGCTGCTTGTTTTCGGTATCAAGGCGCTGTGCCAATCCATCAACCATGATCAAGGTCGTACCGGTTTGCCCACCTGTGTCATTGCGCACAAGATACGCCTCAGAGGCGGTGTAGGTGATTTCCTCGAGCGGATCACGGCGATCAGACAGGAACACATCCCGCAAAACGCCGTCATCACCGATCGTACGCGTGTAAAACGTAACCCCGTTGGTCGGGTGCAAAAACGTGCCTTCTTTCAGCAATCGGGACGTGATGTTACGAGAAATGTCAGCTTCGCGCTCGTTCAGTTGCGCTTGGGCTGTGGGGAGCAAAACATGGCTCAGGATCGACATCATCAGCGCAGTAATCACACCGTACAACAAAACAGGGCGCGCCAAACGCCACGGGCCAGATCCTGTGGCCGACATGACCGTCAATTCAGATTCGTTATTCAACCGGTTGGTCACATAAACAGACGCGGCAAATGCCGCCAAAGGCAGCACCGTTGTGATCAATTTTGGCAGGCTTAACGCGGTGAATTCCAGAAACACCATGGCCGATTGCCCGTCGCCGATCAGACGGTCAAACAGCACAACAGCGCGGTTGATCCAAAAGACAGCGACCAGCACCAGGGCAAAGAACCCAAAGAGCACCAGAAGTTGCGACAGCATATATCTGTCGAATTTCGCCACTGCACTCCCCCAAGCTCTGTCGTTTCTTATTGGCAGTATAGTAAACGAAGAACCGCCTGTCTAAAACTGTTATCTGGTTTTTTCGGCAAGAGCGCGCTACCTCTGAGATCACAGGTGCGCCACGGCGCAAAAACCACTGAATCATTAAGGAAAATCCATGCGCACACCTACAAAAATCACCTTTGAGGCCGTTAATCTGGACCAAATGGCGGCTCATACTGGGCGTGTGGCGATTTTTGTTGATGCGGAGGCAGCGCTTAGTGCGGCTGCCGATCAGGCCAACACGTTGACGCAAGGCGCTGTTGCGCGTGTTGCCGGCAGTGCGCAATTTGCAAAGCTACCTGCGGGCAAGGCGACAGTGGTGAATATGCCGGTGGGCATGGCGGCCGAAGCGTTGGACATCGTCTGCTTGCCAGCGGGGGCGAGCATTGCACAAGCGCGCGCCGCAGGTGCCAGCTTGGCCAAAGTCCGTAGCGACGCCAATATGCTGATTGTAACGGGCGATCCGACGCATGCGTCCGACATCGCTTTTGGTTTGGCCATGCGCGATTACACGTTCGTGGATCACAAAACCAAAGCTGACGCGCTGAGCGGCGATGTCACGATGATGTGCGGCGATGCGGATGCGGTATCCAAGGCTGCCGCCCCGAAACTGGCGATTGCCGAGGGCGCGTTTATGACGCGGGATCTGATCAACGAACCTGCCAACGTGTTGACGACAACCGAATTTGCCGACCGCCTGGCAGAGATGAACGCGCTGGGGCTTGATGTTGAAGTTCTGGATGAAGAAGAGCTTGCAGATCTCGGAATGCGAACGCTTTTGTCGGTCGGGCAAGGCTCTGACAGCCCATCGAAAGTGGTGGTGATGCGCTGGGATGGCGGCACCAAAGGCGATGCACCACTGGCACTGATTGGCAAAGGCGTTGTGTTCGACACCGGCGGCATCAGCATCAAACCTGCCGCTGGCATGGAAGACATGACCATGGACATGGGCGGCGCTGGTGTTGTGGCGGGCGTCATGCGGTCCTTGGCGCTGCGGAAAGCAAAAGCAAATGTCGTAGGCTTGGTTGGCTTGGTCGAAAACATGCCGTCTGGCAATGCAACGCGCCCCGGTGACGTGGTCACATCCATGAAGGGCGACACGGTCGAAATCATCAACACCGACGCCGAAGGCCGTTTGGTGCTGTGCGATGTGATGTGGTACGCGCAAGAGCGGTTCAAACCGTCGGGCATGATCGATTTGGCAACGTTGACAGGCGCGATCATCATCGGCTTGGGTCATGAAAACGCAGGCGTGTTTTCGAATGACGACACGCTGTGCAACGCATTTCTCAAGGCAGCGGCAGACGAAGGCGAAGGGGCTTGGCGCATGCCTTTGGGTCAAGCCTATGACGACCTGTTAAAATCACGCATTGCGGACATGAAAAACATCGGTGGCCGCCCCGCTGGATCGGTCACTGCGGCGCAATTCTTGCAGCGGTTCGTAAAAGACGGCATGCCGTGGATCCACTTGGATATCGCAGGCGTCGCATCGGTAAAATCAGAAACAGCATTGGCGCCAACGGGGGCAACAGGCTGGGGCGTAATGGCGTTGAACCGCCTGATCCAAGACAACTTTGAAAGCTGATCATGGGCGCTGCGTATTTTTACCATCTGACCAGAAACCCTGTCGACGTGACCTTGGCGATGTTGCTGGGCAAAGCGCGCGGGGCAGGCTGGCGTGTGGCCGTGCGCGGCACCGATCACGGGCGCATGGCGTGGCTCGATGAAAAGCTGTGGATGGGGGCCGACGACGCGTTTTTACCGCATGGATTAGCGGGCGGGCCGCAGGATGCAGATCAACCGATTTTGTTGACGACCTCTGGTGATGATCCCAACGGCGCGCAGTGCGTCATGAGCATCGATGGTGCCACCGTCAGCGCCGAGGAAATTGCAAAACTGGACCGCGTTTGTGTTTTGTTTGACGGAAACGACGACGAGGCGTTGAACGTGGCGCGGGGCCAATGGAAGGCGCTAAAAGATGCAGGTGCCGCCGCGCAATACTGGTCCGAAGAAAGCGGACGTTGGGAAAAAAAGGCTGAAACCGGAAGCGCTTAGCGCGTCAACGTCAGCTCGTCACCAGAAATTTCGATCCGTCCCCAGCGTTGCAAATAGCCCATGCCCAAAAGCGGTTCGCGCATTTCGCCAGCGGTCACAACCGCAGCAACATTCGTGTCCGTCACTTCGCCAAGGGTGATCGTGTCCAGCCGAACATAGGCGGTTTCCACAACGCCGTTGGCCGTGGATGCGCGCCCGACATAGGCCAATTGATCAGGATCAAGGCCTGCGCGTTGAGCCGCAGCGCGGTTCAAAACGATGTCGGTCGCACCGGTATCGACAACAAATTCCATCGGCGCGCCGTTGATGATCAGCGTCAGATAATAGTGCCCATCACGGCTGCGTGGCACGGTGATTTGCACCGATCCATCTGTGCTTGTGGATTGAAACCCGAGATTGCGTTGCATGTCTTGCCACAAGCCTACGGATGCGATGGCTGCGACAAAGATCAAAAACCAGATTGCGATATGCTGTAGCGTGCGACTGATGTTATTGCGGGCTTGGGTCCAGAGCCCGGCCGCCAAAAGCAGGCCCAACAGGATGAGATAACCCATCGTTGCAATCATATCGCCGTTCATAAACGCGCCGCCTGTGTCGTTGCTTGGTCCAATATAGGCGCGTTTTTGGCGATGTCATCCCGCCCCGGGGCCAAACCCGAAAGCGGACAGGCCGTCGAGCACAAATTGGACGGAAAGTGCTGCGAGCAACATGCCCAACAGACGTGTCACAACGGTAATGCCGGTTTTGCCCAAAGCACGTTCCAAAAGCGAGCTGGCAAGAAACATCGCGAGGCAGAGCAAAAGCACGATGGCTGTGACGCCCAAAACCATAACCAATCCTTCGGCACCCGGACGTTGGCCGGTCAGCAGAATGATGGATGCAATGGCACCGGGGCCCGCGATCAACGGAATCGCCAATGGGAACACCGATGGATCATCGCTGTCGTCCTCATCGGATCCTTCGGCCTGATCTTCGCGGCGTTTTGTGCGACGTTCAAACAGCATATCAAGCGCTGTGATAAACAGTAAAATGCCGCCGGCGACCCGGAAGGCAGGCATCGAAATGCCGATAAATCCAAGAACGGCTTCACCCAATATTGCGAACAAAACCAACAGGATCATACCCAACCCGCAGGCGCGCAGAGCGATCCTTTGACGTGAACTGGGTGAGCGGCCTTGGGTCATCGCCACAAACAACGGAGCCAGTCCGATAGGGTCAATGACCACGAACATGGTGACGAAGGCCGTGATCAAAAAAGTGGTGTCGAGCATTTTACGTGTCACCGAGGGCTTGCCCCCGGACCCCCAGAGTATTTGAGATCAAAACAATCTACGCGGCTTCGGCTTTTTCAAGTTTTTCGAGTGCTTGCATCCAAAGGGCTTCTGCGCGATCGAGTGCGTCCATGACTTCGGCGTATTTCTTTTGCCAAACGGCCATTTCGCCGATCTTGCTGTCTTCGTAGAGCGCCGGATCCGCAAGTTTCTTGGCCAGCTTGTCGCGCATTTCGTTCAGTTTGGTCACGCGTGCTTCCGCTTTGCGGGCCTCGGAGCGCATGGCAAGAATCGCATCGCGGCTCGGCTTTATGACTTTGGGGGCGACGGGTTTGACTTTGGCCGGTCGTTCCGGGTTCAGCAACATCTTGCGGTAGGTTTCCAGATCGTCGTCGTAGGGTTTGACAGTGCCATCAGACACGAGCCAGAGGCGATCTGCGACCAGCGACAAAAGATGCATGTCGTGGCTGACCAGAATGACGGCACCGGTATAGTTGGTCAACGCTTCGACGAGCGCCTCGCGGCTTTCGATGTCGAGGTGGTTGGTCGGTTCGTCCAAGATCAGCATGTGCGGCGCATCAAGCGTGGCCAGCAGCAGCGAAAGACGTGCTTTTTGCCCACCGGACAGGCGACCGACTTCGGTTTCTGCTTGATCAGGGCCGAGGCCAAAGCCTGCCAGTTTCGCCCGCAGTTTGGAGCCCAAAACGCCGGGGCGCATGGTTTGCAAATGCTGCAACGGTGTCTCGTTGACGATCAATTCATCGACTTGGTGCTGGGCAAAATAACCGATCCGCAGCTTGGTCGACCGCCCCATTCTGCCGGTCATCAAAGGCAGGCGGTCTGACAGCAGTTTGGACAAGGTCGATTTGCCCTGTCCGTTTTTGCCCAGCAGCGCGATGCGGTCGTCCTGATCAATGCGCAGGTCCAGTTTTGACAGCACTGTTGTTTCGCCGTAACCTGTTGATCCACCTTCGATATTGATGATCGGTGGTGATAATTCTTCGGGTTCGGGAAAGGTGAACACGCGCTTTGCAGCCTCTTCGGGGGCGGCGATCATGTCCATCTTTTCGATCATCTTCAGGCGCGATTGCGCTTGTTTGGCTTTTGAAGCCTTCGCCTTAAAACGATCCACAAACGACTGCATGTGGTCTTTGCGGGCCTGTTGTTTTTTGGCCATCGCGGCCTGCACGGCGCGGCGTTCGGCACGTTGGCGCGCGAATTGGTCGTAGGGACCGGAATAGAATGTCAGGTTCTTTTCTTCGAGATGCAAAATCCCTTCGACCGCGCGGTTCAGCAGGCCACGGTCGTGGCTGATGATGATGACGGTGTGCGGGTATTTGGCGAGGTACGCCTCGAGCCAAATCGAGCCTTCAAGGTCAAGATAGTTGGTCGGTTCATCGAGCAGCAACAGGTCGGGTTGCGCAAACAAAACGGCGGCCAAGGCCACGCGCATGCGCCAACCACCCGAAAAATCGGAACACGGCATGTGCTGTTCTGCGTTGTCAAAACCTAGCCCCTTAAGGATCGCTGAGGCACGGGCCTCGGCGGACCAAGCGTCGATGTCGGTTAGGCGGGTTTGGATTTCAGCGATGCGCGTTGGGTCTTGGGTGGTGTCGGCCAGCAACTCGGCGCGTTCGGTGTCAGCGGCCAGAACCGTTTCCAAAAGCGAGGTCGCAGAGGCGGGCACTTCTTGGGCGACGCCACCGATTTTTGCCTTGGAGGGCAGGGTGATTTCGCCTGCGTCCAGCACCAATTCGCCGCGGATCAGCTTGAACAGGGTGGTTTTGCCAGCCCCATTCGCGCCGATTAGACCAACTTTGTGCCCATCGGGAATGACTGCGGTTGCGCCGGCCAACAAAGGGCGGCCAGAGACGGAATAGCTGATATCAGTGATGCGTAACATGGGCGCGGTGTGGCGCAGGCGCGCGGCACTGTCAATTGGGGCTAAATGTTCTTTTCAAAGTCAGCCCGCCATGTTACCCGCGCCCAAGATTTACGGTTGGGCTGTGCAATCCAGCAGGGCCCACCAACATTAGGAGCAAACCCATGGCGCTAGAGCGTACTTTTTCGATCATCAAACCAGATGCAACCAAGCGTAACCTGACAGGCAAAATCATTGCCAAGTTCGAAGACGCAGGCCTGCGCGTTGTTGCATCCAAGCGTATCCAAATGACTTTGGCACAAGCCCAAGAATTTTACGGCGTCCACTCTGAGCGCCCGTTTTTTGGCGAATTGTGCGACTTCATGATTTCTGAGCCAGTTGTTGTTCAGGTTCTTGAAGGCGAAGGCGCAATCGCGAAAAATCGCGAAGTTATGGGCGCAACCAACCCTGCAGACGCAGCACCGGGCACAATCCGCGCTGAATTTGCACAAAGCGTTGGCGAAAATTCGGTCCACGGATCGGACGCACCAGAAACAGCCGCAGTCGAAATCGCGTATTTCTTCTCTGGTCTTGAATTGGTTGGCTAAGCCACATTTTCCAAAGATTTGATCGGGGGCTGGCGTGTTGCGCTGGCCCTTTTTCTTTGCGTCGAGGTTATTTGACCAGAATGCCAATCTGGTTCATCATTTCCTCGAACGCAGACCGATCCTGGTCAAACGCGTCGGCCTTGATGGCGTCGAACCGAACGCGCAGCTGCTTTTTCTCGTCACCTTTGCAGTCATTCCATGGGCGACCTTGCAGCGCCATGACCAGCACATAGTATCCGATAAAGTGCGGTTTGGTGCCAGCCTGTAGCAGGCGACGATAGGCTTCGTCCGCGCCTAAATCGATCAGTGCTTCGGCAGAATGGATGCCGATTTCTGCGCAACTGGCCTCGTAGGCGGGGCCAAGATTACGAATGGAAGAAACAGGAGCCGTCATCGGGCACGTTTAGCCGAGCTGAACAGGCCTGTCATGTCGATGTGGCGAATTACAAGCTGGCGTAATCCGTGATGATTGGTGTCGGTTTGCTTGGTGTTTGTGCTGACACCGGAGTGCGTGCTGCTGCACTGGGGGCCTGTGTCGGAGTTTGTGCTCGTACCATTTTGTGCCTCTTTTCCAAAGGATTTCAAAAGATGTACGTGCAGATAGACACACAAGAATGCCGAGATCATGCCGCAATTGTGGCAAATTTGAGGCATCAGTCAGCATACCTAATATTATACCGGGTTTCTTGCCGGTAGACATCCCCTACATCTATGAAAATACTAGGAAAATTGTCGTTATTTGGGGCGTCAGGCCAACCTTGTGGTTCCAGCGCTATCGCTGCGTTGGCTTGAGATTTACTGCCAAATGTGCGGTTTTTTGCCAAATCAGGCAGGCCAGATCCGGCATAAACCTGTAGACCGGGTTCTGTTGTTGTGATGTCTAACGTTAATCCGTCGACGGCGGTTAGGCTTGCGGCAAGATGTGGGATGCTGCGGCGGCCATTGGCCAAACAATAGTTGTGATCAAGCTGGGATGCTGCGCCGATTGGCTCTGCATTCCGAAAATCAAACGGCGTGTCCGCGACGGTTTCTATCGCCCCCGTAGGCAGTCCAAGAGCATCAACTGGCAAGAAATGTTGCGCTGCTAATGTAAGTTTTGCCCGCGCCAGATCCGTTTCCAACGTCCAATAGGGGTGGTGCGCGATGTTCATCGGGGTCTTGGCGTCGCTGCTGGCTGAAATATTGACCTGCAACCCGCTACGATCTAGCAGATATTCGACTGTAATAGTGCGATTTCCAGGTAGGCCGCAGGCTTGGTCTGCGAGCATGCATTCGAATAAAACTTGATTTGATTGTTGGTAAACGACACTCCATCGGTGCGCATGCAGGCCATCATCGCCCGAATGCAGCGTTGTTTCGCCATTTTCATTGCGCGGCATTTGATGGGTCTGGGACGAAATTTGAACGCATCCATTGGTAATACGATTGGCCACAGGACCAACCATTGCGCCTGCGTAAATTGGAATCGTCAAATGGTCTGATGGGTCTTTGAAGCCAAGCACCAAATCCCGGTCATGGTATTGGAACCTGCTAAGGGTTGCGCCCAAAGGTAGAAGACGGGCAGTAAATGGACCGCAGGAAATTTCGATTGCATCATTCATGAGATACATGATTGGCGCAAATCGCTGGCCGACGCCAGCCATTTGCAACTTGACCAAAGGTGCAAAACCGCGCTCTTTGCACAAAAGCGAACCGAGCCAAAAGAGGATGCAAGATGCCTGAGAATGACCATGTATCGACGCATGACGCACCCGAAGATGTGCGCAATGCCGACATTTTGATTTACGTTGATGGTAAATTGGTTCCGCGCGAACAGGCGGTGGTGTCGGTCTATGACAGTGGTTTTATGTTAGGGGACGGTATCTGGGAAGGTATGCGTATTTACGACGGGCATATCGCGTTCATGGACGAACATTTGGACCGCTTGTTCGAGGCGGCGCTGTATATCGATCTGGATATTGGCATGACCCGGCGAGAACTAGTTCAAGCTGTTCAGGAAGTTCTGTCGGCAAATCAAATGCAAACAGACGCACATATTCGATTGATGGTCACCCGCGGGAAGAAGCGGAAACCATTTCAACACCCGCATCTTAGTGTTTTTGGATCAACAATTGTTATCATTGCAGAGCATTCCAAGCCCGACGACAGTGTGATCGAAAAGGGAATTCGTCTTCACACCGTGCCGCATCATCGTGGATTGCCTCTTACACAAGACGCTAAGTTAAATTCACATTCCAAACTGAACTGCATTATTGCGCTCAATCATGCCATCCGTGCAGGGGCAGACGAAGCATTAATGCTCGACCCGTTTGGTTTTGTGAACACAACCAACGCGTGCAATTTCTTTATTGTCAAAAGAGGCCAAGTTTGGACATCGACAGGGGACTTTTGCATGAATGGCATTACGCGCCAAAAAGTTATTGATATTTGCCGTAAAAACGAAATTCCTGTGTTTGAGCGTAACTTTTCTTTGGTAGACACTTACAGTGCTGACGAAGTGTTTTTGACAGGTACATTTGGAGCACAGACCCCAGTTTTCGAAATCGACGGTCGAGTAATTGGAGGCCGAAAGGCCGGCCCAATTTTTCATCGAATTCGAGAACTGTACAAAGATATGATAGCGTCAGAACTGTAAGCTGTATTTTAGCAGTGAAGTATACAAACTGGTACGTCGGACTTTGTTAAAATAGATCAATGTTTCCGCTTTGGTGTGTGCTAGTTTGTATCTGTTTTCCTTGAACCAAAGCTCGCGTCGTCTCCAGCTTCAAGCTATCGACAAACTCTGTTTGTTTCCGGCACCCTCTACTGAGATAGCTTAGTAAGGTTGCTGTATCGGTCATGGATTGGTGCAAGTAGTCAAGGTTTTGGACATCCTGAAACATGTTGGTGTCATTTGCCAATACCTCATTGAAATGATCAGAAACTGCTGTTTCAGTAATAGCCAACGTTTCTGCCAAATGTGTCATGTGGTTTGCAACACGTGCCAAAACAACGTCAATTAACAAGTCTGTTTCCAAAGATGTAGGGCTTGTCATATCTAAAGTGGCCCAACCACAGTTTCGATGCATTGTCGAAGGGCAGCAGGTTCAAAGGGTTTCTTCAGAAAATTGTTCATGCCCAATTTTCTCCCGTGATCAATGATCTGTTGCTCTGCGCGCCCCGTGATCAGAATGAATCCAACGCCTTTTGTTTTAGCGCCATTGCGCAATTGGTGCAGTAACTGAAGACCATCCATGTTCGGCATGTTGTAGTCGGAAATGACGAGATGAACCGGTGCTCTTGCTAAAATGCGGAGCGCATCAGATCCATCTTCTGCAGTCGACACATGCTGCACGCCGCATGCATCAAGCGCCTGCGTAATCAAGCCTCGGCTTGTGGACATGTCATCAACAACCATTATTCTGATCTGGTCTCGCAAGGCCATTTGGGGTCCACTTCTGATGTATTCGGTCGGTTCGAAATTTCGGTGAGTATTTTAGTAAAGATCAATGAATTTTGTTGCAGCTAAGCAGATGCGTTTTTCCTGTTGTGGTGTTTTCAGGAGCAACAGATTAGGACGCATCAGTTACGCAGCATCTAGAGACTCGAATTCAAGTACACTAGCGAGATTCAGGACGCGGATCATCCTTTCGTCCCTTAATGTCAAAGCCTTGATTACGCCGGTTCCTCTGGTTCCACCAACCTCAGGTGGCGGGCGTAGATCATCGTCTGATAAGGCAATGATGTCTGAAACCGCGTCTACCAAAAGGCCTGTCATATTTTCATTGTGTTTGACCACGATTATTACATTTCGGTCTGTATGTTCACTTGACCCCATACCCAAGCGTTCTGCCAAGTCCATTACTGGCAATACAGTTCCACGAAGATTGATCACACCTTTCATGTAGGCAGGTGCATGCGGCAGAGGTGTTGTCTTGGTCCAACCTCTAATTTCACGCACGCACATGATATCTAGTGAATACTCCTGGTCACCTATGCGGAAAGTTAGAAGCTCTGCAGGAGCACTTGTGTCAATGTCATTCATGTTGATATTTTCCATTTTATGACGCTCTTTTGACTGGAGATATTTCTTGGGCTTGATCGATTATGTCTGTTGGATCAAGGATCAAGGCGATTTGCCCATCGCCCAAAATGGTCGCGGCAGCGATACCGGGCGCGCGATAAAAGCTATCGTCCAAACCCTTGATGACGACCTGGCGCTGATCCAGTATTTCATCCACGATTAAAGCCGCGCGGCTGTTGTCTTCATGGGCGATCAGTAAAACAACCGCATCAATGTAGTTGTCCAAAGCTGAGCGGTATCCAAGCGATACGCCGAGGTCGAACAGAGGTACAAATTCTCCGCGGATGCGCACGACATCCAAACCAGGTCGAACTTGATCCAAGTTTGTTTCGGTTAGCGTTAGCGTTTCCACCACAACATTTAGAGGTAAAACCATTGTTTCATCAGCGACCTGAACGACCATTCCATCCAGTACTGCCAGTGTCAGAGGTAGGGATATCGAAAATGTTGTTCCCTTTCCTTCCTGAGATGTGATTGTAATGCGCCCGCCGAGGCCCTGAATTGCCGTTCGAACGACGTCCATTCCAACGCCACGCCCGGAAAGATCGGAGACTTCGCTGGCTGTTGAAAAGCCGGGCAAGAATAGCAAATTGTCGATTTCGCTGTCGCTGAGTGTGGCGTCAGCAGGCACCAACCCTTTGTCGATTGCAATCTGGTGCACTTTTGGACGATTGATGCCGCCACCGTCATCGGAAACTTCAATGACGACCCGCCCAGACCGGTGCGCGGCAGTCAGGGAAATCTTGCCCTGTGGTGGCTTTCCCGATGCTGTGCGTTGATCCGTTGATTCGAGACCATGATCGACGGCATTGCGGATCATGTGTGTTAATGGATCAGCTAGGCGTTCGATGACAGTTTTGTCTACTTCAGTTGTGTCACCTTCGGTATCCAGACGAACGTCCTTGTTCACGGCTGCGGAGGATTCACGGACAATCCGGGACATGCGCTGGAAGAGGGATTTTACTGGTTGCGCGCGGATCATCATGACGCTGTCTTGAATGTCGCGGGTAAGGCGTTGAAACTCTTCAAGTCCGTTCATCGCATCTGAGTGCGGCGAAAGACCCGCAGATTCGAGGCTTTGGGATAGCATCGCTTGGTTGATGACCAGCTCTCCAACCAAGTTAACAAGACGTTCAATACGGTCGAGATCGACCCGAACCACTGATTTTACCGCACTTGGAGTTGGCTTGGGGGGAGGAGGAACTGTTGCCAAAGGGGGGGGCGGAGCGACGTCAAGAACTTCGAGGATTGGCAGAACCTCTAGGGGTGAAAGTTCAGGCGCGAGAGTGCTAAGGTTTTGTTGATCAACTTTGAGCTCGCAAAGACCGTCGACGAATTCGAAGGCAGACATTATTTCATCGATGTCCACATTTGCGGCCAAGACGATATCCCAAGACAAATACGGAGTTTCTGGTGAAATTTGCTCAAGTGGAACCAATTTTTCCGTACAACACGTTACTTCACAAGGCCCAAGGTCTTGAAGAGTGCGTAGGATTAAAAAGGGTTCATTTCCAGTTTCAAAAAGCTCTGCAGTCGGGGCAAAATGAATCTCAAAAACCGGTACATCCAAATCCATGGATAAGTCTGGACCATCCATGTCTAAATCTAGATTGATATTGAGCCCCATAGGTTGAAAATCAATCTGAACTTCGGGCTCGTCTGCTGGTTCCGTTTCACCGATTGAATTGTTCAACAAATCAATGAGTTCACGACCTTGTTCTTCTGGAAAGGCGTCCTCGTCACGGCTGCAACGCACAAGGTCAGAAAGGTGGTCAGCGCATCGAAAAAACAGTTTTAGAATATCGGTGTCGACGTCCAAGGTATCTGAGCGCACTGCGTCCATTACAGTTTCGTAACGGTGCGCAAAGCGAACCAACGTTTCTAACCCAAACGCTCCGGCACCACCTTTGATCGAATGAACCGCACGAAAGACGACGTTGATAGTTTCGGAATCCGAACCACCATTTTCGATCTCTTGCAAGCCATCCTGCATTGCCTCAAGCAGTTCTTCACATTCGATAAAGAAAGAACCGCGAATCTCGGCCATTGGGTCTGGTGCATCAGTCATTGCGTTGTGTCCTAGCCTGCAACCATTTGAAGAGCTTTGATTAGTTTTGCCGGGTCAAATGGCTTTACGATCCAACCGGTGGCACCTGCAGTGCGCGCACGTATTTTCAGCTCTGGTGCCGCTTCGGTCGTGAGCACCAGAATGGGCGTCGCACGATGATCTTCTTGGGTGCGCACGGCACTGATAAACTCGAATCCATCCATACGCGGCATGTTGATATCGGTGATGATTGCGTCAGGCATCTTGCCTTCCAGCACTTCAACGCCGTGCACGCCGTCATCGGCCGTATGCACCGTAAATCCGGCAGGTTCCAAGGCGAGGCGGATCATTTCGCGCATTGTGCGGCTGTCATCGACCGCAAGTATTTCAAGGCTCATACTCGGCCCTCCATTATAGAACTGAGTGTTAAACCCATCGATCCCAATTGGGTTTCGATGCGTTCATTTGTATTGATAATGTCCAATGATCCGCCCGCTGCGGTGCTGCGAATGCCGGCAGCCATCAGTGCTTGGGCGCAAAGCGCGCCAATGTGGGTCACCTCGCTGGCATCCAGAACCGTGGGACTGCTTTTGGGGATTGATAGCAGATGCGCGACCAAACCCTGTGAGGCGGATAGGTCGAGGCGCGAGGCAAGCTTGAAGGGGTCACTCATACGTGCACCCTTGTGGCCAAGCAAACGCACCCAAAGACATCGTGTTCATCAAAATCTCCCTCATTCGGATCAAGAGTGAAGCAGATGTAGCGGACTGTGCGTTAAGACAGGGTTACTCAAACTCGCGATAGCATTGATTTTTTGAAAATCGGCTTCCAACACGTAAACAAAAAGCCCCGCCGCAGAATTGCAACGGGGCTTAATCGTTTGAAAAGAGGGTGGTTTTTAGCCGCGGCGGCGACCACCTGTACGACCAGCGCGACCGCGACCTTCTTGACCGGCTTTTGGGGCGATCTTGTTGGCTTTGATCCACTCGGACCCGTGCGCGTCGTTGTCAGTGAGGAAATTGGCGGCGCGAATGGCTTCCATTTCCTTGCCCGATTGTGGCTTGGTCGACCCCATTCCGAACATCTGCACAAAGGCTTCGTCGGTCATGTCCGCTGGCAAAACGATACCCGCGGCTTCGACTTCGGCCTTTTTCTCTTCGATCTTTTTAGGGCCGATGGGCAAGGCCACCGGGTTCATGATCGCAGAGGTCATGCCAGCCGCCATCGCCATTGGCAGGAACGCGTTGTTGATGCCGTGACGGTTGGGCAAACCGAACGAGATGTTCGATGCGCCACAGGTCGTGTTCACGCCCAATTCTTCGCGCAAACGACGCACCAAGGCGAACACTTGCAAGCCGGCAGTGCCCATCGCGCCAATCGGCATCACCAGTGGGTCGACCACGATGTCATGCGCAGGAATGCCGAAATCAGCGGCGCGTTCGACGATCTTTTTGGCAACGGCAAAACGCACGTCAGGGTCTTCGGAAATACCGGTGTCATCGTTGGAAATCGCCACAACCGGAACGTTGTATTTCTTGACCAGTGGCAGGACCAACTCCATGCGATCTTCTTCGCCGGTGACGGAATTCAGCAGCGGGCGACCTTCGGCAGCGGCGAGGCCATTTTCCAAGGCACCGGGTACCGAACTGTCGATGCACAGCGGGATGTCGACGATGGCCTGAACCCGTTCGATCAGTTCTTTCATCAAAGTGGGCTCAACAAAGTTGTTGTCCGCATAACGTGGATCTTCGGCCATTTTGTTGGAAAACACAGCGCCCGAATTCACGTCCAGAATGTTGGCACCGGCCATGACTTGGGCCACGGCGTCAGCCTCAACGCGGGAAAAATCGCCGCGTTCCAGTTCTTCGGACAGGATTTTGCGGCCCGTGGGGTTGATACGTTCACCAATGACGCAGAACGGCTGGTCAAAGCCGATAATGGCAGTTTTGGTTTTGGATTCGACGATCGTGCGCGTCATAGATGTGTCCTTAAATATGCGTGAATTACGCGTCGTTCATGGGTGTTGCAGCAGAACCGCCGTTTTCGATGGCCCAAGTGGCGTTGGTCTTGATGCCACCCAGTGGAAAGAAATGGACCTGCTCGATGTTGAAATCAGGGTTGGCAGCTTTGTGCGCGGCCAGCTCTGAAATCACTTCGGTCGGCTCAAACGGCAAAAGCAGTTTGGTGACGTCCTTGGCGCGGCGTTGCAGCACACGCAAAGAGGGGCCAACACCGCAAGCAATGGCGAATTTGATCATGGTTTGTAGCTTGGCTGGACCGGCAATACCAATGTGGATCGGCAGATCAATGCCGGCATCCTTAAGGTTATCGGCCCATTCAATGATCGGACCTGCCTCGAATGCGAACTGCGTGGCCAGAGCCATTTTCGCATCCGTCCGGTTCGAGAAATCCTGTTTCCAACGCAGCGCGTCATCGACGTTTTTCATCCCACCAGAGGGATCAATGTCTTTGTTGCCCTCAGGGTGACCTGCAACGTGCAAACGTTTGAAGCCTGCCTTGTCGAATGCACCACTGTCCAACAGCTGCATCGAGCTTTCGAAATCACCGTGTGGTTTGTCGACGCCGCCGGCCAGCAGCAAGGCTTGGTTCACGCCAGCCTCACCAGCATAGCGCGCGATCCAGTCGTTCAGCATTGCTTGGTCGGCAATGATGCGCGCGGGGAAATGCGGCATCACGTCAAAGCCTTCGGCGTTCAACCGCTTGGCGGTGTCAACCATCTCGTCGATCGGCGTGCCTTCGATGTGGGCGATGTAAACGCGGGTGCCTTTGGGCAAGATGTCCGCGAAATTATCAACCTTAGCGGCGGTGCGCGGCATCACTTCGATGGAATAGCCTTGCAAAAAGGCCTCGACTTCGGCGCTAAGCGCACCGGACACCGGACCTTCGGGAGTTTTCTTGCGGAAGTTCAGCAAAGCCATCAGCTTTCCTTTCAAACTGTTAGGATCAAGACCAGCCATCGTTTGCAATCAATTGCTTAAGACGATCCTGGTCGTATTCGGTGTGCAGGCGGGTGGCTTCGGCCTCGACGATGTCATCGGGGTCGCCGTCAACAGAATAAGGGGCTGCCTTGCGCCATTCCGCCAGATACGCATCGGCGTCTTTGGCGTTCACTTTCATGGCGGCACGGTCAATCGCTTGCTCAAAGCGTTCCTCAAGCTGGCGCTTTGATCCACGACGTCCTTTGCCCACAATCACTTGGGCTGGAATGTCGCGCCAATATACAATGGTGACGTCTGGCATGTGGTGATTCCTCGATGTTCCCTTTGGCCTAACTAATTCACGCAGCAGCAATCATGGCGCCGTTTTTCGACAGAAACGCGGCCATGAGCGACCTTTGATCCTGCCGTCTGGATATTCTGTTGCGTGCAAGGCTGCCAGTGGCGGTGGCTATCATAATCTTCATGGTCATAATGAGGACAAGCATGCGTACAACTGCCGGTATTATCGCGCCAATCAATCAAGACAGTGCCTTGCGCCGGAGGGTCGCAACACATATCCTTGCCCCAACTCTATATGAAAGGCGCGAACCATGGCGCCAAAGCGTCCCGATGGTGCGGGCGCGCTCGAACATAGTAAGGCTCTGAGCCCTGCACCGGTGAAACCCGGGTCCTCGACGTTGTATGCAGCGCTGGATCTGGGAACGAACAGTTGCCGCATGCTAATTGCACAGCCCAAGGGCAGTGGGTTTCATGTGGTTGATAGTTTTTCCAAGTCTGTCCAATTGGGCGCAGGGTTGGAAAAGACCGGGCGATTGTCGCGCGGATCGATGACGCGCACGATACAGGCGCTGCGTATCTGTCAGCAAAAACTGCGCAAACACAAAGTCAAACGGATGCGATTGGTCGCAACCGAAGCCTGTAGGCGCGCGCTGAATGCATCCGAGTTTATCAAACGGGTGCACCGCGAAACCGGCCTGCGCCTCGATATTATCGAAACCGAAGAAGAGGCGCGTCTGGCCGCGATTTCCTGTGCGCCGCTTGTCAGCCGGAAAACCGAAAACCTGTTGGTGGTTGATATCGGCGGTGGTTCAACCGAGCTGGTCTGGATCGACATGAGCGGCGTGCCGAAAAAGCAGCGTGCGCAATCGGTGATGCGTTTGCAATCGGGGTTCGGGGCAGGGACCGACAACCTGCCAGCGGCGCGTGTTATCGACTGGATCAGTGTGCCCTTGGGCGTTGCAACCCTGCGTGACCAGTTCAACGATGTCGAAGACGATGCAGCCCGTTTCGCCTTGATGAGCTGGTTTTTCGAGGAAAACCTCGCGGACTTTTCGCCCTATCACGACACCAAAGCCCGCGAGCGGTTCCAGATCGTCGGCACCTCGGGCACTGTGACCACGGTTGCCGCCAGCCACCTGAACCTGCGCCGCTATGATCGCACCAAAGTCGACGGGCTGTCGATGTCGTCGGCCCAGATCGACAAAGTCATCCAAAGCTATCTGGACATGGGCCCCACCGGCCGTCGCGCTGATCCACGCATTGGCCAGGACCGTCAGGCGTTGATCATGTCGGGGGCCGCAATCTTGCAAGCCCTGATGCGCTGCTGGCCCACAGACAGGTTGTCAGTTGCGGATCGCGGTCTGCGCGAGGGCCTGTTATACGCACAAATGAGCGCCGATGGCGTCCTTTCAGACGGAGCCTTGTAAAATGGCAAAGACCCCAAAACCGCCCGTAACCCCAAGCGGCAATTCCAAAACGCCAACGGGCAAAAACGATTCAGGGCGTGGACAACGCGACCTGAAGGTCAAAGTCAAAACCGCACGCGGGCGTTCTAATTCGTCGACGCGCTGGTTGTTGCGCCAGCTGAACGACCCGTATGTCAAACGCGCCAAGGCCGAAGGCTATCGTGGGCGCGCGGCGTTCAAGATCATGGATCTGGACGATAAATTCCGGTTTCTGGTGCCTGGCGCGCGCATCGTCGATCTGGGCGCGGCCCCCGGTGGCTGGTGTCAGGTGGCGGTCAAACGCTCTAACATTTTGGGCGAAAAATCCGGCAAAGCCATTGGCACGATTCTAGGCGTCGATTTGCAAGTGATGGAACCGATCGCGGGCTGCGAATTGCACGTGCTTGATTTCATGGACGAAGGCGCTGACGATCAGGTCAAAGAATGGCTTGGCGGTAAAGCGGACGTCGTGATGTCGGACATGGCCGCGTCCTCGTCAGGGCACAAACAGACCGATCACTTGAAAATTATGGCGCTGTGCGAAGCGGCCGCCTATTTTGCGTTCGACGTGCTAGAAGAGGGTGGTACCTTTATCGCCAAGGTTCTGGCGGGCGGCGCTGAAGGCGATTTGCAAAAGGTGCTTAAGCAACGGTTCACCAAGGTGCACAACTTTAAACCGGCGTCATCGCGCTCTGACAGTTCTGAAAAATTTGTTGTGGCATTGGGTTTTAAGGGCGACAGTTAAAGTGAAAATCTGGTTCTAGTTCACGCGCTGCATCGATCGTGCCGCGACACGCTTGATCACGTCCATCTCGTCTTGGTTCACTTTTCTGATGTTAAAATCATGGACACGGGATGCCATGGTTTCGACCACATCGTTCTGCCGCAGCAGTTCAAACAGCCGCGCGTGACGCGGATTTTCTGGATCATGCAAGATTGGCATCGCGGTCCTCTTTTACTGTGCTCGAGGGCGTATCGTCGCGTGCAAATGCGGCGCACAAAGGGCGCGCGCAGGGTCATTTCAGGATGTGTTAGACAGATCAGTGCTGCTCGGTAATAGTGTATGGAACGGGGCCGCAGTGGGTGAAATCCGCGCAACAAAAGGAGACCTGAGATGCATATTGGTGAGGTTTTTCGCGCATTACACCGGCGTGGCGCTCCGTTTGTACTGGCAAATGCCCACGATATCGGCAGCGCTAAGGTTCTGACTGCGTTGGGGGCCGAAGCGATTGGCACCACATCGAACGGTCACGCCTACACACTGGGGCGCCCCGATATGGGCAATGTCACGCGGGACGAGGCAATGGCGCAAGCCCAAGATATCGTGGCCGCGACCCATCTGCCGGTTTCGGGTGATTTCGAAAACGGCTACGGTGTTGACCCTGAAACCGTTGCCGAAACGATCCGCTTGTCCGCTGAAATCGGGCTGGCAGGCGTTTCAATCGAAGACACGGACATGTCGGATCGCGGGTTTTACGACTTTGACTTGGCGGTTGAACGGATCAAAGCCGCGGTATCAGCGGCGCGCGCATTGCCACATGATTTTGTCTTGGTGGCCCGCGCTGATGGCATGATGAACGGTGTCTATAACATAGACGAGGCCCTGCGGCGCTTGCGTGCCTTTGATGCGGCGGGGGCCGACTGCCTGTATGCGCCAATGCCACCATCGCTGGAAGATGTTCAGCGATTGATCGATTGCACGGATAAACCGGTGAACGTGCTGGCAGTGGGGCGTTTTGCAAAAACCACACGGGTCGAATATGCAGCGATGGGGGTGGCGCGGATTTCGCTTGGGTCCGGCCTTGCACGCGTCAGCACGGGGGCTCTAATCAACGCGGCGCGCGCCATTTTGTCTGAGGGTGATTTTACGGACATCCTGACGGCCGCCTCAACGCCGGATATCGAAGCGTTGTTGTTAAAAGATCAGCCACTCTGATCTCTTTTAAAAACGAAAATCCCAACGTTGTTTTTTGATAAAGGTTGTTTTTTTGATAAAGGCAGGGCGCCGTCTATTTATGGCAAATTGAACGAATACGATTGGACAAAACGTGAACGCGCTAACCAATGGTCAACCGCTTTTCGTTATCTTCATCGAAAGTAGGATCAACCATTTTGAGGTTAAGTCATGTTACAAGTTGCAGAAACGCGAACGCCAATTTTTGGAAGGCAGCCTAATGCCTTGAAAACATTGATTTTGGACGATGATGCATTTGATCGCAAACGTATCAGACGTTTTACAGAAAAAGCAGGACTGCAACTGGATGTAGCAGAAGTGTGTTCTATCACTGAAATGGCCAATCAGCTGGATGAAAACACCTTTGATGTGATCATGATCGACTATCATTTGGCGGATGAGGACGGGTTGCAGGCGCTTAAAGTGATCCAAGATCACAAAGCGAACAAAGAGGCGGCAACGATCATGGTGACCGGGCAAAGCCAAACAGACGTTGCCGTATCCGCGTTTCGCCAAGGTTGCAGTGACTTTTTACAAAAGGATGATTTGTCGCCTGCGGTGATCCACGATGTTTTCGTGAAAGCGATGCAGCAAATTGAACTGCGCCGAAACCTGCTGAACCCCGACCCACGAGACATGCGGGACTTGATTCAGACTGCTCTTCAGGACGGTGGTATGCGTGATATGATTCAGTCCGCATTGTCCGAAGGGCTGCGCAACTCGATTTCATCAACCGGTGTTTCAGTCAGCAGCCCGCAATATTCGGATCATTTTCTTGAGGGTTTCCTGCGCGAAGATGAATTTGTCTTTAAGAATTGACGTGATTGGCGGCTGACGGCGAGCCTTAAGGCTCGTCCGGAATTGGACCGGGCGGGAGCTGATTTTGCGAGGCTTCCTGCGCTGCTGCTGATGCCGCGCGGCGTTGATCCGGGGTCAGATCGTCGCCACCTTCGATTTCGACCTTCACGTTGCGTTCGGCCATACGAATTCCGTTGGCATCAAAAATGTCGCGCACGCCCTGATAGGCATCACGGCGCACAAGCCATTGTTCGCCCGGACGCGTCATGAATTTCACGCCGACAACCATGTTGAATTCTTCCATGCGCCGGACGCCCTGCGACTTTAACGTCTCCAGGATGCTGTCGCCGTAAACTTCGTTCGCTTTCAATTCCGCGCCAACTTTCTTGATCAGCTTTTTGACCAGCCGTAAATCCGTGTCGAACGGCACGCGGAATTCAAGCTTCATAATCACCCAATCACGCGAATGGTTGGTCATCGATTTCAGCTCACCAAAGGGCAGGGTGTGCACGGCACCGCGGTGATGGCGAATTTGCAGAGAACGGATCGAAATTTTCTCAACGTTGCCACGCAGCTGATCAATTTCAACATATTCACCGACGCGAAACGCATCATCGATCAAAAAGAAAATCCCGGACACGACGTCTTTGACCAGTGATTGCGCGCCAAATCCAATGGCAATGCCTAACACCGAAGCGCCGGCAATAATCGGCGCGATGTTGACACCAACTGACGACAAAATCGACATGATAACGATGGCTAGTAACGTGACCATCAACACCACGCGCAATAGCGGCAACAGTGTCGCCATGCGGGCTTCGGGACCGGGCGCTGATCCATCAACCGGAGGTGAATAGGCTGAAAGGCGACGATCAATTGCGGTCTTGGCCCAAACCCAAACAAGATCAGCAATCAGTAACGCGGCGGCACTGTCCAGCAATACGCGAAACACCTGTTGCGCAATATTTGGGCTGTCAGTGGTCACAAAAATCCCGAGATTCCAAATCAAGGCCAGCAACATTCCGACGCAAACAATTGCTGCAAACCGTGCAAGTCGTTGCGCAATCGGGCGGTAGGTTTCGTACGGGTCGATGATTTCGATCACTTCTGGTTCGTCCTCATCAATCAGGGTGATGTGTTCAGCAGCATCCTCAATGGTCGCATCGGGTAGGGGAACTGGATCAGCTTCGACTTTGGCCAGAAAATCGGCGATGGCACGATCAAAAGCCGCATCCACCCAAATGCCGAGCAAGCGCAGAACGGGGATCAATCCGCCAACCAGCGCGACATTCCACATCACGATTTTCATATCAAACAGCCACAGCACAAACGTGATGCAGGCTAAAAAACTGATGTAGGCACACCAACGCCCGTGGCTGCGCGACGCCTGCCCATGCTGGCGTTTCACCATTCGAAAACAGATCGCAATCGCAATCAATGTTGCCGCCAGACAGACCAATCCAAAACCCACGGACATCGCCAAGACGTCCGGAGTTTGCGCGGCCCCAAACTCAGGGTTGGCGAGGCGTTCGAAAACATCGATCAGCGCGATGTAAGCTATGAACAATGCAGCCAGACTGAACAATGTCCGCCCGATGCCGCGCGCCAACGGTGTTTCAATCGGCACCAACCGAAGGGCGGGGACATAAGGGGCGAGAAACAACACAAGCACGGTTCCAAAAACGCGGATGGCAACTATCGTCGCCAGCGCATTGAGGATCATGGAATAAAGCAACGGCGGCCAGTCAAACGCGCCAAAAGCACCGATGCTACCAATTGCAAAAACCATCAAGGCCGACAGCGACAATGCCGCCCGCGAAAAGGCTGCCAAGACACGTTGCGATAGGGTTTCGAATTCACCATGCTCAAGCCGTTTGCGGATCGGATTGGTGTATTGCCGCAGCAGCCATTCGAGCCCGGCACCAAGGAACAAAAAGATCATCACAAATGTCAGGCTGCGCACTTTGCGATTTGGCGTGACCTGTTCTTGCCAGCGCTCGGAAATCATTGTCGGCGCATGCCCTGCTGCTGCCCAAGCGGCCCCCAAATCCTGCACCCGCTGTCCGGTTTTTGCGGCAAAGACTTCGAATTGCTCGCGCACTGAAATTGTTTTGGTTTCGCTTTCAGCGTCAACATCGTCGGCTTGATCTTGGATCCAGGTTTGAATGCGTTGATCCGCCAACAGCCGGGTAAATTCGTGCAGATCGTTTGAAGACGGCGCGTCGATATCACCAACAGCAGCGTCCTGAGCCCAAACCTGTGTGGGCACGCAAAGCATCAAAATCAGCGAAAGGCGCTTGAGCAGACCGATCATGTTGGCACCTCGAACGCAGGGTCGGGCAGAACGGGTTTGTCGTCGTGAAAACTGTAGTCAGCTGGATACATCGGCGCAGTTTCTACTCGCCCGCCCGCCGGCATCACCTGACAGGCCAGCCGCGCATTTTCGGGCGCATTGATCCGTAGCAATGTGCGCGCTTCGAGGGGGGATGGCGGCGGCAGCGGGAATTCCGATTGCAGGATCCGCACAGCGCAGGTGCCGCAACGCCCCCGTCCTTCGCATAGGCTGGCGTGCGATTGGTCGTTCTGGCGAAACCCGTCGAGCATCGTCAGAGCAGAGGTGGAAGGCATCGGTCCAACGCCGTCGCGGATCAAACTGACCCGCTCTGATTTGATCACAGACACACGCACCCAGCGCGCCAAAACTGTCAGGATGCCCAGAACGATTGACCCCCAAATGACGGTTCTTGTGACCTGTTTGATCAGCGCATAATCCACGACAGGAGCGGGCGTCGCGGTATAAGCTGCCTGTTGGTTTTCTGTCGTTTGACGCGGTACCTCGTAAGCTTGTTCTACCTTTGGTGCCTCGGCTTGGGTCAGCACCGCACGACCGGCTTCGGCGTATCCGAGCAGGGCAACAACCGGAACGGCCACTGCCAGCGGATACAGCCAGCCCAATATGTTGCGTGCATTTTCCTTGGACCGAAGCCACGTGAACAGACCTGCACAGCCATGCACCCAAACAACCGCAAGCATTACCACCTGCACCAAACCCAACGTCGGTTGGCTGAGCCAGAACAGCCGAATTGTTTGATTGAAACTGAAATCGACGCCAAAACCATCCAGCATCGAAATCCCGATGGCATGTGTGGCCAACAGCGGAACGACCAGCAGACCGGTGACCAATTGCACACCGTCCTGCAGGCTCGTGCGTAGGGTCGGGCGCTTGTAAATTGCCCACAATCCTAGTGCAAAATGGACAAGCAACGACAGCGACAACAATTGCCCCATGACCGGGCCTGTCCATGTTCCGGTCAAATAAGGTCGTGCAATATCCATCGCTTGGATCGAAATAAGACCAAGGCTGAGATTGATCAGGTGACTGGTAACATACGCCAACAAATACAGCCCCGACGTGATGCGTGCGGCGCGAATGATCAGACCCGCATTGTAGCCTGCACCCTTTGTCTGTGTCGTTTGCATGTTCATGCGCCCCCCAGCGTTTGTCCCTGTGCGACACTCGACAATCCGGCCTTGCGACGCAACCCAATTGTGTGCGCAAACACGCAGCGCGTGACATTCAAACCGTCGCGCTTTTGTGCAAGAATCGTGTTTTTGCCCCCTTGCCAAGTCAAAAAATTAAACCTAGGGTTGATGCATTCATTTTGAACAATCGACCATTTTTCACGCTATCATTCTATTGTTTTCTGGCTGCAATTTTGTTCAGCCGCTCTCTACCTCAAACGACCTGCGTGAATTGACACCACTTACACCCGTTGCGGCGTGCTATTTTGCGCGCAGCACCGACTATTTTGCGACGCCCGTTCATCCGGGCACCCATTTAAGTCAAAGCATTTTTCAGGAGACTTTTGATGTCCACACTTTCATTTTCAGACATTCAGGACGCGGCAAGTTATGACGTCGCCATCATCGGTGCCGGTATTTCGGGGCTCTATTGTGCATGGCGATTGCTGGACAACGACCCGTCGCTAAAGGTCGCAATTGTTGAACGGCTGAACCGCACCGGTGGTCGTCTGGACACAGACATTATCGATTTCAAAGGCGGCGTGCAGGTGCGCGAAGAAGAAGGCGGCATGCGTTTTAACTACGGCATGCACGAGCTGATGAACCTTATCAAAGCGATGGGGCTGTGCGACGAAATTGTTGATTTCCCGATGGGCAGCGCGGACGACACCAACCGCTATTTCTTGCGCGGTCACAATTTCACGGTCGCGGATGCTGTCGAGTCTGACAACATGATCTGGAGCGAACTTTACGATCTGAAAACCCAAGAGCAGGGCCTGAGCCCCAGCCAGATCGTCACCGTCGCTTTTGACACGATCCTGACCGAAAACGGCATCACCCAAAAAGCAGGCGAGCCGCCGGAATTCTGGACCAAAGTGCGCGAAGTCGTGACGTGGAAGGGCAAAACCCTGAACCAGTGGCAGTTGTGGGGTTTGCTGCGCGACATGGGTTATTCCGAAGAATGTATCCAGATGCTGACCGAAACCATTGGTTTTGCCGGTCCGTTTAAATCGATGGCGAACGCAGGCGACGCGTTGCAGATTCTTGCGGATTTTCCGATTGATCCGCAGTATTTCACCTTTGCCAAAGGGTTTAGCACGCTGCCAAACACTGTTGTTAAGCGTCTGGAGAAAGACCACGGCGGCAATGTCGACATCATGCTGTCGACGAATGTGGATCAAATCGATGATGGCAAAGGGTATCGTTTGTCGATGACGCAAGCCCCTGATCAGCTGAACGCCTCGCCCGTGATCGCGGGCGGCACGGCCAAATCCGTTCGCGCAGATCGCTTGGTAATCGCGGCCGCCACCAAGGGAATGGAGGATTTGTTTATGCAATCGCCGGCCTTGCGCGCCGCGCCCGACGCCCAAAAACTGTGGGACAACATTCATTCTTCGCTGGGGATGAAGTTGATGAAAATCAATCTGTATTTTGACAGCCCGTGGTGGGAAAACGGCCTGTCCCAGCGCCCGCCCGTTCAATTTGGGCCAAGCTTTACCGGATTGCCAATCAATTCGATCTATCCGTTTTATGCGTTGCCCGAAAAAGATCGCGTCGCACGCTGCGACAGTGCAGACGACCAATCCAGCCCTGACATTCGCGGCGATGCGGCGGCGGCACTGACGATCTATTGCGATTTCAACAACACCAATTTTTGGCACGGCTTGCAAAATATCGGCCCGATGTTCTCGTCCGAAATGCAAGACACGCAGAACGCCAAAGTGCCGCAAACGCTGTTTGGCGCGTCCCAAGCGGTTGTTGATCAGGCCCGTGAACAAATCGGCAAGCTGTTTGGCGTGACCTACGTGCCGACGCCAGTTCTGACCAGCTACCGGTTGTGGGACGGGCAAGAGGACTTTGAATTTGCCTATCACCAGTGGCGCTTGAACGTCGAAGACAGTGCTGTGCGCACTTATCTTGCAGCCCCTCGTGACAGTTTGCATTTCTGTAATGAATCGATTTCTGACATGCACGGGTGGGTCAATGGATCACTGCGTTCGGTCAATAACGTGCTTGCGACAGTTGGAATTAACCCGCTGCCTCAGGATCCGTGCACGCCAGTCACAACCGCCAAAGCGGCTGTTGGACCCGAGGCAAAACGTGGACATCGTCGTGTTGGATTGTGGGGCTACTAAGCCTGCCTTTCAGCTCTATTCCCATGTTTGCAAAGGAGAATTACCATGCGCAATCACTATTACAGCACGCCTCGGCAGAATGCCCATCATGACGAAAACCCCCATGCCAACCACCTGATTGGTGAAACTGTTGGCACGTATCTGAACAAGCGACTGGCCGAAATCGGGGTCGGGCACGTGTTTGCCATTCCCGGAGATTACATCGCTGATTGGGTCGAAACGCTTGATGATCCGCGCAAGAACGCAGGCCTTGTGCGGGTGCATCCCAACAACGAAATGACCGCAACCTACGCCGCTGACGGGTATGGGCGCGCAACGCCCAGCACGGTGGGCTGTGTTGCGTTCACCTACGGCGTCGGAGCGATCAACGCGGCCCAAGCTGTCGGGGGTGCGTTTGTCGAAAACGTCCCGCTGGTGGTGATCAACGGCAGCCCGTCGATCGCGCAGTATAATTCGCAGCGTGACCAAGGTGTGCTGTACCACCACATGCTGGATGGGTCGCAATCGGATCTGCGGATTTTCCGCGAAGTCACAGCTTTGGCTGTGCGTATCGACAATCCGGCCTCGGCCCCTGATCTGATCGACGCAGCCCTGCGCGCCTGCATCACGCAAAGCAAACCCGTCTACATCGAACTGGTCAATCTGGTGCCGGACATGCCGTGCATCAAAGTGCCAAAAACACCTTTGGTGCCTGCAAAATTACCGCCGGATCAAAAGGCGTTGGCCAATGCAGCATCAGCGATTGTGGCCCACATGCGGGCGGCCAAACGGCTGGTGTTTATGGGTGGTTCAGAAGTGTCACGCTTTAACCTTGAGGAAAAATTCGCAACCTTGCTAAAGCTTGCGGATGCGCCGTACGCGGCCAGTGGTTTGGGCAAAAGCGTGCTGTCGGAATTTCGCGCGGACGTGCGATTTGCTGGTACGTTTCTGGGCCTGAGCAGTCAAAAGAACCTTCAGGATTTGCTGAAAGAGGCGGACTGCGTCGTGGCGTTGGGTGTGCAGGACACCGATTTTAACTACCTCGGAATTGTGACGCCTGACTACAATCCTGAGACCGCCAGCCACCTGCCTGGCCCGACCCATATCCAAGCACGCAACGGTGCGGTTTTGGTTGGCAGGCAGCTCGCGTATTGGGGCAATGTCGATCTGGAACCGCTGCTTGATACGATGATTTCAGCGCTGCAATCGGAGGCGTTGGCCAACGCGCCGTTCCCCGGATTGGCCAGCGGCACACCGTGGGATATTCCGGTTCCCCAAGCCTGCGATGACGACAAAGGCATCACGTGGGACAGTTTCAAATCCCGTCTCGTGCATGATTTTCTTGAGACATTTGACGAGCAAAACTACCCGCAGATTGTTGCAGATTCAGGATTTTCGTTTGTCGCGTTGCTGAATGTCAAAGCGGCGGCGCGCGGCTACATCGCGCAACTGGCGTGGGCGGCAATTGGCTACGGCGTGGGGGCAACGCCCGGTGTCGCCTTGGCGCAAAGCACGCTCGATACTCCGCGCCGTACGATCACCGTGACGGGTGACACAGCATTTGCCGAGACGATTCAAGCACTTGGCACCATGGCGCAGTTGCACCAAGGCGGCGTGGTCTTTGTCATGGACAACCGCGTGATGGCGGTTGAGCAATGGCTGATCAATGCAGATGTCTATTGCGTTGGCGCGCCGCCGCCGCATTTCTCGAGCATCACAAAAGTACCGCAGGGCCACATTTGGGACTACGTCAAACTGGCCGAAGGGTTCGGCGGCAAAGGTTACAAAGTCGAAACCAACGCCGACCTTACGGCGGTTTTGAAAGAGGTGCAAAACACCCCCGACGGACCAGTCACAGGTGCGCCGACATTCACGTTGGTGGCTGTGCGCATTCCGGAAAAAGATCTGCCTGATAACACTTTATGGCGTCTGAATTGTTCGGATTGAACCACGTCTTGCCCTGTCAAACCGCAGGGCAAGAAATTTCCCGCATGTCGCGAAAAAAACTGTTGTTTTGTGCTCAATGCCAACTTAGCATCACACACATATTTTACGCTTCACAGCTTCGCTTTATTTTACTCGATCGATTTCGCCACGCCGTTTTTGGCCAGCACTTAAGGATTTTTACATGAGCAGCACTGTCGCTCCGACGTTTCCCGCCAGCTTGATCAACGAACCTGCCCAATCCAACCCCGGCACGCCCACAACGTCGCTGGGGCCCATCGAACATTTGGTTGGCACGTGGACCAACAAAAACAATCCTGTCACCGGTTTGGGTGGCCCGACCAGCCCGTATTCGTACAACGTGATGCCGTTGCCGCAAGGCAACATGGCGCCGGCGGGCTACATTCTGAAGAACTTCAGCTACTACGAAGAGATCACCTTTAGCGCCATTCACGGCAGCGCGCCCAATCGCGGCGGCACCGGCACTCAGGTCGCAAATACTCTGTTTTACGAGCAACGTGTGTATTTCGCTGAAGGGCCGGGCAAAGACAGTCTGGTGCACGCAGAAAACGGATCGTGGTTGTTTCTGAGCGATCGTCAACAGTTTGCAGGGCCGTACGGGTCCACGCCTCTGCCCAACTCTACGCCGCCCACGCAGCCTTTCAATCTGGTCAAACAAATCTCAGTGCCGCACGGGAACTCGATTTTGGCCGCTGGGAATGTGGCCTTGAACGGCACAGGCGGCGTAACCCCAACGGCAGGATCGCCGGTCATTCCGGCCTCGGCCCCGGTGTTGCCAAAAGGCGTCGACACGTCGCTGTACACGACCCAAGCCAACACGGCCGCCAATTATCAGAACCCGAACGTGGCCTTTACCAACAATCCAAACCAGCCGCTAATCGATGCGATTGCAGCCGTGCCCGCCACCAGCTTTATCCAGCTGAATGTGGACACCAAGACGTCGAAACACCCTGTCTCGAACATTGAATTTGAACAGAAATGGGCGAATGTCACCCAGTACGAGGCGAGCTATTGGTTAGAGGCGTTTGGCGGCTCGTCCGATTTCACACAGCTGCAATACAGCCAGACGATTTACATGGACATCCCGATTACGGGTGCCGGTCTGGTCAGCTTCCCGCACATCACCACGAACACACTGACCAAGATGTAATTCAAAATCGGCCCCTTTGGATGCGCGAAGGGGCCCCAAATTGTCTATTCTACGGGGAAGGAAAATTATTCATGAGCACGCAATGTGTAGACGCAGATCCGGTGACCAAGCTAACGGCTGCGGAAAAAACACTGGTTGACCAGATCAACACAACTTGGAACCGCGACAAGGCGATCACGCGCTTGAAATCGGATTTACAGACCGCAGTCGAGATCGAGCTGGCGACCATTCCGATCTATTTGTTCACCTATTACTCGCTGGTGCGTACGCAAAAGACGGGCAACAATATCCGCCCGATGGACCTGTACGCGAACAAGGCCGCTGGCACGATTATGTCCGTTGCGGTCGAGGAAATGCTGCACATGTCGCTATCCTCTAATATCCTGTATTCATTGGGGCAGGACCCGATTTTATACATGAAGGCACCAGGCCCGTACCCGACGGGTCTGCCGTATCACAACCCCGTTGGTCCCCCCGGTCCGCATGGTCAAACGGATGTGCAAATTCCGTTGTCCAAACTGACCTACGATCAGCTGTGGCACTTTTTGCAGATCGAATACCCCGAAACTTTTGATGCGGTGCCTCAAGATCGCGATTGGGACAGCATCGGGCAATTTTATTCCTACATTCGTTGCTTGATTTGTTCCGATTGGATCACGGATGACGATTTTAAACAGGGGAATGCTGCGAACCAAATCCAGCATTTTAACTATTCGCCCAACAACATCGACACGGTGTACCCGTCTGGGGAATTTGATCCGTGGAAACCTGCGTCACCTGCCAATGATCCAAAATGGGCCAAGGCGAATGATGCGCCCACAGCGTCGGCGGTTGCGATTTTCCCAAATGCCGAAGACAGCTTTGCCGCGTCAATCGGAGACATCGAGGCGACGCCGTTGATCTCGGTTTCGAGCAAAATCCAGGCGATGATTGCGATTGACACGATCTGTGATCAAGGTGAAGGGTTTGCGCCAGCGGGCGGTGAAGACGGCCAGACAGACGATCAATCTGGCGAAGAGGAATCACACTATTTCAAGTTCCTGACCTTGCAAGCGCAATTCGAGCAATACGCGTTCCACGTTGAAAAACTGGCGCAGTTCCCTCAGCCACCCGCGCAGGTTCAGCCGACGATAACCCAAGATGATCTGAACCCTTTCTTGGTTAACTTCCCTGACAATCCAAAGACTGCGGAGTACACGGATGAAAACCAAGCGATCTTGTCTGATTTCTGTAATGGCCTGTTTTCGTACATGTTTATCATGACGGAAACGATGTACAAACTGCCGCCCGATTCAAAAATCCAACGCAAGTTCTTTAACGAGGGCCTGCATCGCTCGATGATTTGGGTGCTGGACAAACTGATTTTGAACATGCGTGGCATGCAGCTAGACAACGGCGCAAACCCGCCGCAGTTTCTGGCTCCGACGTTCGAAAATTTCGATCTGGGACCACGGGATCAGGCGTTCGGCACGCTGGTTCGATTGGGCGAAAAGGTGATGAACGCCTTTGGCCAAGACAGCTACACCGCCAGCATCGTGAAGACCGCGATTTGCGCCGCGGACACGACACCAGATGGCAAAGTGCATTCGATGCACCTGCCGGATGTGTCTGCCTACTGGCAATGAACGCCGATTTCCTTTTGAATAAACACGAGCACACGAGGTGTGAGAATGACTGACAAACCAAAACCAACCATCGGAACGCCGGTTCCAAATCCGAACCCGTTTGATAAGCCAACGGTGCCGGTATTTTTGACCGAAGCACAGATCGCGCAAAAACGTGCGGCTGGCAAAATGCCAGACTTGGGCGTCGTGCCTGCGGGTGTGCCACTGCACGCGTGCATGGGGTTAAATGCCTGCGCGGGGGCAGATCGCTACGGGCTGAACGGACCAATTGACGGGCGTGGACCAAACGATTGCGCGGGGCAGGGATATTGCGCGACCAGCAACGACCACACCTGCCACGTACAAAACAACTGCGCCGATCAGGGCGGGTGCGGGTTGTACGGCACGGGCGAGGAAATGGACAAGCCGGGCACAAACGATTGCCGCTCGCTTGGGTCATGCGCGACGCCTATCAACGCGGAACGCTTCAGCACAAACGGCCCTAACAAGGGCAAATCAGTCTGGTTGCGCGCGCGCGAAGTGTTCAAGAAAGAACGCTGGCCCGCGCTGCGCACAGAGCTGTTGGCAAAACAGCAGGCGGGCAAGGTTCCTGCCGATCTGAAACTGCCGGAGAAACTGGGCGCCGTGCCTGAAATTTTTGCGCAAACTGGCCCGACATATTTGTGGATTTCTGACGACAACACTCACCGCGGCAACATGACGTCCTGTGGTGCCAGCGGCCTTTCCGGTGCGGGCGGCTGCGGTTGACCCTGTCTCAAGATACGCTTGCAACCTTGCCCAAGCTTGGTCTTGGGCTGGGTCTGCGCAATGTTCATTTCGAACATATTCGCACTCATTGGCCAGAGGTTGACTGGTTCGAGGCGATCTCTGAAAACTTCATGGATTCTGGCGGCCAACCGCGCCAAGTGATGCGCGAAGTTGCGGAACGGTACCGCGTCGTTTTGCACGGCGTGTCGATGTCGATTGGCAGCACGGACCCGTTGGATTTTGGATACCTTCGTAAACTTAAAGATTTAGCGGCTGAAGTTAATCCTGCGTGGATCAGTGATCATTTGTGTTGGACAGGCGTGATGGGGTTGAATTCGCACGATCTGTTACCCGTGCCATTGACCGAAGAAACGCTGGCGCATGTCGCAAATCGCGTGCGCCAGGTTCAGGATTTCCTGGAACGACCGCTGATTTTGGAAAACCCTAGCACCTACATTACCTTTGCCCAAGACACTCTGGACGAACCAGATTTTCTGCGTGCGCTGACGGACGAAACGGGCTGTGGGCTGCTGTTAGACGTGAACAATGTTTACGTCAGTTGCTTTAATGCAGGCACCGATCCTGTTGCATACATTGACAAATTTCCGTGTGACCGTGTGGTGCAAATGCACCTGGCGGGCCATCAACACTGCGGCACGCATATTATCGACACGCACGATCAACCGGTGCGGCCCGATGTTTGGGAACTTTACCGCTTGGCGTGGGCGCGTACCGGTGGTGCCTCGACGTTACTGGAGTGGGATGGAAATATCCCAAGCTTTGAGGATTGCCACGCAGAGTTACTGAAGGCCAAGGCCTATATGAAAGGCACGTTTGACCCCTCGATGATCAACATGAGCGGCGATGTCGGGCAGGCGAACGTGTCAAATCCGGTCGATCATTTGGTGCCGAGCGTTATGCAATCTGTGGTCATGGAAACCACGTGAGCGAGACGTCTTTTACCCTTTCACAATTGCAATCCTGGATGCAAAACGCGCTGCATGCGCCGTCCGGTGTTCCAAAAAACCAAGCAAACGCCATGCTGACATCGCACCCTCGGTTCTCAGGTGCAGACGGTTTGGCCGTTTATCAACGCAGCTTTTTCCTGCGCATTGTCTCGTGTATGCGCGATCAATTTCCCGCCTTGTGTCACGCATTGGGGCAGGGGTTGTTTGACGATTTTGTTGCTGAATACATCGTTGCGGCCCCACCAGAAAGCTACACGCTGTACGACCTTGGGCGCCGTTTCCCCGCATTTTTGCAATCTAACCGACCTGACAGCGCGGATGCGCGCGAAACGTGGATCGACTTTGTGGTCGATCTGGCCCGGTTCGAACGGCAAGTGTTTGTAATGTTTGACGCACCCGGTGCAGAAACGACCGGCTATGCGACACTGCAAACACCGGATGCGGCGTTGCGGTTGCAGCCTGCGGTGTCGCTTGGCAGCTATCGTTTTCCAGTGGCTATGTATTACCACGACGTGCGCGCAGAACGGCCTGCGTCGCTGCCGCCCTTGGATGCGATGCATGTCGCGTTGGTGCGCAAAAACTACTTGACGCAAACGATTCCGATCAGTGCTGCGCAGCATCTGTTTTTGCAAACCCTGCACGAGGGGCATTCTATTGACACGTCCCTTTCGACCCTTGCGACGCACACTGGCACGCCGCGTGAACAGGTGCGGGCAGCGTGGGAAACCCAAGGCGGCACCCGAGATGTTTGGATCAAGGCGGGAATGTTCGTCGTCGCGTGACTTGCGATGGCTGCGTTGCGTGGCGCGACCAAAACGCAACCGTCAGATATCGACAATCTCGACGGTCGGTTTAGCCCCGCCTAGGTCTTGAAATGCGAGCTGGCGACAGGAGAAAACAAGAATTTGTTGATCCTGCGCGACCCGCGTCAACGCCGTGAACATTTTGATGATCCGATCGTCGTCCGAATAGACCAATGCGTCGTCCAAAACGATCGGCATATGACGACCCTGACGCGCAAATAGGCGTGCAAAGGCAAGCCGCGTCAGGATCGCGATTTGCTCTTGGGTGCCGCCCGATAGGTCATCCATGCTCTCTTGGGCGTCAGCGCGCACAAGGCCAGAGGGCAGCAAACTGTCACTGTCAAAGCTAAGGGCCGCATCGCGGTGCAAGATCGAAAGCAGTGGTTTCAGCTCTTCTTGGACGGGGCCAAAATAGGTGTCGCGTGCCGCGTTGCGTTCGTCGTTCAGCGCGGTTTGCAATCTGGTCAACGCGGCAGCCTGACGGGCAAAGCGTGCCTCGGTGCTGCGTGCTGTTTCCAATTGACCGACCAATAGATCACGGTGTTCCTCGATACCGTGCCCGGCCAACGTGCGAATTTGCGATGACAAAGCTGCCAGTTGTTCGCCAACCTGCGTGCGTTCGTTTCGGGCCGTGTTGACGGCACCCGTTGCGCGGGTCAGTTCGGCCTGTGCCGTGTCCAGATCCGGGGCCGAGTGCACCAGTTTTTCCAATGTGCTTTGGGATGTTTCCAATGCGGCTTGCGCGGTTGCCTGATCGCGCAAAAGCTGTGTGCGGCGCGCATCAAGCGTGTCTGGCGCGCCAATGTCTGCGGTCGCGCTTTGCAGTATTTCGTCTGCGCGGGTCGCTGCGGCTTGCAGTTTGGCAGCGGTTTCCCGAACTTGCGCATTGTCTGCGTTGGCTTGGCGCAGCGCCAAACGCGCGGTCTCTTCATCGCGTTCGGTTTGGGCCAGATGCGCCTCTAATTCCGAAGTTGTCGGCACAGGCTGTTCATGCGCTTGCGAGGCTGCCAAATTGGCGTCGGCAAGGGCGGCACGCAAACTGTCCAGCCCGTCAGGGGCCAGTGTATCCAGACGCGTTTGTTCCAATTCGGCTTTGGCATCTGCTTGGGTTCGTGCGCGCATCAGGGTCCGTGCGTCGTCCAGCGTGGAAATATTTGCACCCGACAAAAGCCTATCCAGCGCGGCTTGTGCTTTGCTGAGGCGGTCTTTGCTGTCGGCATTGGCGGCTTGGCTGTGAATGACCATTTGCCCGATCCCCGGCAAATCAAGCTGCGTGTCACCGTCCAAGTGAACCGGTTGCCCAGCCGGCAAGATTGATCCGTTCTGCGTGATCCGGGCGTCACCATCGTAGTGCACGAACAGGCGCGTGGCCTGCGCCAAGAGTGCGGCCTCAAGCTGTGCAACAGATGTGTGCGCGGTCTCGACAGATCGAAGCCAGTCGGGCGTGGCACCTGACGCTTTGACAACGGCGCGGGCGGCATCACGATCGGCCATGGCGGTGTGCGCCTTGGATATTTGGGTCGCTAATTGTTTGGCCTGGGCCTTTGCGGCGCGCGCGCGAATTTGGGTGCGCAACGCGTCAAGACGCAGGCGCGCTTGCGTGATCGCGGCAGTTGCCTCGGCGTGCCGTTTCTGCGCCTCATCTAACGCATGTTGCTGTTGGAGTGCCTGCGCCGCGGCGTGATCCGCGTCGGATGCACGGGCTTTGGCGCTGCGATCAGCACTCTGGAGGGCTGTGAGTGCATTCAAAAGCCTATCCAGATCGGACTGCGCATTCGCTGCTTTTAGTCCCGCAAGGTCATATTCTTGCTGGGCCAAGGCAACAGTGCTGGCATGTGCTTTGGCCGTTTGCAGGGCTGTTTCGGCGGCTTTCTTGGCGTTGTCGCGCTTGGCCATGGCATCCGGATTATCCAACCTTTTCAGTGCGATATCAGCTTGCTTTCGGGCCTTCAGCGCAGTTTCCAATTCGTGAACTTGCAACGTGACGCCCGACAATTTTGTTTCCAAAGCATCGGCGGTGTCAGCGGCATCCTTCCACGCGCCGGTTTTACGCCCGGTTTTGGTGGCGATGCCCCCAAGCGTTTCGGCCACACGGCGCATCACGCTGTCCATCCGCCGCCCGCCGGTCATCGTGTCGATTTCACCGGCAACAGAGGACAACAGATCGCGGCGGGTTTCGGTCAGTTGCGTCTTTTCTTTGGTGCTGTCAGGTTCAAGGCCAACCAGCCCCTGACGGACCCACAACAAGCCGGCAGGCCCTTCACCACCGACGCCCAGAAGGGTTGAAATCCAACGCTCTGCCTCGTCTTCTTGGGCGACGATTTTGCCGTCAACCAGTCGCGTAACCTTGGCCGTTTTCTTGGACAAGAAACGCTTTTCGACGCGAAAGATACCGGCGTCAATTTGCACGTCAGCCGCGACATGAACCGCGCCGCCTGCGTAGGGTTGCAACGATTTCACAGCCTTCGCAGAAGAGCTGAATTTTTCGAAAAACAACGCGTGGAGCGCATCAAAGAACGTGGATTTTCCAAACTCGTTGGCCTCGGACACAACCGTAACGCCGTCGCCAATGCCAGTGATAGAGGCCGATTTACCGGCGAATTTACGCACGTTGGTCAAATGAAGCGCAATGAGTTTCATCTACGCCTCCAATGCAAACGTAAACAAATGCGACAACGCGGCTTGCGCCGTGGCACGCTCTTCGGGGGACAGGCGTTCATCTGCGGCTTCGGCGGCTAAGGTTTCGGCCGTTGCCCGCAAGGCACCTTGGTGATCGATCGTATCCAGATCATCGGTGCTGTGCACCATCGCAAGCTGAAAAAGATCAGCCCTGTGCCACAAAAAGTCGGGGGCGGTCTTGGCAATTTCCTGTTCAAGCGTCACCCGGGCAAGTGGGCCCAGCGATCCTGTGACGGATAGGTCAAACAAGGTTAACGCACGGGAATTCAAGGTTGGCAAAACGCCGGAATGCAAAGTGACACAATCGTCTTGACTGGTCATGTCCAATTGCGCGTGTTGCCAGTGAATCGTACCGGTCGGCAGTGACGTTACAACTGGCGACGCGGTTTTTCCAGCGATTTTGACCAGCAAGGCGGCGGGCGTTTTGGCGTGTTTGAAACCATCCGCTTCGGGCGCGCCAGAGTACCATGTTTCGGGCCCGATTTGCAGCTGCCCGTGCCAATCGCCGAGCGCGAGGTAACTCAGCCCCGCGCGCTTGGCACGGTCCGGCGCGATCACCGAAGACGCGCCGTCTTCGCTGGTGTCAAACGTGGTGACTGATCCGTGGGCCAACCCGATACGCAAGGCGTCTGATGTGTCCGCTGTGTCGAACCAATCGGTCAGATCACGACCGGGATGCCGTTCGGCGGGGGGGGCGGGCAGCAGCATCGCCGCGTCGGACAGCGCAAATGGCATGGGGTCAAGCAACACCGCGACATTGTCGGGGGCGTCTTGCGCGACTTGGCGCCACAGCTCTGTTGCATTGGCATGGTCGTGATTGCCGGGCATCAAAACCCAAGTTACATGATCCGCGGCCCGCATCATATTCAACGCCTGGCGAATGACGGACGGGGCAGGCGTGGTTTGATCAAACGTGTCACCAGCAAGCAGAATGTGACCGGCACCGTGTTCATGTGCCAACGCTGCAAGCCGCGGCAAAACGTCAGCGCGTGCTTGGCGCAAACGCGCCTGCACATCATCAGGATAGCGGCCAAACGCCTTGCCCAAATGCAGATCGGAAGAATGGATAAACGTGATCACGAGGGGGCATGCGTCCTTGGGGTTGGTCGATCAATTCCGTATAGCAAACTGCAAGAGAATGCTAAACCAGATGTGCAGGGATCGCTTGCCGGTTTGATCACTCCTCAAAGTAATCGGGCAAAAGTCGCGACACCAGCCCCACCAAAAAGGCCGTGCTGATCCCGAACCCAAGCAGACCGCAAACGGCACTGAATGTGGCAAACAATCGAATGTCGGGGTCCAGCACGATGTCGCCATAGCCTAGCGTCGTGTAGGTTACGGCCGAAAAATACAGCGCGGTAGGCAGTTCCGAAAACGCACCAAACCCGAGCCAAATTGCCGCCCACAGCCAAATCTGAAGGCCGTGGGATGCCAGAATAGCCGCCAGCATCATACTGACCAACCCGACGATACGCGGCAAATCCCGCTTGAAAATCGGCAGCTTTGCGATGCGTCTTAGCAGCGGCAGGACCGCAAACAGCACCAGCACATGAATGATCGCACTCGCCCCAAGCAGCACCGTGCCGAACGTGATTTGAGCAAATAGACTCATCGACAACCGCCTTTCGTACAACCTCAATATGTGATCAGAGTAGAACAACGGAAACCACATAAGGACGCTGCCATGCGCACTTCAATTGCTGCCGCCATCTTTGTTATTGCGGGAACTGCCGGACATGCGCAAGACACTGCGCGCCCTGCCAAGGTTCTGGTGGTTCAAGAAACAGCAAGCACGGTGCAGCGTCGTTACCCCGCGATTGTGCAGCCGTCTCAGGAATCCGAAGTGTCGTTCAAAGTGTCAGGCGAAGTGATCGCGCTGCCCATTCGCGCGTCATCGATTGTGGTGGCCGGTGATGTGATTGCACAACTCGACAAACGGTCGTTTGTAGCCGCTCTTGAGCAACTGAACAGTCAGCGTGATCAGGCTCAATCACAGCTTGAGGCGTTGCAAAATGGCGCACGGGCGCAGGAAATCAAAGCGCTTGAGGCGTCGGTTGCAGCGGTGCAGGCGCAGGTCACGCAGGCCGAAGAACAAGTCGAACGCAGCCGCCGGTTGGCTGAACGTGGGGTTGTCTCCAAAGCCCAGCTTGAACAAGACGAGGCGTCGCTCAAGGTGGCCACAGCACAGTTGAATGCAGCGCAAGAAGAGTTGGAATTGGGCCTTGAGGGCGCGCGTGCCGAAGACATCGCGGCCGCGACTGCCGTTTTGCGTGGTCTGGATAGCCAGCTTCGGCGGGCCCAAGACAACCTTGACGATGCAACCCTGCGCGCGCCGTTTGATGGTATCGTCGCACGTCGTGACGTTGACAATTTCACGAACATCCAAGCCGGCCAAAGCATCGTTTTGCTGCAAACGCTGACGACTGTGGATCTGGCCTTTGATGTGCCGGGCCCCGATGTTTTGATCTGGAGCGCGGCGGCTGACACGTCATCTGTGGTGGAATTGGACGCGCGTCCGGGGGCGTCGGTCCCTGCGGAATTGGTTGAATTTTCGACCCAAGCGGATGCAGGCACCCAAACCTACCGCGCCCGTGTTTCGATCAAAGTTCCCGAAGGCGCGCAAGTTTTGCCTGGCATGGTCGGCAGCGTGATTGTCGCCAGCAACGAGGCTGCGATGCCAAGTATCAGCGTGCCTTTGACGGCGATTGCCGCCAACGTGAACGGCGGGGCATTTGTCTGGGTTGTGGATGCAAAATCGAACACTGTGACGGTCCGTGACGTGACGCTTGGCGATGTTTCTGGCGCGTCCGTCGTCGTCAGCGAGGGTTTGCAATCCAAAGACATGATCGTCACCGCAGGCGTGTCATTTCTGCGCGAAGGGACTGTCATCAGGCCCATCACCAAGGTCGGAGAATAACCCATGGATCTGGCCCGTTTCGCTATTGAAAAGCGTCTGATCTCAGCGCTTGCGACCCTGCTCATTTTGGTGGGAGGCTACTTTGCCTACACCGCGTTGCCGCGGTTTGAAGACCCTGAATTTATCATTCGCCAAGCACAGATTGTCACCCCGTATCCCGGTGCAAGTGCCGAAGAAGTGGCAGAAGAAGTCACTGATTTAATTGAAGATACCTTGCAACAACTGGCCGGTGTAAAAGAAATCTTGTCGGTATCTTCACCGGGGCTCAGCACTGTCACAGTGGAGTTCGAAATTGCTGGAACCAAAACCCGCGATGCATTGGCGCAGAAATTCACGCAGATGCGTTCAAAGATCACAGATGGGCAGGCAGGCTTGCCGCCCAACGCGCTGGACCCGCAAGTTTATGACGATTTTGGCGACGTGTTCGCGTTGTATTTTGCCGTCACCGGCGAGGGGTATTCGCTGCCCGAACTTTATGAATACACCAAGGATTTGCAGCGCGATCTGGTGCTGGTCGATGGTGTGTCAAAGATCGTTTTGAATGGCGTGCAAGATGAAATTATCTATGTTGAATATGCGCCAGCACGCCTGACGGAAATGGGTATTTCTACGGGTCAAATCGCGGATGTGCTTGAGGGGCAAAATCTTGTCACGCCCGGAGGATCCCTGCGGGCGGGCGAAACCAGATTGACGCTTCGGGCGGCAAACGCGGTAGATTCCGTGACCGCAATTGGTGATCTGGTATTGGTTAATCCGCAAACCGGCGCGTCCTTTAGGTTGTCTGATATCGCGACGGTGCGACGCGGCGTGCAAGAACCCGCATCAAAATTGCTCTATCGCAATGGCCAGCCCGCCATCGGTTTGGGCATTTCAAACGCCATCGGCGGCAATGTCGTAGAGATGGGCGAGGCGGTCAAAGCCCGCATGGACACTCTGATAAACGACCGGCCCATCGGCATCGAAATTTCCCCCATCTCGGATCAATCCGCAACGGTCAAAACTTCGGTGTCCGACTTTGTCATGAACCTGGTAATAGCCTTGGCGATTGTTGTCGGTACGTTGTTGATCTTTATGGGGTTGCGATCAGGCATCTTGATGGGCGGCATCCTGTTGGTGACCGTCGCGGGCACGCTTGTGGGCATGTATGTCTACGGTTTGGATATGCAGCGCATCTCGCTCGGTGCCTTGATTATCGCGCTGGGGATGCTGGTGGACAACGCCATTGTTGTGGTCGAGGGCACGTTGGTGCGCGTTCAAAACGGCGAAGACACGGCCAGTGCGGCGACGGCGGTTGTGAACCAAACTAAATGGCCATTGTTGGGGGGCACGATCGTGGGGTTTCTTGCGTTTTCCCCTATCGGGTTTTCACCGGATAATACCGGCGAATATGCGGGCAGTTTGTTTTGGACCATTTCGATTGCGCTGCTGTTTTCGTGGCTGGTTGCGGTCTGGCTAACGCCGTATTTTTGCACGCTGATGTTGAAGCCCAGCAAAACGAAACCAAAAGGCGAGAACACTATTTTGCGCGGTTACAGATCGCTTTTGACAACCGCGATCCGCTTGCGGTTCGTGACTGTTGCGATTGTTTTGGGGCTATTTGCGACGGCAATTATCGGGTTGTCTATGGTGCCCGCGGGCTTCTTTCCGTCCTCGACACGGGCGCAATTTGTCATCGATTACTCTTTGCCGGAAGGCACGGATATTCGGACAACAAAGGCGGATTTGCTGCGCATCGATGAACATGTGCGCGGCCTTGACGGGGTGACCAGCACAAACACGGTGGCCGGTGGTGGGCATTCTCGATTCATGCTGACGTATTCGGCGAATGATGCCAGCGCGGCATACGGCCAGATTTTGGTGGACGTTGAAACCTATCAGCAGATCGAAGGTTTGCGCACTGAAATCCAACCTTGGATTGATGCAAATTTCACAAACGCCAACGCCAAAGTTTGGAAATTTGTGCTGGGCCCAGGGGGCGGTGCAAAAATCGAGGCGCGTTTTTATGGACCTGATCCTCGGATTTTGCGCGGTCTGTCACAGCAAGCCAAAGACGTGATGGCCGATGCCGGTGGCATTGCGATCCAAGACGATTGGGGTGCGCAAACACCCATCTTGCGCCCAATGATCGACAATGAGAATGCGCGTCGTTTGGGACTGACGCAGGGTGAAATCTCGAACGCACTTTATGCGCATCTCGAAGGCAGCCGCATAGGTGTCTACCGCGAAGCCGAGGAATTGCGCCCGATCGTCATGCGCCCTTATGAAAATAGTCGCGATGACGCATCAAAGCTGCGCGATGTCCAAGTCTATAGCCAAGTCGCAGGCGGTTATGTTCCCGTCGCGCAGGTCGTCGATCGGTTCGAATTGGTGTATGAGGCAAGCAAATTGCGCCGCGTAGATCGCAAGTTGGCGATCACTGCACAGTCTGACAATGCGCCGGGTGTGCTGTCGGGTGATCTATTTGATGCGGTGCGCGCACCGATTGAGGCGATCAATCTGCCGCCCGGTTATTCGTTCGAATGGAAAGGTGAATTTGGCAGCAGTGCTGAGGCAAACGCAGGTCTGGCCGCGACTATGCCGCTGGGATTCGGTGCGATGATTATCGTTGTATTCTTGCTGTTTAACGCGGTGCGCCAACCTTTGATCATTTGGCTAACGGTGCCTTTGGCGTTGATCGGCGTTGTTTGGGGGCTTGTCATCACGCAGACGGCGCTCGAATTTATGGCGATCCTTGGAATTCTCTCGCTTGCGGGAATGTTGATTAAGAACGCCATTGTTCTGATTGACGAGACCGACAGTTTAATTGACGGAGGCCGCGAACGCATGCAGTCGATTGTCGATGCCGCAGTCAGTCGCGCGCGACCGGTGACATTGGGTGTGGTCACAACCGTGCTGGGTGTGATCCCTTTGTTGTGGGATCCGTTTTTCCAATCGCTGGCGGTGGTCATTATTTGCGGCCTAAGCTTTGCGACGATCCTGACGCTGATCATCGTGCCCACGCTTTACGCGATTTTCTTTGGTGTAAAGATGTCGGAAATGGCGCAAGACTGATGTCAAGCTGCAATCAAGGATCGAAGCAGGTCCTTTTTCGCAACAAAAATACGTGCTGTTTCGCCGTATTCGTTAATGGGGCAGGGTCGTCCGGTTACGTTTGGACGTAGGTTCGGAAAAATTGAAAACAGCTCTTCGCAGACTTCAGACCCGATCATTTTCAAACCCATCGGGCCGGGATAAAAGCTTTCTGATGGGATGCCTTCTGCGAAAATGATTTGATGCGCGTCGAACATCAAATGCACGTAGGTGACCGATGTTTTGCCGTGGGCAATGCGCACGCCCGTCATTGTCGTCGCCAAATGTTTGGCACGCACCAAGTTGGTGTCGCCAACGACCATGCCGTGTTGTTGCGAGACAAGCAGCGGGCGAATGTTGCCAAGAACACCAGCTTTGATCAGAACGGGTCGTAGATTTTCAGAGTTCTGCAACGCCTGACGACCAACGGTTCGGGTTCCGATCCAACGAATGGGCTGCGCGCCATTGTCGGCAGTGTAAACCAAGTCCCCAATGCGCAGGTTTTCAATCAAAATATCGCCGCGCGGCGTTTGAATTGCGGTGCCATTTGTAAAGCATGTCACACCGGTGTTTTCCTCGGTAAAGCTCGAGTTGTCGGCACTAGCGCCCTGTATCGTAAGAGAACCAGAACCGAACTGGTCGTTGTCCGAATAATCAACGCCGTCCAAGCCATCGTTTGACTGATTCAGAACACCGTCATCAGCTTGATCTGCGTATAATTCAGAGAGGTGATCGTAATACCCACTGAGATCAATAGAGTCGTTGTTGGTCGCGTCGCCGTCGCTCAGCGTACCAGTGTTTCCAGAATTGAAGTCCGTAATCGTGTCGTTACCATCGCCAACAGAATAGGCGAAAACATCGTTGCCAGCACCACCTTCGATACTGTCGTCACCATCGCCGCCATCGATTGTGTCATTGCCGTCACCGCCGATTAACGTGTCGGATTCTAGGCCGCCGTCCAGGCTGTCATCGCCGCCGCCGCCGGTGATCGTGTCGTTGCCTCTGCCACCGATGATCGTATCATTGCCGTCCCCCCCTGAAAGGGCATCGTCGCCATAATCGCCATCGATGTAATCGTTGCCACTGCCGCCTTCGAGTGTATCTCCGCCATTCCCGCCAATGATCGTGTCATTGCCACCGCCTGCGTCGATGTCCTCACCAACGTTGTCCCCGCCAACGCCATTCCACGAGGCACTTGCATCCACAGAGTCATCATGTTCGGTCAGGACCATGTTTTCGATGTTGTTAAACGTGATCGTCTGTGTGCCGTCAGTGATCGAACCTGCACCGTTGCCTGTGTAGGTTACCGTAACCCCGTCAGGCAGGTTGCTGAAATCCAGCGTGTCCTTTCCAGATCCACCTTCAAAGTGTTCGATGTCGCTAAACGTACCTGAGGCCCCACCGCCGCCGTCGTAGGCGTATGTGCCGTTTTCTAACCCGTTAAAGGTAATCAGGACAGGTGTGCCACTGACAAAGACCAGCGCGTCATCGCCGCTGCTGCCATCAATCTGATCTACGCCAGAACTGTCGGTAAAGCGGATCGTGTCATCGCCCGCGCCGCCGTCGATGGTATCGTTGCCTTGTTCGCCTTGGATCAGGTCGTGGCCATCGCCGCCACTGATGGAGTCGTTCCCATACCCGCCATAGAGTGTATCATTCCCAGCGCCGCCAACCATATAATCGTCGCCGTCGCCGCCATACAAAGTGTCGTCGCCGCTGCCGCCATGCAAGGTGTCATCGCCGGATCCGCCCGACAGCCGATCATTACCATCGCCGCCCTCGATGTAGTCGTTGCCGCCATTCCCTGATAATGTATCTTGGCCGCCTTCGCCGATCAGCGTGTCGGAATTCGACCCGCCATCGTTCATGTCATTCCCTTGGGATGAAATGACGGTTGTGAAATATTCAAGCTGCGTCGTACCGCCCATTTGCGCGTCCGAGGAACCACCATTATCGCTGTCACCGATCGTAAAATTCGACGTTCCGTTGCCGATGACAATTCTGTCGCCATCAGGCCAAAAATCCACATCAAAGTTGGAGGGCAAAGCGGAAAAATCAAGCGTATGGCCCGGCCCGGATTGGCTTATCGCGGCCCAGAATGCCGGGTCGTTCCAATTTGATGTCGTGACTGTATACGTGGCCATTGTCGTCGCTCCTGCCGGGACTCCTAAGGGCTGATCCCGCAAAATTACCTGCACGCCTGTTGTTCAGCGGCTTTGGCCCTTAGCGGCGCGACCATACTCATCCGACTGTTGAAGACAGGTGAACGGGCAACCGCATTTGCGGAGAAATGATCCAAGCAATTGATTTCAAATTGTAACGGCTGGTCGCGACGTCTGGTGTGTCATTCTGGATCGTAAGAATTGACAAACGCCGCTCGGCAATTCAATTTTCAATTATTTGGCGAATTTCAAAACGGCCAAAATTACGCAGTACCTGACAGCTATGAGCGAACCGGTTTTTACGATCCATTTGAGACGCAAAGAACACAGCACACCCCATGACGGCACCCACAGCCGGCCTACAAAACCACCAAGAAAATAGGGGTATTTATCCGAAGGAGATTTTGATTATGAATAAATTGAACGCACAAAAAGGCGACCTGCGAAAGCACGGATTATCGACGCAGCTGATTGTCCTTTTTCACTCGTTTCGCGGCGGCCCTGAAAAGATGTCTGACGTGTGCAAATACATCGCACAGCTGTATCCGGACGCGGATCAATACGTTCCTAACCTGCCGTGTTCGACGTTTTCGCAGGCCAGCCCGGGTGATATTGCCGCGCGCCAACTGGCTAAAATTGACGGCATTTGGTCTGATGGCAGCGCAAATTATCGCTCTATCATGTTTGTCGGGCACAGTATCGGCGCGTTGATTGCGCGCAGCACGGTGTTGCTTGCGATTGAACGGGCAGGGGCGGTTGACGGGGATCAAACACTTGATTGGGTCAATCGCGTTGACCGGTTGGTTTTGCTGGCAGGGCTGAACCGGGGTTGGAAAGCAGGGCACCACCTGAGCCTTTTCAATCAGCTGAACTGGAATGTCGGAACCGCAATTGGCAGCGTCTGGGGTGCGATCACCAAAAAGCCATTCCTGATCATGTCGATCCGGCGTGGATCACCCTATTTGACCGATCTGCGCATTCGTTGGATCCTTGCGGCAAACCAGGCGCAGCGCCAGGGTGGCGCGTTTCCTTTGACCATCCAGATGCTTGGATCGGCCGATGATATGGTGTCGCCCAAGGACAACATTGATTTGGTGTCCGGTCGGAATTTCTATTACCTTGATGTGCCATATTCCGATCACAGAAGCGTTGTTGATCTGCAGTCGGCAAACATCGTGCAAAGCGCCTATCGCCCAAAAACCACTGATGGGGCCGAACGCAAACGGGTTCTGCGCGCAGCGTTGATGTCCACCAAGGACGAGCTGGAAGGCATTACGCATTTGCCAGCGGACAAACCACAGGACCCGCCCAACCACGACACCACTGATTTTGTTTTTGTGATCCACGGCATTCGCGATGTCGGGCATTGGACCCAGAAAATTGCGCGCGCGATCCTGCGGCGCAGTCGGCAAGGGGCAATTGACGGCAAAACGGTCCAAATGGCTGCGGAAACATCCAGTTACGGGTTTTTTCCGATGTTGCCGTTCTTTCTGCCATGGGCGCGACGTCAAAAGGTCGAATGGCTGATGGATCAATACGCCGAAGCACTGGCCGAGCACCCCAATGCGCAAATGTCTTTTGTCGGGCACAGCAATGGCACGTATTTACTGGCGCGTGCGCTCCAAGACTATCCGTTTTGCCGTTTCAAGAACGTGGTTCTGGCGGGTAGCGTCATTCGGTCCAGCTATAATTGGGAAGAACGGCGCAAGACCAACCAAGTGCAAAACGTGCTGAATTTTGTCGCAACGTCGGATTGGGTCGTGGCTATTTTCCCCAAAGCGGCAGAGATGTTGTCGGTGCAAGATCTTGGCAGTGGTGGCCATGACGGGTTTGGCGGAAAGATAAATGAAATCAGATATATGAAAGGGCAACATAGCGCTGCACTGGTCGAAGAGAATTGGGATTCCATCGCCGAATTTGTCGTTACAGGCGACTTGCCATTGCTGCCGCCGACACGGACCGATCAAGACCAATCTGAAGGGTTGGCACGATGGGCAAAGTTTGCGCCATTGATCTGGGTGGCTGCGATTGCGGCGTTGGTGTCGCTCGGCTTTGGGGTGCGCGCACTCGGGTCAACCGAAACCGCCAGAACGCTGTTGGTCGTTGTGTACCTCAGCGCGATTTGGGGCGTCATCACACGGCTTTGAAACGCAACACTCAGCGGGGTTTTGTCGCAAAATTCTTTGGTGCGTTTCAAACGTATTCGGTTAAGGTTTTTCAGCGCACTCACTGCGAAATGTAACAGATTGCACGGCGTAGAATATGAAGATAGGCCTTACCGGTGGGGCGTCGGGGATTGGTGCGGCAGTTGCAGCGGAACTAAAGGTCGATGGTCATCACGTCACTGCATTTGACATTTCCGAGCCGCAGGAAAATGTGGATCGCTGGGTCGAAACGGACCTCAGCGCCCCTGCGTCTATCAAGGCGGCGATTGATGCTGCCGACGGGCCATCTGACGCTTTGATCAACACCGCAGGATTTTGCCACCGAATTTGGCGACAAAATGGTCCAAAATGTTGCGCGCGTTGGCCGGCCGGGTTTGCCAAGCGAAATCGCATCCGCCATCGTTTTCCTGGCCTCGCCCACCAGTTGTTGGATCAGAGGGCAGGATATCGTCATCGACGGCGGCATGAGCGCAATTGCGACCAGCGAGGCGCTGGGGCTTTGAGCCGTACGCGGCGTTGGCACAGGTCAGCCACGGCCATTGATTTTCATCGGCGTTTCTGTTTGCCAAAGACTGACGATCAACACGAACGAAAGATGCGGCTATGGAAAACTCTGTGATGCGATCATCTGACGGCGACGCGCCGGTTTGTGATGTCGATTTCTAAGGTGAGGCCGCGATTGCCGACCCCGTTTCGGCCTATCACGACATGCTTGGCCATGGCCCGATCGTTTGGTTGCAACACAACAACATTTACGCAATTTGCGGGTTTGAGGCGTTGATTAAATCACTGCGAAATCATCAGTGCTTCAGCTCTGGTTAGGGCGTGTCGATCAATGACGATGTGAACACACTGCTGGTTGGCAGCACGCTGAATTCGGACCCGCCGCAGCATGATGCGACCCGCGCCATCACGTTTTCGCCGTTGACCCCCAAAGCGCTTGAGGCAGTCCGCGAAAAGATCGAAATGCAGGCCGATTATTTGGCCGCTCAGATGGTCCAAAAAGGTCAATTCGATGCCGCCCAAGAGCTTGCACCTTACTTGCCGCTCACGGTTGTGTGCGACCTTGTGGGATTGGGGGAGCACGGTAAAAACAACATGCTGGGGTGGGGCGCTGCGACGTTCGAATTGTTGCGTGATCCACGTGCGCGCCGTGACAGTGCGATTGCGAATTTGAAAGAACTGCGCCGCTTTCTTGAAGACCCCGAAACGCTGCAATCCTTCAGTCCGGGTGGCTGGGCCAGTCGGGCAACTGAGTTGGGTATTCAAAGTGGCATGGAACCTGCGCGCGCCGCTGAGCTGATGCGCGACTACATCGCACCTGGTTTGGATACGACGATTTCGGCCATTGGCTACGCGGTTGTGTTGTTTGCCAAACATCCCGATCAGTGGTCCAAATTGCGGGCCGATCGCACGCTGATCCGCAACGCGATTGAGGAAATCGTGCGCCTGAACACCCCGATCAAGGCCTTTACGCGCTACGTGACCCAAGATTGCCTCGTCGAGGGCGTGACCTTGCGCAAAGGGTCGCGCGTGCTGATGGTTTTTGGCGCGGCAAATCGGGACCCTGCGAAATTTGAGGATTCTGATCGCTTTGACATCTCACGTCACGCGCGTGGGCATGTCGGTTTTGGAAACGGCGTTCACGCGTGCCTTGGCATGCATCTGGCGCAGCTCGAAATCACCAGTCTGCTCAATGCGCTAGCGGACAGGGTTGAACGGTTCGCGCTGACCGGACCCGTGGTGCCATCGGTCAACAGTTCGATTCATTCGCTTGCCAGCGTTCCTGTTCGTGCGATTGCCGCACCGTAAAATGAAGCCACGGCTGTGACGCTGTCGACGATTTTGGGCCTCTCAGAATTACGCCTCTAGGCTGTATTTTGTTTGAAAAAGCCCGTCAAACTTGCCAGAACAGGCGTCTTTTCCTAGTATTCTGTGCAGATCGGTACATTTTAGACCAAGGACATATTTTGACCTACACATTGTTTTGCCGCCTGATCGCGTGTGTCGTCATTTTCACCGTTGGTGCCCCTGCATTCGCCGAACGGTTAGAGCAATCATGGCAAGGGCCACGGGACTACTTTAACAGGCTGTCGGATCAAGCCTGCGCCGGGGACCAAGGTGCCTACATCGAGTTGTCCAACAGCGCGCTTTTGAAAAACAACGTGGTGGCGATGAATGATTTGGGCTGGGTGTTTTCCACGCAGAAGTGCAGCTTTAGCAACGCAGACCTTAGCTATGCAGCCGAGCAGTACAAACGATCCGCTCTGGGTGGCTATCCGCTGGGCCAAATGAATTATGCAGAATACCTGATGGAAGGGGTGTCGTTCGAACGTAACCCGGAATTGGCAAAAGGCTATTTCTTGCGTGCCCTCAACGCAGGGTACGGCAATTCGGGTGTCAAACTGGGTCACTATTATCTAAGTGCGGAATTTCTGCCGATCGACGACGTAAAAGCCAGATCGCTGTATGACCGCGCACGCGACGCCGGTGCTGATCAATCAAAGCTAAAGCGGTTGGCCATCGAGCTTGCAAAAGTCGAAACCAGCAGCGGCCCCGAGATGTCCCAAATCGACGAACGCCAAAAGCTGTTTACGCAGGCATGGGGTTACGGCTACGGCGAAGCCCGCTGGGATCACGCCCCAAATGGCAAATTTCAAGCACGGGTTTACGTGGGTGTTTTTGACGACACCAAACAGGTCTACCTGGGTTTGATGCGAGATACTTTTGACCCGACGGTTCGTGTGACGGGCGTCTACGTGGAAAAAGCAGACAAAACACGGACCAGAATAGATCTTGGGTTTTGCACCAGTGAAACCTGCCAGGTCGAGCAATATGGCGATAACTTTGGCTCTCCGGGATCATTCATCACGATCACGCTCCCACGCTCCAGCCAACGCGCTACTCTCGAGGCGATCAAGTCCGGCAAATACATCGCGTTCAACTACGTGACCCAAGGCGGAAACAAAACTTACACGCTGGGCCTAAAAGGGTCGCGCAAAGCGATCGAAACTTTGGAACGCCAGAACGGCGTATCGTCCAGCCGTATCGGCAACTCCGGCAGCGTAAACGCGTCATCAGCGGACACTGGGGCCTACAGATCGGCGGTAAAATCCTTGATCCAAAGGTTAACACTCGAGTGGGTGCACGCAGGTGGCGGCGCACAGGCCGGACTCCAGTCATTTGTCGCAACCGACACGGCGTGTGTGTTTCAAACGTTTGTTGATCATCCCAACACGGGCAAAACCACCCACGAATTTAACCTCGGACATTTCGATCCGGAACGCGTCGCCTGGGAGGAACATTTCTTCTTTGGAAAGCCCGCGTTTTTCACCGTCAGAACACTTGGTGATCGTGAGGTGTCAAGCATTTGGACGAACTACCCCGATGGAACCTCTGATTTCAAAAAAGAGGCGGACGTGTCGTTCTACATCGGTTTGGAGGGCGATTTTTCCGGCGTCAAACCGCACATGGAAACAGCAATCCGACACTGTAACGCGGTAATGGGGCAATAGTTTTCTAGGCTCAGAGCATCGTGTGTGCACAATCAAGGATTTGATAAAATGAAAGAACTGATGATTTCCGCCTGTGTTGCCACGTTGCTATCTGGGTGCTTGTCGGCGCAAACATCCACCGCGTTGGGCGAAACTGTCCCGGTCATGCTGTATCCGGACACAGATCACGGCACGTGCAGTATCGGGCTGCAAGTCAACGCTGGTGGGGCCGATTTACGATCAGGGCCGGGGCCTGAATTTCCGATCATTGCCAGATTGCAGGCAGGCCACGTGGTATCCGGATGCGATGAACAAAACGGTTGGGACGGTGTCATTGATGGCACCAGCGAAACCTGCAGCGTTGGCATAACGGTGTCCGAAAAACAGGCCTATGTTGGCCGATGCGACAGCGGTTGGATTGATCCAAAGTCGCTCACTTCGATCTACGGGTAGGGTTGCCGTGATAGTCGTTTCGCAAGGGCGTTAGATGACTGACAGTACTGCTTTCCCGCGCGCCAAGATCACTTTGGGGCCGCGCTTTTGATTGCCAAGATCAGCGCGCAATTGGGGACCGATGACGCGCATTACGAATGGGTCTGATTGCCCATGGGGGCGGCAACCTTGAAATGCTGCGCCACTCTGATATCTCGGCGTTGATCGCAACCCTGAAGACGTCATTCTGGGTGTAGACCATGACGCGCCGCCGAACACTCACATCTACTTGCATTGCTCCGCGGGAATTCATCGACCCGGGTTCTTTGCGTACGTTCTACTCAGGCTGATGGGGTTTGACGCCGCCTCGGCCTTGAATGGGCTCGTTGAGTTGGGCGGTGTTACAGCCAATCAAGTCGGAGACGACAGGATCAAGCTGGCCGAAAGCACAGTCGCGACGTTAATCAAGCCGACACGCTAGGCGGATGCAAACGCACCAAATCAGTCATGCCTTAGACAGTCGTGCGTTATCGACTTTGAACAAAGAAAGGGTGCGCAACAATGAGCGCAAAATTTATCCTGATCACCGGATGTTCGGGCGGTGGAAAATCCGAGATCTTGTGCGAACTGAGCGCCAGAGGGTTCGCCACCGTGCCCGAGCCCGGTCGACGGATTGTGGCACAAGAACTGTCAGGTTCGGGACAGGCGTTGCCTTGGGTCGACATGGGCGCGTTCGCACGGCGCGCGGTTTTGATGGCACAGCGTGACCTCAGATCGGCCGTCACCACCGACGGTCCGGTGTTTTTCGACCGGGGTCTGATTGACGCCGCCGTCGCGCTGAACTTTGCGACGACACAACCGTATCGAAAAACCCTTGGCCAGAAACGACACTATTCGAAACAAGTGTTCTTTGCGCCGCCGTGGCCGGAAATTTTCGCACCAGACACAGAACGCCGCCACGATTTCACGTCAGCCGTGGCCGAAACATCCCGGTTAGAGACTGCTTTTCTTGATCTAGGCTACGACATCTGCCCATTGCCAAAATGGTCGGTGAAAGAACGTGCAGACTTTATTCTGGACAGGTTACGCAGATCTGAGGGCTGATAGTTTCAGCTTTGCTGAGGGGCCATAGACCTGCGGTTTCGAGTTTCCCGCGTAGGGTGAAATGATGTGCTTTATCCGATGCAAGGCTGTTTTTGACCGCTCGAAGCCTGTGCAAGATTAACTAAAATTAATTAAAATCAATCAATTACGGGGCAAATATAAACCTCGTGGTCAAATTGCAAAATAAATAGGCACAATCGGCAGTACACGCGTTTGTGATCAGACCCCAGCGGAATGCCGCAGTTAAAAACACGTCCTTTGCGTCACTTGTCGCCCAAGTCTGACGGTTCTGGACCGGCATCTGGCACCGCAATTTTCCCACGCCTAGGTCACTCGAACGACCAATAATGAAACTGGAGAAAATAATGTCTTTTACAAGTTACGCGCTGCTATACTCCGGCGTTGACGTTCAGCAAGTGGTTGACAGCAATGTCGATTTATTGATCACCGAAGGTGGCGCTGAAACGAATTTCGCAAACAGTGCGATCACGGCAGCAGAGCTGTCTAACATCCAAGCGGCGGGCACCCAAGTCGCCGGTTACATCAACATGTCGGTCACCGACGATACCCGCCCCTACTGGGATCCGACATGGACAGATGACGGCACAGACACCGGCACGCCGACCGATTTGGCACCGGCCTGGCTTGCGGATCAACCGTCAAATGAATTCGGGTTTGTTGTCGATTACACCGATGCCGATTGGCAGGCCATTGTCATCGCGCAGGCTGTTGATCTGGTGGAATCTGGATTTGACGGCGTATTTATGGATGATTTTCAGCAGTACTATGTTGATGCAGCGACAGGCCTGAGCACGTCCGAAAATGCCACCGCCATGATGGAATTCGCGGTGACAATTGATGCGGCGATCAAGGCGGTGAACCCTGACGCGGTGCTGATTTCCAACGGTAATCCTTATGTTGTGACCGATGGTGTGGGTGGCGCGACGTCCACGGCTGCGACCGAATATCTGGACTCAATTGACGGCATGTTGCTGGAGATTTTCTTTGGTATTACCCAGACCGAAGAGGCAGCCATCGCGCAAGCCAGCGAATACATTCTCGGGCACGCGGATGTTCTGGCTTTGGAATATGGTGGTACGCCTTACCAAAATTACCTCGCGCAGCAAGCTGCTGAAAAGGCAGGATTTTTGTCGTTCTTTGCCTCAGACGCAAGCTACAGTGACTTTGGTGAAATTGCCGATGCGACCACTGGGGACGATGATTTGCTCGGCACAGGCATGGGTGACTACATAGAGACCTACGCAGGCAATGATGTGATCGACGCAGGCGCAGGAACTGATGTTGTCGCGGGGGGCGCAGGTGCTGACACGATGGACGGGGGCGAGGGTGCTGACTACCTCGACTATTCCAATTCCACCGAAGGTGTGAGCATCGACATGACCACCGGCACAGGCACCGGCGGTGACGCAGACGGCGACAGCTTTACCGCGTTCGAACATGTGGTGGGGTCTGCATCTGCTGACGTCATCACCGGGGATGCCAGCAATAACATCATCAAAGGCAACGACGGCGCTGATACGCTGGATGGTGGCGATGGCACTGACTATCTGAACTACAATACGTCCTCCGAAGGGGTGAACGTTGACCTCAGCACCGGAACCGGAACTGGCGGCGACGCGGAAGGTGACGTTATCATCGGTTTCGAACGGATCATCGGCTCTAATTTCGACGATTCGCTGACGGGCGATGACGCCAACAACCTGTTCACAGGTGGCGCGGGTGCTGATGCTATTGATGGTGGGGCCGGCGTTGACTGGGTGTCTTATCGCGGATCATCCGAAGCCGTCACAATCGATCTTGCGGCAGGAACAGGTGTCGGCGGTGACGCAGCCGGTGATACATTCATCAACGTCGAACGGATTATCGGTTCTGACAATTTCGATTTCCTAACCGGAGACAGCGCTAACAACCTGTTTATGGGCGGCAATGGATCTGACACGATCGATGGCGGCGACGGCGATGACATCGCGCTGTATTCAGGTGATGTCTCTGGCTACACCTATGAAAATACGGCCACCGGCGCGTGGACGGTGAGCGAAACATCAACCGGCTACTACGACACTCTGACCAACATCGAGACGTTGCAGTTTGACGGTGGCGTGACGGTCGATGACACGTTCCTCGTCTGATTTTTCGTGTATCCCTTGGGCCTCGCAGCGTGTTGCGGGGCCCTTTGGCATCGTCTAATTCTACCTGCCCGAGCGGACCAGTAACACGCCTGCCAGAATGATCGTACCGCATCCAAGCCACGTACCGCTGTTGGGTATTTCATCAAAGAAAACGATGCCCAAAATCGCTGAGAATAATAACCAAGCGTAATCTACTGGGGCGACAACCGACAATGGCGCAGCGCGGTACCCACGAAGCGTGCAATATTGCCCAAGGATACCAAGAGGGCCCAGCAACAGACACATCAATGCTGTGCTCAGACTGATGCGTTGCCACTCCAGAATGGCGGGAATTAGCATCAGACAAAACCCGAAAAACGTCACATACAGCATCACCGTAAAAGCACGTTCAGCGCGTCCCAAAACGCTGATCAAAAGCCCTTCAATAGCAAAGAAAACCGCACTTGCGCATGCGACCAAAGCGGGCACAATTGCAAGCCCACCCTGAAACGCGCCTTTGCTGGGCATCACCGTTCCCGCACCCAGGAGCGACAGTAGAATCGCCACCCAATGCCTTGGATTCACCGCCTCTTTCAGAAATATAGTGCCAAGGAAGATGGCCATGACACCATACAGCATTCCGATTGCTGTGGCGTCGACAAGCGGCATGTGCGCACAGGCCCACGTAATCGCTACACCCGCCCCGCAACCGCTGATGGCTCTGGCAAAATGTGGCATGGGTTGCGTGCTGCGATGCGCTCTGATGCCGCCTTGGAACGGAAGCGCTGCAATCAAGGTAATCAATGCGCCAAAGTAGCGTAAAAGCGTCAGTTGGAACACGCCAATGCCGCCGTCGGCAAATTTTGCGGCAGCAAAAATCACGGTCCACACAAAAGTGCTAAGAAGAACCCAGAGGATCGCAGTGAGGTGGTTTTGCGGGTGTGGCATCAAAAACGGTCTCGCTTGACTTTTGGCCGAGATAGGCCCGTTCTGGCACCTGCAAACAAACGAGAAATTCTCTTGTTGGATGAGATTTAGTCATGCCGAGGTCAGATCAAATATCCCTGAATGCGGTTCGTATTTTTGCGACCGTTGCGGCGTGCGGTAGCTTTAAAGACGCCGCTGTGCGCCTTGCGGTGACGCCCGGTGCTGTCAGTCGGCAGATCTTGAATCTTGAGAGCGCGATGGGCGTGCAACTGTTCATCCGTAGCAACAATGCGATACGTTTGAGCGACACGGGCACTGTATTTTTGCGACAATGCCAGTCGGGCCTGCATATCCTTGATCACGCCATCGAAAACGCAATGGGAGACGGGCACGAGGTCACAGTCCAAGTGCCAACCACACTGGCGACACGCTGGTTAATTCCGCGGCTAAGTGGGTTCAAAAAACGCTGGCCAGACATCACGGTGCGGATTGAAACGCACGACGCGACCGGTCTGGGGCACAGCGCACACTCCGATATCACAGTCGCGTATTTCCCGATCTCTGAAACTGCGCCGCATGCCGAAGTTCTGATTGAGGACCGCTGCCGCCCGTACCTTGCGCCTAGTTTGCTGTCACAGATCCCTGATCTGACCGATCTTTCGAACATTCCGGCGCTGCAATGTACGCGCAGCAACTGGGACTGGGCTGTTTGGCTGCAAGGTGCCGCAATGCCAGACATTCAGCTTCGACTAGAGGGTTTCTTTGATCTCGATGATGTTGCCCTAAGGGCGGCGATTTCAGGGATGGGCATGGTTTTGGCATCGAAATTCATCGTGCGTGATGATCTGGATGCCGGTCGTCTGTGCCCTGTGCCTGACACGCCCGAAGTGCTGTTGGGCCACTACACATTGCATGCTCATGCGCACATGAATGCCGCGTCCGACGCCTTTGTCAGATGGCTTAGACGCGCCGCATAGAATTTTGATCCAAACCGTCAGAAGCAACGCGTCTCAGTATTTTTTCGCCACGATGTAACCCGGATTTGGCGGCTTTATACTGGTCTATGCATCAATACCCGGCAGACGTTTGAACCTGATATTTTTTGTGGAACCTGTTGGTTTGGCACAGTGCAGAACTTGCATTTTTGCTGGCCCGGAAATGAAACGCACCACAAGGAATATGATTGATGGCATGGGACTACACCGTGATGGACTTGTCGAACTGGAAACTGACACTGCCGGTCGATGAGGACTATTTTGCAAGTGACGGCGGCGATGGCAACACCACGGATGATGAAGGGTTTCAAGTGGACGGCGACGATGTCGAAGGCTTTGAGGCGGATGAAATTTTCTTTTATGATGAAGACGACGAAGCGATGGTGTTCCAAGCCGATGTCGCCGGTGCAACAACGGGTTCCAGCAGCTATTCCCGTTCTGAATTGCGCGAGGTAAATGACGATGGTTCGAACGCGGCATGGACCATCGACGAGGGCGCAAATCTATCTGCATCGCTTAAGGTAACGTCAGTTGCGACACGCGACGACGGTGCCGCGGGCGAAGTGATTGTTGGCCAAATTCACGGACAAGACGACGAGCTTGCACGCCTCTATTACAACAGTGACGGTGAGCTGTATTTTTCAAACGAACAAACCGGAACGGACGGTGAAGAACGCACATTCTACTTTGAAAATGCGGATGGCGAACAGCCGGATGTGTCACTGGACGAAGATTTTTCTTACAACATCAACGTCGCAGATGATGAACTGAACATTCAGATTTACGCTGATGGCGAAACCTACTCTGCGGTCGCAACCGACGGAGTCGACCCGACTGAAATCACTGACGCGTGGGCGGACGACACATTCTACTTCAAAGCCGGCGTGTTTAACGGGGTCAGCGATGTCGCAGGCAAACAAGAAGAGGGCAGCGGTGTTGCCGCAGCTTCATTCTACGACATTGACCTGACAGGTGACGGCAGCGACTGGTTTATGGCGTGACGGTTTTGGTCTCTGGCTGATGTGATGATCGAATGGTCACAGGGTTTGAGGCTTAGGCGCACGGTTTGCGTATTTTTGAACATGCTTTCCTGCTGGCGCTGGACCTACAGCACGCCGGCAGAATAACGTGATCGAGAAGTTGAAGGATATCAAAATGAGCAAGGAGCTCACCCTCACACCGCAGCAGCGGCGTGCGCGAATTGCTGAGGTCGGTGACCTTGCGCGAAACCAACTGACATCGCCAAAGGCCGGTTTTTCGGCTGATGATGTGCAAAACGAACTTGATCTGTTGGCCCCGGAAAAGTCGAACAAACGAAGCGCAGACGCACTCGAGGCACAAATTCTGCTTATGATTGCTGCGGGTTTGAAACCACGGCGCGCACAAAAGCCGCTGTATCATTTGTTTCAAGCCTGTCTTGCGAATGGCGACCTCAAGAAATTCGAAGCGCTAGAGGCGGTTTTGAAAAAGGCCGAACAGGGCGGTGCGTCCTTGGAAGGGCTGTATTTTCCACGCGCATTTGGCTCGCTTGATCAGGCTGAAATCTGGGCCAAGGTCGAAGACATGATAGCCAAACTAGAAGACGTGGGCGGCGAGGCGTTCTTGTGCTGTGGCACGTTGTTGGGCGTTGTCAGGGACAAAAGTTTGATTGCCCATGACGATGACGTCGACCTTGCCTATGTTCTAAAGGCCGGAACAGCCGAGCATAAATGGATGAAGGTTTACGAATTCCTGCGCAGTCACGACCTGTTGCAAGAACAAACTGGCCCCAACCCCTGTAGCTACAAATTGAAATCGGACACCGCGTACAACATCGATCTGTTCCCGGCGTGGGTGTCGAACGGCAAGGTGCAGGTGTACCCGGATGTCTGGGGTGAATTGGCCGAAAGTGATGTCTTTCCGCTGCAACGTTGCCCGACCACCGGCTTGCCGATCCCCAAAGATGCCGAAGCGATGCTGGCTGTCAGTTACGGCGAAGGCTTGCGTGTGCCAGACCCGGGGTTTTAGACCGCTTGGGGGCGTTTGAACCGCCGTTTTGCTTTAGGAACGCGGCACAGAAATCCAGAAACCCGGCTTGCTCCGTTTCCGTAATCGCGCGCATAAATCACGCCAACACCGGACATTTTGGATGCGGCCATGGCAGCCGCCACTTTGTCTATCAGCGTTGGATTATCACAGGCCGACGACAGCGCTGTGATCGGCAATTGGGCCGTTTTTGCACGATCAGCAATGTCGTCAATCGCGGCAGTGCTGCCATCAACACTGACAACGGCCATCCCGCGGCGCGCAAAAAAGAATGAATCCCGTCCGTTCCCGCAACCAACATCCAAAAAGTAGGCAGCATCTCTGCATTCGCTCAGCGCAAACGCCGCAAACTGTGACGGAATGTCTGGAACCGCCTTGGATGAATAGTAAGAATTCCAATATTCGCCGCGTTCTTCTTGGGATTTTCCCATGCGTAATTTCTGTTGGAAAGGTAAACTCTTTAGCCACGTCGCCGTACTTGGTTTACTGTTCAATTAGCGCAGACCATCTGGAACGTCAGTGAAAACACAAACGTTAAAGAGCGACAATGCTGCTTTTTTGACCGTATGTAGCAAAGCTACGTGGTTGCGGGCAGGTAGGCGGGTTTGATGGCGCAAAGTTGGCGTTGTTCAAAGCCCGCAAGATAGGATAACGGGATGCAAGCAGCGGGCGGGACCCGCGCCGTTCCTTTAGAAAGCCGACACATCCTATGTCTGATCCGCGCATGAAAATGGTATTGGTGACGCCCGAAATTCCTTATAACACCGGTGCGATCGGGCGGACTTGCGTGGCGTTAAATCTGGAACTGATCCTGATCAAACCTTACGGATTTTCCCTGGATGAAAAGTCGGTGCGCCGTGCGGGAACGGACTACTGGAAGCACGTTAACCTAACTGAATACGACAGTTGGCAGAACTTTCTGGAACAACGGCAACCGCCCCGCGAAAGCTTGTATTTCTTTGAGGAACATGGCGCGCAAAGCGTGTATGCGCCTGACTACCAGCGCGATGCCTATCTGGTTTTTGGATGCGAGTCCGCAGGCCTGCCGCCAGCAATCTTAGAAGGCAACACTGACCGGGTCTTTCATCTGCCAATGCTGGATCAACGGGTCCGGTCCCTCAATCTGGCAAACGTCGCAACAGCAGTCATTTATCAAGCGATGCGCACGCAATTGGGCGGTTGAGCCACCTTTGATTTGCACGCGCGATGAAACCCCGGGTTGGCGTCAAAAGCGCAGCCATGACCCTATGCCTAAAATCTGTCGTTGACGTCGCAGCACTGCATTAACGTTATGTTTGCAACGCCATGTTTGATGCTTGTCCAAACCAAAGAAACCCAAAGCGTGAAAAGCAAAAAAGCCACCAAGTATTTGAACTTGGTGACTTTTTATGGCTCCGACGGTAGGGGTCGGAGTTAAGTTCGTTAATACCTCTTAAGTCGCTGATATATATTGTTTTATTTTCAAGCGATGATCATCGATTTTGGTATTTGTGTAAACTTGTGTAACCTCTTGTGATACCCGAACGATATTCCCTGCCAGCAGGAAGGTCTACCGAATTACAGGTCAGCCACCCAAAACCGCCAACGACGGCCGTCAATACCAGCTCCATTTTTCTGCCATCAAACGCATTCCGCCTCCCAAAGAGGGAGGCGGACTTGGTTTCAATTTGGTGTTCAGCTTAAGGAGTTTGTGTTGCATTTCTGCGCATAAAACGCCGCCAGAGATCCAAACGACTTGGCCACTCGTAGAGCTCGAAATGGGCTGCTTCTCCGGTCTCGCCTGCACGGGATGTGACCCATTCTGGCGCAACTATGCGCATATCCACCGCGCTGCTTGCCTTGCGAGCGCTTACCAGTTTGAGGTAGTCTACCACTTCAAGGCAACGTGTTCTAAACGCACTATCGTTGCCGTCATAAGGCACTGCAAAGAAGCGGCCATGGCGGCCACCATTCAGTGTGTAAGAGTCCAGCAACCCCAGAATATTGCGTACCTTGTCAGGATTATGTAACTTTTTACGAGGCTTTGCCGCATCGACCTCTTCTGGCTCCAACTGTTCGGTACCCTGACGGATGGCTTGCAACGCATCACGGCGCAACATCAACAAAAGCATAGCCTCGACGATCATAGCCAGCCAGAAAGAAACACGCTCAGAAGCCCGTAGATCGGATGATTGGCCGTCAAGCATCGCCTTGGCCGTGGTGAAGGCAGCTGTCAAAGCGTCTTCAATCTTGGGCTCGGGGCGTGTTGGCCGTGGAGGCATACTCATCAAACGAGACAGCTCTGTTTCTGCCTGCGTTACCAGTTTGAGTGTGCTGTTCATCCGGCAGGCAAATACTTGGCCTGTATCTGGGTCTGTAATGTCGCCAGTAAGATCCGCCTTCAGAGAGGCAACACCGCTGCGCAATTGCGCCGATTCAGTTGACTGGGGCAATGCAAGTGCTGCGTTGTATGAGGCGTCCATATCGGCCTGAGAGCCAGAGGACATCTGAATCGCCAACGCTGACATTTTTTGCGCTAAGGTTTGTGACGCGGTTGACATTTCGGACGTTAGCGCAGCTGCGCGCTTCATATAGCGACAACGTGGACCACAGATGTTCTTCCAGTTTGAAGTGCTATCGTTGTTGCAGGCTGGACCTGTAGTGCTTTCCTGTTTCGACTTTTGGGCCATCTGAGTGCTGAGAGTTGCAAGGGTCGTCTGGGCGATCAGATACTTCTGCTCTTGTTCCTGCATCACCTGCACGTGTGGTCCTGTGGCCTTGGCCTGCAAGTCCAGTTGCAAACCGCCTGCGTCGAACAACATCAGCCAGCCCGCGCAAGCAGAGACAAAGCTGGCGGTTGTCGCCAGCCCACCAATGACCGCACCTGAATACTCGGTGCGCAAGAAGAAGGGACGCCAACCATTGTTGATAAACGCCTGAATAATTGCAGTACCCGCCATCGAAAGCAGTGCCAGCCACCAAATTGGGACATCCACGAGCTGGGGCATGGTCTTAGCAATCGCAAATAGGCCCAACCCCGAAGTGATCGTTGAGACGCCATTCAAGGCGAGAACAGATTTTGAGTGCTTTTTCATGGTTTCGGTTCCTTAATCTGAGGGTGTGTTAAGCAAAGCAGCCCTGAGGGTTGCCTCGATCATGGGTGCAAGTGTTGAATGACTGACACGCCCGACGGAGCCATTTGCCAAATCTTGGGTCCAGACACCGCCATAGAGGACGATCTTTCTGCCATCGCATTTGACGATCATGACCATGTTTTTGGAAAGTCGCTTCTTGTTGGCAAAATTTGTGCCTGTCTTTCCCATATGCGGCTTGCTGCAGCCTTTGGGCCAGTTGACTCGGTTAACCGTACCTTTGAGAGTGCCTGCAATAGGTTCACCAAGCCAGTTGCGCACGCGCCGTAATGCGGCGTCATTAAAGCCCATGGCTGCCATGTCATAGACATGGCCGTTACCTGTAGCACGCGGGGCGTCCAGCATGCTGAGCGGGCTCATCTTGCCGGTCTCGATTGCCCCGAGTAGCTGCATAAAATCAGCAGGCCCGGCTGGCATGACACCAAGACCCAAAGTCGCTCCGATCGAAGCTTCGCCAGTCATCTCGCCAAGCCACCCCAGGTTTTCATGTAGATCCTCAAAGTCCTCAGGGAAGCGGTCTACGAGGTGGGCAAAGCCAAGGTTTGCACTCCATTGGATCGCGTCAGAGACACTTCGACGTTCTGGCGGACCAAAGGCGTCGTCGCAGTCCTTTACCCCTGCAAAACCGTCAAAGTCCTTCAGTTTCCCTCCGCGCCATTTTGAGCAAAGCGACTGGACATTATTCGCTGCCGCCACAAGAAGGTGTGTGATCTTATGCAAGCTGGCTTGGCCCATTGCGGGGGCAACACGTTTGAAGCCACCTTCACTCGGTCTCAGATTGCCGAAGAGTGCGCCCGTAACATTGGTCCGCACAGCTGTCGGAATCAGCCTTTCGTCGACAATTTCGGCGGCAGCAAATGCAAACCCAACTTGAGCCGCGCATGAACCGTCAAGACAAGCATCCGCAGGAAGCGCATCCGTAATCGGTTTCATTGCACCCGTACCGGCAGAGATATCACCCGCAGCCATTAAAACGCTTTGGGCCTCTCTGCTGGCCGTCAAGACGATTGTTTGGGCGACTTCGTCGATGTGAGCCAGCCTCGCTTCGGCCCGGGCATGACGGCGAATGGCAGGGTCCAACGCGTCAGGTGCTGGCACTTGTGGCACAACCCATAACCCCAGCGTAGCAATCTGTACTTGCGCGGTCGCTGTATCCGGTGAGATTTCTTCAATGCAGGCCTCGGCGCGGATCACTGCGCGATTAATCGACGAACGTTTGCCATCCTCAAGGGTTGGTGACTGGCTGAGCAACAAGTTCTTGCCCAATGCAGCCGCAAAGAGGCACTGCTGCCAGATCTGTTTTGGAGCGCCGTCAAAGAGGATCTGTGCCGCATGGCGCCCGCCAATCGGCACCCCGCCATAGCCGGAGATCACAGGCAGTTGCACTACCAGCCGCGCGCGGTCGTCGTCGTCACGAAAGGTAGTCAGTGAAGCGCGGATACCCATGGTAACCATGCGGGGCTTCTCACGCAGGCGCAGGGCATGAGAATTGCCGGAATACGCCTCAAAGGTGGTCTGGATGCCCGATGATCCGCCTTTGGTGAAGGGTAAGCCAATAGTCTCTGCCACAGACTGGGCAAAGGGCATCAAAGACCCAAAGTAGCGTAGATAGCCTCTGAGGTCCTGAGCAAGAAAAGTGTTCTCCCCCAAAACGCCCCCCTCGATCGCTTCGAAGGCGATGGTGATCTGCATGTTGATCATCTCGCCAAAGTCAGCGGTAACAGCCATCCGGTTGGTACAATCACCTAAGGGCAAGGCACCGGCATAACCATCGGTATCAGTCAGCATGTGCGCTTGTGCGCATGTGAGGTTGTTCTCGATCTGAGCCACGTCCTTGGCCACTTGGGGCCAATAGAAAGCGACCGTGCCCGCGGAGACTGTTGCAGCGCTGAGCGTCGTAAAAACTGCCGCTCGCGCAACCATCCGCAGTTTGCTGCCGGTTCTCGTAAGGCGCAAACTGGGCAAGATTTGCCGGAACGGTTTGGTCAACAACCCCAAGACCTGAAGCGGGCTGAGGATTGCTGGGATCGATACGGAAACCAAACCAAAGCCGCGTCTGGCCTTGCTGACACTGTCGATAAAGTACTCTAAACGGTTGAACGACTTCCTGAGGGCCGCATTCCAAGCGGCTTCCTGATTTACGTAACCCTTGGCGTAAGACTTAATTTCGCTCTTTGCCGCGGTGTGATCGGGGGTTTTACCGAAAGGAGAGCTCATTTGCGCTCACCACTGTCGCAGGCCTTTGCATTAAAGCGTGCTGGCAGGGTTGCTACATGGTTGCGGGTCGTGACCAGATCCATTGTTGATATGTCCAGCAGGCTGAACTTCTCTGAGAAAAAGGCCGACGCGATACCTGTACCGAACGGTGTGAAAACGTGTTTTATCATTTTGTGTTCTCCCTGGATCTGTTGTGGTTCGGCCAGGAGAGCGGATAAATTTAAACGGGGAAATTCGTTTTTTCCAGAATTCACACAATCTGGCAAAAATCTCTATTTTGTTGCCAGTTTCTTAACGCTTCATAATTCCGTCACTTTTAAGCACAGATTTTTGCAGTTTGTAAAAAGTGCTAAAAATGTGTGAATTTTGAGGTAAAAGAGTAAGGGAATGTGCTATCAATTTTTACGAATAAGAGAATCTAGTGGCCGGTTTCTGGCACTTTCCAGATCAAAGGCACACATGTGAATAAGACTGTTCCTCGTTCCGCGCCGACAAGAAATCCAGAAGGCCGCCCCTTTGCATGCAACGCCGCCGAAGAAGTCGAGGCGGCCTTCGAAATATCGAAGTACGACACCAAGTTCCCTGCTGGAACCGATTGTCTTAAGAAAGCCTATGGCGACAAACAGGCTGTCCTTGACGCCTTACATTTCACTACGAACACGACCGGAAAGCGGTCCATAGCGCTGCGCGGTCGGCTGCAAGGACTCACAGCCTTACTGGCGCTCAGCTCGCTCGATGTCAAACGGCCCACGAAACTTGCCAAGTTGATCGTGGATGAGGCGCGCCCCACTGTCAGCGCGGATACTCTCAAGGCCACAATACAGACAGTCACAATCCTCGTTGATCCCGGTACGCGCATTCATGGGAAGTCTGTTTTTATCCGGGAAATCGCCGAGCGCGATAGGGCGATGAAATGGGCTTTAGCCTTTGTCGCTGTGCACCTTGTGGGACTATGCGAAGTGGACGGCGCGACCCTGAGCAAGGAGCAGATCGTAGCGCGTATTGAAGGCTGTCTTTATGATCAGGACGACAAAGACATCGGCTATGAAATGCCTGTTGATCTTTTTCGCGCCCTCTCTCTCGACTTGGGTCTGATACGTACAGAGGATCAGACGATAAAGGTGCGGGAGCTGCATTACATTGACGAACAGTTTTTGGATTATGCTGCGGCAGACCACAGTGCAATCACTGAACGGAACACGGACGTCGAGAATCTTGTTGTCGACATCAAATCCTGTCTTGAAAAGGAAAAAGTAGGGGGCAAAACCCGGTTCGAACTCATAATTCTGCATGGCGGGCAACATACCGGTAAGAAATCCGTGGTCGGAGACTTGTTGCTGGATTTGCAGCGTAAAGCACATGATCGGCATGACCGGACCACATCGCTGCCGTTGCTGGGGGAGGATGGGACGGTCACGCAGCTGCCAGTGTTTGCCGTTAATGTACAGCACAACAACTATTTTGAACTGGCCGCGAAAGTTCTTGGTTTTCTCAAACGGATACATGATCCAAAAGAAACCCGCAGCATCGAAGAAATCGCTCGCGCGCAGTTGCCTGCCAATCCGCATCGTGGGGCTATGTCGGATTTGCTGGCAGAGATTGCTGTCTTGCATGACGTTATCCCGGCGTTTTTCATCTTTTCGGATGTGCATGGTCTGGAGGCTGACGCTTTGCAGCGTGTTCTTGGAGACCGTGGTATCTACCGGCTATTGGACACGTTGATGTACAAGAACTGTGCTTCGCGATTTCTGGTCACCCAGCCCGACAAATCCTTTGACGATTGGAGCCAGGAGCCACGCATTTGGTACCGTTGGCTCAAGATGGATGCACCCGATCTAAGCAGATTCTATTGGTACCCCAGTGACGAGCGGCTGGATCTGTTTCAAAAGAACATCGAACCGAAGATTACGTCTTTTACGAATTATAACGATGTGCCCGTTTCGGGTGAGATATTGTTGACCATGTCGGCCCTGCTTTCTGTGCGAACTGATACGGTCAAACTGACATCTGAATTTCAATCTATCCTTGATGCAGTCGACGATGAGGCAGAAAAAGAAAACGAGGAGGAATTTCAAAAGCTCCAGCCCCTTGTTGTACGAAATCTAGTGGATGGCTTTTTTGACGAAGGCATCTTGCCAGCCATGGCATTGATCAGCGCGGCCGCGATTACCGAGGACGGAGTCATGGTGCAGTCTTTGCCAAAGATGCTGAAACTCTGGAAGGACCATTATCCGCGGTCAGGGGTCCTTCCTGGCATCAATGCAAATGCAAAAGAGGTTCATGCTTGTTTGCGACGCGTCTATAAAGGGACACAAGCTTTGTATCTGAGCAAAGGGAAGGTGACGCAGTACAATCAGGAGGAATACGGCCTGCGGGAAAGCAATACAATGAAGGCCCGCGAAGAATGGTATATGAGCCGTAGCCTCGCATTGAGGTTGATGGGCGAAATTAATCAGCGTGACGAAGGTCGGATCCGTAGGCAAGCATTTCGTGTACTCTCAATTGCTGCACGTCGTCGCGCGCAATTTCGCCGACTTCAAGATGGTAATTTTGGTGTCCAGGCCAGCTTTTCTCCCGCTCGCGATATCCAATCTTTCTATGCTTTGCTTGCCAGCCTACCTGATAAGCTGGAGCCAATAAAGGCACCAGATATTTCTTTTGGTAACCTGCGGATGCTCACAGGTGAAACGTTTGGCTATTCGATAGAACGGCAAGTGGAGGACGAGTCATCAAATGATATAATCCATTCTCCGGAGCTCAGTTTGCGATTTGTTATTAAGGTTCTGCTGAAGCAAGATATCGATCAATCTAACAGGTTATCGATGGTCACCGATCAAGATGAGCTTAGACTTCAATTGTTTTTACGCCTTTTCATGCCTTTATCAAAACTTGAACGTGTAGGGGTCGTTGCTTTGCGCAAGGCCGAGGTAGTTAGAGGTTTACCAGCAAATATTCCAGAGCATCTAAACGCTGTTCTAACATCTGTTGAGCGCTTGGATTTGTTGTTGTCAGTCGCCTTGTCAGCTTACCATTCACAACTGAACCATGTTGTCGCTTGGGCTTTTGGCGTCGCCCAAAAGCACATACAGGAACATGCGATTGAAAAAGATGTAGCCGCTATGGGGAAATATAACCGAATTGTCTGTGTGCGCCTCGATACCGCGATTATTCAACCTGCGACCTTTGCCACCGAGCACATCGGTAAGAAACCGTGTCTTCAGCATGTCATGGAGCTTTGGGACAAGGAATGGGCGTGGTGGTTGGCAGCCTTGGAAGATCAATATGGGGTAGGGGTCATAGGCCCATTCGAAAGAATGGCGCGCGGGGATGCGTCAGGCATCAAGAAGTCAAAATCTGAAACGAAAGATCTTTTTGAAACCGTTCAAGCAGAGTCAAAAGACGCCCACATATTAAGCTCTTTACCATACAGCACCATCGAAGACGGTATGCGTCTTGTTGCGCGGAAAGCACGGATGCTTTGGATGTTGACCGGAACCCCAGGTCGCGATGAGGCTACCAAAACGACCTATCGCAAAATTTACGACACTTTGCAGGAATACGAACACTTTATCGCGCGGTTCGGTGCTGACGATGAAACGCCAGTCGTTTTCAGTGGGAAAAGTGGGCGGCATGCGATAAAGGTGCTGAGCAATGATGAAGTCGTTCTTGTACTCCCTGATCAACAAGGGACGAGCGGATCGGCTGCCAATGCTGCTCCGCTCGATGCACAAAAGGTGCTTCAGATAAGGCAAGTTCTTCAGGCCAACATCGCGCGGCTGGGGCAATTTTCTGGCGTTGAGCGGTTGCACACTTTGGCCGGTCATGCGTTGGCTGATGTTGCGGAACACAAAAACCCAAATAAGGCGCTCGACTACATAACCAATGCCTGTGACCAATTGAACGCCCATACAATCAGTCACGGCGGGCAGTTGGAATTATTGGCCTTCGAGATTGGGCTTAAGATGATTGTTGCTTCTCGAGAGGACGAGACCCCTCTTGATTACCTGGAGGCCATCCTGGAAGAGTGCAAACACCATATTACAGTCGCCAATGCGTTGAATATGTGGCCGATGAAAGTCCGTTTTTTAATTTTGGAGGGCCGCGCACGCGCGGCAATAATGGGCAGACCAGATGAAGAATATGGTCAAAATTCCGATCGTGCGGTGAAGAAGTGTTTTAAAGATGCGATGCAACTCGCAAAGGAGATAGGTTTTCGCCCTGCGGAGGTATGTGCAAATTGCTGGAGTAAGATGCTGGCTGTCAAAAGCACACGGAGTATAAATTAGCGGTGTTTGCATACCAAAAATTCACTATCGCGCTCATTTTTTAGATACGTTGCCCCGTGTCCCCTCATAAAATCACATTACCTGACAAGGTTCTAAAAATCTCACCGAACGAAATGGTTCTGTAAATACCTGTGGCCTGTATATCGGGGTCATAACGAATTGTTGGCCGTGTGGGCAACCCGTCCAGAGGTACAGGTTCCAGCGGTATGGTTGCAAAAGGAATTACGTTGGCTGCGGTATCGCGAGGTGCAGGGAGGTTAGGGAGCAGGACCCGCCGCTGCAGGAGATTCGTTACGAATGGCCGGGTCCAGAAACGGATTCTCTTTGGTGGAGGCTGCAAGCGAGACCCAGATCTTCATTTTCGATCGCTTCTGAGATCGCTGAAAAGTCCCTTGCAGTCATGCCAACCTCATGTCCGATAAGACGTGACCTGCCCCCCGAAACTTCCCTCGTTTTAATGTAAAGTTTGCTCAACTTTCGAAGGAGCAAACAAATGCGACAGAGTCGTTTTACTGAGGCCCAGATTATTGGGATGATCAAAGAGCAAGAAGCTGGAATGCCAACGGCTGAGGTGTGTCGGAGACATGGCCTGAGCCCTGCGTCGTTCTACAAGTTCAAAGCCAAAGGTGGCATGAACGTTTCTGACACCCACCGCCTTAAATCGCTGGAGGACGAGAACGCCAAGCTGAAGCGTCTTCTGGCGGACACGATGCTCGACAATGTTGTGTTGAAAGATTTGCTGGGAAAGAACTGACGACACCGAATTTGCGACGGGCTGTAGCACGCAAGGCAATGCGGGATCATGATATCTCGCAACGTCGTGCGTGCAGGCTGGTCGGTGTCGATCCCAAGACCGTACGGCGCGACAAGCCGCCGGATAATCCAGAAGTTCGCGAAGAGATGAAGGCGATTGCCAGCAAACGGCGTCGGTTCGGCTATCGCCGGATTGGCGTGCTGTTGGAACGCAAAGGCATGATTATGAACCACAAGAAGCTGTATCGTCTCTACACCGAGGAAAAGCTGGGTGTCAGGCGGCGCAGAGGCCGTAAACGTGCGCGTGGATCGCGGACACCTATGCCCGTGGCTTTGCGCCCGGGCGAGCGTTGGTCGTTGGATTTTGTGTCGGACACGTTTGGTGCGTCTCGCAAGTTCCGCATGCTGGCAGTGAATGACGACTGCTGCCGTGAGAACCTGTGCCTGATGGCCGATACCAGCATCTCTGGCGCTCGGGTTGCCCGTGAATTGGACGCACTGGTGCGCGTCTACGGAAAGCCTGCTTGTATTGTCAGTGACAACGGGACGGAGTTTACCAGTCGCGCGATCCTGAAGTGGGCTGGCGATAGCGACGTGGATTGGCATTACATCGATCCGGGCAAACCGCAGCAGAATGGCTTCATCGAAAGCTTTAATGGCAGCCTGCGAGACGAGCTGCTGAATGAGGAGATCTTCGACACTTTAGATGACGCCCGCAGAAAACTGGCGCTTTGGCGATACGACTACAATCAGGTCAGACCGCACTCGTCTCTCGGGAACAAAACGCCCACTGAAGCGCGCCGGGCGCTTGAGCAACTTGAGGGCTCCGCGCACGACGCGCTTGCCCAAACTGACGATGAAGAATATGAAATCCAAACCCGCAAACTCTCGTTATGAATGAGGGAGCCTCGGGGGGCAGGTCACAGCACTTAGTTCATAGTGTGGTGACATATGAATAGTCTTGCTTGGTAGACTTCACGACCAAACCAAGACTTGCATTCAGTAGCAGGTGGAGCGTGCCGTAGACTCATTAAGTAGAAAATGAACATCAACTTCACAGTGTTGCGTGTAAGGCACGCGTGAAAAGCCCAGTAGGGTGCTTCCGTAATGCTTCCGCTAACTTGCAGTCAGCAGTCCGTGAAAAGCAAAAAAGCCTTTAAGCGGTTATGCTTAAAGGCTTTTTATGGCTCCGACGGTAGGGGTCGAACCTACGACCAATTGATTAACAGTCAACTGCTCTACCACTGAGCTACGTCGGAACGGTATGGGCGATATAGCAATGCCGATTTGCGCCGTCCAGAGGGTTTTCGCAGTTTTGAAAAGAAAATCAAAATCAGGCGGGTCAGGTCAGTCGAAAATCGGCTTTGGCCGTCAGATCACCCATCGGCGAAACTAGAATTCGTCCAGTTAAATCAACAAGATGCGCAAGAACATTGCGTGTGGCAGCACCTTGTAGCGCCACAGGAGTTTCTAGGTAAATTGCGCGGGCCAAGGCGCTCGCATTGGCAGGGCCGTGGGCCAAATGCGCAAGAATCGCGGCCTCGCGGGCTTTGCGGTGTCCGATCAACCACTCAAGACGGGTGTTTGGGTCGTCAATCGCTGCGCCATGACCTGCATAAAACACCCGCCATGTACGATCTTGCAGCCGGGCGCAGGACGCCATGAAGTCCGTAAGATCGCCGTCGGGTGGCGACACAAGTGAGCTGGCCCAGCCCATCACGTGATCTGCAGTAAAGCAGGCGTCCTTCCATTCCAGACAGATGTGATTGCCGAGATGGCCGGGGGTGTGGATGACGTTCAGCGACCAGTCAGTGCCAACAATTGTGTCGCCGTCCGCCAAAATCTGATCGGGCTCAAAATCGGTGTCGATGCCCTCACCACCGCCAACCAAACCGCTGTCGGCGATCTGTTGCATCACAACACTACGCCCCGCAGTTGCCGCACCAAAGGCCAGTATCGGCGCGCCGCATTGTTGGGCTAAAGGGCGGGCAAGGGGGGAATGATCAAGGTGCGAATGCGTGACGATGATGTGCGAAATCCGTTGGTCGGGCGCGATGGCCGCCAAAATCGCGTCAAGATGCGCAGTGCTGTCAGGGCCGGGATCAATCACTGCGATATCCGTGGTGCCCAGTAAATAGGTGTTCGTGCCACGGTAGGTCATGGGCGAGGGGTTCGGGGCAACGATGCGGCGCAATCCGGGCTCTAGCGTTTCGGCAATCCCGATCACCGGGTCAAAATCATCAGGAGGCGTCATTGCAAAGCTCTTTCGTTCATCTGCTGCGGCCCGTATGGTTTAACTATGAATTTTGATTGGCTCAAACGTTATATGCCACGCTCGCTTTATGCGCGGGCGGCGTTGATTTTGCTGCTGCCGATTGTGGTGCTGCAATTGGTGGTCACAGTGCTGTTCATGCAGCGCCACTTTGAGGATGTCACGCTACAGATGACGGACACCGTGGCCCGCGAAATACGACTGGTGCTAAGCGAAAGCACAGGGCAGGCAGCCGAAACGTTGCTGATCAGCGTGACACCTGCCAGCCCCGAACATGTCCACAGCGGGGATCAACGCGTCTGGTACGATTTCACCGGTCGCGTGATGTCGCGCCATTTGAAACGTATTGTGAACCAGGTCGCATCCGTAAATCTGCTCAAAGACAAGCGCGTTCAAGTGATTGCGATGCAAGGGGATACCTGGGTTGTGCTCGAATTCGAACGTCGCCGGATTTCAGCGTCAAATCCGCATCAATTGTTCGTAAATATGGCGTTTTTCGGCATGATTTTCACAATAATTGCAATGATTTACCTGCGCAATCAACTGCGACCCATCAAACGTTTGGCCAATGCCGCAGAGGCGTTCGGGCGTGGCCATGTGATGCCATACACCCCAAGTGGTGCGATCGAAGTGCGCGCGGCGGGCACTGCATTTGTCGACATGCGGGCGCGTATTGAACGCCAAATCGAAACTCGCACACTGATGTTGTCGGGGGTCAGCCACGATTTGCGCACGCCGCTGACCCGCATGCGATTGTCGCTGTCGATGCTAGAGGATGACGAGCGTGCCGAATTGGAACATGACGTCAATGAAATGCAGCAGATGATTGATGCGTTTCTGGATTTTGCCAAAGGCGCACAAGGCAGTCCGGCGGAACGGGTTCCGGTGCAGACATGGATTGTGCAAGTGGTTGAGGATGCGCAGCGTGCCGGGCGCAATGTGACGCTGGTTGAAACCGAAGGCACGGGTGATGTGATGCTGCGAGAAGGGGCGATGCGCCGCGCCCTCGACAACTTGATCGGCAATGCGGTGCGCTACGGCTCGCGGGCCGAAGTATCCATGACGCTGACCGAAAAATCGCTGCGCCTGCGGGTCGAAGACGACGGCCCAGGTATCCCCGAAAGCCGGCGTGCAGATGCGCAGCGTCCCTTCACGCGCCTTGATCCAGCGCGCAATCAGGACAACGGCGGTGGCGTCGGTTTGGGGCTTGCGATTGCGACGGATATTGCCCGCGCCCATGGCGGGGTTTTGCGCCTCGGCACCAGTGACCGTTTGGGCGGTCTGCGGGCTGATATTGTAATCGCGCGTTAACGATCATCGCTTGGCCTGCCGCAACGGCACGGCTTGCCCGTTGAGCGCGACACACCTAGCGTTTTCAAAACCTACAAAGGATGCCCCATGACCCCGTTCGACATGATAAAAGCGCAGTTGGGCACCATCGTGCCGTTTCAAAACCACGTTGGCGTCCGCCTGTTAGAGCTTGGCGATGGCGTGGCTTCGGCTGAACTGGATCAAAGCACGGACACCTCAAATCATATCCAAACCCAGCATGCCGGCGCGATGTTCACGTTGGGTGAGGCGGCCTCGGGGGCGGCAATGGCAGGGGCTATGGCACCTGTCATTCTGACCGTGCGGCCCGTCGCCAAGGACGCGCGCATCGCCTACGTCAAAATCGCCAAAGGGACACTGACCGCACACGCCAAAACATCAGCGCCCAGTGCCGATTTGCTGGCAGAGCTGGAATCCATCGGCAAAGTCGCATTCGAAGTCACCATCGATATCCGCGACGCAGATCACGATACCGTCGCCGAAATGGCCGTGACATGGCATCTGAGCCAACGATCATGACACGTTAGACGCGCTGACCCGAGGATCAATTTTTTGGAACTTGGCTGGATAGACAACGCTGGTTTTTGGCCTTTTTGCAGAACTCAGAAGTGGGGCTATCACGTTGTTTTTGTTAGGCTCTTTCAAAATTCCTAGTCCCAAAGTGATCAGTTTAGACGAGAATCTTTGCAGAAATGCAATTTAAGGTAGTAGTGTGGGCGCACTACATATTTTAGGAGATTCTTTTAATGCAACTTAATAAAATTCTTTCAACCTTATCAGCAACCGGCCTGCTATTTGTCGCCGCGCCAGCATCGGCGGATCCTCTGGCACTTGCCTACATGCCATCGGACGTCAATTTGTCGTGCGATGTCTCAGAAAGCGGATTCAGCGACAGTTGGGCCAGACTGGAATTAAACGGGGCACCAACAGGTCTTGGGCCGATTTACGACGTCGACAACGGGCTGGTTTATGTCTTTCCGCCCGATGGACCAGCGTTTAATGCAGCGGCAAGCAATTGTGATGCGTTCGAATGGGCGTCGCAAATGTTTCTGTGGCTGACCTCGACCGTTACGGTTAACCGATTGGGCGGTGGCCACGATCCGGCGTTGCCTTCTGATCCAAAACCAACGTCAGCGGCCACAAATTACGTTTTGTCGAGCGAGTTCATGTACCGTTTTGATAGCGGTGCGCTTCAGACACAATCGAATGGCCAGACCTTGGTCCGCCAATCCAAAGTTGACGAAGACGCCGACGGCAATCCGGTTGACGGGGTCGAACAAGCAGGCAGCAACGGCGTGCTGTTCACGCAAGGCGACACCAGCGTTTCGACCGGCAGTTCGTTGGTCTATTATGACGTCTACACCAGCCGACCCTACGGCTATGTCAGGGCTGCAAATCTTGCGAGCGCGGCCGGCGAATTGCCGTTTACCGAATTTCCCGCAAACGCAGAAGCCGTGTGTGGTGCGATTGAATATGGCCTCAAGAACGGCTTTCTAAAGCCAAAAGACATCCCGCTGAACACGGCGATCTACGGTCTTTTGTGCAAAGGTGTGGTGCCCTCGGGTTCCTTGCTCGGGGGGGATGGCCCACGCCCAACCGTGTCCGAAGTCGAATCTGCGATCGACTATCTTTCGATGGCATTGGAAGTCAAAGCGTCTTGGGTTCTCGCGTCCTCGGTCGCAAATCCGGATCATTACATCGTGCAAAATTCCACGGTTCCAGTGTTTGAGGCTGACGGCACCACCGGTGCGCTGAAGCAGGTGGGCACGCAAACCGTTGATTTGGCGATGATCGGCATCCACGTAGTGGGATCGGTTAACGGTCACCCCGAGATGATCTGGGCCACGTTCGAGCATTACGACAATGCCCCCAACGTTGATTATTCCTACAATGATACGACTGGGGCGACACAGACGTTTTCCGACATGACTACGCTGGCCTCTGACGGCTGGCTGATCTCGGATGGCACGCCGACTAACGCCAACAAAGAATTCGCGTCGCTCGTTGATGGCAAAATCACCCCATCGGGCAGTGGTGCGGTGACAACGCCGACCAATGCGGTGCGTGTCAGCCCATGGGGCAGTGATCCGACAGCGGCTTCGGCTGCGACAAACACCGATGTCATCTCGTCGAATGTGTCTGTGATCAATGCCTTGTCCGGCTTTTATTTGGGGGCAGACGGCAGCGAGGCTGCAAAACAAATGCTGTCGCAAACGGATCCGCGGATGAACTACATCCTGACTGGCGCAAGCTGGGGCAAGATGGGCGCGTTCCCGGAACGTGACGTTTTGACGAACGTCGCAGGGACGCCGGTCATGGCCAATACGACCATGGAAACATTTGATCAGAAATCCTTTGCGGAATATAACGGGTGTTTCTCGTGCCATGGAACATCTGAGCCAGTTGGTGGCTTTTCGGTCAGCCATCTGTTTGGCGATGTTTCGGAGGTTTCAAAAAACTCTGACTAACTGGCAAAGCGCGGTTGGGCAGACAATCCCGTGTCCCACCGCGCGACGCTTAAACATCTAACGAAGACTGAGAGGCGGGAAATCTTTCCGCCTCTTTGCGGTTACCGTCAGGGCCACACATTCGCGCCAAGCTGTACAATCAGGCTAGTACACAGATGCTTCTATGTCTCAAAACCCTGCCAACTCATTGATTTGTATGGCGTATGGTAGGCCCGGCAGGACTTGAACCCGCAACCAAAGCGTTATGAGCGCTCTGCTCTAACCAGTTGAGCTACAGGCCCGCCATATCAGCTTGCTACCAGACAAGGCAGCGCAGTCAAGCGCGAAGCGGGCGCAAAATGCACGCGAAAGCAGCTGCGCGCGCAATCCAGATGTTCCCTTTGGCACGCCTTTAGCTTATGGGCTTGCCCATACTGCATTCGGGTGTTTAACGACCTTGAGAGGAACGCTGCCATGGACACGAAAAAGAACGGTATTACCTATGCCGATGCGGGCGTCGATATTGACGCAGGCAACGCGCTGGTGGAACGGATCAAACCTGCGGCCAAGCGAACGTCGCGGTCGGGCACAATGTCCGGTCTTGGTGGATTCGGGGCAATGTTCGATCTAAAGGGTGCAGGGTTCAAAGACCCGATTTTGGTTGCAGCGACGGACGGTGTAGGCACCAAACTGCGCATCGCGATTGATACAGGCAACGTTGACGGTGTTGGCATCGATCTGGTTGCCATGTGCGTCAATGACCTGGTGTGCCAAGGGGCTGAGCCGCTGTTTTTCCTGGATTATTTCGCGACGGGCAAGCTGGAGCTTGATCAAGCTGCGCGCATCATCGAGGGCATCGCGACGGGTTGTGAACGCTCTGGCTGCGCGCTGATTGGTGGCGAAACGGCTGAAATGCCGGGCATGTACCCGGCGGGCGATTTCGATTTGGCGGGTTTTTCGGTTGGTGCGATGGAACGTGGCCACGACTTGCCGGCCAACGTCCAAGCCGGCGACGTGCTGCTGGGCCTTGCGTCGTCGGGCGTGCACTCCAACGGCTATTCACTGGTGCGCAAACTGGTCGAAACGTCGGGCCTTGCGTGGGGCGATGATTGTCCTTGGCAGGACGGCACGTTGGGTGCTGCGTTGCTGGAACCCACAGTGTTATACGTCAAAGGCTGCGTCGCCGCGATTGCGCAAGCCGACACAGTGCACGCTTTGGCGCACATCACGGGGGGCGGTTTGACAGAAAACCTGCCGCGGGTTTTACCAGATGATTTGGGCGCCGAAATCGATTTGAACGCGTGGGATTTGCCCGATGTGTTCAAATGGTTGGCAGGCATCGGCGGCATGGCCGAGGCGGAATTGCTGAAAACCTTTAACTGCGGTCTTGGCATGATTGCCGTTGTTGCAGCCGACAAAGTTGACGCCGCGCGCGCGGCATTCACGGACGCAGGGCACGACGTTGTGCAGATTGGCACGATCACACAAGGGCAGGGCGTGTCGTACAAGGGCGCGCTTTTGTGACAAGACGCGTTGCGATCTTTGTGTCGGGCGGTGGTTCGAACATGCGCGCGCTGGTCGAGGACATGACCGGTGACCACCCTGCGCGCGCCTGCGTCGTGGTGTCCAACAACGAAAACGCAGGTGGCATCGCGTGGGCCCGTGCCAGAGGTATCGCCACCGAAGTCGTGGATCACCGACCCTTTGGAGAAGACCGCGCCAGTTTTGAAGCGGCCCTGAATGCCGCCTTGGACAAACACACGCCCGATCTGATTTGTCTGGCCGGATTTATGCGCGTTTTGACCGCCGGTTTTGTTGGGCCTTGGCAGGGGCGGATGCTGAATATCCACCCATCGCTGTTGCCGAAATACAAAGGGTTGAACACCCACGCCCGGGCCTTGGCGGCGGGAGATACCGAGCATGGTTGCTCTGTGCACGAGGTCACGGCGTTGTTGGATGATGGACCGATCCTGGGGCAGGCGCGTCTGAACGTTGCAGATGGTGACACAGCAGACACACTGGCCGCACGGGTTCTGGTGCAAGAACACCGCTTGTATCCAGCTGTATTGCGTCGTTTTGTGACAGGTGAACACGGATGTCTTAACGTCAACGCTGAGTGACTAGCCTTTGATCTGGTGATGGTGTAATCCTGACAGACTTTCGCGCCAATAGGACTGTAGAACACCGCATGAGAACGTTGACAACGACCGAAGATCTGGCCGCTTACTGCAAAGAAGCGCAAGCCCATCCCTATGTGACCGTCGATACAGAGTTCCTGCGCGAACGTACCTATTATTCAAAATTGTGTTTGATCCAACTGGCGATGCCGGGCACCGATGATTCTGGCGCGGTTCTGGTTGACCCACTGGCGACGGGCATTTCGCTGGAACCTTTGTATGAATTGTTTCGCGACACGTCTGTGGTCAAAGTGTTTCACGCCGCGCGTCAGGATCTCGAAATCTTTTTTGTCGACGCGCAGGTGTTTCCTGAGCCGTTGTTTGACACCCAAGTGGCCGCGATGGTTTGCGGCTTTGGCGAACAGGTGGGTTACGAAACTCTGGTGCGCAAAATCGCGCATGAACAGGTCGACAAAACATCCCGCTTTACCGATTGGTCGCGCCGCCCGCTAAGTGACGCGCAAAAAACCTACGCCTTGGCCGATGTGACACATCTGCGTCAGGTCTATGAATTCCTTGCTGCCAAACTGGCAGAAAGCGGGCGTTCGCATTGGGTTGAGGAAGAATTGCACATCCTGACCAACCCCGGCACCTATATCATTGAGCCGCAAAACGCGTGGAAGCGGATCAAAACCCGCACGAACTCGGGTAAGTTTCTGGCGATTGTTCAGGCACTGGCAGCCTTTCGTGAAGAATTTGCTCAAACCCGGAATGTTCCGCGCAACCGCGTGTACAAAGACGACGCACTGGTTGAATTGGCCAGTAATAGACCAAAATCCTACGAAGAATTGGGCCGTTCCCGTTTGCTGTTACGTGAAGCCCGCAAAGGCGAAATTGCCGATGGCATTTTGGCAGCGGTACAGGCTGGTCTGAATTGCCCGCCTGAAAAGGCGCCCAAAGCGCCCGCAGGGCGTGAAAAGCTGCAAGTTAATCCGGCACTCGCGGATCTGTTGCGGGTCCTGTTAAAGGCCAAAACAGAAAGCGCTGGCGTTGCCGCTAAACTGATTGCGCCCGCGTCTGATCTGGATGCGCTTGCTGCGGGCATGCGTGATGTTGCTGCCATGTCGGGCTGGCGCGCAGAAGTGTTCGGGCAAGACGCATTGCAACTGTGCGAAGGCAAGATTGCCTTGGCTGCGGTTGGAAATGACGTGAAAATCGTCCCGCTGGACTAAGCGCTGGTGTGCGACACGCACACCTTACCATGACCGCGAAACTGAAGTTTACCTGCTTAGCGGCGACGGGATGTTCGCGCGTTTCGGGCGGCCACAACCCGAATTGTGCGCACATCGCGCAAGTCCTGATCCGTCAACGCACGCGCTGCGACAACCGTTCGGGTGTGTTCTGAGCCGACGGGTTGGGCTGTACTCGGTTGAATACCCTCAAGGCGGTAGGTCAGGACACCATCGACCGGTGTTTCATCATCAGTTTGCGGCGTTAGCTGAACGCCGTGAACACCTTGCGTTTTGGTGAGGCCGGTGGCGCGCACAATCGCTCCACCTGGGACCCGCTCAATGACAAGGCCGGTGACCTGGTCAATTGGATTGCCGAAATACGCGTCGCGGTCCGCGCGTCGTTTTGCGAATAGGCCAGTTCGGGCCGCCGGGATCAGAGGGTTTGTGTTGGCCTCTTGTACCTCGATCGGTGCCGAGCGCGATTTGCCAAACCAGTTTGCAGGATTAACGCGACTGTCGCGCACTGCACCACAAGCGGTAAGAGCCACTGCTGAAATCAAAAGGGCGGAAGTGAGAATGCGCATAAGCCTGCCTGCAACAGTTGTTTGTATGTTTGGTAGCCTATCCGTTGGGGCTTGAAAAGGTGGGGTCTTAAAAAGGCTGGCGGTGAAAAGGGTGTGGACCTTTGCACAGGCCGGCCCTACCTGTGCATGTGTCAGTTGATGGCACACCCGTGACACACAAAATGAGGTTGCAATGGCAAGCCCAGCTTTTGAAGAGATCGTCGAAGATTTTGAATTTCTGGACGATTGGGAAGACCGGTATCGCTATGTCATCGATATGGGCAAGGCGATGGAACCGCTGGATGACGCCCTAAAGGTAAGCGCGACCAAGGTAGACGGATGTGCTTCGCAGGTGTGGATACATCCAGTGATCGAGGGTGGCGTGTTCCGGTTTGACGGTGACAGCGACGCGTTGATTGTACGCGGGTTGGTTTCTGTTTTACGGCATCTTTACAACGACTTGCCGCGCGAAGCTGTCATGAATGTGGACGCATTGGCAGAGATGACGCGACTGGGTTTGAACGATCACCTGTCAGCGCAACGGTCTAACGGTGTCCGTGCCATGATCGAGCGGATCAGGTCTGTCGCCAGCGCGTAAGCTGTTACAAATCCGCCAGCGTGATCGCTAGATCTCCGTAACCGGTAAGGCGCCGTTCAAACGTCAGTCCAAGACGATCGGCAGCAATTTTGGCTTTTTTGGTCAGCTCCGGATCATCTGTCTGCGCTTGGTACACCAGTTTTTCGTAGTTGCCGAAATACATGTCACGCAATTGCGGGTGCCGATCTAGTCCCATCGGTTTGATGATAAACGCATCGAACTGGCGCACCAGAAAATCAGTCAGGTAAAACGTGGTGATTTCAGTTTCACTTTGTCGCGCAAACTGTTCATTTCCCTCAAAAAAACTATAGCAATGCGGGCCTGCGACCATCTCAACACCCAGCTCTTTGCAGGCCGCTTGTAGCAATCCACCGGTGCCGCAATCCGCATAAACTACAAAAATACTATCGTAGTCTGCACTGTGTTTGGCGACCGCTTCACGTACGCTTTGGGTGATTTTGTCAGGATACAGATGGTACTTTGCGGGCAGGCAGGTCAGATCCATATGGTCCCAGCCGTTGATCGCCTTAAGGTCCAGAATTTCGCGCGCCAAAGCACCACAGGCGATTAACAAAATACGTCCGGCTTTCGGCTTGGCTTCGATCACATCTAGCCCTTGATCGGTCAGCGTGCTGTCTGAAATCTCTTCCATCTGGAAATCCTAACAAAAAAGGCCCGCTCTGATAGTTTCAGAACAGGCCCAAATGTCTTGAGGCGTCGCGTAACGTTACGCAGACAATTGGTTGTGCTTTTTGCCCATCCACTCTTTTGCCGTCTCAACCGCAACGGCGGCATCACGACAATACGCATCCGCGCCAATGGCTTTGCCAAACTCTTCGTTCAACGGGGCACCACCGACCAAAACGATGTAGTCATCGCGGATACCCTGTTCAATCATCGTGTCGATCACGACTTTCATGTAAGGCATCGTTGTTGTCAGTAGGGCAGACATGCCCAAAATGTCGGGGCCTTCGGCTTCCATCGCCTCAAGGTAACTTTCAACGGCGTTGTTGATGCCAAGGTCGACAACTTCAAAGCCGGCACCTTCCATCATCATACCGACAAGGTTTTTGCCGATGTCGTGAATGTCGCCTTTGACTGTGCCGATCACCATTTTGCCAACGCGCGGTGCGCCGGTTTCGGCCAACAACGGCTTCAGAATGAACATGCCACCCTTCATCGCGTTCGCGGCCAACAACACTTCGGGAACGAACAAAATGCCATCGCGGAAATCGTGGCCGACAATAGTCATACCGCCGACAAGCGCTTTGGTCAGCACATCATAAGGGGTCCAGTCGCGCGCGAGCAAAATGTTCACGCCTTCCTCGATCTCTTCTTTCAGGCCATCATAAAGGTCGTCAAACATTTGTTGGACAAGTTCTTCGTCGTCCAGATCCGCCAGGATAATATCGTCTTCGTCTGACATGCGCTTTCCTCTAATTTGGGCACACAATCGGCCACTTAATTTCCGTTTTGACACAATGTCGCAGTGTGACTTTGCGGTTTGCGACATTGGCAACGCTTTGCGCGACCTTGTTTCTTTATTTTGACAGGCAAGGCTTACGAAAGATGTTGGTTTTAGCGGGTGTTATGCGTTGGTGCGGCGCGATCGGCGGGTGCGGCGCGGTGCCGGTTCATTGTCGCCGGTTCCATCCGAGGCAGATGTGAACGCACCCAGCTTGGCGGTGATTTCTTCTAGTGCAGGGCGTTCGGTCATTGTGCGTGTGTCCAAAGCTTCGCGCATGGCGCGCAAATGTTCTGGCATGGTGCCACAGCAGCCACCGATAATACTGGCCCCGCACGCGCGCGCCATGACGGCGTAGTCAGCCATCAATTCGGGTGTGCCATCATAGTGAATGTGCCCCTCGACATATTTAGGGATGCCAGCGTTTCCTTTGGCAATAATTGGCAAATCTGGGTTTTGTGCGGAAAAGCCCAAGATCGTGCGCAACAAATCCGATGATCCGGTGCCGCAGTTTGCGCCAAATGCCAAAGCTTTGTTGGGAATGTCGTTAACCAAGATCACCATGTCGGCGCTGGTCACGCCCATCATTGTGCGCCCTGCGGTGTCAAAGCTCATGGTGCCGCACCAATCTAGGCCCGCCAATGCAAACCCCTCGGCGGCGGCGCGAAATTCTTCAGCAGCCGAGATCGTTTCGACCCAAGCAACATCTGCGCCACCAGCCTTAAGCCCATCTGCTGTTTCATGGAACATTTCCACCGCAAGCGTGTGGGTCAGGCTGCCGATGGGCGTCATGATCTCGCCCGTTGGTCCAACCGATCCCGCAACAATGACTTTGTGACCTGCTGTATCCGCGATGTCGCGCGCAATTTCGGCGGCAACCCGTGACAATTCATGAACGCGTTTCTCTGCATTATGCAGTTTTAAACGCGACGCATTTGCGCCAAATGAATTGGTCAGAAAAATGTCGCAACCGGACTCAACCGCACCGGAGTACAAAGCGCGAATTTTTGCAGGTTCTTCGGTGTTCCACATCTCGGGCGCGTCACCCGACATCAACCCCATATTGAACAGATTCGTTCCGGTCGCACCGTCGGCCAGCAATGCGCCTTTTTCGGCCAACAAGTTGATCAGGGGATTGGTCATGTAATGCTCCGCACTTTGGGGTGTTTTAAGTGCTGTGTCACGAGGCTCGTTTTGAGGCCAGTTCATAATTTTCATCACTATTATGAATCTCATGCGCAGTATTTTCTTTGCGAATTGCAATGGGGGCAGGGCTGCGCACCTCACGTGCAATGTCGAACAAGCCAATCGCTAGTGTTACAGGATTTGGCGAGGCCGCGTACCTAGGCGTCCAGCGCGGTGAAAACACGGATTTGAATTGGCGTAAACCGGTGCCGCCTGCCATCGTCACTGCAATTCTGGCGGCCCAACGATAAATTGCACTGTTTGGATCGGGGCACGCCGGCACAGCCGCTAAACTGACACGACCAATTGCGGCGTGTCTCGCGCAAATTACCGCTTGATGAACCAAGGCGTGCATTGTGCCATCGGGGGCTGCATCTGTGTGGCGCATTACGTCCAAACACCATTCTTGGGTGCTGCGCTGAAACGTGGCAAACGCGACGAGAACACCTTTGACATAACCGCGCACAATCAGGTGATCGGACAGGTAGCCTTGTTCGAAGCGCCCCATGGTTCCGCCGCGTGCTGTGCTATGCGTGCTTTGCCAAATCGCATCTACCCGCGCCATATCGGACCACGGCAAAGCGCCTGACCATTCGATTGACAGGCCGGATTTTTCCGCAGCGCGCAGTTTGCGGCGCAATTGGCGCGCTGAGGGTGCGTTTGGGGCATAAACCTGCGGGTCGATCAGGGCATCATCAGAAACGTGCATGACGGACCAACCGTTTTGCCGCGCGCTGGCGGCTGTTTGTGCGCTGCATTTGTAGACCATGGGGAGGCGCCCGGTTGATTTCGCCTCATAGCGGAGCGCGCTGAAGGTCGCACTCGCGCTCCCTTGGATCGGGTCACATAACGCTGTCAGTGTCTGGCCGGTCGGCCAAATGGCGCAAGCCCCGTCACGGGTCTGCAAAGTCCGCCCGCCGTTTTGTTTGATGATACCAAGTTCTGCATTGCGCGCCCGTTTTAGGCTGGCCTGAGGGTGTGATGGGCGCAGTGGTGACGCTGCAAATGGCATGATCAACGTGACACCTGCAAAGATTGCAGGGCATGCATAGTAAACGATACGAAACGCCAGAATGCTGACCAAAACATCGCCCGCAGGCAGGTGCGGAAATAGCCCGATCATCATCAATTCAAATGGACCAACGCCGCCCGGCGTATTTGACAATAATGCTGTCCCTAGTGCCAAGAGAAACAGAGGCAAAAATTGCGCAAAGCTGACCTCTGTGCCGTGTGGGAGCAGAACAAACAAGACAGCACCCGCAGCGACGGTGTCCACAGTTGTCCAAAGCACGATCGCACCAGCGCTGAGCAAGCTAGGCAAACGCGCTGTGTAGCGTGTGAGATGCAAGACAGGATGGCGAAACATCAACCAGATGGCCGCCGGAATTATGACCACAATCGTAAATGCCAACGGCTTGATCCAAGCCGGTGCCGGTAAAAACGCGCAAGCCACCCCAAGAACAACAGCCCAGCTAAGCACAAAGGAAAACGACACAAATGCTGACAGTTTCAGGGAGGTGGCCAACGAGATATCTGGCAACATCCGCCAACGGGCAAACGCGCTGGTGAACAACCCGAACCCCAATGTTTGTCCCAAGGAAATTGCAATTGTGCCGGACCAGCGCGCGCGATGATCGGCAATGCCTGTGGCAAAATGTCTGTGCGCGACGCCGTCGTACCTGCCAACGGACCATAGGCTGATGATGCTGAGCGAGGCAGCCGCCAGCCAAGCCGGCCATGTTACCGCCCGCAGTTGATTGAATATCCCGTCCAGCGATTGCGCGGCAAAATGCGGAGCCAAGGCCCATGCGCAAACGGCAAAAATGCCGATAGGGCACGCAATGCGCAGCACCTTGCTTGCACGTGACGTCATGCCGTGTGTTCGCGTCATCTGGACCTGCCTTACCAATCAACCAAGACGGTTTGGTTAGCGGACAGGCATGAGTATCACGTTAACGTGGACCAATGGATTTCGTGTTTATGTTAGATGAACTAACGCGCGTAAGATATTGTATAATAATAATACTACAGCAGTTGAGCTTGTGCTTCGACCATCAGATCTTGCATTTTTGCCCGCAAGGTCGCCTCATCGACTTTGGCCCCCAAATCAGCGGACACTTTGCGAAAGACATCCTCGTGGCCGGCTTCTTGGAGGTCGGATTTGATCACATCACTTACATATTGCTGTACAGCATCGCCCGTTTTTCCCAAAATTTCAGCCGCCCACAGACCCAGCAGTTTGTTACGTCGCGCCGCGGCCTTGAACTGCATTTCCACATCATGGGCATATTTCGCTTCAAACGCGGTTTCACGGTCATCAAAAGTGCTCATTTTCGTCTCCTTAGCAGTGGCATACCCACCAGATATGTGCAGCGAATTGAATTCAAACAAGAGGCCAGCTTGCGAGGCGGCGACCCTTGTCGTATGAGAGCGGCAAACGGGCGGAATAGATTGCCCCAAATGATCCCTTGATATGGGAAAGGACGCTCATGGCCCGTCGCAAAAAGATTTACGAAGGCAAAGCTAAGATCTTGTATGAAGGCCCGGAGCCGGGCACGATTGTGCAGTATTTCAAGGACGATGCGACTGCATTCAATGCTGAAAAGAAGGCCGTGATCGAAGGCAAAGGTGTGTTGAACAACCGCTTGTCTGAATATTTCATGACGGGTCTGAATCAGATCGGCGTGCCGACGCATTTCATCAAAAGCCTGAACATGCGCGAACAACTGTGCAAATCTTGCGAAATTGTGCCGCTGGAAATTATCGTGCGCAACTATGCGGCGGGCACCATGTCCAAGCGTCTGGGTATTGACGAAGGCACGCAATTGCCGCGCCCGATTGTGGAATATTGCCTCAAGGACGACAGTCTTGGCGATCCGCTGGTATCTGAGGAACACATCGCGGCGTTCGGATGGGCATCACAGCAAGACATGGAAGACATTCTTTCACTGGCCCTGCGCGTCAACGATTTCCTGACCGGCATTATGTATGCGGTTGGTATTCGCTTGGTTGATTTCAAAATCGAAGTTGGTCGCGTCTATGACGGTGATTTCCAACGCCTTGTTGTGGCCGATGAAATCAGCCCCGACAGCTGCCGCCTTTGGGACATTGAAACCGGCCAAAAGCTGGACAAAGACGTGTTCCGCCGTGACCTTGGCAACCTGACCGACGCCTACACCGAAGTGGCGCAGCGTTTGGGCGTGATGCCCAAAACGTCGACGCCGATCACCAAACCTACCTTGATCAACTAAAGAACTGCCGGAGAAGATCGATGAAAGCACGTGTACATGTCATGTTGAAAAACGGCGTTTTGGACCCGCAAGGCGAGGCCGTGCGCCACGCGCTGGGGTCGATGGGGTTTGACGGTGTGAACGGGGTGCGTCAGGGCAAAGTGATCGAGCTTGATCTGGCCGACGGCGCAACTGAGGCAGACGTGACAGCGATGTGCGAAAAGCTGCTCGCCAACACGGTGATCGAATCCTACACGATCGAAGGGTTCGCATAATGCACGCAGCTGTTGTTGTCTTTCCGGGATCCAACTGTGACCGCGATCTGGCTGTCGCCTTTGAGGCCGCAGGGGCCAAAGTGTCGATGGTTTGGCACAAAGACACCAAGCTGCCCGACGGCATCGACATGGTCGGCGTTCCGGGCGGGTTTTCGTTTGGCGACTACCTGCGCTGCGGGGCCATCGCGGCCAATTCGCCGATTTGCAACGAAATCAAAGCGCACACAGATCGCGGCGGCTATGCGCTAGGGATCTGCAACGGCTTTCAGGTTTTGACCGAAACCGGGGTTCTGCCGGGCGCATTGCTCCGAAATGCTGGCCTGAAATACATCTGTAAAACCATCGGGCTAAAAGTTGAGACATCAGCGTCAGCCTACACCGCTGGCTACAACGCAGGCGATGTGATCGACATTCCAATTGCGCACCACGACGGCAACTATTTTGCCGACGATGAAACGATTGCCACTCTCAAGGGCGAGGACCGCATCGCGTTCACCTACACAGACACGCCAAACGGGGCCAAAGCCGACATTGCGGGCATTTTATCTGCCAACAAACGTGTGCTTGGCATGATGCCACACCCTGAACGTGCAGCCGATGCAGGACATGGTGGTACTGACGGGCAGGCGTTGTTCCGCGCATTGATGGGGACGCTCGCATCAGCGTGACTTGAGCCTGCGCGCCTAGCGCAGTACGTTAGCGCATGAGTGGTGCCAGTGTTTTCAGAAAAAATAATGCAATCAGTTGGCGAGTGCGCCTGGCTTTGGTGGCGTTATTTGTCCTAGCGGTCGTCACGGTGTCCGTTACCAACCGCTTTTTGACTGACCGATTTACCGAAACCACGCGCAATCGGGCGGAACTGCGATTGGCGCTGTATTCCGGCAACTTGCTGTCCGAATTGCGCCAAAACGCGATTGTTCCGCAACTTTTGGCCCGTGATCCCACATTGATCGGGGCGTTGAATTCCACAGATTACACGCAATCGACCCAACGTCTGATTTCCTTCGTCGAGGAAATCGGGGCGGCGTCGATCTTGTTGCTGGATCGTGACGGGCGCGCGGTTGCCGCCACTGAACGCAACCGGCTTGGTTCAAGCCACCGCAATGCGCCACATTTTCTTGAGGCGTTGCGCGGGCAGGGCACGATTTTCACCGCAGAACCGCGCGAGGCGGGCGGTTTCGTCTTTAACTATTCGCGCCGCGTTCAATCCGCAGGCGACACGCTAGGGGTGATTTCTGTCGAGGTCGATTTGCAGAAGTTTGAACGCGCATGGGCCGGCATTTCTGACGCTTTGATCGTCACCGACGGCACCGGTGCGATCATTTTGGCGACTGAACCGCGCTGGCGTGGACGTACCGAGGCCGAAGCCTTGGCCGAGCAAACACCGCAAAGCGCGATCCAGCGGGCAATCCAAGCGACGGCTGATTGGACGGCACTGCCGCCCGATGCTTATCTGCAAGGCGAAGCGGTGATGCGTTTGGAAAGCCGTGTGGCGTTTCGAGGCTGGCGCATGATCTCTTTTACAACCTACGCGTCGGTGCGCGAACGGGTGAACGGGGTGCTCGCGCTCGAGATTATGGGATTTGCGATTCTGCTGGCCTTGACCTTCTATTTCCTCAGTCGTCGCACGGCCGGGCGCATGGCATTTTTCATGCGGGAATCGGCAGAGCTTCGCCAATTGAACCAGCGCTTGCAGCGGGAAATCGCCGAGCGTGAGCGGGTCCAAGAGACACTAGCGGTGGCCGAACAGACCCTTGAACAGTCCTCGAAACTGGCCGCACTGGGCGAGATGTCGGCGGCTGTCAGTCACGAGCTAAACCAACCGCTGGCCGCCATGAAAACCTATCTGGCGGGGGCGCGCCTTTTGCTGACCCGCGCGCGTCCGGACGAGGCCTTGTCCTCCTTTGGGCGCATCGATGATCTGATCGAACGGATGGGCGCAATTACGCGCCAGTTGAAGTCATATGCGCGCAAAGGTGCCGAAGAGCTAAGCCCTGTAAACATGGGCGATGCGCTCGCGTCTTCGCTGTCGATGATGGAGCCGCAACTACGTCAGCGACAGGTCCAGATCACGCGTATCATTCCGGATGATCCTGTCGAGGTGATGGGGGATCGCATGCGCATCGAGCAAGTGATGGTGAACCTGTTTCGCAACGCGCTGGATGCCACCAAATCCGAACGCAATCCGCAGGTCGATATCATCCTGTCTGCCGGTGAAACCGCGACCCTCACGGTGCGCGACAACGGCCCCGGGATCGAGAACAAGGATGCGCTCTTTGAGCCGTTTTACACCACCAAGCAGCCGGGCGAGGGCGTTGGCCTTGGTCTTGCCATTTCATCCGGCATCGTCAACGAATTGGGCGGACGGCTCACTGCGCGTGACGGCCAAACGGGCGGCGCTGTCTTTGAGATGAGCTTGCCCATTCTTGCCAGTACGGCAAACAAACGGGACGAGACAACAGAAACCACGGCCTCATCACAAGCGGCCGAGTAAGGTAGTAAGAGCATGACAAAAGCCATGAAAATCGCGATCGTTGATGACGAACAGGATATGCGGCAATCTATCAGCCAATGGCTGGCCTTGTCCGGCTACGACACGGAAACCTTTGCCAGCGCCGAAGACGCGCTGAAAGTGCTTGGACCAGAATACCCCGGCATCGTCATTTCCGACATCAAAATGCCCGGCATGGACGGCATGCAGTTTCTGAAAAAACTGATGGGCAATGACAGCGCGCTGCCGGTGATCATGATCACCGGTCACGGCGATGTACCAATGGCCGTGGAAGCAATGCGCGTTGGTGCGTTCGATTTCCTTGAAAAACCGTTTAACCCTGATCGCATGTCCGAGTTGGCCAAAAAGGCCACAGGCGCGCGGCGTTTGGTGATGGACAACCGGCTGTTGCGCAAAGAACTGTCTGACGGCGGTCAGTTGATGAAAAAGCTGATCGGTCAGTCACCGGTGATGGAGCGCCTGCGCGAAGACATTCTGGATTTGGGGCAGGCCGATGGCCACGTTCTGATCGAAGGCGAAACCGGCACTGGTAAAACACTGGTGGCGCATGCGTTGCATGCTGTTGGCAGCCGCGCTGGTAAGAAATTCGTGTTGGTCAGCTGTTCCGCTTTGGAAGAAGAGGCGCTCGGCAAGCGTCTGTTTGGCCCGATGTTGCCTGAGGACGCGCAATTGCCTGCGATCGAAGAGGCCCGCGGCGGCACGCTGGTTCTTGAAGACATTGAGGCAATCAGCGAGGGCCTGCAAGCGCGCTTGTTGAGCGTGATCAACGAGCAAGGCACGCCGGCAGAAACCCGCATCGTCGGCATTTGCAACATGCAAGAAGCGGGGCGCACCTGCGAAGACGCGCTGCGCCCTGATCTGCTGTACCGTTTGGCCGCCTTGCGCATCACTGTGCCACCCCTGCGTCAACGGGGCGAAGACATTCTGACCTTGTTCACCCGTCTGGGGGATCAATTTGCTGACGAATACGGCTGTGATGCCCCCAAAGTATCTGCGCAAGAGGCCGCGCAATTGCTGCAAGCCCCGTGGCCCGGCAACGTGCGTCAGCTGATCAACGTCGCAGAACGCGCTGTGCTGCAAGCCCGTCGTGGCTCTGGCACCATCGCGTCGCTGTTGATGTCGGATCACGAGGAAATGCAGCCGGTTATGACCACCGAAGGCAAGCCGCTTAAGGAATACGTCGAAGCGTTCGAGCGGATGTTGATCGACAACACGATGCGCCGTCACAAGGGCTCGATTGCGAGTGTGATGGAAGAGCTGTGCCTGCCACGCCGCACGTTGAACGAGAAAATGGCCAAATACGGCTTGCAGCGATCTGACTACCTGTAAACCCTGTTTGACACGAAAATCACGGCGCTGACTTTGAGGCTTTTGCCAGTCTCATTGTCCAGCGCCGTCGTTTTGTCGGCTGATTGTCGTTAGTTGTCCGGTTTGCGGCAGATTGTCATTGTATTTGGCCCGCAAAAGACTTTATCTAAAGGGTAGGAGTTCTGACGCAAAACCGCGTCGCATCTTCTAAAATGAGTTTCGCTGCGGTGGACACCGGGCAGTTCTTTGAAACATCAAGGACTACCCAGATCACGCAGACCGATTGAGCCCCGCATCAAGGTGTGTGGCTGAGAGACGCTGACGGATCGCAAACATCGCGACACGCAGCATATAATGGATGCGCCGCCTGAATGGGTGGGCGTGTCGGAGAAGAAACGCGATGACGCGCGCGATAGCATTGAGCATCACAGCAGAGGGTCTTTTGGCCCCGTACTGCCGCGCGTCCCACTTCGCCCTGACAAGTCACCCTCCAAAAGCCACTGCTCCTCCGGGGCGGCGCCTTCTTGCACGGTGCAAACGGACAATATGCCTAAGAAAATGCTTATCGATGCCACCCACGCGGAAGAAACCCGCGTCGTGGTGGTCGACGGAAACAAGGTCGAGGAATTCGATTTTGAATCCGAAAATCGCCGCCAACTGGCCGGCAACATCTATCTCGCAAAAGTAACACGGGTCGAACCGTCGCTGCAGGCGGCGTTTGTGGATTATGGCGGCAATCGTCATGGTTTCCTCGCGTTCAGCGAAATCCACCCGGATTATTACCAAATCCCCGTCGCGGACCGTGAGGCCCTGATGGAAGAAGAGCGCGCCTATGCAGAAGCACAGCGCGCCCGTGACGACGAAGAAGACAAGCCAAAGCGCACCTCGCGGTCGCGCTCGCGCAGTCGTTCCAAAACCAAAGCGTCGGATGTTGTAACCGATGATGCCGTTGCCTCGACCGAGGTTGAGGGCGAAATCAGCGGCATGGAAACCATCGACCTTGACGGCGAAGACACGCTGGCAGGGGAGGTCGGTGAAGCCGCATCACCGATGGTGACGGTTGCGGACACGCCAGTCGAAACGCCAAGCGCGGATGAGTCTGAGGACGCTGTCGAAGCGACAGAAGAACCATCAGACGACGCTTCCGAAGATGACGCATCCGAGGCCGACGCAGAAGAGTCCAAAGGCTCCAAAGCGTCCTCTAAGGATGACAGCATCGAATCTGTAGCGGACGAAGACGACAGCGAAGACATTCGCCCGGCCCGCAAGCCACGCCCTCGTCGCTACAAGATCCAAGAAGTTGTTAAAGTACGCCAGATCCTGTTGGTTCAGGTCGTCAAAGAGGAACGCGGCAACAAGGGCGCTGCCCTGACCACGTATCTGTCTTTGGCCGGTCGTTACTGCGTCTTGATGCCAAACACGGCCCGCGGCGGCGGCATTTCCCGCAAGATCACCAACGCTGTGGACCGCAAAAAACTAAAAGAGATCGCCAACGAAATCGAAGTGCCACAAGGTGCTGGCCTGATCGTGCGTACAGCCGGTGCCAAGCGCACCAAAGCCGAGATCAAGCGTGACTATGAATATCTGCAACGCCTGTGGGAACAAATCCGCGAGCTGACGTTGAAATCCATCGCGCCGTCTAAAATCTACGAAGAGGGCGATTTGATCAAACGCTCGATCCGCGATTTGTACAACCGCGAGATTGACGAAGTGTTTGTTGAAGGTGAACGCGGCTACCGCATTGCCAAAGACTTCATGAAAATGATCATGCCGTCGCACGCCAAAAACGTGAAACGCTATGAAGACACGTTGCCGCTGTTTGCGCGCTATCAGGTCGAAAGCTATCTGGGCGGTATGTTTAACCCGACCGTGCAATTGCCATCTGGCGGTTACATCGTGATCGGCGTGACCGAAGCGCTGGTGGCGATTGACGTCAACTCTGGTCGCGCGACCAAAGAGGCATCAATCGAGCAAACCGCAACCAAGACCAACCTTGAAGCTGCGGCCGAAGTCGCGCGTCAATTGCGTCTGCGTGACCTTGCTGGCCTGATCGTCATCGACTTTATCGACATGGACGAACGTAAGAACAACGCCTCTGTCGAAAAGATGATGAAGGACAAACTGAAGACGGATCGCGCCCGCATTCAAGTGGGTCGCATTTCGGGCTTTGGTCTGATGGAAATGTCGCGCCAACGTTTGCGTCCTGGCATGATCGAGGCAACAACACAGCCTTGTCCTGCGTGTCACGGCACCGGTTTAATCCGTTCGGACGACAACCTTGCGCTGTCGATCCTACGCCAAATCGAAGAAGAAGGTACACGTCGTCGTTCGCGCGAAGTTTTGGTCCGTTGCCCGATTGGCATCTCGAACTTCTTGATGAACCAAAAGCGCGAGCACATCGCGCAAATCGAAGCACGCTACGGCATGGCCGTGCGGATTGAAGGCGATCCATCCTTGATCAGCCCTGATTTCAGCATCGAGAAATTCAAAACTGCCGTGCGCAATATCTCGGCTGTGACTGCGCCCGTGGTGTCGGTTGACACGTCCATCATGGACAAGATCGACGAAGCAGATGCCGCCGCAGCAGACGCCCAAGAAGCCGCGGATCGCGCTGCGGATCAATCGGCAGACCAAGCATCGGATCAATCCAGTGCCGCTGTCTCGACCGAGGTGCCCGTTGGTGAAGACGGCGAGCCGAAACCGAAACGTCGTCGTCGGCGGCGTCGGCGGAAAAAATCGTCTTACACCGAGGGCCAAGACGGCGTTGAAGCGGGTGACACTCAGAGCGAAGGTGACGCGCCTGCTGAGCCGGTTGCTGAGGCCGATGTCGCGGCTGATGCCACGCCTGAAACCGAAGTCGCGGCCGAAGAAAAGCCAAAGCCGAAGGTGACACGCACGCGCTCAACCAAATCGACAGCGGCGTCCAAAGCAGCCTCCGCTGCGGTTGCGGATGCGAATGCCGCAACCGATGCAAAGGCGGATGACGCGCCTGTGGTTGAGGCCGAAGTTGACGCAAAAGCCGAAGAAAAGCCAAAGGCCACGCGCAAGCCACGGGCAAAAGCAGCGCCGAAACCAAAGGCTGAACCAAAGCCTAAGGCCGCCGCAAAACCCAAAGCTGAACCCAAACCAAAGACAACGCGTACGCGCACCACCAAGCCAAAGACGGCCGTAGTGGTTGAGCCTGCCGCCGAGCAAGCCGCGCCGCCCGAGCCAGTCGCGGAACCTGCAGTGATCGCAGTGCCGGAACCGGTTGTCGCACCAACGCCAGAGCCTGCCGCGCCACCTGCGCCAGAGCCTGTAATCGCCAAACCAGAAGAGCCAGCCAAGCCTAAGCGGCGCGGTTGGTGGTCACTGGGTGGCAGCAAGTAAAACGACAAAAAGGCGGGCCAAACGGTCCGCCTTTTTCAATTCCGAGGCAGTCTGGCTCTAGCGCGTTTTGCGGATCACATAGGTCTGATCGGAACCGTTCGTGTCCGTCGACACCAGCTGATGACCGCTTTGGGCGCAGAAATGCGGCACATCGATGATCGCGGCGGGATCATCCGCAACAACCGTCAAATCGTCGCCAATTGCCAAAACCTGCAAGCGTTTGCGTGCCTTCAATACGGGTAGGGGGCACAGCAAGCCACGCGCATCCAGATGGGTTTTTTCATTGCTCATATCGCTCCAGATAGGGCCAATGTTTCACCCTGTCCACAAGGTTGTGACCGCGCGTTTGTGCCGAGCCTAGTGACGGGCCCACCGAATTCGCATAGCAGTGGCCTATGTTTGGATTTGAAATCATCGACGCAGGCTTACTCCCTGCCATGGCCATCGCCCTGTTCGCAGGTGTCGTTAGCTTTTTGTCACCTTGCGTACTGCCCATCGTGCCGCCGTATTTGGCGTACATGAGCGGGGTTAGCGTCAGCGAAATGACCGATGAAAAATCCGCGCAACGCAAAGCGATTGTCGCTGCCTTGTTCTTTGTTCTGGGGCTGAGCACGGTGTTCATCCTACTCGGGTTTGCGGCCTCGGCGTTCGGTGCGTTTTTCCTGCAAAATCAAATCCTTTTTGCCCAGATTTCCGGTGTCGTGATCATCATCTTTGGCCTGCATTTTGTTGGGCTTTTCCGCATTCCGTTTCTGGACCGCGAGGCGCGGATGGATGCCGGTGATCAGGGGGGGTCTTCGTTCGGGGCCTACGTTTTGGGCCTTGCCTTTGCCTTTGGTTGGACGCCGTGCATCGGCCCGCAACTGGGCGCGATCCTATCGCTTGCTGCATCAGAAGGGTCCGTCGCACGCGGCACTATGTTGCTTGGTATTTACGCTATCGGTTTGGGCCTGCCATTCTTGTTGGCCGCGATCTTTATCAGCCGCGCCATGGGGGTGATGAACCGCATCAAACGCCACATGGTTCTGATCGAACGCATTATGGGCGGTTTGCTGATTTTGGTGGGGCTGGCGCTGCTGTTTGGTGCGATGTCCAGCATGTCGTTCTGGTTGCTTGAAACCTTTCCGTTTCTGGCAGCACTGGGGTAGTTGCGTTACGCCATATTTTGGTCAAACATGGTTGCTAGGGATCTCTTAACAAAAGGAGAACTACCCCATGGAAACATTTTTTATCATCGCAATTACACTGGCAATTTTTGCCTTTTTGATTTGGCTATGTATTTTCGTGCCGCTGAAAATGGCACGTAACAGAAACCGCAGCGGGCTTGGTTGGGTTTTGATCAGCGTCCTCGTCAGTCCGCTTGTTGCGATTGTGGCATTGCTGGCGATGGGCCCGGCAGAAGACAAAACCGATTTGTCTGAAACCTTTGCATGACAAATGACGCTGATGAAGCGGTGAAAAAGCGGCGGGTGTTTTACATCCCGGGCTATGATCCGATTCATCCGCGTCGCTACCGCGAATTGTACCGCTCTGAGGGCAAAGCGCAGGCCGAAATTTCGCAATACTATCTGAAACTGCGCCCCAAAGAGGGCGGCGGCAACTATGGCTGGCAGGTCGATAGCCTGATCGATGACACCGAGGTGCATGCCGACGTCGAGGTGCTGGTGTGGTCCGACATCGTGCGCGATAGTATGGCCAATTCCATTCCCGCGACCTACTGGCAACTGATCCGAACGGCGTGGGTGTACATCACATCCGGCGCGCTGTGGCGGCTGATGCGGCTACGCAAAGGGCCGGTGATCGCAGCGCTTTATCCCGTCGGAATGTTGCTGGTGCAACTGCTGCTGGCATGTTTGGCATTCTACGTGGTCGGTACGGTGATTGGCAAAGCATCACGACTATTAGAAGAGGCGATTTACGGCCCCGTCATGTTTTGGCCTAAATGGTTTGAGGAAACGATCATCGCGGCATGCTTAGGTGGTCTTGCTGCATTTTACCTAACCTTGCGCTGGTTCAAGGCACAAGACGCCAAGTTTTTTGTCTACTATCTCATGCACGACTATGCGTATTCGGCTGCCTCGCGTGGCGCAAACCCGCCCGAGCTAGAGGCACGCATGGCCGAATTCCGGGCTGACATCGCCAACGCACTGCACTCGGATGTGGACGAAGTTCTGGTCGTCGGCCATTCCTCAGGCGCGCATTTGGGCGTGTCGATCTTGTCTGACCTGATCCGCATGGGCGAAGCCCCCGAGGCTGGCCCAACTCTGTCGTTTCTGTCGTTGGGGCAGGTGGTGCCGATGGTTTCGTTCCTGCCACAGGCACATCGGTTGCGCGCCGATTTACAATTCCTATCCACCCAAGACCGCCTGACATGGGTCGATGTCACAGCCCCGGGCGATGGTTGCGCCTTTGCGTTGTGCGATCCGGTGTCCGTGTCTGGGGTTGCCACAGATGGCAAGCGCTGGCCGTTGGTATTGTCCGCCGCATTCACCCAGACCCTCAGCCCAGAGCGTTGGAAATCCTTGCGTTGGAAATTTTTCCGCCTGCATTTTCAATACATGTGCGCCTTTGATCGACCTGGAAACTACGACTACTTTCAAATCACTGCGGGCCCAAAAACACTGGGCGATCAATATCGCGGGCGGGCACCGTCCAAATCGCGGATCGATCACGCGGTGTCAAAATACAGGTCTATTGCGCCATGACGGATCTGCCGCCAAAGCCTTCCAGCCGCCCATCCAAAGTGTCGCTGTGGCGCTACGTCCGCCTGTTTCGTCAAGACATCCTGTCGGCCCAGCCCGCGCGCCTGTACCGGGCTTGGATGGCCGAATTCCGCACACCGTTTTTCCGCAGCTACCTGATGAACCAACCGGAGTTGGTGAAAACCGTGCTCAAGGATCGCCCCGATGATTTCCCAAAGTCGGACCGTATCGGCGAAGGCTTACGTCCGTTGCTGGGGAATTCGGTGTTCCTGACCAACGGTGAGGTTTGGAAGAAACAGCGGCGCATCATTGATCCCGCGTTTGAGGGCGGACGTCTGCGCGAAACCTATCCGGCAATGTGGGCCGCAGCGGAATCGGCGGCAGAGCGTTTGGCGACGCAAGCGGGGCTGGTGGTCGAGATCGAAGAGCAAACCAGCCACGCTGCCGCCGACGTGATCTTTCGCACGCTGTTTTCGATCCCGATCGAACACGCCGTCGCGCGCGAGGTGTTTGACGAATTCAAAACCTATCAGCGCAGTCAGCCAATCCTGAACCTGGCTGCCTTTATTCCGCTGCCCAAATGGATGCCGCGTCTGTTTCGCAAAGACACCAAAGCCAGCGCCAAACGCATCCGCGCGCTGATTACGCAACTGACCCAAGATCGTATGGACGCGATCCGCTCGGACACCGCCCCCGACGATTTGGCAACCAAGATCATGACCACTGCTGATCCTGTTACCGGCGATCAGTTCAGCACCGAAGAAATGGTCGATCAAGTTGCTATCTTTTTCCTTGCAGGCCATGAAACCAGCGCGTCGGCTCTCGCGTGGGCCCTGTACTTGATGGCGCGTTACCCGGAATGGCAGGACAAAATCGCCGAGGAAGCCAAGGCGCTCAGCGGTCCGGATTTTGGGCAGATATCCAAGTTGCGTATCTCGCGCGATGTGTTCCGCGAAACACTGCGTTTGTATCCGCCTGTGCCGATGATGGTGCGCGAAACCAGCTGCCCCGAGCATTTTCGCGACCGTGATGTCGCGACCGGCAGTCAGGTTGTGATTAGCCCATGGCACCTGCACCGGCATGAACGGCTGTGGGACAATCCGGACGGGTTTGATCCGACCCGCTGGGCCACGGAAAATGGCAAAACCTGTCAGCGCGATGCGTTCATCCCGTTTTCTGCTGGCGCGCGTGTCTGCACGGGGGCCGGGTTTGCCATGGTCGAAGGGCCGCTGATCTTGTCGCGCCTGTTACGTGACCTTCGGGTCGAGCTGGACGGCGAAGATGCGCCTGTTCCGGTGGCACATCTGACTGTGCGTTCAAAAGACGGGATCAGACTGCGGATTGTCCGCCGCTAACATATACCAATTGGCGGCGTGTTGAATTACACCACCACAAACGTCGGAATCATTAAACGGGAATGTCTGTCATGTCGGATCAAGCGAAACAAATCGAAACGGGTGCGGGTTTCATCGCGGCATTGGATCAAAGCGGCGGGTCGACGCCAAAGGCGCTTGGGCTGTACGGCGTTGATGCATCGGCTTACGGGTCCGAGACCGAAATGTTCGCCGAAGTTCAAAAAATGCGCGCACGGATTATTCTGGCCCCTGATTTCAACAACAAAAAAGTGCTCGGCGCGATTCTGTTTGAACGCACAATGGGCGAAGAAATTGGCGGCAAATCCGTGCCAGACTATTTGTGGAACGACTGTGGTGTTGTGCCGTTCCTGAAGATCGACAAGGGTCTTGAGGACGAAGCAAACGGGGTTCAGTTGATGAAACCGATGCCTGGCATTGAAGCAACTTTGGCGGCGGCTAAGATTGCCGGTATCTTTGGCACCAAGGAACGTTCGGTGGTGAATTCTGCAAACGCAGACGGCATTGCACAGATCGTGGCGCAACAGTTTGAGTTGGCCAAAACTGTGATTGCCGCGGGTCTGGTCCCGATTGTTGAACCAGAAGTGAATATTCACGCAGACGACAAAGCCCAAGCCGAAGACATGCTGCGTGATGCGCTAATGGCGCAGCTTGAGACGTTGGAAGAGGGTCAAAACGTGATGCTCAAGCTAACAATTCCAGACGTTGCCGGCCAGTACGACGGTCTTGCCGATCACCCACGGGTTATGCGCGTCGTGGCATTGTCAGGTGGCTATTCGACGGATGATGCCTGCGCGCGTTTGGCCAAGAATTCCAAGATGATCGCCAGCTTTTCGCGTGCGCTGACCGAAGGGTTGCAGCGCGACATGTCTGACGCTGAATTTGACGCGGCTTTGGGTGTGAATATCGGCAAAATCTACGACGCATCCGTAGCCTAAGGCCCGCTTTGTACGGTCATTCGTGTCTTTTGAGTTCGCGTAGAACAAAGACACGGATGGCCGAGGCAAGACCGACATCGACGTCACGCTCTACATCAACTTCGCTTGCTAACGCATTGATGTGCATGTTTTTTCGGACTGCAATATTTCTAAATTCGGTCCAGAACGCGTCTTCTAAAGAAACAGATGTGCGGTGACCTTTTAGGGTCAGTGATCGTTTGATCGGGCGACCACTCATGTCTCGCGCTTGTGTTGGTCCAGCAGGCGCGTCGCTTTGTCTTGCACCTGGCGGTCCGTGTCTTTTTGCGCTTTGGATCGGCCAAATTTTACCGAGTTCGCGTCAGCCAGTGCAGATTTTGCAACCCGCGCTTTGGCTTTGCGAAACTGGTTCAGATTGACCGGATCGCTCATTTTGGCCCGATCATGTTTTCAGGGCGCACGACGCGTTCGAACGTCTCTTCGTCGACAAACCCCAGCGCAATCGCTTCTTCCTTAAGGGTTGTGCCGTTTTTATGCGCGGTTTTGGCGACTTTGGTCGCGTTATCGTAGCCGATTTCAGGCGCGAGCGCTGTAACCAGCATCAGGCTTTCGCGCATCAGTTTTTCGATGCGCACAGGATCGGCCTTAAGATCGGCAATCAGGTTATCGGTAAAGGCAGACGATGCATCACCCAAAAGTTGCATAGATTGCAACACGTTATAGGCCATCATTGGCTTGTAGACGTTCAATTCAAAGTGGCCTTGTGATCCGGCAAAACCGACCGCGGCATCGTTGCCCATGACATGGATGCAGACTTGGGTCAGCGCCTCGCATTGCGTCGGGTTCACTTTGCCCGGCATGATCGATGAGCCCGGTTCGTTTTCCGGCAACACCAATTCGCCCAAACCACAGCGCGGGCCAGAACCCAACAGGCGGATGTCATTGGCGATCTTGAACAAGGACGCGGACACGGTTTTCAGCGCACCGGAGATTTCGACCATCGCGTCATGCGCGGCCAAAGCCTCGAATTTGTTTGGGGCTGTGATGAACGGCAGGCCGGTGATGTCGGCCATGTTTTTGGCGACCATTTCGCCCCAACCGGCTTTGGTGTTCAGGCCGGTGCCGACCGCAGTGCCGCCTTGCGCCAACTCGTAAATACGGCCCAATGCATCGTTTATGCGACGCATGCCCATCGCAACTTGATGCGTATAGCCAGAAAATTCCTGGCTCAGCGTCAGTGGCGTTGCGTCTTGGGTGTGGGTGCGTCCGATTTTGATGATGCCGTCGAATTCTTCGACCTTGGCCTGCAAACCCGCGTGCAGTTTTGCCAAGCCGGGCAGCAGCACATCGCGCGCCATCATTGCTGTAGAAATGTGCATCGCTGTCGGGAATGTGTCGTTAGACGACTGCCCCATGTTGCAGTGATCGTTCGGGTGCACGGGGTCTTTTGATCCGATCACACCGCCCAGAATTTCAATCGCGCGGTTGGCGATGACCTCGTTGGAATTCATGTTCGATTGCGTACCAGACCCGGTCTGCCAAACCACCAAGGGAAAGTTGTCGTCGAATTTGCCGTCAACGACTTCGCCTGCGGCAGTAACAATCGCGTTGCCGCGTGTTTCATCCAAATCGCCCAGTTCCATGTTGGCCTGTGCGCAGGCTTTTTTGATCACGCCCAGCGCACGTACAATGGCGATGGGCTGTTTTTCCCAACCGATGGGAAAATTGATTATCGAGCGTTGCGTTTGCGCGCCCCAATATTTGTCAGCGGGCACTTCCAGAGGGCCAAAACTATCGGTTTCTGTACGGGTTTGGGACATCTGGTGGCTCCTAAAATCTGCGGGTAAAATCCCTTTGGGCGCGGTTTAACGCGCTAAAGCTTAACGTGCAATTGCAGCGCGTGCGCTAAAGGCGTGCTATTTGCGGAAACTGTCCAATGAAACAACTTCGGCGTCTTTAGGGGCCGCTGCTGGTGCAGGGGCATCGCTGGATTTGGTTTCCGGGGCTGCTTGCGCCTCGTCCGCAGTGGGCAGTTCGGTGATCTCAGCGGTGTCTTCGTCTTCATGCGCCTCAAATGCGAGGCCAAATTCGACGGACGGATCAACAAATGTTTTGATCGCATCGTAGGGTACAAACAGCGGTTCAGGAGAATCGCCAAAGTTCAGCTTGATGCCAAACCCGTCATCGCCCACCTCCAGATTGTCGTACCAATGCTGCATCACCACGGTCATTTCACCGGGGTAACGGTCAGACAGCCAATCGGCCAATTCCGCATCCGGATGGCTGGTGTCAAACGTAATGAAAAAATGGTGGTTGCCGGGCAAGCCATTGGCCTGAACGTCCAGCAACACCTTTTTGATAAGACCACGCATGGCCTCGTGCATCAGATTGCCGTAGTCGATATCCCGGCTCATGATCATCCCCATCATTGCTATGTTTACCATAAACTTTTTGGCAGCAGTGAAAAGAGGGGTTTTGGGGAATTTAACCGACTTTAGACAAAGCTGATGACGACCCCCGCGCAGGCCATGATCACAAGGGTCAGGGTCAGCCCGCGTTTCAGCCACACCATTAACGCCGCAGCACTTAGCGTCAGGACCAAAGCATGGATGTTAAGCGTGCTTGGGTCGGGCAGGGGCAAGGCCCCCCAATGGGTGATTTGATCGAATATGACATGCAGCGCGAACCAAATCGACAGGTTCAAAATGACGCCGACAACCGCCGAGGTGATGCACTGCAACGCATTGGCCAGTTTGGGGCGATCCGTTAAGGTTTCGATGTAAGGACCGGCGACAAAAATCCACAAAAAGCAGGGTGTAAACGTGACCCAAAGCGCCACAGCACCCGCGGCCAACGCCAATCCAATGCCGCCCTGCGCGTAGCCTGCCAACAGCGCGACAAATTCAGTCACCAAGATCAGCGGCCCCGGCGTGGTTTCCGCCAACCCAAGCGCGTCGATCATTTGCCCCGATGTAATCCAGCCGTAATCCTGCACGACGGTCTGGCTCATGTAGGCCAAAACCGCGTAGGCCCCGCCAAATGTGACCACTGCAAGTTTCGAGAAAAACAACCCGACTTGAGTCAAGAACGTCTGATCATAAAGCGCAAGCAGGATCAGCGGCGTGGCCCAAAGCATACCCCAAATGGCGATCACCCCAAGCGTGTTTGGTCGTCGCATCGGCGCACGAACAGGTGCGGTTTGCCCATCAGCTGTGAGATAACCGTACAGACCCGCACCCGCGACCAGCAGCGGAAACGGAAGGCCAAACGCGAACAACGCCACAAAGGCGATCGCTGCAATCACCCATGCGGCGCGGGTCTTGAGTGCCTTTTTTCCCAGCCGCAACAGGGCTTGGAGGACGACAATGATGACTGCCGCTTTGATGCCCAAAAATGCGGCTTGCACCAATGGCAATTGTCCGTAAATCACGTAGCCCAGCGCCAGTGCAAGAATGACCAGTGCGCCGGGGATGACGAACAATAACCCTGCCAGCAGGCCACCAAACGTGCCGCGCAAACGCCACCCCGCATAGGTCGCCATCTGCATGGCTTCGGGTCCCGGCAACAACATGCACAAGGACAACGCGCGCAAGAACTGGTCTTCGTTCAGCCACTTGCGGCGTTCGACCAATTCGGCGTGCATCAATGCGATTTGCGCAGCCGGCCCGCCAAATGACAGCAAGCCGATGCGCCCAAAGGCGCTGAACAACTCCTTTGTTGAGATGCTCATTTGCCGCGCCCTGCGGGCCAATCGTGGCGTTCACCAGCGCCGTCACGCGCCCAACGATACAAGGCGTCGTACATCGCCATTCCGGCGTCTAGCTGGTCATGATCATCGCGAAATTGGCGCGACAAACCAACGGATAAAGCCAGCAAACCGGCGGCCTCGGGCGCGAGGTCGTGTGCGTTCGTGTCGGCGGCGCGGATCACAGTCGAAAGTTTGTCGAGCGCTGCTGTGCGCAATCCGAATTCATCCAGCATGGTGTCAAAGGTGCATTTCTCGTCGCGGTGGCTCCAGAACACGTCCTCAACATCAAACGGCGTGGCGCTGTAGCGATCCGCGACGCCCATGACTTCAGCAGGGGACACGAACAGAAAACGCGCGCCGGGATCGACAAAACGGCGGATCAACCAAGGGCAAGCGATGCGGTCGATCTTTGGCCGGTGCCGCGTCACCCAAAGCGTGTGCCCATCCACGGGGGCAGGCAGTGCCGCGGCCGGAACGCGCGGCGCACCATCCAGATTTCGCCAGCCGTAATTGCCACCGCTCAGGTATTCGGCCTTGTGCCCATCGTTGCGCAACCGCGCGACCAAGCCTTGGCTTAGCTTGATGCCTTGCTGGCAGGTGACAACCGCAGGGCGACCACCCAACAGCGCGACCAGACCGGCAATGTCGGTGTGGGGGTGACGAAACGCAGCAGGGATCATGAACGGATCGTCCGCAAAATCCGGATCGATTGAGATATCGATGATCATCGGCGCATTCGGTGTGCCGATCAGGCGTAACAATTGTTGAGGGGAGATTTCGTTTGGGGCAGCCATAGCATGCATCCTTTGTTTGGAAACACGCGAACTTCTGGCTGGCGCCTCACGGGGCGTTCGCAGTGAGAACCCCATGATTCAACTGATAGTCAATCAGGTGGGGCGGCGTCAATTGCTGATCTGATCAACCGATTTTGGTACCTGACAACATGAGCGCAAGCGAATCCGGTGGCAGTTGCCCCAGCTGTTCAAAGAATGAGAGGGAATCAAAGCTGTTGTACATTTCCGCGATCTTGTTGTCCTCGATGCGGACAGCAACGTGCGAGATCACATTTACCGGTTTGCCCCTGTGCGCGCAGGTACAGTGGGCATCAACAATCGCTGACAGCCAATCGTCCTGTTCAATAAACAGGCGGAATTCAAATGACATTTTATCCAAGATCGGACGGACCAAGCTGATCAGGTCACGCATGTCATCTGGCGGCACGACCAAATCAGGGAAAATACCAACGGCTTTGCCATTCGGGGCCATGTATTTTGAAATGGCGTCTAGATTGGCGTCGACCCACACCTCTTGATACCAGTTTTTCAACAGGGTTTGTTTGTCCGACGTCATCATCAACTTGGTCCTTCTTTGACCAATGCATAGCGCAAAATCCGTTAATGCTACCTGAACGCGTATCGCCAAATGCGCGTTATCTGGCTCCGGACACGCATAAAAATGTGAAAGCTTGTTAAGAATTGTTAGGATTTTGGAAAGTGCAGGCTTCTGTTGCCAGGTGCCTGCGAACCCCGCCTTAGGTCGCTAAACGTAAGGACTTAGATTTCAATAGATCCGGTCGCTTACGCGGCCATCGCCATTGGAGCACGATTGTTATTTGCAATTGTACATTTTGGGCCGATACGGTGGCACCCAGCCGAGAAAAAGCTAACTTCTTTAGACGTTTGTCGATCCTATTTCGACCCCATGATCCCCAAATAAAGGATGTTTGGTGGAGTCGCCGGGTACCGCCCCCGGGTCCAATCCGTTTATTACAAGCGCGTTTATTCCCATAGTCCCGAGGGACAACATCTATATAGGTGAGGTGTGGCCGTGTTGCAAATGGTGGTTTTGAGTATTTTTGATCACAACAACGCGGTAGGCTAGAAGTTAGCGCCGATCAGCCATGCCGCAAGGGCCGCTTCGATGCCGCCGAACACCAGAACTTTGAGCAGCGGCGGGTGATCCAGAACGATCGACAGAACCCGACCCATAGCGGCGCCGACAAAGGCAAAGCCGATCATCGCATACGCCAGAGGTTGGTTAATTGCGATGGCTGCCAGCCCCAAGATGACAAACAGGCCACCTACAGAGGCACGCATTTCGCTGAGGCCCATTGTGGATTTTGTGGTTTCCAGATCAAGGGCAGACGCGGTGTAGCGCGGTGCAAGGAACCCGAACAGGCCAAAGCCGATGGTTAGCAGCGCTGCGATGATGTTGATGATATCTGTCATGTTTTGTTAGGTAGCAGAGCAATGCGAAGAGGCAAGGGGGGCTTTGGTGATCGCTGTGCCTTAGTGCCACGCTTGAGGGTATGGCTGCTGCTATCGGTGTGCACAAAACAAACAGGTCTACACATCAAGAGGTTATTGCAGTTAAGGGTGTTGGCGGGCCAATATTTGACTTGCGCGACAAAGATGCTTGTAAGGCCGGTGACATTGACTTGAACGATGCGGTTTCACCTTGGCAACAGCAAGTGGCGCAACGGGACAGGCCGCGCTCTTGGTATGTACCGACCGAATTTTGGAGCTTGGTGGCAAGGGTTTGATCGATCCATCGAGACAAAAGCCAGGCCTTTGGCACCTCGTGTTGTTCGCATGTAATGAGGAAAACGCACCAAGCGTCGAAGTCTTGGGATCATGTGAATAGGGCGGCAGGCCTGACTATCGCCTGAAATCACGTCGTTTTCTGGCGTTTTTCCATCACGGATCTTGCGAGGTTCGTGGTGTAGTGTTCGAGTTCTGCCAATGTCGTGTCTGCACCGCTGGCGTCGTGTGCTTCGAGGGCGTCAGCAAGTTGTGTGTGTAATTCGATTATTCTGGCGCGATCGCGCGCGGAAAACGTGATCATGTTCATCAAGGGTTGCATCGCCTCGACCGCACCCGCCAACTGGTAGCTGAGCACCGGATTGCCGGCACCGTCCACCAGTGCGCGGTGGAATGCGACGTCTGAGGCGCAGAACGCTTCGTCCGTCAGACCCGGCTGCCCTTGGCGGTGGATTTCGGCGCGCATTGTGGCCAAATGATCGGCGCTACGGCGTTGTGCAGACAGGGGTGCGCAGGATCGCTCCAGGGCGTAGCGCGCCTCGCAGGCAGTCTCGAAACTGACGGCGTTCATGGACAACAGTAGCGTCGAAGTGGTGATTTGCTGCGGATACGCTTCTTCAAAGCTAAGCTTGTTGACAAATGCACCACCCGTGGCCCCGCGTTGCGTGCGGATCAGGGATTGCGCGGCCAGCCGTTTCAGCGCCTCGCGCACCGTCGGGCGCGATACTTCGAACTGGTCCGCCAATTCCGCCTCGGAGGGCAGGCGCTGATCAACAATCAACGCCCCGCTGATGATGGAATCGCGGATGGCTTTGGCGATTTGGGCCGAAAGGTCGGCGCTGCTGGAAGGATCAATTTTCATATGTCTTACATTTAATGTTTGTCAGAAATCTAAATGTCTGGCATTTGATTTGCAACGCTAGATTCGCAGCCAAGTTTGGAAAGGCCGAACCATGTCACACGTCACACGCATGGCCCTTTGGCTTAGCTTTTTTGGCCTGATCCTCGCCGCCTGGGCGATGATGTATATGATGAGCATGTCGATGGGACTGGACCTGATTGGTCGCCCCAGCGAGATGGCCGCAAAGATGGCGATGATGGATCCGCGTATGCCGATGGATATGCCCCAAGGTATGCCAATGGCGCGGTTTGGCCCGTTGTTTGCGATGTGGGCGATCATGATGGCGGCGATGATGCTGCCGACGATGGTGCCAACGCTGCGCAGTTACGAAGACCTGATGGTGTCGGCAGACGGCACGCGGGCAGGGTGGCTGGGCGTGATCGCAGGCTACGCTATCGTGTGGATCGCCTTTGCGGCGTTAATCGCAGGCGTGCAACTCGTGCTGCTTTACGGCGGTGTGATCGACATGCTGGGCATGGCCAAATCGCGCTGGGTCACGGCAGCTTTGTTGATCGCAGTTGGCCTATTCCAATTCACGCGCGCCAAAGAAATTTGCCACGGCGTTTGCCATTCCCCGATGATGTATTTCCTCGGCAACTGGAAAACCGGCACACTGGGCGGATTGCGCATGGGTCTGGGCCTTGGCGTGTTTTGCGTTGGCTGCTGCTGGGGCTTTATGGCGCTCGGCTTTGTCGGCGGCGTCATGAGCCTGCTTTGGATGGGGGCCGCAACCCTGTTCATGGTGCTAGAGAAATTGCCCCAAATCGGGCATGTTATTACAAAACCAATGGGGTTTGCGCTGATTTTGGCCGGTCTGGCCGTCATCGCATCCCCCCTTATCACTGGAGCTTGAAGCATGGCTGTGACACGGAAAAAAGACTCAGACAAGCTGCCGATTTCGCAGCGGATCGACAGCCGGATGCCAAATCCGGGGCGTCGTCAAATGACGCCGACAGAATGGTCGATCAAGGGCGAATTGTTCTTGAACTGCTCGTGCACAATGTTCTGCCCTTGCGTTGTTAGCCTTGGCGCGCATCCTCCTACCGAGGGCCACTGCCACGCGTGGATGGCGATTGCGATCGATGAGGGCCACTACGAGGGCGAAGACCTGTCAGGCCTGAACGTTGGTCTGTTGGTCGACATTCCGGGCCGCATGGGCGAGGGCAACTGGAAGGTCGCCGCCTACGTTGATGAGCGCGCCTCGGGCAAAGCCTACAACGGCATTTTGCAAATCTTTAGCGGTGCGGCAGGCGGCACAACCGGCTTGTTCACGATGCTGGTGTCCGAGATCATCGGGGCCGAACGCGCACCCGTTGAAATCGTGCGTGAAGGGAACAAACGTTCCATCATGATTGGCCGCAAAATCCAGGGCGAGATCGAGATGATCACCGGCAAGGACAAAGCGCATCCGGTGATGGTGTCCAATTCCAAATACTGGATGGGGCCGGATATTATTGCGGCCAAGGGCCTGAAATCCAAGGTGCGCGATTACGGTCGCGTTTGGGATTTTGACGGCATGTCAGCCGAGATTTGCCCGATCGACTGGAAAGGTCCAAAGCCTTGATAGATCCTGCCTACGTACGCGCCATGGCGCAATATAATGCGTGGCAAAACAATCAGTTGTTGCCCATTCTTAATGCAATGACGTTTGACGACCTGACCAAAGAGCGCGGTGCGTTCTTTGGATCTATTTTTGGCACGCTAAACCATCTTTTGTGGGGTGATACGCTCTGGCTCAACCGGTTTGATCCCAGCGTACTCGCAGCCGAAGCCGCAATGCCGCACAGTTTGACATTGTATCCGACGCTTGCCGAATGGAGCGCGCAACGCTTTCGCACGGATGGGCGGATCACCCTTTGGGCTGAACGTCTGAAAGCCGTTGATCTGATCGGAGATCTGACCATGCACAACCGCGCGCAGGATCGCGAAATGACCAAACCCATGGCGTCTTGCGTCATCGGTTTTTTCAACCACCAGACCCATCACCGCGGACAAGTCCACGCCATGCTGACAGCAGCAGGCCAAGACGCCCCCGTCAGTGATTTGATCTATATGCCACCTCTCCAATAACCGAGTTTTCGATCATGACACTCATCTCTCCTTCACGCCGTTTGCGCCGCACACCCTTTTCTGATGGTGTCGAAGCGGCGGGCGTCAAAGCCTACACTGTCTACAACCGCATGCTGTTGCCCACGGTTTTTGAAAGCGTGCAGGCCGATTATCATCATCTAAAATCTGCCGTGCAGGTTTGGGATGTGGCGGCCGAGCGGCAGGTCGAATTGCGCGGCCCTGACGCCACGCGGCTGATGCAAATGCTGACACCGCGCGATCTGCGCAGGATGCTGCCGGGGCAATGCTATTACGTTCCAATCGTTGATGAAACCGGCGGCATGCTCAACGATCCGGTGGCGGTGAAACTGTCCGAGGATCGTTGGTGGATTTCGATTGCCGACAGCGATTTGTTGTTGTGGGTCAAAGGCATCGCCAACGGCTATCGTTTGGATGTTTTGGTGGACGAACCGGACATCAGCCCGCTTGCGATCCAAGGCCCCAAAGCAGACGAGCTGATGGCGCGCGTCTTTGGCGACCGTGTCCGCGACATCCGGTTTTTCCGCTTTGATATGTTTGAATTCATGGGGCAGGATTTGGCGGTTGCCCGCTCTGGCTATTCCAAACAGGGTGGATTTGAGATTTACGTTGAAAACAGCGAAATCGGCATGCCTTTGTGGAACGCATTGTTTGCAGCCGGTGAAGACCTCGATGTGCGCGCCGGATGCCCCAACGGGATCGAGCGGATCGAAGGCGGCTTGCTGTCTTATGGCAACGACATGACCGACGACAACACACCGCACGAATGTGGCTTGGGCCGGTTCTGTGACACGCAAACCGCGATTGGATGTATCGGTCGTGACGCGTTGTTGCGCGTGGCCAAAGAAGGACCTGTGCAGATGGTCGCGCCCATTTCGATTGGCGGTGACGCTGTGCAGGGCTGCGATCGCGTTTGGCCATTGCGCGCCGGTGGCAAGCGGGTGGGGCAAATCACCTCGGCTGCGTGGTCGCCCGATTTCCAAACCAACGTCGCGATCGGCATGGTGCGTATGACCCACTGGGATGCGGGCACCAAAATCGAGGTCGAAACGCCCGACGGCATGCGCCCTGCGGTTGTGCAGGACAAGTTCTGGATTTGAAATAAACGAAATGGTCCAAATGCTTAGGGCCGTTTCTTGATGTAACTGGGGGCAACCCCGAAATGGAGACTATTATGTTTGATGCACTGGTTTTGACCCAAGGCGAAGACGGCAAAGCAACCGCAGCGATGCAACAGCTGAGCGTTGATGATTTGCCTGCCGGCGATGTGGTTGTGAACGTGGAATACACCACGGTGAACTACAAAGACGGTCTATGCCTCAGCCCCAAAGGCGGCGGTTTGGTGCGCAACTACCCGCATGTTGGTGGTATCGATTTTGCGGGAACGGTCGAATCTTCGGACGATGCACGTTACACAGCAGGCGACAAAGTTGTGCTGACCGGCTGGCGCGTTGGCGAAGTTCACTGGGGTGGTTACGCGCAAAAGGCACGCGTCAAAGCCGACTGGTTGGTGCCGCTGCCCGCAGGTTTGGACACACGCCAAGCGATGGCCGTCGGCACCGCTGGTTTCACGTCAATGCTGTCGGTCATGGCGCTGGAAGATCACGGGATCAAAGACGGTCCTGTTTTGGTCACTGGCGCTGCGGGCGGCGTCGGGTCTGTTGCGGTTGCGATTTTGGCAGCACTTGGCCACCAAGTCGCAGGCGTCACGGGGCGCCCGGAAACGGGTGACTACCTGAAATCCCTTGGCGCGACCCAAATCGTTGCGCGCGAGGAATTGAACGAGACCATCAAACGCCCGATGGAGGCCGAAACCTGGGGCGGTTGCATCGATGCGGTTGGTGGCGAAATGCTGGCGCGCGTGTTGGGTCAAATGCAGTACGGCGCGTCCGTGGCTTCGGTTGGTTTGGCTGGCGGCGCGGGTCTGCCCGCCACTGTCATTCCATTCCTGCTGCGCGGCGTGAACTTGCTGGGGATCGACAGCGTCATGCAACCCTATGAAAACCGTCTGCGCGCATGGGAACGGATCGCCAAAGATTTGCCGATGGACAAGCTTGAGGCGATGGTTGTGCCTGCGACCATGTCTGATCTGCCAAAACTGGGCGCGGACATCCTGAATGGTCAGGTAAAGGGGCGCGTTGTTGTCGACGTGAACGCCTAAGCGGTTTATGAGAGGCTCCAAAGCGCAAGCCGAACAGTGGAAGCCGGTTTTCCGGTGACCTTGCGCGACCCAAAAGACAGACTGGAGCCTCTTTCATGACTGCTTATGACGACCAGAATATCTTTGCCAAAATCCTGCGGGGCGAGATCCCGAATTTCACGGTTTTCGAGGACGACGACACCCTGTGTTTCATGGACATCATGCCGCGCACGACGGGGCATTGTCTGGTGATCCCCAAAACGCCGTGCCGCAATCTGTTGGATGCAACGCCGGAACAACTGGCCGCGTGTCTAAAGACCGCACAAAAGGTGGCCAAAGCTGCAAAATCTGCGTTCGACGCTGATGGCGTCACCCTGTGGCAGTTTTCAGAAGCGGCAGGCGGGCAAGAAGTCTTTCACCTGCATTTCCACATCCATCCGCGCCACGAAGGTGTCGCTATTCGCGCACCCGGCGTGATGGGCGACATGGATCAGATCAAAGCCAACGCCGAGGCCATTCGCGACGCGCTGTTAGATTAACGTCCATCGATGATCCCGATCCGGCGGGTTGTTGCGCATTTTGCGACAATTCAGCTCGGGCGCGACTGATTCTCTTAACTAATTGTCGCTTTTAAACCTTTGCTGCCCAAAATCGCCGCCCGAATGTGACGTATACGTTGTATCGAGTGGCGTGAATCGACCTTGATCGCATTTAATCTACCCTTGCTGCGACAAAATGACTGACAAGTGTCACCAAGCTGTTACCTTTTCCTTAGTCAAAAGAAAAAAGGGACAGTTTAATATGTCAATTCAGCCTCCAATGACGGAGCTGCCGATTAAAACCGCAAGTGCGGGGTTTTATCGAGGGTTCAGCGTCGATGTAACAGTCGTCAGTAAAATAATAATCGGCCTTTTGGTTGTGTGGTGTATCGTGTGGCCCACCAGCGCGGGTACGGTGCTTGGCAATTGGAACACGGCCATTCTGGCGAATTTTGCAGCTTGGTACATCTGGGTCGTGGCAATGTTCGTGATCGTTTGTATCGGTCTGGCGATTTGGCCGACAGCGGGGCGTTTGTTGCTGGGCCAACCGGGCGAGCGGCCGGAGTTTTCGAACTTTTCATGGTTCTCGATGATGTTTGGTGCCGGTATCGGTGTCGGCATGTTGACGTGGGCTGTGGCCGAACCGGTTGCACACTTTGGCAACAACCCCGAAGTCATCCAAGGTCTGACAAGCGGCGGCACCGCAGACAACGTGCGTATGGCCTACAAATGGTCGTTCCTGCACTGGGGTTTAGGCGCATGGGCCTGCTACGCGATTTGCGGTCTGTCACTGGCGTTCTTTAGCTATCGCCGTGGTTTGCCACTGACGATCCGCTCTGGCCTGACACCTTTGTTCGGGTCCGCATTGTCCGGCATCTTGGGCACCATCATTGATATCGTGGCCGTTGTTGCAACGATCCTTGGGGTGGCACAAACGCTTGGCTTTGGGGTTGAACAGTTCGTCGCGGGTCTGACCCGTATCGGCATTGGTGGTTTGATGAATGCAGACGGTGGTGCAACCACGGTGGGTATCATTGTGGCACTGTTGGTGATCATGGGCGCGTCGACGCTGTCCGCGCTGTCCGGCGTTGGTAAAGGCATCAAATGGTTGTCCAACATCAACATGGTTCTGTCGATTGTTCTGCTTGGGTTCTTCATCATCTTTGGTGCCACATGGTTTGGCGCAACAGCGATGATTGTTGGCCTTTGGGACTATTTGGTCGCCCTTCCACAACTTAGCTTTAACGTCTTCCGTTCTGATGGTGTCGAGGGTTCCGAAGCCTTCTTGCTGTCGCAATGGCAGGGCTGGTGGCCAGTATTTTACTGGGCTTGGTGGATCGCATTTGCACCTTTCGTAGGCTTGTTCCTGGCGCGTATTTCACGTGGTCGTACAATCCGTGAATTCGTGTTGGGTGCCATGATCGTACCTGCGCTGATGTGCTTTGTTTGGTTCGCTTGGGCCGGTGGGACTGCCATCGATCTGGAACTGAATGGTGGTGCCAACGGTGTGATCTTTGATGCCGCGAATGGTGACAAAATCTTTGCCATGACCGAATTCATGCTGGCACCGATTGCCGATGCTTTGGCTTGGGCGATGGCACTTTTGATCGTGGTCTTGCTGATGACGTTCTTGGTTACCTCTGCTGACTCTGCAGTGTTGATCGTGAACACCATCAACGCGGCTGGCGATGAAGGTCCAAAGTCACGTCCACACATCATTTTCTGGGGCGCTGCCTTGGGTCTGGTTGTGGCAGGTCTGCTGATTTCTGGCGGTACCGGTGCGATCCAAACCGCGATGGTGATCGGCGCGCTGCCGTTCTCTGTGGTGATGGCGCTAATGTGTATCGCGTTGATCAAAGCGATCTACAACGATGGTCGCCGTGAAAACGCAGGCGTCCCAGCGGTGCATTCCGAAATTGAAGGGGCCACCGGAAACGGCCTTTCCGCTGCGGAATAATCACATAATACGGTTGCCCTTCGGGGCCACTCAGGTAGCATAATCAGGTCCCGATCAGCGATGGTCGGGGCCTTTTTTCTTTTACCTCAAAGGAGGGGCCCGCATGTCCTTGGATATTGATTTTGTTCGCCAGCAATTTCCGGCATTTTCCGAAAGCTCTTTGCAGGGCCAAGCATTTTTTGAGAACGCAGGCGGGTCCTATACCTGCGGCGCCGTGATTGACCGGCTGACCCGTTTTTACACGCAGCGCAAAGTACAACCCTATTCGGCCTACGAGGCATCCCGTTTGGGCGGCGAAGAAATGGACGAGGCGCGTACCCGCATGGCCGCGATCTTGGGTGTTGAGGATGACGAGCTGAGCTTTGGGCCGTCCACCACGCAAAACACCTACGTTCTGGCGCAGGCCTTTGGGCAGATGTTAACGCCGGGCGAGGCGATCATTGTCACCAATCAGGATCACGAGGCCAACACCGGCCCGTGGCGCCGCCTTGCGGATCGCGGCATCGAAGTGCGCGAATGGCAGATTGACCCCGAAACCGGCATGCTGAACCCTGAGGATCTCGAAGACTTGCTGGACGATTCCGTGCGGCTGGTCTGCTTTCCCCATTGCTCGAACGTGGTTGGGCACATCAATCCGGTCACTGAAATCACCGCATTGGCCCATGCCGCCGGCGCGTTTGTCTGCGTCGATGGAGTGTCGTATGCACCACACGGTTTTGCGGATGTGGGCGCGCTGGGGCCTGATATTTATCTGTTTTCCGCCTATAAAACCTATGGGCCTCACCAAGGGCTGATGGTCATGCGCCGCGCCTTGGGGATGTTGCTGCCCAACCAAGGGCATTTTTTCAACGAAGGATCGCTGTACAAACGGTTCACCCCCGCAGGTCCCGATCACGCGCAAATCGCGGCCTGTGCTGGCATGGCTGACTACGTTGACGCGCTGTATGATCACCACTTTGATGCGCCCGCTGCGGCCAACGCGCGCGGTATGGCGGTGCATGATCTGATGCGTGATCATGAAACCCAACTGCTGACCCAAGTCATGTCGGCCGTGACCGGTCGTAATTCCGTACGCGTTTTAGGCCCGACCGAGGCTGCCAGCCGAGCGCCAACTGTTGCGCTTGCGCTTGGGCGACCCGCAGAACCTGTCGCGGCGGAACTGGTGAAACATGGTATCATGGCGGGGGGCGGTGATTTTTATGCCGTGCGCGCCTTGCAGGCCATGGGGATCGATCCGGAAAACGAAGGCGTCCTGCGTCTCAGCTTTACCCACTACACATCGCAATCCGAGGTGGATCAGTTGTTAAACGCGCTAGATACATGTTTGTGACGTCTTTTGGGTGATCCAAGCACGACGTGGCAACGTATCACTCTTAAAAGACAGGGACTTAACCTAACATGAGCAGTGCCTCACCCACGATTATGTGGTTTCGCCGTGACTTACGGCTGAGCGATCATGCGGCCTTAACCGCAGCAGTTGCGCGCGGCGGACCTGTGATTGCTGTGTTCATTCGCGACGCTTTGGTCGACGATCTGGGGGCTGCGCCAAAGTGGCGTTTGGGCCTGTCGATTGACAGTCTTGCGCAATCTCTCGCCGCCAAGGGTCACCAGTTGATCCTGCGCAGTGGTCCGGCGTTGGACGTGTTGCAGGCGTTGATTGCTGAAACCGGGGCAGGGGCGGTTTACTGGTCGCGCCTGTATGATCCGGCCTCGATTGCGCGTGATACTGAGGTGAAAGCGGCCCTGAGCGCAGATGGGATCGAGGCCAAAAGCTTTCGTGGGCATTTGTTGTATGAACCATGGACTGTCGAAACCAAAACCGGTGGTTTTTACAAGGTCTACACGCCGTTTTGGAACAACGTAAAAAATACCCCGCAAGGCGCTGCTTTGGCCGCACCTGCCAAGATCTCGGCACCCGATGTTTGGCCTACTTCCGAACCGCTGACGAATTGGGCCATGGGCGCTGCCATGAATCGTGGTGCGTCGGTGATGCATGCCCATGCGCGTGTCGGCGAAGCCGCTGCCCAAAACCGCCTTGGCTTGTTTGTCGAAGACATCGTCGCCGACTACATCGACGGGCGCAATTTGCCGTGGAAAGACGGCACGTCAAACCTGTCGGATTCTTTGGCCTTGGGCGAAATCAGCCCGCTGCAATGCTGGGAGGCCGGCAGCCGCGCGCGACATGAAGGCAAGCAGGGCGCCGAAGTGTTCTTGAAAGAAATCGTCTGGCGCGAGTTTGCCTACCACCTGATGCACCACACGCCGCGCATTTTGACGGGGAACTGGAAAGAAGGCTGGGACGCTTTTCCGTGGAACACAGATGAAACCAAACCCGAAGTTATCGCATGGAAACAAGGGCGTACCGGCATTCCCTTTGTCGACGCAGCCATGCGCGAAATGTACGTGACCGGCAAAATGCACAACCGCGGGCGCATGATTGTGGCCAGTTATCTGACCAAACATCTGATGACGGATTGGCGCATCGGGCAAAAGTGGTTCGAGGAGTGTCTGACCGATTGGGACCCCGCCAGTAACGCGATGGGGTGGCAATGGTCCGCAGGCTCTGGCCCTGATGCGACGCCCTATTTTCGGGTGTTCAACCCGGTCACGCAGCTCGATAAATTCGACAAAAACCGCGACTACACGAACCGCTGGCTTGCCGAAGGGCGCAGCAACCCGCACGCGGACGCGCAATCGTATTTTAACGCCATTCCACGCAGCTGGAAGTTGTCGGCCTTAGATCAATATCCCGCAGCGGTCGTAACGCCGGAGCAGGGACGCAAGAACGCGCTAAGTGCATATGAAAACAGGGACTTTTGAAACTTTTAGTGACGCGGTAAGCTATCTTTAACATGGCGGCGCACCAAGCGCCCGCTGACCTTTTGCAGGGGGGAGACTGCACAAGGTTGGTTACAACAAGAAACGGAAAGAAACATGATCCTAGACACGACGGACGGGCAAACAGGCCTACCGCGCTATTTTTCGCGCGTATTCGCCATGACCAAAGAGATGAACAATGGACGTATTGATTTTGTGCTGCCCGATGGGCGGATCTTTCGCGCGACGGGTAAAAACGCCGGTCCGGTGGCCGAATTGTACATTCACAACGACGATATCTTTGCGCGTTTGATCCGCGAAGGCGATCTGGGGTTCTGTGACGCCTACCTGGACGAGTGGTGGAGCACGCCGGATCTGCAAGCGTTCATGGATCTGGTGCACGCAGACAACGAAAACATCTACGATGGTTTTCCGGGCATGACGCTGGTGCGGGCGTTTGAAAACTTCCGGTTTTGGCTGCAACGCAACCACAAGGAACAGGCCCGCAAAAACATCAGTTACCACTATGATTTGGGCAACGAATTCTACAGCCTTTGGCTGGATGAAACGATGACCTATTCGTCGGCTTTGTTCGTCACAGGCCAAGAAAGCCACGAGGCGGCGCAGATCGCAAAATACGCCAGCATGGTGGATGAAATGGGCGCGCAATCGGGGGATCACGTGCTGGAAATCGGCTGTGGTTGGGGTGGTTTTGCTGAATACGCGGCGCGTGAACGCGGGATCAAAGTGACCGGTCTGACAATCAGTGAAGAGCAGTTTAACTATGCGCAAGATCGCATTGAGAAAGCTGGACTTTCTGACATGGTGACGTTCAAATTGCAGGACTACCGAGACGAAACCGGCGTCTATGATGGCATCGCCAGCATCGAGATGTTCGAGGCTGTGGGCGAGAAATATTGGCCAACGTATTTCGATACAGTGCGCGAACGTCTGAAACCCGGTAAAAACGCGACGCTACAGATCATCACGGTGCAAGATCGCCGCTGGGACGTGTACAGACGCGGTGTCGATTTTATCCAGAAATACATCTTTCCCGGCGGCATGCTGCCCAGCCCCAAGGCGCTGCGTGAACAGGTGGTGAAATCAGGAATGGCGGTCGAAAAATCCATCGAATTTGGCCAAAGCTACAACATTTCGCTGCGCCGCTGGCACGAGACATTCAATGAAAAATGGGACCAAATCGCCGAGATGGGCTTTGATGACCGGTTCCGGCGTATGTGGAATTTTTATCTCACCTCTTGTGCTGCGACCTTTGAAAGTGCCAACTGTGACGTAACGCAGATCACAATCAAAAGACCCGGATAATGAAACAGCACCCTTCAGGCACAAGCGAGCAACACAGTGCCTGATTCAGCCAGATTGGTCGCAGCCCTGTTTTTGGGGGCGTTGGCGTTTGTCTTGTCCGACATGATCAAACCGCTGTTTGAAGAAGATTTTCACTTTGGCTATTTTAATTACGTAAACGTGTTCATCGGTCTGTTCGTGGGCTGGACCATGGTTGGCCGGCGCGCAGGTCGCGGTATCACGGCGGCTGTGAACAACGGCGTGACGGGAATGGTGTCTTTGATTTTTCTGGGCCTGTTTGTTCAGGGCGTTAATGAAATGCTGCGCCTGGCCATGCGCAATCGGTACGACAGCGCATTTGAAGCACTTTTTGCTGCGCTGGAAATCGGCATGGGTTATTTCCTTTTGATGTCCACGGTTCCGATTTGGGGCGTTGCAATCGCAGGCGGCGTTGTTGCCGGTTTGATCACCGAGGTGGTCTGGTTCCGGTGGCGCTAGTCAGATGAGAGACCTGTTCTTTTATGGCACGCTGTGTCATCTGCCTTTGCTCGAAATCGTTTTGGGCAAGCGCGCGTCAGATATCAATGCAATCGCGACCACTTTGCCTGATCATGCGATTTACTGGGCCGCCGAGGGCGCGTTTCCTGTCATCATCGAACAGCAGGGCGCACAGGCATCCGGCATTTTGCTACGTGACCTAACAGATCAGGATGTTGCCCGTTTGGATTTCTACGAAGGCGGGTATGATTACGTTCTGGCGGTCAAAACCTTGGCTGATGGTGCAACTGCTGATGTGTATTTTCCTGAACCCGGTGCCGCGACGCCGACGCGTGCGTGGTCTTTGACGGATTGGGTGCGCGAATGGGGTGAATTGACCTGTTTGGCCGCGACTGAGGCGATGACGTTTAGCAAGACCCGAACCGCCAAACAAATCGCCAACATGTTTCCAATGATCCGGGCGCGCGCTGGCGCAACCATGGCTGCAAAGCACAGCAAGCATGGCGCAGGCACGTTGGATGGAAAAGTCGATATCCTCTCTAAAACGAGAGTTTACACAGATTTTTTTGCCGTTGACCGGTATGAGTTGACGCATGAAACCTTTGGCGGGGGCACGTCAGCGCAGTTGGACCGCGCGGTGTTCGTGACGGCGGATGCAACAATCATTTTGCCCTATGATCCGGTGCGTGACCGCGTGTTGGTCGTGGAGCAATTCCGTATGGGCCCCATCGGGCGCGGTGATCCGAAGGTGTGGCAATACGAACCGATCGCGGGCCGCATTGACGCCGGCGAAACCGGTGCCGAGGCCGCCATCCGCGAAGCCAAAGAAGAAGCGGGTTTGGATATTTCCGTGCTCGAGCCCGTGGCAGAACTGTATCCGTCGCCCGGAACCTCGACCGAATTTTACTACATTTACGTAGGCTTGGCAGATTTGCCTGACGACATCGAAGGCATTAACGGCCTTGAAACCGAAAACGAAGATATCCGCACGCATGTCATGACCCTTGATGCGCTGCTCGAGATGGTCGACACAATGCAGGCCGCAAATGGCCCGCTGGCATTGCTGGCCTACTGGGTCGCACGTCACCGTGAACGGCTGCGCAGATTGGCTTGAGGTTGGCCTCGCGCACGGGTACACAAATACAAACATCCGGCCGATATTGTGGCCATTTTTGAGGCAAGGAAACATCATGCACATCGCAAATGATCTGGCACAGGCCATCGGAAAAACCCCACTTATCCGTCTGAATAAAGCCAGCGAAGAAACTGGCTGCGAAATCCTTGGTAAGGCGGAATTCATGAACCCCGGTCAGTCGGTCAAAGACCGCGCGGCCCTGTTCATTATTCGCGACGCGATTGCCCGTGGTGACCTAAAACCCGGTGGCACAATCGTCGAAGGCACAGCGGGCAACACAGGCATCGGTCTGGCCTTGGTCGGGGCCTCGATGGGGTTCAAAACAATCATCGTGATCCCTGAAACCCAGTCTGAGGAAAAGAAAGACATGCTGCGTCTGGCAGGGGCTGAATTGGTTCAAGTGCCTGCAGCACCCTATCGCAATCCGAACAACTTTATACGTTACTCAGGGCGTCTGGCGGCTGAGCTTGCCAAAACCGAACCGAATGGCGCGATTTGGGCAAACCAGTTTGACAACACTGCAAACCGCCAGGCCCACGTTGAAACCACGGGGCCCGAGATCTGGGAACAGACAAATGGCAAAGTCGACGGCTTTATCTGTGCGGTCGGGTCAGGGGGCACGTTGGCAGGCGTCGCGCAGGTTTTGCAACCCAAAGGTGTCACCATCGGCTTGGCGGATCCGGATGGCGCTGCGCTGTATAATTTCTACAATCACGGCGAGTTGAAAATGACCGACGGTGGTTCGATCAACGAGGGCATCGGACAGGTGCGCATCACAGCCAATCTTGAGGGGTTCAAGCCCGATCACGCCTACAATATTTCTGACTCCGAAGCCTTGCCTGTCGTGTTTGACATCCTGCAACACGAGGGCCTGTGTTTGGGCGGCTCATCGGGTGTGAACGTCGCAGGGGCCATTCGTCTGGCCAAAGAAATGGGGCCGGGTCACACCATCGTAACCATTCTGTGCGACTTCGGCACGCGTTACCAATCCAAGCTGTTTAACCCCAGTTTCTTGCGCGAAAAGAACTTGCCGATCCCTGATTGGTTGGAACCACGTGCATCCAAACTGCCTGATATGACTGAAGCCTGATGAAATCGATCCACCAATGGCTGGCGCTGCTGTGTCTGGTCTGTCTGCCGGTTCTTGCAAACGCGCAGACTGCTGCGACTGCGGCGCCGAACTACGACCTTTGGCAAAGCGTCGCGGGTCGCGCTGAAACGGCCGTTGATACGGGTACTGATTCTAGCGAAGTATTCGAGGTGCTGCGCGTTCGGATCACTGATTTCCGAGCGAAGTTTGCCGCCGCTCGTACCGCCAACAAAGAACGCATCCAAACGTTGCAAGCGCAACTGTCGGCCCTTGGTCCGGTTCCCGAGACGGGCTCGGAGCCCGCTAACGTGGCCACCCGCCGCGCAGAGCTGACAAAAACGTTGGCAGAGGTGCAAGGACCCGCACAAGTCGCCGAGGCGGCCTATAGCCGTGCAGACGGGCTGATCCGTGAAATCGACAACATCATCCGCGAACGTCAAACCGAACGCCTGCTTGCCCTTGGTCCATCGCCGGTTAATCCGGTGAATTGGGGGCCGGCCCTGACGGATTTCCGGGAACGACTGTCCGAATTGTCCGCAGAAAGCCGTCTTTGGTCTGACCCTGACGCGCGCACCACATTCCGGGAATCGACGCCGCTGGTGTTGTTGTTGCTTGCGGTTGCTATCGTTTTACTGGCGCGAGGACGTCGCTGGTCTGCGATCATCGCGGACTTTTTGCGCCGCTTGGGTGGCCGTGGATTGGGCGTGTGGGGCTTTGTGATTTCGCTGCTGCGGATTGCGTTGCCGTTGTTGGGCCTTTTGGCGCTGTGTCGTGCGTTGGATGCGACGGGCATGCTTGGGTTGCGCGGTCAGCAATTGGTTGATGCCATTCCGTATGCCGGAGCGACCCTTTTGGGCGCGCGTTGGTTGGCCGAACGCCTGTTCTCGCGTCTGGACGAAGATGCATTGATCATGACGCGTGCCGAACGTCGCAGCGAAGCGCGCCTTTATGCGACGCTGCTGGCGTTGTTTCTCGTGCTGCGCGGCGCGCTCGACATGATGCTAAGCTACGGCAAGAACCTGTCTGCAGCGACGCCAGCCGTGTTGTCGTTTCCCCTGCTTGTCGTTACCGGCCTCGTTCTGTTTCGTATGGGGCAAATTTTACGCGGTGCATCAAAAGCCGGTTATCAACCAGAGGCCGATGATCGGGTAACGACGTTCGTGCGTGTTCTGCGTCTCGTTGGGCTTGGCGCGATGGTTGTGTCGGTGGTGGGGCCTGTGATGGCCGCCGTCGGCTACGAGCAAGCAGGCAGTGCGATGGTCTATCCCACCGTCCTCAGCCTTGCGGTATTGGGTCTGGTGATGGCGCTACAGCGCTTCTTTGCGGACATCTATTGCTTGATTAGCGGGCTTGGCGTGGCCGGGCGCGACACGCTTGTGCCGGTACTGACAAGCTTTGCGTTGCTGCTTGGGTTCATCCCTGTGCTGGCCCTGATCTGGGGCGCGCGGGTCGCTGACCTGACAGAGCTTTGGACAGCATTTTCGCGCGGTTTTGCGATTGGCGAAACACGGGTGTCGCCCACAGATTTCATAGCCTTTGTGGTCATCTTTTCGATCGGCTTGTTGCTGACACGACTGCTGCAAGGCACGCTGCGCAACAACGTTCTGCCCAAGACAAATATCGATACCGGCGGGCGCAACGCCATCGTGTCCGGTTTGGGCTACGTGGGTATTTTCCTTGCGGCACTGATCGCGATCACCGGCGCTGGCATTGATCTTTCGTCACTTGCGATTGTGGCAGGGGCCTTGTCGGTTGGTATCGGTTTTGGTTTGCAAAACATCGTGTCCAACTTTGTGTCCGGTATTATTTTATTGATCGAGCGTCCGATTTCCGAAGGCGACTGGATCGAGGTCGGCGGTCAACAAGGCATTGTGCGTGCTATTTCTGTACGCTCAACCCGGATCGAAACCTTTGATCGCACTGACGTCATCGTGCCAAACGCTGATCTGGTCAGTGGCACCGTGACCAATTTTACGCGCGGCAACACTGTTGGTCGCGTCATCATTCCTGTGGGTGTGGCCTATGGAACGGACACGCGTAAGGTCGAAAAAATCCTCAAGGAAATTGCGGATGCGCATCCAATGGCCTTGGCCACACCGGCCCCGTTTGTGCTGCTGAGCGCATTTGGTGCGGACTCCTTAGACTTCGAAATTCGAATGGTGCTGCGCGACATAAATTGGAGCATCAGCGTGCGCAACGACGTCAACCACGCGATCGTTGGGAAATTCGCGGAACACGGCATCGAAATCCCGTTCGCTCAGCGTGATGTCTGGCTGCGCAATCCCGAAGCATTGGCAGGACAGGCACCGCCCCAAAACAGTGCGGCGGTTGGGCCCAAAACCGACCCGGACACGCCCGCAAAAGGTGACGCATGAGCGATATGCTATTTCGGGGCGATGCCTACCAGCGTGACGCAGGCGGCAAGGTCGTCGCCCACAGCGCCGAAGGTGGCATCATTCTGGACGCCAGCATCTTTTACCCCAAAGGCGGTGGTCAGCCCGGCGACAGTGGACGGCTGTTGTGGGACAACAGGGTTTTGCCCATCGCCACGGCCGTCAAAGGCGACAAGGACCAGATCGTTCTGGTGCCCTCCGAACCACAGTCACTGCCGCCGTTGGGGGCAATCCTCACCCAAGAACTGGATTGGGAGCGTCGCTACAAACACATGCGCGTGCACACGGCACTGCATTTGCTGTCTGTCGTTGTGCCTTTTGGCGTCACCGGTGGATCCATCAGCGCAGGTCACGGTCGTCTTGATTTCGACATGCCCGACGCGCCCGAAGATCGCGATGTCATTGAACACGCATTGCAGGCTTTTGTGGATATGGATGTGGTCGTTTCAGAAGAGTGGATCGACCAAGCGACGCTGGACGCGGCCCCCGAATTGGTCAAGACGCTGTCCGTCAAACCACCCAGAGGGGCAGGGCGCGTGCGTTTGGTACGGATAGGCGTAGGCCAAGACCAGATTGACCTGCAACCCTGCGGCGGAACACACGTGGCGCGCACCGGCGAAATCGGTGCTATCCGCCTTGGAAAGATCGAGAAAAAAGGCCGAATGAACCGGCGTATTTACCTCCATCTGGACGATTGAGGAATAAGAGCAAATTTGCCTCTTGCAAACCCCGGCGCGCCGTTGTTAAACCGCCGCCAATGGATCGGTGGCCGAGTGGTCGAAGGCGCACGCCTGGAAAGTGTGTAGGCGGGAGACCGTCTCCAGGGTTCGAATCCCTGTCGATCCGCCACAAGCCCCCAGGGCGTTGTATTCAAATGACAAAACGGTGAAATTGCAGTGGTTTTATCTTGCCATTCACCCAATCGGACAAATGTTGGTAACAAGGCTTTTGTTCGTTGATCGCTTTGGGCTAATGACCCAAAACCGCAGATCCGAAATACTTTCACTTAGTTTTACGCTCTGAGCTCGACTGATCGGGAAACTGTTTGACCTAAGAATTACGCGTCCAATGGTCCTTTGCCTTGGTTGAAGCGATCTTTGAGAGAAATTCCAATGCTCGGTTTAAAATGACGCAGACGGCAATACTGCCAACGCGAGAATTTTCGAATTTGTTTCTGGCAATCACGCGATAGGTACGCTGAACCAAAGATCTGGCCATCAAATTTGCCATGTCACAGTTAATCTTGCATGATCCCCCCAAACAGCAACACACCACGACGCCTGCTGGAACGATGTTGCAGCGCAAATTTAGTGCTGCCGTTTTTGTGATTTGCAGTTCGTTTCGTGCAGGTTCAGTCTGCGGAAACCAGAGCGAGGTGGACCACGAGCACCGGTCAAATATTAGGGCGGCACGCTCAGAAGGAATTTCAAAACGTGGTAGGCTTTCTGATTATCTGCATGGTCACCGTCGGGTACACAATGATCGCGCAGCGGCTGTCGTCTTCGATGCTGACAGCCCCGATGGTGTTTCTCTTTTTGGGGGTGGTTTTGTCTTTGACGGGGTTTCTGTCAGAACATGACGCGCATGTTTTGCTTCATCCTGTGGCCGAAATTGCGCTGGTGATTTTGCTGTTTCTGGATGCGGCGCAGATTGATCTGAACGCTTTGCGCAAACGGCACATTTGGCCCACGCGCATGTTGCTGATTGGGTTGCCTGCCTCCGTCGCGCTGGGGTCTTTGGCGGGGTTGATCCTGTTTCCAGCTTGGCCATTTGCGGGTGTCGCACTGGCTGCTGCGATCCTTGCGCCGACCGACGCGGCATTGGGCCAAGCGGTGGTGAGCAATCCGAACGTGCCTGTGCGCCCCCGACGTGCGTTGACGGTCGAAAGCGGTTTGAACGATGGTTTGGCGCTGCCGATCATCTTGTTTTTCGCAAGCTTAACAGCGGCCGAAAGCACGTCGCAAGGGGGTGAATGGCTGGTGTTCGGTGCCAAACAAATCCTGCTGGGCCCGTTGGTCGGGATCGTGTTTGGGTCGGTAGGCGGATGGGTTTTGTTGCGTGCAAAGGCCCACAAAACAACGTCAGAAATTTACGAAGGTGTTGGCGCGCTGGCGTTGGCGGGCGCTGCCTACCTTGGGGCCATTCAAATTGGCGGCAACGGATTTATCGCGGCGTTCGCGGCGGGCCTGGCCTTTGGCGGTATTGTCAAAGGCGCGTGCAAATTCATTTTCGAATTCACCGAAAGCGAAGGCCAACTGCTGGCGTGGGCTGCGTTTTTGTTGCTGGGTGCTGCATTGGTACCCGAGGCGATCGAGCATTTGACGTGGCAAATGCTGGCACTGATATTGCTCAGCTTGTTTGTTGTGCGGCCTTTGGCGATATGGCTGTCGTTGATTGGAACGGACGCCGCCCCTGTGACGCGCGTGTTCTTTGGCTGGTTTGGACCACGTGGATTGGCGACTGCGCTGTTTGCCTTGCTGGTGATCGAACAAATTCCGCATCAATACAGCGATCAGATATTACACATTGCCGTGAACGCAGTTTGGATCAGCGCCTTGCTGCATGGACTATCGGCGGCCCCTGCGGCCAAATGGTACGGACAGAAAATGACGGAGAGCGGTAACATCGCCGAACACCAAAAAACACACGCAAGCGACACACCAGTTTTTACCAAACGCGAATGACGATTGTTCAATAAAGTTACGGAGACAGCCATGACAAACACAGCCATCTTTAAACTCGGCGCCCTTGCGGATCGCAAACCGGAATACGCGCTGGTCGGAGAAGTCGATCTGGTGGTTGTTCGTTTTGATGATGAGGTCTCGGTGTTTTATGGACGTTGCCTGCACCGCGGCGCGCTGATGGCGGATGGCCATGTGCGGGGCAAAGATTTGATTTGCGGCGTGCACAATTGGGATTACCGGTTGGACACCGGCGTGTCGGCCTATGCGAACGACGAAAAATTGCCAAAGTTCAAATCATGGATCGAAGGCGACGATATCTGTGTTGACGCAGATGAAATCAACGCATGGGGGCAGGCCAACCCGCAACCGTTTAACCGCAAATCGTATTTGGGTCTGTATGCCGACACCGCCCACGACATTGCCGAAGAGCCGCACGCCGGCGTCATTCGCCAATACGCGCGCAGTGGGCTGAAACGCACCGGCCACCACGGGGTTGTGACCTCAATGGGTGTGCCACGGTCTGAATTGCCCGATTGGGATGACATCCAGATCATCACGGGTCAGCTGGCAACGCCGCCGCTGCTCGAAGACGAGGCGGTTGGAACCGAAGTGATCATTGGCCCGAATGCGAAAAAACCTTTGCGCCTCGAAATCCCTTTGTTTGTGTCTGACATGTCCTTTGGTGCCTTGTCGGAAACCGCCAAAGTCGCGCTGGCAACGGGTGCTGAAATGGCCGGCACGGGTATTTGTTCGGGTGAAGGTGGCATGCTGCCCGAAGAACAAGCGGCCAACAGCCGGTATTTCTACGAACTGGCGTCGGGGCGTTTCGGGTTCAGTTGGGACAAGCTGGATCACGTACAAGCGTTCCACTTCAAAGGCGGGCAGGGTGCCAAAACCGGCACTGGTGGGCACCTTCCTGGCAACAAGGTTCAGGGCAAAATTGCGCAAGTGCGTGATCTGGAACCTGGCACCTCTGCGATCTCGCCGCCCAGATTTCCTGAATGGACCGAGGTGGCGCAAATCAAAGACTTTGCCGACGAGGTTCGCGCGCGCACCGGCGGCATTCCGATAGGCTACAAACTGAGCGCGCAGCACATCGAAAAGGACATCGACGCGGCCTTGGCTGTTGGCGTCGACTACATTATTTTGGACGGGCGCGGCGGTGGCACGGGGGCGGCTCCGGTTATTTTCCGCGATAATATTTCGGTGCCGACGATCCCGGCTTTGGCGCGGGCACGCGCGCATCTGGACAGGCTAGATCGTCATGATATTTCACTGGTGATCACCGGTGGGCTGCGCACGCCAGCTGATTTTATCAAAGCGATGGCCTTGGGGGCGGATGCGATTGCGCTGTCCAATTCGGCCATGCAGGCGATTGGCTGTCTGGCGATGCGCGCCTGTCACACCAACAATTGCCCTGTTGGGATCGCGACGCAAAAACCGCATCTGGTCAGCCGCCTGTTGGTTGACCGCTCGGCCCAGCAACTGGCGAATTTTTTTGGGGCATCGACAGAATTGATGCAGGTGATGGCGCGGGCATGCGGCCATGACCATTTGTCGAAATTCAACCACGCAGATCTGACCACGTGGAAACGTGAGATGGCTGATTTGTCCGGTGTCACGTTCGGAGGTGTCGCGTGAACCAAGCAGAAGCAATTTTGATGGGCCTGCGCATCTGGGCCAGCATCGGTGCGATTGTTGCGGCCATTTTCCTGACCATCGGCATGGACCGCATCGACGAGGACGCTCGGGGCGCGTATATTTTCCGCCCACTTTTGATCCCCGGGGTTCTGGTGATCTGGCCGCTGGTTCTGTGGCGTTGGTACATTTATGAAACCAATTCCGAGGCGTGGGAACGTCGCTATGAACCACCGCGCAAAGCCCATTTTGCCGTTGGGATGATCCTGCCAATTGGCATCGCGCTGATCATTCTGACAGGGCTAAATCTGCGTCAAACATGGCCCGCCGACATTGCCCCTGTCCAACTGTCCGCCCCACAGGAGGTGACCCAATGAGCGTCAAATATCTGCCCGTTCAGTGGAACAAAAACAAATGGCGCTACGATGCGATCATGCTGATTGGCGTCGCGATTTTCCTGTATGTTTTCCTGAACGCGTCACCCGGCATTTTGGGGTACGAGCGCGCGATCAACCCCCAAGTCCACAACGCCCGCGCCTTTGGGGCCTGTGCGTTTTTGATGCTGACGGTGATCTTGTGTATCGGTCCGCTTGCCCGCCTGGATACGCGGTTCTTGCCGTTGTTGTACAACAGACGTCATTTCGGGGTGATGACGGTCTTTGTGGCGATCACGCATGCCTCCTATATTCTGGATTGGTATTTCGCCTTTTCGATGTCCAACAAATACGAAGCGTTGTTGTTCGCAAACACCAGCTACGGCCAGTTGTCGGGCTTTCCCTTTGAAATATTTGGAATTTTCGCACTGGTAGTTTTGATCATTCTATCGGCGACCAGCCATGATTTCTGGATGAAGTTCCTTAGTCCGCCGGTCTGGAAACGCATCCACTATCTGATCTATCCGGCATATTTGTCGGTGGTGGCGCATGTCAGTTTGGGCATCCTACAGGACCAGCAAAAACACGCGTTCACCGTGCTGTTCATCGGGGGTGCTGCGGCCGTTGGCATCCTGCATTTTCTGGCGGCCCTGCACGAGCGGCGCAAAGATCACGCCATTGCTGCGCAGCCCGCCGACTGGATCGACGTGTGTGACGTCGCCGACATGACCGAAGGCTTTGCCAAAATCAAACTGCTGCCAAACAACGAACGCGTCGCGGTGTTCCTGATGGAGGGCCAGCTGAGCGCAATTTCAAATGCCTGTGCACACCAAAATGGCCCCTTGGGCGAAGGCAAAGTTATCCGGTGTTTGGTGACCTGTCCGTGGCACGGATTTCAGTACAACGTGCGCAACGGGCAATCGCCGGCACCCTTCACCGAAATGGTTCCGACCTACAATTTGCGCCTGACCGGTACAACCGTGCAGGTTGACCCTGCAGCGAACCCGCCGGGCACGCCTGTTGATCCGGTCCCGTCGCCGCTTCATCCCCAACCGGAGGCAAAAACATGAGCACCAAGAAAGCACCGTTTTTTGTTGGCTACTTGCCCGTACCGCGCCTGTTGCGCCGGTTTCTGCTGGGGGTCAGCGTCTTGTTTGTTGTCGTGTTTGCGGCTGTGGGCCTGACCTTTGGCGTCGCCCAAGACGACCCGGGCGAGGGCGCGTTCAGGTTCGACTACGGCCGTCAAACGGTGACCGGCGTGATCGAATTGACGCCCTATCCGTTGGTGCGCGTGACAGCCGGAAATGATCGGATCAAGGCGGGCACAACCCTGATGTTGGCCGGCCAAGGCAAAGGCAGCGTCGATCAGCGCGCCATTCCGCTGGCCGGCAAATTGGCCAAAGTGTCCGGCGTCGTGCTGGAACGTGGTGATTTGAACATGTTGCAGCTGCGCGGTGGCCAACAGGGCATTTCAGCCGTTGAGGGCACAGCGCCAACCCAAACCAGCGAACCGTTGGGCCGCTGGAAACTGGCGGGCGAAATCTGTGACGGGAAATGCCTTGCAGGTGCGATGCGCCCGGGGCGCGGCCTGGCGCATAAAGCCTGCGCAAACCTGTGCCTGATCGGTGGCGTGCCACCGGTTTTTGTGTCCAGCCAAGCAGTTGCGGGATCTGAATTCTTGTTGATCACAGGACCTGACGGCGGGCCGCTGCCGAAATCCGCGTATGATCACGTCGCCCAGTTTATTTCGATCGAAGGGGACGTCGAGCGTCGTGGCGATCTTTTGGTTCTCAGAATGGACCCCGAAACGCTGGAGGTTTTGAACTGATGCGCCGGATTGTCACCATGGCCCTTGTCGCAGCCCTGACCGCGATTTTGTTTTACCTGTCACGCTTCTGGTTTTTGTCGCTGTGGCCGCGATCGGGGCTGTTTGGTATCGAAACATTACGCCCCCAAGGCGGGCTGATCGGACGCTGGTTGCGCGGCACGGATGCCGCCCCGTTCGAGCTGCTCATTTGGGCCATTGCTTGTTTTTTGATGCTGACATGGGCGCAAAAACTATACGACCGGATACCGACAAAACCTGATGCAGGAGACAGCCATGACTGAACACACTCTCGATTGGATCAGCGTTGGGCACGTCGATGATTTGCCCGAAGGCCGTGTGAAAACCGTGACCGCGCGCACCACGTCCATTTGTCTTGTGCATTTTGACGGTCAGTGGGCGGCGATGAACAACCATTGTCCGCACCAACGCGGGCCATTGGGCGAAGGGTCGATTGAAAAGGGCGTTGATAACAAATGCTGGATCCGCTGCCCTTGGCATGGATGGGACTTTGATCCGCTGACCGGAAAACCGCCCGGTGGTCACGAAGACAGCGGGCAGGACACCTATCCTGTCGATATTCGGGACGGCGAAATATTTGTCGGGATCGAGGCCGAACCACCCCACACCCGCACCGTGACCGACGTGATGGTCGACACGCTGGCCAATTGGGGTGTGCAATCGGTTTTCGGCATGGTTGGGCATTCAAACCTTGGTCTGTCGGATGCGATCCGCCTTGCTGTTGGTGACGGCAAAATGCGCTATTACGGTATTCGCCACGAAGGGGCTGCGGCCTTTGCAGCCTCGGCCTACGGTAAGCTGACGGGCACACCGGCGGCATGTTTGACCATCGCGGGGCCGGGGGCAACGAACCTGCTGACCGGCCTTTGGGACGCCAAGGTTGACCGCGCGCCCGTGCTCGCATTGACCGGTCAGGTCCAGACCCAAGTGATGGGCCCGGGGGCATTTCAGGACATCGATCTGCTGTCTGCTTTTGCCGCCGTCACGTCGTTTTCCCAACCGGTTCTGGGCAGTTCAAACCACGCTGAACTCGCGTCACTGGCCTGCAAAACCGCGATTGTCGAACAGAACGTTGCGCATCTGATTTTCCCTGATGACGTTCAGACGAACCCGTCGGATCAGGCCGCAGGTCAGCCTGAAGGCCGTGTCACACATGCGCCGGTGCTGCCCGCGCAAAGCGAGATCGACAAGGCCGCCGCGATGATCAAAGGGGCCAAACGTCCGATCATCGTTGTTGGCCACGGGGCCTATCCGCACCGCGAGGATGTTGCTGCTTTGGCCGAAGCGTTGGGCGCGCCGGTTGTGACGACGTTCAAGGCCAAAGGGTTGATCCCTGACAGCCACCCGAATGCGGGCGGTGTTCTGGGGCGCTCCGGTACGCCCATCGCCAGCTGGTTCATGAACGAGACGGATTTGATCATCGCGCTTGGCACCAGTTTTTCCAACCACACCGGAATCAACGCGGGCAAACCCACCATTCAGGTCGACCATGAGCGCATGCAGCTGGGCAAATTTCACCCCGTCACCTTGCCGGTCTGGGGCGATGTTGGCGCGTTTTGCGAGGCGGTATCGCGCACAGATTGCGCAAACGCGGAGGCGCAGGATCAGATCACTGAACTGGCCGGGCGTTGGGACATCTGGCGGCGTGAAAAGCAAACCCGCTTGCAGGAAAACCTCGGCAAAGGCATCCATTCTTTTGCGATTTTCGAAGCACTGGGCCGGTTGGTGCCAGACAACACGATTTTTGCCGTCGATGTGGGCAACAACACCTATTCCTTCGGGCGGTATTTGGAAACAAAAGGCACGCAGCGGGTGTTGATGTCGGGCTATCTGGGATCCATCGGTTTTGGCTTGCCTGCAGCCATGGGCGCATGGGCGGCGACCCAAGACAAAGCGGACCTACAGGGTTGCAAAGTTGTGTCGATTTCCGGTGATGGCGGCTTTGGTCAATATCCGATGGAATTCACCACGGCCGTCAAATACGGCATGGATATCACCCATATCCTGTTGCACAACGGCGAGCTTGGTAAAATCTCGAAAGAGCAAAAATCAGGTGAATGGCCGGTCTGGGAAACCAATCTGCAAAATCCCGGTTTTGCGGCCTTTGCCCGACTGTGCGGCGGGCACGGAGCCAAAGTCACTGACCCAAGCGAAATCGAAGCGGCCATCAAAGCAGCACTGGATCACAACGGCCCAGCCCTTGTTGAAATCATGACCGATGCCGATCTGGTGTGATGGCAATCGCGGTCTTGTGCGACAGGCAAACATGCTGCCTGTCGCGATATCTTAAGGCGTAGGGCTTACAGGCCCCACTTGGCTTTGTTGGCCTCAAAGAAACCCTTGGCTTGTTTCACTTTGACCCAGTTGTTCACGTAGTTGATCCAGACTTGATCGGTTTGTGGCAGCAACATTGCGATTGGGGTCGGCGCGCGCGCCGCGGCACCTTCAACGGCAACTACGCCGTGTTTTGTGGCCAAGGTCGACCCTTCGATGTTGGACGTGATGAACACATCTGCGCGCCCTGCGAGCACTTCTTGGTAGCCGCGTGCGGGGGCTTCGACCACTTTGATGTCTGCGTTTGGATACCATTCGCGCACCAGCTTTTCGAACGTCGTACCAAGGGTTGTCGCAACTTTGACGCCCGGTTGGTTGATGTCTTCGTGGCTGGCGAATTTGCCGGCGTTTTCGGCAGTGGTGAACGGCATGATCTCAACCGAGATGTAGCTTTCCGAAAAACCGGCTGCTTTCATGCGCGCTGGTGAAATCGAGGCAGAGCCGGTGATGTGGTACTGGCCTGCGACCACGCCGTTGACCAAAGTTTTCCAGTCTGTTGGCACGAATTCAACTTCGACGCCCAGATCTGTTGCCAGTTCGGTCATGATGTCGATGTCAAAACCTTTGTAGCTGTTGGTTGCGGGGTCACGCACGGACATCGGGTTCCAGTCGCCGGTTGTGCCGACCTTGAGCACGCCAGAGCTAAGAATGTCGTTCAACGCAGATTGCGCGTGGGCTGCACCGGACAGTGCGAATCCAAAGGCTGCAATCGCCGCTGCTTTTAAGAGTGTCTTCATTGTCGTCTCCTGTTAGTCGTATCTAAAATTCCGGTCTTGCCTCGCATAGTGGCTTGAAAATCAACGGAGTTCAAATAAACTAAAAAAGATTAAATCCTTGCCAAAACCCATCGCCACACTAGTCCGTCAGGAGGGCTCATGCCCCAGACTGAGCCCGAAATAGCGGCCGGAACCACCGCTGCGACCGTTATCGAACTGATCGACGTGAACAAATGGTTCGACAAATTCCATGTCCTGAAAGACATCAATCTGACGGTTGGTGCTGGCGAAAAAGTGGTGATTTGTGGCCCGTCGGGATCGGGCAAATCAACCGTGGTGCGTTGCATCAATCGACTAGAAGAACACCAGAGCGGCACGATCCATCTGGACGGGGTCGAGCTGACCAATGACGCTAAATCCATCGCCTCGATCCAAGGCGAGGTCGGCATGGTGTTTCAGCAGTTCAATTTGTTCCCGCATCTGAGCGTGTTGGAAAACCTGATCCTTGGCCCGATGAAAGCCCGCGGCATGTCGCGCAAAGACGCGGTGGAACGGGCCCGTCACTATCTGGACCGTGTGCGTATTCCCGAACAGGGCGACAAAATGCCCGCGCAATTGTCAGGTGGGCAGCAACAGCGCGTCGCCATCGCACGATCATTGTGCATGGAACCCAAAGTGCTCCTGTTCGATGAACCGACTTCGGCGCTTGATCCTGAAATGATTTCCGAAGTTTTGGACGTGATGGTTGAATTGGCAAATGACGGCATCACCATGGTTGTCGTCACCCACGAGATGGGGTTTGCCCGCAAGGTCGCCGACAAAATGGTGTTCATGGACCAAGGCGAGATCGTCGAGCAAGCAGCGCCTGAGGACTTTTTTGCGAACCCGAAAACCGAACGCTGCCGGACGTTCCTTAGCCAAATTTTGCAGCACTAAGGGGCGCATGATGAAGAGAACTTTTGTCGCCCTGTCGCTGCTGCTGGTCTTGTCCAGTTGCGCATCATCAAACGTCACGTGGGGCTGGTACGTCATTGACCCGACCACCAAAGGCGGCTGGATCAACGTTAAATTCCTGATCTCGGGCATGGGGCAAACCATTCTGATTTCGGTCATCGCCGCGTCGATCTCGATTGTACTTGGGTTGGTCGTCGCCTTGCCCGGGCAATCGAGCCGTCGTTGGCTGCGCATTATCAACCGTATCTACGTTGAATTTGTCCGCGCCATCCCGTTGCTGCCAATGTTGTTCTGGGTGTTTTACGGTCTGCCGATTGTGTTCAAATCGATGGGTTTGAACATTCCGATTGATCCGTTCTGGGGGGCGATCATAACGCTCGCGATTTCGGACAGTGCGTTCACAGCCGAAATTTATCGATCCGGCATCCAGTCGATTGCGAAGGGGCAAAAAGAGGCGGCGCAAACCGTTGGTCTGAATTACGCGCAAACCATGCGCTACGTGATTTTACCCCAAGCGATCCGCCGCATTTTGCCGCCCCTTGCCAACCAGTTCATCTACATCGTCAAGATGAGCGCCTTTGCCTCGGTCATCGGCATGCAGGAACTGACGCGGCGCGCCAATGAACTGGTGGTAACGGAATACCGCCCGCTTGAAATCTACACGTTGTTAATCGTTGAATATCTGATCCTTGTGCTGATCATCAGTGCGGGCGTGCGCTGGCTGGAACGGCGCATGGGATCGGATGAACGCCAATAAAGGACACGACACATGGACAAGAAGAACATGGACTGGAAGAAATTCATCGGCGAAACCGAAGCCAACATCGGGACCCTATCCAAGGAGATTCCGCAAACCGTCAAAGGGTTTGGACAAATGGGGCAGGCGGCCAAGGCAGAGGGTGCACTGAGCGAGAAAACCAAAGAGTTTATCGCATTGGGCATCGCGATCGCCACCCGCTGTGACAGTTGCATCGGGTTTCACGTGCGGTCTTTGGTGCGTTTAAGAGCCACGCGCGAAGAGTTCACAGAAGCCCTCGCCATGGCGACCTACATGGGTGGCGGGCCGTCATTCGCCTACAGCGCCAAGGCACTCGAGGCCTATGATGCGTTTTCCAGTGATGACTAAACTTGCCTGCGTTTAGATCCTGTTAACCACAGTCCCAGTAGCGTCAGTCAACCGATCAGGAATCAATAAAAATCCCTGATCGGAACAATTTGATTGAAATGTTCTTCTTTTGTACGCATAAGAACATAGGTGGAACATAACCGCACGACTCAGTGATGTGGGTCCAGATATAGGTGATGCATGCATTGCCGCCACATCATGGGTGTGACACTAAGGGATGAACAGCAATGGCAACGGCAGATCTTTTGAACATGACCGATAAGAAATCAGCAGATAAGCAAAAGGCGCTTGATAGCGCGTTGGCTCAAATCGAACGCCAGTTTGGCAAAGGTTCGATCATGAAACTGGGTGCCGAGGGTGCCATTCAAGACATTCAATCCAGCTCGACTGGATCGTTGGGTCTGGATATCGCGCTGGGTATCGGTGGCATCCCGATGGGGCGCATCGTCGAGATTTATGGCCCTGAATCATCAGGTAAAACCACGCTGACGCTGCATTGTTTGGCAGAACAGCAAAAGGCCGGTGGCGTCTGTGCCTTCGTTGATGCAGAACACGCGCTGGATCCGGCTTACGCCAAGAAATTGGGCGTCGACATTGATGAATTGTTGATCTCGCAACCTGACACAGGCGAGCAAGCCTTGGAAATTACCGACACGTTGGTGCGCTCTGGCGCGGTCAACATGGTGGTGGTCGATTCGGTTGCAGCCTTGACGCCAAAATCCGAACTTGAGGGCGACATGGGCGACAGCTCTGTTGGGGTGCAAGCGCGCCTGATGTCCCAAGCGATGCGTAAATTGACCGGCTCTATCAGTCGCACCCAATGTACCGTCATTTTCATCAACCAAATCCGCATGAAAATTGGCGTTATGTTTGGCTCGCCCGAAACGACGACAGGCGGCAACGCGTTGAAATTCTACTCGTCCGTGCGCTTGGACATTCGCCGCATTGGCGCGTTGAAAGACCGTGACGAAGTTGTCGGCAACGCCACACGCGTCAAAGTTGTGAAAAACAAAGTGGCCGCCCCTTTCAAGCAGGTCGAATTCGACATCATGTACGGCGAAGGTATCTCAAAAACCGGCGAATTGCTGGACTTGGGTGTCAAAGCCGGCATCGTCGACAAGTCCGGCGCATGGTTCAGCTACGGCGACGAACGGGTTGGGCAGGGGCGTGAAAACTCCAAGATCTTTCTCAAGGAAAATCCGCGCATCGCGCTGGAAATCGAAGACAAGATCCGGGCCGCGCACGGGCTTGATTTCGACATGCCAAAGGACGAACAAAAAACCGATGATGGCGATATCATCGAAAAGTAAGCTTTGCTGACATTGTGATTTGATCGGGGCGTTTCCAAAAGGAAGCGCCTCGTTTCGTTTTGGCGCAGCAATGTCACATACTGTGGACAGTCGCGGGGCCACGGGCTATTTCAAAAGTAACCGCAAAACTTGCCCAAAAGGCGCATTGATATGCCAACGCTTAATGATATCCGCTCGACCTTTCTGAATTACTTTGAAGGCAACGATCACACGATTGTTGCCTCCAGCCCGCTGGTGCCGCGCAATGATCCGACGCTGATGTTCACAGCCGCCGGCATGGTGCAGTTCAAAAACCTTTTCACCGGTGTCGAAACGCGCGATTACACCCGCGCGACCACTTCGCAGAAATGTGTGCGTGCCGGTGGTAAACACAACGATCTGGACAACGTCGGCTACACCGCACGCCACCACACGTTTTTCGAAATGCTAGGGAACTTTTCCTTTGGCGACTACTTCAAAGAAGACGCTATTCCGTTGGCATGGGACCTGCTGACCAAGGGGTTCGGCATCGATGCGTCAAAACTGCTGGTCACCGTCTATCACACCGACGAAGAAGCTGTGCAAATCTGGAAAAAACACGCCGGATTGTCTGACGATCGCATCATTCGCATCGCCACAGACGATAATTTTTGGTCCGCTGGTCCGACTGGCCCGTGTGGTCCTTGCACCGAAATTTTCTATGATCACGGCGATCACATCTGGGGTGGTCCTCCCGGTTCACCGGACGAGGACGGCGACCGCTTTGTCGAAATTTGGAACCTCGTGTTCATGCAGTACGAACAGTTCGAGGATGGCACCCGCAAGGACCTAAAGGCCCAAAGCATCGACACCGGCATGGGGCTGGAACGCGTTGCGGCTTTGTTGCAAGGCACCAACGACAACTATTCCACCGACATGATGCGCGCCTTGATCGAGGCAAGCGCGAATGCGACCAGTTCCGATCCGGATGGCCCCCATAAAACCCACCACCGGGTGATTGCGGATCATTTGCGTTCGACCTCGTTTCTGATGGCGGACGGCGTGATGCCAGCCAATGACGGGCGCGGTTATGTGCTGCGCCGGATCATGCGCCGCGCGATGCGGCACGCGCATTTGCTGGGCGTCAAAGACCCGCTCATGCACCGTTTGGTGCCTGCGCTTGTGGGCCAAATGGGCGCGGCCTATCCCGAATTGGGCCAAGCCCAAAGCATGATCGAGCAGACGTTGCTGCAAGAAGAAACCCGTTTCCGCCAAACGTTGGATCGTGGTCTGAAATTGCTGGACGACGAACTGATCGCATTGCCTGACGGCGCTGAATTGCCCGGCGCATCTGCGTTCAAACTGTACGACACCTACGGTTTTCCGTTGGATTTGACCCAAGACGCCTTGCGTGAAAAAGGCCGCAGCGTTGACACAGACGGCTTTGACACCGCCATGGCCGCACAAAAAGCCAAAGCGCGGGCTGCGTGGTCTGGATCAGGCGAAGCTGCAACCGCGACCGTTTGGTTCGATGTTGCTGACAAAAACGGCGTGACCGATTTCTTGGGTTACGAGACTGAAAACGCCGAAGGCAAAATTGTTGCGCTGGTCCAAGATAGACAAGCGGTCGAGACGGCTGCAACCGGAGAGACTGTTCAAATCGCGCTGAACCAAACGCCATTCTACGCAGAAAGCGGTGGTCAGGTGGGCGACACCGGGTTGATCAAAACAGACACAGGTGTGGCGCGTGTGACAGACACCCGCAAATCTGCGGATGTTTTCATTCACATTGCAACGGTTGAAAGTGGCAGCATTTCCAATGCACAAGCTGCTGTTCTTAATGTTGATGGCGCACGCCGGACTGCCATTCGGGCCAACCACTCGGTCACGCACCTGCTGCACGAAGCGTTGCGAAATGCGCTTGGGGATCATGTCGCACAGCGTGGATCGTTGAACGCGGCCGACCGCCTGCGCTTTGATTTCAGCCACAACCAAGCGCTGAGCGTCCAAGAACAGCGCAACGTCGAGGCCGAGGTAAACGCCTATATTCGCCAAAACACCGCCGTGGAAACCCGGATCATGACCCCAGATGACGCTCGCGCATTGGGTGCGCAGGCGTTGTTTGGTGAAAAATACGGCGACGAAGTGCGCGTGGTGTCGATGGGCGTCGAAGACGGCTCTGGCAAGGGCACGGACGGCAACACGTATTCGTTGGAATTGTGCGGCGGCACGCACGTGCGCCAAACCGGTGACATTGGTGCGTTCGCATTGCTGTCTGACGGTGCCAGCAGTTCAGGTGTGCGCCGGATCGAGGCGCTGACAGGGGCCGACGCGATTGCCTATTTGCGCGATCAGGATCAGCTGTTGGCGGACGCCGCAGCCGAGTTGAAAACCGGCGCCGCTGACGTTCCCGCACGGGTCAAGGCCTTGCTGGACGAACGCAAATCTCTGTCCAACGAAGTCGCGCAATTGCGTCGTGAGCTGGCAATGTCTGGCGGGGCTGCGGCCCCAGCCGAGGCCGAAGACATCAACGGCACCAAGTTTTTCGCGCAAGTGTTGAACGGTGTCACGGGCAAGGATTTGCCGGCCTTGATGGACGAACACAAAACCCGACTGGGATCAGGCGCAGTGTTGCTGATCGCGGATGCGGACGGCAAAGTTGCTGTTGCAGCCGGCGTGACCAAAGACAAAACCGACACCGTCAGCGCGGTTGATCTGGTCAAAGCGGCCGTTGCTGAACTAGGTGGCAAAGGCGGCGGTGGTCGCCCAGACATGGCCCAAGGCGGGGCAAAAGATGCATCAAATTCTGATGCGGCAATCAAAGCGGCACGCGCCGTATTGGAAGGATAAAACATGGGCGCACTTTGGATCGCACACGTCACGGTCACGGATGAAGAGGCGTATAAAAAATACGCAGCGGGTGCGACAGTCGCCATCGCAGAGCACGGCGGCGAATTCATCGCGCGCGGTGGACGTTTCGTACAGCTTGAGGGCAAAGAGCGCCCTCGCAATGTGGTGGCGCGGTTTCCTGACGTGGAAACGGCCGAGAAATGCTATCACTCGGACGCGTACCAAGCCGCGCTTGAACACGCGCGCGGGGCATCAGAACGCGAGTTGATGATTATCGAAACATCAAAATAACGAAAAAGGGCGCATCCAACCGGAGCGCCCTTTTTTAATTCTGTGTTGCGAAACCCAAACTTACTTGGTTTTAGACATCCGCTTACGCTCGTGCGTGTCCAAGAACCGCTTGCGCAAACGGATCGCGTTTGGCGTGACTTCGACCAATTCATCATCGTCGATGTAGGCAATCGCCTCTTCTAACGAGTGGGTGATCGGCGTTGTCAGACGCACCGCTTCGTCCGTACCGGACGCACGTACGTTGGTCAGCTGTTTGCCTTTCAACGGGTTCACTTCGAGATCGTTTTCGCGGTTGTGTTCACCGATGATCATGCCTTGGTAAACGTCAGCCTGCGCGCCGATAAAGAAGCGACCGCGGTCTTCAAGTTTGAACAAAGCAAAGGACACAGACACACCGTTTTCCATGGAAATCAGAACACCAGCGCGACGGCCCGGGATCTTGCCTTTGTGCGGTGTCCAGCCGTGGAATACGCGGTTGATCACGCCTGTGCCGCGTGTGTCGGTCAGGAATTCACCGTGATACCCGATCAAGCCACGGGACGGCACATGCGCAATGATGCGGGTTTTGCCGGCACCAGCAGGGCGCATTTCGACCAATTCACCTTTGCGCACGCCAGTGATTTTTTCGATAACCGCACCGGAATATTCGTCATCCACGTCGATTGTGGCTTCTTCGATGGGCTCGTGGCGGACACCGTCGATGTCTTGGAACAGAACCTGTGGACGCGAGATCGACAGCTCAAACCCTTCGCGGCGCATGTTTTCGATCAATACGCCCATCTGCAATTCGCCGCGACCAGCGACCTCGAATGAATCGCCGCCCGCTGAATCGGTCACTTTGATCGCAACGTTGGATTCAGCTTCTTTCATCAGGCGATCACGAATGACGCGTGACTGTACTTTTTTGCCGTCACGACCAGCCAAAGGCGAGTCGTTGATGCCGAAAGTCACCGTGATGGTCGGCGGATCGATCGGCTGCGCCGGGATCGCGTCGACAACAGATTGCTCTGCCAATGTGTCAGCAACTGTTGCTTTGGTCATGCCTGCGATGGAAACGATATCGCCCGCTTCGGCCAGGTCGATGCCGGTTTGATCCAAGCCGCGGAAGGCGAGGATTTTGGTAGCGCGGAAGTTTTCGATCAAGGTGCCGTCACGTGACATCGCTTTGATCGTTTGGCCGGCTTTCAACGTGCCGGATTCGACGCGGCCTGTCAGCAAGCGACCCAAGAACGGGTCACCGCCCAATGTCGTCGCCAGCATTGTGAACGGTTTGTCTTTGTCTGCGATTTGTGCCGGAGCGGGGACGTGCTTTAGGATCAATTCGAACAAGGCGCTCAGATCTTTGCGCGGTCCGTCCAGTTCCATGTCGGCCCAGCCAGAGCGGCCAGAGGCGTACATGTGTGGGAAATCTAGCTGCTCGTCTGTTGCGTCCAGGTTGGCGAACAGATCGAAACATTCATCCAGCGCGCGGTCTGGTTCGCCGTCTGGTTTGTCGACTTTGTTGATCACAACGATAGGCTTCAGGCCCAGTTTCAACGCTTTGGAGGTCACGAATTTAGTCTGTGGCATCGGGCCTTCGGCCGCATCAACCAGTAAAACAACACCGTCAACCATGGACAAAATGCGTTCAACTTCGCCGCCAAAGTCAGCGTGACCCGGGGTGTCAACGATGTTGATGCGCGTGCCGTTCCACTCAACCGACGTCGGCTTGGCAAAAATCGTGATACCGCGTTCGCGTTCCAGATCATTGCTGTCCATTGCGCGTTCGGTGGTCGCTTGGTTTTCACGGTAGGTGCCGGATTGTTTCAGCAGCTCATCCACCAATGTGGTTTTGCCGTGGTCAACGTGCGCGATGATCGCAATATTGCGAAGGTCCATATTCTTGCCTCTTGTAAGGAGGCCGCTAACAGGAGCCTCAAACCGGTTTCAGGCGCGCATACCCTGCCATTGCGCAGATTGCTAGGGGGAATATGCCGCAAGCGCAGCGTGAGGCATCAAAGCGGCAGGGCGGTACTGTCTTTGATCTCTTCCATCACGAAACTGGCGGAAATATCTGCCACAGGCAGGCGGGTGATCAGCTGTTGGTACAAACGGTCATAATCGGCCATGTCTGCGACACGCGCACGGATCAGATAATCCAGATCACCGGTCATGCGGTACACGCTCAGGATACCGGGAATGGCGTGGGCGGCGCGGCTGAACTGGGCCTGCCAATCAGGATCATGGCTGCCGGTGCGGATTTGCATGAACACCATCAGACCCAAGCCCACCGTTTTCGGGTTCACCAGCGCGACACGCGCGGTCAGGACACCCGCGCCCTCAAGCGCTTTGATCCGGCGCCAACAGGCATTGCGTGACAGGCCAACGGTTTCGCCCAAGTGATCCAGCGATTGCGCCGCATCACGTTGCAATTCGCCAAGGATTTTACGATCGAATACATCAAGTGTTTCCATAACCAATCAATACAGTGGAAATTATCCACACGAAAGCCTGAAATAAGGTGCGATTTGGGAGCCTTTCACCCTGCAAGCGATCTATTCTGGACCAAACCAGCCCTAGGGAGCCCAAAATGATCAACCGCATCTTTCTAAACCACCCACGGTCCGTCGACGAGAATTACGTAGAGCACGCTGTGTTTGCGGGGGGTTTTGCGTTCAAGTTACTGGGGGCAGGGCTGGCAGCGCTGGTGCACGCAATTATCCCGTGTTTGTTTGAGAAAACTGCCAGCAAGATGATCACCCAGATGCACGAACGTTTGCACGGGCGCGGTCACTAGGGGACTTTTATTTGGTTGCATGGCTTTCGAAGAACGTCGCAATTTTGGTCTTGGCGTAGACCCACAGGTTTGGCGCGCCGACGTTGATCTTTGAGCCAACGCGCGCCGCGATCATCTCTTGGCTGACGTTGTAATCAGTCCAGCTGCCACCACCAGAGGCCAGGTTCTGCATGGGCGGTTGAAAGCGGTCCAACGATTTGGCGAATTGCGCGTCCGGCGTTTGTGCGGCCTCGAATTCTTCCCAAGTGTTTCGCAGATCGTCCCGCAGATCGACCGGCAGCAGACCAAAGATGCGATCCGCAGCAATTTGTTCAGCAGCGTGCATGGCGGCCAGGTCGATATCGTCAAAGATAGGATTGTCGCCGGCGTCGATTTCCACCAGATCGTGCAGGATCAGCATTTTTATGACGCGGTTGATGTCGACGCCACCGCCTGCATGATCCGCCAACACCAGAGCGTACAGCGTCAGGTGCCATGAATGTTCGCCGCTGTTTTCAGCGCGCGATCCATCACACAAAGTCGTGGCCCGCAGAATGGTTTTAAGTTTGTCGGCCTCGTTCAAAAACGCGATTTGTTGATCAAGTCGTTGGGTCATTTTGAGTATTTTCAATCAGGTCAGAACGCGGGTTTCACCGCCCTTGGAGCGCGCGCCTGAACGCAAAGATCACTCAGGCGTTTGGGCCGCGCGGTGGGCTTGCAATCGTTTTGCCAAAAATGTTCGACCTTGAATTTCGGCCATTCGGGTTCGGATTGCTGTCAGGAATGCTTCTTCGAGGGTTTGAGAGGATGCCCCCAACACGTCACCGACTTGCATAAACAAACGGTCCTCGCCGGTCTCTTTTTGCACGGCGAGGCATTCTTCGGCCAGTTTGTTGGCCATTTCGATGACGGCGAGGTCAGCCATTAGCGTGACGTCTCGGTCAGGCGGCGTTTCACATAAGTCGTCGTGTGATCCATCAGCGTATCAAGGTGCGGTTCTTCAAAAAAGTGACCGGCCCCTTCAACTTCGGTGTGCGTGATGGTGATGCCTTTTTGCTCGTGCAGTTTGTTGACCAACGTTGTGGTGTCCGCGGGTGGTGCTACGCGGTCAGCAGTGCCGTTGATAATCAAACCGGACGCAGGGCAAGGTGCGAGGAATGAAAAGTCGTACATGTTTGCGGGCGGCGAGGCCGAGATGAAACCGGTGATTTCAGGCCGGCGCATCAACAGTTGCATGCCAATCCATGCGCCAAACGAAAAGCCTGCAACCCAGCAGTGCTTGGAGTTGTTGTTCATCGACTGCAAATAATCGAGTGCCGAGGCAGCATCAGACAATTCGCCAATGCCCTGATCGTATTCGCCTTGCGAGCGACCAACACCGCGAAAGTTAAACCGCAACACAGTGAAGCCCATGTTGTAAAAAGCGTAGTGCATCGAGTGCACAACCTTGTGGTTCATCGTGCCGCCAAACTGCGGATGCGGGTGCAAAATGATCGCAATCGGTGCATCGCGTTCTTTTTGCGGGTGATAACGACCTTCAAGGCGGCCTTCTGGACCAGGAAAAATGACCTCAGGCATGAGCGTCCTTACTTTGTCTGTTCTATGCGCGTTTAAGTGCGCGTTCTATTTTGACGCGTTCCTGGTCTATGTGAATTCTTGACGAAATCTATAAGACACTTTAGAACGGTTCTAAATGGCGAATGCAGCGGAACATCCGCGTCCGAGAGGATGTATGATGTTGTGCAGCAGAGGTCAATCAATTGGTGCGGCAGATCCTGCAATATAAGGGAGACGGCGATGAAACTATCAACCAAGGGGCGCTACGCGATGGTCGCACTGTCCGACATTGCCTTGCAGCCGGGTGACAAGCTGGTGAGCCTTGGCGACATCGCTGAACGTCAGGATATTTCGTTGCCCTATCTGGAACAGTTGTTTGTCAAACTGCGCCGAGAGCAATTGGTGACGTCTGTGCGTGGACCCGGCGGTGGATACCGTTTGGCGCGGCCTGCTTCTGAAATTCGGGTCGTAGATATTCTGGGCGCTGTGGATGAGACGGTCGATGCCATGCACAAGGGGGCAGGTGCCTCGGGTGGGGCATCTGGGTCGCGCGCGCAATCACTGACCAACCGCTTGTGGGAGGGGTTAAGTGCCCACGTCTATGTGTTCTTGCACCAAACCCGCCTGTCAGATGTGATCGCCAACGAATTGGTGCCGTGCCCCGCAGTACCCAACCTGTTTGATATAGTCGACGGATAAGCAACCATGAACCGGACCTATCTGGATCATAACGCAACAACACCGCTGAGGGCCGAGGCCCGCGCGGCAATGATTGCGGCGATGGATGTCTTGGGCAACCCGTCGTCTGTGCATGCTGAAGGGCGTGCGGCGAAATCCTTGATGGAAAACGCGCGTCGTCAGGTGTCTGACGCGATGGGCGCTGAGGGGGCGGACATTGTGTTCACCTCAGGCGCGACCGAAGCGGCGGCATTGGCCTGTGCGGGCCGTGAATTGTTTAGCGCTGGCATTGAACATGACGCGGTAGGTGCCGTGACAGCCGAGAGACTGGCCATGGACGCAAACGGATCCGTCATCATCGATGCGCCAGACCAAAGTGCGGTGCAGTTCGCCAATTCGGAAACCGGTGTTTTGCAAAATGTACCCGCCGGTTTGGCCGTCTGCGACATGACCCAAGGGTTTGGCAAACTGCCGCTGGATTTCATTGGCTCTGGCGTACGCATGGGTCTGATTTCGGCGCATAAATTGGGTGGCCCCAAAGGCATCGGTGCGTTGGTTCTGCGCCGCGGCCAAGACGTGCCGGCGATGATCAAAGGTGGCGGTCAGGAAATGGGGCGCCGGTCTGGCACCGAAAACATCATCGGAATGGCTGGATTTGGCGCTGCTGCACAGGCCGCAGCCCAAGATGTAGCGAATGGGCGTTGGGAACGGGTTGCGCAACTTAGAAATATTCTAGAAAAGGCACTTGAGGCTGCGTCAAAGAAGACTATTTTTGTCGGGTATGATGCGGCGCGTTTGCCAAACACCTCGTGCATTCTGACGCCGGGGTGGAAAGGCGAGACGCAGGTGATGCAGATGGATCTGTCGGGTTTTGCGGTTTCTGCGGGATCGGCCTGTTCGTCAGGCAAGGTCAAGGCCAGCCGCGTGCTGTTGGCGATGGGATACGACGCGGATCAGGCCGCATGTGCGATCCGCGTGTCGCTGGGGCTTGAGACCGCACAAGATGACGTTTTGCGCTTTGCCGATGTGTGGGCGCAAAAACTAAAGAAACACGAGGCGCGGGCGGCTTGAACGCTGCGCGCTGATGAGAGGGAAAAACATGGACAATGTTGTCGTGAAAGATGGCGTCGATCAGGACACCGTAGATGCGGTGGCCGAAGTTGGCGGTGCGTATAAATACGGTTGGGAAACCGAGATCGAAATGGAATACGCGCCCAAAGGTCTGTCCGAGGACATTGTGCGCCTGATCTCGTCCAAAAACGAAGAACCGGAATGGATGCTGGAATGGCGCCTTGAAGCGTATCGCCGTTGGTTGACCCTGACAGAACCTGACTGGGCGATGGTCGATTATCCTAAAATCGATTTTCAGGACCAGTATTACTATGCCCGCCCAAAATCGATGGAAGTGAAACCAAAGTCGTTGGATGAAGTTGATCCCAAGCTTTTGGAAACATACAAGAAACTTGGTATTCCGCTAAAGGAACAAGCCTTGTTGGCTGGCGTCGAAGCCCCAGAAGGCGAACGCCGTGTTGCTGTAGATGCTGTGTTTGATAGCGTGTCTGTCGGCACCACATTCCAAGCGGAATTGCTAAAAGCCGGCGTGATCTTCTGCTCGATCTCAGAGGCGATCAAAGAGCACCCAGAGTTGGTGAAAAAGTATCTCGGCACGGTTGTTCCGGTGTCCGACAACTACTACGCGACGCTGAATTCCGCTGTGTTTTCAGATGGCTCGTTTGTTTACATCCCGCCGGGCACGCGCTGCCCGATGGAACTGTCGACGTATTTCCGCATCAACGCGGAAAACACCGGCCAGTTCGAACGCACACTGATCATCGCTGACAAAGATTCCTACGTGTCCTACCTTGAGGGCTGCACCGCACCGCAACGCGACGTTGCACAATTGCACGCCGCCGTGGTCGAACTGGTTTTGCTGGACGATGCCGAGATCAAATACTCGACCGTTCAAAACTGGTACCCCGGCGACGAGGACGGCAAAGGCGGCATTTACAACTTTGTGACCAAGCGTGCGGACTGCCGTGGCGACCGTTCAAAAGTCATGTGGACCCAAGTCGAAACCGGATCAGCCGTGACGTGGAAATACCCGTCCTGCGTTCTGCGCGGCGACGATTCACAGGGCGAATTCTACTCCATCGCCATCGCCAACAACATGCAGCAGGCCGACACCGGCACCAAAATGATCCATCTGGGCAAGCGCACCAAATCGCGCATCGTGTCCAAAGGGATTTCGGCCGGCAAAGCGCAAAACACTTACCGCGGCTTGGTGTCGATGCACCCCAAAGCCAAGGAATCGCGCAACTATACGCAGTGCGACAGTTTGCTGATTGGTGACAAATGCGGGGCGCACACGGTCCCCTATATCGAGGTCAAAAACAACTCCAGCCGCGTTGAGCACGAGGCGACAACCTCAAAAGTCGACGACGATCAGCTGTTCTATTGCCGCTCGCGCGGGATGGACGAAGAAGAGGCAGTCGCCTTGGTCGTCAACGGGTTCTGCAAGGACGTGCTGCAAGCATTGCCGATGGAATTTGCGATGGAAGCACAGGCGCTGGTTGCGATTTCGTTGGAAGGGTCGGTGGGTTAAGGCGCATGAGCCACTCAGACAGTCATACAGAACAGCATTTTGCTAAGACGATTGGGGCACAGCAATCAAGGGCACCAATCGGGGCGTTGGTAAGCTTTATTGTTCTCATTCTTGGGTTCATTCTGTTTAATGTTGTTGAAGTGTCGTGGATTTCTGCCAAGTGGAAGTTTCTTCTGACAATCATTAGCGCGGTGTCTATCGGCCTCGCAATTTCGATTGTAGGTAATCGCATGGCTGTCAAACGTGATGCCCGCATCGCGGCACGCAAGCGTTCTGAAAAGGCGCTGATCAAAGAACGTGAATTGGTCAAATTCCAAGCCACAAAAGCATGGTTGCCAAAATGACCAGCACGCTCACCAAACCAAAACTGACAATGCCGGAGGCTGAGGCCACATTGCTGCGCCAGACCTATGCGCGTGCGAACGTGATCCTCGAATACGGCTCTGGCGGGTCTACTGTTTTGGCCGGTGAAATGGCGAACAAGCACGTGACGTCCGTTGAATCCGACAAAAGCTGGTGGCGCATGATGATGGCGTGGTTTGAGGGCAATCCGGCGCACGAAACATCCCATGTCGATATGCTGTATGCGGACATCGGACCTACCAAAGAATGGGGCCACCCCAAGGACGATCGCGGCTGGAGACGCTTTGCCGACTATCCTCTGGCGGTTTGGTCGATGGACGGGTTCAAACACCCCGATGTGGTGCTGGTCGACGGGCGGTTCCGGATCGGCTGCGCGCTGGCCACTGCCTTTAGCATCACGCGGCCCGTGACCCTGTTGTTCGATGACTACGCTAAACGCGCAAAACTGCACCAAGTCGAAGAGTTCCTTGGTGCCCCGACACTGACCGGCCGCATGGCTGCGTTTGAACTGACACCGCAAGCTTTCCCCGTGAATCGCTTGCTTGAAATCATGAAATACATGCTGCGCCCCTGATGGGCCAACGAGGTAAAAATGCTGAATATCAAAGACCTACACGTCAAACTTGAAGAAGAAGAAAAGCAAATCCTGAAAGGCGTAAACCTCGAGGTTGGCGCGGGGCAAGTCCACGCGATTATGGGGCCAAACGGCTCCGGCAAGTCGACTTTGTCCTACGTTCTGTCCGGACGTGGCGGCTACGAAGTGACCAGCGGCACGGCGCATTTGGGTGATGTTGATCTGCTGGATATCGAACCCGAAGAACGCGCGGCTGCGGGCCTTTTCCTGGCCTTTCAGTACCCCGTCGAAATCCCGGGTGTGGGCAACATGACGTTCCTGCGCACAGCCGTTAACGCGCAACGCAAAGCGCGCGGTGAAGATGAAATGAGCGCCGCCGAATTCCTGAAAGTCGTCCGCGCCAAAGCCAAAACGTTGAAAATCGATGCGGACATGCTGAAACGTCCTGTCAACGTTGGTTTTTCCGGCGGCGAAAAGAAACGCAACGAAATCCTGCAAATGGCGATGCTGGAACCAAAGATGTGCGTCCTCGATGAAACCGATTCCGGTCTGGACGTTGATGCGATGAAACTGGTCTCTGAAGGCGTGAATGCGCTGCGCGATGAAGGTCGTAGTTTCCTTGTGATCACGCACTATCAGCGCCTTTTGGACCACATCAAACCGGACGTTGTGCACATCATGGCCGAAGGTCGTATTGTGAAAACGGGTGGTCCCGAGCTGGCCATCGAAGTTGAAAACAACGGCTACGCCGACATTCTGGCAGAGGTGGCGTAATGGCGGCTGTTGCTGAAACAACATCGGCGTTGGACGCACGGCTTGCTGGTTTGACCATGCCCGTTGACGGTTGGTCCGAGGCGGCGCGCAAATACGCGTTGATGCGCGTGCAGGCCGCCGGATTGCCGGTGCGCCGCGATGAATACTGGAAATACACCCGCCCGGACACGCTGACGCAGGCTGTGGCTGTTCCTGCGGCACTGTTCCACAACGCCGAAGGGGCCTTGTTTGATGATGTCGACCGTTTAAAGATCGTCTTTGTGGACGGTGTTTTTGATGCTGACGCGTCTGACGATCTGACCCTGACCGGCGTTACGATTGAACGTTTGGCGACTGCCGACGCTGACATTCATTGGGCGCGTGACCTTTATGGTGTGCTCGAGGCGCGTGGCCAAAATCCGGTTGCACGACCGCTGGCCACGTTGAACACTGCCTTTGCAAGCGATGGTGTTTTGATCCATGTAACTGGTTTAGCATCCAAGCCTATCAACCTGATTTACCTGCACAAATCCGAAACGTCAGACGTCATGTTGCACAATGTGATCAAGCTGGACGCAGGTGCAAACCTGACCGTTTTGGAAACAGGTCCGGCGGCGGCGCGTTTCAACAAAGTGATGGAAGTCGACATTGCCGACGGCGCTGCATTCCACCACATTCGCGCCCAAGGGCGTGATCACGAACGCCGCGCTGTGACGCATGTCTTTGCACGTTTGGGTACGGAATCGACGTTCAAATCGTTCACTCTGACCGCCAATGGTGTGATGACGCGCAACGAATGTGTGATCGAACTGACCGGGGATGACGCCAAGGCGACTGTCGGTGGCGCATGTGTCGGCGACGGTGATTTTCACCACGATGACACAGTTTTTGTCACCCATGACGCGGTGAATTGCGAAAGCCGTCAGGTGTTCAAAAAGGTGCTGCGCAATGGCGCAACCGGTGTTTTCCAAGGCAAGATTCTGGTGAAAGCCGGAGCACAGAAAACCGACGGCTACCAGATCAGTCAGTCCTTGCTTTTGGACGAAGACAGCCAGTTCCTCGCCAAACCCGAGCTTGAGATTTACGCGGACGACGTGATTTGTTCGCACGGGTCTACGTCCGGTGCGATTGATGAAACGGCACTGTTTTATCTGCGCTCTCGCGGTGTGCCAGCTGCGGTCGCAACGGATCTGCTGACGTTGTCGTTCTTGGCCGAAGCGGTCGAGGAAATCGAAGACGAAGACCTGCGCGAAGACATCAATGCATTGCTGCAATCGTGGTTGGAGCGGCGGCGCAGCTAATGTCAGTCACGAGCGACATCAAGGCCAGCTATCGCGGGCCCGGCCGTGTGGTGACACGGTTGTTGGGGCAGGGGCGGCGCGAAGCGTTCGCGCTTAACATTTTGATCTTTGCGTGCATCGTGTTTTTCGTCGCACAAGCGCCCTATCAATCCCGCGAGGCGCACTTGAACACGGATGTGCCACTGATGGCGCGCATGTATTGGTCGGCGTTCTTGTGGATCTTTATTGTGCCATTGGTGCTGTACGCGTTTGCCGCGTTGATCCATGGATTGGCGCGATTGGCCGGACGACCGATCACTGGATACGGCATACGCCTGTCGATGTTCTGGGCGCTTTTGGCCAGTGCACCCATGACGTTGTTGTTGGGATTAACAGCAGCCTTCATGGGGGAAAGCAGCGCGTTGCAACTGGTTGCTTTGTTGTGGCTTATCAATGTGTTGTGGTTCTGGATTGCGGGTATGCGCGCGGCAGAAGGTGTTGCATTATGAATGTTGGTACGATGCCTGTCGGGCAACTGATTGCGCTGTCGTTGCAAAACCCTGCCGAGGCTGCGCGTCATGTGATTGACCTGCGCACGCCGCGCGAAGTGCTGTGGACGCTGCTGGTTTTGGCCTGTGCGCTGAACGCGATGTTGTTCTGGGTTTCAAGCGCCTTGACCCCACCGCCGCCGCCGGAATTTTCCGAAACCGGTTTGGCGTTACCTGCGTTCCTGAGCAGCCCTATTCTGGTGTTTGTATTCTCGGCAGGTGGCATGGTTTTGATGATCCATCTGCTGCATTGGGTCGGTACGGTGATGGGCGGCACGGGCAGTTTGGGCGACATGCTATCGGCCTTTGTTTGGATGCAAGCATTGCGCCTTGTTGCGCAGGCCGGCGCTGTGATTTTACTGATCGTTTCGCCGCCAGTTGCGTCCCTTTACGGGTTGGTCGTGGCTGTTGTCAGCCTTTGGATCACCGTGAATTTCATCAACCAAGGGGCCAATCTTGGCTCGAACCTCAAAACAATCGGTCTTTTACTGATTGTGATGTTTGGCTTTATTTTTGGGCTTAGCTTGTTCCTCGCGGTAACAGGCCTGGCGACCATGGGGCTTTGAAAATGTACGACGTCAGCAAGATTCGGGCAGATTTTCCAATCCTGTCACGCAAAGTTAACGGCAAGCCGTTGGTCTATTTAGACAACGGTGCCTCGGCGCAAAAACCGCAGGTGGTGATTGACGCGATCACGCGTGCTTACGCCGAAGAATACGCGAATGTGCATCGTGGCCTGCATTTCCTGTCGAACCTTGCGACGGACAACTACGAGGCAGTTCGCGGCAAAGTCGCGACGTTTCTAAGCGCGAAATCCGAAGACGAAATCATCTTTAATTCGGGCACCACCGAAGGCATCAATATGGTCGCCTACGGTTGGGCCATGCCGCGCATGCAAGCTGGTGACGAGATCATCCTGAGCGTGATGGAGCATCACGCAAACATCGTGCCTTGGCATTTTCTGCGCGAACGCCAAGGCGTGGTGCTGAAATGGGTAGACGTGGACGCGACCGGTGCGCTTGATCCGCAAGCGGTTCTGGATGCGATCACGCCGCGCACCAAATTGATCGCTGTGACCCACATGTCCAACGTGTTGGGCACCAAAGTTGACGTGAAAACGATCTGCGCCGGTGCCCATGCCAAAGGCGTCGCTGTGTTAGTCGATGGATCACAAGCCGCCGTGCACATGCCGGTTGACGTTCAGGATATCGACGCTGATTTCTACGCCATCACCGGTCATAAATTGTACGGGCCGTCAGGATCCGGCGCGATCCACGTCAAATCCGAACGCATGGCTGAAATGCGCCCGTTCATTGGTGGCGGCGACATGATCCGTGAAGTGTCAAAGGATGGCGTTGTCTATAACGATGCCCCGATGATGTTCGAGGCAGGCACACCAGGGATCGTGCAAATGATCGGGATGGGCGTCGGCATCGATTACATGATGGGCCACGGGCTAGACGCGATTGCCGCCCACGAGGACAGCTTGCGCGATTATGCTGTCGCGAAATTGAACGGGTTAAACTGGATCCAAGTGCAAGGCACCACGCCGGACAAAGGTGCGATTTTCAGCTTTACGATGGATGGGGCAGGGCATGCCCATGATATCTCGACCATTCTTGATAAAAAGGGTGTCGCGGTGCGGGCGGGTCAACATTGTACCGGTCCTTTGATGGAACACCTTGGTTTGAACGCCACCTGCCGTGCGTCTTTTGCGATGTACAACACGACAAACGAAATCGACATCTGGATTGAGGCCTTGGAACTGGCCCATGATCTGTTTGCGTGAAATGGCTGCGCAATTAGCAATTGCAGCCACGATACGCCAAAGCTATACCAAACCCATATGGTCCCATAGCTCAGCTGGATAGAGTACTCGCCTCCGAAGCGAGGGGTCGCTGGTTCAAATCCAGCTGGGACCACCACCATCCAATTTTACGACAGCACGAAAAAAGGCGTCTCGAAAGACGCCTGCATTTCTATCAGCAATGTCGGTTGGTTTTAGCTGCCCCAAGACCGGACAACGCCGCAATCCATGTGCACAAAGTTGGATCCGGAATACCGGCCAACACCGCCACCGCGGCAAGCAGATGCCGCGCGCGCCATTTGACCAACCGAACGGGTAGACAAACGCAGATCGGCCGCTTGGCCTTTCATGTGCAGTGAATTCTTGGCAACACCGGACGAACGTGAACGTAGCATCGCGTTGGTCTTTGGGCTGCGATAGCCGGACAGCAACATGTACGGTTCGTGGACATCCATCAGGTTGTGGGCGGCGGCCATAACGTCAACCGTGCGCAAATCCATGGTTTTGACACCATCGGTGCGCCAGTCGCGCATAAAGTAGTTTACTTCTTTGACTGCGTCTTTGATGTATTTACCTTCGATCCAGTAGATCATGTCGATGCGTTCACCGGTGCGACCCGAGAACATGCGAATGCGGCGAATATCGCCTGCGCCGCGTAAAATACCGGCTGCACCAGAGATTGTCGGAGCTGCGGCAACTGTAGTCGCTGCAAATGCGCCCAGAAGCGCACGACGGGTCAAACCCGATGATTCACCAATTGTCATGTCTTAACGTGCCGTCCCGTTCGCCTGTACTGCGATGTTACACAGTGTTTCATCTCGTCCCCAGATGCCCCTGATGTATTACATAAAGCGAATCGTGAACCAAGTACTGAATCTTTCCCCCTAAATATATCAACAGTTTTAGGCGATTTTTTGCGCAAATGATGTCAGTGTCGTCAAATGCTGCATTTGTCGGTGCACGTAGGCCTCAGGGACCAGCTTTCTGGTGGCTTAGGTGTAAATGTGAATAGACAAGCTGACGGGCATAAATCACAACCGACCGCATAAACTTCGCGGACATTTTTCGATTGGGGGAAGATATGACGCTGCGCGCTTACCGATTTTCACTATTTATGGCGATGTCGCTTTTGGCATTGTCCTTGTTCAGCATGGCAAAACCCGCTGTTGCACAGGTCACTGCATTCAAACAATCCGTGGCCGAAGCCGCGGCACGCGACAAAGATATCGCGGCCTTTTATCAGGCAAACGGCTACAAAAGCATATGGGTCGGACGCACGGGGCGTGAACGTAGCCGTCGCGTCGCCTTGATCAAAGCGTTGTCCCAAGCCTCGGTGCACGGCCTGCCAGCCGCACGCTACGATGCTGGCGGACTGCAAGCCAAAATGAAAGCCGCCAAGGGCCCACGTGAACGTGGTCAGCTTGAGGTCGAAATGAGCCGGGCATTCTTGCAATACTCGCGTGATTTGCAAACCGGTGTTTTGATCCCGAGCCGTGTTGACGCCGCCATCGTGCGTCAGGTTCCGTACCGTGATCGCACGTCCTATTTGGTCAACTTCTCTAAATCGTCACCCGCCGGTTTCTTTAAGGCGCTTGCGCCAAAAACCATGGAATACAATGCGTTGATGAAAGAAAAGCTGCGCATGGAACGCCTGTTGGCCAAAGGTGGCTGGGGCGCAAAAGTGCCGTCAAAGTCGCTGAAACCCGGCCAATCCGGTGCGTCTGTTGTTGCAATGCGCAACCGCTTGATCGCCATGGGCTTTATGAAGCGCACATCTTCGCAAACCTATGACGAGACGATGAAATCAGGTATTCAGCAGTTCCAGCTGGCCCATGGTTTGGCCGCAGACGGTGTGGCCGGTCCGGGCACTGTTGCAGAAATCAACGTCGGTGTTCAGTCACGTATGCAGTCGATCATTGTCGGGATGGAGCGTGAACGCTGGGTCAATCAGGAACGCGGCAAACGCCACATTCTGGTGAACATTCCTGACTTTACAGCCAAGATTATCGACAACGGCAAAGTCACGTTCCAGACGCGCTCGGTTGTGGGCGCAAACAAAGCTGATCGCCCAACGCCGGAATTCTCGGACGTGATGGAATACATGGTCATCAACCCGAGCTGGTATGTGCCGCGTTCTATCGTGACCAAAGAATACCTGCCCGCACTTAAGGCCAACCGCAACGCTGTACGTCACATCGAAATCACCGACAACAAAGGGCGCAAAGTGAACCGCGCCAACGTGAATTTCGCCCAGTACACCGAAAAGACGTTCCCGTTTGCGATGCGTCAACCGCCTTCAAAAGGCAACGCGCTGGGGCTGGTGAAATTCATCTTCCCGAACCGCTACAACATCTACCTGCACGACACGCCAGCCAAGAACCTGTTCGGACGCGAAAGCCGTGCCTACAGCCACGGGTGCGTTCGTCTGGCCGATCCCTTCGATTTTGCCTACGCCTTGTTGGCCAAGCAAACCAGTGATCCAAAAGGCTTTTCCAAGCGAAGTTGGCAACTGGCAAGGAACAACAGGTCAATCTAAAAAACCCGGTTCCCGTGCACATCATCTACCGCACAGCGTTCACAACCGCCAAAGGTCACACGCAATATCGTCGTGATGTCTATGGCAGAGACGCGCGCATCTGGAATGCCTTGCAAAAGGCAGGGGTGGCATTGCGCGCCGTTCAAGGGTAATCCAATTCCCGAACGTTTCGGGGATTTGACATGAACCATTCCATCAAAGACATCGCAGCGGCGCTAGGGGCAGAAGCCTTTGGCGCCGTTGATCTTTTGATCGCCTCTGTACAGGAACCCGCAAGTGCCGGACCCGATGATTTGGCATTGGCGATGGACCCAAAATATGCGGCGGACCTGACGGCAGGCAAAGCCCGCGCAGCCATGGTCTGGGACGGGGCAGACTGGCAGGCGATGGGGCTAGAGGCCGTCATTGTCTCTAAACGACCGCGTTTCACGATGTCCGGTCTCACGACCATGATGGATCGCGGGCAGGGGTATAGCGCGGGGCTTCACCCCAGTGCCGTGATTGATCCGGCAGCGATCCTTGGCGCTGATGTATCTGTTGGTCCTTTGGCTGTGATTGCAGCTGGTGCGCAGATTGGTGCGGGCAGCGTGATTGGTCCGCAGTGCTATGTTGGCGCGGACGCGGTTCTGGGTGCAAACGCGTTCTTGCGCGAACATGTCAGCATCGGCGCGCGTGTACGCATTGGTGATCGGTTCATCGCACAGCCGGGCGCACGGATTGGCGGCGACGGGTTCAGCTTTGTGACCGCAGAACGCTCTGGGATCGAAGCGGCGCGTGAAAGCCTTGGCGATCAGCAAGAAACCAAAGCGCAGCCCTGGACGCGTATTCATTCGCTCGGGGCCGTGGTGATTGGTGACGATGTCGAAGTCGGTTCCACCACAACAATCGACAATGGCACTATCCGCGACACCAAGATCGGCAATGGCTGCAAATTCGACAACAATTCGCAGATTGGCCACAACGTCGTCATTGGCAACGACTGTCTGATTTGCGGTCACGTGGCTGTCGCAGGATCGTCACGTGTGGGCAATAACGTGGTCTTGGGTGGCATGACGGGGATCAGCGACAACATCTTTGTGGGTGATCGGGTGATCACGGGTGGTGCGACCAAAGTGCTGTCAAACGTGCCTGCGGGCCGTGTCATGTTAGGGTATCCGGCGATCCAGATGGACAAACAAATAGAGCTCTACAAGCTGTTGCGCCGGTTGCCAAGATTGTTCCGTGATGTCGCAGGTTTGAAAAATCCTGTTTCAAAAGACGCGCCCAACGACTAGATCACCACCAACAGCACAAAAGGTGAAAACATGAGCGTTGCCGACAAAGTGGTCAAAATCATCGCCGAGCAAGCCATGCTCGAAACGTCCGATGTCTCTTTGGACAATTCGCTTGAGGACATCGGGATCGACAGCCTTGGCTTGGTCGAAAGCATTTTCGCCATCGAAGAAGAATTCGACATCACCATCCCGTTCAACGCCAACGCGCCATCCAACAGCGACTTTGACATCACGTCAGTGGCCAAAATTATCCAAGGCATTGAGCGCCTCGTGAAAGAACAGGCGGCCTGACGCAGATGAAACGGGTGGTCATCACAGGTGCCGGCACCATCAACGCGCTTGGCCATTCGGTGGCCGCGACGATGGAGGCAATGCGCGAAGGGCGTTGTGGTATTGGCCCGTTGGAGTTCCGTGATGTTGAGCGCTTGTCGATCCAGATCGGTGGTCAGGTGCGCGGGTTTGAGGCCGAAGGGCGCTACAACCGTCAGCAAATGTCGCTGTATGATCGCTACACCCAGTTTACGCTGGCAGCTGCGGCCGAGGCGATCGCGCAATCCGGCATCATCTTCAGTGGTGAAACCGCAGCCAAATCCGGCGTGGTTCTGGGCACCGCAGGCGGCGGTGTCAGCACGTGGGATGACAATTACCGCGCCGTCTACGAAGAGGGCAAAAACCGCGTGCACCCGTTTGTCGTACCAAAGCTGATGAACAATGCCGCTGCCAGTCACGTCAGCATGGAATACAACCTCAAGGGGCCGTCGTTCACCGTCTCGACCGCCTGCGCGTCGTCCAATCACGCCATGGCGCAAGCGTTTCAAATGGTGCGCTCGGGCATGGCACCTGCAATGCTGACGGGTGGGTCTGAATCGATGCTGTGCTTTGGCGGCGTCAAGGCGTGGGAAGGTCTGCGGGTCATGTCCAAAGACGCCTGCCGCCCGTTTTCCGCCAACCGCAACGGCATGGTGCAGGGCGAGGGTGCCGGCATCTTTGTCTTTGAAGAATATGAACATGCGCGTGCCCGTGGTGCTGAGATCCTGTGCGAAGTCGCAGGGTTCGCCATGTCCTCAGATGCTGCAGACATCGTGATGCCGTCCAAAAATGGCGCTGCGCGAGCGATGGCAGGCGCGCTTGCAGATGCTGGCGTGAACCCTGATCAAGTCGGCTATATCAACGCGCACGGCACCGGCACAGCGGCGAACGACAAGACCGAATGCGCGGCAGTGGCGGATGTGTTTGGACCACACGCGGATCAGTTGATGATCTCTTCGACGAAATCCATGCACGGGCATCTGATCGGCGGCACGGGTGCGGTTGAACTGTTGGCCTGCATCATGGCCCTGCGTGACGGGGTCATTGCGCCCACAATCGGCTACGAAGAACCGGACCCTGAATGCGCCCTGGACGTTGTACCAAACGAGGCACGCGATGCGTCGGTCGATCTGGTTTTATCCAACGCCTTTGCTTTTGGTGGCATGAACGCCGTGTTGGCCTTGCGCAAAATCTAAGGCCCAGTACGAAAAAAGTGCCTCACATTTCTGCAAGGCACTTTCGGAATGCATAAGTTTTCAGTGTCTTATTGCTGAATGATCGATGACTTTTCAAATCCAGCTGTAAAGCCTGTCAACGACAGGTTCAGATTAACTTTTTGATCCGGTGCCAAGGCAGGTACGATTGTGATCGTGGCTTTGGATCCTTTTTTGAACACAGCCACATCCGCCGCTGTCAAACCGATGCGGGCATAGCAACCAACCGGATTGCAGAATGCGAAAGGATAGCGACGGGCAGACCCGCCATCAACTGTGATGGTCAACTGGTTCGGAAGCGCTGTTTCCAACGGGACAACGACAGTCGCACCCGCGATGGCTTTGCCGCCTTCAGGCAGGCGAAACATCGTGAATTCTGCGACCGGAACGCCTTCGCCGTCGTCCATCAGCTGGTACAACTGGCAGGGATCTTCTTCGGCTTCGGTTTTGATGCACCGCATTTCCCAATCGCCGATTTCCTCAAGCGTATAAGGTTGGCCCAAATTCGGGTCTTTGTTTGCGTCTTCACCAAGGCTCAGCTGCGATTCAACTTGCGATGCCGTGCCCTCAGATGTGCCTTCTTCTGGTTTTGCTGTTTCCTGGGCAAACGCCATGCCCGAGGTTGCCAGCAGCAAGGCTGCACTGAACAAAGTTGTTTTGCGGAAAGTCATCATTTTTGGTCCACCACTTTTTATATTTTGTCCTGATTATCACGCCGGATTGCGAGTGTCAGTGGGGAACTCGCGACTTTCTGGCGCGGATGAGCAAATTTTTGCGTGTCATTTTGATGATTTACGACAGGGCGTCACAATTTGCCGATCAGCGCGGCCTATCATGTGCCAGAAATAGAAAAAGAGAGCTTTTTCAGCTCTCTTTCCCAATGTCGTCTCCCCGTCGGACTGGCCGACTTATTATTGAGGAGAAGTTACGTAACCAAACGCGCAGGGTCAACATAAAAATTGTAACTTATGCGTCAAATTCGCGGCTTTTACCCGATGGTAAAAAAGGGCCGTACCCTAAGGCACGGCCAGTCTGACAGGGAGGAAGTGTCAGGTGCCAAGGACATGTAGGCACAAGACAAATATAACTATGGCCCCCAAAGGTTAAGTTTGTATGGTCGGGGCGAATAAAGAGATGACCAAAAGGTAAACGTGTATGACATCCGAGATTTTTATTGGCGGCGGCGGGCCTGAGTATGGCGTCCAACAAGGGCTAAGCCTGAAGTACGCAAACCGGCATGGTTTGATTGCGGGCGCAACCGGTACGGGCAAAACCGTCACGCTGCAAATCTTGGCCGAAGGGTTTTCGAACGCGGGAGTGCCGGTGTTTTTATCGGACGTCAAAGGCGACCTTTCGGGCCTCGCGAAATCCGGCAGCCCCGATCATAAACTGCATGACGCGTTCATGAAGCGGGCTGGGATTATCGGGTTCGACGATTACACCTACGATGCGTTTCCCGTTACGTTTTGGGACCTGTTCGGAGATCAAGGCCACCCTGTGCGCACCACGGTTGCCGAAATGGGGCCATTGTTGTTGTCACGTTTGCTGGAATTGTCAGAGGCCCAAGAGGGCATCGTGAACATCGCGTTCCGCCTTGCGGATGAAGACGGGCTGCCGCTGTTGGACCTCAAGGACCTTCAGGCGCTGCTGGTCTGGATTGGTCAAAACGCCAAGGCGTTATCACTGCGTTACGGCAACGTGTCATCCGCATCCATCGGGGCGATCCAGCGCCGTTTGCTGGTCTTGGAAAACCAGGGCGGCACCAATCTGTTTGGCGAACCGGCGCTTGAGCTGGCTGATTTGATGCGCACAGATGCCGACGGGCGTGGTGTGATCAACCTGCTGGCGGCAGACAAACTGATGGGTTCGCCGGGGCTGTACGCCACGTTTTTGCTGTGGCTGCTGTCCGAGCTGTTCGAGGTGCTGCCCGAAGTTGGCGACCCTGACAAACCCAAGCTCGTGTTCTTTTTCGACGAAGCGCACCTGTTGTTTGATGACGCGCCCAAGGCCTTGGTGAACAAGGTCGAACAAGTCGCGCGCCTGATCCGCTCCAAAGGTGTGGGCGTCTATTTCATCACCCAAAATCCGGCAGATGTGCCCGACGACATCCTTGGGCAGTTGGGCAACCGTTTCCAGCACGCTTTGCGCGCATTCACCGCCAAAGACCGCAAAGAATTGCGCATGGCGGCGGAAACCTACCGCGAAAACCCACGCTTTTCGACCGAAGAAGCCATTCGCGAGGTCGGCGTCGGCGAGGCCGTGACTTCGATGCTGCAAAAGAAAGGCGTGCCGGGCATTGTCGAGCGCACGTTGATCCGTCCACCGTCATCGCAACTGGGGCCGATCACCAAAGCAGAGCGCAAAGCGATCTTGGCCGCCTCCGACATGTCCGGCAAATACGATGAAACGCTGGATCGCACGTCTGCGTTTGAAATCCTGACCAAACGGGCACAGGACGCCGCCGCTGAGGCGGAAAAGGCCGAGGATATTGCCGAGGCTGAAACCCAACCGGCATTGCGCGAATTCAACGCAGGACGCCGGTTTGAAGGCACGCGCGTGACACGATCCACATCGCGCGCCACCCGCAAACGCACCAGCGAGGGGTTCGGCGGGGCCATCGCGTCGGTCGTGATCAAAGAACTTAAAGGGACCACAGGAAAACGTATCGTACGCGGCATCCTTGGTGGCCTGTTCCGAGGGCGTTAGGCATGATTATTCAACGCAAATCAGACCTGCAAGGCGGGCCGCGTGATGCCTCTGGTCCGGGGTGGCGCAGTCTGCGGATGCTGACCAAAACCGAACGCATGGGCTTTTCTCTGAACGAGACATGGATCACGGCCGGTGCGTCGATGACGCTGGAATACAAACACCACCTTGAGGCGTGCTACTGCATTTCAGGGCGCGGGGTTGTCACGGATTTGGCGACGGGTGCGGATCACGTGATCGAGGCCGGCACCCTGTACGCGCTGGATCAAAACGACCGCCACACGCTGCGTGTTATGGGCGATGAAGACATGCTGTTGATCTCTGTCTTTAATCCGGCCCTCACTGGTGATGAGGTCCACGGAGCAGACGGCAGCTATTCTGCGTAACCCAAGCAGACAGTGAAAAACGGCGCCTCCTTGCGGGGCGCCGATTTGGGTTTACTTCTCAGGGATCAAGCCCCGCGGACTGAACCTGAGCACCAGCAGCAGAACCAGCCCCATCGTCAGCAACCGCATGTGTGCTGTGCTATCGAGCAAATGTTCCTTCAGGCCGCTGCCATCGGGCATGAAATAAGTCACGTAATACATCAGCGCGTTGCCCATCGGTTCAACCATGACCCACAGCCACCAGATCAGGAAACCACCCAAAACCGCGCCCAGATTGTTGCCGGACCCGCCAACAATCACCATCACCCAGATCAGAAAGGTAAAGCGCAGCGGTTGGTACGTGCCCGGTGTCAACTGACCGTCCAGCGTGGTCATCATCGCGCCCGCAATCCCACACACTGCACTGCCCAAAACAAAGACTTGCAGGTGACGGGAGGTGACGTGTTTGCCCATCGCTTCGGCTGCGAATTCATTGTCGCGAATGGCGCGCATCATGCGACCCCACGGGCTGTGCAAGGCGCGTTGTGCAAGGATAAACAGCACGATCAACACAACACTGAACAGGCCCGCGTAGATCATTTTGACCCACAAGGTTGATGCGGTGACGGGATCAAGACCAAAGCTGGCTGCGGTTTCGACAAAGCCTGCATCGTTTTGCAAATCGATCTCGTAGGGGGCAGGGCGCGGCAGGCCAACCACGTTTTTCACGCCGCGTGCCATCCAGTCTTCGTTTTTCATCACGGCAATGATGATTTCAGAAATGCCCAGCGTCGCGATTGCCAGATAATCCGAACGCAAACCAAGGGCCGTTTTACCGATCATCCAAGCCACCGCAGCCGCGAGCAATCCGCCAACAGGCCACGCAACAACAACAGGCAGGTTCAGACCGCCCAAATACCCGAGAAACGCGGGATCGACCGCTTCGATACGCGCAACCGCTGGATCAAACACTGAACGATAGACAAAGAACCCAACGACCAGCAGTGCAAAAATAGCCAAGCCGCGCATGCGTCCTGCCTGCATTTTTGCATACAAAACCACCGCGGCAACAACCGTCGCAGCGCCCATCAGCAAACCGCCCATGACACCGACGCCACCCGCGCTCCAAGCGCCGGGCGTTGCCGGCATCGACACAAGAACAGTGGCCAAACCACCAAGGGCGACAAACCCCATGATGCCGACGTTAAACAATCCGGCAAAGCCCCACTGCAGGTTCACACCCAGCGACATGACCGCGCTGATGAGCCCGAAATTCAGGACAAACAAAGCAGTGTTCCAGCTGTACAGAAACCCCGTCGAAATGATCAGTAAACCGACCAGTACAAAATACAGGATATTGCGATTTGTATCCGTCATACCGATTTCCCCGCGAACAGACCTGTTGGGCGGAACAACAGGACGATGATTAGAATAACGAAGCTGACCGCGAATTTATAATCGGTGGACAGCAACTGCACGAGACTGTCTGGTGCCCAAGCTTCGGGCACCACGTAGGTTGCGACTTTTTTCCACGCGTAGGTGATCATCACCTCGGAAAACGCGATGACAAAACCCCCGGCGATTGCGCCCACAGGGCTGCCAAGACCGCCGACAATTGCTGATGCGAACACCGGCAAAAGCAGTTGCAAGTAGATGAACGGTTTGAACGATTTATCGAGGCCATAAAGCGTGCCTGCGATGGTCGCCAAGGCCGCCACAATCAGCCATGTGATCATCACGACCTTCTCAGGGTTGATGCCCGACAGCAGCGCCAGATCTTCGTTGTCCGAATAGGCGCGCATGGACTTTCCGGTGCGGGTGCGGTTCAAAAACCAGAACAACGCGATCACCACAATGATGGCCGTTACGATGGTAATGCCTTGGGTTGTCTTGAACGCGAGTCCTTCTTTTAGGCCCGTCAACGCCTTGAATTCGCGTACAGAAATGATGAACCGTTCGCCGTCTGCAAACCGCTGGTCATTTGGCCCGATGATGAACCGCACAAGGCCATTCATGATGAACATGACGCCCAAGCTGACGATCACCAGGATCACCGGCTTGGCCTTTTGTTCGCGGTAGAACTTGTACACCACACGGTCGGTGAACAGGACCAACGCCATACAGCCAAGGATACCAAAGGGCAGGGCGAGCAGCGCAGTCGGAAGCGGGCCCAACGATATGCCCCACGACTGGAACAACCACGTAAACAGGATCGTGACCATCGCCCCAAACGCCATGGTATCCCCATGCGCAAAGTTCGAGAAGCGCAAGATGCCGTAGATCAGCGTCACCCCAAGGGCACCGAGGGCCAATTGCGCCCCGTAAGCGGTTGCAGGGATAAAGACGAAGTTTGCAAAGGCCACAAGGGCGTTTAGGAAGTCCATTATGATTTACCTTCAAAGAAAGTACATTTTCCGTGCCATTGCGAAACAGCAAATTCGCCAAGAATAGTGGTATGTCTGGAATGGACTGCTTGTCCGTTGTTCGAAATAGTCGTTGATTGGATTGAACCCGTTGTCAGCGGCTCAACAAACGATAGAGCACTATCCCCACTTATCGGAATTACCTTTATAAGATTGAGATTGCCTTGCACGAACGCATTTCCGGTGTCTTCTATGAAGAAAGTGAACGACATTTCTTTACCTAGACAGCCTGTATCTTGAGAACACTCTGTATCGAATTTGCAGACAAACGAGGAAGTTTGCGCTGACGCCAAGATTGGTGAAAGGAGTAGAAGCAGAATAAGTGGAAAGGTTCGTAAAGTATTCATCTCCTCATCCCCCCAAAAACGATTTGCGCACTTCGGGATCGGCCAGCAATTCCTTGCCCGTCCCGGTAAACGCATTGCGTCCCTGCACCAGAACATAACCTTTGTCGGCAATCTCCAGCGCTTGTCGGGCGTTTTGTTCGACCATCAAAATCGGGATGCCTGTGCGGGCAACCTCAATAATACGGTCAAACAGCTCGTCCATTACGATGGGTGACACACCCGCCGTCGGTTCATCCAGCATCAAAACCTTGGGCTGGGTCATCAACGCACGCCCCACTGCCACTTGCTGACGCTGCCCGCCAGACAGTTCACCCGCCGCCTGATTGCGCTTTTCTTTCAGGATCGGGAACAAATCGTAAATCTGCGCCATTGTGTCGGAAATATCATCGCGCCGAATAAACGCACCCATCTCAAGGTTCTCCTCAACCGTCATCGACGTAAAGATATTCGAGGTCTGCGGCACAAAGCCCATGCCCTTCACAACACGGTCCTGCGGCGAAAGCGTGGTGATATCCTCACCATCCAAACGCACCGCACCGGACCGCACATCCAGCATGCCAAAAACAGCCTTCATCGCAGTTGATTTACCAGCCCCATTCGGGCCAACAATCACAGCAATCTCGCCTTTGTTCACCGCAATCGTGCAGTCATGCAAGATATCAGGACCCGCGCCATAGCCACCGGTCATCGTGTCGCCAATCAGAAACGGTTCACTCATATCGCGCCCCAGTTTGTTCTGATCCAAAATACTCAAATTCAAAGGCCCACATCACGCGCCCACCTGTTCTTTGTTCTTGAGACCCGTGCCCAAATAGGCCTCGATCACTTGTTCGTTGGCTTTGATTTCGTCCAAGGTGCCTTCGGCCAAAACCTTGCCCTCAGCCATACAAATCACCGGATCACAAATGCGGCCGATGAAATCCATGTCGTGTTCAATAACAACAAACGTGTAATCACGCTCTTGGTTCAGACGCAGGATCGCATCGCCAATGGTGTTCAGCAGGGTGCGGTTCACGCCCGCGCCAACTTCGTCCAGGAACACGATCTTGGCATCCACCATCATGGTGCGACCCAGTTCCAGCAGCTTTTTCTGACCGCCCGACACTTGGCCAGCTTTGTGATCGGCAAGGTGTTCGACCGTCAGGAACTCCAGAACCTCATCTGCCTTAGCAGCCAAGGCGCGTTCTTCATCCGCGATGCGTTTGCGACCGAACCACGTGTTCCACAGTGTTTCACCCGATTGACCACCGGGAACCATCATCAGGTTCTCGCGGCACGTCATCGAGCTAAACTCGTGTGCGATCTGGAAGGTGCGCAGCAGTCCCTTGTGAAACAACTCATGCGGGGGCAGGCCGGTGATATCCTCACCTGCCATCGTCACGGATCCTGACGTGGGAGGCAGGACTCCGGCGATCACGTTAAACAATGTGGTTTTTCCGGCCCCGTTTGGACCAATCAGCCCTGTAATCGACCGCTCAGCGATAGACAGGCTTGCGCCATCGACAGCTTTAAAGCCGCCAAAGCTTTTGTGAACGTCCTTAACGACGATCATCAGCAATTCCCCCGATTGTATGCTGCTTTGCGCAGCTTGCCGCATTAACTGCGGGACGTATCTCATTGAAACAGCCCAAGGTTTCCCTCGGGCTGTTCAAATTTTTAGACGTAAACCTTAGCGGTACTTAACCGTTGTGGTTGCGCCATCTTTGACGACGATCTGACGGTAGTTGCCCGCAGACTCGCCGGAACCGATCAATTCAACCGCTGTCGCGCCTTCATAGTCGATGTCGCCGCCATCACGCAGGATTTGCAGGCCTTTGGCCAATTCACCCGGCAAGATTTTTTCGCCCGGTGCGTTCGCAACGTCCATGATTTTCAGCTTGTAGTCAGCGCTGTCTTTGGAATCTGCGGCTTGCATGGCCAGCATGATCAAAGCGGCGGCGTCATAGGCTTCTGGTGTGAACGGGGATGTTGCATCAAATGCACCGTTTACCAATTCTACGAATTTGCCAGCGCCGTCGCTGTCTGTGCCCGGGTGCTGACCTGTGGAGCCGTCGATTTCGGATCCAAAGTTCTCGTCCAATTTGGCCGAGATCATGCCGTCTGGAAAGTGGAACGTGTCAAACGCGCCAGAATCCAGTGCGGCGCGAACGATGCCGGAACCACCTTGGTCAACGTAGCCTGCAACAACCAAACGTTCGCCACCAGCAGATGCCAATGCGCCGACTTCAGCAGAATAATCTGCTTTGCCGTCTTCGTGCGCGGCCGAGATTGTGACTGTGCCGCCAGCAGCTTCAAATGCCGCTTGGAAGGCATCTGCCAAACCCTTGCCGTAGTCGTTGTTTGTGTAGGTCACAGCAACGGACTTCAGGCCTTCTTCCATCAGCACTTCGGTCATCACAACACCTTGGCGGGCGTCGGATGGGGCCGTGCGGAAGAACAAGCCTTCGTCTTCGTTGTTGGCGTGTGACAGGCCAGGGGATGTGGCGGATGGTGACACCATAACCACGCCGTTTGCGACTGCCACGTTGGACAGGATCGCGCCAGTTACACCAGAGCAGTCAGCGCCCATGATGCCGTCGATTTTTTCGGCCGTTACAAGACGTTCAGCAGCTGCTGTTGCAGCACCGGCGTCGACGCATGTTGAATCCGCACGCACCGAAATCACGTTTGCCGCGTCCAGCAACAGGCCGCTGTCTGTGACTTCTTTCATCGCCAATTCGGCGCCGTCTGCCATGCTGGGTGTCAGCGATTCAATCGGACCGGTAAAGCCCAGGATTACGCCGATTTTGACCTCTTTGCCGTGGCCGCCCGCAAATGCAGTGCCTGCCATCAGAGCTGTGGCCGCTGTGGCTGTAAGTAGTTTTTTCATGATAGTTCTCCCTTATCGGATCTTATGTCCTGACGGGCAGACTACGGCGGAGCAGAATAAAAGAAAAGTGGAATAAATCGGGGTTTGTTGGTCGTTTGTCCTCTGGTTTGAACCAAAACATGCACTATTTCCTTATTGAACCCACGGGAGCAGAACATGTTCAAACAAATCGCCTTGATAATTGCCGCGACGGGAATCGCATCCCAAACGGTTGCCATGGAAACATCGCTCGGCAAATTTCAGGTCGCACCGATCGTCCAAGACCTTGATACGCCGTGGGGTTTTGCCGAGTTGCCCAACGGTGATATCCTGATCACACTGCGCGACGGCGCGCTGATCCTGGTGACGTCAAATCAACGGATCGAGGTGCAAAATGTGCCAGCTGTTGCAACGGACGGGCAGGGTGGTTTGCTCGACATCACTTTGGCGCGCGATTTTGCCCACACCCGCGCGCTGTTTTTGACCTACGCCAAAGAACAGCCTCAAGGCAGCGGCACCACACTGGCCCGCGCCCGGCTTAGCGATGATGGATCAACGCTAGAGAACGTCGTTGACCTGTTCGAAAGCGCGCCGGTTGGGGAAACAGGGCGCCATTTCGGATCACGAGTGGTCGAGGCGTTGGACGGCACGTTGTTTGTGACACTTGGTGATCGCGGCAATCGTCCGTCGGCCCAAGATCGCAGCAATCACAACGGATCAATCGTGCGCATCAACCGCGACGGGTCGGTTCCGGCAGACAACCCGTTTTTGGGCGTAACTGGCGTAGCACCTGAGATCTATTCATTTGGCCACCGTAATCCGCAAGGTGCCGGGTTGGATGCCGCGGGCACGCTGTGGACTGCGGAACACGGTGCCAAGGGCGGCGACGAGGTGAACCAGATCGTCAAAGGCGCGAATTACGGCTGGCCGGTGATCAGCTACGGCGTGCATTATTCTGGCGGCAAAATCGGCGAGGGCACGGCAAAAGATGGCATGCTACAACCGCTGCATTATTGGGATCCGTCCATCGCGCCCTCTGGGTTGCTGGTCTACACGGGGCAGATGTTTCCGGAATGGCAGGGCGACATTCTGGTCGGTAGCCTCAAGTTTGATCTGATCAGCAGGCTAACGCCCACGGACGGCGCTGTGCGCGAAGTTGAACGTTTGCAGTCCGAACACACCAACCGCGTGCGCGATATTCAACAAGCTGCGGATGGTTCCATTTGGTTTCTGAGTGCCGGTGACGGCGTTCTGTACCGGATTAGCCGTGCGCCCTAGATCGACAGGCGATCTAAATTGACAGGCGTCCTGCATGCGATCCCCGTTCGCGGTAGGGTGTCGTGTCGTAATGCGCGCGGTAGCATTTCGAAAAATGCGACGGCGAGGCAAAACCGCAGGCAAGGGCCACGTTGATCACGCTCATATCCGTTTGCATCAGCAGGTTGCGCGCTTTTTGCAGGCGCAATTCCATGTAATAACGTTTGGGCGAACGGTTCAGGTAGCGGCGAAACAACCGTTCAAGCTGGCGCGTGGACATGCCCACATCTTTGGCCAAAATCGAAGGGCTGATCGGCTCTTCGATGTTGCCTTCCATGATCTGGATGACCTGTGACAGCTTTGGATGGCGCACACCGATACGGGTGGGTACAGACAATCGCTGGGTGTCTTGATCCGTGCGGATAGACGAATAAATCAGCTGGTCAGCAACAGAATTCGCCAGCTCTTCGCCCTGATGGTCGGCAATCAGTTTCAGCATCAAATCGATCGACGACGTGCCACCGGCCGTGGTCATGCGGGTGCCATCAACCGTAAATACGGATTTTGTCAGTTCGACCTCAAGAAATTCCTCGGCAAAGCTGTCCTGATTTTCCCAGTGGATCGTCGCCTTTTTACCATCCAGCAATCCGGCCTTAGCCAGCGTGTAGGCGGCCGTACACAGACCTGCCATCGTCACGCCTTTGCGGGCCTCGCGGCGCAGCCAGTTCAGCAACCGTTTGGTGGTCGACGACTGAACATCGATGCCGCCACAGATCATGACGGTGTCATCGCGCGTCAATTCATCCAGATCACCGTCCAGCTTGAACCAAGCGCCGGCAGAGCATTGCACGAATTCGCCGCCCTCGCCAATCACCCGCCATTCATAGACCGGGCTTGCGGCCATACGGTTGGCAATGCGCAGGCTTTCTAAAGCAGCCGAAAAGCACAGCAATGTGAAGTTATCGAGCAGCACAAACACAAAGCGCTTGGGCTTGTCTTGTGACGTTTTGGCGCCGGTTTGGGGTGTACCCGAAGATCTGCCTGAACCGAACGGCGTGCGCGGATTTGACATCGCGGCTTTTCCTGTATCGAGGAGCCAGTCAACAAAAGGCTCAGCGTGGCTGCCGTCAAGGCAGAATAAGTGACCTTGGTCATGCTCTCTGCCTTGCGTCAAGAGCACTTAAAAGAGATATGGTACCTTGGGGCGCAGTTTTATATAGTGCATCCCTCATGGCGACCGAACCTGTGGTCGAATACATGATCTATCATCGGGCCCAACCCCGGGCCAAAAACGGAGAAGACAGATGAGCAATTGGAACAAATCGGATTGGCGCAAGAAACCGCGGATTCAGATGCCCGATTATACCGACGCGGCCTCTTTGGCGGCAGTTGAAGCCCAGCTGAGCACCTATCCGTTGTTGGTTTTTGCAGGCGAAGCCCGTCGTTTAAAGGCGCATCTGGCCGCTGCATCGCGCGGCGAGGCGTTTTTGTTGCAAGGCGGCGATTGCGCCGAAAGCTTTGACCAGTTCGATTCAGACGGCATTCGCGACACCTTCAAAGTGATGCTGCAAATGGCGATGGTGCTGACATACGGTGCCAAAGTACCGGTGATCAAAGTGGGTCGTATGGCGGGGCAATTCGCCAAACCACGCAGTGCCGACACTGAAACCATCGATGGGGTGGAATTGCCCAGCTACCGCGGTGACATCATCAACGAACTGGCCTTCACCCCCGAAGCCCGCATTCCGAATCCAAAGAAAATGCTGCGCGCCTACACCCAGGCCGCTGCAACGTTGAACTTGTTGCGCGCGTTTTCGACCGGTGGCTTTGCCGACATGAACCGCGTGCACTCGTGGACCTTGGGCTTTAGCGATCAATACGAAGTCGAAAAGTACCAGCAGATCGCAGATCGTATCCAGGACACGATGGATTTCATGAACGCCGCTGGCATCACCAGTGAAACGACGCATGAATTCTCGACCGTAGAATTCTACACCAGCCATGAATCGCTGCTGTTGGAATACGAAGAGGCGCTGACACGCGTTGATTCGACCACCGGCAAGTGGTTGGCCGGATCTGCGCACATGATCTGGATCGGCGATCGCACCCGTCAGCCAGACGGTGCGCATGTTGAATTCGCCCGTGGGGTTCAAAACCCGATTGGTCTGAAATGTGGTCCGACGACCACTGCGGATGACCTCAAGGTGTTGATGGAAAAATTGAATCCTGAAAACGAAGCAGGGCGCCTCACGCTGATCAACCGCTTTGGCGCGGGCAACGTGGGCGAACACATGCCGCGTTTGATCAAGGCCGTAAAAGAAGAGGGCGCAAACGTGCTTTGGACCTGTGATCCGATGCACGGCAACACGATCAAATCGTCTTCGGGCTATAAAACCCGTCCGTTTGAATCAGTGTTGCGCGAAGTGCGTGATTTCTTTGCGATCCATGATGCCGAGGGCACGATCCCTGGTGGCGTGCATTTCGAGATGACCGGGCAAGACGTAACCGAATGCACCGGTGGTGTACGGGCCGTCAGCGACGAAGACCTGTCAGATCGCTACCACACGGCTTGCGACCCACGCTTGAACGCCAGCCAATCGCTGGAATTGGCGTTTCTAGTGGCCGAGGAATTGTCAGGCCGCCGCAGCGCGCAGCACGTCAAAGCGGGCTAGGCTGACCTAACACATCAACGAAAAAGGGCGCTTGCGGTAAACAAGCGCCCTTTTTTATGGGATGATTTCTGGGCCGTCACCCAAAACGGGCAGGCAACGCGCTCGGATCAATCGTCGTTTTTGACCAGTCGCAAATACGGAACATCAGCGCGCGACGTCCGCTGCGGCGTGCTTGATTTGGCACGTGGCTTAAACAGTGCGGCGTCTTCGGCAAGGCCTGCAATCTGATTGCCCAGTTTTTCGGCCTCGACCACATGCACGGGTTTTGGGGTCGTTGCTGGCGCTTCGATGGCGCGCATCGTTGTTTTGGCAATTTCGAACCGGCGCGGTTTTCGCCCCATGTCACCTTTGGACACCAGACAGCCCAGCACGCGGCTGACGTCACCCAAATCGCTTTTGAGCGGCAACAACAGCATCCGTGCCTCAAGGTCAGGTTTTCCAAAACCGGATTCGCCGATCAGTTCCAGTTCGCAAATCGCGGGGCGCTGGAACACGTCTTCCAGAGTGTCGCCAAGCGCACGTCGACCAGAGGGCGCGATGAACGAGGTCAGTGGCATGCCGCGCACTTCCATCCCCATCAAATCACCCAAGTGGCTGCCCGCAATGCGCAACCGCGCCATGCCCGGCGCAATACGTTCCAAAACAAAGCTGTATTCCAGTGCCATTTCGATGCCGCGCGGATCAATTTCCGACCGTTTAGGCAACAGCCGATTGCCACGCAGACCTTCCCAATAGGATTCGACCTGCGCAATGGCTCCGTAGCCGCTGTCTGCTCTGAAATCGTTCATGGCCAAGATGTTCCGATCAATTGGGTTGTCCATACGCGGTCTCTCACCTCCTTATGCCATAAAAATTCTATCAACTCAGGACTTATTGGTTGATGAGGGCTTAATAGCGTGAAGATGCCGAAAATTGTGCATAATCTTAACAAATGGTTAACAGTTGCGGGACGTCACATGGCTGATTTCGGAAGGTGCGCGGCGGGCCTAGGGGGTTGCCCCACCTGCGCGAATGGCCGTAATGCAAAGCATCCACTTTGTTAGGGTGCTCAATATGATCAAATCGATGACCGGCTTTGCCTCGGCCACAGGCGCGCATGATGTTTACAGTTGGAGCTGGGAATTGCGCAGCGTCAACGGCAAGGGTTTGGATCTGCGCCTGCGGGTGCCCGACTGGATCGACGGGCTTGAGGTCGATCTGCGCAAATCACTGGCAGCAGTGGCCGCGCGCGGCAATGTCACGCTGTCGTTGCGGGTGATGCGCGAAGACAGCACCGGACAGCTCAGCGTGAACACCGACATGCTGGCATCGATTCTGACGGCCATGGCCGAGATCGAGGAACACGCGATGGATCGCGGCGTGTCTTTGGCCCCGTCCAAAGCATCTGACATCGCAGCGATGCGCGGCGTTCTGGATCAAACAACCGCTGACCAAGACACCAAACCGCTGGCCGCCGCCCTGATCGCGCAATCCGCAACGGTCATCCAATCCTTTGACCAAATGCGCCAAAGCGAGGGTGCCGCGCTGGACGCTGTCATGCATGCGCAATTGTCTGAGATCGAAACACTGACCGCCGAGGCCGCCACCATCGCGCTGGCCCGTCTGCCTGAAGTCACCGCAAACCTGCGCCGCAATATCGCCAACGTGATGGACAACGTCGACGGTGTGGACGAACAACGCATCGCCCAAGAGCTTGCCTTGCTGGCGGTGAAATCCGACGTGACCGAAGAAATCGACCGCCTTGGGGCCCATGTCACCGCGGCCCGCGATTTGCTGGCGGCGGGGGGGGCTGTGGGTCGTAAGCTGGATTTCTTGATGCAAGAATTCAACCGCGAGGCCAACACCTTGTGTTCCAAAGCACAAAACACCGATCTGACGCGCGTCGGCCTGGCGCTGAAGGCGCTGATCGACCAGATGCGCGAACAGGTCCAGAATGTGGAGTAACCGGAAATGAGTATCGATCGTCGTGGTTTGTTGATCATCCTGTCTTCGCCTTCGGGTGCGGGCAAAAGTACGCTGGCCAAACGATTGCGAACGTGGGATCCCGAGCTGAGCTTTTCCGTGTCCGCGACCACCCGCAACCCGCGCGTCGGGGAAATCGACGGCAAAGATTACCATTTCACCGAAGAAGCCGATTTCAAATCGATGGTGTCGAGCGGCGAAATGCTGGAGCACGCCCACGTCTTTGGCAATTTCTACGGCTCCCCCAAAGGGCCGGTGCAAAAAACCATCGATCGGGGCCGCGACGTGCTGTTTGACATCGACTGGCAAGGCGCGCAGCAAATCACCAACTCGGCCTTGGGTCCGCACACTTTGTCGATTTTCCTGCTGCCGCCTTCGATCACTGAACTGCGTCGCCGTCTGGAAAACCGTGGTCAGGATGATCCGGAAACCATTGCGCGCCGGATGGAGAAAAGCTGGGATGAAATCAGCCACTGGGGCGGTTACGATTTTGTGCTGGTGAACGACGATCTTGATCGAACCGAAGAGCAGCTGAAGACGATCATCAGTGCCACGCGCCTGCGCCGCAGCCAGCAACCGCATTTGACCGATCACGTGCGCGCCCTGCAAACTCAATTCGAGGACACACCATGACCATTTACGCCCTTGGCGATGACACGCCGCAAATGCACGCCGACACATGGGTCGCACCGGACGCCAACCTGATTGGCAAAGTTGTACTAGAGGCGGGTGCCTCGGTTTGGTTCGGGGCCACGATCCGCGCTGATCACGAAGAAATCCGCATCGGGGCTGGGTCAAACGTGCAGGAAAACTGCGTGATGCACATCGACAAAGGCTATCCTTTGCGCATCGGCACCAACTGCACCATCGGCCACAAAGTCATGCTGCACGGCTGTACCATTGGCGACAATTCCTTGATCGGGATGGGTGCGACCATTCTGAACGGTGCCAGGATCGGCAAGAATTGTTTGATCGGGGCAGGGGCGTTGATCACCGAAGGCAAGGAAGTTCCGGACGGGTCGTTGGTCATGGGCGCACCGGGCAAAGTCGTGCGTCAATTGGATGACCAAGCCATCAAAATGCTCGAGGGCTCAGCCTTGCACTACCAAGATAACATGCGCCGTTTCCGCGATCAGATGAAAGTTGTTGGCTAAATGAAGAACGAAAAACCATCCATCATGCGCCCTGTGCCGCTGCCCGCCAGCGCCAGCCGCCCGGTTGTGACACCGTTGTCGATGTCTGTGGTCTACGCCTCGGACACGCCCGACATGCTGGATCAGCAATACGATGGCGATCTGCAGGGCTACACCTACTCGCGCGAGGGCCACCCGAACGCAGATGTCCTTGGCGGCTTGATCGACAAGCTGGAAGACGCGCCATTTCCGGGCGTTGTGACCTCTAGCGGCATGGCGGCTGTGTCCGCGGTTTTGCTGGGCTTGACCAAGGCGGGTGACCACGTGATTGGCGGCAACCAGTTGTACGGTCGGTCCCTGCGCCTGATGTCCGAAGATTTGCCGCGCCTTGGCATCACCACTTCGATGGTTGACCCCTGTGATGTGGCGGCTGTGCGCGCCGCGATCCGCCCTGAAACCACGATGATTTTGGTCGAGGTCGTGTCGAACCCGACCCTGCGTGTGGCCGACATCACAGGCCTTGCCGCCCTTGCCAAAGAAACCGGCGTCTTGCTGGTCGTCGACAACACATTCACCACGCCGCGCGCGTTCAAAGCGTTCGATGCCGGCGCTGACATTGTGATCCATTCGATCACCAAACTGCTGGCGGGCCATTCGGACGTGATGCTGGGCTATGTTGCTGCAAATACCCAGGAACTGGCCGACCGGATGCGGGTGTTCTGCGTCACCACAGGCATGTCGCCCAGCCCGTTTGATTGCTGGTTGGCAGAGCGTGGCTTGCTATCGTTCGAGCTGCGTTTTGATCGTGCCCAGAGCACTGCAGCGACGCTGGCCGATCATTTGGCGGGACTGGATGGCGTCAAACGTGTGCTGTACCCATCCCGTGATGACCACCCCGATCACGCCCGTGCAGCCGCCCTGTTGAACGGACAGTTCTGCAACATGGTCAGCTTTGAAATGGTGGGCGGGCGCAAGTCTGCAAACGCCTTTACCCGCGCCGCTGAGGGGCTGAATTTCGCGCCAACCTTGGGCGACGTCGGCACGACCATTTCGCACCCTGCGTCATCATCGCACCGCGCCCTAACCGAGGCAAAACGCGCCGAGCTTGGCATGAGCGAAGGGTTCTTTCGCATCTCGGTTGGCCTGGAAGACCCCAAAACGCTGTGTGATGTTTTCACGGCGGCAGTCGCTGCCAGCCAAGGATAAACCGTTGGGCAACGCCGGTTTTCAGTCTCTTCTGAATGCGCTGCCGTTGCCCGGCCTTGCTATCGATCTGGATGACCGGATTATCGCGGCGAACGCAGATGCGCGCGCGCTGTTGGGTGATCAAATCATTGAGCGCAGCTACATCGCGATGCTGCGCCAGCCCGACATTTTGCACAGCATCGAAGCCACGCAAGCAGATGGCGAAAATCGCACCACGCGGTACGTGCACACCGATATTGGCCAAGAAACGTTGTTTTCTGTCAGCTGCCGCGCTGTTGTGGACGCCGGCGACACAGTGGTCATCCTGTGTTTTGAGGACATCACGCATGTGACCCAAACCAGCCAGATGCGCCGCGATTTTGTCGCCAACGTCAGCCATGAATTGCGTACGCCGCTGACCGCATTGATGGGGTTTATCGAGACGCTCAGAGGGCCTGCGAAAAACGACGCGCCCGCGCACGACCGGTTCTTGGGCATCATGCAGAGCGAAGCGGAACGGATGAACCGGCTGGTCGGCGATCTGTTGTCGCTAAGCCAAGTGGAAAGCGATGAGCGCGTGCGCCCGACAGACAACGTCTGCGTCGATGCGGTGTTACTGTCGACCATTCATTCGATCAAACCGGTTGCTGATGCGGCGGGCGTCAACATTGAAACGGATTTTTCAGACTCAGAGCTGATCATCGCAGGCGACGCCGATCAACTGCGCCAGGTGTTCACCAATCTGATCGGCAACGCGATCAAATACGGCAGCAGTGGTGGGCGTGTGACCGTGTCGCTAAAACGGCTGAAACGCGAGGCTTTTGCACGTGGTCCTTGCGCCCTGATCCAGATTACAGATTACGGCGATGGCATAGACGAGGTCCATTTGCCCCGTCTGACCGAACGGTTTTACCGCGTCGATGATCATCGCAGTCGCGCATTGGGCGGCACGGGGCTTGGCCTTGCGATCACCAAACACATCGTGAACCGGCATCGCGGGCGCCTCAAGATCAGCAGCGTCAAAGGTGCCGGATCGACCTTTGCTGTGGTTCTGCCAATTTCTGCGTAAATCGCGAAAAATGCGACCTATCCGTGGTCTTGTCATCAAACTGTTACACAGGTGTCACAAAAGCTATGCAACTGCCCCCTAGATCTGCGGCAAGATCGCCATGGGGGTGATCGCATAGACCTTACACGGAGACACGCATGTCACTCGTAAAACTCTCAACTTCTGCGCTGGCGATTGCTGCCGTAACCGCCACAGCCGCCGCCGCCCGCGATCAAGTCCAAGTCGCCGGATCATCTACCGTTTTGCCCTACGCCTCGATCGTGGCCGAAGCGTTTGGCGAAAACTTTGATTTCCCGACGCCGGTTGTGGAATCGGGCGGATCATCTGCAGGCCTCAAACGCTTTTGCGAAGGCGTGGGCGAAAACACCATCGACGTGGCCAACGCATCGCGCCAAATCAAATCCGGCGAAATCGAAGTGTGTGCGGCCAACGGTGTCACCGACATCATCGAAGTGCGCATCGGATATGACGGCATCGTCTTTGCCTCTGACATCGCAGGCGAGGCATTCGCGTTCACACCGACGGATTGGTACCTTGCCCTGTCCGACACGATCTTGGTCGACGGCCAGATGGTCGCCAATCCGAATACCAACTGGAACCAGGTCAACGCGTCCTTTCCCGACCAGCCGATCCAGGCCTTTGTGCCCGGCACCAAACACGGCACCCGCGAAGTGTTCGAGGACAAAGTGATCCTTGAGGGCTGCGAAGCAACTGGCGCATTCGACGCGCTCAAGGCAGCGAGTGGCGACAAAAAGGCAGCTGAAAAAGCCTGCATCGGTTTGCGCACGGACGGCAAATCGGTCGACATCGACGGCGATTACACCGAAACGCTAGCGCGGATTGAAAGCAACAAAGACGGCATCGGCGTGTTCGGTCTGGCGTTTTACGAAAACAACACAGACAAGCTGCAAGTCGCAACGATGTCAGATGTTGTGCCCTCAACCGAGAGCATTTCGACCGGCGAATACCCCGTATCACGCCCGTTGTTTTTCTACGTGAAAAAGGCGCACATCGGCGTGATCCCGGGGCTGAAAGAATTCGCTGAGTTCTTTGTTGCTGAGGAAATCGCCGGTCCAGACGGTCCGTTGGCCGAATACGGTTTGGTCGCCGATCCTGAGCTCGAAAAAACTCAAACCAATGTCGCTGACGAGGCGGTCATGAACTCCGGTTCCTAAAACATCACCACGCGGGGGGCGGTCAGAATTGGCGGCCCCCCGCGTGACTTTTTGAACGACGCACTTCAGCGAAAGCCACGACTATGGGCACCACCACCATCGTAATTCTTGTGATCCTCGCGCTGACGGTTTTGGCCTACAGCGTGGCGCGCAATCGTGCCTTGGCGGGCGCTGGTGGCGATCGTCGCAAGCTGCATTCATTGCCGACGTATTACGGCACCAATGCTGCGATGTTCACCGGTGTGCCGGCCCTTGGGGTGCTGGTGATTTGGCTGCTTGCGCAACCGATGATGATCGAAACCGCTGTGGTTAAATTGATCCCTGACAGTGTGATCGCCGAAGGGTCTTCGGTTGGGTTGGTCATGAGCGACGTGCGCCGCGTGGCCAACGGTTTGGACATCGTAATCCGGTCTGGCGAAATGACGCGCGAAGCCGCCTTGGCGCTGGACACAACCACAACCGATGTGCGGGCGGCATTGGCCGCTGTTGGCGTCGCGCTTGGGTCAGTCGTGAAACCCGAAGTCCTGAGTGCTGCGCAAGTCTACCGCCAGCAATCGAGCTCAGGCCGGTTCTGGATGATTGGCATCACTTTGGCGCTGGCCCTGATCGGTTTTGCGATTTCAGTGGCCATTTCCAAACCTGATTTTCGCGCGCGCAACACCGTCGAACGCGGTATTTTGGCATTGCTGATTTTGGCCGCATCGCTGGCGGTTTTGACCACCGTTGGCATCGTGTTTTCAATGCTGTTTGAATCAATCAATTTCTTCCGCCTGCACCCGTGGACCGACTTTTTCTTTGGGCCAAAATGGGCCCCGAATTTTCGTGGTAACAGCGATTTGTCGATCCTGCCGCTGCTCTGGGGCACGCTGTACATCTCGGCTATCGCGCTGGCTGTGGCCGTGCCGATCGGCCTGTTCGCTGCGATTTACCTCAGTGAATATGCGGGGGCCAAGGTGCGCTCGGCTGCGAAACCTCTGATCGAGATCCTCGCGGGGATTCCGACAATTGTGTACGGTTTGTTTGCGCTGCTGACTGTGGGGCCAATGTTGGTGAACATCTTTGGGCGCGGCGAAGACGGGCTGCTGGGCGTTGAATGGATGAGCGGCGCAACAGCCGTTTTGACCGCTGGCCTGGTGATGGGCATCATGCTGATCCCGTTCGTGTCGTCCTTGTCCGATGACATCATCAATGCGGTGCCGCAATCCTTGCGTGACGGGTCGTATGGCCTTGGTGCGACACAGTCCGAAACCATCCGCCAAGTGGTGTTGCCAGCCGCGTTACCGGGCATTGTCGGCGCCATTTTGTTGGCCGCATCGCGCGCCATTGGCGAAACCATGATCGTGGTTTTGGGGGCAGGGGCCATCGCCAAATTCAGCGGCAACCCGCTCGAGGCGATGACCACAATCACCACCCGTATCGTCAGCCAATTGACCGGCGATACCGACTTTGCCAGCCCCGAAACGCTGGTCGCATTTGCCTTGGGCCTGACGCTGTTTGTGCTGACCTTGGGGCTTAACATTATCGCGCTGGTCATTGTGCGCAAATATCGGGAGCAGTACGATTGAGCGATCTCATGAGCCCTAAATCATCGCTGTTGGTCCAAGACAGGCGCACCAAAAAACGCAACGCCGCCGAGGCGCGGTTCAAGAGCTACGGCATGATCGCCATTGCCATTGGCCTGCTGATGCTGTGCATTTTGGTGTTCAACATTGTCAGCCGTGGGGCCGGTGCCTTTCAGCAGACATTTGTGACGCTTGAAGTCACGCTGCTGGAAAGCAAGCTGGATAAAAACGGTAATCGCGATCTGGCGGATCTGAAAAAAGTATCGACCTTTGGCTACGCGCCTTTGCTGAAGTCCGCGTTCGAACAAAAGGTCACAAAGACCGGATTGGACACGACGTTAAAAACCAAGGCCATGGCTGGAATTTTGTCAAAGAGTGCGCCCGCTGACTTGCGCAATTTTGTCTTGGCCAACCCCGACCAAATCGGGGAAACGGTTGAATTCGAATTTCTCGCCTCGTCACGGGTTGATGGATTTCTAAAGGGCCGCGTCAGCCGTGACAGCATCGGCAACGACAAGAATATTTCCGTCGAACAGTTGGACTTTGTCGATCAGTTGATCACGGATGGATCGTTGCAAAAACGGTTTAACCTGACCTTTATCACGGGATCAGACGCGTCAGACCAGCGGCCCGAAGCAGCAGGCATGGGCACGTCGATGATCGGATCTTTGTTCATGATGCTGGTGGTGTTGGCGCTGGCCTTGCCAATCGGTGTCGCCGCGTCCATCTACCTTGAGGAATTCGCCCCGAAAAACTGGATCACGGACATCATCGAGGTAAATATTTCCAACCTCGCCGCGGTGCCATCTATCGTGTTCGGGATCTTGGGGCTGGCCGTGTTCATCAACTACATGCACCTGCCGAATTCTGCGCCTTTGGTCGGTGGTTTGGTTCTGACACTGATGACATTGCCGACCATTATCATCTCGACGCGGGCCTCGTTGAAATCGGTGCCACCGAGTATTCGTGATGCCGCTTTGGGCGTTGGTGCATCAAAAATGCAGTCGGTATTTCACCATGTCTTACCACTGGCAGCGCCGGGCATTTTGACCGGTACGATCATTGGCCTAGCCCAGGCATTGGGTGAAACTGCACCGCTGTTGTTGATCGGAATGGTTGGTTTTATCGCCTCAAACCCGCCCGACAGCATCGCGGCTGGTTTGATGTCGCCGAACTCTGCCATGCCCGCGCAAATCTACGAATGGGCCAAACGCGCGGACCCTGCATTTTACGAACGCGCGTGGGGTGGCATCATTATTTTGTTGGTGTTTTTGGTCACCATGAACACCATTGCGGTGCTGTTGCGCCGCCGCTTTGAACGCCGCTGGTAGGGATTGCGACATGAAAGATTTGAACACTCAGGAGAACGTCGTGGACACAGCAAACGTCAAAATCGCCGCCCGCAACGTGCAGGTTTACTACGGCGACAACCACGCCATCAAAGACGTCAACGTCGAGATCGAAGCCAACACCGTGACCGCGTTTATCGGCCCGTCGGGTTGTGGCAAATCGACGTTTTTGCGGTGTATCAACCGGATGAACGACACGATCGATATTTGCCGCGTAGAGGGTGATATTCTGATCGACGGCGAAGACATTTACGACCGCCGTGTTGATCCGGTGCAACTGCGCGCCAAGGTCGGGATGGTATTTCAAAAACCCAATCCGTTTCCGAAATCGATCTTTGACAACGTGGCCTACGGTCCACGCATTCACGGTTTGGCGCAAAACAAAGCGGATTTGAACATCATTGTCGAAAGCGCTTTGCGCCGCGCCGCGATCTGGGAAGAGGTCAAAGATCGCCTTGATGCCCCCGGCACCGGATTGTCAGGCGGACAACAACAACGCCTGTGCATCGCGCGCGCAATTGCGACCGAACCCGAAGTGTTGCTGATGGATGAGCCTTGCTCAGCCCTTGATCCCATCGCCACTGCCCAAGTCGAAGAGTTGATCGACGAGCTGCGTGAAAACTACGCCGTCGTAATCGTCACACACTCGATGCAACAGGCCGCGCGGGTCAGTCAAAAAACCGCGTTCTTTCACCTCGGCAATCTTGTAGAATACGGCGAGACGGCCGCGATTTTTACCAACCCAACAGACCCGCGCACCGAAAGCTATATCACTGGCCGGATCGGGTAGGGAGAACGATATGACAGAAAACCACATCGCATCCGCGTTTGACCGCGACCTAGAAGACATTCAGGCGCAGATTATGAAAATGGGCGGGCTGGTCGAAGAGGCCATCGTCGAGGGCGCTATTTCGCTCGAAAGCCGCGACATTGAACGTGCCGAACAAGTGCGCGCCGCCGACAAGGTGATCGACGCCCTAGAGGAATCCATAAACGAACAGGCCGCGCGGCTGATCGCGCTGCGCTCGCCCACAGCCGGCGATTTGCGTCTGGTGCTGAGCGTGATGAAAATCAGCGGCAATCTCGAACGCATCGGTGATTACGCAAAAAACATGGCCAAGCGCACGGGTGTTTTGGCGCAAATGGATCCGGTCAGTGGCTCTGCCGCCAGCCTGCGCCGCATGGCAAAAGAAGTCGGGGCAATGTTGAAAGACGCGCTTGATGCCTACGTCAATCGCGACGCCGAGATCGCCCGGGATGTGATCGAACGCGACAGCGATGTGGACCAGATGTACAACACGCTGTTCCGTGAACTTTTGACATTCATGATGGAAGATCCACGCAACATCACCGCCTGCATGCATTTGCATTTCATTGGCAAAAACGTGGAACGCATGGGCGATCACGTCACTGCAATCGCCGAGCAAACCGTCTATCTGGTGACCGGTGAAAAACCGGAAGAGGCGCGCACAAAATCTGACACAACGTCAACCAAGGCTTAGGAGATCAGGGCCATGTCAGTTTCACAACCCCGTGTTTTAGTGGTCGAAGACGAACCGGCACAGCGCGAAGTGTTGGCCTACAATCTTGAGGCCGAAGGGTTTGCTGTCAGCCGCGCAGAGAACGGCGAAGAAGCATTGCTGCTGGTCGAAGAAGACAAACCCGACGTGATCGTTCTGGACTGGATGATGCCGCACCTCAGCGGGATCGAAGTGTGCAGGCGCCTGAAAATCCGCCCTGAAACGCGCGCCATTCCAGTAATCATGTTGTCGGCGCGATCAGAAGAGGTTGACCGCGTGCGTGGTCTTGAAACCGGTGCCGATGACTACGTGATCAAACCTTATTCCGTGCTGGAATTGATGGCGCGGGTACGCAGCCATTTGCGCCGTGTGCGCCCGTCAACCGTGGGTCAGCGGGTCGAATATCAAGACATCGTTTTGGACGCCGAAAGCCACCGTGTGACGCGCGGCGACACCGAATTGAAACTGGGCCCAACCGAGTTCCGCTTGTTAAGCACGTTCATGGAAAAACCAGGCCGGGTCTGGAGCCGCGAGCTGCTGCTGGACCGTGTTTGGGGGCGTGATATTTACGTCGACACCCGAACGGTCGATGTGCACGTCGGGCGTTTACGCAAGGCGCTGACCCAATTTGACGGCAGCGATCCGATCAGAACAGTACGCGGGTCGGGATACAGCTTAGGCTGACATTCGCCGTTCAGTAGTCTTTTTCAAAGAAAATCCCGATGCCGGTGTTGCCATCCGACGCGGTGCTGCCTTTGGCGGTGACGTTTGGCGTAAGATCGATGTTGATCGAAATTTCGCTGTCACCTTGCGACCCGACAGTGACGTCGGTGTAGACTTTTTCAGAGATGTATTTGCCTGCGCGCACCGACGTGTTGCCAGTGCTGTCCGTGGACAAATCCAGGTCGTCCAATCCAAATCCACTGAGCAGTTTCGTGATGATGCCATTGTCTTGTCGCCCCGCCAGAACGGCAACAGCATTGGCAAGTTGCAGCGCTTGGAACGCCGAAATCTGGCTTAGGTCACGGCCCAAAATGATCTGGGCGAGAACTTCGTCTTGGGGGGCTTCGGGGGATGATTCAAAACTGATTGTGGGATCATCCGCAGGGCCATCGATGACCACACTGGCCGTGCCTGAACTGGTTTCAGTGGTCGCAACAAAACGGATGTAGGGCACCAGATCGCCCTGCATCACGATTGACCCTTCGTCCAGATCAAAGCGTTGTTGCAAGATTGAAAGGCGCCCGCGCACCAGCGTAAAACGGCCCGCCGAAATGATGTCGTTGGTGGTTCCGCTTAGCCGCAGTTGCCCGCCCAATTCAGCATCCAAGCCACGCCCGCGTACAAAAATCCGCGAAGGGGCCGAGATGTTGATGTTCAAACCAAAACCGCCGGCACTGCTAGAGGACGTCGCGGTTGCGCTTTCGTCTTGGCGTAGCAAACCCGCGCGTTTCTGACTGCGCACCACGGATTGAGGCGGGCGAATATGGGTGATGTTCGGAATGTCGCTGAGGCTTGAAAACCCTGAAGAGGGGACGTTCACAACCGTTTCGCCGATGGCCAAATCACCACCGATCTGCGCATCACCCGTCAGTGGACCCCGCAAGGCCAACCCGCCCGAGACGGTCGTTTTGTAAAGCGCCGGATCAACCAAAGTGACCGAATTCAGCGCAATTTTTAGATCGGCAAGCATGCGTCCCGTCAGATCAACCGTTCCACTGGCTTGCACGCCGCCACCGGAACTGACGGCACCGGTGGCCTCAATATTTGCGCGGCTGTTGGCCAGGCGAACAGTTGTTGCAATGTTTTCCAATGCGATTTGCAACGTCGGGGCGCTAAGACGTGCGGCATTGGTTGAAATCTGTCCTGACAGGTTCGGCAGGCCAAAGCCGCCGTTTAGCATCAGATCGAACGCCGCTTGGCCTTGGATGCTGCGCGGGCGGATGAACGGCGCGGCCAACCCCAAGGGCACGGTGCCTGCGACGTTGATGTTCGGACGGCCGGTGTCAGAAATCGTGCCGTTGATGCGCGCGCGTGTGCCCGAAACGCCGCTGGCGGTTGCGTCGATCTGGTAGGCCGCGCCGGGTTTGCGCAATGTTCCATCCAACGCTAATGGGCCCCTTAACTCTGGGACAAAAACGTTGACATTCGGGATGCGTGCGGCGATGGCCAGATTTGTGCGCGGCCCCGTGGCGATCCCTGACACATCGGCGCTGGCCCCGAAAGGACCACGCGCGCTGGCATCCACCGACCACACATCGTCTGCCATTGTTGCGCGTCCGTTTGACACCAGCGACCCTGTTACAGCGCTGCTGAGAACCGACGCATCACGGATATTTACGTCGTATTGAACCGCCGCTTGATCCGCGCGCAATTCTCCGTTCGCAGCCAGACGCAGATTAGCGTTTTCGACGCTCAAACGTTCGAGCGACAAGGTTTCCCCACTGCGAACGGCCTTGCTATCCAGCGTCGTCGTGCCTCGCAAAATCGCGTTTGCTTGGTCAATACCAGTGCGCAGGTTCACGGTTTCACCGGCCACTGTCAGATCAAAATCTTGGGATTTTGCAGCGACAGTACCAGTCACGTTGACGCGTGCAGCACCACCCAATTCACGTGCGGCAAGTTTGGAAAACCGACTGAGGTTCTTGGCGTCAACGACCAGATCAACCTGCGTGTCCAAATCTGCGCTGGCCGTGTCGATCACGGCTTGACCTGTCACAACAGTGGTGTCGCCCGCGATCAAACGTGCTGTAGTATCGACGTTCCAGAGTGCCCCTGTTTGGGTGGCACGTCCTTTGGCGCTGAGGGGGCCAGTGACGCCTTCGGCGATCAGTGACGTTTCGCGCAAAGTTGCGTCGTAATTCACCACTGCGGCGTCAGTACGCAGGTTCGCATCTGCATTCAATTCAATGTTCGGATTAACAATGTTCAGCCGGTCCAGGCGGGTTCCGGTCTCGTCCCGCGCCGCTTTGATATCAAGCTGTGTGACGCCTTGCAAAACCGCATCAGCCTGCGCCTGACCAACGCGCAATTCTGTTCCTGTTCCTTTGATTGCCAGATCAAAACGACCTGCTAAAGGCGCAATTTGACCACTGATGTTCACATCAGCAGCGCCGTCCAACGCCTGACCCGAGATCGCCGAAAAGCGGGATAAATCCTGCGCAACCAAAGCCGTCTGCAAATCGGTTTCAAAGCCGGTCGACAGCGTGTCAATCACCGCCTCTCCGCGCAGTGCATAGTCTGCACCTTGCAACACCAGCTGGGAAATCTGGAGCGGGCTTTGCTTGGCATATTCCACGCGGGTTGTCAGATTGACCGCGTCACCCACCGCTTGGGCCACCGCGTCTTGCAAGCCGCCGATCCCGTCGACCTGCGCTGTGATATCGGCATTGACCTGACCCAGCCCGCCGTTGCTGGGCGTAAGCGTCCCAATCGCTGTCAGGTTCGTGCGTGCAATTGAAATATCCGAACGGTTCAGTTTGGTGACATCAAATTCCGCGCTCCAGGAATCGCTTTGAGCGGCGTCGAATTTCACGTTCAAATCGGCAGCGTCAATGTAGGTTTCCACACCCGCTGCCGGTAGCAACACAGGGCCGCCCAGCGTGTCGGCAATGCGCCCTTCGATATCAATAAAAGTCGGCCAGTTTTCCGCATTCAGACGGGCCGAGCCGGTCATACGGGCCTTTTGAGTGACCAGATCCAGGGCCGCGATATCGAGCGCACCACTGTCCGCACGAATTGCGTCAAACCGCAGCGCGACGTCTTCTCCAAAAAAGTCACGGTATTGCGGGGCAAAAAGGGCGGTAATGTCACCGGCGATGTCAGCTTTGATTTCGCGACCCGGTGTCTCAGCGTCCACCTGAGCAAGCAGCGTGATGTTGCCCGCCAACCGCTCGGTATCGTCCGTTGCCAGTTGCAGATCGGCGTTGAAATCATCCAGCGTCCCTTCACCGTTCAAAATCAGCGACAAGGACGGGTTTTGGGGCAGGTTCAACAACCCCGAAATCAACCCGCCGGTGTCTTCTTTTAGATCAAGGTCCAGCAGGATGTTGTTGGTGGCGTTGTCAAAACCCGCATCGATCCTGAACGTTCCGCGCGTACCGGACAAACGCGTCGCCACAACCTTAGCTGTGCCCGATCCACCGCCCAGACGTATCGCGGCTTGGGTCTTTAGTTCCAGATCGGTGCCCAGCACTGGTGCACCCAAAGTGATCTTTTCAAGCGCCAGATTTTCGATGTCGATGGACACGGGCAATTCCGGCAGCTTGAATGGCGTCGCTTCGGGTGACGGAACGCCGCTGCCAGCCTCAGACACCGGCAGGCGGGGCATGTTCAGCGTGGCGGCTGTCAGTTGTTTCACATCGACGCGACCAAGCAGCAAGGCGGACCGGTTCCATTCCAGAACGATATCGCCCAGTTCCAGCCAGATGCCGTCGCTGTCCGCGATGGTGATTTTGGCAATGCGTGCTTGCGAACTCAGGCTGCCAGTTAGCCCTTCGATCTGCACATCGCGCCCCGCACCGCTTAGGTTGTCTTGCAACAGACGGGTCAGATAACCTTTGTCGTCGTCTTGGGCCAACACGGGCGCGACCAAAGCGATCAGGCAGAAAAATATGGCAAAAAGGCGTTTCAAAACGATTGTCCTATGCCGATGTAAATCTGCAAATCAGAGCTGGTGTCGGGCCCGGATACAGGCACCGCGACGTCCAGCCGGATGGGGCCAATTCCTGTGGCATAGCGCAGACCCACGCCCGCGCCGCTGTGCCAATCGCCGTCGGTGCCGTTGGGAAACGACTCGCTGCCGATGTAGCCGATGTCGTAGAACCCGACCAAACCGATGGTGTCAGTTGCCTCGAGCCGCAGTTCGCTCGAGAGGCCGATAAACGAGCGTCCGCCGACCAGATTGCCGCCGCCCAAATCAACCGAAAGCGATTGGTACGATTGTCCTCGCACTGTGCCGCCGCCGCCGGAATAAAACAGGAAATCGGTGGGGGCCAAGGCCTGCGACACACCCGCAACCGACCCCAATTGCCCACGCAGCGCAAACGTCAGGGGGCGGGCGGTTTCAATCGTGTAAAACGCGCGCAGATCGGCGTAGGTGCGCAGCCCGTTGCCCGCCCCTTCGATGCTCAGAAACGGCGTCGCGCTGATGTTGGCGTAATAGCCTTTTTTGGCGTCCAGCGTGTCGTCGCGGTAGTCAAATTGAACGCCCACTGGCAGCGTAAAGATCGTGTAATCCCGAGTGCCAAAAGCATCGACAGAGTGGGCGGTTTCAATGCCAATCCCAAAGGTATATTCCCGCTTTTCCGTGGCAAACCGTTTGATCCCGATTTCAATCGAGGCCGTGTCGAGCTCATACAACACCTCGTCTTGGCGCTCAATTTCTGCAACGGCGTAAAAATTGGTGTCTTCGTTGAACGTTGCGGGGCGATCAAAGCGCGCAGACAATCGATAATCAGTGCCACCACTTTCACCACCGATGCCTTCGATTTCACCCTCAATGCGAAGCCGCTCAGCCCCGCCGAGGAAATTCCGATGCATCCAATAGGCAGAAACGCCGAGCCCTTCGAGGGATGAAATTTCGGCCCCGAACCCAAAGCGACGCGGCGTTTGGTCCGTGATTTGTGCCGTGATATCAAGCGTTTCGTTGGGACCAATGGTGTCTGATTCAGTCAAAGATACCGTGCCAAAAGTGCCCGTGCGTCGCAGGCGGGTGGTGACGCGCCGCAACTCTTGGGGGCTGTAAACACTGCCTGTGGGCAGGCCTGCAATTTCGGCGATCCGTTCGTCTGAAACGGTGCTTTTGGAGTCCACCAGCAGGTCGCCAAAGGTCAATCGTGGGCCCGGATCCAATGTGACGGATGCGTTTAGCTGCGCGTTCGGGTGATCGGCAGAAATGTCTTGGGCAACAGGTTGTGCCTTGGCGTGGCCGGCATTGCGCCAAGCATCGACGCTGGTGGTCACGGCGCCGCGCAGAATGTCGGTGCCAGCGGGCGCGCCTTTTGCAAAGCCTGCGGGCATTTCGGTGCGTGCGGCAAGTGGCGCGATTTCGGCTTTGCCAAACACGAATTGCGGGCCCGACGTGGTGCGGATCACGACTTGCGACACGACCGAGGGTGGCGATACCGGCGGAATACTGGCGGCTTCGCGTCCGTCAATTGTGATGCTGATCGTTGGTCCGAAAAACCCAGCGCTATAAAACGCCGAAATCAGGCGGGCATAATCAGCTTGTGCGGCGACCAGAACGTCTTGGGCCGAGGCATCTTGGGGCAGGGCGTTCAGCAGTGATGCTGCATCGAGTGCCGCGCTCAGATCTGTGTCAGGCGCGCGTCCTTCCCATTGCAGATTTGCCGCAGATGTCATGTTTGGTGCCACGCTGACCGCGCCCAACGCCGCCGCAAATCCACCGACCGCCAATTTCATCGAAACTGTGCACCTTTGCAGCATAACGCTGTCGACCTCTTACTTGGGTAAACCATCCATTTTTTCGAGTCTCATGCCAGATGAAGCGCCCCTTTGTAACCGTAAAATACTGTGAACGAACAGCCGTCCAAGCCGGATGGCGTTTGTACATGTTTGATCACGCTGATATCGTCGCACCATGAGCGAAAACCCGCCACTTTCCACCAGCCCTATGCCATCGCTGGATCATGACCACCTTATTGTGTGTCCGCAATGCGATGCTGTGTATCAAATCACGCGGCCCAGCCACGGCGAACGGGCGGTTTGTACGCAGTGTCACACAGTGCTGATCGCGCCGCGCAAAAAGGCCGGTCTGCAGATCATCGCGGTGTCGATTGCGGTGATGATTTTGATCATTGCAGCCGCGTGGTTTCCGTTTTTGACGATCAAGGCGGCCGGCAACACCAACGCTGTGTCGATCCTTGATGCGGCTTTGGCATTTCAGGGTGGGCCGTTGGTGGTTTTGGCGCTGTGCACTGCGGCGCTGATTATGGTCGTGCCGCTCACGCGCGTGCTGTTGGTGCTGTATGTTTTGATCCCGATGGTGCGTGATCGCCCGCCTGCGCGTCACGCCATGCAAGCATTCCGCCTGTCCGAGGCGCTGCGCCCTTGGTCGATGGCTGAAATTTTTGCGCTGGGGTGCGCGGTGGCCTTGATCAAAGTCGCGGATCTGGCGGATATCGCGATGGGGCCTGCGTTTTACATGTTCGCAGCCTTGGTAATTTTGGTGGTCGTTCAGGACCGGTTTATGTGTAGATGGACAGTATGGAACGCGTTGGATCCCAACTCAGACCGCCTCGTGCGCAGGACCTAGGTGTTCTCGCTTGCCGGCGCTGCACCAAAGTCTGGCCCAGCGGCACCACGCAATGTGCGCGCTGCGGCGCAAAGCTATCGGCGCGTCGTGACAAAAGCCTGCAACGGGTTTGGGCATTCTGGATCGTCGGGCTGATCTGCTACATCCCCGCAAACATGTACCCGATGTTGCGCACCCGCACGCTGTTTCAAACCCAGGAAGACACGATTGTCGGTGGCGCAGTCGAGCTGATCCACCACCACGCTTTCGGGATCGCGGCCATCATTCTGATCGCCAGCGTGTTGATCCCTGTGGGCAAATTCATGGCCGTCGCGTTTCTGGCGCTAAGCGTGCAAAACAAGGGCCCCAAAGTTGGCAATCACCAACGTCACCGCATGCTAGAGATCGTCGAATACATCGGTCGCTGGTCCATGATCGACGTGTTTGTCGTTGCGATCCTATCGTCGTTGGTGCAGTTAAACTCACTCGCTGCAATCAATCCCGGGCCTGCCAGCCTGTTCTTCGCACTTTCGGTCATTTTCGCGATGCTCTCAGCCCAAAGCTTTGATCCGCGTATGATTTATGACATCTCTGGGGACGCTCGTTCATGACCGACCAACCGCCGCACGTCCAAATCGAAAGCACGGCGCAGTCGTGGCGGTCCCAGTTGTCGATTGTCTGGATCATTCCGATTGTGGCCTTGATCATTGCGCTGGCCGTTGCGTGGCAATCGTATTCCAGTCGCGGGCCGCTGATCGAAATCGCTTTTGACAACGGGGCAGGGGTCGCGGCAGGGCAGACCGAATTACGGTACCGCGATGTGACCGTCGGCAAGGTGGAAAAGGTCAAATTTTCCGAAACGCTGGATCAGGTTTTGGTTCAGGTGCGGCTCAGCAAAGACATCGCACCTTTTGTCGATGGATCTGCGCAGTTTTGGGTCGTGCGCCCAGAGGTCACAACCCAAGGCATCACGGGGCTCGACACGGTTCTGAGCGGTGTCTTCATCGAAGGGTCGTGGGACGGCAAAGCCGGTGACAGCGTCAGCAACTACCAAGGCCTGAATCAGGTTCCACTGATCCGGCCGGGGCATGGCGGCTTGCAAATCACGCTGCGCTCGGGCCTGCGAACCGCCCTGAGCGACAACGCGCCGATCCTGTTTCGCGGCATCGAAGTTGGCCGGATCGGGCAGGCGCGCATTGCGGCAAACGGCAGCTTTGCTGTGGCCGAGGCGATCATCTACGAAAAACACCGCAATCTGCTGTCTGAAAACACCCGTTTTTGGGACGTATCGGGGTTTGAATTCAGTGTTGGTCCGTCAGGCGCCGAGGTTGATTTCAAATCGATCGCCGCCTTGCTGTCTGGCGGTTTGACCTTTGATACGATCATCTCAGGCGGCGATATTGTGCGCGATGGCCACGTGTTCGAGGTGTTCAGCGGCGAGGCCTCGGCCCGTGCAAGTGTGTTCAACGCGTCAGACGTCGAAACGCTAGAATTGACGGTGATCTTTTCGGAGAACATTGCTGGCTTGGCCGTTGGTGCGCCTGTTGAACTCAAAGGCTTGAAAATCGGCGAAATCACCAATCTGACCGGTGTTGTGGATCGCACGATCTTTGGCGATTCTCGGGTGCGACTGAACACGTCGATTTCGATCCAGCCTGCGCGGTTGGGCTTGGCCACTGAAGCCACACCAGAAAATGCGCTGACGTTCCTGCGCGAACAAGTCCAAGACGGGCTGCGCGCGCGCCTTGCTTCTGCCAGCATCCTGACCGGTGGGCTAAAGGTCGAGCTGCTTAAGCAGCCAAACGCGCCATCCGCCAGCATTCTCAACGGCAACCCGTTCCCGATTATTCCCGTCACCGAAAGTGCGATCAGCGACGTTGGGTCCACCGCCGAGGGCGTTTTTACCCGCATCAACAACCTGCCCATCGAAGAACTGATGGCCAGTGTCATCGACGTGATGAAATCGACCAACGCGTTGGTTTCAGACGATGCTTTGCGCGCAACGCCGGGGCAGGTGCGTGATTTGATCGGCGATGTGCGCGGGTTGGTCGGGGCACCTGAAACTCAGGAATTGCCTACACAAATCAGCGACACATTGGCGCAAATCAGCAGCGCGATCACCCAGATGGAAACGGTGTTTGCCCAAGTGGTTACCGAACAGACCATCCGAAAGATTGGCGAAACCCTGCAAGCGGCCAGCACCACGGCAGATGGATTTGACACCGCCATCGCTGGCGTTCCTGATCTGATTTCACGGTTGGAATCTGTCGCCGCCAAAGCCGAAGCATTGGACGTCGAGGCCGTCTTGGGCAACGCTAACACGCTGGTGACATCTGCAAATGCGTTTGTGTCAAACGAAGACCTGACGACATTGATCGCAGACGTGCGCAGCCTTGTGGGGGCGGATGAAACACAACAAATTCCGGTGCGGATGAATGCGACTTTGGCCAAGATCGAAACGCTGTTGACTGATCTGGAAACCCAACAAGTCATCACGAAACTGAACACCGCACTTGATGCGGCAGCCCGCGCCGCCACCAACGCCGACAGTGCTGTGGCAGGTATTCCTGCGCTGATCGAACAGTTTGATGCACTGGCCGCAAAAGCAAACGGTTTGGACGTCGAAGGATTGGTGCAATCCGCCAACGACGTCTTGGCCGCCGCCGAAACGCTGATCGCATCAGACGACACGGCACAATTGCCCGCGACGTTGTCTGCAGCTTTGGACGAAGTTCGCGCAACCTTGGCGGAACTGCGCGCAGGTGGTGCAATCGAAAACACCAACCGCGCGTTGGCGTCCGTCAGCAATGCCGCTGACGCGGTGGCCACCTCAACCGAAAGCTTGCCGGCCTTAGTGGCGCGTCTGAACACGGTTTTGGCGCAGGCGAACACCACGCTTCAAAGCTATGATGGCACGTCGGACGTAAACCGCAGTGCGCGCGACGCCATGCGCGACATTCAAAAAGCCGCGGATGCGATCACCGCATTGGCACGCACCATCCAGCGCAATCCCAATTCACTTTTGCTAGGACGTTGATATGAAACTGCACATCCTCCTTATCGCCGCCGTCGCGTTCCTGAGCGCGTGTTCAGCGCCCGCAAAGCTGTATCCGGTGTCGATGCCCGCGACGGGTGACAAAATCAGAACCTCTGTGCGCTCGGTCGAGGTGCGCGACGTGTCCTTGCCATCCTACGCGGCAGCCGAAGAGATCCACATTCAAGGGCTTGATGGGGCGTTGTCCAGCTCTGCGGGGGTGTTGTGGGCGGATGTTCCGGTGCGCGCCGTGTCACTAGAGCTAAGCCGGAACTTGGCCGAGCTGACAGGCGCTCGGATCGCCGCCGAACCTTGGCCGTTCGAGGACCCGGCCCAAGCGCGTTTGGATGTGCGCATCGAAGAACTGCTGGCCAGTGCCGGTGGAACCTTTCGTGCGTCGGGTCAGTATTTTGTCGCATCCTACGAGGGGCAGCGTGATCGATCAGGGTTCTTTCGACTGACAGAGGCCTTTGATCTCGAAGCCGGCCCAAGCGCAATTGCAGCAGCCCGTGGCCGGATCATCATGCAACTGGCCCGGGTCATCGCCAAAGATGGCTTGTGATTTAAATTATGTCCGGTTTCATTCCCCAGATTTAGCGACCTATCGACGATAGCGTTCGCGGTTTCCAAGGCTAAGGCGCGACGAATTTTCCTAGCTTTCGGACCTCTTTGACATCCAGCCTATTTGTTCTCGGACATCTTGTTTCGGATGGCCTGATCGACCTGTTCCACGATACGCGTGAAGTGGGCATTTAGCAGCCGGACAGCCAGTGTTGCGTCACGGGCGACGGCCGTATCTGCGATTTCCCGGTGCTCGTCCGAGACATAGCCGCGATCAGTTCTAACCTTCAGACCCAAGCGGCGGTAACGTTCAATTTCATCAAACAGTTGCTCGCAGTAGCTGACAATTCGCTGGGATCAACACGCCGCAATCAGACCCATGTGGGACGCACGGTGTTGCACGTTCCATGTTTCGATTTCAGCAGCGGCAGTCGTGTCGCCCGGACGTTGCAGCCGCGAAATGCGGATATAGCTGAGCAGCACCTTTTCTTCCCATGCGATGTAACCGTGTTCGATGGATTCGCGCAGACCAACTTCCTTCAACATGCAGTGCGCGGTGTAAATTCCACAGCTCATCAATCGTGACAGGAGCAACCGAAAAACCCCGCCGATCGCTTTGCACAACCCAACCTTCTGACGACAATCGGCTCAATGCTTCGCGGATCGGGCTGAGGCCCACGTCAAAGCGTTCGGCCAGATACCGCGTTTTCAATTTCATACCGCCTCAAGCGTGCCGTTCATGACATCGCGCCGGATCTGTTCGTAGATTGACCAAGTTTGCGTATGTTCGTTTTTCAAAATGAAGAGGCCCTCTGTCATGGAATCCGGCTGCGTCAGCCCGCTGCCTTCGCCGGAAAACACGCTGGCGATCTTTGATGTATTCGTCGATGAAACGGCCCACAAAGCGCGCTTTACCGTAAAAATAGCAGGGTTGCTGAACGCGAAATCCTCCGTGCTTGTTGAGGGAGGCCGGGATGACGGCGTCGTTGCCAACATAAAGAACTTTGACATTATTGCGATCAAGTAAGCAATATTGCAGCAGCCGCCGGTCGTATCCTGCGACGGGCGGCTGTCTGGTTTGGCAGATTTGCTGCAGTTCACAAAGGGACCATCTCAATGGCGAAATTGGACACTCTCACCCTGCGCGTCATCGACCCGCGCGCGCAACGAAAGTTCTATTGTGACGTTCTGGGCATGTCCGATCAAGGGGACGGGCGGGTTGGATTTTCGCAAAACGAGATTGCAATCAAGTTCGTCAAAACTGCTGGACCTTATACGCCGCAGCCATCTGACATCTACTGGAAGATCGCGTTGTCGGTGCCCAACATCGAGCTCGCCTGCGACCAGCTCCAAAGCGCGGGTGTTACATGCACAGACCCCAAACAGTTCCGCGACATCGGGTATTTGGCCCATGTCACTGATCCCGAAGGTTTTACCGTCGAGCTGATTGAGCATTGGTTTAAGGGTGATCGCCCGGATGGATCGCACGATACTAGCCAACTGGGCGGCGGGCCGTGTCTGAATCTTGTCACCTTAAGAACGGCAGATATTTCGCTCATCGAGCCGGAAATCCTGCGCTGGGGCATGACCCAGCTGTCTGTGCAAACGGTCGAACCTTATGGTTTTACGCTGTATTTCTATGCATTCACCAATGAAAACCCACCAAATCCTGATCTCAAGGCGATCGAAAACCGCCCGTGGCTATACCAACGACCTTACTCCGTTTTGGAAATCCAGCATGTTCATGATCTATCGGCAGTGACGTTTTCGGCCCAAGAGAATTGTGGCTATGGCGGCCTGACAATCAGTTCAGCAAAGGCTGAAACCTACTGCCCTCGGTTGGGTGTAATAGGGACAAAATAGAACAGGTTGCGCACAACACACATTAGAAATCACGGGAAATGACGTTTCGCGATACGGCTTTGCCTGCTGCTTAAGTCCGCCCTGATGTTTCAAACCCACCACGTGGGCTGACGTCACATGACCGGGCAGGGTGTGTCGAGATCAGATATCTGTCCCATTTGCTCGTCAGCCTTCCGGACACCGGATTGACAAAGGATGTTTTAGGCCTGCCGACGGCGTTCTAATCTTGACGATGGAACCAGTAGACCACGTTCGGGTTTTGAATAAGATTGCGAAGATATGGTCGTTAGTTTTTGAGAGAGTGATCGGTTGATGTGAAATTGATGCCCTTAGAGACAATCGTAAACTGCAGTTGGAATTAGGGCCAATTGGAGCATATCACTTTGAAAACGGTATCCCAAACGCTGTTCTTTTGTCTTAGAAAGGAAGACGCAGCACACTAACGTACTTACCAAATATCTAGTGATATTAAATCATTACGGACCCAAGTTAAAGGTTTTGTACTCACGGTCAGCAGTGTAATGTGGGTTGATCTAAATTTAACATAATATGGATTATGCGTAGTTTGATATGTAACCGGTGCGCGCTACTTTGACGTGCGGTGTCTAAAGCAATAGTAGTCGCGGTTCAGATATCGCGCACACCCGCACTATGATCGGTACGGCTCAATCCGGTCAGCGGACAATGCGTAGCCGATCTGCGCAAGCTGTGTCGACATGGACGCCGCCCCGAACATTCCGATCACGTTGACGGGCTCGTACAGTCCGGTGCTTTCATACGGCTCTTGTGTCGTTACGAAAACCAACTGGTTCGCAGGTGGTGGTGGAACATGAACGCAAGCGCCGACAAACGGCACCAAAATGAACGCTGTGACGCTCGTTCCTGTGTAATCGATTGGCACGATGAAACCGGGCAAGCGGACGATTTGACCATTCCAGTCGTTGCGCACGCCACTAGAGGCCGGCTGTTGGCTGGTGAGAGAGGTTTCTTCGTGCTGAATGAGATCCTGGATCACTGGCGGAAGCGCAACCTGCCCTTCTGGAACCAGATCGGTCCAGTTCAGATCAATGTAATCTTCGGCCCGTGCCAGTCCTGGCGCAATCGCAAAAGCGCCTATGCTTGTAAGCAGAGTTCGGCGTAAAATGTCAGGGTTCACTGCGTGTAAACCTCCATTTCGTCAGCCCGTAACCGATAGCCGGTATCAGCAAGTTCCCTCGATTGCAGTTCGTGCTGCATCAGGCCGGTCACCCAGACCGCTTCCCAAAGATCAGTGCTGGGCCAAGGCGTTTTGGTCGTTACAAAAACCAGTTGGTTTGGTGGCGGCGGCGGCGTGTGAATACAGGCCCCGACATACGGCACCAACACAAAACTGGTCACGCCATTGGTCGATAGATCGATGGGAATAATGTAGCCCGGCATCTTGATGTAGGCACCATCAAGCGCTGTGTTCAGCTTGGTGGCATTGGCGTCAAAAACGGGTTTCCAAATGTCATTGCGCACGTCCATTTCGCCCTCTGCGATGATCTCGGAATACGGCAATCCGGGCGGGATCAAATCATCCCATGTGATGGTCTTGGCGCTCTTGGCGAAGCCCGTTGTCGGGAGGACAGCGCTGGCGGCAGCGGTGGTGATCAGTTTGCGACGCGATAGGTGCATTTTATCAACCTTTCTCCTTAAATTTTGACCATCATACCATCAGCAAGCGACATGCGGTAGGCACGGAGTGCGGGAACCATGCTCACAATTGCGCCAGCGACGACGACACCCGCCAGAACCCATATTTCGCGCAGTGTCACAGGTTCTATCGGCAACCACAGGCCAAAGGCGCGGTCGATCATCGGTTGGCCGATCAACAAACCAACGTACAAAAATGCAAGTCCAAGGATCGCACCAAGGGCCGCCATCAGCATCGCCTCAAGCACCAGCAGCGCTAAAACCACCCGAGGACGCGCGCCCATAGCCCGAAAGATCGCCATCTCGCGGCGACGTTCATTCAGGCTGGAAAAAATGGTCGCCATCATGCCGATCAATGCGGTCACAACCACCATTGCCGACACGGCGATTAACGCGGTTTCTGCGATGCCCACGATTTGCCACAGCTCTTGCAACGCCACGCCGGGTAGGATCGCCAACAAGGGTTCCTGAGGGTATTCATTGATCGACCGCTGCAAGCCGAACACTTGCAAACGGCTTTTGACGCCGACAAGGGCCGCGGACACTGCTTGCGGTTCGAGATCCATATTCCGGATGACATCGGCAGGCGTGGACTGGCCCGGCCTTTGCGCCCCGCTTTGCCAATCGACATGGATTGCTTCGATGGCGCGCAGGCTGACGATGACGGTGCGATCCACCGGCGTTCCGGTTTTCTCAAGGATGCCAGAGACGCGAAACGGCTGGTCTTTGTGCTGCGAAAACGAGGCCAAACCATGTGAAACCACAATCGGGTCACCAATTCCGTAACCAAGCGTCGCCGCCACATCCGCCCCGAGCACCGTATCAAACAGATCGTCCATGATCGCCCCGTCCTGCACCGCAAGCGATTGGCCGGATCGATATTTGTAGCGTTCAAAAAACGCCGGTGTTGTGCCCATCACCCGAAATTGGCGGTGACTGTCGCCGAGCGAAATCGGCACGATCCAATCCACTTGCGGGCGTGCGGCGATGTCCTGATAGCTTTGCCATGTCAGGTTGTTGGTCGCATTACCGATCCGAAACACCGAATACAGCAACAGCTGAACCGACCCGGAACGTGCGCCAACGATCAGGTCAGTGCCGGAAATCGTATCCGCAAAGCTGGCCTTGGCGCCCGTCCGAATTTTTTCGACGCCAAGAAACAGCGCGACCGACAAGGCAATCGCGAGGATTGTCATGCTGACCGTTAACGCACGGGCGATCAGAGATCCCAGAGCAAGGCGGAGGATCATGCGCGTTCCCGATCGGTTTTGGCGATGTCTGCCATGTGAATGACCCGGTCAAACTGACTGGACAAGCGGGCGTCGTGACTGACCATCAGCAGCGTTGTGCCATGCGCGCGTGATTGCGCGAACAAAAGCTCTAGGAAAGTCGCTTGGGTGGCGGCGTCCAGTGACGATGTCGGCTCATCTGCGATGATCATCGGCGGTGTGCCGATCAATGCGCGGGCCGCCGCGACGCGCTGTTGTTGACCGACGCTAAGAGCACCCGCTTTGGCGCTCAGCACATCCTGTGGCAACCCCAGATCGATGCAAAGCCGCTTGGCCTCGGCGGGCATATCCGTCACCAGTTTTCGCCGATTTGGGGCGAACCGCAGCGGCAGCAGAATGTTGTCCTGCACACTCGCAAATGGCAGCAAGTTAAACTGTTGAAAGATAAGCCCTATTTGTTCAGCCCGAAACCGATCACGCCTGCCCGCTGACAGCGCCGCGATGTTTTGACCCGCCACCAAGACGCGACCGGACTCTGCCAGAACCGTGCCGCAAATCAGCGACAGCAACGTCGACTTGCCAGCGCCACTTTCCCCAAGCAGCAGCACGGTCTCGGACCGCGCCACTCTCAGATCGGGGATGTTCAAGCCAAAAGACGCCCGCCCCGGCCAGCGGTAACGAACGTCCTCAAAATGCAGGATCGGATCAGTCTCAGTCATTGATCACAACTGTCCTAGAACATGCCGCGCAGATCAAGGGTTGGTGTATCACGCTCGACCTCAAACGACTTCGCACCTGTGTCCGAGATCAGTTGCACTTCGACCTCTAGCGCATTCGGGAACGCGTCGAAGAAGGCAAAAGTAATGTCGGTCGCAGCGTTCGGATCAGTACACGTCAGCAAGTATTCCGCGTGAAATTCTGTGTGACCGGCTTGCTCTTCATGATCGTCGTGATCGTCATTATGGTCGTCATGATCGTCTTTGGCGTGCTCATCATGATCTTCGGCCTCGCCGTCATGGTCCTCTTCGCTTTCCAACCCGGCGGCGGCCTGAACGACACTACATCCGGCAGCATCCGGCAGCACAAACAGATCCAATGGACGCGCAAGTGCAGCAACGGCGCTATCAACAGCCGCGCGGTCATCGGCGCTTTCTGCCGCATATTCAAAACCAACAATATCGGCCCCCGGCGCATGCAGTTCCATCGCAATCTGCTGCCCGTCCATCGCAATGTCGAGCTGTGCAACCCCATGTTCATGGGCGTCAAGCTGGCGGGTTTCTTGGGCAAAAACGGGTGTGGCGGCCATGGCAGAAAGGGTCAGAAGAGAAAGCAGTTTCATAAGTGTTTTCCTAAAGGACAGAGTGGGACAAGATCGCAAACCAGCACATCGTCCATCATTTTCAACGATGTGGCGGGACGTTTTAGGGAAAGTGGAGCATTGGTGTTTTCCTGAACAATTGAAGTTTTGTTATTGTATATCATAACAATTCACAACAACTATTGTTGATTGCTTGCTTCATCGGCAAATGCTCGCTCCCTGCCCGTCGTCGTTAAGCGTTAACACCCCTCGCTTTTGGTACTTGCCAAGTCAGTGACAACGCGCTGCATTACCAAAGCAATATCTCCGCAAACCCATTAAAATTGGCGGATCACAATAGCACCCGACGTCACGCAAACCCGCGCAAAGCCTCATTTTGCGAAATGACGTTCCGTTCTGCGGTATTGGCAGTCAGAGATTTCCAGCTTAGCATCTTGTTTAGCGGCGCGACCCAAGACCGACTGCGGTCATCGTTTTTTGCGCCGTCAGGGAGAGATCAAATGCAATCAGCACACCGCCGCGCGCAGCGGATCACGACAGGTCGCCAGCAATGATCGGCCTAACACCCGAACAGGCGTTGGCGCATGTGACGTCCGAAAATCCTGCGTTCAAGGTCGTGGAACAAAACATTCGCGGTGTGTCCTATCGCGTCTTTGAAAACGCCCCGCCTCATATTGCTGCAATGCTGCATGGCAGCCGCCCGCAACACAATGACGGCGCGCTAGAATATCTGGTGTTCGAAGACGAGCGTTGGACGTTTGATGAATTCTGCGCCGACGTGAACCGCATGGCGCATGTGCTGCGTGACCAATTTGACGTCACCAATGGCACGCCTGTTGGCATTGCGATGCGCAACTGTCCCGAACTGATGATTATGACGATGGCGATTGCATCCGTGGGTGCCGTCACCGTGTTTGTGAATGCTTGGTGGACGACAGCCGAACTGGACTACGCGCTCAGCGACAGCGGTGCAAAGCTGGTGTTTGGCGATGGTGACCGGATCAAACGAATGCAGCCTTTGCAGGATGATTTGCAATTGACTTTGGTCGGCGTGCGCGACGGCGAAGCGATCGCCGAACACAGCTATACAAAACTTAATAACACAAATAAAAACAGTGCGATACCAGACGTTGTTATCGCGCCTGACGATGATTTTGCGATCATGTATTCTTCGGGCACCACCGGCCATCCCAAAGGCGTTGTGCAAACCCACCGCGGCGCGATCAACGCAGTTATGTCGTGGTTAATCCAAGCCGTCATGGCCCCGATGGTCGCCGACGCAGAACCCGACCCAAACAACCCTGCCCCGCGCCCGTCGGTTTTGATCGTAACGCCGCTGTTTCACGTCACAGCCACCCATCCGATGTTTCTGTTGTCCATCGCTGCGGGTGCCAAAATCGCCGTTATGCCGAAATGGGACGCGACCCGCGCCGTAGAAATTATCCGTGACGAGAAAATTACCCGGTTCCTGGGCGTGCCAACGCAATCTGCCGATCTCATGGTTGCTGCGCGTGACATGAATGAACGGCTGGAGACCCTTGATTTCCTTGGATCAGGTGGCGCAAAACGCCCTGCCGCCCAAGTTGCCGAACTCGAAGAACTGTTTCCCAACGCCGAGGTCGCAACCGGCTGGGGCATGACCGAAACCAATGCCATCGGAATTGGCATGTTAGGTGCTGATTACTCAGCGCGCCCCGGTGCCGCTGGCAAACTTTACCCACCGCTTCAGGATCTCAAGTTTCTGGACGACGACGGTAACCAAGTACCCCAAGGTGACGTGGGTGAAATCACTATAAAAAGCCCCTGTAACATGCGGTGTTACCTCAACAAACCCGATGCGACAGCCGAGGTTTTTCAAGACGGTTGGTTAAAAACTGGTGATTTAGGCTTCATCGACCAAGATGGGTTCATCACCATCGTCGATCGCAAGAAAAACATCATCATTCGCGGCGGAGAAAACATCGCTTGTCTGGACGTTGAGGGCGCACTTCACCGTCATCCCGCCGTTGCAGAGGCCTGCGCATTTTCGGTTCCGCACGAGCGATTGGGCGAAGTTGTCGGTGCTGGTGTGCAGCTGAAATCAGGAACCAAAGCCACGGCCGAAGACATCCAAACCTATTTGCTTGACCACATCGCCAAGTTCAAAATTCCACAGCACATTTGGTTCCAAACCGATCCCCTGCCCCGTGGTGCCACAGACAAAATCGATCGCCGTGTTTTGCAAACGGCGTGCCTGAAAAACATCACCTGAAAAACATCACCTGAAAGACCCCGCATGAGCATGACACAAACCGAAATTGGCGACTACATCGCCGCCTCCGGACACAAAGCCTGGGAGGTCGCGGGCCTTGATCCAACCACCCCGTTGCGTGACATCAAGTCCGTTGGCATCATCGGCGCGGGCACCATGGGTGGCGGCATTGCGATGAATTTCGCAACCGCCGGCATCGATGTGCGCATCGTAGAAACCAAACAAGACGCGCTTGATCGCGGCCTCGCCGTCGTGCGCGGCAACTACCAACGCTCCTGCGACAAAGGCCGCTTTCCCCAAGACGAAGTCGAAGCACGGATGGCCCGTTTTCACGGATCTTTGGCGGTTTCCGAACTGGCGGAATGCGATCTGGTGATTGAGGCTGTGTTTGAAAACATGGACCTCAAGAAAACTATTTTCACGGAACTCGGGCGCGTGATGAAGCAAGGTGCAATTTTGGCGACGAACACCTCTGCACTCGACATTGACGAAATCGCATCGCACACCGGACGCCCACAAGATGTGATCGGGTTACATTTCTTCTCACCGGCTAACGTAATGAAGTTGTTGGAAATTGTGCGCGCTGAACACACCGCTGATGATGTGGTTGCGACCTCGATGGACCTTGCCAAACGCATCAACAAGATTGCGACGCTGGTTGGGGTTTGTCCGGGTTTTGTCGGCAATCGCATCTTGTTTGCCCGCCAAATCCAAGCCGGTAAATTGGTCTATCAGGGTGTGATGCCGTGGGATGTGGACGCCGCATTAAACAGTATTGGCTTCAAAATGGGGCCATTTCAAATGTCGGACCTTGCCGGTCTTGATATCGGCTGGTCCAAGGGGGCCACAACCGACAATCCGATCCGCGACGCTTTGTGCGAACTGGATCGTCGCGGGCAAAAAACCAAAGCGGGGTTTTATGACTACGACGAAAATCGCCGTCCCGTTCCGTCTGACGTCACAGCTGGCATTATTCGCGATATCACGGGTGCCGAGCCCACCACGATGGACCGCCAACAGATCATCGATATTTGCATCCATCCGATGATCAACGAGGCGGTGAAAATTCTCGAGGAAAACAAGGCGCAGCGCCCCTCGGATATCGATGTGGTCTGGCTGAATGGCTATGGCTTTCCACCCGACAAAGGCGGCCCGATTTTGTACGGCGACATGGTGGGCGCGCAGGCCGTGCTGGACACGATGGAACGCCTTGGCGCGGATGATCCTGCCTTTGCCCCGGCCGACACGCTGCGCAAGCTGGCAGCATCGGGCGGCAAGTTTACAGAAATCGACACCGGTGGCCTGATCACCGCAAAAGGAACCTAAGATATGGCCAATGAATTCGTCACCACCGAGGTGCAAGGCAATGTGCTGATTGTCACCATGAACCGCCCCGATGTGTACAACTGCGTGCACCCGCCGATGCACATGGAAATGGATGCGATCTGGAATGATTTTCGTGACAATTCAGACCTTTGGGTGGCGATCTTAACCGGTGCCGGCCCCAAGGCCTTTAGCGCGGGCAACGACCTGAAATACTCGGCCTCTGGCAAGGGTGGAACCGTACCTGATACCGGGTTCGCAGGCCTGTCCAAACGCTTTGATCTGGACAAGCCGATCATCGCAGCTGTCAACGGATTTGCCATGGGCGGCGGGTTTGAAACGGCGCTGTCGTGCGACATGATCCTTGCCGCAGACACCGCGACATTCGCCCTGCCCGAGGTCAAGGTTGGGTTCTTTGCAGCCACCGGCGGCGTCCAGCGCCTGTCACGGTTCATGTCACGGACCAAAGCCAACGAATTGTTGTTCACAGGGCGCAACATGTCTGCGGCTGAAGCCGAAGGCTATGGCATTTTAAATGCGGTCGTGCCTGCCGCTGATCTGATGAAAACCGCCATGGATTTGGCGCAAAACATCGCCGCACAATGTCCGTCGTCTGTGCGCGCCACCAAACGTGTTTTGAACGCGTTGAACAAAGCCGAAGGGCTGGATGACAGCCTTGCCTATTCCTACGAAGTCTTGGGCGATTTGATGAAAACCGAGGATCACCGCGAAGGCGTCACCGCCTTTGTTGAAAAACGCAAACCCAACTGGGTGAACAAATAACCTGCCCTTTGGGCTGACGCTAATATCAGGAGCCACCACATGTCCGAACCACTCGAAATGAACAACCTCGAAATGTCCGAAAAGGCCAAGCCACTGCTGGCTGCGGTCATCAAACACATTCGTGAAAACGTCGATCCGATTTCCGAAGAATACCACCGTCTGGGTGAAGGCCGCGCGGACCGTTGGTCGTATGCACCCGGTCAGCTGGAATTGCTGGAAACCGCCAAGCAAAAGGCGCGCGACAGCGGGTTGTGGAACTTCTTTTTACCCAACGCTGAAACCGGCGAAGGGCTGGCAAACCTTGACTACGCCTACATCGCGGCCGAGTTGGGCAAAAATTCACTCGCCTCGGAAACGCTAAACTGTTCCGCGCCTGACACCGGCAACATGGAAGTGCTGGAACGCATCGGCACCCAAGCGCAAAAAGACGAATGGCTCAAGCCGCTTTTGGCCGGTAAAATCCGGTCTGCTTTTGCGATGACTGAACCGGACCGTGCCTCGTCGGATGCCAAGAACATCGGCATGACAGCGGTGCTGGAAAACGGCGAGTGGGTCATGAACGGTGAAAAATACTACATTTCCGGTGCCGGTGACCCGCGCTGTAAGATCATGATTGTTATGGTAAAAACCTCGCCAGACGCAGAGGCATTCCGCCAGCAATCCCAGATCCTTGTGCCGATTGATACACCCGGTGTCGAAATCCTGGGACCAATGCATGTCTTTGGCCACGATGATGCACCACACGGTCACATGCACATTAAATTCGACAATGTCCGCGTGCCAGAAGAGAATATTCTGTGGGGCGAAGGCCGTGGTTTCGAGATCAGCCAAGTGCGTCTTGGACCTGGCCGCATCCACCACTGCATGCGCTCTATTGGGCAGGCCGAAAAGGCGCTTGATCTGATGATTGATCGTGGTCTGAACCGTGTCGCCTTTGGCAAAAAGATCGTTGATTTGGGCAAGAACATGGAGACGATTTCGCGCGCCAAAATCGAAATCGAATCCATGCGCCTGTTGGTTCTGAAAGCCGCCAAAGCGATGGACGTTCTAGGCAACAAAGAGGCCCGCATTTGGGTGTCGATGATCAAAGCCAAAGTGCCTGAGCAGGTCTGCGATATCATTGATCAGGCCATGCAAGTCCACGGCGCGACAGGCATCAGCCAATGGTCGCCGCTGTCGCAAATGTACGCCCAACAACGCACACTGCGCTACGCAGATGGCCCCGATGAGGTACACCACCACGTCATCGCCCGTCACGAAGTCCAGACCTTCAAAGACAGCAATTCGCGTCAGGATGCGGCCAAATCCCAAAACAAGGCCCTTGGTTCAGCAGGTGTGCGCGGATGAAAATGTTTGACCTGACTGGCAAGGTCGCGCTGTTAACCGGCGCGTCCAAAGGCATGGGGTTCGAGATGGCCAAGGGGCTCGCTGAACAAGGCGCAACCGTGGTGATTTCGGCCCGCACGCAAGACGATCTGGATGCGGCTGCGGCGGAAATCAACGCGGCTGTCGGGGCAACGCGCGCTTATGGCGTCGCGGCCAACATTGTGCACAAGGATTCGCTGCAAGCGCTGGTGGACAAGACCCACGAAATCGCCGGACCCATCGATATTGTGGTCGGCAACGCCGGTGTGAACCCGTATTTTGGCCCGATCGCCGGCATCTCGGACGAAGCCTACGAACGCACGATGAACGCAAACGTGCAATCCAACCTGTGGCTTGCCAAAATGGTCGCACCCGACATGGCCGCCAAGGGCAACGGATCGATGATGTTCACCTCGTCCATCGGCGCGTTCAAAGCGTCAGACAGCCTTGGCACTTACGGGATGTCCAAACTGGCGCTGATCGGTTTGGTGCGCAATCTGGCGATGGAATTCGGCCCGCAAGGCATCCGGTTCAACGCGATCTGCCCGGGGTTGGTTAAAACCGATTTTGCCCGCGAATTGTGGGACAAACCGGGCGTCGAGGAAAAATATTCCAAGGGCATCCCGTTGCGCCGTTTAGGCGAACCAGAGGATTTTGCGGGCCTTGCCGTTTACCTTGGTTCTGATGCCAGCAAATACATGACCGGACAGGCGTTAACCGTCTGTGGCGGCTCTAGCATGTGGGCGTAACCTATGGAACTCAAGGATAAAATCATCGTCGTTACCGGTGCTGCCAGCGGTATCGGCAAAGCCATGTGCATCCGCTACGCAGCCGAGGGTGCCAAGGCCGTCATTTGTGTGGACCGCGATGCTGTGGGTGCCAAAGTCACGGCAAACGACATGAACGGACACGCCTATACCGTTGATGTTGCTGTTGAATCCGAAATCACCGCAATGATCGACCACGTCGAGGCGAACATTGGCCCCATCGACCTATTCTGTTCAAACGCCGGTATCTCGGTCGCGGGCGGCGTCGAGGTTGGCAACGACGACTGGCAACGCATCTGGGACATCAACGTCATGAGCCACGTCTGGGCTGCGCGCCATTTGGTGCCGCTGATGTCTGAACGCGGCGGTGGCTATTTGTTGAATACGTCGTCGGCGGCAGGGCTGCTGAACCAAGTTGGCAGCGCGCCCTACGGCGTCACAAAACATGCCGCGGTGGGTTTGGCGGAATGGATGGCGATGACTTACGGCGATCAAGGGATCAAAGTGTCGGTTCTGTGCCCCCAAGCGGTGCGCACCGAAATGACCAAAGGCCACGAGGATCACGTCGCTGCGATTGACGGCATGATGGAGCCTGAGCCCGTGGCCGAGGCTTGCGTGCACACCATTCGCGCCGAAACATTCCTTGTTCTGCCGCACCCCGAAGTCATTGGCTACATGCGCGCCAAGACCGAAAACTACGACCGTTGGATCGGGGGTATGCGCAAGCTAAACCGCAAATACGGCGGGTTTGACGCCTAATCGCGTGGTTTTAGCGGCCTGATCAGCCCTTCTTGGGCGGTCGAGGCGATCAACGTACCGTGGCGGTCATAAATTGCGCCACGATTGAAACCACGCGCACCACCGCTCCAGGGGCTGTCCATCGTGTACAAATGCCAGTCCTGAAATTGCGCAGGCGCGTGAAACCACATGGCGTGGTCAAGGCTGGCCATCATCACCTCGCCTTTGACCCACGTCACGCCGTGCGGACGCAAGGATGACCCAAGCAGGTTCATGTCAGACGCATACGCCAGCAGGCAATGCTGCATTTGTGGGCTGGATCCAGCGGCAGCAGACATACGGAACCACAGGTGGTTCACGTCGTCCATTTTCGTTGGCTCAAAGAAATCACGCGGGGCGACTTCGCGAATGTCAATCGGGCGTTGGCGCAGAAATTCCTTGCGGAATTTTTCGGGAATGCGATCGACGATTTCATCCTGCAATTCCGTGCGGTCTTTTAGCCCGTCAGGCCCATCGGCGTCCGGCATCGGATGTTGGTGTTCCCACCCGTCCTCGTCAACGTGAAACGAACAGGACATGTTCAAAATTTGCTTGCCGTGCTGCACAGCAATTACGCGACGTGTTGTGAAACTACCGCCATCCCGCGCGCGATCCACCTGATAGATCACCGGAATTTTCGGATCGCCCGGTCGGATAAAATACGCATGCAAACTGTGGCACAGGCGTTCATCAACTGTTTGATAGGCAGCGGCCAAAGCCTGCGCGATCACCTGCCCGCCAAAAATGCGCGTTGGCGTTTCGCCGCCATTGCCAAGACCGCGAAACAGATCGACCTCAAGGCGTTCGACCTCAAGGAGATTCAGCAGAATGTCATGTGCGTCGCTCATGCCCGCCCTTTCGCGTAAGCCATAAAGAAATCGAAACTGTCCGGATTGGCCATCGAGTCGCGATTGACCACTTTGCTAGGGTCACCGCCCAAAAGCAGCTTTTTCACCGGAACTTCAAGCTTTTTACCCGACAGCGTGCGCGGAATCTCGGTGACTTCGATGATTTCATTCGGGATAAACCGCGCAGAAACCGAGGTGCGGATGGCTTGATTGATCTGTTCTTTGATTGCGTCAGTTAGCGGGGCTTTGGTCACGACAAACAGCGGCATAAAACTGTCACGACCCAAGAATTCCAGATCAACGACCAAGCTGTCTAAAACCACGTCAAGCCCTTCTACTGCCTGATAAATTTCGGCGGACCCCATGCGCAATCCTTTGCGATTGATCGTCGCATCAGAACGCCCGTAGATCACCGATGATCCGTCTTCCTTTATCTCGATCCAGTCGCCGTGCCGCCAAATTCCGGGGTACGTGTCGTAGTAACTGTCGTGCAAACGCGACCCGTCTTCGTCGCCCCAAAAGAACAGCGGCATTGAGGGCAGCGGTTGTGTGCAAACCAATTCACCGACCTGCCCGATCAGCGGATGTCCCGCCTCGTCAAACGCATGAACCGCATTGCCAAGCGCGCGACATTGCATTTCGCCAGCGCGCACAGCCATGCCCGGATGCCCAAGCACAAAAGCACCGGCCAGATCGGTACCGCCTGAAATCGGGGCCAGCCACACGTCCTGTTTGACCTGCGTATAAACCCAGTCATACGCATCAGAGGACAGTGGCGATCCGGTTGATCCAAGCGAACGTAAGGCGCCTAAATCCACATCATCGCGCGGTGTAATCCCAGCCTTGAGACAGCCTGAGAAAAAGGCAGCACCTGCGCCGAAATATGTCAGCCCTTCGTCGGCGACAAACCGCCAGATCACGCCCATGTCGGGGTAGTGCGGCGCGCCGTCGAACATGGCCACACGCGCGCCCTGCCCCAACGCCATCCACTGCGCGTTCCACATGATCCAGCCCGACGACGTCATCCATGCAAAGCGATCCTTGGCACCCAAATCATGGTGCAGCGACTGTTTCGCCGCCTCTAGAATGATGCCGCCGTGCCCGTGCACAATCGGTTTGGGGTTGCCCGTGGTGCCAGAACTGTAGACGATCCAAAGCGGGTGATCGAACGGCACTTGGGCAAAGTCTGGAACATGGTCACCTGTGATCGCGTCGGACCAAGCGGACCACCCGTCCGGCAGCGATTGACTAACCGGCACCATCAAGCGGTGCGTCACGCTGGGCAGGCCATTTGCGATCTGCGAAACGACTTCGCTGCGGTCGATGTGTTTGCCCGCGTGCACATAACCGTCTTGTGCGATCAGCACCTTGGGTTCGATCTGTTTGAACCGATCCAAAATTGCGACGTGCCCCATGTCAGGGGCGCACAGCGACCAAATTGCGCCGATGCTGGCACTGGCCAAAAACGCGATCAGCGCGGTCTGCGTGTTGGGCAAAATCGCGACAACCCGGTCACCTTTGACGACCCCTTGGGCGCGAAAATGCGCGGCGGTATTAGCAACCTGTTGGGCCAATTCACCCCACGTCAGTTCACTGCGCCCAAAGGTTTCTGACTGCACAACGATTGCAATGTCATCGGCGCGATCCGTAGCGTGAGACAGGGTTTGACCTGCGTAATTCAAATGCGCACCCGCGCACCACGCCGCACCGGGCATGTCGCGGTTGCCCAATATTTCTGTGTACGGCGTTGAGGATTGAATGTTGAAAAACGACCAGATAGCTGACCAAAATCCATCTAAATCAGTGACGCTCCAGTTCCACATTTCGTTGTAATCAGAGAATGTCAGGTCACGATCCTCATCTAAAAATCGTTCGAACGCGGCCATGGTTGATGCCGCATATCTATCCGCCGTGGGTTCCCACAAAACTGGTGCGCTCATGTCAGGGCACCGTGCAGGATCGCCTTTAGTTCAGGGCGCGCGGGGTAGGATGATGATGGCGACAACTGCGTGAAAAACACCACCGAAATGTCATACACCGGATCAACCCAAAAGAAGGTTGAGGCCATGCCACCCCAGCTGAAATCGCCCACAGACCCCGGACATCGGGCAAGGGCCGGATCCAGTACAACCGCCCCGCCGATGCCGAACCCCATGCCATCCATCGGTTGCTCGGCAAAGCTGCTTGGGCCCATGGACGCGATGTCGCCGGCCAAATGGTTGCGCATCATAAACGACATCGTCGACGCAGACAGCAGGCGCACATCACCTAGCGCGCCGCCACCGCGTAGCATCTCGGTGAACTTCATGTAGTCATCGATCGTACCGACCAATCCACCGCCGCCGGAATGCATGTTGGCCTCTAAAAACGGCGAACCTGTCGTGCGATCGACACAGCGCAAAGTCTCGCTCCCGGTTTGGGCTGCATTCAAATCCATCGCGCTGCCAGCCAACGGTGTGTAGAGCGACGCAAAGCGGCCATGTGCTTGTTTGGGCAGTGAAAACGCGGTTTCCCCCATGCCAAGTGGACCCAAGATCATGTCTTGTAACGCCTGTTCCAAAGTCTGGCCTGTCACGACTTCGATCACGCGACCGATCACATCAATACCGACCGAATATTCCCACCGCTGCCCCGGATGAAACGCCAGCGGATAGGCCGCGAGCGAACGACATAAATCAGCGAGCGGGCCTTGATCACATTTGAAAACCAGGTCCTCCTCCATCATCGCTTTGCCCAGCACGCCGGGGTTAAACGGATAGCTAAGACCGGAGGTGTGCGTTAGCAATTGATGCAGCGTTGGACAGGCGCAAGGTTCAGTTTGTGTGATGTCGCTGGCATTCGGGATCAGCGCGCGGCATTCCGAAAACTCAGGGATGAACCGCGACAACGGCGCGTCCAAATGCAGCAATCCACGTTCCACCAACATCATCAATGCGACAGAGGTGACTGGTTTGGTCATCGAATAAATACGCGCCACAGTATCGCGTTCGAACGGCAATTCATCTTGCACATCCCGCAGGCCGGTGGCGTGAAAATACACCTCTTGTCCGCCTTGATTGATCAGCACGGACGCGCCCGCAAACCGACGCTCATCCACGTAGTGCTGCATCCAGGTCGCAATCCGCGATAGTTTTGATTTATCCAACCGTGCCATATTCTTACCCCAACATCTTTTGCATTGCGGCGCGGGTTTGGGTGTTGAACCAAGCCGCTGGTGCGTCAGCCGTCGCAGCCTTGATTTTGGCGATTACCTCGCCTCTGATCTGATGCTTGATCGATGCGTAGGCGATGGACGGCAATGCGCCAAATTCAGCGGCATCTTTTAGCGCCTCGCTTAAGACATCCTCACGCGGCACGATTTTGTCGACGATCCCTGCGGCCAAGGCGTCGTCGGCGCCAATCGGTTGGCCGCGCAAAATCAAACGGCGCAAGTCATTGGTAGACAAAGTCGCCCGCGCGATTTCGAAAGGTCCAACGGGAAAATCAACGCCGACCCGCACCTCTGCCAGCCCAAATTGGGCATTAGGGCTGGCGATCCGATGATCACTGGCCAGCACAAAGAAAAACCCACCTGCAATCGCAGCGCCTGCGGCGGCACAAATCACCGGTTTTGGGCAGGCATACTGCGCGAGAAACCCTTGGTTCAAACCGTCAACAATTGCGCGTTGTTCAGCTTGATCAAACCCCTGCGCTGCCTTTAGGTTCAGCCCTGCGGACAACACTTTGAGCGGGCTGGACAAAACGATTGCCCGCACGGCATCATCCGCCCCTAGATCAAGAAACACATCGCGGTAGCCGATCAATGCCTCAGGCGTCAGCGCATTGACCGGCGGGCTGTTCAAGCTCAGCTCGACAACACCGTTTTCGTGGTTAATCCGCGTGATCCAACTGCTGTCAGCCATGTTCAACTCCTGTGACGATTGCACCACAAGTGTGACCGCACATCGCAGCAATTCAAAGCACAAACCGTGACGCAACTGTCTGTTTGACGCAGCGATTTTCGCGCCCTAGCCTATGACAAACACAAGGATGCGCTGATGCTGAAACTCTACTTTGCCCCCAACACACGTGCGGTGCGGATTGCGTGGCTGCTAGAAGAACTCGGGCTGGATTACGAACTGATCCGCTTTACGCTGGGCGACAAGGAAATGCGCCAAGAATCGTTTCTAAAAGTGCACCCAAACGGCCGTGTTCCTGTGTTGGTTGACGGCGATGTGACCATCTTTGAAAGCGGCGCAATTGTGGAATACATCCTTGCGCGGCATGCAGGTGGACGCATGCGGCCTGATGTGGGTTCCGATGATTTTCCGGCTTATTTACAATGGCTTCACTATAGCGAAGGCATGATGATGCCCCCGATTAACACGATCATTGTCGAGACCGTGATCCTGCCGCCAGAGCGGCGCAATGAGGTCAATGTCAAGCGCGCCCAAAAGCTGTTGGGTCAGATGTTAACAACCGTGGAAACCCATATGCAGGGGCGCAAATTTCTGGCAGGCGACTTTTCAGGCGCGGATATCATGCTGGGTCATAACATCACTGGCATCAGCCGGTTTGGCGACTACCTCGATAATCTGCCCAACCTAAACGCCTATGCGGATCGCCTGATTGCGCGCCCTGCCTTTCAAAAGGCGCACGCACTATGAGCGGAACAATCCTGATCGTGGGTGCCGGTGATTACATCGGCGCTGCGATTGCAAAACGCTTTGCACAGGGTGGTTTTACGGTCTGTCTGGGCCGGCGGAACGGCGCAAAACTGGCGCCACTAGAGGCCGAGATCAAAGCCGCAGGTGGCGTCGCCCACGGCTTTCATCTGGACGCACGCGACGAAGATGACATCGCACTGGTGTTTGCAACAATCGAACGCGACATCGGACCTCTGGATTTGGTGATCTATAACGTCGGCGGCAACGTGCGCTTTGGCATCCGCGAAACCACAGCGCGGGTGTTCCGCAAGGTCTGGGAAATGGCGTGTTTTGGCGGATTTCTAACCGGGCAAGCCGCAGCAAACGTTATGGTGCCACGCGGCAATGGCGCGATCTTTTTCACCGGTGCGACAGCTAGCATGCGCGGCGCGTCTGGGTTCGCAGCGTTTGCATCCGCGAAACACGGGCTCAAGGCGCTGGCGCAATCGATGGCGCGCGAACTTGGGCCGTTGGGCATTCACGTTGCCCACTTGGTGATTGATGCAGGTGTCGATACAGCTTGGGTGCGTGATCTTAAGGCCAAAGCCGGTCAAGGGGTTCAGGACGGTGATCTGTTAGATCCAACGTCGGTCGCCGAAACCTATTGGCAGCTGTATCATCAACCCAAAGACGCGTGGACGTTCGAAATGGACATTCGCCCCTTTAAGGAGACTTTCTAGATGCGCGACGTTGAGTTTTACTACGATTTCAGCAGCCCTAACGCCTATTTGGTGCACAAGGTTTTGCCAACAATCACAGCACGTTATGACGCGCAGGTCATTTCGAAACCGATCCTGCTGGGCGGTGTGTTCAAATCCACCAACAACCAAGCCCCGATGCTGGCCTTCAAAGATATCCCGGGCAAGGTTGATTATATGCGTGTTGAAATGGCGCGCTTTCTTGAACGGCACCAGACGCCGTTTTTGTTCAACCCGCATTTCCCTGTGAATTCGCTAAACCTGATGCGCGCGGCTGTGTTTGCACAAGGAAAACCTTGGGAAAGCAAATACATAGACGCCATATTTGATGCGATGTGGGTGCAGGGCAAGGCGTTGGCGGATATCGCTGTCATCACCGACGTGCTGGATGCTGCCGATTTGCCGACAAGGGACATTATGAACGCGTCGCAAGACGCTGATATAAAATCAAATTTAGCCGATGTTACCGCTGCTGCCGTTGCGCGTGGCATCTATGGGTCACCCGCAATGTTCATCGGGGACGAGATGTTTTACGGCAAGGATTCCCTCAGCGATCTAGAATGGCGTTTGGGCCAGTAACGGCCCAAACCAACCCTATACTTCGAGCCACTCTTTGCGCACATCGTCACGTCCGCGCAGCTCGTCCGGTGTGCCCTCGAACTGCACCTGCCCGTGGCCCATGACATAAACGCGATCCGCGATATCCATAGCGATCGATAGCTTTTGTTCGACCAGTAACGTGGCAACACCGCGCTTTGCGATTTCCTGCAAAACATCAGCGACGCGTTTCACCATTTGCGGCGATAGCCCTTCTGTCGGTTCATCGATCATGACCAATTCAGGGTCACCCATCAACGTGCGGCACATGGTTAACATCTGTTGCTCGCCGCCGGACATCACGGATGCTTCGACGTCCGCGCGTTCCTTCAGATTCGAGAACATGTCGAACATGTTTTCCATCGTCCAACGCCCCGTGCCCGCCTTTTGACCGGGCTTCATTCCTAAAATCAGATTTTGGCGCGTGGTCAAACCGGGAAAGATATCGCGGTTCTCAGGAACATATCCAAGCCCCAGATTGGCAATCTCAAAGGCCTTTTTACCAGCGATTTCCTGACCACGAAACTTGACCGACCCTTGTGGTGGCACTTCGCCCATGATCGCCTTGCAGGTGGTCGAACGGCCCACGCCATTGCGGCCCAGCAGCGCTACGATTTCGCCCTCTTGCACGTTCAGATTTACACCCTGAAGGATGTGGGATTTGCCGTAATAGGCATGTAGATCAGTGACTTCTAGCATCAGTGTTCATCCTCCAATGCTTCGCCCAGGTAGGCTTCTTGGACCTTAGCGTTGCCGCGCACCTCTTCGGGGCGTCCCGTTGCGATGATTTCGCCGTAGACCAAAACTGAGATGTAATCAGCCAGTCCAAACACCACGCCCATGTCGTGTTCGACCATGATCAGGGTTTTGTTTTCGGTGACTTTGCGGATCAGCTCAACGATGTAATCTGTTTCGGAATGGCTCATGCCAGCGGTCGGTTCGTCCAACATGATGACGTCGGCACCACCGGCGATGGTGATCCCGATTTCCAGCGCACGCTGTTCGGCGTACGACAGCACACCAGCCGGCAGATTGCGCCGTGCCGTAAGGTTAATTTGCTCTAGGATCTGCTCAGCACCTTCGGTCAACGCTTTGGACCGCGACACCAAATTCCAGAACGAATATTTGTACCCCATCGACCACAACAGCGAACACCGCACGTTTTCAAAAACAGTCATCGCAGGGAAAATATTGGTGATCTGGAACGAGCGCGACAGCCCCATGCGGTTAATCTGATACGGCTCAAGCCCCGCCAGATTGTGACCATGCAGCGAAATCGTACCAGCAGTTTGCGCAAAACGACCTGTGATCAAGTTGAACAGCGTCGATTTCCCCGCCCCGTTTGGCCCGATGATGGCATGCCGTTCACCTTTGCCGATCGACAGGTCAACGCCGCGGATAATCTCGGCTTTGCCAAAACTTTTGGTCAGCCCGCTGAGTTCAAGTGCAGCGCTCATGCGTCACCTCCTGTCGTTGGTGGTGTGTTGGCATCGCCCCATGCTTCTTTCAGGTCCGGGGCTGTGGTTTTTGTGATGTAGAATGCGATGGCTGTGATGACGGTCACGATGACCCAAGGCACTACCGCGTGGCTGTCAAACGTCGTCCAAAAGATCGTCATTTCATCATCGCCCACAGACGCGTGGCGATAGTGAAAGATCATCTCGACCAAGGCCGCGATGCCAAGCACCGTAATCAGCCCCGGGATCAAGGTTTTGACGTAGGGCATCACAAGTTTTCCTGCGTTTCCGAACTTGAAGGCGGGCACGTGCATCATGATCAACCCCGCTAAACCGCCGGGGAAATACATCACTGTGGCAAGGAACAACGCCCCGGCGTAGAACGCCCAAAGCTCGGTTTCGAGCGACAGAACTGTCTGCAAAAGCGTGAAGGCGATTGCCCCGATGATCGGCCCGAAAAAGAAGCCGACGCCGCCCAAAAAGGTTACCAAAAGGATGATGCCGGATGACGAGGTGTTCAGGTTTTCTTCGGTCAGGATTTCGTAGTTAATGGCGAACAGGCCACCCGCAATCCCGCAGAAGAAACCGGATGCCATAAAGCTGTAGAACCGGACCCAACGAGATGAATAACCCAAGAACTGCGCGCGCTCTGGATTGTCACGCACAGCGTTTGCCATGCGACCGACGGGCGTGCGCGAGAACAGGTACATCAGGGCGGCCGACAACATCAGCCAGAATGAAATCAGATAGTAGACTTCGATCTGTTTCAGGAACTCGATGCCGAAGAATGGCAGGCCGTAGGTGCGATCGCCCGAGATGCCTTCTTCGCCGCCGAAAAACGCAACGATGATAACCGAACAGGCCGCGACCAGTTCGCCAATGCCAAGCGAAATCATGGCAAACCGCGTGCCTGCCCCACTGGTCGAAATGGCACCGATCAGCATGGCAAAACCCATCCCGAACAAACCACCAAACAGCGGCAGAACGGGTAGCGGCAGCGCGATGCCAAAGTCTTCGACGTAGTTCATCACGTGCATGCACAAGAACCCGCCCATGCCCATGTAGACCGCGTGCCCAAAGGATAGCATCCCGCCTTGGCCCAGCAACATGTTGTATGCCAAGGCAAAAATCACGGTGATCCACATTTGGTTCATGATCGTGATCGACGAATTGTTGTCAAAAATGAACGGCAAGACCAGCAGCAGCAAGGCGGCCACGATCCAAGGGCCCAGCGTCAGGGACATTGCCCCTGCGCGCAGCGGTGAAGCGGTTGTTTTAGCTGTATCGCTCATGCGTCACGGTTCCCCAATAGGCCGTAAGGGCGGAAAATCAGGATCAGGACCATCAGGATGTAGGGCAAAATATCCGCGATTTGCGGGCTTGTGACGGTCCAGAGGTCTCTGAAAACATTATCGGCAAGGTTTTCCGGTGTGGCAATGCCGATCGCGTTCAGAACGTCGGACATGGCCAGGTTGTAGGATTTGGCAAATGTCGTGATCCAGCCAATCAGCAGTGACGCGACCAAGGCGCCCCAAAGTGATCCAAGGCCACCGATCACGATTGTCACAAACACAATAGATCCCAGCACAAATGCCATGCCCGGGAACGTGCCCAGCACTGGCCCCGCGATCACTCCGGCGACACCGGCCAGCGCTGTGCCAACCCCAAAGACGCCCATGAAAATCAGTGGTACATTGTGGCCCAAGGCCTCAACCGTTTTGGGATAGTTCAACGCAGCTTGGATGATCATGCCGACACGGGTGCGCGTCAGCACATACAACAGCCCGATAAAGATCGCGACCGAGATGAAGATCATGAAAATCTTGTATGCAGGAATGGAATTGCCCGCGATTGCGAAGGCTGTGAAATTCAGCACATCCGGAATATTGTAGGCCATCTGGTTCTTACCCCAGAGGAACTGCACCAGTTCTTCGATCAGCAGCGCGAGGCCAAAGGTAAAGATCAGCTCGGGCACGTGACCGTATTGATGCACACGGCGTAGCCCGTATCGCTCAACCCCTGCCCCAAGGACACCAACAATGATCGGCGCGATCAGCAGCCCCATCCAGAACCCCAGCGCAAGGCTGATCTGAAAGGCGAAATACGCCCCAAGCATGTAAAAGCTGGCATGAGCGAAGTTCAAAACGCCCATCATGGAGAAAATCAGCGTCAGGCCGGCGGAAAGCATAAACAACAGCAGTCCAGTCACCAGCCCGTCGATTAGATTGACGAGTACGAGTTCCATCTGTCCCCCAAGATTTTTGGCGATGTTTCGGTGGTAAAGTTAGAAACGCCCGCCCCGCATCAGCGGGACAGGCGCGTATGAGCGATCCCTTATGGGCGCTGCATGTCGCAGGTTGACGTGCTGTCCATGGCGGCCATTGAAACTGTTGTTTCAGTGACTGTGCCGTAGTCAGATCCGTCATACGTGAATGTCACACCTTCGTTTGTGTGCGCCGAGATGTGAACATCCTGGATCGCTTGGTGATCGTTCGGACGCATAAAGATCTTGGAGCCGAAGATGCCGTCGTATTCCATGCCCTCAAGTGCCGTTGCGATTGCAACAACATCATCCGCGGTGCCGGCTGCATTGATGGCTTGTGCCAACATACCGATCACGTTGGAAATGCGCGGCTGGTCAACGTTGCCGTCCGGGAATTTCACCTTGAACGCGTTGTAGTAGTCGCTTGCCGCGTCAGACACTGGCGGGTTGATTTGACCTTCGCCAACCAGACGGATCACGCCTTTGCCGGTTTCGCCAAATGCACCGGTGATACCGGAGCCAGCCGCATAATACGTGTAAATCGGGCCAGTATAGCCGTTTTCAATCACGGATTTGCCAAGACCCAACATGTCGGAGCCCCAGTTGCCAGTGATCACAGCGTCCGCGCCGGAGGCAACGATTTTGCGTGAATACGGGGTAAAGTCTTTTACTTTGCCGATCGGGTGCAATTCGTTGCCGACGATTTCGATGTCAGGGCGTTTGGCCGTCAGGTTTGCAACCGCAGCCGCCGCAACAGCCTTACCAAAGGAATAGTCCTGACCGATAACGTAGACTTTTTTGATGCTCTCGTCCGCTGCCATAACGTCTGTCAGCGCGTCCATTTTGATGTCGGCGTTGGCGTCAAAGCGGAAGTGCCAGAAGTTGCACTTGTCGTTTGTCAGGGCTGGATCAACCGCTGCGTAGTTCAAGAACAGAACGCGGTCGTCAGGGTTGCGTTTGTTGTGCTTGTTGACCGCTTCGGTGATCGCGTTCGCAACACCAGAAGAGTTGCCTTGCGCGATGAAACGGATGCCTTGGTCAATTGCGACTTGCAGCTGGATCAGCGACTCTTTCGGGCTGATCTTGTTGTCGAAACCAACAACTTCGAACATGTCGCCCTCAAGGACGCCACCGTTTTGGTTGATCATGTAGTCGGCCGCGAATTCAAATTGGTGCAGACCGTTGGTGCCGGTGCTGGCAAACGGGCCAGACAGTGGATCGATAAAGGCAACTTTGATTGTGTCGGCGGTGACAGCGGCAGAGCTGACAGTCAGTGCCAGTACAGCGCCCAAGCCGAGCTTCATGGATTTACGCATATTTGTTCCTCCCTAGAACATCTTTCCGACATGTCTCAAAGTACATTTGCAGTGGTGTCGGTATGTTGAGCAGGCTCGCACAGATGGGATATAAGTCAAGCATAAGGGTCGCGATCAACATCGCCTGTTATCAAGGCGAAACGATCACTTTTTAGGCACTTGTTGCCAGCACTCATAACGAGTACCTCAGAGCATTTTTGCAGGTATTGACATTAAGTATGATCATCAGGTGATTGAAATTGTTAAATATAAAATTCAAAAATTAACGCATACCTCGTGAATGCAACTGATAACCGCCAGTGTCACCAAGCGTACGCAAACCATTCCCGCGCCGCAAATGATTACATCGACCTTTAAAAATGGAAAAAAGTGACGCAAGGGCATTTTCAGCGACGCGACGTCTTCCTAATCCGCGTAGCGAAATTGCGTTTCGTTTGATCAAGCGATTCCTCTCACTGCAAAAGTGTTCTGCAAGACCACCGGATTTAAGACGCCTAGGACCGCGCTGAAATGCTTTGGGCCGCGTCAATCAACAGCTTGGCATATGTGCCGACCAGTTGCTTTTTCTTGACGTGAAATGACGGGCCGCCAACGTTTAATCCAAACACGCGACTGCCGCCGAGGGATTGCACAGGCACTGCGATGCCGTTCACATCCGCGCGCCATTCCCCCCAACTAGAGCAATAGCCGACGCTTTCGTATTCCGCCAATGCGGTTGCAAATTCGCGACGTCGTGTGGTGTCGCCGTCTTTGTCGTCGCGTGCAGCATCCGCAAAAATTGCGTCGCGGTCGTCTTCGCGCATGCCAACCAAAATCGCACGCCCAATCGCCGAATGAAACACCGGCAAGCGGGCCCCGACTGACAGAGACAGCGACACGTTTTCCAACGAACGTTCAACACCGACATAAACCACGTCCGATTGATGCCGCTCGCCCAAAGCCACGGTGATATAGGTGTTCGGACCACGACTAAGCGCGCGCATCACATCCCGTGCCCGGTCCCCCATGTCCATGCCTGCCAACACGCCAAAGCCAAGCTTCAAAACCCCCGGCCCCAGATGATACGTTCCGGTGCGCGCATCCAAAATCAAATATTCCAGCACACAAAGCGTATGTGTTAGCCGCGACACTGTTGGTTTCGGCAACCCGGTGCGTTGCGCAAAATCCTGATTGGTCAGAGCGACCTCACCCATTTTGAAACAGCGCAACAAATCCAGCCCACGCGCCAGCGCCGTGATGAAGTTACGATCTTTTTCATCATCCGCCGCAGCGCCTGTGAGGTCGATATCGTTCATGAGTTAACCATGCTCCAGCGCCTTGAGCCCGTGGTTCGCAAACACCGGAACATACTGCCCCATCTGGATCGCGCGTTCCGGGTTTGACGCGTTGCCATCCAGTGCGCGTTTAAGCACGCCTTGGATAATTCCGGTCATACGGAAAAAGCAGAACGCCACATAGAATCCAAAGTTATCAATGCCTTTGATGCCGCGACGTTGGCAATATTCGGCCACAAAATCCTGATCAGACGGCAGGCCCATGGCTGCACGATCAACGCCGCCCATCCCACGACCTTCGCCACCTGCCGGCATTTGCCATTGCATGATAACGGCGGCCAGATCCGCATAAGGGTGCCCGATGGTCGACAGTTCCCAATCCAGAACGGCGAGGCAATTTGTACCTTCACGCTCAAACATCATATTGTCGATGCGGTAGTCACCATGCACCAGCGTACGCTGCCCGTCTTCGGCCGGAACATTCGCGGCCATCGCATCGATCAGCTTGTTCATCGCAGGCACGTCAACGGTTTCTGCGGCGCGGTATTGCTTGGTCCAACGCCCGATTTGGCGTTCATAGTAGTTGCCGGGCGGGCCATAGTCAGACAGGCCAACCGCGTCGATATCGACGTCATGCAGCGCGGCCAAAACCCGGTTCATGTCAGCCGTTACCGCCCCGCGATCTGCCTTGGTAAGATCATCCAAGGTCGGCTCGTTGAAATTGCGACCATCAACGTGATCCATGATGTAGAAATCAGAACCAATAACGCTCGCGTCTTCGCACAAAAGATGCATCTGAGACACCGGCACATCGGTGTCGAACAGCGCCTTTTGCACGCGAAATTCACGATCCACCGCATGGGCAGATTTCAACAATTGCCCCGGTGGTTTGCGGCGCAGCACGTAATTGTGGCTGGGCGTTGCCAGTAAAAACGTCGGATTTGATTGGCCGGTTTGGAACTTTGTCAGCTCAATCGGGCCTTCAAATCCAGGCAAATTTTCAGACAAATATGCCCCTACAACATCCAGATCGAGTGTTTGTGTATCGCTCATGGCTGGCTCCGATCAGCTGTAGGTCATCAGATGCGCGGTGTCTGTGGCATCCAAATGCGGTGTTGCGTTGAACCCTTGCAGAAAAACGCGGTTCTTGGAAAAGATAAATTTGGTGATGGACGCATTTTTCACTTGCAGGTTCAGCTCCATCATCATCCGCGCCGGTGCCGACACGGTCGAGGCAACCAACTGCCCGATCACCCCGCCAGACGACACAACCAAAACGCGGCGCGCGTCGGTTTCGATCGCGAATTTTAGCGCAGCAGCAGTTCGGTTTTCAAAATCAACCCACGATTCCGCGGCCTTTGCTAAACCGCCGTCCTGCCATTCCAAAACCGTTTCGCGCAACGTTCGAAAATGGGTTTTACGATCGCCCAAAACCAGATCAGGCACAGCCCCATCAAAGCGCGCGTGCAGCAGGTCGTGAAAGTCATATTCGTTAAAACCGCTGTGTTCTTCGCGGGTTTGATCGAACCCCATCGAGGTCATCGTGTCGCGCTGTCGTTCTAGCGTACCGGTGATAATCCGGTCCGGCACCCAGCCCATTTCGGCCAGTGCTTGCCCCGCCAGTTTGGCCTGTTGATGCCCCACGTCAGACAGTTGGTCATAATTTGCCTGCCCAAAAGCCGCCTGCCCGTGACGCACAACGATCAGCTCTGCCATCAGCTAAATTCCGCAGCCAATTTGGCCCCGGCAGCCTTGTATTCAGCCCCCATGCGTTCGACGATTTTTGCTGCGGGTCCGACGGATTTTACAGCGCCAATGCCTTGGCCAGAGCCCCAGATTGTTTTCCACGCTTTGGGTTTGCTGGAACCGCTACCGAAATCCATCGATTTGCTGTCCGCCTCAGGCAAATTGTCAGGATCCATCCCCGCAGCCTCAACCGAGCCGCGCAGGTAGTTGCCCCAAACCCCTGTAAACAAAGATGAATAGACGATGTCATCGGCACCGGAATCAACGATCATGTCTTTGTATTCTTGTTGTGCGTTGGCTTCGTCCGTCGCAATAAACGGCGTGCCTGTATAACCTAAATCGGCCCCCATCGCGCGCGCGGCCAGCAGCGATTCACCTGTGGCAATCGCACCGGACAACAGCAGCGGCCCGTCAAACCATTCGCGGATTTCACGCACCAATGCGAACGGCGATTGTTGCCCCGCGTGCCCACCGGCACCAGCGGCGACAGCGACCAAACCGTCAGCCCCCTTTTCAATCGCTTTCTTGGCAAAACGGTTGTTGATCACGTCATGCAAGGTGATCCCGCCGCAAGAATGTGCAGCCTCGTTCACGTCGACGCGCGCACCCAGCGAGGTGATCCAGATCGGTACTTCGTGTTTCACGCAAATGTCCAAATCCCGTTCCAGCCGCGCGTTTGAGCGATGCACAATTTGGTTAACGGCATAGGGTGCTGCCGGCGTGTCAGGGTTGGCCTGATTGTAGCGATCCAACTCTTCTTTGATTTGCGTCAACCACGTGTCGAGCAAAGGATGTTCGCCCTCGCCTTCACGTGCATTCAGCGCCGGGAATGATCCGACAATGCCCGCCTTGCACTGCGCGATCACCAGTTCTGGCACCGAAATGATGAACAACGGCGAGGCCACCATGGGCACCCGCAGCCCTTGCAAAGCCTTTGGCAAATGAGAGTCGTCACGCGGCATAAATGAAACCTTATCAAGGGAGGAAATGTTGAGGCGGGCACCGAACCCGCCTCTTTTGTTCGCAAACAAGGTTTACAGGACTTCGAACAGACCCGCGCCGCCCATGCCACCGCCGATGCACATGGTGCAGACCACGTATTTCGCACCGCGGCGTTTGCCTTCGATTAACGCGTGGCCAACCATGCGCGCACCCGACATGCCGTAGGGGTGACCGATGGATATCGCGCCGCCGTTCACGTTCAGGATTTCATCAGGGATCCCGAGGTGATCGCGCGAGGCCAGAACTTGGCTCGCGAAGGCTTCGTTCAATTCCCACAGACCGATGTCGTCCATTTTCAAACCATGCGCCTCAAGCAGTTTTGGCACGGCGTAGATCGGGCCGATGCCCATTTCGTCCGGCTCGCAGCCTGCGGCCATCACACCGACGTAGCGGCCCAAAGGCTCAAGGCCTTTTTTCTCAGCTACGGATGCCTCCATGACCACCGCAGCCGAGGCGCCATCAGACAATTGCGACGCGTTGCCCGCCGTGATGAATTTGCCCTCAGCCAGGTTCATGCCGTTTGCGAACACAGGTTTCAGACCTGCGAGGCTCTCGGCAGAGGTGCCCGGACGGTTGCCTTCGTCTTTGCCCAAAGTCACCTCGTGGCTGGTGATTTCCTTGGTTTCTTTGTTCTGGATCATCATCGTGGTGGTCATCGCGACGATTTCATCATCGAACTTGCCGGCTTCTTGGGCTTGATGCGTGCGCTCTTGGGATTGCGCGGCGTATGCGTCTTGCTGCTCGCGCGAAATGTTGAAACGCTCAGCCACGTTCTCGGCGGTTTCCAGCATCGTCATGTAGATTTCGGGCTTGTTCTTTTTCAACCAACCATCTGCACCCACACGCATTTCTTGGGTTTGCACCATGGAAATGCTTTCGACACCGCCGCCAATCACAACGTCCATGCCATCCATCACGACCTGCTTGGCCGCAGTCGCAATCGCCATCATACCTGAGGCGCATTGACGATCCAGTGACATGCCCGCAACCGTCACTGGCAGGCCTGCACGAATGGCCGCTTGGCGGGCGATGTTGCCACCGGAATGGCCCTGCTGCAACGCCGCCCCCAAAACAACGTCGCTGATTTCAGAACCGTCAATACCTGCGCGTGCAACTGCATTTTCGATGGCATGCGCTGCCAATGCTTGCGGCGTGGTCGCGTTAAACGCCCCACGATAAGCTTTGCCAATTGGGGTGCGGGCGGTTGAAACGATGACTGCGTCACGCATGGGATGTATTCCTTTGATTGTTTTTAACGAGCGAACCGGCGTTACCAGTCCAGATTAATGTTGCGCGCCTCAGCGGCACGTTTGGCGTATTTCCGGGTCTGCGAGAACGCGTCTTGCATCTCTTCTTGATTGGTTGGGTCGGTGATCTGTTCCCAGTGTGCGGCGATCGCTTCGGGGGTGATGTCGCCATCGATCAACACGCCTTGGGTTTCATACACGCGGGTCTGGGCAAACGTCCCTGCCCCGGCACTCAGAATGGTTTTAGAGGGCGCGTCTTTGGACACCAAATACAGCAACCCCGGCGTGATGGTTTCCGGTTTCAGAACCTCCAACGCTTCGGGCGGTAGCAATTCTTCGGTCATGCGTGTGGCCGCGGTAGGCGCAAGCGTGTTGACGCGAATATCGTCGCGCGCACCCTCGATATGCAGGACGTTCATCAGGCCCATCATCGCCGCCTTGGCCGCCCCGTAGTTGGACTGACCAAAGTTGCCATAAAGCCCCGAACCCGACGACGTCAGCACGATGCGCCCGTATTTCTGTTCGCGCATAATCGGCCAGACGGCGTGGGCGCAATTGGCTGAACCAATCAGATGCACGTCGATCACTTTGCGAAAATCGGCCATGGTCATTTTGGCAAACGTCTTGTCCAGCAAGATGCCGGCGTTGTTGACCAAAATGTCGATCCGGCCAAAGCGTTCCATTGTTTTGGAAACCATATCAGCAACTTGGTCGGCATCAGACACATCAGCGCCATGCGCCATCGCCTGCCCGCCCATCGCTATGATCTCTGCCACAACCGATTGCGCGGCATCTGATCCAGTGGATGTACCCTGCGTGCTGACACCCAAATCGTTGATCACAACCTTCGCGCCGCGTGCCGCCAACCCCAGCGCATGACAGCGCCCAAGGCCTACTCCGGCACCGGTGACAATTGCGACCTGATCGTCAAAACGGATCATCTGCTATCCCTCCAACGCGGCGCGAAACAGGTTGGGTCCTGACATGACTTGAATGCCGCCCGACACCGGTAAAATCGCACCGGTTAAAAAACTGCCGCCCTTGCCGCACAAGAATTGCATGCAGCCTGCGATGTCCTCGTCGCGGCCGACACGGCCCAACGGCACGTCGTGGCCAACTTTCTCGCGCATGCCTTCATCTGCTGTGGCAAATGCAGTCATTTTGGACACGAACGGCCCTGGCGCAAGCGCGTTCACGGTGACGTGGTGGCCCGCCAATTCCTTGGCCATGATCTTGGTGATCTGGTGCACCGCAGCCTTTGACGCGGCATAGCTGTACGCGCCGTCACCCAAGGCTGCATCACCCATGACCGACCCCACATTGACCACGCGCGCCGGATCGTCCGGCGTCGCGGTCGCAATCAACATCGGCAGCAACGACTGGGTCAAATGGAACAGACCGGCGTTGTTTACACCTTGCACCTTGGCCCATGCCTCAAACGGAAACGCCCCCAACGGCGCGCCCCACGTGACACCGGCGTTGTTCATCAAGATGTGCAATTTGTCGGTGCGAGACGTGATTTCAGCGGTCAATGCTGCCACGCCATCTGCGCTGCTGACGTCACCGGCAAAACCGATGACCTCGCCCGGTCCACTCATCGCGTTCAGCTCTGCGGCGACAGCGATACACGCGTCCGCCTTGCGCGATGCGATATAGACAGTGGCGCCTGCCTGCATCAACCCAGTGGCGGCCATGCGGCCAATTCCGGTCGCACCACCGGTGACCAACGCCACCTTGCCATGCAATGAAAACAATTCGTTAGGTGTCATTCTTAAACCTTTCTTCAAAACCCGCGCGCAGCGGCAACGCGCTCGGCGTGGTATCCGTAGTCGCCCAGCCACTCGGCAGCAACACGGGCGCGTTTCATGAAAAAGCCCATGTCAAACGCGTCGGTCATGCCGATCCCGCCGTGCATTTGCACGCCTTCGATCACAGCCAGCTTTGCGGTAGACGTCGCGCGCGCCTTGGCCAAAGACACGGCCATAGTAGCATTGTCAGCATCCTCATCCAACATCCGGCCCGCGTTGCGCACAGCAGACGCGGTGACTTCGCTTTCGCACCACAAATGTGCGGCACGGTGTTGCAACGCTTGGAAACGGCCGATTTCGATCCCGAATTGCTTGCGTTCTTTCAGATAGCCGACCGTCATTTCAAACGCGCCAGCTGCCAAGCCGGCCATTTCAGCGGCCAAAGCGGCCTGACCTGCCTCTAGTGCTGGACGCAGAACAGTCATCGCATCGCCAACCGTACCAACCACGTCATCACCGGTGGCCTGCACATCCGCGAAATCGACTGACGCCGCATCACGCGCATCAATCATCGCCGACGCTGCGCGGGTGATCCCGTCACGATCCGCGGGCACATCAAACAAGGTTAACCCCGTGTCCGATTGCGCCAAAACCAACAAACGATCTGCGTTTGACCCATCGACAACAAACCCTTTTGAGCCCGTTAGTCTAAATCCATTACCGTCCGCAACCGCTTGTAATTGCGTGTTTTCTGGCGCGTGCTTGTGGCCCTCATCGACGGCCAAAGCATAAATCACCTTGCCCTCGGCGATCTGGGCCAACGCCGCCGTCGCCCGATCAGACGCAACCTGACGTAAGGCGGTCGCGGCAATCACGGCAGTCGACAAAAACGGCGAGGTCACCAGCGTTTTGCCCATTTCATTTGCCAATATACCAGCCGCTGCATGGCCCATATCGGACCCGCCTGCGTCCTCAGGCACCAAAACGCCCGTCCAGCCCATTGCGGCCATGTCGGCCCACAGTTTCGCGTCGTGCGTTTCGCCTGCATCACGCAGGCCGCGCAAATGTGACACTGGCGCTGCGCCATCCAGAAAACCACGCGCGGCGTCCTGCAACATTGTTTCGTCTTCAGACATCAAAAGTGTGCTCATGTTCTTATCCCCGCCCTAACCTGGCAATCCTAAAATGCGACGCGACACGATGGACAACATCACTTCTGATGTCCCACCTTCGATCGAATTGGCCTTGGTGCGCAACCAGTCCGCCGCCAAACCGTCATGCGTGCCGTCCCACGTCAACGCCTCGGAACCGCCCGCAGACATCAGCAACTCGTGGCGGCGTTTGTTCAATTCAGTGCCTTGGTATTTCAACATGGCCGATGCGTCACCGACACCACCGCCTGCCTCGGCTTGATCTTTGTACCGCTCGAGCGTCAGGCCAATTGCCAGCGCATCGACTTCGCAAATCAGCGCCTCGGCGCGGGTCGATGCATCCATTTTGCCGCCCGTTTCTTCCAAAATCGCACCCAGTGCCCGCGACCCCAAAAGGCCCGCGCCACCACCAGAAATCATCTCGCGCTCGTGCGTCAACAAGTGCTTGGCGACATCCCAACCACGGTGTTCCGTGCCGACAACATTCGTTTTTGGCACCCGCACATCATCAAAGAATGTCTCGCAAAACGGCGACGAGCCAGAGATCAGGCGGATCGGTTTAGTACTGACGCCCTTGCTGTCCATGTCGATCAACAGAAAGGAAATTCCAAGGTGTTTTTTGGCGTCACGATCTGTGCGAACAAGCGCAAAAATACAGTCAGCTTTGTCCGCGTAAGATGTCCATACTTTTTGACCATTTACGATGTAATCATCGCCGTCGCTGTCCGCTTTGGTCTGTACACTTGCCAAATCCGAACCAGCGCCGGGTTCTGAATAGCCTTGACACCAACGCACTTCACCACGCGCAATTGGCGGTAAATATTGTAGTTTTTGTTCGTGTGACCCGAACGCCAACAAGGCGGGTCCGAGCATCCAGATGCCAAAGCTTTGCAACGGCAAACGGGCCTTCAGGCGCACCAATTCTTCGCTCAGGATTTTGTCGTGCGCACGGTCCATTCCAGCACCGCCATATTCAACCGGCCACGTCGGAACTGTCCAACCTTTGGCCGCCATAACGTTCAACCAGTCGCGCTGCGCATCCGAGATAAATTCCCAGTTGCGCCCGCCCCAGCAAATCGTTTCCTCGTTGCGCACGCCATCGCGCATTTCGGTCGGGCAATTCGCCTCAAGCCATGCGCGCGTCTCGGCGCGGAATGTGTCCAAATCTGTTGAGTTCATTTTGTGGCCTCCCCGCCGATGGATCGTTTTTGCAGTCTGCCGTTACGTTCCGCACAGCAAAAACGTATTTCGCATTTACACCCTACATGTGTCGCAGGCACAATTGCCACTGACAAGACGCTTCGCGCCCATGCCGTTGCGTCACAATAGATCAGGGGAGAGATCACAATGAAAGCCATGCTCAGCACCGCCGTCGGTGGACCCGAAACTTTGGAATGGACCGAGATGGACACGCCAACGCCGTCCAAAGGCGAGGTGTTGATTGGGGTCAAAGCCGCGGGTGTGAACTTTCCCGACACGCTGATCATTCAGGATCTGTACCAGCTGAAACCGCCGCGCCCGTTTGCGCCGGGTGGCGAAGTCGCCGGTGTGGTCGAGGCGATTGGCGACGGTGTCACGGACTATGCTGTCGGCGACCGTGTGATCGCGATGACCGGTTTTGGCGGGTTTGCCACCCATGTGTGTACCGGTGCGGCGCGCTGCCTGAAAATCCCTGACGATATGTCGTTCGAGGATGCCTCGTGTCTGGTGCTGACCTACGGCACGTCGCACCACGCGCTGAAAGATCGTGCTAACATTCAAGCAGGTGAAACGCTGTTGATCCTTGGGGCTGCGGGCGGCGTTGGTGCGGCTGCAATTGAGCTGGGCAAGGCTGCGGGCGCTCGTGTTATCGCAGCGGTATCCTCAGAGGGAAAAGCCCAATTTTGCAAAGATTTAGGTGCGGATGAGACGATCATCTATCCACGTGAAATGGACCGTGCAGCGCAAAAAGAATTCTCGGGCCAGATCAAGAAAATCGCAGGTCCAGGTGGTGTTAATGTCGCTTATGACGCGGTTGGTGGTGCCTATTCCGAACCGGTTGTGCGGTCTATGGCCTGGGCCGGTCGGTTCCTCGTTGTTGGTTTCCCTGCAGGCATCCCATCTATCCCGCTGAACCTGACGTTGTTGAAATCCTGCCAGATTGTCGGCGTGTTTTGGGGGGCCTCGACGATGGTCGATCCAAAGGGACATCTTGAAAACATGGCAGACCTGTTCGCGATGTATTCCGCGGGTCAGATCAAGCCGCGCATCACCGCCACGTTCCCATTAACAGAGGCCGGTAAGGCACTGGAATACATATCAGATCGCAAAGTTTTGGGCAAAGTTGCCTTGACGGTCTAGAGCCCTTCAAGATGGCTGATGTCGTTAAACCCACGCACTGCGATATGATCGCCCGTGACCACAATCCGGCTGATCGATCCGTTTGCCGCCCCCCCAAAGGCGAACGGACCGCAGCCCGTGGCGATCGACATGGCGGCCGCAATCACGCCGCCATGCACAAACACCGCGACACGCTCGTCGGTGTGGGCCGCCGCGATCCGGCGCAGGCCCGCTTCGACACGGCCTTTGAACTGGGCCGTGGTTTCAGCACCCGGGATTTCGCCCCACTCACCGGTCTTGCGCATGCGGTCAAACGCTGGATGCCCTTCAGACGCTTTGATGCGGTACAAACCGCCGTCCCAGTCGCCCAAATGCACCTCGCGCAGGTCGGATTCGACCTCCGGCGTCATGTTAAGGTGCCCGGCCAAGGGGGCCGCCGTCTGATGGGTTCGGATCAACGACGTCACGTAAAGCTTTGCAAACGCGTCATTTTTCAATCGATCACCGACAGCTACCGCTTGCCGTTCCCCCTGCGGATGCAAACGCGGATCGCCGTGGCCGTCCTTCATCGGAAAATCCTGACCGGCAATCGCTGGCATGCTTTCACCGTGACGGATCAACAACATGTCGGCCGATCCGGCGGGTGGCGCGTAAACCGGTTGGCGATACTCTTTTGTCATCTCAATTCCCTCATTTTTCCAACACCTAACAAGGAAATCCAACCATGACCAATCGTCAAGTCATCGTGGCCGAGTTGCCCCAAGGCAGTCTGACCACCGACCATTTTGCGTTGCAAGACGCACCAATGCCTGAACCTGCGGATGGTGAAGTGCTGCTGCGCACCATCCTGATGTCGATTGATGCGGCAAACCGGTCGTGGATGCAGGGCGCGACCTACCGCGACGCGGTCAAGGCGGGCGACGTGATGGCGACCTATTCGATTTGCGAAGTCATGGTGTCGAACTCTGACCGCCTCGCCGTCGGCGACATCGTGGCCGCAGAAAGCGTATGGGCCGACTACGTCACCCGCCCTGCCCGCAAGGTGCAAAAACTGCCGAAAGTCGATCACCTGAGTAACCTGATTTCGGTCTTTGGCATCGCGGGAAAAACCGCATTTCATGGGTTGATCAGCGTTGGCAAACCCATGGCCGGCGAAACGGTTGTCGTGTCTGCCGCTGCCGGTTCTGTTGGCGGATACGTCGGCCAAATCGCCAAAGCGCTAGGGTGTCGCGTTGTTGGTATCGCCGGGGGGGCGGAAAAATGTGAATGGGTTGTCAAACACTTAGGCTTTGATGCCTGCGTCGATTACCGCGAAAAAGGGCTGTTCAAAGCGCTGCGTGCAGAATGTCCAAACGGCATCGACGTTTATTTTGACAACGTCGGCGGCACGGTTTTGGAAACCACCCTTGCGCTGATGAACGAAAAGGGCCGCATCGCCTGTTGCGGCGCGATCAGTCAATACGACAGCGCCAATCCAACCGGTCCACGTAACCTGCCCGGTGCCTTGGTCGTTAAACGCCTGCGCATGGAAGGGTTCATCGTCATGGATTTCGCCCATGAGGACAACAAGGCCATCCGCGCGTTGCAAACTTGGGTCGCGAGCGGCCAGATCAAAGTCACCGAAGACATCGTTGAGGGGCTCGAAAACGCGCCCGCCGCCTTGATCGGTCTTCTGGCTGGTGACAACAAAGGCAAACGCATGGTCCGCGTCGGCCCAGACAACCTATAAAGGAGCACACGCATGTCCCACATCGAAACTGCAAAAGCCGCGATGGAAGCCCAGATGGGTCAAGAAGTCGGCGTTTCCGACTGGATCACCGTGGATCAGCCGATGATCGACCAATTCGCCAACGTCACCCACGACAACCAATGGATTCACATCGACCCTGAACGCGCAGCCGCAGAAACGCCGTTTGGTGGCACAATTGCCCACGGTTTCCTGACGCTGTCACTGGCCAGCCGGTTTGCTTATGACTGCTTTAGCATGGCACCGGGGCAGGTCATGGGCATCAATTATGGCTTTAACAAACTGCGGTTTTTGACCCCGGTCACGGCGGGCAGTCGTTTGCGTGGGCGGTTTGTGATGAAAACCGTGACCCAGCGCAACGCCACCGATTTACTGCGTGAAACCGGCCTGACGATCGAAATCGAAGGGGTTGAAACCCCCGCTTTGATCGCCGACTGGCTTGGTCTTGCTGTGTTTGAAGGTCCAAACGACCGCTAAGGCGTTGGAAAAACTAGACAGAACGGGTTTGAGGCGGCTAAGATCAGCCAACTTATCTTCCGGAAAATTAGCATGACTTCGATCCTCGTTCTGAATGGACCAAACCTGAACCTGCTGGGCACTCGCCAGCCCGAGGTTTACGGACACACGACCCTCGCCGATGTCGAGGCGGATTGCGCGTCTTATGCCAAAACGCTCGGGATCAAAGTGACGTTCTTGCAGTCCAATCACGAGGGCGCGTTGGTCGACGCGATCCATGCAGCCAAGGGCACCCACGACGGGATCATCCTGAACGCTGGTGCCTACACACACACGTCAATTGCACTGATGGATGCGATTGCTTCGGTCGAGGTTCCCGCGATCGAGCTGCACCTGTCAAACGTCCACGCGCGCGAAGAATTTCGGCACCAAAGCTACATCGCAAAAGTGGTCGTGGGCATCATCTGCGGCTTTGGCGCGGCAGGCTATCGTTTGGCAATTGACGCCATGCTGGGCCATTTGAAAGACGCACCATGAACACTGTCCGCAGCTATTTGCACTACCTTTCAAACTGCCAAAGCATGGAAACCCTGTGGGAAGCGCACACAGAGAAAATGGGCGAGTACGGCTTTGACCGGATCATCTATGGCTTTACGCGTTACCGGTCCAGCACGTCATTGGGCGACCCCGAAGATTTCATCCTGCTGACCAATCACGACACCGCCTACACCGATGTTTTCATTGGCGAAAACCACTACAATCAGGCCCCGATGGTCCGCTGGGCCTTGGAAAACGAAGGGGCTGGCAGTTGGGCGATGTTGGCGGCAATGCAGCGCAGCAAAACCCTGACAGCAGCAGAACGCCGTGTGCTGGATTTCAACTATTCGATGGATGTCAAAGCGGGCTACACGATCAGCTTTAAATCCGTCTCGGCCCGTTCCAAAGGTGCCATCGCGCTGACCGCGCAGCGTGGCATGACCCAAGCCGACATTGACGCGGTCTGGGATGAACATGGCCGTGACATTCATCTGATGAACAACGTCGCGCATTTGAAAATTCTGACCCTGCCTTATTCCGCCCCCAACCGCGGGCTGACCAAACGCCAACGCGAGGCATTGGAATGGGTCGGTGACGGTAAAACCATGCAAGACATCGCGATCATCATGGGCCTGACCTCGGCCACCGTGGAAAAGCATCTACGCCTCGCGCGCGAAGCATTGGCCGTTGAAACCACAGCCCAAGCGGTGCTGAAAGCCGCGTTTGCCAACCAGATGTTCATCCTCGAAGCTTGATCAGATAGGTGTTATCACCGTTGCATGTCTGACAATTCACGCGCCGCCCTTTTAGCCCTGATTTCCGTCGCGCTAATGAGCCTGGCTTGGGCCGTGACCAAAGCCGCCGTTGTTGAATACCATGTTTTGCAGGTGTTGTTCTTTCGCCAAGCCATCGTGCTCAGCAGCACTTTGCCGCAAATCAAACGACATTTTCCCGAAAGTTTAAAAACCAAACAGCCGCTGTTGCATGGGCTGCGCCTGATCGGGGCGTTTGTCGGTCTCAGTTGCAGCATTTGGGCCGTCAGCCTGCTGCCGCTAACCACCGCCACGACGCTGGGCTTTAGCCAGACGTTTTTCATGGCCATTTTGGCAGCGCTGTTTTTGTCCGAACACGTGGGTATCCACCGCATTGGTGCGATCACCGTCGGCTTTATCGGGGTTCTGATCGTGGTGCGACCGGGCGGCGAAGGGCTGGCATCCATCGGCGTGCTGGCCGCGATTGCCGGTGCTTTGGGCGCCGCTGTCGCCTTTACCTGCGTTAAAACCTTGTCCCAAACCGAAAGCACGGCAACCCTGCTTGCCTATCAGACGATTGTCATCGGCAGCGTTGCGGCGACGTCGATGCTGTGGTTCTGGAAGACCCCTGATCTGACCGGTTGGTTGTTGTTGATGAGCGTCGGGTTGCTGTCTGCCCCTGCGCAATGGATCGGGGTGACGGCGGTGCGTTTGGGCGAAAGCAGCCTGCTGGCCAACATCCAATATTCCAAGCTGATCTACGCCGGTATCCTGGGCTACTTGTTCTTTAACGAAGTGCCGGACCGCTTCACCGTTTTAGGGGCCTGCGTGATCATCGCATCTGCCTTTTACATCTTTCACCGCGAGGCAACGCGCGCTCGCGGTGAACGGGTTAAAACCAATTACTGATCATGACCAGGGTTCGAACGCTTTAGCTTGCGCATCAAACCGGGCCACACCAGATTGTCACCAGAACCGGGTGTAAATGCCGCCCCCGCCTGCCCGCCAACTGTGTCCGCCATGGCCGGTGGTTCTTCGATTAACAAATCCTCGGACCCGACAGATTGCGCCAAGATCTGCGTCTTGCAGGCGTTTTCCAGAAAATACATCCGCAGAAACGCAATTGCGCAGTTGGGGCCAACCGTCAGCGTGCCGTGATTGCGCAGCATCAGCAGGCTTTTGTCGCCGAGGTCATTCACAATGCGCGCGCGTTCATCCAGGTCCAGCGCGATGCCTTCGTAGTCGTGATAGGCCAGATCGTTGTTCACAATCATGCTGAATTGCGTGTACCGGCGCAGCCCGTTTTTCTGCACAGACACCGCGACACCGTAGGGTGTGTGCACATGGATCACACAGCCCGCATCATGACGCGCCATGTGGATCGCCGAATGGATCGTGAAACCGGCTGGATTGATGAAATACGGTGTCTCTTGGCAAATGTTGCCGTCCAGATCGATCTTAACGAGGCTTGAGGCGGTCATTTCGTCGAACATCACGCCGTAGGGGTTGATCAAAAACCGCTCTTGCCCGTCTTCATCCGGTAGGCGCGCAGAAATATGGGTGAACACCAAATCCGTCCAGCCGTGCAGCGCGCACAGCCGGTAGGTCGCGGCCAGATCAACACGCGCCTGCCATTCGGCGTCAGACACGGTGCCTTTGAGCGTTGGCAAATCCATCGGGTCGGGAATGTCGAACCCGTTCGAGATGGTCATGGGGGCTTGATCGTTCATGGCGGTCTCCGGTTTTGTGGTGATGGGGTCAGCTTACGCGCAATCAAAGCGATTGGGCAAATGCACACCTCGTTCGGGACGCAGCGTCGTCGCGCGTCGAAATCAGCACACGTACAGCGCGAAGGTATGGAATCCCTTACTGGCTGCCAACAGGCGCAACGGTCATGGTATCCTAGTTCCGTGAGTGGTGGCTTTGGCCATTGGAACGTGGGAGACAGGCCCTTTTTCAGAGCCTTACCCCTCGGTTGAACCCGAATCCGGTCTGGGGTGGATCATTCTGTCCTCAGGCCGGTGATATCTATTGGGCCCACGTCTCATCCCCGTGGCCAAATTGGCCCAAAGAAATGGGGTCGTTTGCAAAAGCGACCCCATTATTTTTTCACAACAGATGGTTAGCCGTACCAGCCGCCCATTTTGACCTCGACCGCATCGCCCATCAGTTTGGCGAATTCTGCCGGATCCTGCGTGCCACCGTCTTTGCCACGGTAATGGTACGGATAGACGTATTTTGGTGCAAATTCAGCAACCGCACTGGCCGCAGCTGTGATGTCCATCGTGAACGGCAAGTTCATGCAGACAAAGGCAACGTCGATATCTTTGAGCGCGCGCATTTCCGGCACGTCCTCGGTGTCGCCCGAAATGTAGACGCGCAGCCCGTCAATCGTCAGCACATAGCCGTTGTCGCGCCCCACCGGGTGGAATTTCATCCGCTCTTCGGTCAGGTTGTGCGCAGGAATGGCGTCAACCGTGATGCCCATCACTTCGCCGCTGTCACCGTTGCCCATTACGCGCGCCTTGGCTTGCATGTCGGCTGGCAGTTGATCAAAGACCGCTTGGTTCGTGATCAATTTGGTGTTTTCACCCACAACCGCGTTCAGCGTGTCCTGGTTGTAATGATCGCCGTGTGCGTGGGTGATCAGGACCAGATCAGCGGGTGCAAAATCAGCGTAGATTGACGGATCGCCAACCGGATCGTTGTAAATCACCCCCATTGGCGTTGGCATCACGAATGACGCATGCGCGACCGGGAACACTTCGACGGTGACCGATGCGGTTGCAAAGCTGTTGCCGGAATGAGTGGCAGCCATGGCCGCATACGGCAGAAACGTAACCGCTGCGGTGGATGAGGCGATGAAATGACGTCGTGAGATCATTGGAAGTGCTCCTTGTTGGTACGATCAATACTGACCAAGATAGAGCGTTTCGTCGTTGACCCAACTAAAATTATCGTGTTTTTAGCGAATTGATCAAAAAATATCGATTTTAATGCGAAAAAGGCGACACGTGATGTGCCGCCCTTTCAAATTTTAGTAGCTCAAGCGCTTACGCTTGGCCGACTTTTGCAACTTCTGCTGCAAAGTCTTCTTTGATCACTTCGATGCCTTCGCCAACTTCCAGACGCACGAAACCAGTGATGGTTGCGCCCGCTTCTTTTGCTGCAGCACCAACCGTCAGGTCAGGGTTCACAACAAACGATTGGTTCAGCAAAGTCACTTCGGCCATGTATTTCTTCATACGGCCAACGATCATTTTCTCGATCACAGCTTCTGGTTTGCCGGATTCGCGGGCAATATCCATTTGAACTGTTTTCTCTTTTTCGACAACAGCCGCGTCCAGATCATCTTCGGACAAAGAGGCCGGGTTCACAGCCGCGATGTGCATCGCAACCTGTTTGCCGAATGCTTCGTCGCCGCCGGTCATTGCGACCAGAACGCCGATTTTGCCCATGCCGGGTGCGGCTGCGTTGTGCACGTAGGACACAACCAGATCGCCGGTCAGCGCGGACATGCGGCGTACCGACATGTTTTCGCCGATGACCGCAACGGCGTCGGTTACAGTTTGCTCAACTGTTTTGCCGTCCATGTCAGCCGCTTTCAGTGCGTCAACGTCTGCGACAGAAACCGCAACGTCGGCAATGCCGGAAACCATTTTCTGGAAGTCGGCGTTTTTGCCAACAAAGTCGGTTTCAGAGTTCACTTCGACCGCAACACCGCGCCCGCCGTCAACTTTGACTGCAACCAGACCTTCGGCCGCTGTACGACCAGATTTTTTGGCGGCTTTTGCCAGACCTTTGGTGCGCAACCAGTCAACAGCGGCTTCCATGTCGCCATCTGTTTCGGTCAACGCTTTTTTCGCGTCCATCATGCCTGCGCCGGTGGAGTCGCGTAGTTCTTTTACCATTGCTGCTGTGATAGCCATCAATGTTCTCCTGATAAAAGGGTGTGTGTCTGAGGCGGGCTTTGACCAAATTGGCCGATGCCCGCCTCAAGTGTAACTTAGCTCGCTGCTGGCGCTTCTGCTGCGTCTGCCGCTGGCGCTTCGACCACAGCTTCTTCAACTGGCGCTTCTTCCATGGCACCCAGATCAACGCCTGCTGCACCCAATTGCGCGGACATGCCGTCAAGAGCGGCGCGTGCGGCCAAATCTGTGTACAAAGCGATTGCGCGTGCCGCATCGTCGTTGCCTGGAATGATGTAGTCGATGCCATCAGGGGAGCAGTTGGTGTCGACGATTGCAACAACAGGGATACCCAGTTTGTTGGCTTCGGCGATGGCCAGTGCTTCTTTTTTGACGTCGATTACGAAAATCAGGTCAGGACGACCGCCCATTTCGCGGATGCCGCCCAAAGACGCTTCAAGCTTGCCTTGGTCACGTTCCATGCCAAGACGTTCTTTTTTCGTAAAGCCGTCAAAGCCGCGCTCGGATTGCTCGTCGATGTTTTTCAGGCGGTTGATGGATTTGGAAACTGTTTGCCAGTTTGTCAAAGTGCCACCCAACCAGCGGTGGTTCATGTAATATTGTGCGCATTTTTCTGCGGCATCGGCAATCGGCTGGGCCGCTTGACGTTTTGTGCCAACAAAAAGAATGGAGCCACCTTTTGCAACGGTGTCACGGATGACTTGCAAGGCTTGGTCCAGCATTGGAACTGTTTGCGTCAGGTCCATGATGTGGATGCCGTTACGTGCGCCGTAGATGTACGGGCCCATACGCGGGTTCCAGCGTTGTGTTTGGTGACCAAAGTGTACGCCTGCTTCGAGCAGTTGGCGCATGGAGAACTCAGGAAGAGCCATGTCGGTATTACCTTTCCGGTTTAGCCTCATCGGGGGTATGACACCGTGTGGTGCCAACCGGCGGACGTTCAAGGATTTCTCCCTCAAAGGCCCAACCCCGACTGCGGGTTTAAGTAGCGCGCGTATAGGACGCATTTGCCCCCTGCGCAAGCGTCAATTGCGGTGGGCGCTGTGCCCTGCCCGCACGGCAGCTTCGCAGGCTTTGGCCAGCGCCTTGCGATCGGTGAAATCAGCCACCTTGAGGGCCGGATGATAGACAATATCGATACGGCCACGTTTGGCACAGGCCAGTGTGCTCAGCAGATGCGAGGCAAACGACATGTCCCCCCACCAGCCGTAAAACCGCGGTTCCTCGCCAAGCGGCGCGTGATAGATCACGCTTACCGGTTGCACTTGCAAAACATCGCGCAGTTCCGGTGCCATAAAGGACGCAAACAGCGTGGTTTTAAACGGCAGAACCTGCATGCCATCGGTGCTGGTGCCTTCGGGAAAAAACAGCAGCTTTTGTCCAGCCAACAGCCGCTCTTGCATGATTTTGGTTTGGGCCAATGCCTCGCTGCGTTCGCGTTTGATAAACAGCGTGCCGGTTGCGCGGGCTAACACACCAATACCGGGCCAGCCTGCAACTTCGGACTTTGACACAAAGAAAATCCGCTTGGACGCGTTCAACACAAAAATGTCCAACCACGAAGTATGATTGGCCACAACAGCCGCACGCCCGTGCAAAGGTTGGCCATGAACACGCAGCGGCAAACGCAAAATGCGCAACGCACTGCGGCAAACAAACTGCGTGATGTGCGGCGTGATCGGACGACGCAGGCCGTAGATCGGACGCTCAACCAGACGCAGCAACAACAGCAACGCCAGACACAGCACGATCAGCGTGATGATGACCACAGCCCGCAGGGTGATGCGCACCCAACCCGCCAGCGAAATCGGTTGCGGTTCGGGTTCGTGCCCTTCGCCCCAAGTTGTCGTCATCGTGTTGGTCCACTTGCATAAATCCGCGATTGGCGGGCGTTCAACTGCTTGGTGTCCATCAACACACAAACGTCCGTGGTGTTAAAGCGGTGATCGACAAACGCCCCCTCGCCCACAGTGCCGCCAAGACGTAGATACGCTTTGATCAGTGCCGGGATTTGCAGCATCGCAGTGCGGCGATCAAGGTCAGCTTCGGCGATCAGGTTCATGTTCTGAAAGGCCGCAGGCTGCGCGCGCGGACGTATTTCGGGTGGTGCCAAGTGGCGATGATGCAGCAGTGACAAAGGGGCCGCCAACGCCTGTGGATCCGTGCCATGAAAGCTCGCGACGCCAAACATGATGTCGATCTGGTGCTCTGCGACGTATTGGGACAACCCGGCCCAGAGGTGATGCATCGCCGCGCCACCACGATAGTCGCGATGCAGGCACGAGCGGCCCAGCTCTAGCAAGCGTCGCCCCGTTTGGCGCAGCCGTGTCAGGTCGTATTCGTCTTCGGAATAGAACTGCCCGATCTGGTTGGCAGCGTCCTGACGCAGCAATCGATAGACACCAACGACCTCTCCAGTGGCGTCATCATACAACAGCATGTGATCAAAAAACGGGTCAAACCGGTCACACTCAAGGCGGGCCTCGTGGTCGATTTGCGGTCCACATCCGCCCAATTCATCAACAAAAACATCATACCGCAACCGTTGCGCTGCACGCAGTTGATCTGCGTCTTGCGCCAAAGCAATCCGGTACTGCGGCTCTGATGTTTGCGATTGAGTTTGAGACATTCCGTTCCAATTTTCCCGTTAAAAGGGAAAATCAACCCCTTTACAGACGCTATAGGTGTGTTAACTTTCTATGAAATAGTTTGATTTGTTAACGATTGAGAAACCAAGTTCAGGCATCAATTGTCTCCATCAAATACGGCCAACAGTTCGATCCGCGTGCTGTCGATAACAACCTTACCTTCGGCCCGAAAATTCACTGTGACCCGACCACCGATATTGCTTTGAACCTGTCCGACGCCCCACTGCGCAAACGCAGGATGACGCACCAACATTCCCGGAGCCAGAATGGCATTCAAATCTTCCATCTCGTCCCCCTCGTTCCTAAATACGGATAAAAATTATGGGCCAAAGTGATCTTAACCTCGCAGCATTAATCGGCAGCCGCATTTGTCATGACCTGATATCGCCAATTGGCGCGATCAACAATGGGTTGGAACTGCTGGGCATGTCCGGCAATCAACTGGATGGGCCTGAATTTGACCTGATTGGCCAAAGCGTGATGAACGCCAGCGCCCGCATCCGGTTTTTCCGCATCGCCTATGGTGCCCCTAGCGAGCAACCCATTGGGCGCGCCGAAGTTGTGTCAATTCTGAACGACGTTATGGACGGCACGCGCCTGACCGTGGCGTGGGGCCCCCTTGATGGGCAGGCACGATCTGCCGTGCGCATGGCGTTCTTGGCCGTCCAATGCCTGGAAAGCGCGATGCCTTACGGCGGCCGCATCGAAGTGACGTGTGAAAACGGGCGCTGGGTACTGCACGGTAAAAGCGACAAATTCAACATGGACGAAACGCTTTGGGGCGATCTAAAGCGGCGCAATGTACCGCAAGATGTAAAAGCCGCACAGGTCCAATTTGCCCTGCTGACCGTATCCGCACAAGATTTGGGGCGCAAAGTCAGCGTCGAAGAAACGCCAACAGACTTGTTCCTGCGCTTTTAGCTGCGCGTCGCACCATCACCTGTCACCAGATACTTGAAACTGGTCAATTGCGTGGACCCGACCGGTCCACGCGCATGCATTTTGCCCGTTGCGATCCCGATTTCGGCACCCATGCCAAATTCGCCACCGTCGGCGAATTGAGTAGAGGCATTGTGCATCAAAATCGCGCTGTCCAGACGCTGCATAAAGCGATCCGCGATGGTTTGATCTTCGGTCAGAACGCAATCAGTGTGTTGCGAGCCATAGGTGCGGATGTGCCCAATCGCGTCATCAACGTCCGTAACGACTTTGGCGGCGATGATCATATCCAGATACTCGGTGCCCCAGTCATTGGTGTTGGCAGGCACCGTGCCCTTAACCGCTGACAGGGTTTCATCCGCGCGCACTTCGACCCCGGCATCAATCAATGCGCGCACGACGCCTTGACCGATGGTGTCGGCAATCGCGTGATGAATAAGCAGGCATTCCGCCGATCCGCAAATGCCAGTGCGTCGCGTTTTGGCGTTCAAAACCACGCGCAGCACCTTTTCAGGATCCGCATGTTGGTCGATGTAGATGTGAACGATGCCTTCAAGATGCGCAAACACCGGCACGCGGGCCTCGCGCTGCACCAAACCCACCAGACCTTTGCCACCGCGCGGCACAATCACGTCGATTGTATCCGTCATGGTCAGCATTTCGGACACGGCAGCGCGGTCGCGCGTCGGCACCAATTGGATCGCATCCTCAGGCAAACCTGCATCGCGCAGCCCTTGAACCAGACAGGCATGGATCGCTTGCGAGGAATGAAAGCTTTCGGAGCCGCCCCGCAGCACAACCGCATTGCCGGCCTTGAGGCACAGCGCGCCGGCATCCGCCGTCACATTCGGGCGACTTTCGTAGATCACGCCAATCACGCCCAAAGGGGTGCGCACGCGTTTGATGTGCAAGCCAGATGGTTGGGTCCATTCCGCAATGACTTCGCCCACAGGATCGGGCTGTTCTGCGATTGCGCGCAGCCCGTCAATGATGCTTTGAATGCGGTCTTCGTCCAGCATCAGGCGATCCATCATCGCGTCAGACAATCCTTTGTCGCGCCCGAATTCCAGATCTTTGACGTTGGCCGCGATGATGTCACTGCGGGCTTTCCAGACGTTTTCCGCAGCACTGATCAGCGCTGCGTGTTTGCGTTCTGCACTGGCAAAACCCAGCTCGGCGGCAGCCGCTTTGGCGCGCGCGCCGATGTCAGACATAAGCGCTTTGATGTCAGATGTGTCAGTCATTGATCCGTGTCCTTTGAACGCGTCGTCTTTGATTACAACGCCATGTCGTCGCGGTGAACAAGCGCTGCGCGGCCCGAATAGCCAAGCAGAGATTCAATCTCGGCGCTCTGGTGCCCTTTGATCGCTTGCGCCTCAGCGGCGGTGTAGCGGGACAACCCAAGGCCCAATTGGTTGCCGTCAGGATCAAGCAACGCCACAGGGTCGCCGCGCTGAAATCCGCCAGAAACAGCATGAACTCCTGCCGGTAACAGGCTGTTTCCATTAAGCAATGCTTTTGCAGCGCCAGAATCAAGCGTCAATGATCCTTGCGGTTTCATCGCCGCGATCCAGCGTTTGCGCGCGATCTGCGGGTCAAGTGTTGCCGTGAACCACGTGCAATTTGCGCCATTTTCCAACGCTGTCAGCGGGCGCAAGCCTGAACCTTCGGAAATGACCATCGCGCAGCCAGCCGCCGTGGCGGTTTTTGCCGCCATGATTTTGGTTTTCATGCCACCTTTGGACAATCCAGACCCAGCATCCCCTGCCATCGCTTCGATTTGCGGGGTGATTTGGTCAATCACGTCATAACGTTTCGCGGTTGGATCATCGGTGGGGTTTGCAGAATAGAACCCGTCCACGTCTGACAGCAATGCCAGTTGATCTGCGCCAATGGTCGCCGCGATTTGGGCGGCCAGACGGTCATTGTCACCAAAGCGGATTTCATCCGTGGCCACCGTGTCATTTTCATTCACAATCGGGACCACACCCAGCGACAAAAGTTGCTCAAATGTAGCGCGCGAATTCAGGTAACGGCGACGGTCACGCGTGTCTTCGAGTGTCATCAGAATCTGCGCGGTGGTGATGCTGTGGGGCGCAAGTGCTTCCTCATAGGCGCGGGCCAGACGGATCTGGCCAACCGCCGCCGCCGCCTGTGATTGCTCAAGCGCAAGTTCGGTTTTGGGCAGTTTCAGCACGCCGCGACCCAGCGCAATGGACCCCGAGGACACCAGCACGACTTGTGTGCCGGCGGCCGTTAACCATGCCACGTCCTGCGCCAATCCGTGCAGCCAGTCCGCGCGCAAATCACCGCTGATCTTGTCGACCAACAAGGCTGATCCGATTTTGACGACCAGCCGTTTGGCAGATGTTAAGGACGCCACGTTTCTTCCTCGGGTGCGGGGTTCTGGCGCAAACGGTCAGTGTCGATCTGACTGCGCAGCGCGCGCAAAACGTCGACCGTGCCGATTTTGGCAACTCCAGACATCAGCATGACAACGCCGCCGCAGGCTTCTTGCAGCGCGATTTTTGCTTCGTTGCGTTCGTCATCATCCAGCGCGTCGATCTTGTTTAAGACAGTCACGCGCGGCTTGTCAGCCAAAGCACCGCCATATTTTTCAAGCTCGGTGATGATGGTTTTGTAATCTTCGGCCACGGTTTCGGACGTACCGTCGACCAAATGCAACAGCACCGAACACCGCTCAACGTGGCCCAAAAACAGATCGCCCAAGCCACGCCCTTCGGAGGCGCCCTCGATCAAACCAGGAATATCTGCGACCACGAATTCGGTGTTATCGACGCCAACAACCCCAAGGTTCGGGTGCAGCGTTGTAAACGGATAGTCGGCAATTTTGGGACGCGCATTCGACGTGGCGGCCAGAAACGTCGATTTCCCAGCGTTCGGCAGACCCAGCAAACCAACATCGGCGATCAGTTTCAAACGCAGCCACAGTGTGCGCTCGACGCCGTCTTGGCCCGGATTGGCGCGCCGCGGCGCTTGGTTGGTAGCCGATTTAAAGTGCAGGTTGCCAAAACCGCCGTTGCCACCTTTGGCAAGGCGCACCCGTTGGCCGACCTCGGTCAAATCGCAGATAACGGTTTCCTGGTCTTCGTCCAGAATTTCGGTGCCAACCGGCACGCGCAAGACGATTTCGTCGCCGTCTGCACCGGTGCGCTGACGTCCCATGCCGGGAATACCGTTCTTGGCAAAAAAGTGCTGCTGATAGCGGAAATCGATCAGCGTGTTCAGACCTTCGACCGCTTCGGCCCAGACCGTGCCACCCTTGCCGCCGTCGCCGCCGTCCGGCCCGCCGTATTCGATGTATTTTTCACGCCGAAAGCTGACGCAACCGCCGCCTCCCGCACCAGAGCGGATGTATACTTTGCACAGATCAAGAAATTTCATGTTTGCTTCCTAGCCTGCGTTTCGCACAGGCTCAACTCATAGTTTTCGGGTGTAGGTCCAGGTGGGCACAGCAGCGTCGCGCGCAACCGAGAATGTTTCGGCGTCCCCAAGGTATTCAAAGCCGCAGTGCGTCAACACTTTGGCGGATGCCGGGTTGTCCTGAAATGCGGATGCGAACATCGTGGTGTTGTCATTCGGGTTGGCTTTGACCAACGCGTGGATCGCGTCAGAGGCCAGCGATGTGTTCCAGAACGCAGGTGCCACCCAACCGCTGATTTCCGATTGATTGCGGTCCATCCGCTGCAACGTGATCAAACCCATCAATTCGGCACCGCCGGTTTTCAACCCGTCAACCGCCCACACATCTTCGTCGCGCTCATGCGCAATAGATCGTTTCACAAACGCCTCGGTGCTGCCCGGCGGCAGTGGGTGCGGGATCGACGAGGTCATCCGCGCAACCCGTTTGTCAGCGCTGTACATTTCGATCAAACCAACGTCGGACACACGCAACGGACGCAGGTCAAAGCGATCCGTTTCCAGCGTGATCTGGGGTGTCGTGCTACTCATATCCATCGTCATGCTCCTCCTGCGAACAATACGAACATCACTGAGGCAACCGTGAGGCCGGCCAAAGTGTACATTAAATAGGGTTCCGCCGGTGTTCCTGCCACGGTTTTGGCGATCCGATCACCTGCAAGTGTCCAGACCGGATGCAACAGCAACTGACAGGCCAGCAAAACAGCGGCAATTGTGGCGGTGGCCTCTAGCGTGGATGTGCCAGATGCCACAAAGGCGGTAAAGCCGCCAACGATCATTGCCCATGCTTTGGGGTTCAGCGGATGCACGATCAAACCTGCGGCAAATCCCGGGGCTTTGGTGTCTGTGGTTCCCGTGTTCAGCCGCAGATTTGCGACCTTCCACGCGAGCCAGACAATGTAGGCGGCAGAGACGTATTTCAGGGCAAGAAACACAAATGGCGCCCGCTCTGCCAGTTCCATCAAGCCAAAACCGATGGGCCAAATAATCAGCTGCTTGCCGAATGCGACGCCAAACATGAACGGCAAGGCGCGGCGCATGCCATAGCGCGCACCCGTGGCAAGTAACGCCATGTTTGCAGGGCCCGGCGTGCCGATCTGGCTGGCCGCAAAAACGGCGAATGATGCAAGAGCAACGCTCATGTCATGGTCTCCCAACGGGATTTAGTGAGAACAACAGATTTGCTTGGCACCTCTTTGTTGCGCGACCGGATATGCAGCATTTTGTCGCCCGTTATCTCAAACCCGAGCTTGCGCAGAACAGCCGCAGAGGCGTGATTGTCGGACACGTAGCCAGACAAGAGATCCGCATCGCTGTGGGCAAAGTGATCTGCGACCACCGCTTGGGTGGCCTCAGAGGCGTATCCCTTGCCCCAATGCGCCTTGGCAAACCAGTAGCCAAATTGCGCACCATTCCCGACAACCCCGATCAGGTGATCATCAAGCGTGCACACAGCCCGCGCGGCTTTGTCAGGTTTGGCGAGGAACGCCTCGGCGTCCGCCATCGTGTAAGGGCAAGGCACCACCGTCAGGCCACGGCAAGTTTCCATGTCATTCAGAGCTGCGGCAATTTTAGGTGCATCAGAGTGCACAAAGTTGCGCAATATCAGTCGGTTGGTGTGCAAAGTTCTCATGAAACATCTCGCTTCTGGCCAAGATATTCAGGGGCTAGCACACCCATCATGACATCGTCATGAAACTGTCCTCCGACGCAGGCAGATTGACGTTCGCGCCCTTCCTCGACAAAACCGGCCTTTTTGTAGGCGGCAATGGCGCGGGTGTTGAAATCGATCACGCGCAAGGCAATCCGGTGCAAATTGAGCGGCCCGAATGCCTCGGCCAGCAGCAAATGCATCGCGCGACTGCCGTAACCTTGGCCCAGGTTTTCGGGACGCAACAAGCCAATGCTGACGATAGCCCGACGGTCGGTTTGATTGAGCGAATGCAGAAAAATCACCCCGCTTAGGCGATCATCAATATCGATGAACCACGAATAGGTTTGATCCACATGGTATTTAACCCAAGCGTCTGCGCTGTCTTTGGTCACAGGTTGAAACGCCGACGGATCGATGCCGTACATGCGTTGAATGTCAGGATCGTTTCCCGCCTCAAGGCGTGCGGCCACATCATCCAGATGCGGGCGGCGCAGGCGCAAATTTCCATCTACCAAAGTTGGAACGGTGTATGTCGTGGTCATGAACCCTGCCCCTTTCGATCTGAGGTGGAAATTGTTTGGAAACGAAAAAAGGACCGGCGTTTCCGCCGATCCCTCTAAATGTTTTACCATTTTTGGTGCGGCTTACTCAGCTGCCTCCGCCATCGGGAGAACAGAAATGAATTTGCGGTTTTTCAGGCCGGTGCTGAATGTCACGTGACCTTCCACTTTTGCGAAGATCGTGTGATCTTTGCCCATGCCAACGCCTTCAGACGGCCAAAATTTGGTGCCGCGCTGACGAACGATGATGTTGCCTGGAATGACAGCTTCGCCGCCATATTTTTTCACGCCAAGACGACGACCCGCTGAGTCGCGACCGTTCCGGGATGAACCACCTGCTTTTTTATGTGCCATTTGGTCTCTCCTTAGCCTTTAGCCAGTTCTTTAGCCTGTGCGATCCAGTCTTCACGACCCACACGACCTTTGAACGACAGTTTCTCTTCAATAGCTTCTACGTCAGCATCTGTCCACGCAGCAACCTGTGCGAATGTTGTGATGCCTTCAGCGTGCAGCTTTTTAACGATAACCGGGCCGACACCAGAGATGTTGGACAGATCGTCGCCGTCAGTTGCTTTTGCTGCCTTCTTAGGAGCGGCCTTTTTAGGCGCTGCTTTTGCAGGCGCTTCGGCTTTGGCTTCGGCTTGTGGGGCCGCGGCTTTGGCAGAAGAAGCTTTTTTGACGTTGTCTTTGTTGGCGGCAGGTGATTGCGCGTCAATTGCAGCCAAAGCTGCGGCAGAAACGGAACCTGCGCCAATGGCAGCAGCCACACCGGACTTATCAGCGCCAGACGCCAAAATGTCGGTGATTTTGACCAGTGTCAGTTTTTGACGGTGGCCTTTGGTACGCTTGGAGGAGTGCTTACGACGACGTTTGACAAAGTTGATTGTCTTAACGCCTTTGATCTGGTCGATCACTTCGGCTTGCACGCCTGCGTCCGCGATGAGAGGTGCGCCAACAGTGACAGCGTCACCACCGAGCATCAAAACATCGTTGAATTGGATTGTTTCGCCAGCATTTGCAGCTAATTTTTCAACGCGAAGAATGTCTCCGGATTGAACTTTGTACTGCTTGCCGCCGGTTTTAAGAACCGCGAACATGGGGTCTTCCTTTGTATTACCGCGTCGTTTGGCACCTATTTTCATAGGGTTTTGTGGGTTTAACCCCGCCTCGGACAGCGCATTCCGTTTGGAATGATCATGAAAAAAAGGGACAATTGCCCCTGATTGGAAGCCGCCTAATGCACGTGATTTGCAGCTACGTCAAGGCGTATTGGCGCTATAATTCATCACCGATCAGGTTCAAAGCAACCGCGCGCCCCAATGCATAGGAAATATCGGCGTACATCGTGTTGAATCCGTCGAAAATCGCACCGTTCAGCGCGCGTCCGGCCGGGGTTTCGGCAAATGTCAGATAGGCCTCGAATGCGTCGTCCCCAAGCGGTTGATAGCTCAGCATCAGATAGCCCATCAGCCACTCTGATGTGTCTTCACGAATTTCATCTTCTTGCGCCCATGCCTCGGCGATGATCTCGTCCTCACTCATGGCAAACGCATCGCCGTCCACCATGCCGGAAAAGAACCGGTAGTTGGCGGTCAGCGCGCCCGTCACGTTGCGTTCAATCATATCGCCGCTTTGTTCCAACCGCTGTAGCTGCACCACTTTGGGATCGTTTTCTGCGACGGCTTGAACGTAAGCCTCACGCGCAATCGTTTCGAGATCTTTGTCCATGACCGCGCGCCGTGCGGCCAGTTCCAACGCAATCACTTGGCGCCCCACATCGCTGCCATAAAACACGTTGATCGTGCGCAGGTGTTCATCTGACAATGTCGCCAGCGACGCACGGACCGTTTCGACCATGCGGGCCGCGTCATAGATACCGTCAACCTGTGCGATCCACAGCGAACCACCCTGCCCGTCCAACATTTCTTCGTTCAGTGAGGCTGCGTAATCAACGCCCTCAACGCGCATAATTTCGATCATCTCGGCAATGCCAAGGCGATCCATCGCGACGCTCAGCTGTGCTTGCGCAAACGCACTACTCGCCCAAAGCAGTGTCAGGCAGGCAATTGCAAGGCTGCGCATTTACAGCTCCTCGCTGGGCTGGACACCTTTCATACGTGCGGCCAAGGCCTCGAACCGATCCGCCATGATTTCGAATTGCACGGCATTCATCAGATCATAGACATGGCGCATCATCGGGTGCTCTAATGCGGCGGTGTAATCTTCCATCTCGGCATCGGAAAACGCCTGATAAACATAGGCTGCCGACGCCAACCCCGAAGTTTGCATCGACAGGCGCAATTCATCTTCGCCCGTGCGCAGCAGTTCGCGCAAATCAGGTTCGTCCATTTGCAGCTCGATGATGCCAGCGCCCGCAGCGGCCATCAAAAAGCGCACCTGCACCTCTTGGATCGCGCGCAGACCGTTGCCGGCACTGTCACTGGCCGCATTCATCCGCTTGAGAATTTGAACGCGGGGTGACCCGATGCGCACAAGCCCGGCGATGATCGCCTCGCCGCTCTCGGATTTCAGATCGTCGTCATCGCTCATGTGGGATTTGTTTTCGACCGCAACCAGACGTTTGCCCAAGTCCGTGGCGTAAAAGCCTGCGGCGTGATCAAGGTGTTCTTCGTCCAGCGTTTCGCCCAAGAATTCGATCGCCATGTCGTGCATCAAATCCGCGCCAAACACATCCGTGGTCATGCGCCCCCAGTGAAACCCGAAATCCTGCGCATCAAGCCCCAGCATTTGCGGCGCGTTTTCCGCTGACAACCGGATGCTATCAAGGGCGACGTCAAAGCCGGTCACCTCAAGGAACTCTTCCAGCTTGGCCTTGTCTGCGGCCTGCACCTGCGATGTCAGAACCGTCAACCCAAGCAGCAGCGCCATCATTCCGGCGCCTATAGATTTCATTGCTTGCATTGTCTGCTCCTTGGGTTGGTTACGCTTGTAATCTAGGGTTTATCCGCCAAGTCGCAATGATTTTTCCGATCATATCTGCGTCATTGGCTGCGCTTTGCCGTTGCGCCCGCGCATTGCGTCTTGCCAGCCCGCGCATTCAGGATTAACAGACCCATCAAGATCCCCGCGGAGGAGTGGCGGAGTGGTCGAACGTGGCGGTCTCGAAAACCGTTGAGCCTTAACGGGTTCCCAGGGTTCGAATCCCTGTTCCTCCGCCAATTTCTACCGCTTCGGTGATTTGTGACCGCAAGCTGTGTGCGGTTCATGATCTAGGAATTGTGAAACACAGCAAACCCGATCCGTTGGTCTGCTGTGATCCGGTCAAACAGGTCCGTGTGCAGGACGCCCGAGGCAAGGCCAAAACCCCGTACAAAAGCAGGTTCCGCTAACCGCGTCTGTGCGGACAGGTTCGGGTGCTGCGCGCCGGCTTCGCCGTGCCAGCGCCATTTTCCGTGACCGACAACCATTAGGTCATCGCCACACAGTGCCACGACAATGTCCAGTCGATCTGCTAACCCAGCCGTGCCATGCCTCAAACGCAGCGGCACCGGGGCATCCGGTGCAAGGCCAGGAATATCCATGATCGGGGCATGAGACAGCGTGACACTTGCGGACGCAAAACCATTCCGCACCAACATCTGGCGCAAACTTTCGCGCAGCGGAAAATACCCGTCGATGATGTCCTCAAACCTCACAGCTTTTTCGGGATCCGCTTTGGTTTTCGAAAAGCGTCTGATCATGTCAAAACAGGTTAAAATATTCGGCCTGTTCCCACTCTGACACGGTCATCAGATAACGCTGCCATTCGGCGCGTTTGATGTGGGCCAGATACTGAACAAACCCGTCGCCAAGCGTGTCTTTGTACAGCTGACTTGCCTCGAAAGCATCGATTGCAGAACTTAGATTGTCGGGCAATTGCGCGGCAGTGTCTGCATAAGGTGTCTGGCTGGGCTCAGGCGCCGTTTTTGCACCGGTAATCCCGGAAAGCCCGCCCAGAATTTGCGAGGCAAAAGCGTAATACGGGTTCGCGGTGGTATCCGCGACCCGGTTTTCGATACGGCTGGCGGTGTCGTCGGGATACATCAGCGCGCGGATCATTGCCCCACGATTGTCCGTCCCCCACGTGATGCGGTTTGGTGCCAGCTGAAATTCGGTAAAACGCTTGTAGCCATTCACTGTCGGTGTCGTCAAAAGACACGACGCGGCGGCGTGCTCTAGCAGCCCCGCGATCCAGCCAGACGCCTGCGGTGTTAGCCCTGTGTCTTTGGGCATAAACACGTTTTTGCCGGTTTTGATGTCCAGCAATGACTGGTGAATATGCCAACCGTTTGCTGCTGCATTTGCCAGTTTCGGTTTGGCCATGAATGTCGCGTGCAATCCACGTTGTGCGCAGACTTCTTTGACCATCGTGCGGAACAGCACAAAGCGGTCCGCTTGGATCATCGGGCCGGACGGATCGAAGGTGAATTCAAATTGGCTTGGGCCCATTTCGACCTCAACCGTGCGCGGTGCCAGACCCATCGCCTCAGCGTGTCGGCGCAGAGTATCAAGGATATCTTCGGTCTCGCTATAGCGCGTGTCCGTCAGATATTGCCACCCTTGGGTCAGGTTGCGTGTCCCAAACGGCGCAGGCGGCATCGACGCTTGATTGTGGGCCAACCCGTCATCGGTTTTTTGAAAAATCTGGAATTCGACTTCTAGCCCAAAGACGGCGTCATAACCTGCCTCGTGCAATTGCGCCTCGGCTTTTGCCAAAACTGTGCGCGAAGCAAAGCTGATGTCACTGCCGGATCGATCAATCACATCGCACATCAAAATCGCCGACTGCGGAGACCACGGCAACGGATAAAAACAAGTGGGGTCCGGCACCAACAAAACATCACTTGCCCCGCAAACCAGCGCATCAACGCCAGCCCCCGTGCCATTCCAAACGTCAAACACCGTCCGGTGTGATGTGTCTTTTAACAGCAACGTCGAAGGCACGTTTATGCCTGAGGCGAACGCAGACGCAAGCATGCGCGCCGTGATGGTTTTACCTCGTAAAATGCCGTGCTGGTCGGCAAACACCAAACGCACGGTTTCGATGTTTTTGGCCTCGACCTGATCGACCACATTTTGGGCGCGCTTTGCTGTTTCATTGTCCCAGCGGCCAAGCTTAGCAAGCCCACCAAATTTGATCATTTTAACCACAGCACCATTCACCCCAAATCGTTAGACAGTTGCATCCCACGGACACGCGGCACGGCGCGCGATATCAGCTTGTTGGCTCGCGTTTTGCCAATCGTTGCTGTTTGTAATGGCATCGTTAGACAGTGGCCCCACGATACCCGACGCCAGCGGATCATTCAGCATTGGCAAATCCCCCTCGCCGCTTTCCAGCGCCGTGATCGCAGCGCGCAGCATCCGCCGGTAGCGGATAATAGCAGCGTCAGAGCGACCAAGGTGTTCTTGCGTGCGGTCCTGAATACGGCCCATCCCCTCGACCGCCCATTGATCATGAACGTTGATATCAAGCCCCATACCGGTATAAGTTGCGCTCGCCTGTTCGGCCGGATCATAGTGATAATCGTTGGCCCGGTTTTTCAGCGGCGCATAGTCCGGCAAACGGTGCTCCTTTAGCCGCTGTTCGCGCATCAAGGCCTTGTTGACCGGGTTCTGAAAGCTGGTGAACATCGTGTACCAATAGCAGTTTTCATCGTCGATCGGCACGTGCCATTGCGTGATCGTCATCTCGCGCGACATCGGAATGCAGATCGCCTCGGGAAAGATCTGATTGGTCACACGCACATGCGTCAGCCCGTTGTCCAAATTACGCAACGCGGTGATTTTCAGCCCGAATTCGGTTTCTTGCACATCAATGTCCGGACGCGGGTATTCGCGCAAAATCTGCGTCATCGGCATGTCCGTGTGCGCCGCCTTGTCGCGAAACTGTTTGCCGTAGCCCTCGGAGGTGTCTTCGTCCTCTAGAAACCTGTGCAAGAACGAGGCATGGGCAGGATCTATCCCGATTTCCAGCGCTTGCAGCCAATTGCATTCCCACAAGCCTTTGAAGGCAAAGACGTGACTGTCGGGGGCGCGAAAGCAATCAAAGTTCGGAAAATCAGGCGGTGTGCCCGGCCCCATGTAGGCAAAATACAGGCCTTTACGGTTTTCCACAGGATAGACCGGACCCTGCGGGTCGATCGCGATATCCTTTGCATCAGGGTAAAACGCAGGCGGTTCGTCAGGTGTCGCAACCCGTGTCGCCAACACCAAATCCTTGGCGTCATTGCGCGTCAAAACCAAACGTTCCCCAAGCAGGTTTACAGCAACTTGGTCGCCCTGCGCCAGTTCCTCGGCAAGAGCGGCGGGTTGCCAATATCTGCGCAACACAGCCCCGGCAGGCGCATCCGGTCCAATACGCGTAATCCTGTCGTTCAGATCCTGACTGATCATGATGTCCCACCTTTCTTGTGCAGCATTTCGGTTTGCGGCTGCCCATTGCCGACATAGGCAAGGATCACGCCGCCACGTTCAACAACCGCGATCATCGGCACCTTGATTTGCTGATACATTTGCGATCCCAGCGGTTCTGCAGGCTGTTCTACACATTGCCCCGTGCGATCAAAGTGCCAGCCGTGAAACGGACAGCGCAGGCCGTTATCCTCGAGCCTGCCAAAGCATAAATCAGCACCCCGATGCGGACAGTTCCGCCCGATCAACCCCAGCTGCCCGTCGTCATCGCGAAACAACACCAGACGCTGCCCGTTCAATGTTACAGGAAGGACCGGTCGGGGGATGTCCAACGCAGCGCTCTGTGCCACAACCACCCAAAGGCTTGTGTCGTCAAACTGTTCCGGTCCAGACGTGCCGTCGGTTTCAAGCAATTGGTTTGACCTCGTTCAAATATGTGCGATAATCGCACAAACAGTCACATATCGAACATATTGAAATCGGAAAAACCTGTCAACATGACCAACAAGAACAATGCCTCAACCTTTGCCAAAGGCTTAAGGGTTTTATCGTGCTTCGAAACCGGCAGGCGCGACCTAACGATGGCCGAGGTGTCGCGGTTGACCGGGTTTGACCGTGCCACAACGCGCAGGCTGTGCATGACGCTGCAGGATGATGGGTATTTGCACAAAACAGATCGGGTCTTGCGTCTTGCGCCAAAGATTTTGGCAATCGCGGGTGGCTACCTCACTTCCAACGATTTTGGGCATCGGGTGCAACCGGTGCTGAACCAATACGCCGAGGAATTCGAGGGCGAAATCGCCTTGGCCATGCAGGACGGTGACCGCGCAATCTATGTCGCGCGATCGGCCATTTCATCGGCGCGGGTTTCGTTTGGTTTTTCGGTGGGCAGCACGTTGCCGTTGCTGCCGACGGCAGTGGGTCGCATGCTGCTGGCACATGGTTCAGATGCAGATCAAGCGACGGCACTCTCCGGACTGACGCCTGAACGGTACACGCCAGAAACGGACATGGATGTTGGTTCTGTACGCAGCAAAATCGAAACCGCAGCCAAACAGGGATACGCGTTTGTGCGCAACGAATTCGAAATGGGCGCGGCCGGGATCGCAGTGCCGATCGGGCCCATCGGCGCGTCCCCGGCAGTGCTGGCGACAACCGCATCGGTCAACCAATTCGACAAGCCCGCAGAATTCGATCGCGCTCTGGATGTTTTGCGTCGTGCGGCGATCAGCTTGCGCGCATAACAGCTGATCTCGATAGGGTTTCCCGCCAGAATTCGACCTACGCCAGCTCGCTTTTCCACGGAGGATTTGCACCCGGCCGCGACACAGTCACCGCAGCAACTTTGGTTCCGTATTCAAGCGCCCGCCGCAAATCAGCTGCGTTCAAATTGTTGATCCGATTGCGATCAAGCAGCCCGTCTTCTGCCAGTTTGGCGAGGAAACCGGCGTTGAATGTGTCACCTGCCCCGACGGTGTCTGCGACGGTGACGGTCTGCGCTGGGACATCAACGATTTCGCCCTCGCCAAACAACGCGCAGGCACCTGCACTGCCTTTGGTCAAAACCACGATTTCCGGCCCTCGTTCGCGCAAAACACCGGCTTTCTCAAGCAGCGACAATGGGCCCGGTACAATCCAATCCAGGTCTTCGTCAGATACTTTGAGGATATCAACATGGGCGATCAGCGTGTCCAAACGGGCGCGGTAAGATACCTCGTCTTGGATGAAAGACACCCGAATATTCGGATCAACAACAATAACGCGCCGCGATGCTTCGCGCACAGCAAGTGCCAGATAAAAATCGGCCGCCGGTTCACTGATCAGGCTGATCCCACCAAAATACATCGCATTGGCCGCGTCAGGAATGCTCGGTCGTTCTTGCGGATCAAGCAGTCTGCCAGCCGTGTTTTCATCGTAGAAAACATAGCTCGCGTGCCCATCGGTCAGTTCCACAAACGCGAGCGTCGTCGGGCGATCAGAACGCACAACAAGGTCGGTCGCCACATTGCTTTTGTGCAGTTGATCCAACAAGATTTTGCCGAACAAATCTGTCGAAACCCCCGACACAAAATGCGCTTGCGCCCCGAGCCGACCCAACGCAATCGCCGTATTGAAAATAGCGCCACCAGCATGCGGCGTGAAGCTGCGCGCGCCAGAACTATCCGTCGTCGGGATCATATCAATTAGCGCTTCGCCACAACACACAATCATTGAAAACCGCCTGTTGATTTACACGCTGCGGCAACGTCAAAAAAGTCAGCAGTCATGGGCCGTATCCTTAAATGCGCAAGCCGCTTTCAGCACCAAAATAGTGGGCAAGTTCGGGCTTGATCGTAAAGCCGATCGTTTCGCCTTTTTCCGCCTCTGGTGGTTTTTCCGTCTTGGCAATGAATTCCACGCCTGTGGATGAAATCAAGTGAACCAACGCGTATTCCCCAAGGTTTTCAATCAGATCCAGACGCCCCTCGACAACCGCATTGGCTGTATCTGTGACGACCAAATGTTCAGGACGCAGACCAACTTGCTCTGTCGTTGGCAATTCACGGCCCAACGTTTCGCCCGCGTTTGGTGACAGATCGTCCGCCGAGAAAAAGTTCATCTTTGGGCTGCCGATAAACTGCGCAACAAAGGCGTTTGCCGGGCGTTCATACAGCTCGATCGGAGAACCAACCTGCTCGATCCGCCCGTCGCGCAACACGACGATTTTATCCGCCAGCGTCATCGCTTCGACCTGATCGTGGGTCACGTAGATCATCGTGGTTTTAAGACGCTGATGCAGGCGCGCGATTTCAAGGCGGGTTTGCACTCGCAAAGCGGCATCCAGATTGGACAGCGGTTCGTCAAACAGAAACACTTTGGGGTCGCGCACAATCGCACGGCCAATTGCCACCCGCTGACGCTGCCCGCCAGACAGGTTGCGCGGGCTGCGTTCCAGATAATCGGTGATCTGCAAAATTTCGGCAGCAGCCGTCACGCGGCTGTGAATTTCCTTGGGATCCGTCTTGGCCTGCTTTAGCCCGAACGCCATGTTTTTATAGACGGTCATGTGCGGATATAGCGCGTAGGATTGGAACACCATCGCCACGCCACGCTTGGATGCGGCGACGTCATTCACCACCTGATCGCCAATCGCGACAGTCCCATCCGAGATTTCCTCGAGCCCGGCAATCATGCGCAGCAGCGTGGATTTACCGCAGCCTGACGGGCCAACAAACACGACAAATTCGCCGTCTTCAATATCGAGGTCGACGCCGTGCATAACTTGCGTTTCGCCATAGCTTTTGCGCACATCGCGCAGAGTTAGACCGGACATTTTAGCTCCAATTCTTTAATCTCACGTCGCAGGGTGTCTACGAATTCAGGATAGGTTTCAGGTAGATCGCCCCACAGTTGGCGATTGGTCAAAAATGCATCCGTCCCCAGCAGCGCTTCGAGATCGTTCCAACTGGGTTCGACGTATTTGAACGGTATATTTCCGGCGGCGACGTGACGGGCAAAAACATACCAGCTGGCAATGCTTTTGATCGCAAAGACCGGCACGATGCCCTGTTCAAAGCACCCAAACAGCGTTGGCCGGATGAAAATCGGAAACTTTGCCATGCCATCCGCACAGATGCGCGCCACCGTATCACCGATGGCCTGATTGCCAAAACGCCGCGCGATGTCAGCAAGGTAATCTTCTTTGCTGAACGGCAGATCAATGGTGATTGCAGGCAGAACTTCTTTTGTTTCAAAATCTTGGAAGTGTTTGTTCAAGTGATCCACGCGCATCGCGGCATCAAACGTTTCGACCCCGTCAAGGGCGGCCATGTAGGCCAGCGCGGTGTGTCCACCGTTTAACACGCGGATTTTGGTTTCCTCGTAAGGATCAACATCTGGCGTTACAGTCACGCCGGATTGCGCTAGATCAGGCATTGGTGCGACCGCGCTGTCTTGCAAAACCCATTGAATGAAATCTTCCGCCATGACCGGCGATGTGACGTCTTTGCCCACCAGAATGGACAATTCCGGGCCAAGTTCGGCCGGGCTGCGCGGTGTAATCCGATCAACCATAGAACAGGGAAACGCCACGTTCGTATTCACCCAAGTTGCGAGCGATTGATCACTGCACGCCTCAAGGTAGGTCTGCAAATTGCGACGCAACATCTTGCCGTTCTGGCGGATATTGTCGCAACACGCGATGGTCAGCGGTGCCCCTGTGCTTGCAACACGCCCGCGCAAAGCGGCGCGCAGATATCCATAAACGCTGTGCGCGGTGCCACCTGCAACCTCGGCGTTGATCGTCGGATCTGTCAGGCTTAGATCGCCATTGGGATCAGTGTAATAGCCGCTTTCGGTCACGGTGATCGTCACCAAATGCACCGAAGCCTTTGACAACAGCGCCTCGGAACTGGCGCGCGCAATGCTCCAATCGGCAAAGTGCACATGTGGGCGCACACGGCGCAGCGCAACCTCACCTTCAGCGGAATAAGACTTGAGATAGTAGCCGTCATGACGGTTAATGTCCGCCTCGGCTAAGACAAATTGATCGGCCTCAGACCCACGCAAATTGACGGCAGCAATGCCCCAGCGCAAATCGCCGGACACATCCATGTAATCGTCGATGTAAACCGCCTGATGCGCACGGTGGAACGCACCAAAGCCCAAATGGACAACGCCAATATCACACGCGGACCGGTCATAGCGGGTTGCGAACACGGGTGTGTGCGTCACACTGTTCATGAGGTAGGCTCCATTTGCGGTGCGAGATCCTTGCGCGCGGTATCGCGGTATTCGGAAGGAGTCATGCCCTTCACCTTCAAGAAATGCCGGTTGAAATTAGCAAGGTTTTTGAACCCCGCCATTTGCGAAATCGTGATGATCTGATCGTCAGAGGCATACAGCATGCCGCAGGCCTCGCCGATGCGAATGCGGTTCAGAAACTCGACAAAGCTATGCCCGGTCACCGCCTGAAAATTGCGACTGAAGGTAATTTCGGTCATACGCGCCATGTCAGCGGCTTGGCCAACCGAAATCACGTCGCTAAAGTTCTTGACAATAAAATCAACCACTTCTGCGATGCGCGCCTGTTTGCTGCCGCCTTCGGGTTGGATCAGTTTGGCCGCCGACAGGGTCTTTTTCTCGGCATGTTCATTGAGCCGCACGAGAAAGCGCACGAAAGCCAGAATACGTTCAGCGCCTTTGTTGTCGCGGATCGATTCCATGTGTCCACGCGCAAAGGTCGGGTTGAACCCCTCAAACAAAATGCCAGACTGGGCCAGCTGTAGCAGTTGCAAAACCTGAGCGAATTCAGGAAAGCCTTCGGCGAGTTTGCCAACACTTTCGTGGCTGAATTGAACCAGCATGTCGCGCGTTGGGGCAGGTTCGGTCCAGACTTTATCGGTGATCCAGTTGTGCGGCAGGTTCGGCCCGGTCATGAACAAATCGCCAGCTTTGAAATCGCCGATGTAGTCGCCCACAAACGCCTTGCCGCGTGTCGCCGTGATCAAGTGCAGCTCGTATTCTTCGTGCGCATGCCAGCGGCACAATTCATTTGGCCACCCGTGTTCAAGGTAGCGAATGGACCGCGTGCTGCGATCAACCATTTCAATTTCAGGGGCGATTATTGACATGCATTCACCTCAGCACGTTGCCGCCATCGACACCGATGGTCTGCGCGGTCATGTAGGATGATTGATCTGATGCAAGGAAAACAGCGGCGCGTGCCACATCGTCTGGCACGCCCATGTGGCCAAGCGGTACGGCGGCACCGACTTCGCGTTTCTTTTGCCCCGGTTCCTTGCCCTCGAATTTTGCGAACAACGCGTCAACCGATGCCCACATCGGCGTGTCGATCACGCCTGGGCTGATGGCATTTACGCGGATTTTATGCGGCGCAAGCGCGAGTGCTGCGGATTGGGTGTAGCTGATCACGGCAGCCTTGGTGGCGCAATAATGCGCGACCAGCGCTTCGCCGCGGTGCCCTGCTTGGGACGCGAGATTGATAATCGAACCGCCCTGCCCGCGCGCGACCATCGATTTGGCCGTGGCCTGCATCACCGCGTAAAACGCCCGCACGTTGACGCCAAACAAGCGGTCAAATTGCGCAAGATCTGCGTCCAGCACACCGCCCATGTCGAAGACGGCCGCGTTGTTGAACAACACGTCGGGTTTGATGTCTGCGATCCAGTTGGTGCAGCCAGTCAGCCCGTTGTCGTCCAGTAAGTTGAACGGCGCGTACGTGGCTGGCCCGTCAAATTCATCTGCAATATCAGTCGCATAAACCGTTCCGCCGAGGGCAGCGAAATGCGCAACCGCACTGGCCCCGATGCCACCAACGGCACCAGTCACCAGGCAGGTTTTGCCCGTCAGATCGGTGGGGGCCGCGTTCAGCATTACTTGACGGCTCCGAATGTCAGGCCCTGTACCAATTGTTTTTGGCAGAACCAGCCAAGGATAACGATGGGCGCAATTGCCGCCGTCGATACGGCTGACAGGCGGCCAAAGAACAGACCCTCGGGTGCGCGGTTGCCTTCGATCAGCGTGGACAATGTGGCCGCGTTAATCGTTGTCAAACGCACGCTCCAGTAGGCTTCGTTCCAGCAAAAGATGAACGTCAGCAGTGCCGTGGATGCGATGCCGCCCCATGCCAGCGGGATCAGAATATCCTTGATTTCGCCCCACGTAGACACGCCGTCCATCTTGCCCGCCTCAATGATTTCTTTGGGGATTTCTTTGAAATAGGTGAACAACATCCAGATCACGATCGGCAGATTGATCAGGCACAAAACCAAAATCACCAAGAAATGCGTGTCGTAGATTCCTAGCATGTTTTTGGTCAGAAACGTCATCGGATAAAGCACGGCCGCAGCTGGCAGCATCTTGGTCGACAACATCCACATCAGAATATCTTTGGTGTGACGGCTGGGGTTGAACGCCATCGCGTAGGCCGCAGGCACACCCACAATCAGCGCAAACAACGTGGCAAACGACGAGGTGATGACCGAGTTAATGGCAAAGCGCCAGTAATCGTAGTTTTGCGTCATGTTCGTGTAGTTTTCGAGCGTTGGTGTGAAAAAGATCAGGAATTCCGGTTTGACCGCGTCGGCGTCGGTCTTAAAGCTGGTAAACACCAACCAGAAAATCGGAAAGAAAAAGATCAGGGCGATGGTCCAGGCCAAGACGGGCCAAAGGAAATTACCAAGTTTCGAGCTTTGAGCGACTGTTGCCATTGTCTTTTCCCCTAATCCATCAAGCTCTTGCCAACCATGCGCAACAAGAAGATCGCGATGATGTTGGCAAGGATGACTGCAAAGATGCCTGTGGCACTCGCGGCACCAATGTTGTTGTTGGTAAATTCACCGATCAGATAGGGCAGGTTTTTATTCCCGCTGCCACGGCTGACGATTTCGATTTCCGCATACAGCGACAGATGAAAGATCGACTGGATCATCACCACAATCGCGATGGGCCGGGCCAAATGCGGAACCGTCAGATTGATGAATTGCGACCATGCAGACGCCCCATCCAGCGTTGCCGCCTCTTTCTGGCTTTCGTCCTCGGATTGCAAAGACGTCATGAAAATCAGGACCGCAAAGGGTGTCCATTGCCACGCCACCATCATGATCACCGCGTAGGATGACGTCTGTGTTGCGCGGAACGACAGCGGCCGGAATTCGGGCCACAAATTAAAGAACGCGCCCAAGACCGGAAATTCGCGCAACCCGTCAACGATGTTGTTAATGCCGCCAACTGCAAGGCCCTGAAGCCCCAAAACCGGGTCAAGGATCATGTTGATCCACAACACCGCGTTGACCGCTGGCATGACGAAAAACGGTGAAATCAGCAAGACGCGCACGATACCACGTCCGGGAAAAGACCTGTTGACCAGAACTGCAATCGCGAGACCCAAAATCACGGTCAACACGAGAATGCTGGTCACGATGAACACCGAATTCTGGATTGCGAACCAGAAATCCTTGGCGTTCAGCACGTAGTTGTAGTTGCCAAATCCGCGCCAGTTGCTCAGCGCCGGTTTGGTCCATTCCGGACGGATCGAACTGTTCAAAACGTAGCGGATGAACGAAAAGTAAATCGTCATGCTAAGCGGGACCAACATCCAAACGAGCAGCAACAAAACAGCTGGGGTTTGAAGTATGCGAGGGAGCGTTCTTTTGGACATAGCTCGGGTCACCTGTGCGAAGCAGAAGTTTCGTTGAATTTGTGAATTAGCGGATGATCGTTTGCAGAGCGGTTGTGCCAAACACGGCGGTGACGCAGTGGTCGGACAGATCGGGCGAACGTGTCAACTGGGGGTAAAGGGCCCGGAAATCGTCCTCCGGACCCTTTGGTAATCTATGCGTTAGCGGCTTAGTAGTAGCCCGCTTCGGACATGATTGCGTCTGCGGCAGATTGCGCTGCGGCCAATGCATCGTCGACTGATTTCGCGCCGGACAAAGCTGCTGCGATTTCTTGAGCAACGGCTGTACCGACTTCTGGGAACTCAGGGATCGCTGCGAACTGAACACCTACGTATGGCTTGATGTCTGTGGCTTCTGGTGCCGCAGATTCAATGGCTGCCATTTCAGCTGCTGCAAAAGGTGCCGCCGCTTGGAACTCAGGGTAGGCATAGGTGGACGCACGTGTGCCTGTAGGAACCGAACCCCAGCCAAAGTCAGGGTGCGCTGCAACCGCTTGGATGTACGCTTTGGATGTTGCCCACTCGATGAACGCGTGTGCAGCTTCGGAGTTTGGCGAACCTGTAGGGACGGCCATTGCCCATGCCCACAACCAGTTCGCGCCCACTGGGTTACCAGCGTTTGGCGACTGGGCGTATGCAACGCCTTCGACTTCCAGGAATGACGCAGCGATTGTTGCATCGATCCACATGCCACACTTGCCTTCGTTGTAAAGAGCAAGGATTTCGTTAAAGGAGTTACCTTCAGAACCGGGAGGGCCGTAGTTGCCCAACAGATCAACGTAGAAGTTGATCGCAGATTTCCACTCGTCAGAGTCAAGAACCGGACGCATGTCTTTGTCGAACCATGCACCACCAAAGGAGTTCACAACAGTTGTCACGAACGCCATGTTGTCGCCCCAACCTGGCTTACCGCGCAAGCATGCACCGTAAACGCCAGCACCAGGATTGTGCATCGCAGCCGCTGCGGCCTTGATGTTGTCCCATGAATCGTTGTCGGCGATTGTTACGCCGGCGGCATCTGTCAGGTCCTTGCGGTACATGACCATGGACGATTCACCGTAGAATGGTGCCGCGTACAACGTGCCCTCGTGGGACAAACCGTTGCGCATTGCTGGCAGCATGTCGTCAACGTCGTATTCTGCGCCAAAGTTCAGGGGCTCGATCCAGCCTGCCGCGCCCCAGATGGGTGCTTCTTGCATGCCGATGTTGATGATGTCGTACTGACCGCCACCGGTGGCTGTGTCAGATGTGACTTGCTCGCGCAGAACGCCTTCTTCTAGCGAAACCCAGTTCAGGTTCACACCAGTCTCTGCAGTGTAGGCTTGCGCTACTTTCTGCATGTTGATCATGTGACCGTTGTTTACGATTGCGATTGTCAGATCTTGTGCTGACGCAAATGAAGCACCAGCGACGCACAGCGTCAGGCCAAGTGCCGAATTACGTAGAGATTTCATGTTTTTCCTCCCAGAAACCACAGATTCGTTTTAGTCTGTCGTGCAAGGTTGAGGGAATTCCCAAATCCATTCAAATACTATACCAGCAAAAACACATACGATTCCATCATATTGTTGAAATCGCGTCGGCGGTTTTGCTGGATAGGTTCATCATGCCCAGCCCGTGTTCATCTAAAACCGGCCTGCCAGCGCCTCTGCAACACCATTTTGTTAGGGTGCTTAGCGGCTGTTCCTGTCCGGCATTCCAACGCTATGGTGTGGTAGAAATTGCAACGACCACGCGTAGGATCAGTCAGGCAAAATGTTAATTTATACATCAGATCATTCACTGTATTGCGCTAAATTGCGGATACTTCTGCGCCACAAAAAACTATCGTTTCAAGAGGCACCTCCGCCCGGTGGTGGTGGGTCACAAGAGTATCTCGCGATCGTTCCGTCTGGGAATATTCCGGCCCTTGTGGACGGCGATTTGATCCTGACCGACAGCGAAGTGATCGCAGAATACCTCGAGGAAAAACATCCCGAAATTCCGATGTTGCCTGACACGGTGATCGGGCGGGCAAAATGTCGCGAACGGTCGCGGTTTGCCGACACGCGCCTTGAACCCGCCCTGCGTCTCACGTTTGCTCATGTTGATCCCGAAACCCGCGACAGCGCTGCGATCTCGCTGGCACACGCCCAAATTCAAAAGCAGTTGATTGCGTTGGGGCACATGCTGGGTCGCGCCGGTCTTTCGCCAGACAGGCTGTGGATGGGTGACCCCGGCACGATCATCACACTGGAATGGATTGCGCTGTTTGAAGGTCCGGTTGTGCCAAAACTGGACTGGCCAGCCTCCGTGCGGACCTACCAAAACCAGTTGTCGCAGCACGCAGCCGTTCGCGACGAAATTGACGCCTATCGCCCCGAAATGCTTGGGTATTTGCGAGAAAAAGGCGCAGCGTAGACCACGAAGGATGCAAACCTAATCCTTTGATTTGTCGTGAAATTTGTTCTCGCGCGCATCCCCGAACAACTGGCGGCTTTCCAGATATGCGCGCTGCTGGCGGTAAAAATCGGTCAGAAATGCCCAATGATCATTCGGCAGCAAAGGTTCAACATAGTTGATTTTACGCCGGATGGTTCTGACCACATCGGACACCCGCTGTCTGGCGTCAGGTGTCTTTGGACGCTCGCGCAAGATACCCTCAAGCGCCTGCAATTCAAAGCGCCCGTAGATGTTGAGGTGCGACACATCAAAGACAAAACCGGACTCGGTCTTAACCTTGGGTGCGGCCAGATCCGGCATCAAAAACGCTTTGGGTTGTTCAACAACCAAAGTGCCCGCGATCATATCCCCCAAGCGCAACCGGCGTTTGTTCAGCAGCGGAAACAGCAAGATCGCGCACATCCACACAAAGATCGCAAAACCGGTCCAACCGTTGCCGAAATTGCCCGTCAGCAAGGTGGTCGCAGGCAGGAACACTTCGACTTCTTTCATCAAATTACGCGCAACAATCTGATGCGGCGTCAGGCGTCCACCATCCGCGCTGATCACGCGGATTTTGACGATACGTTTGCCCAGGGTGCGCCCGTTCCAGACCAGTTCCGAGAAAATATAATACGGCACGCGCAGGAAAAACGTCAGCAAAAAGAACAGCGAAACCAGCAGCCCTTCATCCAGAAAGTTGGTAAAAATGACAAATAGCAAGAACAGGAACATGCCACCAAAGGTGATCAAAATGTCCAATGTTTGCGCACCGAAACGCGCCCCGGCGGTCGCCACTTTTAGCGATACAGGCACACCTTCGGGTGGAACGATTTCGATGCGGCGATCCTTCATAAGTCACGCTCTATTTCGGGGCCGCGCCCGGCCAGCATGAGCCACGCAAGCCACAGCGCACCGATGCCCCAGCCGATGAACAGTCGCAATTCCGTGCTTTGAACCAACTGGCGAAAGAAGCCTTCGATGATGGCGGCAGCGATCAACATCAACCCCGCCAAAATCATCAGTTTCACCGCGTCCCTGCCCGCCAATCGCAACGCCTCGCGCCGCGTGGTATTGCCCGGTAACAGCACCGCAAGCCCCAGCTGCGCACCGCCCGCGCAGGCCACGCAGATCGCCGACAACTCGGTTACACCGTGGATCGACAACCAGCCAAACAGCTCGTAGCCAAGCCCCGCTTCGGCGAACATCGCAAAGAACGCGCCTAACAGTAACCCATTGTAAAACGTCAGAATAAAACTGGGCAGCGAGGCAAATATGCCAAGCGCAAAGATGAAAATGGCGATGCGTGTGTTGTGCGAAAACAGGAACGACGCAAAGACCCCAAGGCTTTCGCCGTCTTGCCTGTCATCGTCAAACAAGGTCGAACGCAAGTATTCAACCGAGGCCCCCGGCGCGCGCCCGTCCGACATGCTAGGCGGCACAAACGTAAAGAACCATTCGGGGTCTTGAAAATACAGCAGATAGCCAACCACGGCCCCCAAAACCATCGCCAAAAATCCGATGAACAACGGCAACGCGGATCGACGCACCGCCCGTGGAATGCCGGAAGTGAACAGGCGCACAACTGCGCCGCGCACGCTTTCTTGGGGGGCGTAAACCACCAGATAGGCCCGCGCACACAACGCGTCGAGATAGGCAAGCAGCGCCTTGTCCATCGAAATTGACCGCGCCACGCTCAGCGAATTCACCGCTTGGCGATACAGGCTGGCAAGGTTTTGCGCCTGTTCGTAACTCAGCGCAGACATGCCATTGGCCTCGGCCACAGTGACTAGTGTTTCCAGCTTTTTCCAGCCCGCTTCACGCTCGGCTCGAAATCGAGAGGATCGGATCATCATATCATTTCCTGCGATTTGATATCGATATAGCGCGAAATCAGGCGCGCAGTCAGTTGCTCTGGCACGGTGTCGATGCACAAAATCCCGAGGCGCTGCAAACGGTCCAGAACCGCCTGACGTTCACGCAGCAATTGCCGCGCCGACACCGAATTTGCGATCGCGTTCATCGACGTATCATCAGGTTCCGCGATCGCCTGCAATTCAGGATCACGCAGCGCGATGTAGAGCACCAGATGTTGGCGCGAAATCACGCCGAGGTTCTCGACCAGCAGCTCGGCTGTGACGCTATCGACAAAATCCGAAAACACCACGATCAACGAACGCCGTTTGAGATTGCCATTCAGCTGCGTGATCCCGAGCGTGTGGTTGGTTTCATGCGCGACCTGTTCCAGCCCGGCGCTGACCTTTTGAATATGCGCAAAGGCACGCCGGCCCGGACGCGGCGGAATGAATGTTTGAGGCGTCGCATCAAAGCTGTAAAAGCCCACGTTATCGCCGCCCAAACCGCCAGCCCACGCCAGCGACAGGGATGCATTGATCGCATGATCCAGCTTGGCCAGCTTGCCGATGCGTTCGCCCATCAGGTGCCCCTGATCCAAACACAACATGATCTGGTGGTTGCGTTCAGCGCGGGTTTCACGCGCCACCAGATTGCGCGTGCGCGCCGAGCGCTTCCAATCAATCGACCGCGGATCCATACCCGTCTGGAATTCGCGCAACTGATGAAATTCGGACCCCTCGCCGCGCAGGTTCATGTCCTTTAACCCATCGAGCAGCGGTAACATCTGAGTGTGGATTTCCCCGTTCAGCACTGGCGCAATATCGGGTACAATCGCAATGCTAATATCCAGCGGCCAGCTTGGCAAAACATCGAACAGCCCAAAGCGCGAGACATACATCAACGACAACCGCGTCAGCCGCGCCTCGCCCCGTTCACGCAGATCGATAGGAATTTTCACACCAGCATTTTTTGTGCCCGCATCACACTCCAGATACACCGTGTCTTCTTGCAAACTCAGCTCGACACTATGATCCAATCGCAACGCGATGTTGACAGGCAATGCATTTTTCTTTGCCCTAATTGACAGTTTGATAAACGCAGATTTACCAACATAGCCAGTATCTTGCATGTCAGTGCTAATGTCAAAATCACGTGCGCTTGCAGACATTGCCAAGTCGACAATTGCCACAGAAATCAGCACACCCCACAACGCAATGACCGCCGTTGCACCGTCTGTTCGGGTCATACCGATCATGACCGTGGCCGCAGCCACACCCAAAACCAGTGCAATAAGGCGAACTGAGGGGCGCATCCTAGCGTGGCGCGTCCGTGCGATTTAGCAAGGTCGTCAACACGTCATCTGTCGTACGCCCTTCGATTTCAGCCGATGGTCCCAGCACCAAACGGTGACGCAGCGCGGGGATAATCAGCGCCTGAACATCGTCCGGGATCGCATAGTCACGCCCTTCCAATGCGGCCTTGGCACGCACCGCACCGGCAATCGCATCTGCCGCGCGGGTCGACGCGCCGTGCTGGATTTCACCGTCATCGCGGGTCGCGCGCACGAGGTCAACAATGTAGGTCAGGATCGTTTCATCCAGCCTGATTGAATCGACCAATTCATGGCCAGCTTTCAACGTGTCGCGATCCATCACACGGCGCAAAGCCGCACCACCACTGCCATTGCCAAGCGGCAATCCGGCGGAGCGCATCAAAATATCAATCTCGGTTTGGCGGTCTGGAAAATCGACCAGAACCTTGAACAGGAACCGGTCCAATTGCGCCTCTGGCAGCGGGTATGTGCCGTGCTGTTCAATCGGGTTTTGCGTGGCGATGATAAAGAAATTGTCGCCCAGCGGATAGTTCGTGCCGTCAATCGTAACTTCGCGTTCGTTCATCGCTTGCAACAAGGCCGACTGGGTTTTTGGCGGTGCACGGTTGATTTCATCAGCGAGAAGAATGTCCGTAAAAATTGGGCCTTTGGTTAGACGGAACTCATTGGTCTCAAAGTTAAAAAGGTTCACGCCCAACACATCCCCCGGCATCAGGTCCGGGGTGAATTGGACTCGCCCGAAATCCAGATCGACAACCTGGCTCATGCACCGCGCGACAAGTGTTTTTGCAGTACCCGGAGGCCCCTCAAGCAGCACGTGACCACGTGCAAAAATCGACACCAACAGCATGTCGATCAACCCACGTTGTCCTTGCACGACAGACCCGATTTCACCGCGAATATCGTCGGCCAATGTTTGGAATTCAGACAGGTTCATAATGTTGCACAACTTTCTTAAGAAGAGTTTGGTAGATGGCCAAATGACGATCAAGGACCTGTGGGGCCATGTCAGCGCCATCGTTGATCAACACGTCGGTGACGGCCGAAAATTCTTGGGCGAGATCCGGATCACGCCGCGCCAAAAGCGCTATAAACCGCGCCTCGTTGCCCTGCCCCAAAGCGCCGCCAAAACTGCGCGCACCAAGGTCTTGGAGCTGCAGACGCACAAAATCCGAAACCATATGCCCGTCATTTCCAGACAAGCGCAGCAGCCGCGCCTTGGCCGCAATAGCCGCCCGTTTGGACAGCTCGCGCGGTGCAGGCCCGTAACTTTGGACGGGACCAAACCGGCGCGACCCACGCCAGAACAGCACCGCCAAGACGATCATCAGCACAGCCCAAAATAGCGAAAACGGATACATGAAAAACCGCGACATCTCGTCCGAGCCACGCTCGTAGTCTTGTCGTTCCTGGCTTTCGGCGGTGGCAGTCAACAGGTTCGGGCTGTTGTCAATGTACACCGGATGTTTGGATTCGTTGATTAAGTTTGTGATGTAGCCCGCTGTAAACGCAGAATTATCTGACGCAACCATGCCGTGATTGTTCATCAAATCAGGATCAGCCACAAAGTGAACCGGATGATCCGCGTCTTCCAGCGCACATGTGATAATCAGGGCATCACGCCCGAACCGCAGGCTGGTGCGGCACTGCTTTGGCAGGGTTGAAATATCGAACCGCTGCGCATGAAACAGCGACACCTCAAAGCTGTCCCACAGGGTTTGTGTTGCAAATTCCGCACCACCACGCAGCACTTGCAACCCCTCCAGACCCAGCTGCCGCGCTAGGTTTGAATACAGATCGGCAGGCACCAACGCCTGTTCATGCGCAATGCCGGTCTCAATCAACGCTCCCCGCCATTTGGGGAATAAAACGACGCTTTCAAGTTCCATCAATTTGTCATGAAACACCGAAAGGTCGAGATCGCGTTGATCGTAATCCTTGATCCGGTCCGCGCGGGTTTCAGGATCAAGACCGTCGGTTGCCAAATTCATATCAAAGATCGGCAATATTCGCAGACTTAGCGCATCCAGACGCGGGCTAAGTCGCGGGTGCGATTGACGTGCCGGAATATCTTGGGCAATCAGCCACGGCCCCAATGCGCCAAACCCGATCTGGGACATGTTCAACTGGCGATCACGTGCGCCGGAACTTAGCAAGGTCAGCATCAAAAAGCCCGCAATCAGCAGACCGCAGACCACGACAATCGGCATCATGTTCGAAGGTGCCGTGTTTGAAGGTGTTTCAGCCACGCGCGCCACCCGCATATTTTGCGCCGTTCAAAATGCGACGTGCCGCATCCAGAGCATCGTCAAACCGGTCTTGGGCCACATCTCGTCCGCCGTAATGCGCAAGTTCAGTGTGCTGCAACATCGTTTCAAGGCGCGTGCGATGGATCCAATTTGCCGGTAGCCTGCCAAATGCGCCACGTTCTGTATCCGAGCGTGCAAACCGCGCATCGGTGGCACGCGCAGCGGCCAGCAAACAATGGCGCAACAAAAGCACCATCGCTGCAGTTCGGTCTGTCATTTGCGCAATCTGGGCCAGCAGCCCATCGGCGTCTTTTATCGCCTCGTCACCCATTTTCCACGCGTCTGGCGTTGTATGTTTGCGCCGCGTGTCATCTCTGGGTTCGCGGGCCAACAGCGTCCCGCCACCCCCGAATTTCAGCCACAAAAACAAAGCGCCAATTACCAGACCCACAGCAAGGACAACGCCAAACCCGTTCAGATCCATTGGCGATCGTTGGCGTGGGGAAACAGTAGTTGAGGGATCAGATTGCGCGCGCGCACCCGTCAGATCACCGTCAAGCTTGCTGGCATAGATCGTGTCGGACCGTGCGTCCGCCCGTTTGGCCACGGCGCGAAAATCTTCGGAGCTGTCACCAACAGGCCGATCAACAGCCTCAAGCACCGAATACTCGAGGCTCGTGTCATTCGCGTCTTGCGCGACGCTGATAGCGGGCAAAACCCAGACAATCATCATCGCGCAGACGCAATACTTGCGCATTAAGTTGTGCAAATCCTTAGGCGAACACGTCCGCGCCAGAGGATGGGTTTAGCGGATCTTCGCCAAACCGGTTTTCGCCGTCTGTGCCCTTTAGGACTGTGATGACAAAGGCCGCAAGGCTGATCAGCACTCCGAGGTAGGGAATATTGGACAAGACAAACACACCCAAAATCCACCAACCAGACAAATCCCGATCATGAAAGCGGCGCACATAAACCGAAATATACGGGATATACAGCGCGATCATCCCAACACCAAAGAGGGCGCCCATAATGTAATTGATCGTCGAAAACTGACCCGTGTTCATGGCGCGAACGCCGCCGAACAAGAAGAACAGCCCAACCAAAACGAGTGTCACCAGCAGCGAAAACAGTGCAAACCACCAATATTCCGACCGTGATGCACGGCCACTAAAGGTGATGTATTTTTCTGTCAGGCATGTGCGTACTGCATCCGTAAAACCCATTTCAAAACTCCTTGATTACAGGCAAAAACATTCGTTCATGCACCGTATGTGGACAATTTCACACACGGTGTTCAAGCATATTGTGGATGCTGACCTTGGATTTTTCGCAATTGGTGCGTGCAACGACGTCCGTGTCACGAGAAATTCACTGTCGCGATTGCGCTTGCAGTTTACGCGGCGGGATCATTCACGCTACACATCACTTAACAAAGCAATTAAATAATCGTGATCGCAAAGGGAACATGGCATGAATTGGGATGAATTCCCCGAATGGGGCGCACGGATTTCGGACTGGGCTGCCGATTACCACAAAACGATCCGCGACCGTCCCGTGCGCGCACAAACCGCGCCCGGTGATATCGCCGTTCAACTGGATCAAACCCCACCCGAAGCATCGACCGGCATGGACACCATAATGGCCGATTTCGAACGCATCGTGATGCCCGGGATCACGCACTGGCAGCACCCGCGGTTCTTTGCGTATTTTCCGGCAAATGCAGCTCCACCCTCGATGCTGGCGGAAATGCTGGTGTCGACGATCGCCGCACAATGCATGCTGTGGCAGACGTCTCCGGCAGCCACTGAGATGGAAACCGTCATGCTGGAATGGCTGCGTCAAGCGATTGACCTGCCCGACGGATTTTCCGGCGTGATCCAAGACAGCGCCTCCTCTGCCACTTTGGCCGCCGTTTTGACGATGCGTGAACGCGCCCTGAACTGGAAGGGCAACCAGATGGGTCTGTCGGGCCAACCGCGCCTGCGGATCTATTGCTCGGCCGAAGTTCACACCTCGGTTGATCGTGCCATCTGGGTCGCAGGCATCGGTCAGGACAATCTGGTGCGTGTTCCCGTCAAGGGGGCGCTGCGTGGCATGGACCCGGATGCATTGCGCGCGCTGATCCAGCAAGACATCGCGGACGGTCATCAACCCGCCGGCGTGATTGCTTGCACGGGCGGCACCGGCACCGGCGCCAGTGATGATTTAGCGCAGGTTTTGCAAATCGCGCGCGACTTTGATCTGTATTCACACGTCGATGCAGCATGGGCTGGTGCGGGCATGATTTGCCCCGAATTTCGCGCACTTTGGGCCGGGGTCGAGCTGGCGGATTCGATTGTTTTCAACCCACACAAATGGCTTGGCGCGCAGTTTGATTGCTCGGCGCATTTTCTGCGCGACCCAAGCAGTCTCGTGCAAACGCTGGCGATCCAACCGGAGTATTTGAAAACCCACGGGCACGACAATTTGATCAACTACTCGGAATGGTCGGTGCCACTGGGCCGTCGTTTCCGCGCGCTAAAACTGTGGTTTCTGATCCGGTCCTATGGGCTAGAGGGGCTGCGGACCCGCCTGCGCAATCACGTCGCCTGGGCGCAAGAGTTGTGCGAACAACTGCGCGCCGATGCACGATTTGACATCGTGACAGACCCGATTTTGTCGCTGTTCACCTTTCGACTGACGGGCAAAGATGACGCGGCGATGATCGATTATGTGAACCGGATTAACGATGACGGGCGCATTTACATCACGCAAACGCGGGTGGATGGGCAAATCGTTGTACGGTTCCAAGTGGGTCAATTTGATGCGACCCAAGCGGACGTGAATGTGGCGCGCGACGTGATGATCGCGCTGATCTAGGCGGGCGGTGCCAGAGATCCCCGCTGGATGAATTCGGTGGGGAATTTCACGCTTGTGCCTTGGGTGCCGCCCATGCGCGCGATCAAAACCTCGGCTGCGGCTTTGCCCATTTGTTCTTGGGGAACGCGCACTGTGCTCATCCTTGGGGACACGGCAGACGCCAATCCGATGTCATCAAATCCGATGATCGAGATGTCGCTTGGCACTTTGAACCCCAGCTCTTGGGCCCGCGTCATCGCCCCTGCTGCCACAACATCGTTGCCGCAAATAATCGCTGTGGGCTGGGCTGATTTCACTTGGTCAAACCCGTCGCGACCGCCTTGCAAAACATAAGGTGACGGCGCCGATGCAACCAAAGTCGCACCCTGCCCAAACTGCGAAATTGCATCCAACACGCCGTCATAACGGGCTTGCGCACGGTCGTTTCCGTCCAGAATGCCCGAGATCATGGCGATTTTCCGGTGCCCCATCTCAAGCACCTTAAGTGCTGCGTCATAGGCCGCCGCCTTGTTGTCAAACCCGACATACAGGTTGTCCACATCGTCGCCGTAACACCACCCCAACACATGCGGAATGTTCCGGATCCGCAAGAACCGGTTGGAGTCTTCGGGGCGCTCTTGTCCGATCAGCAACAACCCACCTGCCCCATGCGCCATTAGGTTGCGGATCTGCGTCAGTTCGGCCTTTGGATCGTACCCGGTGCTTGCCACCAGCATCGTGACGCCGGCCTCTGACAGCGCTTCTTGAAAGGCTTGCAAGCCATTGGCAAAAATCGCGTTTGCCATAGTCGGGATGATCGCGCCCACAGTATTGCTGCGTGAGGATGCCAACATGCGCCCGCCGGAATTTGGCGTGTAGCCAAGGGTGTTTATCGCGGCCTCGATCTTTTCTCGGGTCTTTTGTGCAACCACATTCGGATCATTCAGCGCGCGCGAAATTGTCGCCGTCGACACACCGGCAAGGCGCGAAACATCCGCAAGCGTTGGGGGCGTCGTTTTCGACATTCCGAATATAACCTTTGCGTTTGTGCCAATTCGCGCCACTCAATTCACCTTTTTGAAATCAGTGGATAAGAAGCGCAAAAGCAACTTAACAAAAAATGTAAGCGCTTGCAAAGCATTTGAACACCGCCTACACCGACGTCAAGCAACGGCCATGCGATCATTCATTTGCATCAGGCCCGACACGAAAAACAAACTATAGGATTGTGAACTATGGCGCGCGACTATCTTAAAAAAGCCTCTAAGACTTCTATGACCGACGCGGGCGACGTGCGTGATACGGTTCAAACCATCTTGAATGATATTGAGGCTGGTGGCGACAAAGCCGCACTGGAATACGCCGCGAAATTCGACAATTACGATGGCGCTGTAATCTTGTCGGCCGAAGACATCGAGGCGGCCGCCGCTTTGGTCCCACAAAAGCTAAAAGACGACATCGCCTTTGCCCACGACAACGTGCGCCGCTTTGCCGAAGTCCAAAAATCAACCATGACCGATGTCGAACTGGAAATCGTTCCAGGCCTGATCGCAGGTCAAAAAGCGATCCCTGTGCGCGCCGCAGGTTGCTATGTTCCGGGTGGTCGCTACAGCCACATCGCCAGCGCAATCATGACAGTCACAACCGCCAAAGTTGCTGGTTGCGAACACATCGTTGCCTGCTCACCTCCGCGTCCAGACGTCGGAATAGCGCCGGCAATTGTGTATGCTGCAAACCTGTGTGGCGCTGACAAAATCCTCGCTATGGGCGGTGTCCAGGGCGTAGCGGCAATGACCTTTGGTCTATTTGATCTGCCCCCGGCAGACATTCTCGTCGGCCCTGGCAACCAGTTTGTGGCCGAAGCAAAACGTATTCTGTTTGGCCGCGTTGGCATCGACATGATCGCAGGTCCAACCGACAGTTTGATCCTCGCGGACGCCACGGCAGACGCGCACATGGTCGCAACCGATTTGGTATCACAAGCCGAGCACGGTTATAATTCTCCGGTGTGGTTGGTCACAGATGACCACGCGCTGGCGGTAAAAGTCATGGAAATGGTGCCAACTTTGATCGCTGATTTGCCGGAACTGAACCGTCAAAACGCCGAGGCCGCGTGGCGCGATTATGCCGAGGTCATCGTTTGTGCGGACCGCGAAGAAATGGCCGCTTGTTCGGATGACTACGCGCCAGAACATCTTACCGTTCAGGCCGAAGATCTCGATTGGTGGCTTGAGCGCCTGCAATGCTACGGGTCGCTTTTCTTGGGCGAAGAAACCACCGTGTCGTTTGGCGACAAAGCCTCTGGCACGAACCACGTTTTGCCAACCTCGGCCTCTGCAAAATACACTGGCGGCTTGTCCGTTCACAAATACATGAAAATCGTCACGTGGCAGCGTTCAACCCAAGAAGGATCACGCGACGTGGCCATTGCGACAGCCCGCATTTCGCGCCTTGAGGGAATGGAAGGCCACGCCCGCGCCGCAGATGCGCGCCTGTTCAAATACTTCCCCAAAGAGAACTTCGATTTGACGGCGGAAGACTGATCATGGCAACCCCGCTCTTTGATATCAGCGGCAAGGTCGCTTGCGTCACCGGTGCCAGCAGCGGTTTGGGTCGCGCAGCGGCACTGATGCTGTCAGCGGCTGGTGCCAAAGTTGTGGGCGTCGCACGTCGCGAGGACGCGTTGACAGCGTGGCAAGCCGAAGCCATCGGCGAAACAGCGATTGTCACCGCAGACCTGGCTGATCGCTCGGCGCTAAAAGACATCGCAGCGGCGGCCGCCCTGCCCTTTGGCGGACCTGATATCTTGATCAACGCCGCCGGTATCAACACACGGCAAAATGCCGATGACGTGGATAACGCTGGCTGGGACATGACGCTGAACCTGAACTTGTCCGCACCATTTTTCCTTGCACAAGCAATGGTGCCAGCAATGAAGTCCAAAGGCTGGGGCCGCATCGTGAACTTTGCCTCACTGCAATCTGCCCGCGCATTTCCAAACGGCATCAGCTATGGTGTCTCCAAAGGTGGCGTCACACAAATGACCCGCGCCATGGCACAAGCATGGTCCGCGCACGGCATCACCGCAAACGCAGTTGCACCCGGTTTTTTCCGCACAGAACTAACAGCGGCGGTGTTCAATGACGCTGAATTGGCGCAACGCAATGCGGATCAAACCTGCATCGGACGCAACGGCGAACCTGCCGATTTAGACGGCCCGCTGATGTTTTTCTGCTCGGATGCGTCGGCCTATGTCACTGGCCAAACCCTGTACGTCGACGGAGGATATACCGCAAAATGAAAGCACTCGTTTACACCGATGTTGAAACGCTGACCTACCGCGATGCCGACATGCCCAAACCCGCCAAAGGCCAAGTGTTGGTCAAGATCATGGCGTCGGGCATTTGTGGATCTGACATGCATGCGTTTTTGGGCCATGATGAACGCCGCCCCGCGCCCCTGACCTTGGGCCACGAAGCCGCTGGCATTATCGTGGGTGGCGACGAAGACGGGCGCCGCGTCACGATCAACCCCTTGGTGTCCTGCGGGAAATGCCCGGCCTGCAAAGAAGGGCGCACCAATCTTTGCCCCGAACGCATGATCATTTCGATGCCACCGCGCGAAGGTGCGTTCGCCGAATACGTCTGTATCTCGCGCAAAAACCTTGTGACCATTCCCGACGATGTGTCATTCGAAAAAGCCGCACTCGCTGAGCCATTGGCCTGTGGTTGGCATGGTGTTCGACTGGCGCAGCACGCGATTGGCAAACCACTGGCAGAGCTGAATTGCCTGGTCATTGGTGGTGGCGCGATCGGTGTTGGCGCGGCCCTGTCGTTGTTCGCCTTTGGTGCCCGCAACATCGCGTTGATCGAACCAAATGACCTGCGCCGGGAAACTCTTTTGAACATCCAAGGCTTTGCGGCTCTTGCCCCACACGACGCAGAAATCCCAGCGCTTGGCACCGTCGACATCGTGATCGACGCGGTCGGATACGCGGCAACCCGCGCCGATGCCACTGCCTACGCACGCCCCGGCGGCGTCATCGTGCACATCGGTTTGGGCGAAGCGACGGGTGGTCTCGACATCCGGCGTATGACCTTGCAGGAAATTACGTTCATCGGCACCTACACTTATACGGCGCGCGATTTTATCGACACCGCCACAGCGATTTTCCAAGGCAAACTTGGATCGTTGGATTGGACGCAATCGCGCACTTTGTCCGACGGCCAGGCTGCGTTCGAAGACATTCGTGCCGGCCGTGTCGCCGCCCCAAAAATCATTCTTATCCCTGAACACGAGGAGTAACCAAACGTGTCCATCAGTTCAAAAATCGTTGATGATTTCATCGCCAATGGCGTTGACTTCATTACGACTGTGCCTTGCAAACAGCTCGCGGGTGTTATCGACGAAGTCGAAGCGCGTCCGGAGATTTTCCACATCCCGTCTAACAAGGAAGACGAAGGTATGGGTCTGTGCGCTGGTGCATTCATGGGTGGCAAACGCCCTGCGATCATCATGCAAAACACTGCAATCGGTGTGACAATCAACACGCTGGCGACCCTGATCCAATACTACCGGATGCCGCTGCCGATGCTGATTTCGTACCGCGGCGAGCTGCGTGAACCGGTTGCGTGTCAGGTCGAAATGGCCGTGCACACCAAAGCGTTGCTGAACCAGATGAACATTCCGACGTACCATTTTCACAAGGAATCGGATGCGGACGAATTGGATGCGATCCTGAAATACACATTCATGTGCAACAAACCTGTGGCGATCCTGACGGATGCGTCCTTTTGGGGAGGCTACGGCGACCAATGATCCGTTCAGAAATCCTGCGAGAAATCGCCCCGATCCTTCGTGACCAACTGATTGTTTGCAACATCGGTCTGCCCAGCCAAGAGCTGCACATGATTGACGATCAACCGTCTAATTTTTACATGCTCGGCACCATGGGCCTGTCATCATCCATCGGTTTGGGTCTCGCCTTGGCGCAAGACAAAACCGTGATTTCGATTGATGGTGACGGGTCTGTTTTGACCAACTTGGGCACCCTGCCAACCATCGCCAACAATGTCGCTGACAACTTTATTTTGTTGATCATCGACAACGGATCCTACGGATCTACTGGCGACCAGCCGACCTATGCGGGCAAGTTGACCAAGCTTGAAGCCGTGGCAACAGCCTGCGGATGCGAGAATGTTGTGACCTGCCAAGACGTCGACACCGGCAAAGTTTTGCAAGCCGCAATCGACAGCAAGAAAATGACCATTATCGTCAGCAAATGTGACAGCGGCAACATCAAGCTGCCGGTTATCACCAAAGATCCCGTTGTGATCCGCGACCGGTTCATGACAGCTGTCGCTAGTTAAAGCGCCGAAATTTGTTAGACCGCCCGCACTACTGTTGCGGGCGGTTTTCTTTTGCGCGGTTGCATCTGCTGGCCGGCTTGCGCAACATACGCGCAGTCAAAGTCATAGATCAGGCGCGTCGAATGCTTATTTTTTACAAAGAACGTCTGGCGTTTTTGTCCGTTCCTAAAACTGGCACAACTGCATATGAAAACGCCTTGCGGGACCGCGCAGATTTGGTGATCTCTGAACCACCAATGCTGAAACATGCACCGGTTTATCGCTACAATCGCTTTATCCGACCAATGTTTGTGAATGTTTGCGATGTCGAACTGGAATTGATGGCAGTCATGCGCGAGCCGATCAGCTGGCTGGGCAGTTGGTGGCGGTATCGGCAACGACCGTTCATGAAAGACAAACCCAACACCACCCATGGCATCAGTTTTGACGATTTTGTGTTTGCCTACATGAAGGGTAAAAAGCCAGGTTTTGCCGACGTCGGCGCGCAGTCTAAGTTCCTCGAAGCGCAGCCAAACGGCACCGCGGTCACGCATCTATTTAAATACGAAAATCAGGACAAATTGCAGAATTTCCTGACTGAACGCCTCGGTGTGACGTTTGATTTGGAGCGCGAGAACGTGTCCCCCTCGATCAAACAACACCTGTCATCAGACGTCGAAGACCGGTTTCGTCGCAAGTTTGCCGATGAATTCGCGCTGTATGACAGCATCGAATAATCAATGCAGTTGCTGATGAACGGTCTCTGTTAGGTCGTTCAACGAAAATGGTTTTGGCAAGAACACCGAGTTCGGGATTTTGCTTTGTGCTTCGCTGAATTTTTCTTCTGCATAACCGGATACAAAAACAACCCGCACATTCGGGCGCTCTTGCAATGCTTCGCGGACCCAGCTTGGGCCATCTTTGCCCGGCATAACCACATCGGTCACAAACAAATCTACGTTAAGTGACGAATCCTCCAATGTTTTCAAAGCGGCCTCGGCTGAGTCCGCTTCAAGCACAGTGTACCCACGCAATCGCAGTGCGCGGCTGGCGAACGCACGTACAGGTGCTTCGTCTTCGACCAACAAAATAACGCCGTCACCTTGTTTTGGTGCTGTAAATTTCGACGCGCGGGGCGTTGTGACAACCGGTGTTGCGATGTTGTCCAAGACCGGGAAAATCAGCGTAAAGCACGTACCTGAACCGACCTCACTGTCGAGAAAAATGTAACCGCCGCTTTGCTTAACGATGCCGTAAGCCGTTGATAACCCGAGGCCAGTTCCCTCGCCTGTCCGCTTGGTTGTAAAGAATGGTTCGAACACTTTTTGACGTTTGTCCGCAGGAATCCCAACGCCATGATCCGTCACTTTCAACATCACATATTCACCAGCAGGCACGGATGCGCGATCACGATCCATCGGCACACTAAGTGACAAACGTTCGGTTTCGATGTGAATTTCGCCACCCTCTGGCATCGCATCACGCGCATTTACCACAAGGTTCATCAACACTTGTTCCAATTGCCGTTTGTCCGCACGGATGGACTGCAAAACCGGATCGTGCGTCAGTGTCAGGCTGACCTTTTCACCAACCAAGCGGTTCAACAAATGCGTAAGATCAGCAAGCGTATCGCGCATGTCCAACACTTCGAGACGCAAAGTTTGCTTGCGAGAAAACGCCAAAAGTTGGCCGACAAGCGCAGCCGCACGATTGGCGTTTTGGTTAATTTGCATCAGGTCGCTATAGTCAGCGTCCCCCTGATCATGCCGCAAAAGCAGCAGATCACAGTGACCAGAAATCGCCGTCAAAAGGTTGTTAAAGTCATGCGCGACACCACCCGCCAATTCGCCGATGGCTTGCATTTTCTGGCTTTGGACAAACTGTGCTTCAAGGGTTTTCAGCTCGGTTGCATCGGTCAAAACCGCGACCAAAGACGATGCGCCTTCTTCCGTTACACGGCTCAGGGCAACTTGCACGAACATCTCTTTGTCCGCGCGCTTCAGGCGCAAGAATTCAGAATGCTGAACTGCGCGACCAGAGATCGTTTCCTGCAACCAATCCGTGATAGGACGACCTAATCCTTCCATTAATTCAGATAGATGCACGCCGATCTTCAACTCGTCGCCGATCAGGCCGATGGCTGAGGCGTTGTGCGCTGCCACATACCCATCCGGTTCAATCCGCAACAACGGAACCGGCAGATCGTCAAATGATGACCAAACATTATCGGCAGCATTTTGTGCCGCCGGCAAGAAATACAGCGCGCGCCGTCCGACACCGGCCTCAACCTCGGCGATCTGAACCTTCATCTCGCCGGTTTCTGTCGAAATATCGCACACAGCACCGTTTACCAAAGGCGTGTCACCCAACAGTTGTTGCAATGATTTCACGCGGCGGCCAATCAGCTTTCGAACGGCGTCATTCATGAACAAGACCGCACCACTACGACCGATCATCATCATCGGCAACAACGGCCCGTCACTGCCACGTCCAGCCGCAGGTTCCGGAACATCCTCAAACCGCCACAGGAATGAATCCGTGCCCATGCGATGGACCGACAACCGCACGTGGCCTTTGCGGGTCACAACGTCTTCGCGCGCAGCACCGTCTTGTTCTGCCGCAGTTTTCAGGCGGAAAATAATTCCACCAGGATTTGCAAAAGTCGCACGCAAAACCCCAACAAGCGTGTCGCCCATGGGCATGTCAAAACGCTTTTCCGCCGATTTATTGAATGACTTTACCGCACCATCATCACTAACGACAAAACTAGGCGATGCATCTTTGGCGATGAAATCTGCAATCACGTCTTGCGCAGACTCGCGGGTGGTTTGGCGACGATGCGAAAACGCGACCATCAGCACACCCAAGATCAGTAATGTTACAGACGAAACGCCCAGCCCAAGCTGCACATCACCATTCGGTGCCAACAGGGCCATTGCCCCCATCAAAACAGCAGCAATCAGCAGACTACGCATCCGCGTCATGCCCTTTTCGGACAGACGGCTAACGGCCCCGGTCGTTAATGCACGGTCTTGCAACATAGCCCCCTAAATTCGACTCAGCTTGTCTCTTGTGGCGCAAAAACGGTTAATCCCGTCTTAACCACCGTTGAGACGGTGGCATTGCGGCTTTGGCTGAGCTATCTTCTAGGTTGAGTGTGGCGGTTAAATCACGCGCGTCAAGTGTGCATGGAAAAATCCGTCACCCTCTGGGCTAACATTTATGCGCGATTGTTGGGTGCATTCCCATCCGGAATTACGGCCCAAAAAGGCTGCAACGCGGTCTTCGTTTTCGCATTTCAACACCGAACATGTGGCGAAAACCAAGGTTCCACCTGCTCCGACAAGCGATTGAACTTGATCAAGAATTTCATCCTGAATGGTGGTCAGTTCGTTCAAACGCTCAGGCGTTAAAACCCATTTGGCTTCGGGGCTGCGACGCCATGCACCACTCCCGGAGCAAGGCGCATCAACCAGCACGATATCGAATGGACCTTCGCCTGCCAGCAAGTCCGTCGCCAGCAATTTTATCTGCGCATCCGCCCGTCGCGCACGATCTGGCAGGTCCCGCATCCGGTCAAAATCGATGTCATGCGCCACGACATTTCGCTTTTGCGCCGCCATTCCCAGTGACTTGCCGCCGCCGCCAGCACAGTAGTCGAGCACCTTTTGGCCCTCGGGCAGCGCGCTTACCACCGCTTGACTGGCCGCGTCTTGCAACTCGACCAAGCCCTCTTGGTAGCATTCCGAATTGCGCAGCTTACGCGCGCCTTCGGTGATCGTGAGGGCGATGTCACACAGCGGATTTGGCAGTACCTCGACGCCCTCATCGGCCAACAAAGATGTGACTTGCGAAGGTGAGGTTTTGGCGCTGTTCACACGCAACGTGATCGGCGCACGGGATTTGAGGATTTGCGCCACAGACGCGGCGGTGTCGCCAAGTGCTGTCTTGAATTCAGCAATCAACCAGTCGGGCAAATCCCAAACGTCTGCCGCATCAACCGGCTGAGCCGTGATTGCGCGTTCTTCGTCGCTCAGCGGCGTGGGCGCGTGACCTTCGCCGTGAAACAAGGCGTCCAGATCGTCACCTTGATCACTCAATCTGCCGAGCATCAGCGCGCGTCCGGTTTCACCACCACCGCGCACCGCATCAGAGCGCCGGTTGCGCACCACGCCAAACACGTAATCGCGCACCGCGGCACGGTCCTTGGACCCGGCAAAGCGACTGCGACGCGCCCAAGTGGTCAGCGCCCTTTCGACAGGCTGACCGTCCGCGATCAGATCAAGGACATCAATGGCTGCGGCCACGCGTGCGCCGGGCGTCAAAGACCTGCGCCTGAATTAAGGTTGGTCCACAAGCTCATGATATTGCTGCCTTACATTACTCTGTAGTTGGGAGATTCCCGTGTGATCTGCACATCGTGCACGTGGCTTTCTTTTAGGCCAGCACCGGTGATTTTGACAAAATTGCAGTTCGTGTTCATCTCGGCGACTGTGGCGCATCCGGTGTATCCCATCGCCGCGCGCAGGCCCCCGACCATCTGGTGGATGACCGCGCTGACCGTGCCTTTGTAGGGCACTTGGCCTTCGATGCCTTCGGGCACCAATTTGTCGCTGGCTGCGTCTTTTTGGAAATAACGATCTGCGGATCCTTGCGCCATCGCCCCAAGTGAGCCCATGCCGCGATAGGTTTTAAAAGACCGGCCCTGATACAAGATCACGTCGCCCGGTGACTCGTCCGTGCCCGCGATCATTGATCCGACCATCGCGCAGGTTGCCCCGGCTGCAATGGCTTTGGCAAAATCACCAGAAAATTTGATGCCGCCGTCTGCGATGACTGGAATGTCACCGGCTGCTGCGGCGCAATCCATGATCGCGGTCAACTGCGGAACACCAACGCCTGCGACCATGCGTGTGGTGCAAATAGACCCCGGTCCGATGCCAACTTTGACCGCGTCCGCGCCCGCATCAATCAAGGCGCGTGTTGCCTCGCCGGTGGCCACGTTGCCAGCGACAACCTGCACGTCAGGAAACATATCCTTGGCGCGTTTCACCGCAATCGCAACACCTTCGGAGTGACCGTGGGCGGTATCGATCACAATCATGTCGACGCCTGCATCGACCAGCGCCTCGGACCGGGCAAAGCCAGCATCCCCAACTGTGGTCGCCGCCGCAACGCGCAAACGGCCAAGATCATCCTTGCAAGCCGTCGGGTTCAGGACCGCTTGTTCGGTGTCTTTAAGGGTCAAAAGCCCTGTCAACACGCCTGCCCCGTCAGTGATCAGCAGCTTTTCGATGCGGCGGGCTTTCATCAGGCTGATGGCTTCGTCGCGGTCTGCCGGTTCGTGTAGGATCGCCAGGTTATCGGTGCTCATCATCACCGACACCGGCGTGTCATCGTCTGTGGCAAAGCGCATGTCGCGGTTGGTCACGATGCCCACAACGCGGCCAGACCCGTCAACCACAGGAAACCCCGTGACCCGGTAGCGTTCTTGCAAGGCTTTGGCATCGGCCAGCGTTTGATTGGCTGTCAGCGTGATCGGATTGTAGACGATCCCGCTCTCAAATCGTTTGACGCGGCGAATTTCGCGGGCTTGTTCTTCGATGGTCAGATTGCGGTGCACAACGCCGATGCCGCCAGCTTGGGCCATGGCAATCGCCATGCGACCTTCGGTGACGGTGTCCATCGCAGAGCTGAGCAGCGGGATGTTCATACTGATCGATTTGGTCACACGCGTGCGCGTGTCGGCCGTAGATGGCAGGACGCTAGACGCACCCGGAACCAGCAAAACATCATCAAAGGTGAGAGCCTCACGAATTTCCATATCGTACCTCGAATAGGAGTGTTCATTTGGCGGTTTCCTATTTCACGGCTTGGCGGAAAAGAAAAGAGGCGCAGGCGATTGATCTGCGTGTTTTGTTGACGCAGTCTGCGACAAACGGATCAAGGGACGGATAAGATGAGCAAACATGGCTATGATGCAGGACGGCTGGACCTGCCGTTTGTGGGAATTGCGACCTTTGGAAAGCGGCCATATATCGCCGACTGGGACAAGATTGACGCCGATGTTGCCGTGCTGGGTGCGCCCTACGATGCGGGCACGCAGTATCGGTCCGGCGCGCGATTTGGCCCACGTGCTGTGCGCGAGGCATCGACCTTGTTCAGCTTTGGCCACGCCGGGGCCTATGATCACGAGGACGACGCAACCTACCTGCCTGCCGACGTACAAATCGTCGACATGGGGGATGCGGACATCGTGCACACAGACACGGAAAAAAGCCACGACAACATTGAAACGGGTGTGCGGGCTGCTTTGGCGGCCGGTGCCCTGCCCGTCACCATTGGCGGTGATCATTCGATCAACATCCCCTGCATTCGTGCCTTTGACGATCACGATGACATCCACATCCTGCAAATCGACGCGCATCTGGATTTTGTCGATGAACGCCACGGCGTGCGGCACGGGCACGGCAACCCGATGCGGCGCGCAGCAGAACAGCCCTATGTCACCGGCTTGACCCAAGTCGGCATCCGCAACGTCAGCTCCACCGCGCGCGAAGGCTATGAAGACGCGCGCGCCATGGGCTCCGACATTTTATCGGTGCGCCAAATGCGCGAATTGGGCCCACGCGCCACAGCTGAACGCATCCCGAAAGGCGCACGTTTGTACATCACCATCGACATCGACGCATTTTGCCCGTCCATCGCACCGGGCACAGGCACGCCCAGCCACGGCGGGTTCTTGTACTACGACGTGCTGGAGTTGCTGCAAGAGGTGTCAAAGCGCCACGAGATCGTCGGCATCGATCTGGTCGAAGTGGCACCAGATTATGACCCCTCAGGCTCGACCGCGATTTTGGCAGCGCAGGTCTTGCTGAACTTACTCGGGTTCATCTTTCATGCGCGCGGTGTGGATTGAGTATTTAAGATCAGAACAATCGTTGGGCGGACCGGCGATTGGATTCATAGTCTTTATGCGCACAATGACGCCATTGAAACGGTTTTTGCCGCTCTTTGGCTTTCGCTTTTTGGCGCGCCTTCTATGCTTTGGCAAAACAATGCCCAGAAGCAACAATAGGCCACATTCATGAGCAGCGATCCACTTGTCGTTTTCACCCCTTCGGGCAAACGCGGTCACTTTCCACTGGGCACACCCATTCTGACGGCCGCGCGCCAATTGGGGGTCGATCTGGATTCCGTTTGTGGCGGGCGTGGGATTTGCTCAAAATGTCAGATCACGCCCAGTTATGGTGAATTTTCCAAGCACGGTGTGACGGTTGCGGATGACGCCTTGTCCGAGTGGAACAGCGTCGAGCAGCGCTACAAAGACAAGCGCGGTTTGATCGATGGGCGCCGTTTGGGGTGCCAAGCTGCGGTTCAGGGCGATGTGGTGATTGACGTGCCACCGGAATCCCAAGTGCACAAACAAGTCGTGCGCAAACGGGCCGAGGCCCGCGACATCACGATGAACCCCTCGACCAAGCTGTATTACGTCGAGGTGCAGGAACCCGACATGCATGATCCATCGGGCGATCTGGAACGGCTGCGCATTGCGTTGCGTGAACAATGGCAGTTGGAAAACGTGCATGCGGACTTGCACATCATGCAAGTCATGCAGCCGGTTTTGCGCAAAGGCACGTGGAAGGTCACCTGTGCCGTGCATTTGGGTGATGACGAAAACGCGCCGCGGATTATGCACATTTGGCCCGGATATTACGAAGGTACGGTGTACGGCCTTGCCGTCGATCTGGGGTCAACCACCATCGCCGCGCACATGTGCGATCTGCAAACCGGCGAAGTTGTGGCGTCCTCTGGCATCATGAATCCGCAGATCCGATTTGGCGAAGACCTGATGAGCCGCGTCAGCTATTCGATGATGAACGCAAATGGCGCGCAGGAAATGACCAACGCCGTGCGCGAAGGCATGAACGCCCTGTTCACCCAGATCAGCATCGAGGCCGAGATCGACAAAGCCTTGATCGTCGACGCCGTGTTTGTGTGCAACCCGGTCATGCACCACCTGTTTTTGGGCATTGATCCGTTCGAACTGGGTCAGGCGCCGTTTGCTTTGGCAACATCGGATTCACTGCGCCTGCGGGCTGACGATCTGGAACTGAACATTCACCCCTCTGCCCGCGTCTATCTGCTGCCGTGCATTGCCGGTCACGTTGGGGCAGACGCCGCCGCTGTAGCCTTGGCCGAAGCGCCGGATAAATCGGATGATCTGGTTTTGGTGGTCGACGTGGGCACCAACGCGGAAATCCTGCTGGGGAACAAAGAAAAAGTGCTGGCGTGTTCATCGCCTACCGGCCCCGCCTTTGAGGGCGCACAGATCAGTTCAGGCCAGCGCGCTGCCCCCGGCGCAATCGAGCGCGTGGAAATTGACGCGGTCACCAAGGCCCCGCGCTTTCGCGTCATCGGCTCGGACATCTGGTCGGACGAAGACGGGTTTGACGCGGCAATCGCATCCACCGGCGTCACCGGAATTTGCGGATCGGGCATCATCGAAATGGTCGCTGAAATGCGCCTTGCGGGCATCGTCGACGGCCCGGGCCTGATCGGCAGCCCCGCACAAACCGGATCAGATCGCTGCTTTATTGACGGGCGCACGTACTCCTATCTAGTCTATGACGGCTCTGAAAAAGGTGGCCCGAAGTTGACGGTGACCAACCGCGACATCCGTGAAATCCAGATGGCCAAAGCCGCGCTTTATTCCGGCGCGCGCTTGTTGATGGACAAATTCAACGTCGAATCTGTGGACCGCGTTGTGCTGGCGGGCGCGTTTGGTGCACACATCAGCCCCAAACACGCGATGGTCCTCGGCATGATCCCCGACGCGCCTTTGGACAAGGTTACCTCCGCTGGCAACGCTGCCGGCACAGGCGCGCGCATCGCCCTTTTGAACCGCGACGCACGCACCGAAATCGAGGCGACAGTGCGCGCGATCCACAAAATTGAAACCGCGATTGAGCCTCGGTTCCAAGAGCATTTCGTGAATGCGTCGGCGATCCCGAATTCAGTCGAACCTTTCCCGATCTTGAATTCCATTGTCACGATCCCGACGGCGACATTCAACACCGGCGGCGGTGGCAATGGCGAAGACGGCGGACGCCGTCGCAGGCGCCGCGGATGACTGAAAACTTCGATCAAGCCGACTATTGGTCATCCGATGCGGGCCAAAAATGGGTCGCGCAACAAGCGGCAATGGACACGTTGCTCGGGCCGGTTTTGGACTTGGTGTTGCGCCATGCGAATTTGCAAACGGGCAACCATGTCTTGGATATCGGCTGCGGCGCGGGCACCAGCACATTGCGTGCGAGCGAGCTTGTTGGTGATGCGGGACATGCAACAGGCCTCGACATTTCCGAAACGTTGTTGGCGCAAGCCGCAGTGGCACGAGATGCGCCAAACGTCACTTGGTTGCTGGCCGACGCGCAATCCCACGCGTTTGAAACAGGCAAGTTTGACGCCGTGATTTCACGCTTTGGGGTGATGTTTTTTGCGGACACAACAGCGGCGTTTTCAAACTTCGCACGCGCGGTAAAACCCGGCGGAACAATCACGATGGCCGCGTGGGCATCTGCCGCAGACAACCCGTGGTTCATGATCCCGGCCGCGGCATCACGAGAGATTTTGGGACCCATGGCCAAGACCGACCGCACCCTGCCCGGCCCCTTCGCGTTTGAAGACGCGGACCGGATTATCCCGATGCTAGAGGCCGCCGGATTGCAAAACGTCACTTGCACCACGCATCAGATCGCGCTGACTGGCCACGGCAGTGCACACGACGCCGCCGAGCTGTGCTGTATCATCGGGCCTGCGGACAATGCGCTGCGCCACTTTGAGGCCTCGCCTGATCAAAAGCTGGCTTTGCGTGATGATATCGCCGCCCGTTTTGCCACGCACGAAATGACACGAGGCCTTGAGATTCCGGCGTCCATTCACCTCTATCAAGCGCATGTAAAATAGATCGCGCCTGCTTGACCCCAAAGCGACAATCGCCTAATTGCACCCTTGGTGCGCGGGTATGGTGAAAAGGTATCACGGCAGCTTCCCAAGCTTTAGTTACGAGTTCGATTCTCGTTACCCGCTCCAAATTTTCATACAACTACTTGATAAAAATCACTTAAATTTATGAGAAGTGCCTTTTTTACCCTTTTTGCACCCCTTTTTAGATTCATAAAATGTTCAAAGTGCGACAAGTTGTTTCAATGCGTTTCGGCCTACGTGGGATCGTACGCATTTTCACCTTCAGATCACAATCAAACATCATGGGGACGGTTTCATGAACGCCATAGTGCTGACACACTTCGCAACCCAAGTGAATGCTGACAAGTCCCCGCGAAACAAATGGAACTCTGCCAGAATGATTTAAGAGAAAATTCATTCTATGAACACTTTATTGGATCTTCAGCGTTTAATTTCGTCTGGCTCGATCTGGAGCAATCGAGTGAAGGTGATTTCGTGTTTCAACAGGCTTCCAGTCGCAAATTTTAGGATTGATCGCTCCCTCATTGTCGGCTCTCACAGACCAAAGGATCGCTTGGGTGATGTCGGCATCATCGGGCATTGCAGGCCGAGACCCCATCATAAAGTAACGGTGGTTTCACTCAATGGCACCCTGCTTGAGATCAACATCAAAGCTAGGAACGACAGATTCAATACGACGTTAAACGGTGCGCCCACTAAAACGGATGCGGTAGAATCCGTGCAAAACCGAACCCATGCGGCGATTTGCGTTACTTTTGCTGCAGCGTCAGGGACTGCTGCTGCAACATAGGTTCCCAACGCCCACAGCATACCGCCCAATCCGGCAGTTAGCCCGCCGGTAATAGCCACAAACAGGGGCACGGGCACCGTCAGGTTAGGTTGCAGGCTATTTAGTACCATCAATGACGAACCTCTTGATGATCTAAGGATCGAGCTGTTCTTTCCCGCAGATCAGGAAAGCGCCGATTGGCTGGTATCGATGCAACTGCGATGATGTCGTGGTTTTGCCCAAACTGGTAAACCCGGCTCAAACCGGACCTTCACCCTGGCGTCAAGCGCCGCGTTGCAGCTTCACCAGACCAGCCGTTCGCTGCGGGTGCTCGATTTCAATCGTGTCCGACGTCCGCTCTGTGGACGAAGCTGCCGTTAGGCACACAGTCACGAAGGGCCGCTTCTTTCGAGATTTCCGTGTCTGACCCAACCGACGCGGCTACCCTGATGTACGCAGAGATGTTATGCTGCGCAGATGAAGTCAGCAAGGAACTCATTGATATGACCATAGAAATCAAAAAAATCGAAGACCATGAAGCGTGGGCAAAGGTTGTCAAAGCCGCGAAGAAAGTTGAAGACTCTTTTCCCGAGCCAACTTTACAATATAAAGATATAGAAACGCGATGGCCAAGTGATCATCACGTGATTATCGGAATGCGAAATGAGACCGAAAAGGCAAGAGCGGGTTTCGTGCAGAAGGGTCAAGTATTCGTTGATCGTGTATTTCAAGTACCTTGGTAACATTGAAGCACCAACGTTGTGATATACCTCGCCCCATTGCGGACATTGGCGATCCTTGCCAATGCTGCAGAGCAGCGGGTCGAAGCGGTCATTCGAGTTCAATCAGTCAGTTTACGTTTCCTAAAAAACAGTACCCCCCCGATCAATGGCCGAGGGCTTACTGTTTTTTTATGAAGACACTTGACGAGAAGTTTCTTCATTATCTTATACGCATAAGGCTTGCGCGGCTAGGCATAAGGTCGGGTATCTTGCTTGGCTGCTCTGGATTTGGCGGGTCCTCGTTATAGCCATAGTGCTTGCCGTCGACGCGGGCTTTGGGGACAGCTGCAAACGGCCCTCAAAGCGCTGCACGGCCCGTTGCAGGCGATCCACGACGCTTTTGCGTTCTTGTATTCAACGTCAAAATACTTTGAGCACCAACACGCATTGGTCATCGCGCGAAGGGTCAAATCCTGTTCATCAGCTTTGGACATTTTCTCGGCGACCAGAAAAGCTTATGGATCTTTGCCCGCCTCTAAAAGGTTGCGCAGGTTTTCTGCCTGCGCGCGCATCGCCAAAGGGCAATCGTGATACCGAGTCAAGCGTTGTTGTCTTGCGCTTGTTTTGGGTCGAGTAGACAAAAATGAAGCTACCACTGGTCGCGCTGCGTTTCCAAAAGACCAAATTGCCCCCGTCGGAATGCTTGCCGATTGGCAGGCTCTTGAGCTTGGCGTGATGCAATTTATTGAGTGCCAATTGATACCCTTTTTATTACCCTTTTTGAAAAGATCGGGGTTGATTGCGGTTGACCAGCGTGAAAAGCAATCTTGGGATTTAGTCAAATATTTTCAGAGCTTTACACTTGTTACTTCATGTCAAAAGCGATCAACGTAAATCGACACAACTTAACATAACCATGGCGTTACCCGCTCAAATCGATCACTCAACGCTTTGAAAATATTCAATTGCACTTGGGGCATCGCTTGCGCCCTGCAGCAATCCGCTCTCACCGCAAATGCGCAAACGTCTGACCAGCTTAATCGACCCGTGCGTCTTGGATGTAGCTGAGGACATCATCGTACGACAGTAAGCCACGCACGATGTCTTCAATTTCGTTTTTCAGATCTTGCCGGCTGTTGCTCAAAGAGCTCTGGCTTTCTTTGGCGATTTTGTAGACCTCATTTAAAGATGGTCCCTCTAACCTTGCTCCCAATTTGCTCAACAGTTTTTTTGCCGCTTGCTTGGCGCTTTGCGTTGAAATCAAATCTTCGAATTTGACATGCACTTTGGGCCCGTCTTTTTGAACTGCGTAGCGAAAAACCAGAGACAGATACAAGTCAATCTGGGCTTGAATGGTAATCCGTTTTTGACGTTTTGTAAGCCAAGGAAATTTGCGCCTATTCGACAACATCCGCGTTGTATGGGATGAAATCGCAGCCGCCGGATCACGGGTGATAAAGACCATACCCATCGGGTTTTGCGACCTCGCTTTGTCTCTTTCGTGAATTTCTCTCACAAAATGCGCTTTATATCCAATGGGTTGATCACAATAAATCTGGATGAGCCGCGGCTCGTTTACTGGTCTTTCACAAATCGGGATATCTCGCTTTGCCCCAAGACACCCTTCTGTCGGTTGATTGGTATATGCCTCGATGATCGCCCTGACCAGGTGGTTCCCGCTTCTGGGATAAGAGGCGATGTGCCAGGATCCTCGTGATTGAAGATTTGGAATAGTTTTGCGGGACGCAACGAGCATCAGCTCCGGTTCTGCTGACGTCACCATGGAAACGACACGCAAAAAAACTGCCTCGTGGTAATCGGTTGTCTGAAGGGTGTTGATGCCTGTGCCAGTTTCAGCATGTGTCGTTCCTATCAACTTTTTCATTCCGATAAGCACGGCACGATGCGATTGAGATCATGTCGCCTTATGTCCAATGATACGTTCGAGAGGCACAGTTCCGTCGGTCGCACGCATGGACCAGCTTTAAGCAGGTGACCTGAACCGGTTTCTTTTCGGATTGGGACGTCGATCAAGGACGAAAGCGAACACGTGGACCCAGTCAGCCCAGTTTATTGCATCTCTCGAGTAACGGCTGAAAGGTCTTGATTTTATAGCTAAATACCACATTTTTAACGGAAAAATGCCAAAAAAGATTTGGGTGTTTGAGCATTTCATCTGGAATTTGTGTGTGTTTGGCAGCGTTTAATCTTCGACAACATTCACCCTGTCTACGCAGGCCATCGGCACATAATAAATGCCATTTTTTGACCAATAGCCACATTCCGCCGATAGCTTAGAAATTTGCATTCCTCGACATATCTGTGCGGACACGGTCAGACTGCGGGTCGTCGTAGGGTATGCAGCATACTCACGAACCACTCCCTTTAATTCCGCGTGTAGTGCGTTATCTCAGGCTCCTTCAAAGATTTGCTTGTGGCGATGGCTTGCAGAAAACCAATGTCCGTTTGATTTTTTGGGAAATATCCGTCGGCACCTCGAATTAGGGCTGTGTCCATGTCAGTCGGATCACCAGATGTCGTCATAATGAAAACAACCGTGTCTTTCAGGTCGGGATCCTGGCGCAACGTTTCGAGAAATTCAAACCCATCCATACGCGGCATGTTGATGTCGAGGATCACCATGTAGGGGTGCTCAAGTTTCTCGCGCCCCGCGTCGCCTCGCAAAATTTCCAACGCCTCAACCCCATCCGAGGCTGTGACGACCAGGTTTCCAAACTCCGATTCGGACAAAAACCGCTTGAATTTGATTGCGCAAACGATGTCGTCGTCGACGAATAAAAACTTAGTGGCCTCATTTTTCATTCTGCGAAACTCCGACTTTGAACTGTCTTCGCGCATAAAATCGTCTGGAATGATGAAGAATTGGTTTCTGAATACGAAATACATGACTGAACGGGTGCCATGACCCTGTTCTGCGCAAGCGGTTCAAGCCGAAAAAGCGCAAGTAATATGGCGCACGTTCGCTTATCGGGTCCCAGATAAAATCTGGAATTCACACCGCCACCCAACCGAAAAACCGGACCGTTCGCAGAACAAAAGTCGGCAAAAACCCACCGACATCCGCTTTGTGACCAAATTGACCGTCATTTGTGAGGGCGTTAACCTCGCTGCAATAGAATCACGTCAGGGTTGAATTTGTGGCGCGCAGTGACACCATCAAAGTAATTTCCGACGCCACCCGCGACGTGCCGGGCCTCAAAGCGCTCTTTCTAAGCGGCAGTTACGCAACCGGTTTGGCAGACCAATACAGCGACATCGATTTTGTCTTGGTGGCAGACAGCGGCGCATCTGACGAAGTCGCACAGATTTGGCACGACGCTGTCGGTAAAACCGGCGAAATCATGCTGTGGTGGGACCGCACAAACGTCCTGGTTTTGATCAATGCCATCACTGCGGACTGGACCCGCACCGACGTCGTGATCTTGAAGCCCGAGCAGATGGGATCACACGCGCAAAGCAGTTTGAAACCGCTGTTTGATCACGACAATATCTACGACAGCTTGGCCAAATCTGCGCAGAATTACGGGCCGAACCTGAAGAAATTTAGGTATCAGGTCGAAGAGTTTATCCGAATCCTCGGCCTCTTGCATCTAGCGGCCGGTCGCCACGAATACATCAACCGTGTGCTCGGCGTGTTCCACCTGCGCAACTTGCTGGTGGATTTGTTGATCGAAGAAACAGACGCCCCCAATCGCGGCGGCATTTTGCACCTTAACCGGCTGATCACAGAGGACCAAAAGCACCTGCTGACAAGTTTACCACCAGCGGTTCCAACCCGGGATGCGATGATTTCTGCCCATCTGGCGTATGCAAAAGCGTACCTGCCACGTGCGCGAAACAGAGCCACGCGTTTGGGGATGGACTGGCCTGAACGCTTTGAGGCGGCAACCTGGGCACGGCTTGGCGAAGCCTTATCCGTGCAGTGCCCCTACATGCGATAACGAGCCGTAGACCGCCTGAACGCTGTCCCCGACAACATCAGGCCTCCCGATCATCGAATTTCGCGAGGTGCCTCTCAGGAATTCGCGACAATTCAGCCAGCTGTTCGCGCGCCGCTAAAGGTCGCAGATTGCCCGGCGACCACCCTCGCCCCAGCGCAACAGCATAGGCAGAAACATGATTGGTGGATCGCTCAGCCAAGTTCAATCTGTGCAATCATACTGGACTGAAAGGCACCTCGCCCATTCGCATATTTCCACCCACCAGCAAAACTGAATGCTGTGTTCTGATCTGTTTCAGGTCGGGATTGCTTAGCTTCGCGCACAAATCGATGATGACGGTGATTTAGAAACCAACGACTATGCCGTGCTGCAAGGGGTTGTTGTGGATGATGTGACCGACCTGTTGCTGACGGCCTAGATTGGGTCAAATGCAGCACTGTCAGAGTGGCGCGCAAGCCACCGGTGGAGGCCGTTTCAAGCGCAATTGGTCCACCATGAAACCCTGCCACATCACGCGCGATTGTCAGCCCCCAGACGGACAACAGTGTCTTGCAAGTACCGCAGCCGCCCGAGAGTAGCGTTTTGCGTACCCAACCAGCACCCATCCGAATGCCATCAGACCATGCAACCGATTGCTTTTGAAATCGGAGGTCGCCTCCAGCGCGGCGAGATCAACCGCAACGCCAAGCTGCCAGTGCCCTCCGCCGGTTCAAAGTATTCAGCCGCGGGATCAATTCCAACATCTGAAAACGTTTGCCCAGACAATCATCACCGACCGCGCTCAGCCCCTGAACGCGATCCTGCCAACTGCTGCGCGCCGTCAGCGACACAACCGGCCTCTTCAGCCCTATTGCGTTGCACCTGTCAAATTCGCGCGTTCCCGCTCAAACGTCTCGACAAGGTGGTCCACAACTACGCGCACGCGCCGGGACGCGGCCAGATCGCTGTGCACCACCAACCAGATTGGCTGATCCAGACCCAAATCCATCGGCACTTTTTGCAACCCCGCCTGTTGCGCCATAAAATGCGGCAAGATCGTCAATCCAAGATCCGCCTTGGCCGCTGCGATTTGCGCCGACAGCGTCGTCGTCAACAACGCGGGCGCGCGACCACGCAAAACCCGCTCCATCCATTGCGCTGCGGGCAGCATGTTGTGGCGTTCGGTCCATCCGATCATGCGGTCATTGGCAAACATCGCGTCCTCGGGATTTTCCAGCCGCGACGCCATGTAGGGCACCGATCCGTACAGGCCAAACCCGATGGTTCCAATCCGGCGCACAGACACATTGCCCTGCGTCGGGCGCACCATACGAACCGCGAGATCCGCGTCACGGCGGTGCAAATTCACGGTGGCGACATCGGTCATGACTTCGAGCGTCAGATTGGGGTGGCGGTTCAACAACGGTACGATCGCGGGAATAATGATCGGATTGGCAAGGTTTTCAGCCGTCGCCAACCGCACATGGCCGGTCACTTTGGCCTCGGTTTCGACGTTTGATTGGAACCCGCGCATGGCGTCATCCAATGCTTCTGCGCGCGGCAATAGCGCTTGGCCTTCGTCTGTCAATTTGTAGCCGGTTTGGTGGCGGGCAAACAACGGAACACCCAAGGCCTGTTCCAACCGTTCGATCCGGCGCGATACCGTGGCCACGCCTATGCCCAGCCTGCTTGCCGCATCGGTCAAAGTACCGCTGCGCACAACTGCCAAAAAGACGGGCATGTCATCCCAATTCATGCGTGTGCTCATGATGTCTTTCATAAATGAAAAATGAACTTCCAAAAAGCGGCATTTTACGCCTGCTTTCGAAAAGCTAATTTGGGGACATCCACAACAGGAGAACCGCGATGCAAACCCGATCTTTAACAGCAAACCTCAGTGTTTCGACCCTTGGCCTTGGTTGCATGGGGATGAGCGAATTTTACGGGCCCAGAGACGACGCAGAATCGATGGCGGTCTTGCACCGCGCCTGCGATCTGGGCGTCACGTTCTTTGACACCGCCGACATGTACGGGCCGCACCACAACGAAGAATTGATTGGTCGTTTCCTGAAACAACGCAAGCCCGACGCCGTGATCGCAACCAAGTTCGGCATCGTACGCAAACCCGGCGAATACGCACGCACGCTGGACAACAGCCCGCAATACGCACGCGCCGCCTGCGAGGCATCCTTGCGCCGATTGGAGGTCGAGCACATCGACCTCTATTATGTTCACCGCGTTGCCCCGGACCGACCCATCGAAGACGTGATGGGGGCATTATCGCGCTTGGTGGAAGCTGGCAAAATCGGTCACATCGGCCTGTGTGAAGTTAGCGATGCAACCCTGCGCCGCGCCCACGCCGTTCATCCAGTCGCGGCGGTTCAGACTGAATATTCACTGTGGTCACGCGATGTCGAACGCGACGTGCTGCCAACGTGCGATGAACTCGGGATCGGGTTTGTGCCCTATTCTCCACTCGGGCGCGGATTTTTGACCGGAACGTTTGATCGTCACGCGGGTTTTGAACCCGGTGATTTTCGCGTCAACCTGCCCCGCTTTTCGCCAGACAACATCGCAGCAAACGCGACGCTCGTCGACGTGGTGCGCCACCTTGCCGCCACCAAGGGCTGCACCCCGGCACAGATCGCATTGGCCTGGCTGCTAAGCAAAGGCGACCACATCGTGCCGATCCCCGGCACCAAACGCCTCAAGTACCTTGAGGAAAACGTCGCTGCCGCCGACCTTACCTTGACCGGTGATGAGGCCACGCATCTCGAGGCCGCGATTGCGCCGCTGGACGTCGCCGGCGCGCGCTACACGCCCGAAGGCATGAAGGGGCTGAATGCATGAGCCGACCAGTTTGCGCTGGAAAACCCGTGGCTGATGGTTTGAAATAACTCTACAAGGGTGCCATCGCAACGCGGTGTCCGCGCAACAGGAGTTAAGCAATGGTAGAGCCGGAAACATTCGAGTTCCTGACAGATCTCGCGGTGAACAACCGCAAGGCTTGGGTCGACACGCACCGCGAAGAACGCGACGATGCTTTGCGCAATTTCACCGGCATCGCGACGACTCTGCACGACTATGCCGATCGCTTTGATCCCTACGTGGCCGATGCGGTGAACAAGCCAAAACAAAGCTACACCAAGTTCTTTCAAGACCCACGCGAACGCACAGGTCCGGGTCTGTATCGCACGACCATCGATGTGTTTGCCAACGCGGGTCACCCCACTGAGGATTTCGGGTACTACCTGCACATCGAGCCCGCAAATTGCTACGCGGGTGCCGCCCTGTTCCAGCCTTCAAAGGCGGCACTGGCGCGGGTGCGCAACCGTTTGCACGATGATCCCACAGGCCTGAACGACATTTTGGCGGACCGTGATTTCAAGACAACTTTTGCAGACGGTTTGGTCACGCGAAAGGCGCTGAACGTCGTGCCGGAAGGTTTTGAAGAAAACGATCCGGCAGCCCCATATTTAAAGATGGTCGGCCTTGGATGCCGCAAAAACATCACCGACGAGCAGCTATTGGATGACGAGGTGATCGACCAACTGATCGAGATTTTCCGCGCCGCCACCCCGCTGGTGCGTTATTTCGACTAAAAACGGATAGTTTCGCAGCGCGCTGCACCAAAAACATACGCCACCGACATTGTTTACGCTGAGGTCGCTGTGATTATTGTGCGCGCCGCAACCCGGTCTCAACGTCGAAAAGATGCGCTTTTCCAGGCTGAATTCCAAAACGGATTTGTGCGTTTTTGTCGGTCAGCAGATGCACGCCTTGCATGCTCGCGGTAAAGTTTTCGGTGGTGCCAGCCAGCTTGCCGTGCAGCAGCGTGTTCGCGCCCAAAGGTTCGGCCATCTGAACATTTACAGCAATCGGGCCGGAATCATCGAACACCAGATGCTCTGGCCTGATGCCCAGTTTGACCGGCCCATCGACCCCAACCGCATCCGCGACCGGCTGATCCCCCAAAATGACCTTGCCGCCCCGAACCTGCGCATCAACGATGTTCATCGCCGGGCTGCCAATAAACTGCGCCGAGAACAATGTGCGCGGTGTTTCGTAGACCTCAAGCGGGGTGCCGATCTGCTCGGCAATGCCGCCATTCATCACGATCATGCGGTCGGCCATGGTCATCGCTTCGACCTGATCGTGGGTCACGTACAGCGATGTGATGCCCAGCTTGGATTGCAGTTCCTTGATTTCGAGACGCATCTGCACGCGCAGCTTGGCGTCCAGGTTTGATAGCGGCTCGTCGAACAAAAACACCGCCGGTTCGCGCACAATTGCACGGCCCATCGCGACGCGTTGGCGCTGGCCACCCGACAGCTGTCTAGGCTTGCGATCCAGCAGTGGTTCCAACTGCAACAGCTTGGCGGCCTCGACCACTTTGGCGTTGATCTGATCCTTAGGCAGGCCCGCGATTTTTAACCCGTAGCCCATGTTTTGGCGCACCGACATGTGCGGATAAAGCGCGTAGTTTTGGAACACCATCGCAATGTCGCGGTCCATCGGTTCCTTGTCGTTGGCGCGCGCACCGCCGATAAACACTTCGCCCGCGGTGATGGTTTCGAGGCCCGCAACCATCCGCAAAAGCGTGGATTTACCACACCCCGAAGGGCCGACAATTACGATAAATTCGCCGTCCGCAATGTCGGTTGTGATGCCGTGGATCACGTCCGTTGCGCCAAAGCTTTTCTTGACGTCCTTGAGGGAAACCGTTGCCATTTCTTATTTCTCGCTATCGACGAGGCCGCGGATAAACAGCCGTTGCATACTAACCACGACAATCACCGGAGGGATCATCGCAAGGATCGACGTGGCCATAATCACCGGCCAGTCCGCCACATCATCGCCCGATGGAAACATCTGTTTGATGCCCATCACGATGGTGTTCATTTCGGGGTCTGTGGTGATCAGCAGCGGCCACAAATATTGGTTCCAACCGTAGATAAACAGGATCACAAACAGAGCGGCGACATTTGTGCGGCTCATCGGGACAACGATGTCCCAGAAGAAACGCATCGGGCTGGCACCATCGACACGTGCGGCCTCTGCCAGCTCATCCGGGATGGTCAGGAAAAACTGCCGGAACAAAAATGTCGCCGTGGCCGAGGCAATCAGCGGCATAATCAGACCGCCGTAACTGTTCAGCATGCCAAAGCCAGCGACGACCTCGTAAGTGGGCACGATGCGCACCTCGACAGGCAACATCAGCGTCAGGAAAATCATCCAGAAAAACAGCATCTTCCCCGGAAACTTGAAATAAACGATCGCAAAGGCAGACAGCAGCGAGATCGCGATTTTGCCCACCGCGATGCCAATGGCCATCACCAGACTGTTGAACAGCATCGTTGTGACCGGCACGTTCACGCCTGAAAACAACGCCTTAGAGTAGTTTTCAACGAATTGATCGCCAGGCCAGAGCGGCATCGGTGGTTTGACGATTTCAGGCTGGGTCACGGTGGATGCCACAAAGGCCAGCCAGATCGGAAAGAAAATCACCAGCACACCAACAATCATCACAACGTGGGTCAGCCACAGGCTCGCGCCACGTTTTTCGACCATGCCATGCAGCTCTTCGCGTTTGAACAAGGCCATCAGTAATGCACCCTTTTTTCAACGAATTTGAACTGGATGATGGTCAGTAAACCGACCACAACCAACAAGACCACAGACTGGGCCGAGGACGACCCAAGGTCTTGGCCCACGAACCCGTCGGCAAAGACTTTGTACACCAGAATGGTCGTGGATTGTTGCGGCCCCCCTGCCGTGATCGTGTGGATCACGCCGAAGGTTTCAAAGAACGAATAGACGATGTTGACGACCAGCAGGAAAAACGTGGTGGGCGACAACAGCGGCAAAACGATTGTCCAAAACCTGCGCCAGAACCGTGCGCCATCGATGGCGGCGGCCTCGATCACAGATCGCGGAACGGCCTGCAAAGCGGCGAAAAAGAACAAGAAATTGTAACTGATCCGTCCCCACGCCGAGGCGACAACGACAAGGCCCATCGCCTCGCCTCCGTTCAAGACGTGGTTCCAATTGTAGCCAAAATTGCCCAAATACCACGACACCACGCCGACGCGGGTGTTGAACATGAACAGCCACAAAACGCCTGCAACCGCCGGGGCAACCGCGTAGGGCCAGATCAACATGGTGCGGTACACGCCCGATCCTTTGATCAAACGGTCGGCGATGACGGCCAGAAACAGCGCCGGGATCATCGAACACAAGGTCACAAGGATGGAAAACAATGCCGTCGTGCCAAAGGCTGCGCGGTAGAATTTATCACCAAACAGGAATTCAAAATTGCCAAGGCCGACAAAGCGCGACGACAACCCAAAGGGATCAGGGATGAACAGCGATTGATAGATCGCCTGCCCCGCCGGATAGAAAAAGAACACGGCAGAAATCAGCACCTGAGGCGCGATCAACAGCAGTGGCAGCCACCAGCCGCGAAACGTAACGCGTTTTTCCATCTCTTCGCCCCCGCGAAAAAGTAAGGCAGGCCCGGTGTTGGGCCTGCCCGGTTTTTAGTTAACGATTGGCAGCTTCAAAGCGGCGCAACAACGCATCGCCGCGCTCTTTAGCGCTGTCCATGGCTTCTTGGGCGGTTTTGTCGCCAGACCAAATACCCTCAAGCTCTTCGTCGATGATGCCACGGATTTGATCGAATGACCCCAGACGCAAGCCTTTGGAATTGGCCGTTGGCTGTTTCGCCGTCATCTGGATCACAGCGATGTCCGTGCCGGGGTTTGCATCGTAAAAACCGGCCGCGCGGGTGGCCTCGCCTGCCTCGACTGTGATCGGCAGATAACCGGTGTTCTGGTGCCATGCAGCTTGCACGTCGGACGAGGAAAGATAGCTCAGGAATTCACCCGCGCCTTTGTATTCCGCATCGTCATGACCTTCCATGACCCACAAGGATGCCCCACCGATGATGGTGTTTTGTGGTGCGTTTCCAACACCTTCCCAGTACGGCAGTGGGCGCACGTCAAATTCGAATTCGGCTTCTGAACTGATGCCCGCGTAGCCCGCAGAGCTTTCGGTGAACAGCGCACATTCGCCAGCGCGGAAGTTCGCGCCACCCTCGTTGCGGCGGCCCGTGTAGATGAATTTGCCGTCTTGTGCCCATTGGCCCATGGCCGTCAGGTGCGCAACTTGTGCCTCGCCGTTCAGCATCAATTCAGTGTCGAGACCCGCAAATCCGTTGTCTTGGGATGCGAATGGAACGTCATGATAGGCCGACAGGTTTTCGAGGTGGATCCAGCTTTGCCATGCGGTGACCAGCGGGCATTCTTCGCCGCCCGCCTTTAGCGCATCCAAGGTCGCGCCGACGTTCTGCCAAGTGGACAGATCCGTGTCAGGATCAACGCCAGCAGCTGTCATTGCGTCACGGTTCACCCACAAAACCGGCGTCGATGCGTTGAATGGCAAGGACAACATATCGCCGTCTGTGGTTGTGTAATAGCCTTTGACCGCACCGATATAGGAGTCAGGTTCGAATGCGGCACCGCTTTGGGCCATGACTTCGTGCATCGGGCGCACAGCACCGCTGGCCGCCATCATTGTTGCGGTTCCGACCTCGAATACCATCAAAATCTGCGGCTGTTCGCCGGCGCGGAAGGCAGCGATGCCCGCGTTCAACGTTTCGGAATAGTTGCCCTTGTGGCTTTCGACGACGGTATAGTCGCTTTGGCTGGCGTTAAAATCCGCAACTTGGGCTTTGACCAGCTCGCCAAGACGGCCGGTGAATGCGTGCCAGAACTGCACTTCGGTTTCTGCCATCGCCGCCACGGGCGTCAGCATTGTGGACACGGCGAGCGCGCCGATCAAAGATTTTTTCATTATTCCTCCCATGCACCACAGCGGTGCGTTTTTCTTGTGATGCTTTGGGGTGTCACCCGCATCGGTTGTTTAATATCAAAACGATACAGTCAGACAGGCATAATGCAAGGTCGTAAATTGTTGAAAAAATATAACATTGTGTTATGTCCCGTGAATTGCATTTGTGAGACTGGAAAACATGAAACAGAAACTTAGGTTACGCCAGTTCGAGGCCCTTATGGCCGTGGTACAACACAGTTCTGTGACACGGGCTGCAAAAGAATTGGGGATCAGCCAGCCAGCGGTCAGCCGCCTGTTGTCGGACCTTGGCCAGACCTTGGGATTTACCCTGTTTAACCGCCGCGATGGTCGACTGGTGCCCACCCAAGAAGTGCAATTCTTGCAATCAGACATCCAACGAGTCCTTGATTTAATGGGACAAATCGATGACGTCAGCCAAAGCATCACCCAGCGCAAAGCCGGCCACATCCGGATCGCGTGCCTGCCCGGTTTTGCCACCAGCCACCTGCCAAACGTCATCGCCAAATTTCTCAAAAACCGCCCCGGAGTGAGTTTTACAATCGAGCCTGATCGCCCCGAGCGCATCCTGGAATGGATGATCGACGAGCAATTCGATTTCGGGATCACCGATGGGTTTCGCGGGCATTCCGCAGTGCACAGCCGCGACATCGATGTGCGCACGGTTTGCATTTTCCCCACAGGGCACCGGTTGCAAAACTGCACGCATATTTCGCCACCAGATCTGGCCGGTGAAAAAATAATTCACACACGCCGCGACAGTGATTTTTTCAGAAGCCTCAGCAATGCGTTTCTGGACACAAACACGCCGCTGGAGACGCTGGTGGAAACCCGTCAATTTACCGCCGCCTGTGAACTGGTGTCGCTTGGGGTGGGTGTCGCTGTGGTCAGTGAACTGGACGCGGTCAAATTTGCCGATCAGCACATTTTGATGCGGCCGTTTTTGCCAAAAATCGCGCACAGACTGTCGCTGGTTCGACCAACCTTGAAACGCCCATCGGCGGTGACGCTGGAATTCATCGATGCCTTTGCCGCCAGCCTGTCGCCGTTTCGCACGTCTGACGACACGGGTTTGTTGTAATCGACGACAAAGTCAGGGCCCCGCCAACATGATGGCCGGGCCCTGATTATTTTAGGATCGGCAACGCTTAGCCGTCCATCAGCACTTCGCCGAATTCCTCGCGCAGGTTGCGTTTTAGCACTTTGCCCGTCGCATTGCGCGGCAACGCATCGGTGAACACGACCACATCGGGGATTTGCCATTTGGCGATCTGACCGTCGAAAATCGCGAGGATTTCTTCCTGCGACGGCGATTGCCCTTCGGCCACAACAGCGACCAAAATCGGGCGTTCATCCCATTTGGCATGGCGCGCACCGATCACGGCAGCGTCCGCCAATTTCGGATGCGCAATCGCGATATTTTCCAGATCCACGGATGAAATCCATTCGCCACCGGACTTGATGATGTCTTTGGACCGGTCCTTGATGCTGAGATACCCGTTCGGGTCCAGCGTCGCGACATCGCCCGTGTCAAACCAGCCATTGGTCAAAGTTTCATCACGGGTTTTCAGGAAATAGCTGTCCAAAATCCAGTGGCCACGCACGACCAGATCGCCTTGGGCAACCGCATCATTGGGTAAATCATTGCCTTCATCATCGACAATCTTCAGCTCGACACCCCACGGCGGGCGGCCCTGATTTTCGCGCAGCTTGTGCTGTTCTTCGATCGGCAGATCAAGGTGCTTGGCCAGCGGTTGGTTGGACGACCCCAGCGGCGACATTTCGGTCATGCCCCAGGCGTGGATCGTCTCGACGTCATATTTTTCACGGAACGCTGCGATCATCGACGGCGGGCAAGCAGAGCCGCCAACAACCGTGCGCGTCAACGAGGTCAGTTTCGATCCGACCTTGTCCGCCTCGCCCAGCAAACCCAGCCAGATCGTCGGCACACCCAACGCCGTGGTCACGCGGTACGTGTCGATCAGCTTGACCAAAGACGCGCCATCCAGACCCGGCCCCGGCATCACCATGCGTGCGCCAACCATCGCGCAGGCGTACGGCGTGCCCCATGCATTAACGTGGAACATCGGCACAACCGGCAGCACCACATCCATCGCGGAATGCCCGATACAGTCGTTCGTGTTCGACGCCATCGCGTGCAAAACGGTGGAGCGGTGCGAATACAAAACGCCCTTGGGGTTGCCCGTCGTCCCAGAGGTGTAGCACAGGCTGGACGCGGTATTTTCGTCGAACTCAGGCCAGACAAACTCCGGATCGCCGCCGCCGATAAATTCATCATAAAAGATCAAGCCATCGATCTGGGCCGCTGCGGCCTCGTTACGGCCTTCCATCAAAACGATGTGGTCCAAATGCGGACACTTGTCGCGAATGGCCGCCACCAAAGGAATGAACGTGGCGTCGATGAACAGCACTTTGTCCTCGGCGTGATTGATGATGTAGACCAACTGTTCGGGGAACAGTCGCGGATTGATCGTGTGGCAGACCAGACCAGCGCCCGAGACGCCAAAATAGATTTCCAAATGGCGACGATTGTTCCAGGCAATTGTGGCACAGCGGGCTTGCGGCTCAAGACCCAGCTTGGTTAACGCATCCCCCAAACGGTGCGAATTGGCCCCGACGTCACCCCAATTTGTTGTCTCGACACCCCCACCTGTGTTCACAGAAAACACTTCTGTTTCAGCATGATAGCGTGCGGCGTGATCCACAAGCGACTGGATCGTCAGCGCGGATGTCATCATTTGGCCAAGCATTGGCATCTCCCTGTTGGTGTTGTGGCGCCCATAATATTGCGCGCGCTCCCTTACGTCAGACCCTGCCAAGGCACGGGCCACCTTGCAAGCCCCACAATACTTCGCCTACAGATGACGTTATGTCATTGCGTTACCACACGAACTTGCCTCAGGCCGAACAGACGGCTGCCGGCATCGCTCACCCTGCCCCGTTGGCCTACGGCGACCGCGTGCATCACGACGAACTCGACACTTTGGCGCATGTGAATAATGTGCGATATTTCGTGTGGTTCGAACGGCTGCGCATCCGGTTCATGGAGGCGCACAACATCGGCACCATCGGTGATCCGACCAGCCCGCGCATCGTGATCCGTGGCGGCGAGGCGCGCTATCTCAAGGAAATGCTGCGCGACGAAGACTACATCGTCACCACCCGCTGCACCGGTTTTCGCAACACGTCACTGACGCTGGAACAGCAAATCTGGGCACATGGCACCCTGCGCGCAACGTTCACCTGCATCATGGTTTTGCTGACCTCAGACGGCAGCGCGCGTCAACCGATCCCGGATCACATCAAGGCCGAACTGATCAAAACCGACGGTGCCATTCAACACACCTGACCCCGCCTGTTCTGATCAAAAATACTCAAAAATTCTACGTTCGATGCCGCTGAACAAATCCAACCAAAGCTTGGGTCGACCCGTCTTTGCCTTCAACACTTTCGGTGCCCTCGACAACAGGTTGCAAGGCTGTGGCCAGTTCCTTGCCCAGCTCAACGCCCCATTGGTCGTAGGAATTAAGCCCCAAAATCACGCCCTCAACGAACACGCGATGTTCGTAGAGCGCGATAATTTGGCCCAGAACAAATGGATCCAATTTGGGGTAGGCAATCGTCACCGATGGCCGATTGCCCGCAAACACGCGGTGGGCCGCTTGGCGTTCCAATTCCGCACCACTTAGACCTTTGTCAGCCATGCGACTGCGTGCGTCATCCATGGATCGACCACGCATCAACGCTTCGGACTGCGCGAGACAATTGGCAACCAAAAGCTGGTGATGATGTGCCAGATCAGGCTCGTGCCCTTCGGCGGCAATCAGGAATTCGCACGGAATGACCCGCGTGCCTTGGTGGATCAACTGATAGAATGCGTGCTGCCCGTTGGTGCCGGGCGCGCCCCAGACCACAGGGCCCGAATGACGCCCTAGTGCGGTACCATCCATCGCCACGGACTTACCGTTGCTCTCCATTTCAAGCTGTTGAAAATACGCGGGTAATTTCCCCAAACGCTGATCATACGGCAGGACCGCGCGGGTCCCGTGTCCGCAAATCTGGTTGTGCCAAATGCCAACCAACGCGTGCATCAGCGGCAGGTTTTCAACCCCGGTCGCGGCACAAAAATGCACGTCCATCGCCTGCGCACCGCGTAGAAACGCATAAAACGCCCGCCGACCGATCCCGATCATCAAGCTAAGCCCGATAGGCCCCCAAACCGAATAGCGCCCGCCAACCCAGTCCTCGAACCCAAAGACGCGCTCGGGCGGAATCCCGAACTCGGCCGTTTTTTCATCAGACGTGCTGAGCGCTGCGAATTGCGCGTTCGGATCACCGCCACCGTCCAGCATCCACGCCCGTGCGGTGCGCGCGTTGGTCATGGTTTCGATCGTGGTAAACGTCTTGGACGCAACGATCACGAGGGTCGTTTTTGCATCCAAACCGCGCAGCGTATCAGACACATCCGCACCGTCCACGTTCGACACGAAATGCACGCGCGGGCCGTCGTGATAGGGGCTTAGCGCTTGCACGGCCATCGCCGGCCCAAGGTCCGATCCACCGATGCCGATGTTCACCACATCCGTGATGTCGCTGACGCGTACGGCATCCGCGTAATCGCCCATCCGCTCAAGCGTGGCGCGTACCTCTGGCAGCACATCCATACCGTCAACCAGCACCGGATCGCCGTCCAGATTGCGCAGCGCTGTGTGCAAAACCGCGCGCCCTTCGGTTTCGTTGATCACAGCACCTGCGAACATCTGATCACGTTTGGCAGTCACATCCGCGGCCTGTGCCAGCGCCAACAACGCGTCCCGAATACCGCTATCAATGTTGGTTTTGGAGTAGTCCAACAGCATATCGTGGCTGTCGGCGCTGAAATCCGCAGCGCGCTGTGTATCGCTGTCAAACAGGCTTAGCATTTCGCGGTTTTTGTGGGTTGCATGCAGCGTTTTCAGCGCCTGCCACTGGTCGTTCAAAGTATCAGTCATTTATGCCGCCCAATGAATGGTCATGCCGCTGGTCACGGCAGAAATAGGAGCCTCGTGCACCGACAAACCGGCCGTCGCCTTAAGCGCTGCGCGTTTGTCATCGCCAAATATCACGAGGTGTTTGGACAGCGCGCCGTTTAACGCAGGCCCGCTCAGGGTCACGCGAGGCTCCTGCCCTTGCGCCTGAATTGCGCACAGCGCATTTGCGTTATTCGCCAACGCCGCCTCAAGCCCGATTGCATTCGGAAACAGCGACGCGGTGTGCATATCCGCCCCCATGCCCAGCACCAAAACCGAGATCGGCAGCGTATCTGCGATTTGCGCAGACACAGCTGCAGCCCCATCCTCCGAGGTCATTTCGTCGACGTAAAACGGCACAAATTGTGCCGCACTGGCGCGTTCGACCAGCAACCGTTCCGCCAGCAGTTTCGCGTTTGATCGCGCATGATCGCTTGGCACCCAACGTTCGTCGCTAAGCATGATTTTGACACGCGACCAGTCCAGATCGGCAGCGCATAGAATGTCAAAAATCGGCCCCGGCGTGGTGCCACCGGGCACAACAAACGTGACTTGATCCTGGGTCAAAAGCGCGGTTTTCAAATCGCCAGCAAGGATGTTTGCAACATCGATCGCCAGCATTTCGCGGTCAACATATTCTTTGATATTCATGGGCTTACAGGTCTCCATGTGCGTCCATCACGCGCCAACATCTGATCCGAATCTCCGGGGCCTGTGCTGGCGCTGTCATAGGGTTTGGGCACGTCGCCACGCTTGTTCCAGCCTTCAATGATCGGGTCGGTCCATGCCCATGCGGCCTCGACTTCGTCACCGCGCATGAACAGTGTTTGGTTGCCACGGATCACGTCCATAATCAAACGCTCATACGCGTCCGGCGGATCGCCGCCATCTTCGCCCAACGCTTCGGCAAAGCTCATGTCGAGCGGCACGTCGATCAGGCGCATACCACCCGGTCCCGGCTCTTTGATTGTCACGCCCAACGTGATGCCCTCGTTGGGTTGCAGCCGGATCGTCAACACGTTGCGATGCTGGCCCTGAACCTCGTCAAAGATCGAGTGATTGCGCGCTTTGAACACCACAGTGATCTCGCTACAGCGGTCCACCATGCGCTTGCCTGTGCGCAGATAAAACGGTGTGCCCGCCCATCGCCAGTTCGAAATCCCGACCTTCATCGCCACGAAACTTTCGGTGGTCGATCGCGGATCACCAACCGCATCGCGGTAGCCCGGCCCATCGTCGCTGGCGCTATATTGCCCGCGCACAATATGGTGCGGCTCAACCGGATCAAGGGCGCGAATGACTTTCAGTTTTTCGTCACGCACCGCACCTGGGTCAAATTTCGACGGCGGTTCCATCGCGATCAAACACAGCAGTTGCATCAGGTGATTTTGCACCATGTCACGCATCGCACCGGATTTATCATAATATTCACCGCGCCCGCCAACGCCCACAGATTCAGCCACCGTGATCTGGATGTGATCGACGTATTGCGAATTCCACAACGGTTCAAACAGCAGGTTCCCAAAGCGCACCGCCATCAGGTTTTGCACGGTTTCTTTGCCCAGATAGTGGTCGATCCGGTAAATCTGGCTTTCGTCAAAATGCTCGGCCAAGGTCGCATTCAACGCCTCGGCGGTTTTCAGATCACGGCCAAACGGTTTTTCGACCACAATACGGCAGTGCTCATCGGCCATACCGTGTTGATGCAAACGTTCAGCCAGATCGCCAAACAGGCTTGGGCCAACCGAAAAATAGAACGCACGCACCAAAGTGCTGCCGGAAATCAACGCAGCCAGTTCGGTCCACCCCGCCTCGCCGCGCGCATCCACGGGCACGTATGACAGCCGTTCCAGAAATGCCTCAAGCGTGCCGTCTTCGCACGCGCGCCCACCGCCAAATTCGCGGATCGCTTCGGCGACAAATTCCTGATAGTCGGCATCGTCAAAATCGGAACGCGCAGCCCCGATGATCCGGCTTTCGGGTGGCATTTGCCCAGCACAATAGCGCCGAAACAGACCCGGAAGGATTTTGCGGCGCGCCAAATCGCCCGTGCCGCCAAAAATGACCAGATCGAATGGATCGACTGGGATAACGCGTGAGACCATCAGATATGCTCCGCCCTTATTGATGTTAGCGCAAACATGACCTTATTTTGACACGATCACAAGGTTGTCACGTGCCAAGAATGGTCTTTTTCTTGCAACTGCTTTCACCCTATCACACATAGACAAAAGGCAAAGAGCAAGGTCGCACGCACATCATGAAAGATTTGATCCCCGAAACGACTCTGGCAAACGTCGGTAAATTCGAAGATCCGAACCTCACCGCCAAGGGCGAGGATCGTGCGCGTGTGGCGCTGAGCAATCCGCAAACGCTGTGGTTCAACACCGGCACGCTGTGTAACATCGAGTGTGTGAATTGCTACATCCAAAGCAGCCCAAGCAACGATCGACTGGTCTATATTACCGCCGCCGAAGTGCAGGATTATCTGGATCAAATCATCACCCGCAAATGGCCCGTGACCGAGATCGCCTTTACCGGCGGTGAGCCGTTCATGAACCCGCAAATGATTGATATCACACGCGCATCGCTGGCCGCGGGCTACGACGTGCTGATCCTGACCAACGCCATGCGCCCGATGATGCGCAAGTCGATGCTGGCCGGATTGTTAGAACTGAACGCTGAATTCCCCGACAAGCTGACCTTGCGCATTTCGGTCGATCACTATGACGCTGCCTTGCATGATGCGGAACGTGGTGCCGGCGCGCTGGACAAAACAATTGTCGGTATGAACTGGCTGCGCGACAACGGGTTCAAAATGGCGGTTGCTGGACGCAGTGTCTTTGGCCACTCTGACGCCGAAAGCCGCGCAGGCTACGGCGCATTTTACGCAGAACACGGCTATGACATCGATGCGAACGACCCCGGCATGACCGTCTTGTTCCCAGAAATGGACGAAAGCGTCGAAGTGCCGGAAATCACCACCGCCTGCTGGGGTATCTTGGACAAATCGCCCGATGCGATGATGTGCTCTTCTTCGCGCATGGTCGTGAAACGCAAAGGGGCCGCGACGCCGTCCGTGTTGGCCTGCACGCTGTTGCCCTATGACGCGGAATTCGAATTGGGCACCACGCTGGAACAGGCCGAAACCGATGTGGCCCTGAACCACCCCCACTGCGCCAAATTCTGCGTCTTGGGTGGCGCGTCCTGTTCAGCCTAACAGCAGACGTAAAAAAGCCCCGGAGCCATGAAAAGAACCGAGGCTTATATCTACCCGAGGGACTGAGCAGATGGTTGTTTCGTTACTCTTTTAGAACGACGCGACACCAAGTGGTACGTTGAATTTCACGCAGTAGACAAACACGTCCGTATAGTCGGCGACGTTCACGCCTGCTGGCACTTCGTAGTGCTGTTTGCCGTTGTTTGACACCAGCTTGCCCATCAAGGTTGAGGCGTCGTGCTTGCCGCCCTTGCCAAAGGAAATCTGCGGATCCGGTGCGCCGTCAAACGAGAAATTATCGCTGAGCAACACCACTGTGCGCCCGTCCTTGGTGGTGACGACCCGCACATCACCCGATGTTGCGTGCCCCGATGCGCCAGTAAAGCTGCCCTCGTTCAGGACCTCTTTGATATGAACGTCACCGGCAAAAGCCGTCGATACCGTCAGCACAAAGGCCGCGATCAGGCCAAAACCTACTGCAAAAATCTGTTTCATCTCGTGTTCCTATCTCATTAACTCTTAATTCCAAGTTAGCGCGCATTTGATTAAACTACCAAACACCTCTTCTGACAAACGTGCGATGGATTGTTGCAACGCGCCCAAACCCGTCGAAAACTGCAAACGGCATTGCACAGTATCTGCCATTTCTGATAGAGATACCCCCAAGATATAGAACCCTTTAGAAGATTGGGCCGCCACGTGACCGACACACCGCAACCTCCTGAAAACGATGAAGAAATGCAGCCAGAGCGCCCCGTTTATGACGGCCCCTCGGTTACAATCGAACACGAGATGCGCACGTCCTATCTGGACTACGCCATGTCGGTCATCGTCAGCCGCGCGATTCCTGACCTGCGCGATGGTCTAAAACCGGTCCATCGCCGCATCATCTATTCGATGTACGAAAAGGGTATCACCCACGACAAAACCTACCGCAAATCCGCGAAATCCGTGGGTGACGTGATGGGTTCGTATCACCCGCACGGCGACAGCGCGATCTACGACGCGCTGGTGCGCATGGCCCAAGATTTCTCGATGTCCCTGCCGCTGGTCGATGGCCAGGGCAACTTTGGCTCGATGGACGGCGACAGTGCGGCGGCGATGCGTTACACCGAATCCCGCCTCGACAAAGTCACGTCTTTCATGACCAGCGATCTGGACAAAGACACCGTCGATTTCGCCGACAACTACGATGGCAAAGAACGCGAACCCACTGTTTTGCCTGCACGTTTTCCAAACATGCTGGTCAACGGTGCGGGCGGTATCGCCGTGGGCATGGCCACCAACATCCCGCCGCATAACTTGGGCGAAGTCATCAACGCTTGCCTCGGGTTGATCGAAAATCCTGACTTGTCGTCCGAGGATTTGATCGAATACATTCCCGGTCCCGATTTCCCTACTGGCGGCATCATGCTGGGCCGCACCGGTGCGCGCAAAGCCTACCTTGAAGGCCGCGGCAGCGTCATTATGCGCGCCAAAACCCGGGTTGAAGAAATTCGCAAAGACCGCTGGGCCATTGTCATCGACGAGATCCCCTATCAGGTCAACAAATCCACCATGATCGAACGGATCGCTGAAGCCGCCCGCGACAAAAAGATCGAAGGCATCGCCCACGTCCAGGACGAATCTGATCGCAACGGTGTGCGCGTCGTGATCGAATTGAAACGCGACGCCACAGCCGAAGTTGTGATGAACCAGTTGTTCCGTTTCACACCGATGCAAACCTATTTCGGCTGCAACATGCTGGCCCTGAACGGCGGTCGCCCCGAAACTCTGACGCTGCGCCGGTTCCTCACGTCCTTCATCGATTTCCGCGAAGACGTCGTGGCCCGCCGCACCGCATTCTTGTTGCGCAAAGCCCGCGAACGCAGCCACATCTTGTGCGGTCTGGCCGTCGCCGTGACCAACATCGACGAAATCGTTGCCACGATCCGCTCGTCCGCTGACGCAGGTGAGGCCCGTGAAAAGCTGATGACGCGCCGCTGGCCTGCCGAAAGCATCCTGTCCTACATCGCGCTGATCGACGATCCGACCCACACCGCGAACGACGACGGCACCTACAACCTGTCCGAAACTCAGGCCCGCGCCATTCTGGAATTGCGCCTGCAACGCCTGACCCAGATCGGCGTAAAAGAAGTCACAGACGAGCTGGAAGAACTGGCCGGCAAGATCAAGGAATACCTCGAAATTCTGGGGTCTCGTGACCGGATCATGACGATCATCCGCGAGGAACTGGTTGAAATTCAAGAAAAATTCGCCATTCCGCGCCGCACTGAGATCGTCGACTGGTCCGGTGACATGGACGACGAAGACCTGATCGAAAGTGCGGACATGGTCGTGACCGTGACTTCTGGCGGCTACATCAAACGCACACCGCTCGCTGATTTCCGCGCGCAAAAACGCGGCGGCAAAGGCGTGTCCGGCATGCAAACCAAAGAAGAGGACGTGATCACGACCCTCTTTGTTGCCAACACCCACACGCAGCTGTTGTTCTTTACGACCGACGGTATGGTCTACAAGTTAAAAACCTGGCGCCTGCCCCAAGGTGGCCGCACCGCCAAAGGTAAGGCGATCGTCAACATTCTGCCGATCCCGACCGGCGTTTCCGTGGCTGATATCATGCCCGTGGACCGCGATGAAAAGGAATGGGACGACTTGCAGGTGGTCTTTGCGACCTCCGCAGGCACCGTGCGGCGCAACAAGCTGTCTGATTTTACCAACGTGAAATCCAACGGCAAAATCGCGATGAAATTCGAGGACGATCACGCCGAAACAACGCTGATCAACGCGCGCATCGCCTCAAACGACGAAGACGTGATGCTGATCACCAGCTCGGGGCGCGCGATCCGTTTCCCTGCGACCGACGTGCGGGTGTTCAACTCGCGCAATTCGGTTGGGGTGCGCGGCGTGCGTCTGAACGGCAAAGACACCGTCGTGTCGATGTCGATCATCCGCCACTTTGATGCGACTTCCGAAGAACGCACAGCCTACCTGAAAATGCGCCGCGCCATGGCAGGTTTGACGGATGACGAGGGCGACGAAGAAGAGGCACCAGCCGATCCGAACTTCTCGACCGAACGCTACGCAGAAATGTCAGCTGCCGAAAACTTGATCCTGACCATCACGGCGCAGGGTGCGGGTAAACTATCGTCCTCACACGACTACCCAGTGCGCGGACGTGGCGGCATGGGTGTCACGGCAATGGACAAAGCGATGCGCGGCGGCGAAATCGTCGCCTCCTTCCCTGTAGAACTGGACGATCAGATCATGCTGGCAACGTCCAAAGGCCAATCAATCCGCGTGCCCGTCGAAGGCATCAGCTTTAGATCGCGCAGCGCCGGCGGCGTCAAAGTTTTCAACACCGGCAAAAACGAAGAAGTCGTCAGCGTCGCATGGATCGCAGACCAAGGCGACGAGGACGAAGGCGAAGCCACAGAATAACCACCCGATTGTTCTGATCAAAAATACTCTCCCCGAAGGGGAATCAAAAACGGCGCGCTTGATCTCTCAGGCGCGCCGTTTCTCGTTAAACATCGTTCAGAGTTCCAGATCTGAAACGGATATTTTCGCTTAGGGGTTTGTCGTTGTTGCAACAGTCCCATCGTCACCGAACGCAGCCGCAACCACCAACGCGACCACAATCGCGCCCGCAGCACTTGATCCACTCAGCGTGCCACCAAGCAATGTGCCGTTGCCTGCCAATGCAGCACCATCGCGGATGCAATCACGGTAGCGAATGCCGTTTTCAACACGCAAATTCGGCAGACAATTGTATGTCACGCCGTCAGATCCTGCGACTTGCACAGAATAAACTGTGTCGCCGGATGCGCCGATAACAGATGATTGCTGGGTATCTTGGGCGAACAATGCGTTCGCAGACACGATGCCAATTGCGGCAAGGATGACGAATGTTTTCATAACGATTTTCTCCTATTTAACTCACACTCGGACCCTGACAGGCGAAAAGGTTAATTTTTATGGGAAGAATTCTTTAGAAACCTCAGTTTTAGACAGGCTGGCAAAAAGCCGCTTACCCCCCGCATCAACCGCACATTCGTTGTCGCCAGACCCCGGCCCCGTCACATGTCCCACCCTTGGCAAGACACCAGGCAATGCCTGCGAAATAGGGACCGATGCACTATACAATAGGATAGGCAGCAGCAATTCTGAGAGGCCAACCTATTCCTCCGCTGTGTGGCGTTCATTCTTGCAAGCCCGTATTTACGTTAATGCAGCTCGAATGATCTGGTAAATAATCGTAATGTATCAATATGTTAGCCCGCCTCAGGTTGTCAGAGGCAGGCCGTAACCAGTGATGCCTAGCGTTATTTTCGCAAACTAAAATGGTATGATATGAAAAATTGGGATGATTTACGGTTTTGTCTGGCCTTAGAGCGATATGCGACAATGACCGCCGCCGCCGAGCATTTGGGAACCAACACAGCCACAGTGTCGCGGCGCATTGAGCGGATCACCGAAGAGCTGGGGCAGCCGCTGTTCACCAAAGACGGGCAAAGCTGGCAACCGACATCGCTGGCCACAAAACTCATCTCGATCGCCGCGCAAACCGAAGCGTTCCTGACCAGCGCCCAATCCGAAGAAAACACCTCCAGCAAACACAGCGACATCCGGATCAATGCCCCCCTGCGCATCTTGCAGTCCTACCTTGCGCCAATCATCGGTGAGGTCTCGAACGGTTTGGAAAACGTTACGCTGGTCGTGTCCCTGTATCAGGCCAGTTTGGCGTTTGGCGAAACCGACATCGTGCTGTCGGAACACGAACCAAACGAAGGCCGCCTGATCCGCAAGCGCCTCGGCACAACCCAGTGGCGCAGCTATTGTGACATCAACCATTTCGACAATCTTCAGGGCTGGGGTGACTTGGCGCATCATGAGGACGTCAGCAATGGCCAAGACACTTTGCGCGCCCATTTTGACGCTCCACCAGTTCTAAAAATGGAAGGCCTAAACCTGATGCGCACCGTCATGCGCACCGCCGCGATTGTCTGTAGATTGCCCAAGTTGTTTGCCCAAGAACACCATGACCTGATCGAGGTTCCCATCGGTGTACCCACAACCTCAGAGGTCTGGCTTAGCTATCACTACACGCGCCGCAGCGACACCGTCATACGGGACATTGTGGATATTTTAAGCAATATAAAACAATAGGTTGCGATACTTATCCACAGAAGTGCAACGCCTGATTTGCACAGATCGGTATAGCCGCGTCCACCCGAAATTCGTAGTGTAGTGAAAAACAATTTGGGCAGGAAACTATGATTATCAATTACAGAACTCTGCAAATAGTACCACGTGTCATGGCCGCAACAGGCCTAAGCATCATCTCGGTTCTCAAGCTTGCGTCTTTGCTCGCAAGCGGAACCCATCACACGACAATCCTGTCGTTATGCGTGACTGATTTCTTGGTTTTTGACGCGGTCAACATTGCCTTGCACTGGGTGATCGCATTCTGGCTGCTGTTGGGTATCCGCACGCGGGTCATCGCCAGTTTTGCCTTGCTGATGGTTCTCGCCCAAAGCGCAATCTGCATTGGTCACGTCCAGAACAACATCATCATCACCAGTTACAGCATCAGCCAAATGATCTTCGACCTCAGCTTTCTCTCCATCGTGGCCATCGCCCTCCTGGTGTGCGCGATGTTTGGCGGCGGTGCCCATTCTCTCTGGGCCCGCGGCTGGCAGGGATTGCTGCCGGACTAAACCGGACCCTACGACCACCACCTCAGAGGAGGCTTCGGCCTCCTCTTTTTTTGGTCACCACGATCACTCAGAGCTTGTAGATATCGCCGAATTTGGCCTTGAGATACGCAATCAACGGCTGTTCGGTTGGCGCAAATCCACAGGCGCGTTCGATCACGTCGCGTGGCTCGTAGAGCCCACCGTGGCTTTGCAGGTTGTTCTGCAACCACCCCGTCGCCCGTGCTGTGTCACCGTCGGCCAATTGCTCATCCAGATCCGGAACAGCCGCGCGCAAACCTTCGTGCAAACAGCCAGCATAGACATTGCCCAACGAATACGTCGGGAAATACCCGAACAGACCCACAGGCCAGTGCACGTCTTGCAAAACACCGTTGCTGGGTTTGTCGACGCTATAGCCGAAATCAGCCTCAAAGCGGTCATTCCACGCCGCCTCAAGATCGCCAATCTGCAAATCACCGGCCATCAAGGCGCGCTCCAGATCAAAGCGCAACAGGACGTGCAGGTTGTACTGCACCTCGTCCGCTTCGGTGCGGATATAGCCGTCATTCACACGGTTCACCGTGCCGTAAAACGCATCCGCATCCGGGATGCCAAAGTCGCCAAACGCCGCCTTCATTTCTTCAAACAACCAACCGGTAAATGCACGGCTGCGCCCCATCTGGTTTTCGTAAATCCGGCTTTGGCTTTCGTGCACACCCATCGACACGCCACTGCCCAGCGGGGTCAAAAGATATTCAGGATCAATGCCTTGCTCGTAACACGCATGCCCGACCTCGTGAATTGTCGAATAGAAACAGTTGAACGGATCGGTCTTTGACGTGCGCGTCGTGATCCGCACATCCAGACCCGAACCCGAACTGAACGGATGCACCGCTTTGTCCACGCGCCCATGGCTCATGTCATAGCCAAAGGTCTTGGCCAGATGGCGCGTCAGTTTCATCTGCGCGCCTTCATCGAAATGACCGTCCAGCCGTTGCGGGGCCTCGGCGTCTTTGATCGCAGCACGCAGCGCACTTAATTCCGGACGCAGCGCGCCGAACATCGCCTCTAGCTCGGCACCCGTCGTGCCCGGTTCGTAATCCGCCAGCATCGCGTCGTACACATCGCCGCCCGCAGCCAACGCGGCCCCCTCTTGACGCTTGAGGTTGATGACCTCTTCGAAGGTGGGCAAGAACCCGGCGACGTCATTGTCTTCACGCGCTTCGGCCCAAACGCCCTGCGCCGAGGATGTGACACGGGCCAAAGTCGCGGCCAGATCTGCGGGCACCTTTGAGGCGCGATCAAAGCTGCGTTGAATGTGGCGCACTTGGGCTTTGCCGACCTTGTCCAGCGCCTTGACGTCGATCGCCGCCAGCCAGTCACCCACCCGCGCGTCCATGCGGCGGGCGTGCAAAACGCTCTCGATTGCGGCCATTTCTTCGGCCCGTTGCGGGGCAGCACCACGTGGCATCATCGTTTCCTGATCCCAGCCCAAACGGCCTGCGATTTGCCCCAAGGCTTGGGTGTCGCGCGTGAACGCCATCAAGTCGTCATAAGCAGTCATGGATCAGGTTCCTCGGAGTGAAGTTGGAATTGGATAGGCCGACAAAAAGCGCGCGCGCAGGATCAACACCCACAGGATCACGGCCAAAAGCTGATGGAAAATCGCGATTTCAACGGGCGCGCCTGTCATCACGGTGACAATGCCCAGAACGATCTGCAAGACCATTGCCGCAAACACCGCGTTAAAGGCGAATTGTGTCCGGGGATGCGTGCTTTTGCGCCCCCGCAGCCAGACGAGAATGGCAAAAGCGAACAGCAAATAACCGGTGACGCGGTGAATGAATTGCACCAATCCCGGGCTTTCAAACAGGTTGCGCCAGATCGGTTCGACGATGAAGGCAGACGCCGGAAACACTTGTCCCCCCATCAGCGGCCAATCGGTGTAACTGCGCCCGGCATCAATGCCAGCAACCAGCGCGCCAATCAGAATTTGCAGGAACGCAAAGTGCAAAAGCCCCGTGGACAGGCCGAACAATCTGGCCTCTTTGCCGCGCCGTGCTTGCATCAGATCCCGTTCGGTGCGGCCCATGTTGAAAACGTACCACGCGATGAACCCAAGGATCACAAACGCCAGCCCCAGATGGGTCGCAAGGCGATAGCTCGCCACATCTGTCATGCTCTGCCCCGAGGTCACACCCGATGACACCATCCACCAGCCAATCGCGCCTTGCAGCCCGCCCAGCACGCCGATGAACAGCAAACGCCCCGTCCAACCTGTCGGAATTTGACGGCGGATCAGGAACCAGAAAAAACCGATTGCCCAGACCAGACCGATCAGGCGGCCCAATTGGCGATGGCCCCATTCCCACCAGTAAATCACTTTGAAATCAGACAGTTCCATCCATTGGTTCTGGATCTGGTATTCGTCGATCAGTTTGTATTTCTCAAATGCGATGGCCCAATCCGCAGCGTTCAGCGGCGGGATCACCCCCAGCAGCGGCTTCCATTCGGTGATGCTCAGGCCACTGTCGGTCAGACGGGTCAAACCACCGATGATGATCATCAAAACCACCAGCGCAAACAGCATCATCAGCCAGATGCGAATGGCACCACGCGCACCGCCGCGCCCTTGATCAATCAACCCCGGTTGGGCAACTGGGGCCTGACCCGCCGCGCCCACTTCTTCGAAAATATTACGCTTGGTGCTCATGTGTCTCTCGTGCTTTTTCGCAGAAGGTAGGGCGCGCAGGCGCAGACGTCCAGCAGATCAATCGCCGCGTTCTTTCCAGCGGACCATCTGCCGCAGCATGCCGTGGAACATTTGGATGTCTGCGCGGGTCATCGGCATGCGGCTCCACATGTTGCGCAGATTGGTTTTCATGCTGCGGGCTTTGTGCTCGGGGTAAAAGAAATTGGCGGCCTCGAGGCGGTCCTCATAGTGGCGCGCAAGGTGTTCGACCTCTTGCCCACTGGCCCAGTCGGTGCCTGCCATCTCAACCGTTTCATGTTCGATTTCGCCGCGCTGGCGCATCCATTCGTAGCCCACCAACAGCACGCATTGCGCCAAATTCAGGGATGCAAAATTCGGATTCACCGGGACCGAAATGATCGCGTTGGCTTGCGCGATATCGTCGTTTTCCAGCCCTGCGCGTTCAGGCCCGAACAGCACCGCGACACGACCACCGGCATCAATTTTCTCGGCTGCCAGTTTCATCGCCGCCTCGGGCGAATAGACCGGTTTGGTCAAATCACGCGCCCGCGCGGTGGTCGCAAACACAAACGTACAATCGCTGAGCGATCCGGCCAGATCATCGGTTAACTGCGCGTCATCCAGCAGGCGCCCTGCCCCCGATGCCATCGCCACAGCGGACGGGTTTGGCCAGCCATCACGCGGGGCCACGATCCGCATCCGGTCGAGCCCAAAGTTGTACATCGCGCGCGCCGCCGCCCCGATGTTTTCGCCCATTTGCGGACGCACCAGCACAAAGAAAGGAATATTGCTCATGCTCTTGTCTTTAGTGTTTCAAAACACCCTCCACAATCGCGCCCGCAGTTGTTTGGTCTAAAAAATCAGCACATCGGGCATAAAAGTTTCCTTTTCCAATCCAATCCGCTAGAGCAAGCCCAACAATCAAAGGACGCGACCCATGGCCAAGACCGAAACTGACACGCCGCAGATCTATCTGATCACGCCCACCAGCTTTGATCTGGCCACCTTCGGCCCGCAATTGGCCGCCGTTCTGGATGCCCATGACGTGGCCTGCGTGCGCCTTGTTATGGCCAGCACGGACGAAGGGCTGATCGCCAAAGCCGGTGATGCTTTGCGCGAAATCGCCCATGCGCGGGATGTTGCTATCGTCATTTCTGACCACATCACGATGGTCGAACGTCTTGGGCTGGACGGTGTGCACCTCAGCGACGGGGCCCATCAGGTCCGGTATGCGCGCAAGGAACTGGGTGCGGATGCCATCGTCGGCGTGCATTCAAACACCTCGCGTCACGATGGCATGAGCGCAGGCGAAGCCGGTGCCGATTACGTCTGCTTTGGCCCTGTGCGCGAAAACACCCTAGGCGACGGCAGCTTTGCTGAAACCGATCTGTTCCAGTGGTGGTCCGAAGTGATCGAAGTGCCGGTTGTCGCCGAAGGTCTGATCAATCTCGAGATGATCAAAACCCTGACCCCGATGACAGATTTCTTTGCCATCGGCGACGAGATTTGGGGCACGGATGATCCGGCGGCCACCTTGGGCACGATGATCGACGCGATCAAAGCCTAAAGCCTCGCGTTTATAATCCCGGGCTCATATTATCGTCCGCTCGATCACCCAATAGGCGGCGATTATCGCAATCAGCAGAGATCCAGTGATCGACACCGCCCGCGCCATCACCGCGCGGGTTTGAACCGGCGTTTCATCCTCTGACAGATGCGCGATTTTGGTGGCCTGCGTGGCCAGCCACAACACAACAAACGCCATGGCGATCACCGTCAACTGACCCAATTCGACCCCGATGTTGAACGAAATCAACGCCGGAATGAACTGCCCCTCTGGCAGGCCAAATTCCCCAAGGACTGAGGCAAAGCCAAGCCCGTGCAGCAATCCGAACCCGAAGATAACCATGGGCCGCCAACGGCTTAGCCCCGAGGCAAAGATGTTTTCGACCGCAACGTAGACAATCGAGGCGGCAATCAGCGGCTCCACAATCGAGCCCGGAATATTCACCAAACCAAGTGCTCCAAGCGCCAGCGTTACCGTGTGCGCCAGCGTGAACGCCGACACCTGCCACAGCAGCGCGCGCAGTTGGGTGCTGAGGAAAAACAGGCCCAGCACGAACAGGATGTGATCCAGCCCTTGCGGCAAAATGTGGTCAAATCCGACGGGAATATAGGCCACAAACGTCTGCCATCCCGTCATCTGTCCCCCGCCCTTTAGGGAAATATCATCGCTAGAGGTGCCGGGATCAATGTAGCCGGTGAACGGTTCATCCACCCCGTTTTGACGCAGCACCAGTGGCCCGTGCCCCTGCGGCCACGTGACGGCAACGACGTCCGCATCGGGATCAATCGGCGCGCTCAGCACCAGTTCGGACACGCGCGGCACTTCTAGATCGACGGTCTGTGGCACGCTGAACACTTCGATGTCCAGAACCACCGGCGCGCCGTCCACCGTGATCAGCGGCACCGCGTTGAACCGGTCGATCAGCGCGGGCAATCGCACCTCTAGTTCCGGTGCGGTCAGGGCGCGTAAGGCGTCGTAATCCTCGGCCTGCTCGGCCTCGTCCGTGTCGGTGATTACATCCAGATTGATGCCGGCCAGAAACGCTTCGAAATTCGCGCTCATGGTGAACACGATGTGGTCTTCTTCGACCTCGATGTTTGCAATTGTCGGCAAGGTTTCGTGCGCAGTCACAACATTGGCATGCACCATCGCCACGCCAACGCTTGACAACACAACCACAAAGCGCAGCTTAAGGCACAACCACAAGAAAGCCCGTATCATGAATTTGCCTCAATTTATCCGCACGGCCTGTTGTGCCGCTGTTCTGGGTGGACTGTCTACAGTATTCGCGCCCACCAACGTGTTCGCGCACGAGTTTTGGATCGAACCGGAAAAGTTTCAAGTCGAAACTGGCGACACGTTGGTCGTGGACCTTCGCAACGGGCAAGAGTTCGCCGGATCAAAGCTCGCGTATTTCGAAAACAGCTTTACCCGCTTTGATGTGGCGATGGATGATCAGATCACGCCGGTGGATGGGCGCATGGGCGACAGGCCCGCGATGCAGATGGTGCCGGATGCTGACGGATTGCTGGTGATCCTGCACGAAACCACGCCCGCCAAAGTACGCTACAAAGAATGGCCAAAGTTTCTGAAATTCGCCGCGCACAAGGATTTTGCAGACATCGAATCCCGTCACGACGCGCTGGGGTTTGCGCGCGACAGTTTCCGCGAAAGCTATACCCGCCACGCCAAGGCTCTCGTGGCTGTCGGTGACGGTGCCGGATCTGACCGTGCATTTGGCCTGAAAACCGAATTTGTCGCGCTGAGCAATCCTTATGCCGCCGATTTCGACGGGCAAATGCAAGTCCAAGTGCTGCTGGACGACGCACCCCGCACAGACGCCCAGATCGAAGTCTTTCACCGCGCAACGGACGGCACCGTGACGATCACGCTAGAGCGTACCGATGATCAAGGGCGCGCAACGGTCCCCGTGATCACGGGCGACTATCTGTTTGATGCCGTGGTCCTGCAACCCTTTGACGGGACCGGCCCCGAAGACGTCGTGTGGCAAACCTTTTGGGCCGCGCTGACGTTTCACGTCGACTAGCGGCTTGCGCCCCGCGCCAAAGGCCGCCAAAACCGAAGCATGAATTCAACACCTGATATTTTGTGCATCGGCAGCGTCTTGTGGGACGTGATTGGCCGATCTTCGCGTGTGATGCGCCAAGGCTCTGATGTGCCGGGCCGCATCAGCCGTTTGCCCGGCGGCGTGGCCATGAACATCGCCATGATCGTGGCGCGGTTCGGGTTAACGCCAGCCTTGCTGACCGCCATCGGGCGCGACCCCGAGGGCGACGAGCTGATCACAGCCTGCACAGCGCGCGGGCTGATCACCGACACGGTCTACCGCTCCGATGATTTGCCCACCGACCAGTACATGGCCGTCGAGGGCGCGAACGGCCTGATCGCCGCCATCGCCGATGCCCATTCACTCGAGGCCGCAGGCGCAAAAATCCTGCGCCCGCTAAGCGATGGCACCCTCGCCGATACGGCCAACCCCTACACCGGGCTGATTGCGCTCGACGGTAATCTGACTGTCGAATTGCTGTCGGAAATTGCGACCAGCACGGCGCTCGCGCAGGCGGATTTGCGGGTGGCACCTGCGTCGCCGGGCAAGGCCGAACGCCTGCTGCCATTCCTGAACGCCGCACGCGGCACGCTGTATGTGAACCTCGAAGAAGCAGGTTTGCTGTGCAAGGCCACCTTTGCGGACACGACCACCGCCGCGCGGGCGTTGCTGAAACGCGGCGCGCAACGGGTTTTGGTCACGAATGGCGGCTCTGACGCCTCTGAGGGCAGCGCCGATGGCATCATCAGCCAGACCCCGCCGCAAGTTCTGGTCACCCGCATCACCGGCGCCGGCGACACGTTCATGGCCGCCCACATCGCCGCCGAGGCCCGTGGCGCAGGACGCGCCGAAGCGCTCGATCAAGCCCTACAAGCCGCAGCCACCTATGTTTCCGGAGAATCCGTCTAATGCCGCTCATCACCCCCTCGTCCGAGGTCGCAACCGCCCTGAAAAACGGCACGCCAATCGTTGCGTTAGAAAGCACGATCATCACCCACGGGATGCCCTATCCGCAAAACCTGGAGGTCGCGCGGCAGGTCGAATCCGACGTGCGCGCATCAGGCGCTGTGCCTGCAACCATGGCTGTGATGAACGGCACGCTGCACGCCGGATTGGACGACGATCAACTGGTCGCCCTGGCCCAAGCCAAAGGTGTCGCGAAACTGTCGCGCGCGGACATGGCCGCCTGCATCGCCACGGGCGGCACCGGGGCGACAACGGTCGCGGCGACGATGATCGCAGCACGCCTCGCTGGCATTCACGTCTTTGCCACCGGTGGCATCGGCGGTGTGCACAAAGGTGCGGAACTTAGCTTTGACATCTCGGCCGATCTGCTGGAACTGGCGCAAACGCCGGTGACCGTCGTGGCCGCTGGTGCCAAAGCCATCCTAGATATTCCCAAAACGCTCGAGGTGCTGGAAACCCAAGGCGTGCCGGTCATCGCCTACGGCCAAAACGACATGCCCGCATTCTGGTCGCGTCACAGCGACATCAACGCGCCCTTGCGCATGGACACCGCAGCCCAGATCGCCGTCGCGCATCATTTGCGCGGTCAAATGGGCATTCCCGGCGGGCAGTTGATCGCCAACCCGATCCCGCAAGACGCCGAAATCAGCGCCGACATTCTGGCCCCGATCATTGCGCGCGCGCAGACCGATGCGGAGGCCCACAACATCACCGGCAAAGGCGTGACCCCCTACCTGTTGCAGCGAATCTTTGAGCTGACAAAAGGCAAATCGCTGGACGCCAATATCGCGCTGGTGCGCAACAATGCCCGTCTGGCTGCGCAAATTGCCGCTGAATTGGGCACACTGCACGCGCGCGCCTAGCCCTAAGCGCCCTCGTACCCTACGACGACAGCCAGTGCCATTGTAGTACCTGAGCAAAACGCATACCAAGTTTGAGTGAACTATCCGGACCTGTCATGAACACGCCTTTTGATCCAGAAACTCCGCGCCGCCCTGGCGTGATCTCGCGACTGCGCTCGTCCTTTTTGACAGGGCTTGTGGTTGTGGCACCGGTTGGCCTGACGATCTGGCTGATCTGGACGGTCGTGGGCTGGTTTGACGGATTTGTGTGGAACGTGGTGCCCAGAGGCTGGCAGCCCGATTCCCTTGTGAACTACTTTTTGGGCCACGAAAAATTCATCGGCGTCGGGCCATCACGCGAACCGAACCCAAATTGGGTGACGGTCAACGTGCGCGGTGTCGGCCTGATCGTGTTCCTGATTTTCACCATCATCATGGGGTGGATGGCCAAAGGCATCATCGGGCGTTCGTTCATCCGTTTCGCCGAAAGTTTGGTGGAACGCACGCCGGTTGTGCGCTCGATTTATTCGGGCATCAAACAAATCTCGGAAACGGTATTTGCCCAGACGGAACGATCATTCGAGACCGCCTGCCTGATCGAATATCCGCGCAAAGGCATCTGGGCGATCGGATTTATTTCCACGCCCGCCAAAGGCGAAATCACCCAGCGCGCCGGCAACACCGGCGAATTGCTGTCGGTGTTTTTGCCAACAACACCCAACCCGACGTCCGGATTCTTGTTGTTTGTGCCCGCCGAAGACGTGATCGAACTGGACATGTCGGTCGAGGATTCCGCCAAACTGGTGATCTCGGCCGGTCTGGTCTATCCAAACGGCAAAGACCCCAGCGTGCCACCCGAAAGCTAGCCCAAAGTTTAGGCGAACATGTCGCGCAGTTTTAACGTCGAGCGCGCGTTCAAATCATCAAAATGCTGATCCAGAAACGCTTGTGCGGCCTTAACACCTGCGTCGCGTAACGTTTCGATGATGTAGCCGTTTGGTACTGATTTGGTCGCAATCGACAGATCATTCATCAGCGCATCATCGGCAATCATATGCGTAAACACTTGCGACATGCGGCCCGGCTTTAGCGTGCCATCCTCAAGCAATCGTTGCACAAAATCGATCGCACGCATTTCGCGCAGCAGTGACGAATTAAAGCTGATCTCGTTCAGACGGTTCTGGATTTGCTGCGGGGTTTTGGGCAGCTCTGCGCGTTCCAGCGGGTTGATGTTGATCACCACGATGTCCTCGGGCAGCGTGCCATCAAACAGCGGAAACAGCGCCGGATTGCCGGTATAACCGCCATCCCAGAACGCCTCGGTCTGGCCGGTTTCACTGTCAAACATCTCGACCGCTTGGAACATTGTTGGCAAACAGGCCGAGGCTAAAATCGCATCCGTCGTGACCTCTTCGGCCCGAAACACCCGCAGCTTGCCGTTGCGCACGCGCGTGGCGTTGATGAACAGCGCGGGGCCCTCATCGGCGCAGATGGACGCGAAATCAAACTGATCCACAATGGCGCGCAACGGGTTGTTGTAAAACGGACCGTAAGAATAGGGCGACACCAACCGCGAGAACGCCTCGCCCATCAGATAGGGCAACGACGCGCCAATGGCATTGCTGACACCGGCGGGGCCAAACGGCGTAAGCCATTGATGCAAAGGCTCGGTTTGCGAGGCACCGATTTGCCCCCACAGCCAATTCAGGTTTTCACGCGCACCCTCGCGCCCGCCTTTTATCATGCCCGCCTTGAGCGCCGCACCATTCAGCGCCCCCGCCGAAGTGCCGGACAAGCCTGCGATTTCGATACGCGCGTCAGCAAGCAAACAATCAAGCGCCCCCCACGTGAACGCGCCATGCGCACCACCGCCCTGCAGGGCGAGGTTGATCTTTTTGGGGGGCATAAAACTATCCTGTCAGGTCGGGTTAAAGGGCGGTCCAGCCGCCATCGACGCTGACCGCCGTGCCGGTAATCTGGTCTGCAAATTCAGAACACAAGAACGCTGCCGTGCCGCCCATCTGCTCGACTGTGGCGAATTCCTTGGACGGCTGACGTTTTAACATAACGTTCTTGATCACGTCCTCGCGGCTCATGTCGTATTCTTTCATCGTGTCAGGAATTTGCGATTCCACCAAAGGCGTCAACACGTAGCCCGGACAAATCGCGTTTGCCGTGATCGGGTCGGTGGCGGTTTCAAGCGCCGTGGTTTTGGTCAAACCGATGATGCCGTGCTTGGCCGCGATGTAGGCAGATTTGAACGGCGACGCGGTTAACCCGTGGGCCGAGGCGATGTTCACCACCCGCCCCCAACCAGCCTCGCGCATCGCAGGCAACGCCGCAGCGGTCGTGTGAAACGCCGAGGACAAATTGATCGCGATGATCGCGTCCCATTTTTCCGGCGGAAAGTTTTCCAGCGCGGCCACATGCTGGATGCCCGCGTTGTTCACCAAAATATCGCAACGGCCCGCGTCTGCGATCAACTGGCGACACTGATCGCCCTTGGACATGTCGGCCTGCACATATTTCGCGTTTACGCCAAAGTCGCGCGCGATGTCGGCGGCCAGCGCGTGATCTTCGTCAGTGTTGGAGAAACTGTTCAGCACGACATCGGCGCCCGCACGCGCAAATTGCTGCGCAATGCCAAGGCCAATGCCCGAATTGGAACCGGTGATGACAGCCGTTTTGCCGCCAAGATCAATACTGATTGCCATGATATTTTTCCTTTGCGCTGAGTTGCGCGGACTATGTCATGCTGCAGGTGCGAAAGGAATGGAAAAGCGATCACGATGCAGATACGACGACATTTGTAACCGGCTCTTGCCGAATACCGATGTGCCAAAAAAAAACGCCAGCACAAGGCTGGCGTAAAGTTATTGAGGCAGGTTTCATACAGGCAAGAAACCTATCGAGCAGTAAGCTCTTTATAAGCAATTGGTTGCCCGCGGCCAAGCTTAAAGTTTGAACTTAGATCAAAGCCCCGTTACGCAAAGGGTTAACAAAACAAGGGATCATAGGGATTGTTGCCAAAATGGGGTTAGTATTTTTCCAATCTGTGCGGGTAAAAATCCAGCATTTTGCAGCTGCAGCGATGGTGATTCTGCTGCCCAATCTGGCCCTGACAGAATCGGCGCATGGCATAGCTATGTATGGCGCACCGGCCTTGCCGCCAGATTTTGTGTCCCTGCCCTATGCCAACCCCGATGCCCCCAAAGGCGGGTCTATCGTTTTGGGCAACACCGGTGGCTTTGATTCCCTGAACCCGTTTACGGTTAAAGGAACGTCACCATGGCAGCTTTCAATCTTTACACACGAAAGCCTGATGGGCCGTTCTTTGGACGAACCATTCACGCTTTACGGTCTTTTGGCCGAATCGGTTGAGGTGCCTGACGACCGCTCTTGGGTCGAATTCACCCTGCGCGATTCGGCCAGATTTTCGGATGGATCACCGGTCACAATTCCCGATGTGATGTGGTCGTTTAAAACTTTGGGAACCACTGGCCATCCAAAATATCGCGGCCTTTGGTCCAAAATCGACGCGATGGAACAATCCGGTCCGTCCTCGATCCGCTTCACATTCAAAGAAGACAACCGCGAGCTGGCCTTGTTGGTCGGCATGCGCCCGATCCTGAAAGCCGCCCAATGGGAGGGCAAGGTTTTTGCCGACGCCCAACTGAACGACGTGCCCATCGGCACCGGCCCCTATGTCGTCGACAGCTTTGAGGGCGGCCGTTTTGTATCGCTGAAACGCAATCCCGATTATTGGGGGGCAGAGCTGCCGTTGCGCAAAGGCACCCATAATTTCGACACGGTCAGATTGGATTTTTACGGCGATGCCACAGCCCTGCTTGAAGGGTTCAAAGCGGGCTACATTTCGGCGGCGCGCGAATTCAATGCCGAGCGTTGGAACAAGCGTTACAATTTCCCGCGGGCTCTGAATGGCGAGGTCGTCAAAACCGAAATCCCGCATCAAAAGCCCTCGGGCATGACGGGTTTCGTGATCAACACCCGCCGTGCGCCGTTTGATGACTGGCGTGTGCGCGAGGCGCTGATCCAGGCGTTCAACTTTGAATACATCAACACGACGCTGACCGGTGGCGCGCAGCCGCGCATCAGCTCGTATTTTTCGAACTCGGTTCTGGCGATGAAACCCGGTGCCGCGACGGGCCGCACGCTGGATTTGCTGCAACCATTCGCCGACACGATGCCGCCCGGTTTGATCGACGGCTACACCCTGCCCGAAACCAATGGTCGCGAAAGCAATCGTAAGGGTATTCGCGCCGCGTTGTCGCTGCTGGAACAAGCCGGTTGGACGCCGGTCCAAGGCGAAATGCAAAACGCTGACGGCACACCGCTGACCCTGACGATCCTTTTGGCGCAAGGCAGTTCAGAGCACAAAGCCATCGCCGACATCTATCTGGGCGCGCTGAAACGGCTCGGGATTCGTGCCACGGTCGAGACGACTGACGATGCGCAATACGTGGCGCGCACGGGCAAATTCGACTTTGATCTGACGTATTACCGCCGCGCTTTGTCCCTGTCACCGGGCAACGAACAACAGTTCTATTGGGGGTCCGAGGCCGCGGCATTGCAAGGCAGCCGCAACCTGATGGGGGCCACCAGCCCTGCCGTCGATGCCATGGTCCAAGCGATGTTAAACGCCAAAGGGCACGACGATTTTGTCGCCGCTGTGCGCGCGCTGGATCGGGCTTTGATGGCCGGTCGCTACGTGATCCCGTTCTGGCAATTCACCTCTGGTCGCATCGCCCACATGCGCGAAATGCAGTTCCCGCAAACGCTGCCAATCTACGGCGACGGCCCGCGTTACATGCCCGAAGTTTGGTGGTGGCAGGATTAGTGGCGCTGGCGCGTCACAAAACCATTACACATCGGACTTATTGCACTGAAAAATCATTACAGAAAGCGCCCCACATGATCCGTAAACTTGCCGCCGAAGGGCTGGGCACCGCCCTTTTGCTGATCGGCGTTGTTGGCTCCGGCATCATGGGCGCGGCCCTTGCTGACGGGAATGATGCGATTGCACTGCTGGCCAACGCGATTGCGACGGGCTGTATGTTGTACGTGATCATCACGGTGCTTGGCCCGATTTCGGGCGCGCATTTCAACCCTGCGGTCACGCTCGCATTCTGGCTGCGGGGCGAGATCGCAGCGCCCCTCGCGGGTGCCTACGTCATCGTGCAAATCCTGTGCGGGATCGCTGGCGTTTGGGCGACACATCTGATGTTTGACCTGTCGATTTTGCAAACCTCGACCACGATGCATCGCACCGGCATTGCGCAGTGGTCCTCTGAAATCATCGCGACCTTCGGGCTGTTGTTCGTGATTTTTGGTGGCATTCGCAGCAAACCCGACGCGGTGCCAGCGCTGGTCGCCATGTACATCACCGGGGCCTACTGGTTCACGTCATCCACCAGTTTTGCCAACCCTGCGGTGACGATCGCGCGTGGGTTCAGCGACACATTTGCAGGCATTTATCCCGGCCACATCGCAGCCTTCATCGCAGCCCAACTGCTGAGCGTTTGCATCACACATTTCATCCTGAAATCGCTGCTGGCTGACGACTAGCCTAGCGTCGTCACCCACAAGATCGACGCGTCTTCGTCGCTGGTCGACACCACATTGTGGCCCATCGTGGCATCGTAATACGCACTGTCGCCGCGCCGCATATCGACCGGTTCGTAGAACTCTGTGTACAAACGCACAACGCCGGTCAGCACGAACAAAAACTCTTCGCCTTCATGGCGCACCCAGCCGTCAAATTCATCCATCGAGCGCGCCCGCACCCGTGCCCGATACGGCAACATTTTCTTTTGGGTCAGCGTCTCGGCCAGCAATTCATGTTCATACGTCACAGTGGCCTGCGCGTTGCCGCTGCCCATTTTGGTGACGGTCATGCGCCCACCAACCTGCCCGCTTTCGGGCGGCGTAAACAGCTGGGGTACGGATATTTCCAAGCCCACAGCCAGCTTTTTCAACGCGTCATAGGTCGGCGACATCTGCCCGTTTTCGATCTTGGACAGGGTGGATCGCGCTAGCCCCGCCTGCCCTGCGGCCTGCTCCAACGTCCAGTCGCGCGCTTTGCGCAACGCGCGCACCCGCACCCCCAGATCCAAAGGTTCTGCCGTTTCGGATTGCCCGTTCTGGCGGGCGATTTGGATCAGCGATTTGGGGTCTTTGCCTGTCATGCACGATCTATAAGACGCGCGCGCGTGCCTTGCAACGTCGCGGGTGCCGCGCTAGCAAGCATGGATGTTGTCAGTCGTCCAAAGCCCCCCCATTTCCCCGCCGCCTGCCTCGTTCAACATGGCGCAATACGTTTTGGGCAAGGCGCGCACGCAACCTGACAAAATCGCGCTCAGCGTGTTACATGACACTGCGCCGGACCACTGGACCTACGCCGATCTTGAGGCCGCCGTTTTGGGCACCGCCACCGGATTGCTGAACGCAGGTGCGCGCGCTGGCGATACCGTTTTGATGCGTCTGGGCAATACGGTTGATTTCCCGCTGGCCTACCTCGGGGCGTTGGCCGCAGGCATGGTTGTGGTTCCGACATCCGCCGCGCTGACGATGCCCGAAGTCGCGCAGATCATCACCGATCTGTCGCCAAAACTGATCTTGCACGATCCCGATGTGCCCTGCCCAAAGGCTGGCAACATCATCGCGCTGGACGCACTGCACGCCATGCGCACGCTGCCCGCCGCCAGCTATCACATGGGCGATCCAAATCGTTTGGGCTACGTCATCTACACCTCTGGCACCTCGGGCAAACCACGCGCGGTCGCCCACGCGCACCGCGCGATTTGGGCCCGTCAGATGATGTTTCAGGGCTGGTACGATCTGCACAGCGATGACCGTGTGCTGCACGCAGGCGCATTCAACTGGACCTACACGCTAGGCACCGGTCTGATGGATCCGTGGACCGTTGGGGCCACCGCCCTGATCCCTGCGCCGAACACGCCCTCGGCTGACTTGCCGACCCTTTTGGCCACTCACAACGCCACGATTTTTGCAGCTGCACCGGGGGTTTACCGCCAACTCTTAAAGTCCGCAAGCACGCTAAACCTACCCGATTTACGCCACGGGCTCAGCGCGGGTGAAAAGCTGCCAATCGCGACAACGACCGCTTGGGAACAGGCCACCGGCACGCAAATATTCGAAGCATACGGCATGTCCGAATGTTCTACGTTTCTGTCATCCAGCCCCAAAGCACCCGCCTCTGCAGGCGCGCTTGGCTTTGCCCAAACCGGACGGCGCGTCGCGATCCTTGGGGCAAACGGGCCGGTCCCCATCGGCGATGCGGGCACAATCGCCATTCACAACTCCGACCCCGGTTTGATGCTCGGCTACCTGAACGCACCGGATGAAACCGCATCCAAAATGCAAGGCGACTGGTTCTTGACGGGGGATCAAGGCGTGATGCGCGACACCGGCGAAATCAGCTATCTGGGCCGCAACGACGACATGATGAACGCAGGCGGTTACCGGGTTTCCCCCATCGAGGTCGAACAGGCGCTGACCGGATTCGCAGGCCTGACGTCCGTCGCCGCCACCCAAGTCGAAATCAAAGCCGACACCTTTGTGATCGCCGCCTTTTACACCAGCCCCGCCCCTCTGGACGAAGCCGCGCTGCGCGCTTATGTCAGGGACAAAATCGCCGCCTACAAACAGCCGCGCCTGTACGTCCACATCGACGCGCTGCCACTGGGCGGAAACGGAAAAATCTTGCGCCGCCAGTTGCGCACCACTTGGAAAGCCTGACGCCCATGCCTGATACGATTATCGAACGCCCCGTCAAACTGGATATCATGTCTGACCCGATCTGCCCGTGGTGCTTTATCGGCAAGGCGCATCTGGATGTGGCACTGGCCGCCAACCCCGATCACCCGTTCAACATCGAATGGCACCCCTTTCAGCTGAACCCCGATATGCCGCGTGATGGCATGGGGCGGCGCGACTACCTAGAGGGCAAATTCGGTGGCAAAGAAGGGGCCGTGCGCGCCTATGCCCCCGTGGTCGAGCACGCGGAAAAAGCTGGCCTAAAGATCGACTTTGAAGGCATGCAGCGCACGCCAAACACGCTGAACGCCCACCGTCTGATCCACTGGGCTGGCATCGAGGGGCGTCAAACAGCCGCTGTCGCCGCCTTGTTCAAAGCGTATTTCACCGACGCGCGCGACATTGGCGACAAGGACGTGCTGGCCGATATCGCCGACGGCATCGAAATGGATGCCTCGATGGTGTTGCGCTTGCTCGCCACGGACGAAGACACCCAATCGATCAAAGATCGCGACGCACACAGCCGCGCAATGGGTATAGCATCGGTTCCGACCTTTATCGTGGGCGGGCAACACGCCGTTCCAGGCGCACAACCGCCAGAATTGTGGGCCAAAGTGATTGCCGAAGTCTCAGGCAAATAACCGCCAGAGTTTCAGGCAAATAGTCGCCAATTTTCATTCGCCCTCACGTCACTGTCGAATTGCTGTTTTCAACCGCAGGTAAATGCGCCATAAAATCCGTGACGCGCTTTAGCGTCGCAATTTTTGCGAGCCATTTTGAACACTACAGTCCCACAAACCATTAGCCGGTCCGAATTCATTGTCTTGATGGCAATGATGTTTGCGACCACCGCATTTTCAATCGACGCCATGTTGCCCGGCATGCCCGCCATCGCCGCCGAGATTTCGCCAGACGCACCTGCGCACGCTGCATGGGTTCTGACGGCGTTTGTCATCGGGCTTGGGTTCGGAACCTTTTTTACCGGTCCATTGTCGGACGCATTCGGGCGCAAAAAGCTGATCTACATCGGCTGCGTCATCTACGTCGCCGGCGCGATTGCGGCGTGGATGACATCGTCATTGGAATGGATGTTGGCGGCGCGTGTGGTCCAAGGCATCGGCGCATCCGGCCCGCGCATTGTGTCACTGGCCGTCATTCGCGACATCTATTCAGGGCGTGAAATGGCCCGTATCGTGTCGCTGTCGATGATGATTTTCATTCTGGTGCCCGCGATTGCACCGGCCATGGGTGACTTGATCATTCATGCGGCAGGTTGGCGCGCAATCTTTGGTGCGTTCATCTTTTTTGCCGTAATTTCAACAGCTTGGTTAGGCGTTCGCCTGAATGAGCCCTTGGCCGTCCAAGACCGCCGCCCATTGCGTTTGGCGCTAATGCTAAGTGCGGTGCACGAGATGTTGACCCACCCGACAGTGCTGTTGTCGATCATCGTGCAAACAATGGTGCTGTGCATGTTGTTCACTCTGTTAACCATGATCCAGCCGATCTTTGACATCTCGTACGGTCGCAGCGACAGTTTTCCCTATTGGTTCGGACTGATCGCCTTGATGTCGGGCAGCGCGAGCTTTCTGAACTCGATCATCGTGACACGGTTCGGCATGCGCGCGGTGGTCACCTGGACGTTCGGCTTGCAATTGGCATTGGGCATCATCGTGCTGTCCCTGATGTACAGCGGCAGCAAATTCGACTTTCCGTTGTTCCTGATCTGGCAGTTCGGATTGTTCTGTCAGGCGGGTTTAACCGTCGGCAATCTGAACGCCATCGCGATGGAACCGATGGGCCATATTGCCGGCATGGCCGCCTCTGTGATCGGCTCGATTTCAACCATTATCGGGGCCGCCGCTGCCTCGCCCATGAGCGTGCTGTTCGATGGCACGCCGATGCCATTGATCACGATTGTCTGCGTGTTGGGGGCGGTGTGTCTGGTGCTGATGCAACGCATGAACCGGATCGAAAAAGCCGCTTAACCGGCCTTTGATCCGGCTTTCTTGCGCTTGCGTTCAGCAATGACTTTTTCCGCCAGATCACGCGCGATGGCAAAGGCCCCTTTGATCTTGTCGTTGTCTTTCAGCCAGTCGCGACGCACGACGATTTTGTTGTCTTTGACCTTAGCCAAACCACGCTGATCGTCGATGAATTCCACCAGCCCTTGGGGCGATGCAAACTTGTTGTTGTGAAACTGGATCGTCGCCCCTTTTGGCCCGCCATCCAACTTTGAAATGCCCGCCTTTTTGCACATGCCTTTGATACGCACGACCAACATCAACGTATTCACTTCGCGCGGCAAAGGCCCGAAACGGTCAATCAATTCAGCGGCAAAGCCTTCTAACTCGACCTTGCTCGACAGGCTCGAAAGACGGCGATACAGCCCCAAACGCACGTCCAAATCAGGCACGTATTTTTCAGGAATCAGCACCGGCACACCCAGGTTAATCTGCGGGGCCCACTGGTCATCTGCCTCAGACAAACCTTCCATCTGGCCGGATTTGATCTTGGCAATCGCCTCCTCCAGCATGGACTGGTACAGCTCGAACCCGACGTCGCGCATTTGCCCCGATTGTTCTTCGCCCAGCAGGTTGCCCGCGCCGCGAATGTCCAAATCCTGGCTCGCCAACGTGAACCCTGCCCCCAGCGTGTCAAGCGATCCCAAAACGCGCAAACGCTTTTCCGCCATGGCCGTCAATTTTGCCCGCGGCTTGGTCGTCAGATAGGCATACGCCCGCGTTTTCGAGCGCCCCACGCGCCCGCGAATTTGGTACAGCTGCGCCAGACCAAACATGTCAGCGCGGTGCACAATCATCGTGTTCGCCGTCGGAATATCGAGACCGGATTCCACAATTGTCGTCGCCAACAGCACGTCATATTTGCCGTCATAAAACGCGTTCATGCGGTCATCCAGTTCGCCCGCGGCCATCTGCCCGTGCGCCACCATGTATTTCACTTCGGGCACGTGTTCGGTCAGGAAATTCTCGATTTCGCGCAGATCGGTGATGCGCGGCACCACGTAAAACGACTGCCCGCCGCGATAATGTTCGCGCAAAAGCGCCTCGCGGATGGTGACCTTATCGAACTCGCTGACGTAGGTTCTGATCGCCAAACGATCGACCGGCGGCGTGCCAATAATCGACAGATCCCGCACACCTGTCAGCGACAATTGCAGCGTGCGCGGGATCGGCGTTGCCGTCAGCGTCAACACGTGAATGTCTGAGCGCATTTGTTTCAGACGCTCCTTGTGCGTCACCCCAAAGTGCTGTTCTTCGTCGATGACCAACAGGCCAAGGTTATGAAAACGAATGCTTTTTGCCAGCAGCGCGTGGGTGCCGATCACGATGTCGACTGTGCCGCGCGCCATGCCTTCGCGGGTGTCGTTGGCGTCTTTTGCCGAAACAAAGCGGCTCAACTGGCGCACTTCGATCGGAAAGCCACGGAACCGTTCGGCGAATGATTTGTAGTGTTGACGCGCCAGCAACGTCGTCGGCGCGATCAAGGCAACCTGCACACCCGACATCGCCGCCACGAACGCAGCGCGCATCGCAACTTCGGTTTTGCCAAAGCCCACGTCGCCGCACACCAACCGGTCCATCGGATTGCCCGACGTCAGATCGTCGACGACCTCGCCAATGGCGCGCAATTGGTCGTCAGTTTCGGTATAAGGAAAGCGCGCGGAAAACGCATCCCACGCCCCCTCTGGTGGCTCCAAAACCGGCGCTTTCCTCAGCGCACGTTCCGCCGCGATGCGGATCAGCTTGTCCGCCATCTCGCGAATGCGCTCTTTCAGCTTGGCCTTTTTCGACTGCCACGCACCGCCGCCCAAACGGTCCAACAAGCCCTCGTCATGGCCATAGCGCGACAGCAATTCGATGTTCTCGACCGGCATGTACAGCTTGGATTGCTCGGCGTATTCCAACAGCAAACATTCATGCGCGGCACCTGCGGCACTGACCACCTCCATGCCCATGTAGCGCCCGATGCCGTGGTCCACGTGCACGATCAAATCACCGGGGCTCAGCGATTGTGTTTCGGTCAGGAAATTCTCGGCGCGCCGCTTGCGTTTGGGTCCGCGGATCAGGCGATCACCCAACACGTCTTGTTCCGAAATCACCACCATGTCGGGCGATTCAAAGCCGTGTTCCAGCGCCCAAACCGCCAGATGTAGCCCACGTTTGGCAACCCGTGTGCCGTTCATGATCGCCACGACTTCGACAAATCCTTCGTCTTCAATCAGCCCTGTCAAACGTTCGCGCGCACCTTCGGAATAGCTGGCGATCACAACCGGTTTGGTTTTCATTTTCGCTTTAATGTGATCCGCTAAAGCCCCGAAAAGGCTAATGCTTTCTTGCTGACGTTCTGGCGCAAAGTTTCGCCCGATCCGACCGGACGCATCCGTCACCCCAACGCCCGTCGCCTGTGGCAATGCGCTGAATTGCACGACACGGCGGTCCACCAGCGCGCTTTCCCACGCGAGATCATTCAGGTACAAACCTTCGGGTTTCGCAGGCTTGTAAACGCTGTCCAGTTTGGACCGGTTTTCCATCGCCAAACGACGGGTTTCATACTGATCCTCGATGCCGTCCCAACGGGCCAAACGCGCGCCCGTCAGCTGATCATCCAGCGTGATCGAGGCCGCTGGCAGGTAGTCAAACAGCGTCTCCAACTCTTCATGGAAAAACGCCATCCAATGCTCTGCACCTTGATGTTTGCGCCCCGCGCTGATCGCCTCGTACAGCGGATCGTCGGTGCCGGCCGCGCCAAATTCCAGACGGTAGCTTTGGCGAAAACGGGTGATCGCGGCCTCGTCCAAGATCACCTCGGACACCGGTGCCAGTTCGACCAATTCCAGTTTCTCAGTGGTGCGCTGGGTTGCCGGATCAAAGCGGCGCGCGCCGTCCAGCGTATCGCCGAACAGATCAAGCCGTACAGGCCCCAGATCGCCCGGCGGATAGATGTCGATGATACCGCCGCGCACCGCGTAATCGCCGGGTTCCATCACCGTCGGGCTTTGCACAAACCCCATGCGCACCAGAAAATGGCGCAGCGCTTTTTCGTCGATCCGCTCGCCCACACGGGCCGCAAACGCCGCCTCGCGCAGAACGTGGCGCGCCGGCACCCGCTGGGACGCGGCATTCAGCGTGGTGAGCAGCACAAACCGCTTGGGCATGCCGTGCACCAACGCGGCCAGCGTCGCCATGCGTTGCGCACAAATGTCAGCGTTCGGCGACACGCGATCATAGGGCAAACAATCCCATCCCGGAAACACGATGACCGGTAAATCGGGGGCGAAAAACCGCAACGCTTCGACCATCGCGGCCATGCGTTTGTCGTCGCGCGCCACGTGGCAAACCGGCACGCCACCCTTGTCCAGTTCGGACAGGATCAGTTGGGCGTCAAAGCCCTCGGGCGCGCCTGAGACGGTGATATGTTTTTGGCTGCTCATCAGATCGCTTTAATTTGGGCGGGACATCGTCGTTTCAACAAAATGGGGTGCGGCGTTACTGCAAAAAGATCAAATCACGCAGATTATAGGCCATCCCCCAGAGGGCTGTGACAAATATCGCAATCATTCCAATGATTTGCACGTAAATGCGGTGGCGCGTCATCAAGGATCGCAGCGCATCGCCCACGGCTTGTTCCTGTTCGATCAGGCGCGCAGTCGAGACGTTCAAAACGCCAACGATGCTCATGGGGAAGGCCAGCAAAAACACCGCTTGGGCGATTTCGACGCCGTAGATGAACCCCAAAATCGCAAGGCCTGTGATAAAGAAACAGGCAAAACCCAGCAACCACAACCCTGATACATTTGTGATGTATAACAAACGGTTGCAGTTAATTCTTACCATGTCCTCAAGGTCAATTTGCGCCTGACCGCCGTGCCTGCGCGCGCGTTGCACCATGTCGTTTGGCACCCCCAACACCCAGTGGCTGGCCGAAGACCACAACACCGCCAGCCCGATCCAGTACCAAAGATTGGAAAACGACCGCATGTCGATGATTTCAAAGAGTGTTTGGGAAAGATCCAACTGTCGCGCCTTTGTGCTTTCGCCCGCATGAGAGTTACGTCTTATCGGGACTTTGTGCCAATTCCTACCCTTGCGAGGCGCAAAAATCCATGGCATCCATTTTGATGTAAACCAAAGTGGACAGATCATGCGCCCAACCCAAGCCTCATACCCCGCCACACGCCTGCGCCGCACCCGTCAATCGCCTGCTATTCGTGCGTTGACCCGGCAAAATACGCTGAGCGTGGATGATTTCATTTGGCCGGTGTTTGTGCGCTCTGGGACCGGTATCCAAGAACCCATCGCATCCATGCCCGGGGTTTTCCGCCGATCCGTCGACAAGGTTGTCGAGGCGGCGCGCGAAGCTGCCGATCTGGGCATTCCGGCGATCTGCATTTTCCCCTACACAGGGTTAGAAGAACGCACCGAAGACTGCGCCGGTGCGTGGGATCCCGACAACCACGCCAACCGCGCGATCCGTGCCATCAAAGCCGCAGTGCCCGAAATCGCGATCATGACCGACGTCGCGCTGGACACCTACAACATCAACGGCCACGACGGCTTTGTTGAAAACGGCGAGATCGTCAATGATCGCACCGTCGAGGCATTGGTCAAGATGACATTGGCCCAAGCCGAGGCCGGTGCCGACATCATCGGCCCCTCTGACATGATGGACGGGCGCATTGGCGCGATGCGCACTGCGCTGGAATCCGCAGGGCATCAGAACGTGATGATCCTCAGCTATTCCGCCAAATACGCCTCGGCGTTTTACGGCCCCTTTCGCGACGCTGTTGGCGCATCAGGTGCGCTGACCGGCGACAAGAAAACCTACCAGATGGACCCCGGCAATTCGGACGAAGCCTTGCGCCTGATCGAACGTGATCTGGCCGAAGGCGCGGACATGGTCATGGTCAAACCCGGCCTGCCGTATCTCGATATCTGCCGCCGCGTCAAAGACACCTTTGGCGCGCCCACCTACGCCTATCAGGTGTCGGGCGAATACAGCATGATCCAAGCTGCCGCCCAGCACGGATGGATCGACGGCGACAAGGTCATGATGGAAAGCCTGATGGCCTTTAAACGCGCCGGATGTGACGGAATCCTCACCTATTTCGCCCCCGCAGCTGCGCGAATTCTAAACGGCATGTCCTAGCCCAGCGAAATACCGCCTTACCCCGTCAATACACGTGACATAGCACGCGCAATCGGCGTATAATTGCCCACAAGATCGGATAACCGACAACAGCAGTGACAATATATAGGCGGCTTTTTATGACAGATACGACTTTCTCACGTCGAGCGTTTGGCTTGGGCGTGATTTCATCCACAGTGGCGCTGGCCGCTTGTGGCAATGGTGTTGGCGGGCGTGGGCCTAGCCTGATTGATGCGCGCGTCAGTGCGACATTGGCGGAAATGTACCGCAGCTATCCCAACACGCGCGACCTTGCGGACAAGGCAAACGGCATGCTGGTTATGCCCCTTGTGACCGAAGCCGGTCTGGGCATCGGTGGTGCATACGGGCGCGGCGCACTGTTGGTTGGCAACACAACGGTCGATTATTATTCGGTGACCAAAGCCTCTGGCGGCTTTCAAATCGGCGCACAACAATACGCCCACGTGCTGTTCTTTATGACAGACCAAGCGTTAACAGATTTCCGCCGCTCACCCGGTTGGGCCGCCGGGGCCGATCTGGAATACGTGATTTCAGACAAAGGCGACAGCCTGAACGCCGACACCACAACCGTGCTGTCCCCGGTTCTTGCCGCCGTATTCGGCCGCGCCGGACTGCGGATAGGAGCCACGCTTGAAGGCACCAAATATTCGCGGATCATTCCGTAAATCCGGACCACTTAAAATGAGCACCGGGCGCGTTCCACCCACCCGCGCCCGATGCTATTTTCGATCAACACCGATGACTGCTCTGCGGGACAAAGCGCCAGTTCGCTGCGGTTGCGCCAATGTCCGTTATTGCTTTTGCTACGTTAGAACTGCGTTATCGGAGGTGTTGATACCAACTCCATTTATCGCGAGAAACCTGTTTGCAAAGCAATTGCGCCCGAATTGCATGGGTGAAGTTGCCAACTAGCCTGCAAAACCGTTACGGCTTATGACTATAATAAACAGTTTTTGACACTGTATCAATTATCGGGTGCTGAAGCAGAACGCACTTTGTCACGCGCGGATGCGGCCATGGATACCGCATCTACCCGTGACAGCCCGAGACCAATCAGGCCATGAACGATGAGATCATTGATCAAATCAGGGCTATCGTCCTGAATGTCGCGCTCAAGAATCGATCTCACCCCAGCGACAACGATGCCCAGAACAAAAACAAAAGTAGAATCCAGCGATCGAAAAGAGAACCGGCCCGATGATCTGCCTTCTTCTAGTGTTGCCCGAACACGTGCATTCATCGGCGCGCCTATGTCGGATACATCTGTGAGCATTGTCACCAAGATTTGCGCCCTTTGCGGGCTATAAACCGCGAGATCCAAGAAAAGGGTCAATGCGATGGATAGGCGCAACGCTGGATCGGCGATAATGGACTTGAACTGTGCAATCTGGTCTTGGACATCTTGTCGAACGCCAACGGCGACGTGATGGGAAATGTCGGCTTTATCCCTGAAATGATTGTAGAATGTGCCCTTGGCCACACCGGCGCGATGCACGATCTCGTCGATGGAAACCTCTGAGAGGCTACGGACGCCGATCAGCTCTGACGCGGCACCAAGAAGGGCCTCGCGGTTGCTTGTTTGGCGCAGGCCACGGTATCCGGGCTGGCTGGTCATGGCCGATTTTTCCTCTAAGATACTAACTGACTGGATAGTCAAATAAGGCCAGTTTAGTTACAGCGCAACTCAATAAGGATGCTCTGATGCTTAAATGGCCCTTTCATATAACCCTCCTGCTCGCACCTTTGGCTTACGCCATTCATCACAGTGAAGAAAATTTGTATTTCGATTTTCGGGACTGGCGACTTCGCTATTTTGCGGACAATAATGCGCTTACGACTGAGGCCATTTTTGTTTTGCTGACCGCGATAACAATCGCATTCATTATCTCGGCAACCGTTTTGCGAACCCGTGCCGCTTCATGGTGTGTGATCCTGTTTCTGATGGGCTCGCAGATCGTCAACGCGATTTTCCACCTTGGTGCCACCATCGTTTTTCAAGACTTCAGCCCTGGCTTGATCACCGGACTGCTTGTCTACCTCCCGGTCAACTTTGTTATCCTGCGCGCCGCGCTGCGCGATGGTATAGTCACACCAATTCAATTGTTAGTTCTGTTTTTCATCGGCGCTGCAATGTTTGCGGTGTTTGAAGCGGTTGGGCCGATCATCTTGATCGCATTTGGATTGGTGTCAGTCGCATGGATCAGTTTTTCCGTGTGGCAAGAACGTGCAAGCAGCAAATGGCAAGAGGCATGAAAAGAGTTATTTTGAGCCTTGGTTTCGTTTTGGGTTGTGCTGTCTTTGGTGCGTATTGGTTTTTGGCGGATGGTCCCTCTGTCTACGAGCCGTCAGACCTAACCGATCTTATCGGAACACCGGACAGCCCGTTTGTCTCGAAAGATATCTCCGAGCTTGAAGGCAATACCATTGTCGAACGCGATCTGGCGGTGATGACACGAGATGGGACACGTCTTTCAGCCAATGTGTTTCGCCCAAAGGGCGCGGATGATGTTCCAGTCATATTGACGATTACGGCTTATCACAAAGATGAGGGCTTGGAGCAATATCCGAACATCATGCGGTTCAACGCTCGAGATGATTTTGACATCGGTCCATTGCAGCTAAGCGAATGGACACCTTGGGAAGGCCCGGACCCTGCCTATTGGGTTCAGCAAGGCTACGCGGTGGTCACGCTCGACACGCGCGGTTACGGCAAGTCCGAAGGCGTTGGATCGGTGATCAGCGAACAGGATCGCGATGATTTTCACGATGCCATTACTTGGGCCGGTACGCAGGACTGGAGCAATGGCAATATTGGCCTAGCGGGGGTTTCTTATCTCGCGATTGCCCAATGGGCAGCCGCCAGTGGCACACCGCCAGAATATCTCAAAGCAATCATGCCTTGGGAAGGACAAACCGACGCTTACCGCGAGGTTCTGTTTCACGGCGGCATTCCTGAAACGGCGTTCACGCCCTTCTGGATGGATCGGGTCAAGCGAAAGGCCAATGAATCGAGCCTTCCGGCTACCACAATTTTCGATTTCGCACGTAGCCGTCCCATAGTGATGAAGTGGTTGGAAGATAAGGTTCAACCCCCTTCGGGTATCGCATTGGAAACAATCAATGTACCCGCCTTGGTGGCTGCAAGTTGGTCAGACCAAGGGCTGCACACGCGCGGGGCCTTCGAAGGGTATAAGCGCATCGCTTCTGAACAAAAATGGCTCTACACACATGGCCAGCCAAAATGGGCGGTCTACTACAGCGACGAAGCGCGTGAGATGCAAACAGCATTTTTCGACCATTTCCTCAAAGATGAAGACAACGGATTTGATGAACGCCCCCGCGTCCGGTTGGAAGTGCGGGACACTTTGAAAGGATACAGTGTCCGGGATGCAGATGACTGGCCTCTGCCATCGACGATTTATACGCCTCTCTACCTTGATGCATCCGACGGTGCATTGCTTGACAACTTGCCCGCCGAAGAGAGTGAGGCAAGCTATGATGCGCAAACAGGTGAAGTCGTGTTTCGCACAACTTTTGATCGAGAGACCGAACTGACCGGCAACATGAAGTTGCACCTGTGGGTTCAAGCAGACGGCGCAGATGACATGGACCTGTTCGTCGCCGTACGGAAGTATGATGCAACAGGTGAAGAGGTCAATTTCTACGGCAAGACTGGCTTTAGCCAGACGCCTGCGGCACTTGGCTGGCTGCGTGTCTCACACCGCGAATTAGACGCTGAACGTTCGACACCAGAGCAGCCCGTATTGGCGCATGAGCGGCGGATGCCGCTAAGCCAAGGTGAAATCGTACCCATTGAGATCGAGATATTGCCCAGCAGCACCTATTTTGGATCGGGGGAAACGCTTGAACTATCTATACAAGGTCACGATCAGTTTGATCACCCGACGCTGGCACATGACGCAACGATCAATGAAGGATCGCATTTGATCCATACAGGTGGGAGTTACGACACGTATTTGCTGGTTCCGGTGATCCCGAATTCCGAAACCGAAGAGTGACTGGGCGCTGATTTCGTGCACGAAATCAGCTTCGAACGACGTTCGTTTCTAAATAGCAACGGCACTTCGGGATCGCCAAGGAAGGTGCTGCGGCTTCACAGCAGACAGTGAAACCGTGATTGCGGCACACATCACCGGGAACACGTTCGAGATGCGGCGCATGGGAATACACATGCAAATGCCTTTCCTCGAGGGGGGTACAATCGCGATGCAAACCCCGTGAGGACAGCAGAACGGCACATGGTCCCTGAACGGGTCAGAGCTGTGCATGACGGTGCCACGCGGCGATCAATGCGGACAGGTTGCCATCACCGCCAATGGCGGGCTGACACTTGAAAACGGACAAACCCTGAACCCCGCGAACTGATCACCTCGCTAAATACACGAAGGAAAACACCCATGACATTTCGAGCGATCGTCGCAACCACCATGGTGGTTGGCTGCGGTGCAGGACAGGCCGTAGCACAACAACCGGCCGAGGGGTTCTCCCTGGGACTGGGCGTGACCCATGCGACGTCCATCTTCGTTGGGGAGGATAACGAAACACAGGCACTGCCGCTCCTTCGTTACGAGGCAGAGGCGTTCAGCATCGGCATCCCGGACGGGCTGCGCGTCACGCTCATTTCGAACCAGCAGCTTCAATTTAGCGCTGTCGTATCGCCACGGTTCTCTGCCCTCGACGATACCGACAGCCCCGCGCTGGCGGGTATTGATCGCGACATCACAGTCGATGGTGGGGTGCAACTGCGCTACAGCTTCGGACGTGGGACACAATTGCACCTGAGGGCTGTTACCGAACTGTCTGACGATCATGGTGGTCACGAGATCGCGGCAGAAGTGCGACAACCGCTCCCCTTGGGCCAGACGCCACTCCTTTTGTCGGCTGGCCTGACCTGGCAAAGCGACGACCTCGCGCAGTATTCCTATGGTGTCTTTGCGAACGAGGCCACCATAGGACGACCCGCTTACGCGCCTGGTAACGTCATCATACCCCACATCGCAGTTTCAACCGTGTTCCCGATCAACGACAGGGTGAACCTGGTGGGCTCGGTACGCGCCACCTTTCTGCCCGATGACGTTTCGGACAGCCCAATCGTGGACGAAGATGTCGGCCTCAGCAGCTTTGTTGGATTGTCATACCGGTTCTAAGGCGCGACCGCGTCAGTATGTCGAGAAAGTCAGTTTGACCGATTTTGTGAAGCTTAAGATGCTTTGGAGAGGGTAATGTCGCAGATTTTTGGAGCCCTGTTGCACTTCTCGACAGTGAAGTTCATTCGAGAGCGGAGAAGGCAGCGGTTTAAGCGCCTGGAACCTGACATTCGCTACATCACAGAATATTGGTCAATTGGGCTCAAACCCGACATTGACCACAACGCACCTACCTTGATTTCCCCAACAAACTCCAAAACGACCCCCCCAAGAACACGCTCAGGGGGGGCAACTGGGGTCTGTTAACCCATCGCCTGCAAACGCTTGATCAGGCTGGACGTATCCCAGCGCCCGCCGCCCAGCTTTTGCACATCGTGATAGAACTGATCGACCAGTGCGGTGACCGGCAAAGACGCGTCGATTTCGTTGGCGGTGTCCAGACAAATCCCCAGATCCTTGCGCATCCAATCCACAGCAAACCCGTGGTCAAAATGATCGTCCAGCATGGTTTCGTACCGGTTCGCCATCTGCCAGCTGCCAGCAGCACCTTGGCTAATGACCTCGACCACCGCGCGCCCGTCAAGACCGGCTTTCTGTGCGAAATGCAGCGCCTCTGACAGCCCCTGAACCAAACCTGCAATCGCGATCTGGTTGCACATTTTGGTCATCTGCCCGGCACCGCTGTCCCCAATGCGACGGCAGATTTTGGAATACACCTCCATCACCGGCAATGCGCGTTTGAATGCGTCCTCGTCACCGCCGCACATGATCGACAGCGCGCCATTTTCGGCCCCCGCCTGACCACCTGAAATCGGCGCATCGATGAAATAATTGCCTGCGTCACCTGCGGCTGTGTGCAGCTCTTGCGTGACCTTTGCCGACACGGTGGTGTGATCCACAAACACCGCTTGTGCGCCCATGCCTGCAAACGCGCCATCCGCACCCAAACAGACCGACCGCAAATCATCATCGTTGCCCACACAGGCCATCACAAACTCAGCGCCCGCAGCGGCCTCGCGCGGGGTAGCCGCCGCCGATCCACCGTATTCAGCCGCCCAAGCATCCGCCTTGGAAGCCGTGCGATTGTAAACCGTTACGTCAAAGCCTGCCTTTTGCAGATGCCCCGCCATTGGTCCGCCCATGACCCCCAAACCCAAAAATGCAATCTTTGTCATGTCTTTCTCCTGAATGTGCGCCAATGGACGCCACTACGGGCCAATGGACGGTTGTCATCGTTTGCCAGCATACGTAACAGTCTGACCCCAAGGGTCAACTGCACGAGGCCGCGATGGCACTATTGTTTCAATGGCTGGTACGACTGACAGCGGCGGCGATTGTGCTGTCTGTGCTGGCAATTTTGCTGGTCTATTATCTGGCCTCACGGTCCCTGCCCGACTACTCGGCTGCGGTCACGGTTGACGGCATAAACGCCCCGATCGAGATCGTGCGCGACAATGCGAATGTGCCGCATATTCTGGCGCAAACCGATGCGGATGCGTTTTTTGCGCTGGGGTTTGCGCACGCGCAGGATCGCCTGTGGCAAATGACTGTGCTGCGCCGCACCGCTCAGGGCCGGCTGTCCGAAGTGTTCGGCACCACCACGCTGGAGATCGACACGCATTTGCGCCGTCTGGATTTGTACCGTCTGTCGATTGCCTCGGTTGAGGCACAGAACGCGCCGACCCGCGCCGCACTCGAGGCCTATTCCGCTGGCGTGAACGCGCAACTGGCCGAAATCAACAAAGGGGCGTCGGGGCGTGGTGCGCCCGAGATGTTCATTTTCAACGCGCCGATTGCCCTGTGGCGCCCTGCAGATTCGATTGCACTGATCAAGCTGATGGGCCTGCAAATGTCCGGTCATCTGGACGCCGAAGTTCTGCGCGCCCGCATGTCGCTGGCGGTGCCTGATGCCAAGCGCTTGGGCGATATTCTGCCCGACGCGCCGGGCTCTGGCGTGGCTGCCTTGCCGCAATACGCCTCACTAATGCCTGACCTGTCGACCCTGCCCGTCTATGCGCAAAACACCTCCGGCCAGCACCCTTTGTCACCGTTCAAAGCGCCCGTATTTGCCGGTGCGTCCAACGCGTGGGCCGCAGCGCCGACACGCTCTGCGTCCGGTGGCACGTTGCTGGCCAACGATCCGCACCTCGGGTTCACCGCCCCCGCAATCTGGTATCTGGCGCGTATGGATTTGCGCACCGGCAGCGTGATTGGCGGCACGATCCCCGGCGTTCCCGTGATCCTGACCGGACGCAGCGCCGAATTGGGCTGGGGCCTGACCAGCGCCTACGTCGATGACCAAGACATCATGATCGAAGAACTGAACCCCGACAATTCCGAAGAATACCGCGTCAAAGACGGCTTTAAGGCGTTTGAAACCCGCCCCTCGATCATCAACATCAAAGACGCACCACCGATCACAATTACCCTGCGCTGGTCCGACAACGGCCCGATTTTACCCGGTGCATTCAAAGACTTGCGCACTGTCACGCCGCCCGGTCATGTCGCAGCCCTGTCTGCCACCGTGCTCAGCCCGCGTGACACATCGATGACCGCAGGCATCGGGATCATGCAAGCGCGCAACGTCAAACAAGCCATCGACGCCGGCGTGTTCTACATCGCGCCCGCGCAAAACCTGACGCTGGTGGACCGTGAAAACATCGCGATGAAAACCATCGGTGCGATCCCGCGCCGCGATGCAAATCACCAAAGCCAAGGGCGCATGCCGTCCCTTGGGGCGGACCCGAAAAACCACTGGGAAGGGCGCATGCCCTACGCCGCCAACCCCGAATTCATCGCCCCTTTGGGCGGTATCCTCGGCAACACCAACAACAAGACCGTTGAACGCCCGTTCCCCAATCACGTGTCGTTTACGTGGGGCGACACGCAACGCATCCAACGCTGGCAACGGCTGATGCAAGCGCGCCAAGTCCACACGCGCGACAGCTTTGTCGAGGCGCAGTTGGATACCGTCAGTTTCACCGCGCGATCCCTGCTGCCGCTGATCGGGGCCGAGTTGTGGTTCACAGGCGAGGCCGCCGTCGAAGGCACGCCCGAGCGCAAACGCCAACGCGCGCTGGATCTGCTTGCCAGTTGGAGCGGTGAGATGAACGAACACCTGCCCGAACCGCTGATCTACGCCACGTGGTTGCGCGCGCTGCAAGACCGGCTGATCAACGATGATCTGGGGCCAATGGCTGACCAGTTCAGCCACGTCGAACCGCTGTTCATCGAACGGGTCTACCGCGACATCGACGGGGCCGCGCAGTGGTGCGACGTGGTGCAAAGCGCGCCGATTGAAACCTGCGCCGACATGGCGCGATTGGCCTTGGATGACGCGTTGCTGGAAATCGAGGAAACTTGGGGCTCGGGGCTCGAATCCTTGCGCTGGGGCGACGCACACCAAGCCACGCACGACCACACGACCTTGGGCAAAGTGCCGCTGCTGCGCTATTTCGTGAACATCCGCCAATCCACCTCTGGCGGCGACAACACGCTGAACCGTGGGCTGACATCAGGTGACGGCCCCAACCCGTTCGAAAACGTGCATGGTGCCGGCTACCGCGGCGTCTACGATTTCGCCGATCCTGACAGCTCGGTTTTTGTCACCTCGACGGGGCAATCGGGCCACTTTTTATCGCGCCACTACGACGACCTCGCGCAATTGTGGCGGCGCGGCGAATACATCCTCATGTCACTGGACGCAGACCTCGCCCGCGGTGCTGCCGTCGGTGTGACAACCTTGAACCCTGCATCGGAGCAATAAATGGCCCGCGTCATCCTATTCAACAAACCGTTCGGCGTGCTGTCGCAATTCACCGACAAAGGCACCACTTCGCCGCGCCCGACCCTGTCGAAATTCATCAAGATCCCCGACGTCTACGCCGCAGGTCGCCTTGACCGCGACAGCGAAGGGTTGATGGTTTTGACCGACAGCGGATCGCTGCAGGCGCGCATCACGCACCCGACCAACAAGATGGAAAAGACCTACTGGGTCCAAGTCGAAGGCACGCCAAAAGGGCGCGCGCTGAGCCAACTTGCCGGTGGTGTCAAGCTGAACGACGGCATGACCGAACGGGCAAAGGTCGAACAGATCTCGGAACCCGACGGGCTATGGGAACGCGACCCACCGATCCGCGTGCGCAAAGATATTCCCGACACCTGGCTGCAAATCACCATCACCGAAGGGCGCAACCGCCAAGTCCGGCGCATGACCGCCCACATCGGGCATCCCACGCTACGCCTGATCCGCGCACAAGTCGGACAATGGAGCCTTGGTGATCTGGCGAGCGGAAAATGGCGGGATGCTTAGCGACGCTTAAGTGACAAGGTCAGCTGTGCGGACCTTTCAGGCCTTTGTTGGTTAGAAATTGGCCGACTAGCAACGTAAGAACTTTGCTATTGATTTGAATGTCCAAAAAACTGCACGAACCATAATGTACATCGTGCTGATCCCCCAAATTGCCAAAAACAACAGCGAGATTACGCCCGGGCCATGAGGTGGGGTTACTCGAGAAATGAACATTGCTGGAATACTCAGCAAAGAAACAATCAGTGACAACAGCAGTTTCGATTGCACGATTTCTCTAGCAATAGTCATCCCCTTTCTCGGATATTCTAAATGACGGAACTGCGGGATAAAGCTGCAGTTCTAGTTCCCGGCACAAAAGTCTGCGTTTGACCCAATTTGACCGGCACGCTCTCTTAAACCGGTGGCCAATGGTTAAGCAACTTGTGACGCGCGCCCGCGAACTTGCGGGCACGCGAATTGTTCTTTGACGCTTAGTTCGACATCGTCTGATTGGCCCAATCAGATATTGCCGAAACCTGTGTGTTGACCCCGAACCTTAGTGCAACGGCACACCCGTGGCCCCAGCTAACAATACCGCCCAACCTAATTTCGCCCCAAATACGAACATACACCGGCCCTCCACTAATACCTGGGCAAGCATCTTTGCCGCCTCTCGGATAACCTGTACAAAACATCGTGTTGGTTAGGGCGCCGTTATAACTTTCAGGGGCGTTGCACGTATAGTTGGAGACCGTCGGCACCTCAGTATATTTCAAAACCGGAGTTCCCGGACCACCCTGTGCCGTGGAACCCCAGACTGACACTTGAACGGTCATGTCCCCCGGCAAGTTTTCGGATTCATACATTTGGATAGGCCGCCCAATGGTCGCGCTATTGGACAAACGCAGTAACGCCACGTCAAAATCCATCGTGCTTGGATTCCAGCTTGGGTTCATGAAAATTTCGGACACGGTGATCTGCTCGCCACCGCTCGCGTAGTTCAATGTGCCCAAGACAACATCAATTCTTGACGGGTCTTTGCGCACGGTCGGCGTGTCGACGCAGTGCGCCGCCGTCAGAACCCAACCCGGCGCAACCAACGCGCCGCCACAAAACTGGTTGCGCGTGCCATGCATAACAATCGTCGCCACCCAAGGAGCATCATCAATGGATTCCAGAGGAATGCCAGAGTTTGCATAGGCGTTAGTGGTATCTGCGCTCGCTATTCCAAACGGCGAAACAAGCGCAGCTATCATAAGGCCAATCTTGAGACATAGTTTCATTATATTTCCTTTGGTTGTCGTGGTTGCAATAAATTGAAGTAGAATTGTCGGAAACCTTGGCGGCGATCCGTGCGTCGACATAGTCCGATGGGGTAATGCTATTTACCGTCACAACCCCGCCCTGCTGGCATTTAAGAGTGAGTTGTTCGGGCTGGTGTGGAAAATAGAATCGCGACCGTTCGCGTTCATGCCCCAGTTCGCTGCAGCCGGGTTGGCCGTGAACATTTGATACCCGGGGTTTCTCCGTTGACTGAAGCGGAGCTTTCGTTGGTGTCCCGCCGTGCTCGCTTCAAATCAATCATCTTCAGACACTATGTTATGTGTTGTCGGTTGTAGAGTCTTAATCATCACGCACACCCGGATTGGTGCGTTTGATACAAAAGGCCGAGTGTGGGCTCAAATCAGACCTTCGTATCCTCTACGACGTAAATCAGTTGCAAGATGATCCACGGCACACATCCTGCGGAATATCGGTCGATCCAAATCGCACAGCCCTGCAAACATGACCAAATACCTAACGCGCGCGCTCAAACATGAACGAGGCCAACAGGTTAACCACACCTAAACACGTCCAATCCGCCAAAACTGCTCATATTTCAGCCAAATCTGTACAGTTCGGCAGTTTCAGGCTGATACAGGCGTCGTTGTGCGGCGCGAACTGCACAGATTCCAGTGGCTTTTGTACAGTTTTACAAAATCACCCCGGCGCACGCAGCGTTAACGCCGCCGCGCGCTACAATGCGTCGTACTGCGCCTTCTGATCGCCGCTCCAGCGCACGGTCAGCTCGAAACCGTCCTCGGATTGCCCTTCGGATTCAACGACCTCATTCGAAAACAGCCACGCGCGTTTGCGCCCCTCAGAGAACGGCAATGTCAGATCCTCGGTGAACAGCGATCCTTGCAGCGCAACCGCAACCGCCTCCATCATCACATCAAGGCCGGTGCCTTTTACGGCTGACGTCGCAAAAATGGTCTCGTCACGGTCCGCGCGGGCCTGAACGGCCGCTGCGGCCTCAGGCTCCAGAACGTCGACCTTATTCCAGATCTCAAACGTCGGGCGTTCACGTTCGACCCCCAAAACCGTCATGATGTCGCGCACGTCTTTGGCCTGCGCTTCGGTTTCAGGATGGCTGATATCGCGCACGTGCAGGATGATGTCGGCGGCCAAAACTTCTTCGAGCGTGGCGCGGAATGACGCAACCAGTTCGGTCGGCAAATCAGAGATAAATCCAACCGTGTCGGACAGGATCACTTCAGGCCCGTCAGGCAACACAAGGCTGCGCATGGTCGGGTCAAGTGTGGCGAACAGCATGTCCTTGACCATCACATCCGCGCCCGTCAACCTATTGAAAAGAGTCGATTTTCCGGCGTTCGTATAACCAACCAACGCCACCACGGGAAACGGAATTTTCGCCCGTGCGGCGCGGTGCAAGGCACGGGTTTTCACAACCTTTTCCAACTGGCGACGCAAGCGCACCAGTTGTTCGTCAATCGCGCGTCTGTCCGATTCAATCTGGGTTTCGCCCGGTCCACCCACAAAGCCCAGCCCGCCGCGTTGGCGTTCAAGGTGGGTCCATGCGCGCACCAGTCGCGTGCGCTGATAACTCAGCGCTGCCATCTCGACCTGCAGCACACCTTCGCTGGTGGCGGCGCGATCGCTAAAGATTTCGAGGATCAGGCCCGTGCGATCCAACACTTTGACGTCCCACGCTTTTTCCAGGTTGCGCTGCTGAACCGGCGTAACAGGGCCGTCAATCACGACCAATTCGATCTCTTCAGCCTCGAATAAATCGTGTAATTCCTGTATCTTACCTTTGCCAAACAACATGCCCGCATGCGGCTTGGGCAAGCGGACAGCATTTGAGCCAATAACCTCTAGTTCGGCCAACGCATGGGCCAATGATACAGCTTCGGCCAGCGCGAGTGTTGCATCGCGTCGGCCATAATCTGACTTAATATCTGGATGCAGGACCCATGTGCGCGTCAGGCGTGGCCCGTCGCTGTCATCGATCTGGAATTGCTCTTTGCTCAAGCGGAGTCTTCGCCCTCATATAGCGAGATGGGCTGGCTTGGCATGATCGTCGAAATCGCATGCTTGTAGACCAGCTGGGATTGCCCATCACGGCGCAGCAATACACAGAAGTTATCAAACCAAGTGATAACCCCTTGTAGTTTAACACCATTGATTAGGAAAATGGTCACGGGCACTTTGGTCTTGCGCACGTGGTTCAGGAACGCGTCCTGCAGATTTTGTCGGTCCGAAGCCATGACATCTTGCCTTTATTCTTGTTGTCGGCCTGCGGATCAAGCCATCCCTATTGGGGAGAGTATGTATAAGGACTCCAAGACATTCCAGCCCAAAAAAACGCTCTGCATGGTTCTATTTACCTAACGTAACCTAACCGCGCCACAAATCAGGCGTCAAAAGCGCGATTATCGCCAGGGTTTCGAGGCGCCCGATGACCATTGCCGCGGCAATAACCGACTTGGCCCACGGCCCCAATTCGGACAGTCTGATCGGCGTGTCAGCGGCCCATTCCAGCAGCGGTCCGGTGGTCGAAAGGCTGGAAATCGACAGCACCAGCGCCTCGTCAAAACTAACGCCAAGGGCGGCCAAAACCATGGTGATTGCGGCCAGCGAAATGGCAAAAAGCATAAAGAAAATCCACGCGGTAAACGCGCCATTTTTCTGCAAACGCCGCGCCAAAGGGTCCGCGCCGCTGACCGACGAGGGGTGCACCAAACGCTCCATTTCGCGGGTTCCGTTGCGATAAAGCGCAAAAACCCGCAGCAGTTTTACGCCACCCGCAGTCGTCGCAACACCACCGCCAATCAGCGAAAGCCCCATAAGAATAAGGCCCGGCGTCGCCAATCCCGACCAGCTTTGCGCCTCGGACCAACTGGCACTTGCGAACCCCGTGGTGGTCAGGAACGACATCACCGTAAAGGTCGCCCCCCAAAAGGCGATCACGGCCTCAAGCAGGCTGGCTTGTGCCTCGACATCAAAGGCCCCCAACCAGTGGCGCACGAACAATAAAGTCGGCACCCCGATCACCAACGCGATGCCAATCCGGAACTCTGGATCGTGGCGCAAACCACCGCTTTCGCTGGTCACTGTGTCAGAGGAAAATGTCAGGCGCGACAGAGCAAAAAACATGAACAGGAACATGACCATTTCGCCCGCGATACCCGCGCTTGCGGCGTCCATTCCACCCACCGGCGAAATGCCCGACGTCGCCATGATCGACATCGCATGACAGATCGCCACCAGCGATGTTTCGCCGCACAACCACAACAGCACCCACAACAGCAAGGTCAGCCCGGTGTAGATCGGAAAAATCGTCGCAATCACCCGCACCAGCCGTGCACGGCCTTCGGGTTGACCAACGCGCCCTACCCCCGCAATGCGCCGCCCCGGTTCAGCCCGCGCGGTCACTTCGAACCCACCCAAATTCAGCGGCGCCAGAATGGCCGAGGCCGCAATCCACATCACCAAACCACCCATCCAGCCAACCTGCGCGCGCCACAAATGCAGCGGCCCGTTCAGGCGTTCGGGGTCGTCAAACAACGTCGCGCCGGTGGTGGTGATGGCGCTGACCATCTCGATGTAGGCATTCAGGAACGTCGTCGTTTTCAACGCCTCAAAAAACGGGATCGCCAGAACAATCGGCAGGAACACAAAGGTCGAAAACAACGACATCAACGGGCCAAGCGCACCGTGTCGCGGCATCCGGCCGGCGTGGGCCAGAGCGATCAAAACAAACAGGATCGAACCCAACAGACCACTGTATAAAAACGCGCGCCCTGTTTCGAGTTCGCGGGTCAGACCGGCAAAAACAGCTGGCACCAGCATTGACAAAGACGCCACACCAAAGACAATCATGAACAGCGGCAGCTGCATCAAACGATCAACAAAACCAATGGGTTCGGGGGCGCGGGGCATCTGTTTAGAAGAAATCGATGGAAACTTGCATCAGGCGTTCCACCTCGGGTACGTCGCCTGCCAAGGCAAACAGCGCGATCACGTCGCCTTCGTCAATGCGGGTGGATCCCATGGGGCGCAGCACCGTGTCGCCTTTGCGCACCGCGCCGACCAACACCCCCTCGGGAAAGCCGATATCGCTGATGCGTTTGCCCGCCATGGGCGAGGTCGACAGCACTTCGGCCTCGATCACTTCGGCCTCGGCGTCGCCAATCGAATAGACCGCGCGCACCCGGCCATGGCGGATGTGGCGCAGGATCGAGCTGACGGTTGTGGCACGCGGATTGATGTAGGCATCGATCCCCAGCGGCCCCATCAGCGGCACCAGCGTCGGGTCGTTGATCAAGGCAATCGCGTAAGGGCACCCTTCGGATTTTGCGCGCACGGCGGCCAGCATGTTGGTTTTGTCGTCATCGGTGATCGCCAGCATCGCATCAGCGCGCGCAATGCCCGCTTCGGCCAACAAAGCCACATCCAGACCGTCACCGTTCAGCACAATCGTGCGTTCCAAAGCTTCGGCGGCACGTTCCGCACACGCACGGCTTTTTTCGATAATCTTGGTGCGCACACGGGTTGCCCGTTGTTCCAGTTCGGTGGCCACAGCCAGCCCGACATTGCCGCCCCCGACAAGCACGACACGCTCTTGTTTGGCCATTTTCTTGCCGAAAATTTCCATTGTGCGGGCGATGTCATCCACGTGCGTGAACACATAACATTCATCGCCGGCAAACAGCTGATCACCGGATTCTGGTGAAAACAACGTGCCCTCACGGCGCACGCCTACAACCGTGGCGCGCAGGGTCGAAAACAGGTCGGTCAACTGGCGCAAAGGCGTGTTGATGACCGGGCAATCGTCTTCGATCAGGATGCCAAGCAAATGCGCCTGGCCGTCCATAAACCGTTCGGTATCAAAGGCAGACGGGGCCGAAAGACGTTGCAAAGCGGCGGCTGCGACCTCGCGTTCGGGGCTGATCACCACGTCAATTGGCATGTGATCGCGGCGGTACAGGTCGGAATAAATCGTTTCGAGATAGGCTTGCGAACGCAGTCGCGCAATCTTGCGATTCACCCGGAACACCGAATGCGCCACCTGACAAGTGACCATGTTCACCTCGTCGGAATGGGTCGCCGCGATGATCATGTCAGCGTCGCCCGCACCCGCCTTATCCAGCACGGACGGGTAGCTCGCAAAGCCCGTAACCCCTTGAACATCAAGGCTATCGGTGGCGCGGCGCACCAAATCTGCGTTGTTGTCGACCACCGTGACGTCGTTGCGTTCACCTGACAAATGTCGGGCAATTTGCCAGCCAACTTGGCCAGCGCCACAAATTATGACCTTCATAGGTCCATCCTTTGATCCATCGCCCAGATACAGGCTGATCCGAACCAAACGCATGACACAAAGGCGCAAGTCCGGTCAATCCGATTGTGTGTGCCGCGATGATGCGACACAATCGGCGGTATGAAAATACGCATCTGCTTTTTGGTTTTGCCGCTGGTGGTGTCTGCCTGCTTGCCGTTGACGACCTATTACCGCGCGGGCGTCAGCCCTGCCCGCCTGCAATCCGACATCACGTCCTGCGAGGTGCGCGCCTTGCGCGACGCCCCCGTGCGCTTGCAAACCCAAGTGTCGCCGCCGGTTTGGGTGGCACCGCGTCAAATCTGCAATGCCGCCAACGTTTGCACGACGCAGCCCGGCTATTACCGCCCCGGTCATGTCTATCAGGTCGACGTCAACAAAGCCTTGCGCGGACGGGTCGAAACCCAATGCATGAGCGACAAAGGTTACGCGCCGGCCAAAATCCAGCCTTGCAAAAATGGGGCAGCAACAGTGCCAGCCAGCGGCGCTGCAAAACTGCCCACACTCACTGATCGATCCTGTTTTCTGCGCAATTCAGACGGGACGTTGCGGGTTTTGAACCAAGGTTAATCCGTCTCTTGATCGTCCACATGCGCCACCCGCGCGCCGGCTTTGGCTGATGTCACAACCCCGAGCGATTTTAACTTGCGATGCAGCGCGCTGCGTTCCATCCCGACAAAATTCGCGGTACGGCTGATGTTGCCGCCAAAGCGGTTGATCTGGGTCAGCAGATATTCGCGTTCAAATGCTTCGCGCGCCTCACGCAGCGGCAGCGTTGCCAGTGCGCCCGACAAAACCACACGACCTTCTTCGCCAGATGCATCGTCTTCGCCCGGCAATTCGCGCGCCTCGATCGGGCCGGTACCGTCGGACAGGATCAGCACCCGTTCGATCAGGTTTTTCAACTGGCGCACGTTGCCCGGCCAAATCATCGTCTGCATCAACGCTGACGCATCATCCGTAAGCTCGCGCAGCGGCAGCCCTTGATTGGCGTTGCATTCGGCAATGAAATGGCCCGCCAACAGCGGAATATCCTCGCGCCGCTCTTCTAGCGACGGCACAGCAATCGGCACCACATTCAGGCGGTGATACAGTTCTTGACGGAAATTTTCTGCTTCAATTTCGGCGTCCAAGTTCTTGCTTGTGCTGGATATTACCCGCAAATCGACGCGGACTTTGTCTGCGCCGCCAACCCGGTGGAATTGCTGATCGACCAACACGCGCAGGATTTTTGATTGCGTGCCGATGGGCATGTCTGCGACCTCGTCGAAATATACGACACCGCCGTGCGCTTGTTCTAGCAAGCCGGGTTCAACACCGCGATCCGCACTTTCGCGACCAAACAAAACCTCTTCCATTCGATCCGCCGCAACGCCGGCGCAGTTGATCGTCACAAAGGCCTCTGAGGCGCGGTTCGAATTGGCGTGAATGTAGCGCGCGGCCAGTTCCTTGCCGCTGCCAGCGGGGCCTGTCAGCATTACACGCCCGTTGGATTTGGTGACTTTGTCGAGCTGCGAAATCAGCGCACGGAACGACGCGGAATTGCCGATCATTTCTGATTGCGCGCCGTCCTGACGCCGCAGCGACTGGTTTTCGCGGCGCAGGCGGCTGGTTTCCATCGCACGGCGGATCACCACCAAAAGCTGGTCAATATTGAACGGCTTTTCGATGAAATCATAAGCCCCCTGTTTGATCGCAGCGACCGCGATTTCGATGTTGCCGTGGCCCGAAATAATGACGACCGGCACGTCCGGGTTGTCGCGTTTCACCGTTTTTAGAATGTCGATTCCGTCCATGCGGCTGTCTTTCAACCAGATGTCCAAAATCATCAACGCGGGCGCGTCTTCGTTCACCGCTGCCATCGCATCATCCGAGTTGCCAGCCAAACGGGTCTGGAACCCTTCGTCTTTCAAAATTTCCGAAATCAACTCGCGAATGTCGCGTTCGTCGTCAACGATCAGAATGTCACTCATTGCCTGTCACCTCTTGGTTGTCGCGTGTCGGGGCGGCGCTGATGTTCAGCGGCAATGTGATCACTGCCATGGCCCCGTAATGTGTTTGCCCCTCAAAAATAGGCGCATCGTCCAGCACCAAAGTGCCGCCGTGTTCTTCGATAATCTTTTTCACAATTGGCAGGCCCAACCCCGTGCCTTCGCTGCGCGTGGTCACGTAGGGTTCAAACAGGCGTGCGCGATCTTCGGGCAGCCCGATGCCGTTGTCTGCGATCGAAATAAATGCAGCATGTTCGTCTTGCTTCAGGGTCACGTGCACTTGCGGAACAAGGCCATTCGAAACGCCTTTTTCTTTTAATGTTTCAATTGCTTCGCCTGCGTTCTTAATCAAGTTTGTAAGCGCCTGCGAGATCATCGTCGCGTCCAGATCGAACACCAAAGGCTGATCCAAAAGGTCGGTAGAAATTGCAACACCTGGCTGTCCTACACGCTGCAATGTGACGGCATCTTGCACCAAAGACGTCAGATCATGGCTTTGGCGATCAGGTTCAGGCATCCGCGCAAATTTCGAAAACTCGTCTACGATGCGACGCAGATCGCCAGTCTGGCGTACGATGACATCGGTCATTTGCTCCAGCTGGTCACTGTCCTCGCCCACCTTGGGGGCGAATTTGCGTTTGATACGCTCGGCACTCAGCTGGATCGGGGTCAGCGGGTTCTTGATTTCATGGGCAATCCGTTGCGCCACGTCGCCCCATGCCGCCATGCGTTGCGCGCTGACCAGATCGGTCACATCGTCAAACGCGACAACGTAGCCTTCGCGTTTGCCCGCATCATTGCGCCGCGTCGCCATGCGCACCAGAAGGTTTTCCATGCGGCCCAAACGGCTCACCTTGATTTCGTCCTGAGCAATTTCCTGCGGTCCATTTTTAAGAATATCGAACAGCGGGCCAAATTCCGGAACGGCAAACGACAACGGCACAGATTGTTGATCTTCGTGCCAATCCAGCAGCCGTTCAGCCGAGCGGTTCACAAAGGTCACCTTGCCTGCAGCATCCAATCCAACAACGCCAGAGGTCACCGACCCAAGCACGGAATCAAACAGGCGGCGGCGCCTTTCAATCTGGCGGGTGTTGTCCAGCAATGTGTCGCGCTGCCCCTTAAGCTGTTTGGTCATTTGGTTGAAATACCGCCCCAGCATTGCAATTTCATCGTCGCCTTCCTCTTCGCGCACTTGCACCTCAAGATCGCCGGCCCCAACCCGCTGCGCAGCGCCTGTCAGACGGCCAACAGGGCCGGACAAACGTTCCGCAAACCACAGCCCCAGCCAGATCGCCGCCAAAATTAGGATGACAGCAAAGCCCAGATAAATAAGGCCAAATTCGAACAGGACCCGCCCACGGTCGCTTTCGAGTTGGCGATACAAACGCGCCGTTTCCTGAGTTTCATCCAGCAGCGACAAGATCGCGCCGTCGACATCGCGACTGACGTATAAAAACCGGTCCACCGAGCTGTCCAGCGGCACCAACGCGCGAAATTCGTTGATCGGCCAATCTTCGATAATCAGCCAACCATTATCACGCGCGGCGGCCAGATTTTGCGCACTGGGCGGTTCGAAATCAAACAGATACGACCGCACCCCACGCGCCCGGATTGCACCGGTGCCATCGACCAAATATGCCTCGCGCAGACCGCGCTGAATTTGAGCCTGCATTTCACCCAGAATTTCACTGTCGCTCAGGTTCGGATTGTTTTGACGCGCCCCGTCAAACCCCGCCGCCAGTGCACGTGCATCTTGCACAAGATCAGCGCTTTGTTCGGTTTCATAGGCCTGGGCTGCGGCCACGGAATTGCCGATCACTTGGCTGACGCGCTCTGAAAACCAACCCTCGAGACCGATGTTCACAGTGAGACCGGCGAAAATCGCGACGGTCACGGTGGGAATCAGTGCCAGCAGCCCGAACACCCCCGTCAGACGCAGGTGCAAACGCGATCCAGCAGACTTGGCGCGACGGGCTGAAATCAGGCGGGCAACTTGCGATAAAACCAATGCGGCGATGGCCAGAACATACACAAGATCGGCCAGCAAAACCAACCGCAGCGATAGCGCGCCTGCCCCTTGATCCAGCGGACCAAGCACCAAAAACGTCGCTAAAACCAACACCGGGGCCAAAAACACCAGCCCCAAGGTCGCGGCATTGCGCACACGTCTTTGGCGGCGCAAACGCCCGAGCGTCATCAGCCAACGTGTTTGGCGTGTCCGGGAAACCACAGAACCTCCTACCTGTTGATGCGGTGCACATGCACCCAACCGCAATATCGGGTGGTCATGTTCAGAACTGCGCCCTGAAAGCCACGCCTTGTGTGGCCGTTTTACATCAACTTGCGGCGGCGTGTCACCTGAATACCTAGCTCTGTGATCTTCTTTCTTAGGGTATTGCGGTTGATCCCCAACAAATCAGCGCATTTCGCCTGATTTCCACCTGTCGCATCGAGGGCAATTTCGATCAATGGCCCCTCAACTTCGCGCAGAATCCTGCCGTAAAGCCCCGGAGGTGGCAAAACATCGCCGTGCAAATCGAAATATCGCCGCAGGTGCCCGCCCACAGACGCCCCTAGTTTTTCGGTATCGGTCGACCCACCGGCAAGAGGCGCGAGATCCGGCTGATTGCCTAGAATCTGCTCGACTTCGGAGGCTGAAATTTCAGCATTGCGGCTGGTCAGACCCAAACGGCGCACCGCGTTTTCAAGCTGGCGCACGTTGCCGGGCCAACTGTAGGTGCGAAAAATCTCGGTCGCGGGGGCAGACAGGGTAAATGCACCACTGCCCGATTGTTCGGATTTCGCCAAAAAATGGGCCGCCAGCAATTCGATATCGTCGACCCGTTCACGCAAGGACGGCACCTTGAGCGTCGCGCCACTCAGCCGGTAATACAGATCCTTGCGCACCAGCCCACTTTCGGTGGCTTGCGACAAATCGGCCTGACTGGTCGCCATAAAGCGCGGCACATATTCGCCGGGCGTGTCCATCATGCGCACCAGTCGCGCTTGCATTTCATCCGGCACATCGGTGATTTCGTCGATCAACAGCGTGCCACCTTTGACCCGTGCCAGCACCCGCGCAGGCCCTTCAAGTTCTTGAAGATCAAGCGCCGTCAGCGTGATAAACGGCAATGTCCGCCGGTCGGAAAAGTCATGGATGGCGCGGGCGATCAGCGATTTGCCCGTGCCGCTTTCGCCCCAGATCACCACTGGCAAATCGGTGTTCATTACCCGTGCGACCACGCGATACAGCGACTGCATCACGGCCGTGCGCCCGACCAAAGGCAGCTCTTCGGGGCGCTCTTGGGTGTCGGTGGTGCTGGCGCGCGGCGCTTGTTTATTGTCAAGCGCGCGGGCTGTGCGTTTCATCAAATCGGGCAAATCAAACGGTTTGGGCAAATAGTCATAGGCCTTGGCCTCGGCCGCTTGGATCGCGGTCATAATTGTGTTTTGCGCCGAGATCACGATGACCGGCAAACCCGGGCGGTCTTCGGCAATTTTGGGCAGCATTTCCAGCCCATTGCCGTCCGGCATCATCACATCTGAAATGACCACATCACCCTTGCCTTCGCCGACCCATCGCATCAGCGTGGTCAGCGACGAGGTCGCGTGTACTTTGCACCCTGCGCGCGTCAACGCTTGGGTCAAAACTGTTCGGATCGTGCGGTCGTCATCTGCGACCAATACTGTGCCATCCATGATCTATCCTACTTGTTTTGTTGACTATTTAGGGGCGCGCGGCAGGGATAACCGGAACGTCGTTTGTCCCGGAACCGAACTGACGGAAATCCAGCCGCCATGGTCCGACACGATTTTGTTGACCAGCGCCAAGCCCAATCCGGTGCCGTTTTCGCGCCCCGAGACAAAGGGGTCAAAAATGTCGCCTTTGATACTATCTGGCAGTCCCGGGCCGTCATCAATCACCTCGATTTGCAGCGGTAATGAATGGCCGGTTCCATCCGCGCGGCGCAGGCGGAACGAATGTTCAAAATAGCTGTGCAAACGGATCGTACCGCCATCAGGCCCCGCCGCTTCTGAGGCGTTTTTCAGCAAGTTCAGAACCACTTGCAGCAACTGGTCACCGTCCCCCAGCGCGAGCGGCAGCGACGGGTCGTAATCCTCGATGATCTTCATTTGCGCCCCAAATCCCAGCAACGCAGACCGGCGTGCGCGGTCCAGCACATCATGGACGTTTACGGGCTGCATTTCGGGCACAGACAGGTTGCCAAATTGCTCGACTTGTTCCAACAGTTTTACGATGCGGCGGCTTTCTTCGACGATCAAATCGGTCAACTCAAGGTCTTCGGGCGGTAAATTCATGCTGATCAGTTGCGCAGCGCCGGTGATGCCAGCCAGTGGGTTTTTGATCTCGTGAGCAAGCATTTCCGCCATGCCAATTGCTGATTTCGCCGCTGATTTGACCGAATGGTTTTGCGTGATGTGACTGGCCAGTTCGCGCGGCGTGATCATCATGATCATTTGCCCGGGCGCACCGATCAGTGGCGCGATTTGCAAGGCACATTGCAGGGGTGCGCGCTGTCCGCTGCCCACATCGACATCGTTCACAAACAGCGGTGTGCCATGATCGCGCGCACGCGAAAACGCTTCTTCGAGCGGGGAATCGATGGCGATCTGATCCCACAGCGGCACGCCGACTACGGATTTGGCGGACACGTTCAGGAACCCTTCGGCGGCGGAATTGATATCGAGAATGTTGTCCTGTGCATCGATCAAAACCGCTGGAACCGGCAGTGACGCCCAGATTGAGGGATCCGTGCTCATGCTGCGACCCCGTGCGCGTTGGCGAGAATGGCCTGTGGAATCATCGCAGCGGTTTCGGTGGTGTCTTTACTGGTGAGCACGCGGCGGCGCAGATCGGCTGGCGTTTTCGCCGTGTCCATGAACCAACCCAGATGTTTGCGCGCCACCCGAAGCCCCAGATCGTTGCCGTAAAATGCCAGCATGGCCGCGTAATGTGCGCCGACCAGATCGGCCAGATCCTGCCCCGCTGGCACGTCGGGTTTGGGACCGCCAAACAACGCATGCGCGACTTCGGCCAACGCCCACGGCCGCCCTTGCGCGCCCCGCCCGATCATCACACCGTCCGCGCCCGATTGCGTCATCGCAAGGCGCGCCGTGTTGATATCGACAATGTCGCCGTTTGCGATGACCGGAATCTGCACCGCCTGTTTGACCCGCGCAATCGCTGCCCAATCGGCCTGTCCTTTGTAAAACTGACAGCGCGTGCGCCCGTGAATGACGATCCGCTTGATGCCAGCGGCTTCGGCCCGCATCGCGATTTCAGGGGCATTCATCAGCGCGTCATCCCAGCCTAGACGGGTTTTTAGCGTGACCGGAATATCGACCGCGTTCACCACGGCTTCGATCAAGGTCAGTGCGTGATCCGGCGTCTTCATCAAGGCAGAGCCCGAATAGCCGTTCACAACTTTTTTCGCGGGGCAGCCCATGTTGATGTCGATCACGGCAGCACCCTGCCCTGCAACCATGCGCGCAGCCTCGGCCATTGGACCGGGCTCAGACCCCGCCAATTGAACGGCGGTGCCGACTGTTCCGATCCCCAATTCCGCCTTTTCACGACTGCCCGGGCGGGCGTTTAACATGTCATGACTGGCGACCATTTCTGACACCACCATGCCTGCACCAAACGAGGCAACCAGATTGCGAAACGGCAAATCGGTTATCCCGGCCATCGGGGCCAGCATCACTGGCGGCGTTAATTCCAAGGGGTCATTTGACGAACTCAACTGACGGTTTCCTTTGTGTTTTCATATTTCCTAGCGGCAATGTCCGGCACCCTCAACGGTTTGCCCCACACCCTAAGCCCAAAAAACTACCACCTGCCTAAAATTTAGGCAATCGCGCTGTGCAATTGCCTTGCCCCCTCCGAATGCCTAAACACAAGATTATGACACCAAAGCGCAAAACATGAGCACCACAGCCGTTATCGTTGCCGCCGGACGTGGCACCCGCGCGCGCCGCGGTGACGCTGCGGGTTTGGCAAAACAGTGGTGCGAAATCGGCGATGCGCGGGTGATCGATCACACCCTGCGCGCCTTTGCCGAACATGCAGAGATTGACGACATTGTCCTGGTTTTACACCCTGATGATCTGGACCTTGCCGCCACGCTGAACGGCGCAAACGTGACCGTTGGTGGCGCGGACCGCGCAGCCTCGGTCATCGCCGGCCTCGTCGCGGTACCCGACGGAACGATCCGCGTTTTGATCCACGATGTTGCACGGCCTTGCGTCAGCGCAGGCGTCATTTCAGCAGTTATCGCAGCGCTTTATGACCACGACGGTGCAGCACCCGCTTTGGCCGTAACCGACGCATTGTGGACAGGTGCAGACGGCCGCGTCAACGGAACCCAGGATCGAGCTGGATTGTTCCGCGCACAAACACCTCAGGGGTTCAAGCTGGACGCGATCAAAGCCGCGCACGACGCCCACGCAGGCGGTGCAGCCGACGATGTCGAGGTCGCGCGCGCCTTTGGGATTGCCGTCGCAATTGTAGATGGCCATGAGGACAACCTGAAAATAACCCACCCTGCTGATTTTGAACGCGCCGCGCGCATTTTGCAGGCCCAAAAGGACGACGCAGATGGACATTAGATTGGGCAACGGTTTCGACGTGCACGCCTTTGGCGCGGGCGATCACGTGACCCTGTGCGGCGTTGCGATCCCGCACAGTCACGGGCTGGTTGGCCATTCGGACGCAGATGTCGGCATGCACACGGTCACAGACGCGATTTACGGCGCGCTGGCGATGGGCGACATCGGACAACATTTCCCCCCCTCTGATCCGCAGTGGAAAGGGGCCGAGAGCCACATTTTCCTGACCCACGCAGTAAGTATGGCGCGTGACAAAGGGTTTAGCATCTCAAACATCGATTGCACGCTGATCTGTGAATTCCCCAAAATCGGGCCGCACAGCGTGGCAATGCGCTCAGAAATGGCGCGCATAATGGGCATGGATTTGGGCCGTGTATCGGTCAAGGCAACCACGTCGGAACGTCTCGGGTTCACCGGTCGCGGCGAAGGCATCGCCTGCATCGCAACCTGCGCGTTGGTGAAATCCTGATGTTGGCGCGCATGATCGCAACGCTGTTTGGCGTCGGCTACATCCGCCCTGCACCGGGCACGTGGGGGTCGTTTGTATCGCTGCCTTGGGCGTGGTTGGTGCATGTTTTGGGCGGCTTTCCCTTGCTTCTGATCGGGGTGGTCGCTGCATTCCTAAAAGGCTGGTGGGCGACGGACCAGATGACCCGCGGATCAGAGGATCACGACCCATCCGAGATCGTCGTGGACGAACTGGTCGGTCAATGGATCGCGCTGTTGCCGCTGTCCTACGCCGCGTGGGCCAACGACATTTCGATCCTTGCGATGTGGCCTGGATGGATCGCCGCATTTTTGTTGTTCCGCCTGTTCGACATCTGGAAACCGTGGCTGGTGGGCTGGGCAGATCGGCGCGGCGACGCGTTAGGTGTGATGCTGGACGATGTGATTGCAGGCGTGTTCGCGGCCCTCGGCGTTCTGGTTCTTGCCGGCATCGCACACGGGGTCATTATGACATGAAGGTTGCAGCACAAATCCTTGATAAAGCGTCACAATCAAACACCATGATTGCAACAGCAGAAAGCTGCACCGGCGGCATGGTTGCGGCCGCTCTGACCGAAATTCCCGGATCATCGCGCGTTGTCGATCGGGGATTTGTCACCTATTCTAACGCCGCCAAAACCCAAATGATTGGGGTCGATGCAGCGCTGATTGCGGCCCACGGCGCTGTGTCGGAACCAGTCGCCGTTGCCATGGCCGAGGGCGCTTTGACCAACTCTGACGCGGGCATTGCGGTGTCAATCACGGGCTTGGCAGGCCCCGGTGGATCAAATCACAAACCCGAAGGTCGGGTTTGTTTTGGCCTCGCGCAAACCGGTCAGGCCACACATTTCGAAACCATCGAATTTGGGGCGTTGGGCCGCGAAAACGTGCGGATCGGTGCGCGTGATAATGCGCTGCAATTGCTGTTGCGACACTTGCCGTAAATGAGGCCTCACCAAGCGAGAGGTAGGCGCCGAGCGAGGCCCCGACTAGTGATGAAATAACCAACTAATCCGAACAGAGTAACGCGCGCGCTAAACCGGTGGCAGTCAGGATATCCATACCTTCGACACGCCAGCGCATGCGCAAAGATTCGCTTGCGCCTAAATTTAAGGCAAAATACCGCTGCATGCGCCCAAAATTTAACCAATAAGCCAATCGCCCGAAAAATAAGCGCCCACCGGACCCGTTGCTGCTTTTATCCGCACCGAGAGCGCCTATGCATCCTCAACATCGCGCTTTCAGGATCGGAGAACCAGATGAACGCAGCTGATACAGCTTGGATTATGGTGGCCACCACATTGGTGCTGCTGATGACCCTTCCGGGGCTTGCCCTATTTTACGGCGGGCTGGTGCGCTCGCGCAACGTGCTTAGCGTCTTTATGCATTGCTACGCCATCGCCTGTTTGATGAGCGTGCTTTGGTTCTTTTTCGGCTACACAATTGCCTTTGGATCAGGAACATCTGGTTTCTGGGGCGGCTTGGACAAGCTGATGTTGCTGGGTGTTGACGCGTCATCGCTGTCTGGCACCCTGCCCGAGGTTTTGTTCTTTGCCTTCCAGATGACATTCGCAATCATCACGCCAGCCTTGATCGTTGGCGCCTATGTCGAACGCATCTCGTTCGGGTTTGTGCTGACGTTTTCGGGCGCATGGATGTTGCTGTGCTACGCGCCAGTGGTCCACTGGGTTTGGGGCGGCGGTTTCTTGGCGGATGGCGGTATTTTTGGCGACACCGGCGTGCGCGATTTTGCTGGCGGCATTGTGGTGCACGAAACGGCGGGCCTTGCCGCGTTGGTCTTGGCCGTGTTCCTGGGGGCGCGCAAAAACCAGAACACACCGCCGCACAATCCCGGCATGGTGATGATGGGGGCGGCATTCTTGTGGATCGGTTGGTTCGGTTTTAATGGCGGATCGCAATTGGCGGCAGACGGCGGTGCGGCAATGGCGATCACGGTCACGCATATCTCGGCGGCCACAGCATCATTGACGTGGGCCCTGTGGGAAAAGATCAAGTTCGGCAAAGCGTCTCTGGTCGGCATCGTCACCGGTACGATCGCGGGCCTTGCGTCAATCACGCCAGCGTCCGGTTTTGTTGGCCCGATCGAGGCGCTGATCATTGGCGCGATCGCCGGTATCGGCTGCCAAGAAGCGGTGAACCTGATCCGCAACCAATTCAAAATCGACGACACATTGGATGTCTTTGCCGTGCACGGCGTGGGCGGTATTTTTGGCACGATCATGATTGCGGTCTTTGGCGCTGGCACGTGGGCTGCGCAAATGGGTTCCCTCGTGATTGTTGGCGTGTACACGATTGCTGTGACTGTTGTGCTGGTGCTGGTGATCCGCGTGTTCATCCCGATGCGCGTCGATGAAGAGACCGAAGTTAACGGTCTGGACATCGCGCAACACGGTGAACGCGCCTACGACATGAACAGTTAAGTAGCTGAACTTATGAACTAAAAAGCGGGCCTTTTGGGGCCCGTTTTGCGTTTTGGTCTAGCCGTGCAGATCATCCGCACGACGTTCAAAAGCGCGGACAATGCGCTGCATGGCCTCGTTGAACACCACACCAATGATGCCCTGCAAAATCGCGTTCTTGAATTCAAAATCGACGAAAAAGGTGACGTTGCAACCGCCCTCGGCGTCCTCGAACGCCCAGTTCGATTTCATGTATTTAAACGGGCCGTCCAGATATTCCGTGTCGATTTTCTGGGCCTCTGGCCACAACACAACCCGACTGCCAAAACGCTCGCGAAACACTTTGAACGAAATCACCAGATCGGCCAGCATCTCAATCGAGGCACCCTCCGTCTTGGTAGACCGGATGCGCGCGGCCGAACACCACGGCAAAAATTCGGGGTACGACGCCACATCTGCCACCAGATCATACATCTGTTGGGCGCTGTGGGGCAGGAATTTGGTCTCTGAATGTTTGGGCATCACGTTTGGCTATAGCGGCGGTTTCGCGAGATGTGTTACGAAACGCAAATGAATTCAAGGGCCAATACAATTGGGGGGCACCATGTCACAGCGTCCATACGTCATCGATCAGATGATTTCGGCAAAATCGATTGCCGCGCGGATCGAAGAACTCTGCGAGGAAATCCACGCCGAATTTGAAGGCACGGACAAGCTGGTTGTTGTTGGCCTGCTGCGTGGATCCTTCGTGTTCATCGCCGATCTGGTGCGCGAGTTGGACCTGCCCATCGAGGTCGATTTCCTTGAGGCCTCAAGCTACGGTGACGGCATGGAAAGCAGCCGAGAAGTTCGCATTCTCAAAGACTTACGTGGCGCAATTGAAGGGCGTGATGTGCTGGTTGTCGAGGACATCGTTGACACAGGCCACACCCTGAACCACGTGACCAAGCTGTTGCAGACGCGCAATCCAGCCCGCTTAAAATCCATCGCTTTGCTCGATAAACCAAGCCGGCGCGAAATCGATTTTCGCGCAGACTATATCGGGTTTGAAATTCCGGATGAATTTGTCGTCGGCTATGGAATCGATTTTGCACAGCGTAACCGCAATCTGCCGCATATTGGCAAAGTGCGGTTCACCTGATCAGCCCAATTTGGCCTGACGCGCAGCACGCAGTTGCGCAAAATCGTCCCCCGCGTGATAGCTGGACCGCGTAAGCGGCGTCGCTGATACCATCAAGAATCCTTTGCCGTAGGCGGCTTTTTCGTAGGCGGCGAATTCATCAGGATGCACAAACCGGTCCACCGCGTGGTGTTTTGGCGTGGGCTGCAAATATTGGCCAATCGTCAGGAAATCGATGTCGGCGGCGCGCATGTCTTCCATCACTTGCAGCACCGATTGGCGATCTTCACCCAAACCGACCATGATGCCAGATTTCGTGAACATCATCGGATCCATTTCCTTGACCCGCTGCAACAAACGCAACGAGTGGAAATAGCGCGCGCCGGGGCGGACTTCGGGGTACAGGCCCGGCACGGTTTCAAGGTTGTGGTTGAAAACATCGGGGCGCGCCTCGACCACTTGTTCCAGCACTTCTGGTTTGCAGCGGATAAAATCCGGCGTCAGAATTTCGATTGTCGTGTCGGGCGAACGATGCCGGATCGCGCGGATGGTTTGGGCAAAGTGATCTGCCCCGCCGTCCTCAATATCATCACGATCCACGGACGTAATCACAACGTGGTTCAGCCCCAGTTTTTCGACCGCATGGGCCACACGACCCGGTTCAAACGCGTCCAGATCCTCTGGCGGTTTGCCGGTCGCGATGTTGCAGAATGTGCAGGCGCGCGTGCAGACTTCGCCCATGATCATCATCGTGGCGTGGCCTTGGGACCAACATTCACCGACGTTCGGGCAGCCGGCTTCTTCGCAGACCGTCACCAATTTGTTCTCGCGCATGATCTTGGCGGTCTTGGCATAACCTTCGCCGCCGGGTGCTTTGACCCTGATCCAGCTTGGTTTTTTGGGTTGCGGGTTGTCAGGACGACGCGCTTTTTCAGGGTGGCGTTGTTCTGGAATTTTGAGATCACGCATCAGGCTGGCCTTTGTGACAAAAGTCATAACTAGCCCTGATCTATCACAGATTTCGTTAAAGAAAAGGCGGGCTGCACGCATAGCCGATTTGGCAGCAGCGCAACCCGCCGATCTTTGTTAACCGATCATGCCGCCGCCGGGGCCTGTCGATTCTTCGTAATGGCGTTGCAAACGCGTCAATGCGATGCGCAACACGATCTTGCCCGAACGTGCGGACCAGCCCAGTTTTTTCTCGGCTGTTTCCAACCCTTCGAGGAAACAACAGCAGCGCAAAACCACGTCAGACAGGCCTGGCCCCAGATCGGCCATTGCGTCGGCCACACGACCGCGCGCACCGGATGGACCGTCGCCAACACCGCTGTCGCCGACAAATCCACCACGACCGCCACCCGTTAGAAAACGATCCCAGTTTTGCGCAACCCGAGGGCCCATTTGTGCGAGCTCAAAATCTTCGCGCAGACGTTCACCGGCACGCACCTGATCATCACTCAGGAATGCAGAGCCGTCTTTGTCGCGGCGACGCGCAAGTGCGGTCAGTGGCGATTCACCCAAGTTGTAACGCATCCGTTTTGGACGACCGGTTTCGGTGTCTGGCAGGACTTTTTCGCCCCACGTGCGTTGTGCGTCGGAAAACTCGGCCGGTGCCTCGTTAAACCCTTTGGTTTTTTGGTGCGTCGCCAACATTTCGTTTAACGCCACACGACCAGCAGCCGTAATCTGATAGCGTGTGATGCGCCCTGTCGAGGCCGCCGAAATCCAATCTTTTAGCGCCATCGCTTGGGCCACAGCACAATCAACCACGGCCGTCCGTGTTGTCGCACCATGGGCATCGTCGCGGACAACCACAGCTTTTTCCATGTCTTTGGCCACAGCCAAAACCGAACCTTTTTCACACAAGCGGCGCAGAATCCGCATTGCATCACGCGTCAAAGACGCTTCGTCCGGTGTCATATCAATCGTGTTCTGTTCGCTTCGCATATCCATGTCTCTTTCCGATTGGCAGGCAATTTTGCGCTGCGCTGTCCCCAAATGTTGCGTTCCTAAGGTACGCAAAGCGGCATCAATCAATGGATCGTCACGACGCGTTTCAACACGCCTAATTTGGCGCAATACGGTCGACGCGTGACAGCCCACCATACGTGCAAGTGCACGAATGGGCGTACCCGTTTCGGTATGCGCTAAATAGAGTTTGGCACCAGCTGGCACCCAATCAGGAAAGTGCCCCAATGTTGGTGCACTCATACTTGCCTCCGTCATATCTTCACCTTTTCTTAGTCTGTCCCAGGGGTGTGTTTGCCACGTTTATCCCCATATTTATCCACACAACCTAGAGCTGCGTTGGTTACTCTTTCGTTAAAATCCATCGATATGGTCAGCATTGTTTCCAAATCATAAACAGTGATGAAAGCGCCGAACGCCGCATCGCAGCGAGGCGCAACACCCGTTTAGGCTGTGGCATGTTGATCCTCGAAGCTGACGTGGCATTTGCCCGTTCATGAAAATTATAAGGATACGACAATGCAAGACGTTCTAAGCATGCTAAACACGGTAAAACGCCCACGTTTATTGATGCGTGCAGCCAAAATTGGTGCCCAAGACTACCGCAGAACGGCGCATTTATCGCGCCTTTTGGGCTACGGAAATCTGCCCCGTCACGGCGCTGCTTTGATGAAATTGATGGAGATTGAGAGCGAATTAAACGCTCAGCGCAAAGCTAAAGAATCGGCGTATAGCTTGCTGCGACATATCGACATTATGATCGCGATTGTCGGTGAAGCGCATATTTTGCGCTCCACCCGGTCTATTGTTTCCAACTAATCACATGAACGAATCAGGTGTCGCCGCCTTCTTGGTGGCGATGTAGTCGCGCAGGCCTTCGGCGATGCCTGGATCAAGAGCAGGCTGCTGATAGTCATTCAGCATTTTCTGCACCCGCTCGGCCGCAAGGGCTTGGGTATCGCGCGCGCCTTCGTCTTCCCACGTCTCGAACGGTTTGTAGTCCAAGAGGTCGGATTTCCAGAACGCCGCCTTAAAGTTGGCTTGGGTGTGTTCGCAGCCCAGATAGTGCCCGCCAGGCCCAACTTCGCGGATCGCATCCATGGCTTGGGCGTTCACGTCCATTTCAACACCGCGGGCGATGTGATGCAGCGCGCCCAGTTGGTCGGCATCCATCACGAATTTCTCGAAACTGCTGACCAGCCCGCCCTCAAGCCACCCACACGAGTGCAACATAAAGTTAACACCAGCCAGCAGGCCCATGTTCAAGCTGTTGGCAGATTCGTATGCGGCTTGGGCGTCTGGCAGCTTCGATCCGGTAAACCCACCAGAGGAGCGATACGGCAAACCCAAACGGCGGGCCAACTGCCCTGCCCCGTAAGTAATGTGCGCAGCCTCAGGTGTGCCAAAGGTCGGCGCGCCCGAATTCATATCGATCGAGGTCACAAACGCGCCCATGATCACTGGCGCACCTGCGCGGCACAGCTGGCTGTAGGCAATGCCGGCCAACGCTTCGGCCATAACTTGGGTCAATGTCCCGGCAATCGACACAGGCGCCATCGCGCCACCGACGATAAACGGCGAGATAATGCAGGCTTGGTTGTTTTGCGCGTACACTTCGAGCGCGCCCATCATCACATCATCAAACGTCATCGGAGAGTTGATGTTGATCAGCGACGTCATAACGGTGTTTTCTTGGACAAAATCCTTACCAAACAGGATTTCACACATCTCGACACTGTCTTGCGCACGGCTGGGTTCGGTGACCGACCCCATAAACGGCTTGTCAGACAGGGTCATGTGGGCGTGCAACATGTCCAAGTGACGTTTGTTCACAGGCACATCTGTCGGTTCGCACACAGTACCACCGGAATGGTGCAGCCATTTGGACATATAGCCCAGTTTCACGAACTTCTGGAAATCGTCGATGGTTGCGTAGCGACGCCCACCCACAGAATCGCGCACAAACGGAGGGCCATAAACCGGCGCCAACACCATGTTACGCCCGCCAATAACCACATTGCGATCAGGGTTGCGCGCGTGCTGGGTGAAACTAGAGGGCGCTGTGGCACATAATTTACGCGCCAGACCTTTGGGGATTCGCACGCGTTCGCCGGTGACATCAGCACCTGCATCACGCCAGCGGTCCAATGCGGCCGGATTATCCGGGAAATTAACGCCAACTTCCTCAAGGATTTGTTCCGCGTTGGCCTCGATAATATCTAACGCCTCTTCGTTCAGAACCTCAAAGTTCGGAATATTGCGTTCGATATACTTGGCCGTTTCAAATGAAACCGCTGAGCGCTCTGCCCGGCGCGCCGCACCACCGCCACCACGTCCACGTCGTCCTGTTGTTGCTGCTTCAGCCATCGGGAAACCCTCACATATCAATCTTGCTTGGCACGTTGATTACCCCAGTGCATGAACGCCCCACCCCCGTTAAGCGTCCGCTTGGGGAAAAAAGCGACATTCGGTGTGATCAACGCTGTCTAAATCTTGTGGCTGCGTCGCAAAGTCTGACCGCATAGGCCACGCGAATCCTTGCCACTGGCGCGTTGCACATTTATTGCATGCGCCATGACACAAAATCACGACCGCCTCCTCATCATCGACTTCGGCAGCCAAGTGACGCAATTGATTGCGCGACGCCTTCGCGAGCTGAATGTTTATTGCGAAATTCACCCCTATCAGAACGTCACGGATGCGTTTTTGGCCGAGTTTGCGCCAAAGGCTGTGATCTTGTCGGGGGGGCCTGCGTCGGTCATCGACGAGGGGTCGCCGCGCCCGCCGTCTACTGTCTTCGACATTGACGTGCCGATCCTTGGCATTTGTTACGGCCAACAGGTCATGATGGAAATCCTGGGCGGCAAAGTCGAAAGCGGTCACGGCACCGCCGAATTCGGTCGTGCCTATGTCACCCCCGAGGCTGAAAAGCTGGACTTGCTTGAGGGTTGGTTTGCCGACAACCGCGAACAGGTCTGGATGAGCCACGGCGATCACGTCGCAAAAATCGCTCCGGGCTTTGAAGTTTACGGGACCTCGCCCAACGCGCCATTTGCGATCACCGCTGATGTGTCGCGCAATTTCTATGCCGTTCAGTTCCACCCCGAAGTGCACCACACCCCGAACGGCGCAAAATTATACGAGAACTTTGTCCGCATGGCCGGTTTCAAAGGCGATTGGACTATGGGTGCCTACCGCGAAGAAGCCATCGCAAAAATTCGCGAACAGGTTGGCGACGCAAAAGTCATCTGTGGCTTGTCCGGCGGCGTTGATTCTTCTGTCGCCGCGGTGCTGATCCACGAGGCAATCGGTGACCAGCTGACCTGTGTTTTTGTGAACAATGGCTTGCTGCGCAAAGGTGAGGCCGAAGAAGTCATCACCATGTTCCGCGACAACTACAACATCCCGTTTATCTACGCAGATGAACGCGAATTGTTCTTGGGCGAACTTGAAGGCCAATCTGACCCCGAAACCAAACGCAAGATCATCGGCAAACTGTTCATTGACGTGTTCCAAAAACACGCAGGCGAAGTGGGTGGCGCCAAATTTTTGGCCCAAGGCACGCTGTATCCGGACGTCATCGAATCGGTTTCGTTCTCAGGCGGGCCGTCGGTCACGATCAAATCGCACCACAATGTTGGTGGATTGCCCGAAAAGATGGGCCTGAAACTGGTCGAACCCCTGCGCGAGCTGTTCAAGGATGAAGTGCGCGCCTTGGGTCGTGAATTGGGCCTGCCCGCTGCATTTATCGGGCGTCATCCGTTTCCAGGTCCGGGTCTTGCGATCCGCTGCCCCGGTGAAATCACCCGTCCTAAACTGGACATCCTGCGCGAAGCCGACGCCGTCTACATCGACCAGATCCGCAAACACGGGCTGTACGACGACATCTGGCAAGCGTTCGTGGCGATCCTGCCTGTGCGCACTGTTGGCGTGATGGGCGACGGGCGCACGTACGATTTTGCCTGTGCGTTGCGCGCGGTCACGTCTGTCGATGGCATGACGGCGGATTACTATCCGTTCAGTCACGAATTTCTCGGTGAAACCGCCACGCGGATCATCAACGAGGTCAAAGGCATCAACCGTGTGACCTACGACATCACCTCGAAACCTCCGGGCACGATTGAGTGGGAATAACCCCGCGCCGATGAATCCTGTGTTCAAAGCCGCCCTGTTCATGAGCGGGGCAATCGCGTCGTTTTCTGTCATGGCTGTGGCCGGACGCGAGGTGAGCTTTGCGCTGGATACCTTTGAAATCATGTTGTTTCGCTCGATTGTGGGCGTGCTGATCGTCGGTACAATTGCAAGTGCAACCGGCACGTGGCGACAGATCAACATCGACAGTTTCGGCACGCACCTGATCCGCAATCTGGCGCATTTCACCGGCCAAAATCTGTGGTTTTACGCCGTCACGGTGATCCCGCTGGCGCAGGTTTTTGCGCTTGAGTTCACCTCGCCCATTTGGGTGATCTTGTTGGGGCCATTGTTGCTGGGCGAACGGATCACGTTTGTGCGCGCGCTGGCCGCGATTATGGGGTTCATCGGCATCTTGATTGTGGCGCGTCCCGATATGACCGGCATCAACCACGGCGTTCTGATGGCCGCTGCCTCGGCGATCTTTTTCGCGCTTACCACCGTGTTCACCAAGCGGCTGACCCGCACGCAATCAATCACCTGCATCCTTTTCTACCTAACGGTTTTGCAACTGGTCTTTGGGCTGGTCATGGCTGGATACGATGGTGACATTGCCCTGCCCGATGCCACAACCCTGCCGTGGTTGGTGATGATCGGGCTGTGTGGATTGCTGGCGCATTTTTGCATCGCCAGCGCGCTCTCTATCGCGCCTGCCACGGTTGCGATCCCGATCGATTTCATCCGCCTGCCGGTGATCGCCGTGATCGGGATGCTGGTTTACGCCGAAGCCGTGGACATCTGGGTGTTCATTGGTGCCGCGATCATCTTTGCCGGCAACTACATCAACATTGTTGCAGAAACCCGCCGCGCCTAGCCAAATCGTTCACGACATTTCACATCGCTCTGACAGTGCTTCACAGCACTGGCACCTGCCCTTAGGTCAGGCTTGAGCGCACGCCGTTTCCCCCCTCAGGACTTAATGATCGACAGACCATAGCGGTTTGTAATTAAGGGAGGAAACCGTATGAAAACGCAATTTATTGCGGCGATGGCGCTTGGTCTAAGCACAGCCACAGCCAACGCCGCAGGACTGGATCGGTCCGGTCAAAGCATCACCGATGTCTTTGCAGTCGGCACCGTCGCCAAGTTCAGTTTTGGTGCCACAGATGCGCGCGTGTTTGGCGCAGGTGTACCAGATGTCGGCCAAGGATTTAGCACCGACAGCGCAAGCTACAAAACAGATTTTGGCGACCGCGTGTCCTTTGCGCTGATCTGGGATCAACCGTTTGGCGCAAACACCAGCTATGCCCAAAATCCGGCCGCATCGGCCTTTGGCGGCACCCGCGCCAGCGTCGACACAAACGCAATTACCGGCGTTGCGAACTACCGCTTTGATGGCGGTTTTTCCGTGCACGGTGGCCTGCGCGTCCAACAAGCCGAAGGCGGTGTCACCCTGAACGGCTTGGCCTTTGGTCCTGTCGCTGGTTACAACCTTGATCTGGCACGCGACACAAGCGTGGGCTGGCTGGCTGGTGTGGCATACGAAAAAACGGACATCGCGCTGCGAGTATCGTTGACCTACAATTCTGAAATCGACCACAGTTTTGCATCAATCGACAGCATCGCCGGGGCCGTCACCACAAATGTCACGACACCCGAAAGTTGGAATTTGGCCTTTCAAACCGGGATCGCCAAAGACACGCTGTTGTTCGGGTCCATTCGCTATGCCAACTACGATGATTTTATCGTGCCTGCGGCAGGTTTGGGTGGCCTCAATTTGGCAAACCTGGACAGCGCGACCACGTTTTCACTCGGGATCGGACGCAAGTTCACCGACACCTGGAGCGGCGCTGTGATCTTGGGGTATGAGGATGGCGGCAGCGACAATCTGGTGTCCCCCTTGGCCCCGACAAACGGGTTCACGAGCCTTGGATTGGCAGCGACCTACACCAAGGACAACATGAAAATCACCACTGGCGTCCGCTACACGGATTTGGGCGATGCAATTGCGTCAACAACCGGTGCAAGCGTTCCTTTCAACGGGAATTCGGCTGTGTCCGCAGGCGTCTCTGTCGCATTTTCGTTTTGAGCTAAAAGGCGCAAGATTCGGGTGGTTATGACGCGACCACGGCCCTAGGGTCGCGTCATGATTGAACAAAAAACATTATCATCGCGCGCATGGATCGAGATGCTGCTGCTGGGCTGCATCTGGGGCGGATCGTTCCTGTCTATCAGGATCGCGTTGGATGAAATCAACCCGCTGACCGCCGTTGCACATCGCACCTTTTGGGCCATGCTGGTTTTGTGGGTTGTCGTGCTGGTGTGGCGCCTGCCAATTCCGCGCAAACCGATGATTTGGCTTGCGTTTTTGGTCATGGGGCTGCTGAATAACGTGATCCCGTTTTCGCTGATGACATGGGGTCAGTTGTATATCGAAAGCGGCCTGACTTCGATTTTCAACGCCGGTACCGCCATTTTTGGCGTGATTGCCGCCGCCCTTTTCTTTGCGGATGAACGGATTACGCCGCGCAAAGCCGTGGGGGTCACGCTTGGGTTTTTGGGTGTTGCGACGGCCATCGGTCTGGACAATTTTCGCACGTTTGATCTGCGCAGCCTCGCGCAGCTTGCCATCATCGGCGGCACAATCAGCTATGCGATTGCCGGCGTTTGGGCGCGCAAAATGTTGGGGGGATTGCCGCCTCAGGTCGCCGCTGCCGGGATGCTGACGGGATCGACGCTGGTCACTGTGCCGCTGGCTTGGGTCATCGACGGGCCCATCAGCCTTGATCTGGAACCGCGCACGATTGTTGCCATCGGGTACTACGCGATCATCGCCACCGCTGGCGCCTATCTGCTGTATTACCGTGTCCTGTCGATGGCTGGCAGTGGCAATCTGATGCTGGTCACATTGCTGATCACGCCGGTTGCGATCACGCTGGGCGCGCTGGTCTTAGGCGAATCCCTAAGCGCGAATGCCTACATCGGATTTAGTCTGCTGGCGCTTGGCATGATCATTCTGGATGGGCGCGTGTGGAAACGCATCCGCAATTGACCGCTTTGCAGCGCGCCGTTAGGACATAACGACACCTAATCGGCGGAATACTTCGATGCTTTACAAAGATGCAAACGCGTGGCGCGCGGCCCCTCAGAAACGAGTGATGGTTTACGGGATGTCCGGGCTTGGCAAAACCCACATGTCGTCGCTGTTGCGCGACACTGGCCAGTGGTTTCACTACAGCATCGATTACCGCATTGGCACGCGCTACATGGGTGAATTTATCGCTGACAATGCCAAGGCCGAGGCGATGAAAGTGCCGTTTCTGCGTGATTTGTTGATGTCTGACAGCATCTACATCGGCTCGAACATCACATTCGAGAACCTGACACCTGTGGCCACCTATCTAGGCAAACCGGGTGATCCGGCGCGCGGCGGTCAAAACATTGACGAATACAAACGCCGTCAGGACCAGTTTCGCACCGCTGAAATCGCAGCCCTGAACGACACCGCCTATTTTGCGGATCGCGGCGAGGCCTTGTATGGTTACCCCAATTTCATCTGCGACACCGGCGGGTCGATCTGCGAATGGGTTGACGCCGATGATGACGCCGATGTGCTGATGAACACGCTCAGCCAAACCTGCTTGCCGGTCTGGATCAAAAGTGACGACGCACACACCGCCGAACTCGTAAGCCGCTTTGACAAAGCCCCCAAACCGATGGCCTATCAGCCAGCATTTCTTGCACGAATGTGGGACAAATATTTGAACGAAAACAACGTGTCAGAAGGCGAGGTTGATCCAGATAGCTTCATCCGTTGGACCTATGCCAAGGCACTTGCGCACCGCCAACCGCGCTATGCTGCGATGTCGCGTTGGGGTGTCACGGTCACAGCCGATGAGGTTGCGCAATTAAAGACCACCGCCGATTTTGACAGCTTGATAGAAGACGCTATTGCGCGCGCTTAAACCCAGACCTGACGCAAGAGTGTCGCAGTCGTGAACGGCTCCGCGCGCCCTACTCTGGAAACTTTTACGACCTAGCGCTATTTGTCTGGGACCTCATTTACAGGACGACCCAATGCCCATCAAAATTCCAGCAACGCTCCCGGCCTATGACGTGCTCACGCGCGAGGGTGTGTCGGTGATGGACGCGGACACGGCATCATTGCAAGACATCCGCCCTTTGCGCATCGGCCTGCTGAATTTGATGCCAAAAAAGATCCAGACTGAAACCCAGTTTTCCCGGCTGATAGGTGCGACACCGCTACAGATCGAACTGAGCCTGATCCGCATGTCAGATCACCAAGCGCGCAACACCACCGCCGCGCATATGGAAAGCTTTTATCGCCCGTTCTCGGACGTGCGCGACGAAAAATTTGACGGTCTGATCATCACCGGTGCCCCGATCGAGCATTTGCCGTTTGACGAAGTTGATTATTGGGCCGAGCTGCGCGAGATCATGGATTGGACCCAAACCAACGTGCATTCCACCTTTGGCGTGTGTTGGGGTGGGATGGCTTTGATTAACCATTTTCACGGCGTCAAGAAACATGATCTGGACGCCAAAGCATTCGGATGTTTCAGACACCGAAATCTAAGTGCCGCCTCGCCTTATTTGCGCGGGTTTTCAGACGACTGTGTGATCCCGGTCAGCCGTTGGACAGAAATGCGCCAAGGCGAGATTGACGCGTCAGGCGGTCTCAAAACCCTGCTTGGCAGTGACGAAGTCGGCCCGTGCCTTGTTGAGGATCAAAAGCATCGCGCGCTTTATATTTTTAACCACTTTGAGTACGACAGCGACACGCTAAAGCAGGAATATGATCGTGATGTCGCCGAGGGCACACCGATCAATGTGCCACAAAATTACTACCCCGATGATGATCCGTCGCAGGCACCTGTGAACCGTTGGCGCAGTCACGCCCATCTGCTTTATGGCAATTGGATCAACGAGATATACCAATCGACCCCGTTTGATATGGATTTGATAGGTGCTTAAAGTGGCCAGTATCGCCTTGATCGCAGTTGTGGTGATCGCCACGGCTTTGACACTGTGGAAAGTCGGACAACGCAAGCTTGAGGCCGCACGCGATTTCCCACCTGATGGCGCGTTCGTTAACGTTGACGGGCACCCTGTTCACTACGTTGAACTCGGCACAGGCCCCGATCTGGTCTTATTGCACGGTGCGTCTGGCAACACCCGGGACTTTACCTTTGATCTGGCGGGCAAGTTGGCGAAATCCTACCGCGTGATCATTTTTGATCGCCCCGGTCTTGGGCACACACCGCCGCTGAAACGCTCTGGTGTCACGATTGTGGATCAGGCAAATTTGCTCTCAAAGGCAGCGCAGCAGCTGGGTGCGCAGGCACCCATCGTCGCAGGCCAAAGCTTTGGTGGGGCGGTCGCTATGGCGTGGGCCGTTAACCATCCTGATCGCATCAGCGCTGTCGTTTCGTTGGCAGGTGCCACCTACCCTTGGGAAGGCGAATTGGACGCGTTCAACGCCCGTCTCGCACATTCTATCAAGGGTCCGATTATCGCGCGCCTGATCTCTGCATGGGCTAGTGCGGACTATGTCGCAGATAGCATTGAAGGCGTGTTTGTCCCGCAATCGGCCCCTTCCGGATACGGTGCCCACATCGGCGTTCCGATGATCCTGAACCCGAATTCCTTGATCGCCAACGCCCAACAACGCCATGATTTGCGCCCCCAAGTCGAAGCGTTGCACAGCAAATACAGTGGCCTCGATCTGCCTGTGGAAATCGTGCACGGCGACGCGGACATAACGGTGGGCCTGTACGTGCATTCCACGCGCATGGTCGACGACATCAAAGGGGCCAATCTGGTGGTCTTGCCCGGCGTTGGTCACATGCCCCAACACGTCAGTCACCCCGAGGTAATAGCCGCAATCGATCGCGCTGCGGTGCGTGCGGGTTTGCGTTAACCGCGCCCCTCCCCCATATTGATGTTAAGAGCAGTCACATAATTCCGAAAAGGATCCGCATCATGACCCTTCCATTTGACGGCGGCATCAGTGCATTTTTCAAAGACCTCGCGCCAGATGACGTGCGCAGCGCGATAAAACGCGCCGAAAAGGGCGACATTATCAATGCCAGCTATCCGCATTCTGAACGTCTGGCGCGCAAGGTGTATGAACGCCAATTGGCAGCCTTGCAGATCGAATTGGTCAAAATGCAAGCCTGGGCAAAAGACAGCGGCGCACGTGTCGCAATCGTTTTTGAGGGGCGCGATGCTGCGGGCAAAGGTGGCACGATTAAGCGCTTTCGCGAAAATTTGAACCCACGTGGCGCGCGTGTTGTTGCGCTGTCCAAGCCGTCTGAAAAAGAAGCAGGCGAATGGTATTTTCAGCGCTACATCAAACACTTACCAACGACCGGCGGCATGACATTTTTTGATCGCAGCTGGTACAATCGCGGCGTTGTCGAACACGTCTTTGGGTTTTGCGAACCTCAGCAACGCGAGGCGTTTTTCGGCCAAGTGCAAGACGTCGAAAAGATGATCACCGGTGATGGTATTCACTTGTTCAAGTTCTGGCTAAACGTCGGGCGCGCTGAACAATTACGTCGTTTCCTGGGGCGCGAAAGCGATCCGCTCAAGCAATGGAAACTCAGCTGGATCGACGTCGAGGGCCTCAAAAAATGGGAGGCCTATTCGTCTGCGATTTCCGAAACGCTGGAGCGATCGCACAGCGCACACGCGCCGTGGACCATCGTGCGATCCGATGACAAACGCCGTGCCCGCCTGAATGCCATTCGCACGGTTTTGCATGGGCTGGACTACGCAAACAAAGACACCAAAGCCATTGGCAAGATTGACGCGCAAATCTGCGGCGGACCGGACATTTGGCATGCCTAAACGCGGCTATCACCACGGCAACCTAAAGCAGGCTTTGATCAATGCGTCTTTGACCTTGATCGAAACCAAAGGGCCAACCGGTTTCACCTTGTCCGAGGCCGCAAAAACCGCAGGTGTGACCCCTGCTGCGGTCTATCGCCACTTTGAGGGACGCGAGGACTTAATCGCTGAGGCCGCCCGCCAAGGTTATGAAATCTTTGCCGATTTGATGGAATTCGCTTATCAATCGGGCCAGCCTTCAGCCCTTGCAGCGTTTGAGGCCACAGGCCGCGCCTACCTTGCTTTTGCTCGAAAATACCCCGGCCACTACATTGCGATGTTTGAAAGCGGCATTTCCGTGAACTGCACCCCCGATCTGGCGATGGTTGCCAACCGCGCCAATGGCGTTCTGGAAAAGGCCGCCACGGATCTTAGCGAACACATCCCAGCCGACAAACGCCCGCCTGCGTCCATGTTCAGCGCGCATATCTGGGCCATGAGCCATGGCGTGGTCGAGCTGTTCGCGCGTAATTCACCTGGTCGCGCCTCACCTTTTCCACCAGAGGATTTGCTGGAAACCGGCATCGGGATATACTTGCGTGGCTTGGGTCTCATCGATCCGGACGCGTAGCCGACACAGTGTTCATTCGCACTTGTACTGATCAAAAATACTCAAAAAACGTCACGATCAGGCAGCCCGCGCGCCTTCCAGATCACACATCGCTTTCGCCGCAATCTCAAACGATCGAACGCGCGCAGCATGATCGTGAATTTGCCCCGTCAAGATCAGCTCGTCCGGCGCATAAGTTGTTATCATAGCTGACAAATCTGCGCGAACGCTCTCGGGCGAACCGGTCGCAGACACCTTGAGCATCGGCTCAACTGCGCGGCGCATGCCTTCGCCAATTGTAGCGTCGATGTCAGTTACTGGGCGGGGTAATTTGCCCCGCGTTCCCGTTTGCATCCGCGCAAAGGCTTGTTGCATCGAGGTCCGTAAATACGCCCCCTCTTCATCTGTTTCGGCTGCAAACACGTTGGCGGCCAGCATGAAATACGGCTGTTCCAGCTGCGCTGATGGCTTGAAATCGCGGCGATAAATATAGATCGCTTCCTCGAGAGCGGCAGGCGCGAAATGCGACGCAAAGGCGTAAGGTAAACCGTAGTGCGCGGCCAATTGCGCGCCATACAAAGACGAACCCAAGATCCAGATTGGCACGTGTGATCCTTCGCCAGGCAACGCGCGCACGGTCGCACCGTCAATCGGGTCGCCTAAATAGCCCATCAATTCTGCCACATCCGCAGGGAAATTATCGCCGCCAATTCGGCGTAACGCCATGTAGACCGCCTGATCGCCACCGGGTGCGCGGCCCAGGCCCAGATCGATGCGATCCCCGTAGAGCGCAGCCAGCGTTCCGAATTGTTCGGCAATTTGTAGCGGCGCGTGATTGGGTAACATGATCCCGCCCGACCCGACGCGCATCGTTTTAGTGTGGCTGGCGACATGGCCGATCAACACCGAGGTCGCGGCCGATGCAATGCCCGGCATGTTGTGATGCTCTGCCATCCAGTAGCGGTGATAGCCCAATGCTTCGGCCCGCTGCGCCAACTCGGTGGTGTTGCGCATGGCATCCGCCACATCGGACCCTTCGGGAACAGGCGCGAGGTCAAGAACGGAGTATTTCATCAACGGCAATCCTTTGGTTAACACCAAACTAGAGTCTGCGCCCCTGATGTGCCAGCCCAACGATCAAATCGTAGCGATCGCGGGCTGCAAAAAGGCAAGGCCACGCATAGCCTTGCCGTTGGTCACGCTATTCGAATTGGATCAGCCCATACCTTTGTAATCGGCTTCCATGTCTTCGATTTTGTCGGTTTTCTTTTTCCACTTTTTCACTTTGTGCATCTTGTAGGCAAACACAGTTCCCGCCCCGATCGAGATCGACTCGTTCAGGGTTTTACCCAGCGACAGGTCGAGCTTCAGGTTTTGACCAGCGTATGAAAAATCGCCGTTGTGCTGGAAATTCTGATCCAAAACCGTGGCCAATTCGGCCTCGACGACGATCCAGATTTCGGACACGACGCGGGCATCATTGCCTTCGGCAAACATCGAACGGCGCGCTGTGTTGGCGTCGTTGTTCAGGCAACGCTTTAGCGGATTTTCAGCAATCGAATAGTTGATCAGCTTCAAATTCGCGCGTTTCGCTTTGGCATAATCAAACGATGTCGGCCCGTTAATCCCCATCCCGAAGAATTTCAGCAACACAGCCGCCTCAAGGTCAGCCTTTTTGACTTGGTCCCAGTCAATAGACAACGGACGACCCTGTTTGATCGGGCGATCTGCCAAATGTGACGCCCGAATTTTGCCTGCCGGATCAATGTAAGCACGCGCGCCAATCGGGTCTTTCTTTTCCCCGATCGTGCCCAGTTCAACCAGATGAGCATTGCCACGAAAATACTTCATGCCACCAAATTTGAACATGTGATCTGTGATGTTAATAGTCATGTTAATCTTCCTAAACAGTAATAGTTACAATAAGTTACCTGCAAGATGTATCGGCATTGGCCTAAAAATTGGCCGGTAGATTGCCCGAAAATCTTTGGGCCTGTTTGTGATGACATGACCAAAATAATTTGAAAAGTAAGGGAATCCCTACCCTCTTAGGTTGAAGTGCTTGCAGGGTTTGCATTGGAAAATACGGTACAGCCAAAGAAAAAGGCCGCCCAAATTGAGGCGGCCTTTTTGCAATTTTGAAAGGTATGAAGCTTAACGCTTGGAGAACTGGAAGCTCTTACGCGCTTTGGCCTTACCGTATTTCTTACGCTCAACAACGCGGCTGTCGCGTGTGAGAAAGCCTGCGGCTTTCAACGCGCCACGCAGGGCCGGGTTGTACAGCTGCAATGCTTTGGAAACACCGTGTTTTACCGCGCCCGCTTGACCGGACAAACCGCCGCCTTTGACTGTGGCGTACACGTCAAATTCGCCTTCAACACCAGCGATGGTGAAAGGTTGTGCCAAGATCATTTGCAGAACGGGGCGTGCAAAATATTCGTTTTGCGGCTTGCCGTTTACGGTGACTTTGCCGGAACCAGGCTTGATCCAAACGCGAGCAACCGCATCTTTACGTTTGCCTGTGGCGTATGCGCGGCCCAGTTCGTCACGAACAGGTTCACGAACGATCAGTTCGACTTCTGGCGCTGCGGCTTCGCCAGCAACGGCTTGCAAGTCTTCGAGTGTGTTGATTTCGTCAGACATGCTCATGCGCTCCGTGTGTTTTTAGGGTTCATGGCCGCAACGTCCAGAACGTCTGGGTTTTGCGCTTCATGTGGGTGTTCGCCACCCGCATAGACGCGCAAGTTGGTCATGATTTGACGGCTCAGGCGGTTGCCAGGCAACATACGTTTCACAGCCAGCGTTACGATACGCTCAGGGTGTGCACCTTCAAGGATTTGCTCCTTGGTCCGGGATTTGATCCCACCTGGGTGGCCGGTGTGCCAGTAGTGGTGCTCTTGACGTTTGTTACCGGTCAGCTGGATTTTTTCAGCATTGATGATGATAACATTGTCGCCGCAATCCATGTGAGGCGTAAAGGTTGGCTTGTGCTTGCCACGCAGACGCATGGCTACAATCGATGCCAAACGGCCCAACACGATGCCTTCAGCATCAATGATGATCCATTTTTTGTCGATATCTGCAGGTGTCGCAGAAAAGGTTTTCATGGCAGGAATATCCTGTTTGGGGTGGAGGACATGGAAATTGCGCCATATCCGATATCAGATGAGCGGTGTATAAAGGACGTGCGCGCACGGTCAAGCGACACAAACATGTTTTAGATGTTCAAAAACAACGACTTATAAATAAGGTATCATAATACCCCACAAAATTTCACCCAAATCACTGCCCCGAACGGCTTGCATTCGCGCTTTGACCCCTGCACCGTGGTTTCTAACCAAATCTCAAAGCGATATCCCCCCGAAATGGTCTCCTTGATCCCGCCGATTCTTGCCACGCTTGCCCTGATGATCACGGCAACGGTTGTTGGTGTGCCCGCAGTCGTCAAACTGATCAAAGTACGCGAGGCAAAACACGAGCTAAAACATGGCTCTGCCGGCTTTATCCGGTCCGTTGCCGGCTGGGCGATGATCGCATTCTGGTTGATGGCCACGTGGTTTGTGGCGACGATCATCGGCGATTGGGGGGTCTCAGGCGATTTAGATGGCGCGATCGACCGGTCTTGGCTGCGTTTGCGCATCTTGCTGGAAATCGCGGCTGCCCTTGGGGATTCAAATTGATGGAGCGTGTTGATGCGGACCAAGGAGACCTTCAGTGCCCGAACTGTGCCGGCCAGTGCCGCTATTCCCCCGTCGCCCAAGGCTTGCACTGTACAATGTGCGGCGCAGTCCACAGCCTAGACACAGCTGACGATCACCTCGCAGCCGCCGAATTCCCGTATGATGTTGATCTGCCAGACGCAGAACCACCTTTGCCGCAGATCAAAGACCTTAGCGACACGCGCGCGCACCAGTGCCTAACCTGCGGCGGCGAAGTGTTGTTCACCGGCCCGGCCCTGTCCGAACATTGCCCCTATTGCGACGGGGCCGTGGTGCTGAGCGATCAAGACAGCGGCTATCAAACCAAAGCGTTGATCCCGTTCAAAGCGGATCAGGATTTTGCCCAACGCCAAGCCCTCGATTGGGTGGCAGGACGCCTCGCAGCCCCGGGCGATCTAAACGTTGTCGTTAGCCAAGCCCGCGTCGCCGGTTTGTACGCCCCGTTCTGGACCTTTGACAGCACCGAGGCCGTTGAATACTGGGCCAAACACACAACCGGCAGCGGTGACAACCGGCGCACGCGATCCTTGTCAGGGCACATGCGGATCCACTTTGACGACGTGCTGATGCCAGCCTCGCCGCATGTGACGCCGCTGATCCGCGACGGGATTCTGCACGCATTCAACCCGAGCGATTTGCGCCCCTACCGCGCCGGATACCTTGCGGGCTTTGCGGCAGAACGTCACCACCAAACCGTCGACGAAGGTTTGCGTGCCAATGGCGCGGACAAAACCCTGCTGATGCGCAACCGGATCAAGCAACACATCAACAAATCCGGCGTGCACAGCATTCGCTATCAAACCGACACCACAGGCATCCACTATCGGCGCATCCTGCTGCCCGTCTGGATCCTGCACTACACTTACGGCGGCAAACCGATGAAGGTTGTGGTCTCTGGCATCGACGGTCGCACCTATGGCGAACGCCCGTTTTCAAAGTGGAAAATCGCGGGCTATTCGGCGGCGCTGGCGGCGATGACCATTGCGTTTGGAATTGCGTGGGGCGCAGGCGGGCTGCTTTAAACCCCGATCTGGTCGTGCGGATTGTCTAGCAAATCACGCAAGCGGTGAATTGCGGCCTCGAAACTCGCCAAACTGACGCCGGCATTGATCGCAAACCGGATCGCATGCGGCACACGGGCATCACGGCAGGCGAATTCCTCGGCTGGGCGGATTTGCACGCCTTGCGCCTCGGCCGCCTGACAGAATGCCCCTGCCCGCCAGCCTTCGGGCAATTTCAGCCAAAGAAACGGCACGTCTTTGCGCCATTTCAAATCGTACCCGCCCAGAATGTTCACGGCACTTTCCACATAGGTATTGGTCCCAAGACGGGCTTTGGTCGTGAGCGCGTCAAGCTGCGGATGGGTCAACAGACGTGCCGCCAAATCGGTGATCGGGGTCGCAAGGCCAAAGAACGAATGCTCCGCCGCACGGCGCAGTTTCGACCCTTTGCCTTCGGGTGCGACCGCAATCCCGATGCGCAACGCGGGCGTGACAGTTTTCGAAATCGAGGCCACGTACCAGCCGCGTTCCGGCGCCAGCATCCGGTAGGTCGGGGCAACAGCCGCGCCCATGCGGTAACAATCGTCTTCCAAAATTTGCAGATCATGTTTGCGCGCCACAGCAACAATTTGTTCGCGGCGGTATTCCGGCGTGAAACCACAGGTCGGATTGTGTACTTCGGGTGAGGTGCACAACACCTGCGCCTCGTAGGATTGGCAGGCAGCGGCCAACGCATCAGGGATCAGCCCGTCTTCGTCCATCGCCACCGGCACCACATTCACCCGCAGCAATTCGGCGGCGCGGCGAAACCCGGGATAGGCCAGTTCTTCGACCAAAATCGTTGGTTTACGTCCCCGCAAGACAGCTTGCAGCACAATCAAAATCGCGTTTTGACCACCGTTGGTCAGCGTCAAATCGCCTTCGCGAAACGCCCCTAAGGGTGCATTTTTCAACCACTGCACCGCGGCCTCGCGCGCCTTTTGCGAGGTATGACGGCTGGGATAATGCATCACACCCGACGGCGGATCATGGGCAATGTCGGACAGCAACTGACGGATCAGCGGTGCCTGTCCGACGCTGGGCAAATGTGGGGAAAACAGATTGACGTTGTAGGTTTGCGCCTCGGAATTGTGGATCGCAGCATCGATTTCGATTGGCGCGAACAGCGGCGCAAAGCTGCGCTTGGGGGCGACAAATGTGCCGCGTCCAACTTCGGCGTTCAGCATCCCTTCGTCGGTCAGGATCGTGTAGGCACGCGCAACGGTGCCCGGCGTGATGCCCAGTTTCCACGCCAAATCGCGCACCGGAGGCAGCTTTGCCCCCTCAAGCAATTCGCCCGTCGCAACGCCGTCACGAATGGTCTGCGCCACCACTTTGTACTTGGGTCCTGTCAGGTGGGACAGGACAGGTTGCCAAATTGTATCCATTACAATGTTTCCGTAGATTCTTTGTATCAACTTATCTACCAATACACATGACGATACCGTCATATTGTGTCAATACAATATTGGAGAATACCATGACACACGTAGAGCATTCCAACATCGACGCGCTAATTTACCTGCGCGAAAACAAAAGCTTGCCGATTGTATCGGTCTGGGCAGTGGAATTTGCAGTCTATGTGTCGATTTGGACGACGCGCCGAAACACCCGTGCTGCATTGAAACAGCTAACGGATGCACAATTGGCGGACGTCGGGCTGACACGCGAGCAGGCTCTTAGCGAGGCCTCCCGTGTGTTCTGGAAGGCATGACTTCCCCGTGATGTGATCCAGACCTCTTCCTTGCCGCCGGTGAACTCCGGCGGCCTTTTTGGATAATGTCTGGTCAATGCTTGGTCAATTTGGGGGGATCGCGTAGGTCAAACTGGCCCGCGCCACAGGTTTTTCCAGCCCGTCAGAAAACAACAACACATCGGAAACCGACAGTTGCTTGCCCAACTTCAACATCCGCCCTTTTGCGATCAGATCGACGCCCGCGGCAGGTTTGCGCATAAAATCAATGCTGCAATTGGTCGTGACTGCCAGCGCCTTGGGCCCGATGTTGGCCAGTGTCAGCAGGTAGGCACAGACATCCGCCAACGCAAACATCGACGGCCCAGACACCGTGCCACCGGGACGCAAATGGCGATCCCCCACCAGCAACCGCATCGTGATTTCATCGGCAGACACCGCATCCACGTGAAAATCATCAGCCACCTGGTGAAACACGCCGCGCATGAATTCCATCAACTGCGCTTCATCCATCTTGAGTGACATGCTTTTCCTTCTCCGTTTGGTGCTCTAAACCTTGTTGGAAATGCGGTGGAGGGCAAGATGGCAATTTTGGAACGTCGGGGCACGGGCGCGGTTGCGCAGCTGGTGATGAACGCGCCCGAGCGGTTGAACGCGCTGTCGGACGAGATGTTGGCGGCCCTGCACGGCGCGCTGGATAACATCGCCGAGGATCGTTCCGTGCGGGCGGTTGTCCTGTCAGGCAATGGCAAAGCGTTCTGCGCAGGCCATGATTTGAAACAGATGACGGCGGGTCGCCAAAACGAGGATGGCGGTGCGGCCTATTTCAAAGACCTGTTTGATCGCTGTGCCGCCATGATGGCGCGGGTGCAATCGATGCCGCAGCCTGTCATCGCCCAAGTCCACGGCATCGCGACCGCTGCTGGCTGCCAGTTGGTTGCGACCTGCGACATGGCGATTGCAGCGCAAGGCACGCGTTTTGGCGTCAATGGCGTCAACATCGGCCTGTTCTGTTCCACCCCCATGGTCGCCCTGTCGCGCAACATCGGGCGCAAGAAAGCGTTTGAAATGTTGACCACAGGCACGTTCATCGACGCAGAGCGCGCCGAAACTTTGGGTCTGGTCAACCGCGTTGCGCCGCCGGAGGCTTTGGAATCAGAGGCTGTGGACCTCGCGCAATTGGTCGCCAGCAAATTGGGCAGCGCCGTTAAGGTCGGAAAAGAGGCATTTTACGCCCAAATCCAGATGCCTGTGGCCGATGCCTACGCCTACACCGGCGACGTCATGGTGCAAAACATGCTGGAAAAAGACACTCAAGAAGGGATTGCGGCATTTTTAGACAAACGTGATCCGACTTGGGAACAATAGATCGCATCCATCGATCTGGCCTAAATATTTGAAAATAAATGAAAAATATGATCGCTCTCGATTGTTTCCAAATCTGCCTCACATTCTTTCCACATTTGGACTATCAAATTGGGCGGCAATAAGGCACAAATGAGACATCGGGTGAAACGAAGTAACCCAGACGAGATTTTGGGTCGCCGAACGCAGATGGTCCCTCCAGGTCAGCTCTCACTGATCGACCGTTCCTGCTCCGGCGACCCCAAAACTCTCTCCTCCCCCTCAATTATGATCCGCTTAGGACCACCTGCGCTGTTGCCTATGGCACGACCCTGCCCTAAATCCCAATCATGACAGATATTTTACACATCGTGGGCGGCGGCATGGCCGGGTCCGAAGCTGCATGGCAGGCCGCAAATATGGGGATCACCGTTGTGATTCACGAAATGCGCCCAAAGGTCGAAACTTTTGCGCATCAAACCGGATTGCTCGGCGAAATGGTGTGTTCCAATTCCTTCCGCTCGGATGATGACGAACAAAATGCTGTGGGTTTGCTGCACTGGGAAATGCGTCAAGCGAGCGGTTTGATCATGCAAACGGCCGACAAACATCGCCTGCCTGCCGGTGGCGCATTGGCGGTTGATCGTGATCACTTTGCCCAAGCGGTGACTGATGCGATTCTGGCGCACCCGAATATCACAGTTGAGTACGGCGAAATCACCGAACTGCCCGCAGACGGCCACTGGATTTTTGCAACTGGTCCGCTGACGTCAACCACCTTGGGCCAAGCGATTGCCAAAGAAACCAGCGCGGAATCACTGGCGTTTTTCGACGCAATTGCCCCGATTGTCTATTTTGATAGCATCGACATGTCCAAAGCGTGGATGCAATCGCGCTACGACAAGGGCGACACCGAAGAAGAACGCACCGCCTACCTGAACTGCCCGATGGACAAAGACCAATACGAGGCGTTCATCGACGCGCTGATGGCCGCGGACAAAGCTGAATTTCACGAGGGCGAAACTGCCGGCTATTTCGACGGCTGCCTGCCCATCGAAGTCATTGCAGAACGTGGCCGTGAATCGCTGCGCTTTGGCCCGATGAAGCCTGTGGGGTTGACCAATCCGCACCAGCCCGATGTCAAAGCCTACGCCGTTGTGCAGCTGCGCCGCGACAACAAATTGGGCACGCTTTACAATATTGTCGGCTTTCAAACCAAGATGAAGTACGGCGCGCAAGTGGATGTTTTCAAAACAATTCCCGGACTTGAGAACGCAAGCTTTGCCCGTCTTGGCGGCATCCACCGTAACACGTTCATGAACTCGCCCACGTTGCTGGATGACCAAATGCGTTTGCGGTCCGCCCCGCACATCCGCTTTGCGGGTCAGATCACGGGGGTTGAAGGCTACGTCGAAAGTTCCGCCATGGGTTTGCTTGCTGGTCGTATGGCGGCCACGGAAATGCTGGGCGGCTCCATCAGCGCGCCGCCAAACACCACAGCGATGGGTGCGTTGATCACGCACATCACTGGTGGGGCTGATGCTAAAACATTCCAACCGATGAACGTGAATTTTGGGCTGTTCCCGCTGGTTGAGGGCCTCAAAGGCGGACGTCGCGGGCGCAAAGACCGCTACAAAGCCTATACAGATCGCGCGAAATTGGACTGGCACGCATGGCTTGGCGCGAGCACACTGGACGCAGCCTAGGTTCAAACGTTAACCTACGTCATGAATGACGATTTTTTAAGCAAGTCTTACGGCAAATCTACCAGCGCCAGCGTGCGCGCGCACTATGACGCGTGGGCCACCAGTTATAACGACGAAATCACCAAAAACGGCTATGCAACGCCGGGGCGATGCGCCTCTGCTTTGGCGCAATTCGCTGATGATTTAGCGGCACCTGTTTTGGATTTCGGGTGCGGTACCGGGTTGTCGGGTTTGGCCTTGCGGCTGGCTGGCTTTGATTTGATCGACGGCCTTGATCTGTCGCCCGACATGTTGGCGCAGGCCGAAACATCCGGGGCTTACCGAACTCTCGATGTGATCAAAGCAGGTGCAAATTTGCCAAGCCCCTCAGGGACTTATGCGAACATGGCGGCCATTGGAGTGATCGGTGCAGGTGCGGCTCCGATCTCGGTCTTTCACATGCTGATGAAAGCGTTGCCACGCAGCGGAAAGCTGGTGTTTTCGTTCAACGATCATGCCATCGCAGACGCCAGCAACGAGGGCGCAATTTCCGAATGGACCGATTGCGGCGCGGCCCAGCTTTTGTTCAAAGAATACGGTGAGCACCTGCCCGGAATTAACTTGAAGAGTAATGTATACGTGATTGAAAAAGCGTGACTTTTCGAACCAGATTTGCGCCATCCCCCACAGGCCCGTTGCACCTTGGCCATGCGTATTCGGCGCTGTTGGCCTACGATATGGCGAAGGAAAACGGCGGCGAATTCCTGCTGCGCGTCGAGGACATTGATCAATCGCGCGCGCGCCCTGAATGGGAGACGCAAATCTATGACGATCTGGCATGGCTAGGGATCAGTTGGTCAGAACCTGTCCTGCGCCAATCTGACCGGCTTGGCGTGTATTCGGGGGCGCTTGATACGCTATGGGAACATGAGCTACTGTTCGTATGCCATTGTAATCGAAAAGATATCCTGAACGCCGCTTCCGCCCCCCAAGAAGGATCACCGATGATCGGCCCTGATGGTTTGATTTACCCCGGCACCTGCCAATCGAAACCACGCACTTCGCAATTGCGCCCGACGGATACCGCGCTTCGCTTGGATGTCTCAAAGGTTGCTGAGTGGTCCGCATCGTTCATGGAAACGGGTCAAGGTCCTGAGGGTCAAACAGGCAAGATCAACATCACCGATCAAGAGTTCCAAACCCAAGTTGGGGCCATCGTTCTGGCCCGCCGCGACATGGGCACGTCTTATCACTTGTCTGTGGTGCTAGATGATGCGGCCCAAGGGATCACGCATGTGGTGCGCGGCAACGATCTGTTTGAAGCCACCAAAATCCACGTGTTGTTGCAACATCTTTTGGGCCTTCCAACGCCGACGTATCATCATCACGCGTTGATCCGTGATGACGCAGGCAAACGCCTTGCCAAACGCGATGATGCGCGTGCGTTGTCCAAATTCCGCGCTGACGGCTATACGCCTGCAGATATCCGCAAAATGATCGGGTTGTAGCCTACTCAGGCGACATCAGTTCAACTTCTGTCCCATCTATTACGTCGGTGTAAAAACAAACCCGCCGTCCGGTGTGGCACGCAGGACCGGTTTGACGGACCACAGCCAGCAAGCAATCGCGATCACAATCGACCCTTAGCGACACCAATTCCTGCACGTTGCCCGATGTTTCGCCCTTGATCCAGAACGCTTGGCGCGACCGGCTCCAGTAGGTCACGCGTTTGCTCGACAGGGTTTTTGCAACGGCCTCGGCGTTCATCCACGCCATCATCAACACCTCGCCAGATGCTGCGTCTTGGGCAATTGCAGGGATCAAACCAGCCTCGTTGAACGTCAAACTTGCAGGGTCAAACATCACATCATCCGTCATCGCAGAAAACCTTTTTGCATCTTTGGTCCAGACGCTTATGTAATAGGTTCAGCGGTAAGGAAAGCGGCCATGAGCGATACAGATCTGATCAAACTCTATTCGGGGCGCATTTTGGCCCTCGCGGCTGACATTCCCCATCACGCACGTCTTAAGGGACCACAGGCCAGCGTCAAGAAACGCTCGCCCTTGTGCGGCTCAACCGTGACTGTCGACGTTAACGTTCAAGACGGGCGGATCACCGCCTTTGGTCAGGACGTCAAAGCCTGCGCCTTGGGCCAAGCTGCGGCGGCTGTAACCGGATCCGCCATCATCGGATGCACGTTGAACGACGTCGAAACGGCACGCGACGCCTTGCGCGCGATGCTCAAATCAGGCGGCCCGGTGCCTGCGGCCCCTTTCGACGGGTTCGAAGTACTGGAACCCGCACGCGACTATAAAAACCGGCACGCCTCAATTTTGCTCAGCATCGAAGCCACATTTGAAGCCATGCAGCAAGCCGCCCAGTCCGATTGCGCCTGACATTGCCTAACGGGCATTAAGCACATTTGAAGAATTCCACGCTAAGGCTGGCATTGCGCCACAAGTCTTAACGAGGTTTCATGTCTACACATTCCACATTCCCTGATCCGAAACAGATGACGCGCATGTCGAAATCGGCATCAATCATGGGATACGAAATCGTTGATTTGGCTGGCTTTCTCGACGTGGTCGAAGCACAGGCGCAACGTCAGCACCGTGACTTGGCAGAGCTTAGCAAAAGTGCGCGCGCCATTCTTGGGGCCAACGAAGAATCGCGTTCCGCCCTGATTGATTTGTCCGAAAGCAGCGATACCACAGCGCAGGAAATCTACAGCTCTGCCGAGGCAATGCGCGATGTTGGCGAAAAAACCCGCGGCGTGGCTGAGTGGGTGCAAGAACTGGGCGCGCGCACTGAAACCGTCTCTAGCACGCTCAAGGCGGTGAAAAAGAACAATTCGCAAATCGCGTCGATTTCGATGCAAGTGAACACGCTGGCGATCAATGCCAAGATCGAGGCGGCCCATGCAGGCGACGCGGGCCGGGGTTTTGCGGTCGTCGCAGAGGCCATCAACGAACTTAGCCAGCATACCAAAGCGGCGGCAGCACAGATTTCAACCAACATCGAAGCCTTGAGCGAATGGATGTCCAAATTGGGCGTCGAAGCGCATGAGGTTGCCGCGATGGCCAGCCACGTGTTGGAACATTCCAGCAGCACGGATCAGGCGCTTGGCCGGATGGAGCAATCGGTGGCCGCCACCCATGATCTGGCACAACGGATCAAGACCCGCGCCGAAACAGTTGGTTCGACAGTCGCCGCCTTCGAACCCGTCCTGAACGGATTAGAAGAGAGCGCGACCGCCACAGCTGGCGGCATCGAAGAAGCCCATGGACGCATTCAATCCTTGATCGACACGTCAGAGACGATTGTCCAAGCCAGCGCCGGTTTGAGCGGATTGACCGCAGACAGCAAGTTCATCGATTACGTCCAAACAGCCGCTGCGACGGCCAGTGTCGCACTGTCCAACGCCGTCGAAAACGGTCAGATCAGCCTGCCCAAAATGTTCGATACCAGCTACAGACCGATCCCAAACAGTGACCCGGAACAGGTTTTGACCGCGTTCACAACGTTGATGGACGCTGTGATGCCAGACATCCAGGAACCCGCCGTGCAGTTCGACCCCAAAGTCGTATTTTGCGCAGCAGTGGACAAAAACGGCTATCTGCCGACGCACAACTACAAATTTTCGCATCCCCAAGGCGACGATCCAGTTTGGAACATGGCGAACTGCCGTAATCGTCGTATCTTTGCCGATCGTGTCGGCCTTAAGGCCGGACGAAACACCGAGCCATTTTTGTTGCAAGTGTACCGGCGCGATATGGGCGGCGGTGACTTTGTGATGATGAAGGATCTGTCCGCACCCATCATGATCCAAGGCCGCCATTGGGGTGGGCTGAGGCTTGCGTACACGTTCTAAAACAACGGGGCGAATGCCCAATCTGGGATACAGGTCATGATGCGTTTTCAGAGCGATCCATAAAGTTCGAGCTTAAACATTTTGCCTCCTGCCTAAAGTAGAACATGGACAATTTCCAATTTTTGCCAAAGTCGTGAGACCAAAAAAAACGCCGCTCATCCAAAGGGATGGCGGCGCAAGTAACTGTATCTTATGGGGACCCTAGACCATTCAGAACCGAAGGTGACGGCTTAACGAGGACAGGCAGTGTCTGTTAACGCATCAATTTGGGACGGACGCGAAGAATGGTCGGCATAAGATCGCAGGCAGAAAATCAAACAAAAGACGGCAGAGACAGGCCAACAAAGAGCATCACAATTAACGCGGCCATTCCAATTGCATCCTGCAACAAAGTATCTTGCGCACGGTTCGCGATTGATTTGATTTGGCGAATAGTTGTCATGTTCGTCGGTGCCTCATGTTCTTCTGTTGCACCTTTGTTCTCATTTTGATCCGCTCTTGTAAAGAACTTTTTGAGAACATTTGTGAACTTTCTGGAACATCTCCGTCTAACCCACTGAAATCAAACGGATAGCTTCATCCTGCCGCATTAACCATAATAATGTCCGCGCAGCCTGCCCCCGTGGTTTTTCCAATGCAGGATCGTCCATCAACAACGCCCGCGCATCACTTTGGGCAACTGCCATCAAATCGGCTTGCTGCTCAAGATCAGCAACACGGAACCGCGGCATGCCCGATTGCGCAACACCGATCACATCCCCTGCCCCGCGCATCGCCAAATCCGTCTCGGCAATCACAAATCCGTCCTCGGTTTCGCGCATCACTTCTAGACGCTTTTGCCCCGTTTCTGACAACGGTGATTGATAGAGTAAAACGCAAGTCGACGCGGCGTCTCCTCGCCCGACCCGACCGCGCAACTGGTGTAGCTGCGCCAGCCCAAATGTTTCGGCCCGCTCGATCACCATAATCGTGGCATTGGGCACATCGACCCCGACCTCGATCACCGTGGTTGCGACCAAAACTTTGGTCTCGCCCGATTGGAAACGCGCCAACGCCGCATCCTTGTCAGCGGGTGGCATTTGCCCGTGCACAAGCCCGACAACGCCTTCGCCCAACATCGCACGCAACCGCTTGAACCGTTCTTCTGCTGCGGTCAAATCGAGGATTTCGCTTTCCTCGACCAATGGACAAACCCAATAACATTGCTGCCCGGTTGCCATCACCGCACGCAAGCGTTCGACGACCTCGTCGATCCGTTCTGTCGACACCATCGCCGTTCGGATCGGTTTGCGTCCGGGTGGTTTTTCATCCAGCACCGACACATCCATATCGCCGTATTGTGCCAAAGCCAGCGATCGCGGGATCGGTGTTGCAGTCATCACCAACACATCTGCATGGCGCCCCTTTTTGCCCAGCTCAAGCCGTTGGCGGACCCCGAACCGGTGTTGTTCGTCCACAATCGCAAGGCGCAAATCGGCGAACACCACGTCCGGCTGAAACACCGCATGGGTGCCCACCAAAATCTGAATGTCACCGCGCGCCAACGCGTCCAGTTTTGCGATCCGCTCGCGTCCCTTGTCCCGCCCAGTCAGCAGTTCCAGAACCACGCCAGCATCTTCGGCTAGCGGTTGCAAACCGGCCAAATGTTGACGTGCCAAAATCTCGGTCGGGGCCATCATGACGCCTTGGCCACCGGCCTCTACGGCAACCAAAAGCGCCATAAAAGCGACCAACGTTTTGCCTGCCCCAACATCCCCCTGAAGCAATCGGTTCATGCGGTTTTCATCAGCCATATTCGCTGAAATCTCAGCAATCGCACGGGTTTGTGCGCCCGTCGGGCGGTACGGAAGCGCACCTAGAACCTTTGATTGCAAACGACCCGTTGCCTTGCTGGAACGCCCCTGCGAGCGCCGTTCGCGCAGGCGGGCCAAGGCAAGCGTCAACTGGTGCGCCATCAGTTCATCATAGGCCAGACGTTCCCGCGCAGGCGAAGTGGCGGCCAGATCAGCAACGCTTTGCGGCGCGTGCGCATCCTGAATCGCTTGCCCAAAATCTGGCCAATTCGATTGCGCCTTTTGGTTGGGATCGATCCATTCCGTCAACGGCGGCACTAGATTTAGGGCAGCGCGAGTGGCTTTGAACATCGTCTTTTGGGTCACGCCTGCGGTCAAGGGATAGACCGGTTCAAAGCTGGGAATGTCGTTTGCATCCTCTTCTGGAACGGCATGATCCGGATGCACCATCTGGCCAATGCCATCGAATAATTCGACACGGCCCGAAACGATGCGGCGTGATCCAGTTGGCAAAGTCCGCTCTAGATAATCGCCGCGCGCATGGAAATAGACCAACTGAAATGACGTGCCCTCGTCTTCGACTTGAATACGGTACGCACCACCTTTATTGCGCGCCGGACGATGCGCGCCAATGGTCACACTGACCGTGACGGTCGCGGGCAAAGTCACATCTTGAATGGAGGTCCGCAGTTGGCGATCGATCCCAGTGTGGGGCAAGGTGAACAGCAGATCACGTGGTGCTTCGACACCAAGCTGCGGAAACAGTTTGGCGGTTTTTGGGCCCACCCCAGCCAGCGTTTCCAGACCGGCAAAAAGCGGAAAAAGAGAGGTCGGGCGCCCCCTCATAATCCCTCGATCAGGGCGAGCCATTCGTCCTCGTCTAAGGTTTGAACGCCCAATTCGACAGCCTTTTTCGCCTTGGAACCGGCCCCTGGCCCTGCCACTAAAAGGTCCGTCTTTGCGCTAACAGAGCCTGAGACTTTGGCCCCTAATCGCTCGGCTTTGGCCTTTGCCTCAGCGCGGGTCATTTTTTCAAGAGACCCGGTGAAGACGACGGTTTTGCCTGCAACCGGGCTGCTTGATGTGTCGCGGCGAACGACATCTTGGATGTCCAACAGTGCTGCCAACCGATTGATTGCGGCGCGTTCTTCAGGGTTCGAAAATGCGTTTACGAGCGACGTTGCCATGACCTCGCCGACCCCGTCCACGCCCACCAAGTCGTCCCAAACGGGTCCAGACAAAGGTTTTGCCGCATCCATCCCGTCACTTAACGCAGTCCACGTTCCAAAATGCGCTGCAAACAGGTTCGAGGCTGCCTCGCCCACATGGCGAATACCGAGGGCAAACAACAAGCGGCCCAACCCGATCACGCGTTTTTCATCGATTGCATCGAACAGATTAGATGCCGACTTGTCGCCCCACCCTTCGCGATTTTTCAGCTGTTGCATACCGCTGCCAAAGCGATCCCGCAGCGTAAAAATGTCGGCGGGTTCAGCGATCCAACCGTCGGTATGGAATTGTTCGACCTGTTTGGCCCCAAGCCCTTCGATGTCAAAGGCAGAGCGGCCAACAAAGTGTTTCAATTTTTCTACGGTTTGAGCAGGACAAATCAACCCGCCTGTGCAGCGACGCACAGCATCCCCAACTTCGCGCGGCGCGTCGCTTTGGCATTCAGGGCATCGATGCGGGAAATCAAAAGGCACGGCATCTTCAGGTCGTTTGCTGATATCTACATCCGCAATTTTCGGGATAACGTCACCCGCACGGTAGATCTGCACCCAGTCGCCGATACGGATATCCTTGCCCTCACGAATTTCACCACCTTTGGCGTCTCGACCTGCGATGTAATCTTCGTTGTGCAAGGTCGCGTTTGAAACGACCACGCCGCCTACGGTGACAGGTGCGAGGCGTGCAACGGGGCTAAGTGCGCCTGTGCGTCCGACTTGAATGTCGATGCCTTCCAATCGGGTCCACGCCAATTCCGCCGCGAATTTATGCGCGATTGCCCATCGCGGTGTCGTGGACCGAAACCCTAGTCGGGCTTGCAGCGCCAAATCATTAACTTTGTAGACAACACCATCAATGTCATAGCCAAGGTTAGCCCTTTGCTGTTCGATTTTGCCGTAATGCGTGACCAACGCCTCTGGCCCATCGCAAAGCTGCGTCAAAGGATTTGTTTTAAAACCCAACGTTTCGAGCCGATCAATCGCACCCATTTGTGTGTCGGCCAAGGGCTCAGACAGCTCGCCCCAAGCATAGGCAAAAAACCGCAACGGCCGCGCGCGGGTGATTTCAGCGTCTAATTGGCGCAATGAACCTGCAGCTGCGTTGCGCGGATTGGCAAATAACTTGCCACCCTTTTTGCTTTGATTAGCGTTTAGCGCTTCGAAATCGGCATGTGACATGTAGACTTCTCCGCGGACTTCTACCGTTTTTGGAGCATGCGCCAATCGTTGCGGAATATCGGCAATCGTACGTGCGTTGGTTGTGACGTTTTCGCCAACGGAACCATCACCACGTGTCGCCGCATGAACAAGTCGCCCGTCTTCGTAGCGCAAAGACAAAGACAGACCATCGATCTTGGGTTCAGCCGTAAAGGGCAAAGGCGTCGTTGCCTCTAGCCCTAGATACTTGCGAATACGACTGTCGAACTCGGTCACATCCTCAGCATCAAACGCGTTGGACAAGGACAACATTGAAACCGCGTGCGTGATTTTTGAAAACCCTTCGGAGGGCGCCGCACCGACTTGATCCGAGGGGCTATCGGTACGTTTAAGATCAGGAAAGGCAGCCTCAAGCGCAGAATTACGCCGTTTCAGTCGGTCATAGTCTGCATCATCTAGATCGGGTGCATCTTTTCCATGGTAGGCCGTGTTGGCCTTGCCTAACATTTCGGCCAACTGCGCAAGTTCGCTTTGCGCATCTTCATATGTCAGCACGGATATGTCGCGTTCAAAATTCAATGGTCTGCCCCTTCGTGTGCTCTATAGAAATAGGCGGCGGACAAGGGCAGGTCCAGTTGGATTCGGTCCAAAATGTGCGGAATAGTTTGGTCATCTAAAAACGGCGACAGGCGACACCCGAAAGTATCGCCTACCGCCCGTGCAGCGGTGTCGACCGAACCAAAGGTCGACGGTGCCGTAATTTATGAGGTCGCTTGATCTATCGTGCGCCGACAACCAATCGGTGATCTTCAGGCGCAGCCACAGGTTCTGGATCGCGCAAGACGTAACCGCGCCCCCAAACCGTTTCGATGTAGTTTTCACCACCAGTGGCAACGCTGAGTTTTTTGCGCAGCTTGCAGATGAACACATCGATGATTTTCAATTCGGGTTCATCCATGCCGCCATAGAGGTGGTTCAGGAACATTTCTTTGGTCAAAGTTGTCCCTTTTCGCAGGCTCAGCAGTTCCAGCATTTGGTACTCTTTACCCGTCAGATGCACGGTTTTACCCTGCACGCTGATTGTTTTGGCATCAAGATTAACGGCAATCTGACCTGTGTTGATCACTGATTGCGAGTGACCTTTGGACCGGCGAATGATCGCATGGATACGCGCCACCAGTTCTTCACGGTGGAATGGTTTCGTCAAATAATCATCTGCCCCAAACCCAAAGCCTTTGATCTTGCTTTCGGTATCATCGGCCCCCGACAGGATCAAAATCGGCGTTTCAATCCGCGCAAGGCGCAATTGGCGCAACACATCGTGGCCGTTCATGTCCGGTAGATCGAGGTCAAGAAGGATCAAATCGTAATCATAAAGCTTTGCGAGATCGATCCCCTCTTCGCCCAGGTCCGTCGCATAGACGTTCAGGTTGGCATGGGTAAGCATCAATTCGATACTCTTCGAGGTCGTTGGATCGTCTTCAACCAGCAGCACACGCATTCTTTTTCTCCGCATCACATCAAGGGTTAACCATTGGCACTAAACGTGAACAAAAAAGGTTAACCATCGGTTACCGATAACTAGATATTAGCCATACAACCTAAAATTGTCTATATTTCTGAACAGATGTGGCTTTTAAAGCGGCTTCTCCGTGCAAACTGACGGCCCGAACCCACTCTTTGAATTCATCTTCGCTTAATTTGTAGCTAGTCAAGGCTGCCTCTTCCGAGAGCAAACCATACAAAACACCACGCACAACTGCCGCCTTGCGCGACGCCACCCATCGGCGCGTCGTTTCGCTTGGCAAATCCGCCTTGGTCATTATTGAACCGTCCGGCAGCGTCACTGCACGCGGTCCTTCCACCTTTTTTAGATACATTTTTTCACCCGATTTATTGTCCCAATCTTTGTCTTGGCTGGAACATTCGCGCAATTAGGCTTAATGAGCGGTGAAGCTGGCCCTTGAGAATGATTAGGATTTTCCTATATTTTCTAAGACATTCTACAAACCTTGTGTTGGGCCACGTGACAAACGACGTGATAGACGCCCAAACTGACCCCATTCGGAGATGCCACCATGGCACTGGATCAAAACAAAACGCTCAATTCTCTGGGCTTTGCCAAACCACCTTCCGAGACGCGCGTGGTGGTTGCAATGTCGGGTGGCGTGGACAGTTCGGTTGTCGCCGCGATGCTGGCCGAACAAGGCTACGATGTGGTTGGCGTCACTCTACAGCTGTACGATCACGGTGCTGCCTTGGCAAAAAAAGGCGCATGCTGTGCCGGTCTTGATATTCATGATGCACGCCGAGTCGCCGAAACTATGGGCTTTCCGCACTATGTTTTGGACTATGAAAACGTGTTCAAGGACGCGGTGATTGACGAATTCGCTGACAGCTATCTAGGCGGTGCGACCCCTGTACCCTGCATCCGCTGCAACGAGCGCGTGAAATTCAAAGACCTGCTTGAAACCGCCAAAGACCTTGAGGCCGATTGCATGGCGACCGGCCACTACATTCAACGGATGATGGGCGATGCAGGCCCCGAATTGCACAGCGCCGCAGACGCCAACCGCGATCAAAGCTATTTCCTGTTCTCCACCACCCCGGAACAGCTCGACTACCTGCGTTTTCCGCTTGGGCATCTGCCGTCAAAGGATGACACTCGCGCACTGGCCGCGAAATACGGGCTTAGTGTGGCCGACAAACCCGACAGCCAGGACATCTGCTTTGTGCCCAACGGCGACTACGCCTCGGTCATTCGCAAACTGCGCCCAGAAGCAGCCGCACCCGGCGACATTGTCGACGTCGACGGCAAGGTGCTGGCGCAGCATGACGGCGTCATTAACTACACCATCGGCCAACGCAAAGGTCTCGGCATCGGCGGCCTTGCCGATCCGCTTTATGTTGTGAAACTGGACCCCAACACACGCCATGTTATCGTTGGGCCCAAATCAATGCTGGCGACACGGATTGTACCGCTCAAAGAAATCAACTGGCTGGGGGATGAACCTCTGACCAGCCGCACGGAATGGCATGTGGGCGTGCGCGTGCGCTCGACCCGTCCGCCGACAGATGCGATCATCCGCCCGATTTCGGACACCGAAGCAACGGTGGAATTGATCACCGCAGAACAAGGCGTATCCCCGGGCCAAGCCTGCGTGTTTTACGACCGCGACAGCAGCCGTATCTTTGGCGGTGGCTGGATCCACAAAGGTTAGCGACACGCACCGATAAAATATGGAATGCCCGCGTCAGCGGGCGCCTTTGGATCAGGTCAGGCCTTGGGCATCCGGTCCAGCACGGCACGTGCAGCGCGCAAACCGGGGTCTTCGCCACCCTGCCCTAAACGCGTCATCGTGACGCCCATAGCCGCGCGCTGCGGTTCAGGATCAGCCATCAGCGTCTCTAATCCGCCCGCAACCAAATCACCGCGGCAGTTGGCCCCGATAAATTCGGGCACATGGCGGGTGTCCGACACCAAATTGATCAAATTGGCCGTATCAACGATGGCCAACCCTTGCATGATCTTAAGGCTCAGCCAATTCACCGTGTAGATGCTGACCGTTGGGGTCTGTGCCGCAGCCAGTTCCAGCATGACCGTGCCAGACGCGGCAATCGCAAAGTCAGCGGCAGCAAATGCGGCGCGTTTATCCGCCATTGCCGCCGCAAGCGACTGACCGCTTGGGTCAAGGATCAGCGGCTCTATGGGCCACTCTTTGGCCTGCTCTTGTACCAAATTCGCAACCGGTCCGGCCGCAGGAACTACGACCTTCAAGTTGGGATGTGCTGCCACCAACGGCTTTAACGCGTCCCCCAAAACCGGAGCTAGTCGCGACACCTCGCCCCGCCGTGATCCGGGCAATACCAACAGCAATGGGTCAGCGTCACCCAAACCATGTTGATCCCGAAACGCCTTTGCATCATCCGACGACGCCACATGTTCCGCCACAACAGGATGCCCGACGAAATCACATTCCATTCCCGACGCTTCCATGTAGGGCGGTTCAAAAGGCAGCAGTGCCAGCACGTGATCAATGACTTTTGCCATCTTTACAGCGCGCCCCGGGCGCCACGCCCACACGGACGGTGCCACGTAATGCACACAGCGAATGTCACTGGCTTCTTTCACCAGCTTTGCCACGCGCAGGGAAAAATCGGGGCTGTCGATGGTGATCAACACGTCAGGTTTTGTGTCGATCACCGCCTGCGCTGTTTCACGGATCCGGCGTTTCAGGTGGAAATACTTAGGGAGGATTTCTGCAATCCCCATCACGCTCAGCTCGTTCATCTCAAAACGGCTGGTCAGCCCTTGGGCCTGCATCTGAGCGCCACCAATACCGTCGAATGACACGTCCTGTTGCAATTCGCGCAGGCCAGCCATTAACGCACCGCCCAGCTTGTCACCAGACACCTCGCCGGCCACGACAAACACGCGCATGCTCATTCGCCCGTGCGCGACCAAAGGACAATGCCCGCAGCATTCGCCAGCGCAATGCAACGATCCGCGTCCAGCAACAACACGTCACCCGCATCAATCACGATGCCAGCAAGACCCGCGTCAATCACCGCCTCGAGAGTGCGCGGCCCGATTGTTGGCATATCTGCGCGCATGTCTTGGCCAATCTTAGGGCCTTTGACCAATACACCCTGCGCCAGCAGTGGCGTTTTTGGCAGCGTCGCGATCATATGATCCGTACCGCCAATGGTCTCCATTCCCAACAGTTGCCCGCCCCCTGTCACACAGGTTTGGCCCACGTCATACGGGGCCATCGCGGCCAACACATCCGCACCCAATTTTGCGTCCAGACGCATCTGGGCATCGGGCCATTTTTCAGACAACACACCAGGCTGAGCAATCAATTCCGGCGCCAGCTCATGCGCAGCACGCACTCTGAAACCGGTCTGTTCGAACAGGCCCATGACCGCCCGCAGCGCTGCATCGTCCCCTGACGTTATCGCCCCCATCAACAACGGCACCAGCGGTGCCGTGTTCTCATCCAGCTTTGAAGGGTCAATTTGCGGGCGATCAATGGCACCGCAAGCACAGGCCTCGGTGACGCCGTGATGGCCCAATTCAATCAGCAACGTCCCAAGTGTTTCAAACGAAAACACCAAATCCGCCTTGAGACCTGTGGGGGCAAACCCCTCGATCACACAAATCAGCGGTGGTTCAGCCTGCGCTGCGGCGATTTTTGCGGGCAAATCGCCTGTGCCACAAATCAGCGCCAACATCAGCGTGGCGTCAAGAATGAGCGATCGCTTTCGCCCAAAACAAAATCTGTGATTTCTTTGACATAGGCGCTGTCTGTATCGGCACCCAGTCGCTCTGCCCGATCATGGAACGTGCCCTCACCCTGCGCCAGCATCTGAAACGCCGCGCGTAGGGCCGTGATGTCGGCGCGCGCAACACCGCGACGTTTCAATCCAACCAAATTCAAGCCCTCCAGCTCGCCGCGCGGGGCCTGCACCAGACCGTATGGAATAACGTCATGCGTGACCTTGGTCAGCGCGCCAACGATTGCACCACGCCCAACGCGGACAAACTGATGCACACCGCCCAGACCGCCAACAATCACATCGTCCTCAAGCACCGCGTGCCCGGCGATCGCCACCGAATTCACCAAAACAACACGATCGCCAATGACTGCATCATGAGCGATGTGACAGCCTGCCATGAACATCCCATCGTCACCAATGCGCGTGACACCACCACCACCCTCGGTGCCGACATTCATCGTAACATGTTCACGGATGCGATTGCGCTTGCCGATCACAAGGCGCGATTGTTCGCCTTTGAATTTCAGATCCTGCGGGATTTCACCGATCACCGCAAAAGGGTAAATGACGGTCCCTTCGCCCACTTCCGTAGCCCCCGTCACAACAACATGGCTTTTCAGCTCAACATCAGCGGCAAGCACAACTTCAGGACCGACCAAACAAAACGGACCCACCTTGACGGTTGGATCAATTTGCGCGCCGGCCTCGATTATGGCTGAGGGGTGAATATTGCTCACGCGCTCTTACTCCTTAGGTAGGTCGATCATCGCGGTGAATTGCGCCTCGCACGCCAATTCGCCTGCGACCTCGGCCACGCCCGAAAACTTCCAAACCTTGCCGCCGGGCTTACCACGAATGGTTTTCATCTTTAGCTCAAGAACATCGCCCGGAATAACCATGCGGCGGAATTTGCAGCCATCGATTGCCATGAAATAGACCAGCAATTCCTTGTCAGACATGTTCAGCGCAGTGCCCACCATGACAGCCGCCGTTTGCGCCATTGCTTCGACAATTGTGACACCCGGCATAATCGGATTGCCAGGAAAATGGCCCTGAAAATGCGGTTCGTTCATGGTGACGTTTTTGATGCCACGCGCCGAATGAATGCCGTCAATATCGACAACTTTATCAACCAGAAGAAATGGATAGCGGTGGGGCAGAATGCGCTGGATCAGATGGATGTCTGCGCTCAGAAGCTCGGAACTCATGGGCCTGCTCTTTCCTTGTCTTGATTTTAAATACTCATAACTGCCTAGCAAGCCAAACCATCGTGGGCAAGGTGATCACTCGACTGGCGGCGCGTTCTTTGGGGCCGCCAGCGGCGCACCTTCGCCAAGGGTTGCGTCAATCCGTAATATTGCGGCACCTGTGACATCGACGGCATCCGCGCTAAAAAACACATTACGACGGTCCAAAAGCACTGCGGCCCCTGCGTCGCGCATCAGGTTTTCCAACACCGGACCAGCAGACTGAAGGAAGACGACTTGCTGCTGCTCCAAAAGTTGCGTCAACGCTTGGGTTTTTCCCAACTGGCGGGACCGTGTGGCTTGCACCTTTGCATCAAACTCATCGGCAAGTTTTCTGAACTCGGCCGCAGGTGTGGTGGCGCGTCGCTCTGTCAAAGACTGCTCTTGTGCCGACAGTTCTTGTTCGATCTCGACGTTCTCGGCGACCAAAGCAGCGCTAAGCCGGCTTTGATCCCGCGCAACACGTTTCCCGAACGCGCTGCCAACATAAAGCTGCTCGCTGTCCACAACCAGAATCGGGCTGCGCACCGTTTCAGTTGACTGAGCCTGCACCGCTGAAACAAGCGTCATGACAAATCCGCCGCTCAATACCGATGACAGCACTGCGGCCATCAGTATTTTCAAACATGATTTGCTAAACGGGGTTTGTCCCATAGCGGATCAGAACTTGGTGGTCAGCGTCAAATCAAACGTCTGCTCGATGTCGTAGTCTTCTTTTTTGATGGCCTCGGTAAAGTTGAACCGCAGTGGGCCAACCGGCGTTTCCCAAAGGATGCCAAAGCCGATGACATGACGGAACGCGCCACTCTCGCCATCTACAGCCGTGCCACCTGTGTTCACGTCGCTTAGGTCCCAAAGGTTGGCAACGTCGTAAAACAGCGCGCCTGTGATGCCATATTCCTCAGGTAAACCCAGAGGGAATTCGGCTTCAAAACGGGCCACCACAAACAAGTTGCCGCCCAATGCATCGCCTTTCACACCGTCGCGCGGGCCAATACCGCCTGTCTCAAACCCACGGAACGTTTGTGAGGAAATAATAAAGCGATCCGCAGCACGGTTTGTCCCGCTGACCCACGACAATCCACCGGCTTCCAAAGTCGCACGCAATGTGACCTCTTCGTTAAAGATTTTGCGCTGCGCAATCGCTTTGGCCGTGGTTTTGATGTACTCGCTGTCCCCGCCAACGCCGGCAAAGTCTTGGCCGAACTGGAATAAAAATCCACGATCCGTATCAATGCCGGTGGTGCGTGTGTCATAGGTGTATTGGTAGCCAAGGGCAGACGATATTTGCGGACCTGCTGCAATGTCGGACGCGATGATTGTGCCGTTAACGGACGTGTCACGCTCGAGCACATCAATGCGCTCTGCAGTGTAGCGCAGTTGCAAACGGGCATTTTCAGCAATCGGGAACGACAGGCTTGGCCGAAAGAATATCTGCTCTGTGTCATACGTAGCGTAATCGCTGTCTGTTTCGCTATAGCTCAGCGCGATTGCAAACTCTACATTCCGGCCCAAGAATGCAGGCTCTGCGAACCGGAATCCGTAGCTCTCGGATTCTTCTGCCGTTGAAAAATCAAGGCTAAGTTGTTGGCCCCGACCCACAAAGTTCTTTTCCACAAAACTGATCGCAAGACCAAACCCGTCAGTTGCTGAAAATGATCCACCAAAACTGAGCGCCCCGGTCGGTTGTTCGACAACATCAACATCAACAATGACCTGATCCGGCGCAGAGCCTTCTCGGGCATTCACTTGCGAGGATGAAAAGAAATCCAATGCGCGAATGCGTTCCGCGGCTTCGCGAATTTCGCGCGGGTTCAACGGGTCACCTTCGACGGAGTCGAATTGACGGCGGATCACTTGATCCAGTGTCGTCGTGTTGCCTTCGATGTCGATGCGTTCCACAAATTCGCGTGGACCGCGTGACAGAACGAATTCGACATCCAGCGTCAGATCGCGGTCATTGCGTTTGATACGCGGTTCGACCCGCAGAAAATCAACACCTTGCTTGACGGCTAAACGCTCCATGCGGGCGATCTCTTGCTCCACCAAGGTAGGCGAATAAACGACACCGGGGCGGACACGAATGACGTCTTGGTAGTCATCTGAATCCACTGAATTGATGTTGGAAACAGTGGTGATTTCGCCAAATTTGAATTGCTGGCCCTCTTGGATATTGAAGGCGAGGAAATAGCCATCACGTTCTTGCGCCAATTGTGCGTTCACAGAATTAGTGCGGAAATCGATGTAGCCACGCGACAAGTAAAAATCTTGTAGGATTTGCTTGTCGAATTCGATGCGATCCTCAACAAACGTGTCTTTGCGCACCAACGCGCGGAACAGACCGGCTTGTTTGGTATCCAGAACACGGCGCAAACGATTGTCAGAATAAATACGGTTGCCCACAAAGCTCAGGCGTTCGATTTCGACAACGTCACCTTCGAAAATCTCGAACACCACATCAACCCGGTTGTTGGACCGTTTGATGATGCGCGGGGTGACACGTGCCGCCAAACGGCCGTCGTTTGTGTAGGCTTCGGCGATGGCCGCGGCGTCCGCTTCGACAACGGAGGGGTTGAAAACGCGGCGTTCAGCAGAGGTAACCAAAGCCGACATCGCTTCATCTTTGATGCGGCGGTTGCCCTCAAAGCTGACGCGATTGATTGTCGGAAATTCAACAACTGTGATGCGCAACGTGTTTCCGGCAGGCGCCATTTCAACGCTTTCGAACAATCCGCTGTTTTGCAGACGTTGATAGGCGTCATTTAGCTGGCCGGCGCTGACCGTTTGGCCCTGTGCGATTCCCGACTGAGAAATCACCGCTGAATCGCCAATTCTCGCATTGCCTTCAACGACAACGCGATTGAATTTGAAATTCTGCGCAACAGCAGGTGCCGATTGCACCGCCCAAACCGCTGAAATTAGTAGAAAAACGCCAAATGCGCGTACAATTGTCTGCACACTCGTTGATCCGACTTTTTTGCCTGCACGCATTTTCGAAAACCCCAGTCTCATGGATTGCCCCCACCTTCAGACATCTATTTCTTTCTGAGTACCGAGAATACAAAGGCTTGTCAAAACGACAAAGGCCCAGACACGGTGGTCTGAGCACTTAATTTTCACAACATGTGGTGGGTATCGCTGCTGGTGGGCGGCGGATTAAAGCCCGCTCATCCAAATGCCCAAGCAAAGGCCGGCTGTCAGCGTGCCCAAATACAAGGCGCGATCCCAGTTCAAGTCTAGGAGTAGGCTTAGGCCGCGGTAGCTGGATTGAAGCGTCTGCATGGTCGAATTCCTTTTGTTAAGAAAACTCTACCTCGCGAATGTGGTGGCAATTGGGACCAAATGTGGCAGCAATTGGGCAGGCCAATATGTGGCCCGCCCTGATGCGCAACGCCCGTTACGGACAGAATATATCGTTGAACAACGAAAACATCATCAGCCCCAACACCAAGGTCAGACCGATCGTCATCAAAATGCGCAGCGCGCGATCGCTTGGCGGGCGTCCGGTGACAGATTCAAAGGCGTAAAACACCAGATGACCGCCATCCAATGCTGGGATCGGGAACAGGTTTAGCAGTCCCACCGCTGTGCTCAGCACCGCAATGAACCAGATAAAGCTGTCGACGCCTTGGCTTGCCATCGCGCCCGATGTTTGCGCAATGCCGATTGGGCCAGACAGATTGCAGGTGCTGATTTGCCCGGCGATCATAGACCCCAATCCGGTGATCGACCCGGTGATGATCCGCCCCACTTGCGACACGCTGCCACTTAAGGCATCCCAGACGCCGACACTTTCGTAGGCAGGTTCGAACGCCATGCTTGACGCCACACCGATGCGCCAATACGTGACGAAACCGCCCTCGTCCTGCGGTTCATCCACACGTTTCGGGGTCAAGGTAATGTCGCGCGATACGCCATCGCTCCAAACGATCAGCGGGATGCCGCGACCGTCCGAGGATTCGACCACGCGCGCCAGATCGCCAAACGCGTAAATGCGCGTGCCGTCCACGTGGGTGATCACGTCGCCCTCTTTCAGGCCAGCCACTTGCGCCGCACTGCGCGGCGTCACACCGCCGACACGCGCCGGTGCCAGAAACGGGCCAACAGTACTGACAGTTTCGCCGTCACGCTCGACCTCGTAGGCCAATTCCGCCTGCCGTGGCAAAGCGTTGGCGAATTTCAAAACGTCATTTCCGATAAAACTGGGCACCTCTTGGCCCTCGATCCGCAAAATACGGTCGCCAGGTTGCAAGCCGCTTTGCACATCAGGCAATGAGCGCAGTTTGGATACAGTCAGGGGGTCGCTGGGCGTGCCCGACCACATCACCACGCCAAAAAACAGGATTGCCGAGAATGCAAAGTTGAACACAGGCCCGGCCGCCACGGTCAATGCACGGGCCCAAAGTGGCGCGCCGTGCATGGTTTTGCGCAATGCTTCTGGATCTGCTGCAACCTCTTCCATCGCCTCTTCGTCTTTGCCAGAGGCCGCGTTGGCGTCGCCGGCGAATTTCACGTAGCCGCCCAAAGGCAGCAGCGCGATTTGCCACTGGGTGCCGCGCTTGTCCTTACGGCTCCAGATGACGGGGCCAAAGCCGATGCTAAACACATCCGCATGAATGCCCGACCAACGGCCCACAATGTAGTGACCATATTCATGGATCGCGACGATCACGCTGAGCGCCACAATAAAGGCGAGGATCACCCAGAAAAATCCACCAAACTGACCAACCAGTGTTCCGATATCCAACGTTTTTATCCTGCTCTGTTTTTTATTGCCGCTTGGGCGGCCTTGCGTGCGAGATGGTTCACCTCGCGCACATTATCAAGTGTCATCGTGGCATCAATGTGGCTGGCATTCAGCGCACCACCATCGCGATTGGCAGTGTCCAACACAACCGCCACGATATCGGCCATCTGGGTAAACTGAATGTGACCGCCAATGAAACCATCCAGCGCGATTTCTTTGGCCGCGTTGAACACCGCCCCTGCCATGCCGCCACGTTCCATCACCTCGCGTGCAAGGCGCAAAGCAGGCCAGCGGGTTTCATCAGGGGCACGAAACGTCAGCGCGCCGATTTGCACCAGATCCAGACGCGCAACCGGCAAGGTTTTGCGCGTCGGCCAGTGCAGCGCAAAGCCAATTGCGTGGCGCATATCCGGCGGGCCAACATGCGCCATCAAGGCACCATCGTTGAACCCGACCAATGCGTGAATCATCGATTCCGGATGCACGACAGTTTCGATTTGGGATGGAGAGACCTCAAAAAACTCACGGGTTTCAATCAGTTCCATGGCCTTGTTGAACATCGACGCAGAATCAATCGTGATCCGTTGGCCCATGTCCCAGTTGGGATGCGAGGACGCCTGCGCCAGTGACGCATTCGCCAGATCCGCAATCGGCCAGTCGCGAAATGCACCACCGCTGGCGGTGATAATGATCCGCTCGACCGCTGCGATGTTTTCACCGATCAAAGCTTGGAAAACGGCGGAATGTTCGCTGTCCACTGGCAGGATGCGCGCGCCGTGTGTCGCCGCCGTCGCCTTGATCAACGCACCGGCACACACCAGCGATTCCTTGTTGGCCAGCGCCAAAGTTGCGCCTTGCGCCAAGGCGGCCATGCCCGGGGCCAAACCCGCAGCCCCGACAATCGCTGACATGACCCAATCGGCAGGGCGCGCTGCGGCCTCGTCCAAGGCCGCCTGCCCCGCGGCCGCCTGAACCCCACTGCCCGCCAATGCAGCACGCAAATCATCCAGCAAATCATCGTGGGCCGTCACTGCGATATCTGCGTTCAGCTTGATCGCGTCACGCGCAAGCTGCCCAATATTGCGCGCGCCGGTCAGGGCCACCACGTCGTAGTGATCCGGATCGCGTGCGATCAAATCAATGGTATTTTGTCCGATCGAGCCCGTGGCCCCAAGTATACTAACCCGCCGTTTTGTCATGCGAGCCCAGGGGGAAAGCCGATGATTTGCCCCACGATCAACAAGAACACGGACGCGCCCAACATCCCGTCAAAGCGGTCCAAAACGCCGCCGTGACCCGGGATCAATGCGCTGGAATCCTTGACGTCCATCATCCGTTTGATTGCGCTTTCGGCGATGTCGCCCATTTGCGACGCCATTGAGATTGCGATCGAAATGCCAATCAATTCGAATGTGGCACCGGAGTTCAGTGCAAAACCCCAGCCGACCAGTGCCGCCCCGATCCAGCCAAAACCAGTGCCCGCCCATGTCTTTTTCGGGCTGACTGCCGGCCAGAATTTCGGCCCGCCGATCAAACGCCCTGCGAAATAGCCCAGCACGTCTGTGGCCACGACGACGCAGATCAGCCACATCATCCAGCCAAGCCCCAGATCATCGCGCACCGACATCATGCCAAAGCCCGCCAGCAAAACCATCACCGCAAAGATCATAAAAATAACGCGGTGCTTGTTCAGTTGGCCAAAGCCGACAAAGGCTGGTGCCATTAGCAACGGAAAGGAAAACCCGGACGGTAAATAGATCGCGATGATCAAGGCGACGCCGCTAAGGGTGCCCAGTTGCAGGGCCAATGGCGCGTTGCGCGGTGCAATCATGCGCACCAATTCCCAGATCATCAAACCGCAAATCAACGAGACCAGGACGTGGAACGCGTGGGACCCCATCCAAACGCCCCAAATTCCGACCAATACCATCGCAAGGGCCGAGCTGAGGCGAATGGCAAGATCGGCCCATTTGAGATTTCCGCTCATGTTTTCACCGCCCCAAACCGACGCTCGCGTCCGCCATACGAGGCACATAGCTTCGCAAATTCCTCTTTCGAGAAATCAGGCCAGAGCGTTTCAATGAATTCGTATTCTGCGTAGGCCGACTGCCACAGCAGGAAATTCGAAATGCGGGCTTCGCCACTGGTGCGGATCACGAGGTCCGGATCAGGTAAAACGTAAGTATCCAAATACTTTGGCAGGGTTTCTTCATCTACATCTTCGGGGCTCAGACGGCCCGCTGCGACCTCTTCAGCCAGACGTTTTGTAGCGCGGGCCACCTCGTCGCGGCCACCGTAATTCAACGCAATTGTCAGGTTGATCGAGGTGTTGTGGGCGGTCATGTCCTCAAGATCGTCCATCAGTTTGATCAGTTTAGCATCCAGACGCACCCGATCCCCGATGAACCGCACGCGCGCGCCAAACCCGTCCAACGCGCGGGCCTCTTTGGTGATGTAGCGGCGAAACAGGCTCATTAGTCCTGCCACTTCGACCTGCGTGCGTTTCCAGTTTTCCGTCGAGAATGCAAAGATCGTGAGGTATTTCACCCCGACGTCAGGGCAGCTTTCGACGATTTCGCGCACGCGTTTTGCACCGGCGTGGTGCCCAAACAGACGCGGACGCCCGCGCTGTGTCGCCCACCGCCCGTTGCCATCCATAATGATCGCCACGTGGCGCGGTCCATGATCTTGGGCTGCGGCCTGTTCAACGGTTTGTTCTGCTCGATCAGCGATGGCGATATCCTCGTTGTTCTGAGTGTGTTTCACCAAATCAGGTGTCATTCACGCGCAATCGGCCGCTTTTAAACCTGCATAATCTCTGCTTGTTTGGTCTCAAGCATCTCATCAACCAGTTTGATGTATTTGTTGGTCATGTCCTGCATTTCGGTTTCCCAGATTTTCTGGTCATCCTCGGACATGCCATCGTTCTTGGCTTTTTTGATCTGGTCCATGCCATCACGGCGAATGTTGCGCACGGAAATCCGTGCACTTTCGGAATACTGTCCGGCAACTTTGGTCAGATCGCGACGGCGCTCTTCGTTCAGCTCGGGGATCGGCAGCATGATGATTGTGCCGTTCAACTGCGGATTGATCCCCAGCCCGCTTTCGCGGATCGCTTTTTCGACGGCTTGGACCATCGATTTGTCCCAGACGTTGATCGTGACCATGCGTGGCTCAGGTACGTTGACCGTTCCGACCTGGTTGATCGGGGTGCGCTGGCCATAGGCCTCGACCATGATCGGTTCCAACATCGACGCAGAACCGCGCCCTGTGCGCAGCGATGCAAATTCAGTTTTCAGCGAACTCATCGCGCCATCCATGCGGCGTTCAAGGTCGTCTGTATCAAGCATAAAGTCTTCTGACATTGTGGTGTGCCTGCCGTTTTTTATTGATTTAAACCGTATACTTTCAATTTGCCCAGCGATCCAGCGCTATTAGCGTCAGCTATGGCGCAGGTTTTGAGCAAATTTCACGCAGTCCCCGTCAGTCGCCGACGGTTGTGTAAGTGCCCTCGCCCGCCAAAATCCCGCGGAACCCGCCCGGCTCGTCCAAAGAAAACACGATGATCGGCAAGTTGTTGTCACGGGCCAATGCGATGGCGGATGCATCCATAACCCCGAGACGCTTTTGCAGCACATCGTCGTAGCTGACGTTGTCGTAGCGCACTGCGTCGTCGTGTTTCTTAGGGTCTTTGTCGTAAACACCGTCTACCTGTTTGCCCATAAAGATCGCCTCGCAGGCCATTTCGTTGGCCCGCAGCGCAGAGGCAGTGTCGGTCGTGAAATACGGGTTGCCTGTGCCGGCGGCAAAGATGCAAACGCGCTTTTTCTCGAGGTGACGCACGGCGCGGCGACGGATGTAGGGTTCGGCGACTTCGTTCATGGTGATTGCGCTGATCACACGGGTGTGGATGCCGTGCGCTTCGAGCGAGGATTGCATCGCCAGCGCGTTCATCACCGTGGCCAGCATGCCCATGTAGTCAGCCGTGGTGCGTTCCATCCCTTGGGCCGAGCCTTGCAGCCCGCGAAAAATGTTACCGCCACCGATGACCATGCAAATTTCAACACCCATGTCGTGCACAGATTTCACCTCGGCCGCGATGCGTTCAACCGTGGGGGGATGCAGGCCAAAGCCCTGATCGCCCATCAACGCCTCCCCCGAAATTTTGAGCATCACCCGTTTGAACGTGGTCTTGTTTTCAGCGGTCTCGGGTGACGACATGTGGGCGCTCCTGCAATTTATGTTTTGTTTCGGCGTAAAATGTCGCAAACCAGCCCAGAATTCAATCCAACTTTGAGGCAACGCGCAAAAGAAATGGATATTTTGGACGCATTCGGGTTGGCGCATATTCGCGCTGACCAGCCGGTGCTGATCGCAGGGCCGACAGCCTCCGGTAAATCCGCGCTGGCTTTGGCGATTGCGCGCAGTGGCGGCGGGGTCGTTATAAATGCCGATGCAAGCCAGATTTATGGCTGTTGGCGCACAATTACCGCCTGCCCGTCCGTCGCCGAAGAGGCGCTCGTCCCCCATAAATTGTACCGTCACGTGGCCTATGATGCCCCCTATTCGGCGGGTCACTGGCTACGCGATATTTTGCCGCTGTTAGGCGGTTCCGCGCGCCCGATCTTCGTTGGCGGTACCGGTTTGTACTTTTCCGCTCTTACGAACGGGCTGGCAGACATCCCTGCAACGCCTCCAGAGGTGCGCAAAGCCGCAGATGATCTGACCCGCGAACACATGTTGGCGGCCCTTGATTCTACCACCTGCGCGCGCATTGACGTGCAAAACCGCGCCCGCGTGCAGCGCGCCTACGAGGTTCTAACCGCAACCGGCACCAGCCTTGCGACGTGGCAAGACGCGACCCCTGCGCCACTGCTGAACACCGCTGAGGCCACTTGCATCGTGATGGATGCACCCAAAGACTGGCTGACTCCGCGCATCGCGCAGCGCTTTGACCTGATGATCGACGACGGCGCGCTGGACGAAATCGCAGCCATGAAAACCCGCTTTGATCCTGCCCTGCCCTCATGCCGCGCGATCGGAGTGCCCGAATTAATGGCCCACGCAATTGGCGAGATATCCTTGGATCAAGCCCGCGAGGCCGCGATCATCGCAACCCGTCAGTATGCCAAACGCCAACGCACGTGGTTCCGTTCAAAAATGAAGGACTGGATCAGGGTTGATCCCAGCCAGATTGCATAAACCACACAGAACCGAGTTAAAATTCTATCGTCCAGTATCAAAAATTGACTAAAACAATCCATTCACACAGATTCCGTGTATGTTTGGACATATTGATATTATCAGCCTCGCGGCGATGATCGGCACCCAACCTTGGCGGCTGTCTTTGGCACATGAAAGCCAACAGGACATGGTGATCTGGATCACCCGTGGCCAAGGTCGATTGCTGTTGAACGGCACCCGTCGCGGCGTTGGTGTGCACAACGCGATCTACGTGCCCAGCGGTCAGATCTTTGCGCTGGATATGGGCCGTCAGGGGCTTGGCCAAGTGGCGGTCTGCCCTGTTGGCAATGACTTGCGTCTGCCCGAACAGCCCCGCCAGATCAGAGTACGCGACAACGATGCCATCGGCGAGATGTCAGGTCTGCTTGAGGCCGCAGGGCGTGAAGTGGCGCGCGGACGTGCCTTGGCCCAAGACGCGCTGGATGCACACATGGGGTTGATTTCGGTGTGGTTGCGCCGCCAGATCGCCTTGCCTGAAAACCTGCCCGTCAAACAAAACGCCTCTGCCCGCTTGTCTGCACGGTTTTGCGACAATCTGATCCGCCCCGAGATGCAAGGGTTCAGCATGGCGGATCACGCCGCCGAGCTAAGCGTGACGCCAACGCATCTGACGCGCGCCTGCAAAGCCGCCACAGGACGCACGGCGGCGGACATCATAACAGAGCGCCAGTTGCACAGTGCGCAATCCGCGCTCATCGACACCGACGTGCCATTTCAGGAAATCGCACGGCACTTGCGCTTCGGCAGCGCCGCCTATTTCACCCGCTTTATTCAGCACCACACCTCTAAAACCCCAAGTGCTTTGCGCAAAGGGTCAGGAAAATCGACGGTTTCGCCCTAATCCGCCAGTCGAATTCCCTACAAAGCCGCGATGTCGTTTTCAGACGTCTTGGTGTCGCTGGATCACGACTATTTGGGCAAACTTCACATTGACCTACGACGCGTTCTGTTGCCTGATGGGCGGATGGGGATTGAGGTGCATGTTTGAGTGTATGGGATTGGTGACGCACCGTGCGGACCCGGTTTTAACATCTGAGCGGCGTAATTTTCATGCAAATTCACAGGTGCCATCGGCGCTACACACGGCTGGAGAAGAACCGAAAATCGGTCGCTCCTTATAACATAGGCAGAATAATCTGCCGCAAGCCTACCAACAGGGGCACCCATGGGAATATTCATACTCAGACGTCTGGGCGTGATGTTATTGACGGCACTTTGCCTGACATTCATCGTGTTTTTCCTGACGAACCTTTATCCAAACCTTGAAAAGCTCGCCAAAACCCAAGGCAACTTTCGCATGTCCGAAGAGGCTGTGGAAAGCTATCTGGGGGATCGCGGATACCTCGATGCAATGCCCGTAAAATTCGGCCGCTGGGTTGGCGTTATGCCGGGCTGGGTCACCGAAAAAGTCGATGATGACGGGAACCCCATCGTCACGGGACGTTGTTTTGCGCGCAACACCCCCCAAGACCAACGGGCAACGTTCTGCGGCGTTCTGCAAGGCCATTGGGGCTCTTCTACGGTGTTCAAAACCGACGTTGGCGGGCTGGTCATGACGCGCCTCGGGGCCACGGGCAAACTGATGGGCTTTGTTTTGCTGCTGATGGTGCCAATGGCACTAGGGGTCGGCGTTCTGGCGGGCATGCGCGAAGGATCGCGTTTGGACCGTTCGCTATCAACATTCTCGATCGCGACCACTGCGACGCCCGAATACGTCTCTGGCGTTATATTCATTGCGCTTTTGGCGTCCTCGAAAAACGGTCTGTCACCGCTGTTGGTTGACTGGGGCTGGATGGACGCAAAGACGCTGTTCTCGGGCTCTGCCACCCGCGCGGTTGACGATGCGACGTTCAAGAACTTCTTCCTGCCCGTTCTAACCATCTCGCTGTACGGCATGGGCTATATCGCGCGGATGACGCGGGCCTCGATGACCGAAGTCATGACGGCGCAGTACATTCGCACCGCCCGCCTAAAGGGCGTCAGCTTTGGTAACGTGGTGATGAAACACGCGCTGCGCAACGCGCTGATCGCGCCGTTCACTGTCATTATGTTGCAAATCCCGTGGCTGTTGAACGGGGTTGTGATCGTCGAGACCTTGTTCAACTACAAGGGCTTTGGCTGGTTGTTAGTGCAAGCCGCATCCAACAACGACATCGAACTTTTACTGGCCGTTTCGGTCGTCTCTGTTGTGGTGGTTCTGCTGACCCAGCTGATATCTGATATCGGTTATGTCTTTTTGAACCCACGCATTCGCATTTCATAAAGGGAGGATGAGCACATGGAACCATTAACATGGACAGGCAGCCTGAGCGCGCTAAACCTGTTTTTCACCCTCGCTGTTTGCCTCTTTGCCATTCTGGTGGTGGTGCAAATTGTGACATCGCTGTTTGTGACGGACGAACCTATTCGGATGCAATCTGACGGAACCGCCAGCAGCAGTGCCGGTGTGTCTGGGCTGGTTGGCACCGGCGTCAAATTCAGCTTTATACTGGTGATCGGCATTGTCCTGATCTACCTGCTGGCTGGCATCCTGATGGGGCCAAAGGCTGGCATTTTTGGTGGCATGGCGCAGCAGTTGTTGCCAGTCTGGATCGCAATGATTGTGATCTTTGCCGCCTCGTTCAAGTTCAAACGCAAGCTTGGTCTGTACGGCAAATTGTTTGACAGCACCGTGGGCATGATCGGGTTTGGCATCGTTCTGTTCTGGGTTTTGGCGGGTGTTATGGGCGGTGTGTTTGACATGCTGGTCACGCACAACAGCCTGTCTCAGGTGTCGGGAATGAAGAACAAATTGCCCGGAACACCCCTGCGCGGGGCGACAGACGGCGATTATCAGTGGTTCCTGCTGGGAGGAGACAACCTTGCGCGCGACGTCTTTAGCCGTCTGTTCAAAGGCGCGTGGATCGTCGTTCTGATTGCACCGATGGCGACGCTGTTTGCCTTTATGGTCGGCATCACGCTGGGTCTGCCTGCGGGCTACTACGGCGGTCGCCTGGACACGATCCTGTCGTTCCTCGCGAACCTGATCCTGGCCTTTCCGGTCATCTTGTTGTTCTACCTGCTGGTCACGCCAGAGATTGTCGCCACGGGTATTCCGAACTACATGGCTGCGGTGCTGTTCGTGTTCCCGCTGATCTTCTTTGCCATACTGCTGAATTCGCGCTTTTACACACAGCCATCGGTGCGCACACCGCTGCTGATCGTGGTGCTGGGCGTGTTGGCGTGGGCCTATCTGTCGTTGATTTCAAATGACGGCGCGATCGTTGCGACCAAGACCTATTGGATCCCCGGTCTGCCCGCGGTTCTGGACGGAATCAACATGCCCCCTGCCATTCTGGTGGTGTTCGTGTCGGTGGTGTTTGTGAACTCGCCCACCGTGTTCCGGATCGTGCGCGGCCTCGCGTTGGACATCAAAACCCGCGACTACGTGGCAGCCGCACAAACCCGTGGTGAGGGGCCGTGGTACATCATGCTTTGGGAAATTCTGCCCAACGCCCGTGGCCCGCTGATCGTAGATTTCTGCCTGCGCATTGGCTACACGACAATCCTTTTGGGCACGCTCGGCTTTTTTGGTCTGGGTTTGGAATCTGAAAGCCCGGATTGGGGCACAACGATTAACGCCGGTCGCCGCCTGTTGGCGCTGTATCCGCACGCAGCAATTGCCCCAGCCTTGTCCTTGCTGACGTTGGTGTTGGGTCTAAACCTGCTGGCGGATGGTCTGCGCGAAGAAAGCCTGCGCGACTGATAAACGGAGCCGTCCCGGGGGCGCTGCCCCCGGACCCCCGAAGTATTTTTGATCAGAACAAACTGCACCACGCAGGTCTGATCTGGGAGACGAAGATGACAAAGCTAGATTACGACGGGCCGATCCTAGAGATTGATCAACTGTCGATTTCCTTTTTTACGCGGTTGCGCGAAATTCCTGCGGTGATGGATTTTTCGGTCACGGTTCAACCGGGCGAAGCCGTTGGGTTGGTTGGTGAATCAGGGTGCGGAAAATCTACGGTGGCCCTTGGGGTCATGCAGGATTTGGGCAAAAACGGGCGCGTTGTTGGTGGTTCGATCAAGTTCAAGGGCCGCGATCTGGGCACGATGAGCATGGAAGAGTTGCGCGATATTCGCGGATCCGAGATTGCCATGATTTACCAAGAACCGATGGCGTCGTTGAACCCTGCGATGAAGATCGGCAAGCAGCTGATGGAAGTCCCGATGATCCATCAGGGCATGTCATCTGACGACGCTTACGAGCGCGCGTTACAGGTTGTCACGGATGTGAAACTGCCCGATCCCAAACGCATTTTGGAGTCATTTCCCCATCAGTTATCAGGTGGCCAGCAACAGCGTATCGTCATTGCGATGGCGTTGATGTCAGAGCCGTCTTTGCTGATCTTGGACGAACCTACGACGGCCCTCGATGTGACAGTCGAGGCCGCCGTGGTCGAGCTGGTCAAAGACCTTGGCAAGAAATACGGCACCTCGATGCTGTTCATCTCTCACAACTTGGGTCTGGTGCTGGAAACCTGTGACCGCATCTGTGTGATGTATTCCGGCGAGGCCGTCGAAACCGGTCGCATCGAAGACGTGTTCGACAAGATGCAACACCCGTATACGCAGGCCCTATTCCGTTCGATCCCCCTGCCCGGTGCGGACAAAAACGCACGGCCTTTGGTGGCGATCCCCGGTAACTTTCCGTTGCCACACGAGCGCCCCTCGGGTTGTAATTTTGGACCGCGCTGCGACTACTTTGAGGCCGGACGCTGTGACCGCGCCAAAGCGATCCCGATGGAAACGGTTGAACATGGTGACCGCCACGAAAGCCGCTGTCTGAAGTTTGGCGAAATCGATTGGGACGCGCCGTTGGAACTGGGCGAGGTCAAACAAAAAGGCGAAATTGGCGAGGTTGTCTTGTCGATGAAGAACCTTAAGAAATACTACGAGGTGGCGGCGAACGCGATGTTTGGGGGCGGATCGACCAAAGTGGTCAAGGCCAACGAGACCCTGACATTCGAGGCGCGTGAATCCGAAACATTGGCCATCGTGGGCGAATCCGGTTGCGGTAAATCCACCTTTGCCAAGGTCCTAATGGGGCTGGAAACAGCGAGTGACGGCACGATCTTGCTGGACGGAGAAGAAATCCAGGACACGCCAATCGAGGCACGCACAACCAAGAACGTCGCCGACATCCAGATGGTGTTCCAGAACCCGTTTGACACGCTGAACCCGTCGATGACAGTTGGCCGCCAAATCATTCGCGCGTTGGAAATTTTCAAGGTCGGCAAAAACGAGGCCGAGCGCCGCGTGCGCATGCTAGAACTGCTCGATCTGGTGAAACTGCCCCGTGAATTTGCCGACCGCATGCCGCGCCAGCTGTCCGGTGGACAAAAGCAACGGGTCGGAATTGCGCGCGCCTTTGCCGGGGATGCGCGCATCGTTGTGGCGGATGAACCTGTTTCAGCGCTTGACGTGTCGGTGCAAGCCGCGGTCACTGATTTGTTGATGGAAATCCAGCGCGAACACAAAACCACGCTGCTGTTTATCAGCCACGATTTGTCGATTGTGCGCTACCTTAGCGATCGTGTGATGGTGATGTATCTGGGGCATGTGGTGGAATTGGGCACAACCGATCAGGTGTTTTCGCCCCCCTATCATCCCTACACCGAGGCGTTGCTGTCAGCCGTGCCAATCGCGGATACATCGGTGGAAAAACAGCACATCGTGCTTGAGGGCGACATCCCGTCGGCGATGAACCCGCCCCCCGGTTGCCCGTTCCAGACGCGGTGTCGTTGGAAATCGGACGTGCCCGGTGGCTTGTGTGAAAAAGACATCCCGCCTGTGCGTAAACTGGCCGATGGCCATCAGGTCAAATGCCACCTCAGCGACGACATTCTGTCCAGGATGGAGCCTGTGATCAAGATCGCAGCGCAATAACCCTAAAGCCGGCGTGTGGCTTTACGCGCCGGCAGACATTGCCAAGTAAAAATAGTACCACGTCGTCAGGTTCACGCCGATTGATCCCGCCAGATAAGACCACCAAAACTGCGCCAAACGGTTTTGCGTGCGGTCAAAAATCAGGAACCCGAGGGTGCATACGGGCCCGGCCAGCATCGCCAAACAGATGGCCGCGGTTGTCGGATCTGCTTTGATGATTGCATACAAAACCGGCAAGGACTGAGAAAAGAACATCTCGATCCCGACGTTGGTTTTGAACATGTAACCCGCTAATGCGCCCGCTGGGGCTCCTGACAAAATCGCGGTCCAGAACGTCTTTTTGACCTTTTGTTTGGCGCAAATCAGATTGTCGGCTTTGTATTTTTGCGGCGTGTCATCGCCTGCGTACAGTTTGACTGTGCCAGAGTCCAAACGCGTCAAACGCTCTTCAAAACTGGTGGAAGAAACGGCCATGTCGTGCCCCTTAGTTGCCCAATAAACAGGGCATACCGAAGGATCGTGGCAATATTGCGGACCTGATCAGGCGAAAGGAAGACACGCGATACGTGTGACCTTAGCTGCCCCAGATTACTTTGACGTAGTTGCGGGTCTCTTTGAACGGCGGCACGCCACCGTATTTTTTGACCGCCCCCGGGCCCGCATTATAAGCCGCAAGGGCCAAGCGCCACGAGCCGAATTCGCGGTACTGTTCCTTGAGGTAGCGCGCGCCACCATCAAGGTTTTCGTAAGGATCACGGGGGTTTACCCGCAAATAGCGCGCTGTGGCCGGCATCAGCTGCGCCAGCCCGAACGCCCCCACATGCGATTTCGCATTCGGGTTCCAGTTGCTTTCTTGTTGTACAAGACGAACGAATAAATCTTCGGGCACGTTGTACCTGCGCGCCGCATCGCGGGCCATGTTCAGGTACTTGCCTTTGTATTTGCCTTTGTACGACGGGCTGGCCCATTTGGACGGCGTGTTGACCTTTGCAGGCTGCAAACGCACCGAACCGGAATATTGCTTGGACGCGCGGCTGTCGAGAATTTTGGTCTGCGACGAAAACAGCGACTTGCGATTGCGAGACGACAAACCTTCGGCCACTGCGGCCTCACCAATTAACGCGCTGCATACAGCAACAACTACACCTATGCGCATTCAGTCTTTGCCCCACGACATCTGCTTTGGGTGCAATATACGCAAAATTAACCGCGTTACCAGAGATTGGTTCCAAAATTCCTGTCACGCCTGCGTTAGAGATGTTCTATGACGCGGCGTTTGGGTATAACCACGTCCAAATACGTCTCGTCAGATTCGCGTTTGCGACGCTTGCGGGACACGAAATATCCAAGGGGGATGCCATGGCTGGCTCAGTAAACAAAGTGATCCTTATCGGCAATTTGGGACGTGATCCCGAAGTGCGTTCATTTCAGAACGGCGGCAAAGTGTGCAACTTGCGCATCGCGACCTCCGAGACATGGAAAGACCGCAACACCGGCGAGCGCAAAGAGAAAACCGAATGGCATTCTGTCGCGATCTTCCAAGAGGGTCTGGTGCGGATTGCCGAACAGTATCTGCGCAAAGGATCCAAAGTTTACATTGAGGGCCAATTGCAGACCCGCAAATGGCAGGACCAATCCGGTGTCGACAAATACAGCACCGAAGTTGTGTTGCAGGGCTTTGGCGGCACATTGACCATGCTGGACGGCCGCAGCGAAGGCGGCGGCGGTGGAGGCGGCAATTACGGCGGCGGCGGTGGTGGTGGCGGCTACGAACAGCAAGGCGGCTATGATTCCGGCCCATCCGGCGGTGGCGGATACGACAGCGGCAATGGCGGTGGTGGTGGCAATTCCGGCCCTGCCCCGTCACGCGATCTGGACGACGAAATTCCGTTCTAAAAACGGTGCGCGACCCGCGATGACATTTTGAATTTCGAAAGGCGCGATGACCCTCGCGCCTTTTTTGTTTCTCAGGCTCGTTTAACTGGCACCCGTCAAATCTTGGGCTAACATTAGGGCATTGCCGTCAGGGTCGTAAAACGTCGCGGTGCTAACCATCCCGTCTATCACTTCGGTATCGCCATCAAATTTCACGCCTTCGGCCTCCAGCTTTTTTCGCCCGGTATTGATGTCCGCGATGCCAAACACCGGAACCGTATTGCCCGGCTTTGGTTCGACCTGCTCCCCCATGCCCAAAGTTACGCCATCCGTCATGGTCTTCAATTCGCTCCAACCGGCCTCATCGAGATGATACAGCAGCGTGAACCCCAGTTTTTCCGCATACCATGCAGCGCTTGCGTGGCGATCTTTGACGGAGATGGCAATCGTGATGGTCTTATCTAACGTGACTATAGACATTTTAATTCCCCCTTGGTCACAAAATATATATACTATACTTTATGGACATTGATTTACTTGTCAAGGTCACCTCTCGTGCGTGGTCATTGAACATTCTTACGCTGATGCATCGCGGGGTTGCAGGCCGTCAGGCGGCCTTGCTGTCTGCGTCAGGGGCTGGTCGGACTGCATTCACCAAAAGCCTGACCTACTTGATCGAGCTTGGTTTGATAGAGCGAAATCCGGGCCATGGTCATCCACTACGGCCGGAATATCGACTGACGCCTTTGGGCACGCAGTATGCAGCGCGCGCCGATCAGATCACCGTGGCAGCCCCCAAAGACAGCGAACTGATCCTTGTGCGGCGTGCATGGACCGTTCCTGTTTTGGCCGTCAGTCAAAGGCCAAGATACTTTGGTGATATCAAAAAAGACCTTGGGGGAATCACAGATCGGGCATTGTCGCAGTCGTTGAAAACTTTGCATGCGCAACAGTGGCTTACGCGTGATATTGACATGAACCAGAGGCCACCAAGGCCGCTTTATTCAGCAATCAATGCCGGGATCGAAATCAGTCAGGCCGTCAATCTGGGCAGTTAGCGGCCTAATTCACAACGCCAATGCGTCTTGCAGCACATCCAACACAGCCGTTCGAGGCACATCGCTGGTCACAAAGCTATCGCCAATTGCGCGCGTCAGAATAAAGCGCAACTGCCCGTCGAGCACCTTTTTATCCTGCCCCATCAATTCCAGTAGCGCGTCCGCATCAGGCAAATCGCCCTCAATGTCGCGCAGGTCGGTTTTCATGCCCATGTCGCGCAGGAATGCACGCAGGCGGCTTGGGTCTTCTTGCGAACACAGGCCCATACGCGACGACAATTCCAAGGCGAGCGCACAGCCAATCGCGACGCCTTCGCCGTGCAACAAACGATCCGAATAGCCCGTTGCGGCCTCTAGCGCGTGGCAAAACGTATGCCCGAGGTTCAACAGCGCACGGTCGCCCTGCTCAGTCTCGTCGCGCATCACAATCTCGGCTTTCATCTGAACGGAACGGCGCACCGCATGGACACGCGCGGCCACATCGCCGGCGGCCATTTTTGGTCCATTGACCTCAAGCCATTCAAAAAATTCAGCATCCCCCAGCAGCCCGTATTTCACGACCTCGCCGCAGCCAGCCAGAAAATCGCGCGGGGTCATCGTGCCCAAAACATCAATATCCGCCAGCACCAAGGCGGGCTGATGAAACGCGCCAACAAGGTTCTTGCCGTGGCGCGTGTTGATGCCGGTTTTACCGCCAACCGAACTGTCGACTTGCGCCAACAAGGACGTCGGGATTTGTACAAACCGGACACCGCGCCGCAGGATCGAGGCCGCAAAGCCGACCAGATCACCGATCACACCGCCGCCAAATGCGATCACGACATCGCGCCGCTCAACCTTTTGATCGAGCAGCCATTCGACGCATGTGGTCAGGTTCGCCCAGTTCTTGGTGCCCTCGCCCGCAGGCAGTGTCAGCGATTGCATTTTAATGCCCGCAGACGCCAAACCGGCGCGCAATCCCTCAAGATGCAAGGCACCGACGTTGTCATCGGTGATGACTGTAACCCGCGGCTGTGACAACAACGGCGTAATCAAATCACCCGCCCCGGCGAGCAGCCCAGGACCGATATGAATATCATATTCACGCCCCGGCAAGTTCACTTGAACAAGGTCACGCATCACAGGATCTCCATCACATCCGGGCGGGTTTTGAGCGCTTCAATCACCCGGTCAACCATGTCTTCGATCGACAACCCCGACTGCGAGCGCACAGCGATATCCGCCAGTTTGTACTGGGGCACGCGCTGCTCGAACAGTTGGGTTAACGTCGCTTTGGGATCAGGGGTTTTCAGCAAAGGGCGCGTGTCTTTGTGGCGCACACGGTTCCACAGCAAATCAATGTCTGCGTCCAGCCAGATCGACACGCCCTTGGCCGAGATATTCTGACGGTTTTCAGCACTTAAGAACGCGCCGCCCCCCGTCGACAGGATACCGCGTTGTTCGTCCAACAAACGGGCGATGACCTGCGTTTCCTTCAGGCGAAAGAACGGCTCGCCGTCGCGGTTAAAAATTTCGGGCACCGACATGTTGGCGGCCGCTTCGATTTCGGCGTCGCTGTCCAGAAACGGCACGCCCAATCGCAGTGCCAAAGCACGCCCGACGGCTGTCTTGCCGGCCCCCATCATGCCCACCATCACCACCGTTTTGCGCAGTCGAAACCGGTGGGATGCATTCGGCTGATCGGCCATGGATTGCTCAATTTCGCTCATAATGATGTGAATGACGTGATATTGTGAAAAAGGCCATATATAAGTTGGACAAAATCAAAAGACCAAAGGGCAGGCGAATTTATGTTCAAACTGATTAAACTGTTGATTTATCTCGCAGTTTTTGGATTCATTGGGTTGGTTGGCTATGCCTACGTCGGACCGTTTTTTGGGGCCGATTTCGCCGCACCCCAAGACGAAGTGCGTGTACCTGTGACCTTGAATGCGGACTAAAGCGCGCCTTTTGGCCTCGATGTGCCTGATCGGGCTGCCGATTTTTGCGGTTGCCCAAGACCGGCCTTTGTCTGCGATCGATTGGCTGGACAGCGCGGCCACCGCAGCCCGTGTTGCCCCTGCAGCGCTAATTCCGGATGAACCCGCGACAACGGGCAGCGGATCTGTGCCGAGCGTGACTGTTATGCCGCTAGGCGAAAACGCCCCTATGCGCATCGGGTTGCTGCCGCCGTCGGTGTCTGGCCTGCCGGATACGCTGTGGTCGGGCAGTGATGCGGCGACCTTGGCCAAGGTGCTGGCGGATATGCCGGACCTGACGCTGCCCGCAGCACAGGCCGTATTTTTCACGACATTGCTCGCTGATGCCGCCCCCGCGACAGGCAAAAGCGATCTGTTTGATCTGGCGCGCATTGATGCGGTGATGAAGGCTGGCGCGGTTGATCCGGCGCTTGCCCTGCTTGAACAGGCTGACCCCAAGCGCGACCCGGCGTTTGCACGCCGCTACATTCAGGCCGCACTTCTGAACGAAACCGAAGACACGGCCTGCGCGCTTATTCAATCCGATCCGCGCCTTGCACCGGACTACGCCTACCGCGTTTTTTGTGCTGCTCGCGCTGGTGATTGGGACACGGCAGCCTTGCTGTTGGGCACGGCGCACGCGCTGGAAACGATCACGCCGGCGCAAACTGCCGCACTTGAGCGATTTCTTGATCCTGACCTGTTTGAGGGCGAACCACCGCTGCCCCGCCCTGCCGCCCCTGATCCGTTGTTGTTTCGCATTCACGAGGCCCTGGGCCAGCCGATCAGCACGCGCAGTTGGCCCGTCGTTTATGCCCACGCGGATTTGCGCGACGTGGCCGGTTGGAAAAAACAACTGGACGCCGCTGAACGTCTGGCCGCTGCGGGGGCCTTGGGTGACAATCGTTTGTTGGGCATTTTTTCGCAACGAAAACCCGCAGCATCCGGCGGCACATGGGATCGGGTGTCTGCAGTGCAACGATTTGAAACAGCGCTAAAAACCGGCAGCGTCGATGCGATTTCCAAGACCCTGCCAAATGCATGGAACCACATGAAGGCCGCAGGCCTCGCGGTGCCGTTTGCGACATTGTTTGGCGAAGCGCTTAGCAAGCAAACCCTAAGCGAACCCGCCCGCAGCATCGCATGGGACGTGATCCTGGTGTCGCCGTTTTACGAATCCATTGCCGCGCAGGGCGACATCCCCAAACGGCATGTTTTTGATCTGGCCATCGCTACAGGCTGGATCGATCCAGTGCCCCCCACAACCGCGCACGAACGTGCAATTGCTAACGCATTTGGCACGTCTAACGGCCCGACACCGATCACCGAATTGGCGCAAAATAACGAACTTGGGCGCGCGATTTTACAAAGCTTGCGCGCGGTACAGGCCGGTGCCGACGGCGATCTGGACCAGCTGAGCAAAGGCCTTAGCGCGATGCGTGCCTTGGGCCTAGAAGACGCGGCCCGCCGGTCTGCCTTGCAAGTGCTGCAACGCGAGGATGCCACATGAACACCCCGTCAATTTCAGCCGCCCAGTGGATTTCCACGTTCCTCGAGGCACAAGCCGCAGAATTGGGTGCGGCCAACAACACCTTGCTCGCCTATGGTCGGGACCTAAAGGATTTTGACGCCTATCTCACGGGAAAGGCAAAGGATTTTCAGAGCGTCGCGCAATCCGATGTTGAGGGTTATCTGATTTATTGTGACGCCCAAGGCCTTGCCAAATCCACCCGCGCGCGTCGGTTGTCATCAATCAAACAGCTGTTCCGTTTCGCATTTGAGGAAGGTTGGCGCGAGGATAATCCGGCGATCCAAATCGCGGGACCGGGGCTTGATAAACGCTTGCCCAAGACCCTTGAGGTCGCCGAAGTCGACCGCCTGCTAGAAGCCGCCCGCAGCCATGGTCGCGACCGCACCCGCAACACCTGTTTGATGGAACTGTTGTATGCCACCGGCATGCGGGTCAGCGAATTGGTTGGCCTGCCTGTGTCAGCGGCACGCGGCGATCCTCGGGTGCTTTTGATCCTTGGCAAAGGCGGCAAGGAACGGATTGTGCCATTGTCCCCCCCTGCCCGCGAAGCTTTGGCTGCGTGGCTGCCGGTGCGTGATGCCGCGGATGATCTGGCCAAATCCAAGGGCAAACCCGCGTCCAAATTCCTGTTTCCGTCACGCGGCGTTGCAGGCTACCTGACGCGCCACCGGTTCTATCTTTTGATCAAGGAACTGGCCGTTGCCGGCGGTGTTTCCCCGGCCAAAGTCACGCCGCACACGTTGCGCCATGCCTTTGCGACGCATTTGCTGGCGGGCGGCGCGGACTTGCGATCGATCCAAGCAATGTTGGGTCACGCAGACGTCGCCACGACCGAAATCTACACGCATGTTCTGGACGAGAGGCTGAGCGAGCTGGTGCTAGAACATCACCCTTTGGCGAAACCTGACACCCGCAAACCCTGAGGCAGAACGTCTTGGGACGGCCAGTAGCCTGTTCGTAGCGCGTCGGCGTAACCTTGGGTCAATCCCGCGGTTTCCATGTCCGCCACAGCCCCCGCGACGTCATAGGTTAGCGGTCGCACCACAAATGCATCTTGTTCTAACAGCGCAAAGCGCGTGTCCACGCCGCCATCATGGGGCGGCATTCCGATCACGCCTGCGTTCATCCACCGCCCACGCGACGTGGTTTTCACAAACGGCACACCGCAATGCCCTGCGATCACGTGATCGACGGGGCCGACAAAACGTTCGATCTCGTTCCATTCCTCATCAAAAACAGCGTCATCGCTGCTGTCCCAGATGAACCGTGCAACATCGGTGACGCCGCCGTGTACCACCGCGTAACGTGCGCCGCAGTGATCAAATGTTGCGATGTCTGGCAAGCGCCGCATCCAAGAACGATCCGCATCGCGCACGTGTTTGGATGCATAAGAAAACCAGCGCGCAGAAAGAACGTCGCAGGCAGAGCCTTCTTCAAATCCGCAGCCGCAATCTATCGCACCCGCTGCCAATTGCACCTCGCAATTGCCGGCCACAACCGTGCAATCAGAGGCGCGGATTGCCGCAACCGTGCGCCCCGGTGCACCGCAATAGGCCACCACATCGCCGGTGCAAATCACATGACTGGGGGCAATGCCCAAAACCGCCGCTTGCGCCAGCACAGCCGTTGTCGCCTGCGCGTTAGAATAGGGTCCGCCAAAGACCAGAACCGTTCCATCCAGAACGCCAATATGTTTATGCCGCATGACGCGCCCCTTGATTGCACTGCCTTGCACCCCCATAACGCAATGAAGGTAAAGGACATACTCACAAATGGACGTATCAATGGCCACGCTGGACAGCGCATTTTGGATCACCTCAGCCGTGATCCTCTTTCTCTTGGTGTTGTCGGCCTTCTTTTCAGGGTCTGAAACCGCGTTGACGGCCGCCTCGCGCGGGAAATTGCGTGCGCAGGCCGACAAAGGATCACGCGGTGCCGAACGGGCACTGGCCATAACCGAGGACAACGAGCGCTTGATCGGGTCGGTTTTGCTGGGCAACAACCTTGTGAATATCCTGGCGACGTCTCTGGCGACTGCCATGTTTACAAAGGCTTTTGGCGAAAGCGGCGTTGTGATTGCGACCCTCGCCATGACGCTTTTGGTCCTGATTTTCGCCGAAGTTCTCCCCAAAACCTACGCCATCACAAATTCGGAAACAGCAGCGTCTGCCGTGTCGCGCCCGATTTCTTTGGTGGTCACTGTATTTTCGCCCATCGTGTCGGCGGTGCGCCTGTTGGTACGCGGTGTGCTCAGCATCTTTGGCGTGCAAATCGACCCTGACAGCAACATTCTGGCCGTGCGCGAAGAAATCGCCGGAGCGCTGCAACTTGGCCACTCCGAAGGGGTTGTGGAAAAAGAAGACCGCGACCGGATTTTGGGTGCGCTAGATTTGGGTGACCGTGTGGTCGAAGAGATCATGTTGCACAGATCCAACATTGAAATGGTCAACGTGGCCGACGCGCCCGAAACCATTCTGGAGCAGTGCCTGGGATCACGCCATTCCCGTCTGCCGGTGTTTCGTGACGACCCTGAAAACATCATCGGTGTGATCCACGCCAAAGACCTCGCACGCGCCATGTTCAAAGACATTGGAGGCCCGGAAGGCAAAGCCAGCGCCTTGAAAACGTTCGACATATCCGCCGTGGCGATGGCCCCCTACTTTGTGCCTGAAACCACAACGCTGGACGACCAAATGCGCCAGTTCCTGCGCAATCGCACGCATTTCGCGCTGGTGGTGGACGAGTACGGCAGCCTACAGGGTTTGATCACGCTAGAAGACATTCTCGAGGAAATCGTTGGCGAAATCACCGACGAATTTGATGACGATGCAGAGCACCAAGTGACCGAATCCGAAGACGATCAGTTCCTTGTCGACGGGGCCATGACGATCCGCGATTTGAACCGCGCCACCGACTGGAACCTGCCCGATGACGAGGCAAACACAGTCGCCGGTTTGGTCATTCACGAGGCGCAAATGATCCCGACCGCCGGTCAGGTGTTTTCCTTCCACGGCTTTCGCTTTGAAGTGCTGGAACGCGACGGCAACCGCATCACACAGCTGCGCATCAGGCAGCTGGACGGTTTGGTCTAAGGTTTAAAATTGGTCCACGTGAAGCTGTAATTTTTGCTGGCAGTATCAAGGATCACTTTAGAAAAATAACGTTTGTATTTACGGCCGTACCCACGGGCATCTTCGTGAAGTCACCGTCAGCCCATCTAGCCCTGTCTTAAGTGTTCCTGGCAGGCCGTAGCGGGTGTGGATTTTGGACCCATAGGAACGTCAAAGACATTTGGCCAAAACTCGTCCGACCTGTAAGAATGTTGAAATGTATCCAAGTTGACCAAAAGTTAACATTTCCACCAATCAAGACATTGGAGGTCTGCGAAATTTAGTGGATGTTTACGGCAGATCAGTGCGTGACTGGGTTACAGCAATTGGATCTGGAGCAAAGCGAAACAGGCGCGTATACGATGCACAGTACAGTTATTGCCCGGTCAAACTAAGATCGACATCTGAACACGGGGCGAACGATTTTAGCCGCTCCACTTTGCGCGGGTCGAAAACTTCCAAATGACGCAGGTCAGCCCAAACTGATTGGTGCGGCGTGAACGATTTGTAAGTCTAAAACCCCGCAGATTGTTCTCAGCGAGATGGTTTTACCTTTGACGAACGGCCCGAATTTTTCCGCTTTTGGCGCAAAATTGAACGGCCTACTGACCTTCCGTGTTTGATTTGTCAGGAATTTGGTGCAATCACGTATCATGGATGTCTTGGACGTTAGTCATAATACATGGCTGGTATTTGCCTCAATGATCATCGCTATTGTGGCGGGGTTCACTGGGTTTACGTTGTCAAAAAACCTGTCATCGCAAAGTGTGTCACGCCGAAAAGGGTCGGTTGCGATGTCTGCCATAGCGCTTGGAGGCGGCATCTGGTCGATGCATTTTGTGGCAATGCTGGGCCTGCAAATGCCTATCCTGTTTTATTATGATGCGGCGATTACACTGGCTTCGGCCTTGCTCGCGATATTGATTGTTGGCGTGGCGTTGTTGTTGCTGCATTTTCGCGAACGCACGACAGCGACCCTTTGTGGTGCCGGTGCTTTGGTTGGATGCGGTATTCTTGCGATGCATTATGTCGGGATGGCGGGGTTGCAGTTGTGCCGTGCCATATACACGCCTTTCGGGATCGTGTTGGCCGTCGTTTCAGCCATTGGATTGTGTATTTTGGCGTTCTGGATTGCCTACGGTCAGCGCAACAATCGCAACATTTTGCTCGGCACGCTTTGCTTTGGGTTCGCCGTGTCTTCTGTTCATTTTGTCGCGACTCTTGGCACCAGTTTTATCGAGGTTCCGACCCTGAATGAATTCGGACCGGTGATGAGCAACGAGATACTTGCCGTTGGTGTGATCTTATCCAGCTTTGTGATCTTTGGCGCGTTCTTGTGGATGAGTGTCACGTTTCTGGATCCAAATGCACCCGTACTGGACGGTGCGGATCCGCTGGATTTTTCGGTTACGCCCACGACAAAAGCCGCCCCGCCACACGTCATGCCAGCTTCGATCAGAATCCCCTGCGAACGCGAAGGCATGACGCATTTGATCGATCCTGCGCAGGTCGCGTTTGTCCGTGCCCAGGGGCATTATACAAATGTCTATACACAAACCGGGCAGCATTTTTGCACTTGGCCAATCACGGAGGCCGCCAAGCGCCTCGGTGCGATCGGTTTTTTAAAGACCCACAGAAGCTATTTGGTGAACCCGACACAGGTCGAACATTTTGAACGGCTTAAAGACACCGGTGTTTGTCGCTTTGCCGCACCCGATTTACCAACCGTCCCGGTGAGTCGTTCTAACCTGAAACCCGTACGCGACGCGCTTGGCATCTGAGATTTCGCAACTCGTGCAGGATGACGCGCAGTTCGTGAAAATTCCTTAACAGCTCGCTGAATAGCACAAGCGTCGGTGCGCGACTGCATACAAGTTTACTCCTGACATCCATTTGCGGAACGGGAGGCGAAGCGATGATACCAGCAGCGTTTGAATACTACAGGCCAACAGACATGGCAGGCGTGATTGCCTTGTTACAAGAACACGGCGACGATGCCCGTGTGATCGCAGGGGGGCACAGCCTGATCCCTATGATGAAACTGCGGATGGCCGAGGTCCCGCATCTGATCGATCTACAAGACATCGACGGGCTTGGGGCAATTAGTGTCGCGGATGGCGTTGTGCGGATCGGCGCAATGACGACGCAGCATGACATCATCAACTCGGACGCGCTAAAGGCAGCAGCACCAATTATGAAAGAGGCGGCGTTGCAGATTGCCGATCCACAGGTCCGCTACATGGGCACTGTTGGTGGCAATGTTGCAAACGGTGATCCGGGCAACGACATGCCCGGCCTGATGCAGTGTTTGAACGCGCAATTCCATGTGACCGGCCCTGATGGAGACAGGGTTATTGATGCGCGTGAATTTTACGAAGCCGCCTACATGACCGAGCGTGAAGACGACGAGGTTTTGACGGCAATATCGTTTGCGGCCCCACTGGGTGGGTATGCTTACGAGAAACAAAAACGCAAAATCGGCGATTACGCCACGGCTGCCGCTGCAGTGCAGATGTCCAAAGACGGCGGCAAGGTTGCGACCGCTTCCATCGCGATGACCAACCTCAGCGATGTGCCGGTCTGGTCTAAAGCTGCTGCTGAGGCGTTGATTGGAAGCACTTGTGATGATGCGTCGCTAAAGGCAGCCATCACAGCAATGCTCGACGACATCGATCCAACAGAAGACAACCGCGGCCCCGTCGCATTCAAACGTCACGCCGCAGGCATTGTCTTGGGCCGCGCCATCGCGCGTGCCTGGTCGCGCGCATAGGGAGAAATTGAACATGTCAAACAAGATGCACGTCAAACTGAACGTGAACGGCGCGGACCACGAATTCCTCGCAGAACCCCGCGAGTTGCTGATCTACGCGCTGCGCGAAAAATTGAACATTACCGGCCCGCACGTGGGGTGTGAAACGTCACATTGCGGGGCGTGCACCGTAACGATGAATGGCAAATCGGTGAAATCCTGCACGGTGTTTGTGGCGCAAGCCAACGGCGCAGAGGTGACGACAATCGAAGGCTTAGGCAGCCCTGATGCCCTGCACGTCTTGCAAGAGAACTTCAAAGAACACCACGGCCTTCAGTGCGGGTTTTGCACGCCGGGCATGATTACGCGGGCGGCCAAGCTGCTCGAAGAAAACCCCAACCCGACCGAGGACGAGGTTCGCTTTGGCATCGCAGGCAATATCTGCCGCTGCACGGGCTACCAGAACATCGTGAAATCTATTCTTTCAGCGGCGTCTGAACTGAATGCAGCAAAGTCCTCAAGCAACGACGTGGTAGGACAAAAAGAAGTGGAGGCGGCACAATGAAGGACGAAATCACACGCGACGAACGGGTCGCCAACCTTAGGGGCATGGGCTGTTCACGCAAGCGGGTCGAGGATGCGCGATTTACGCAAGGCAAGGGCAATTACGTCGATGACATAAAGCTGCCGGGCATGTTGCACGGCGATTTCGTGCGCTCCCCTTACGCCCACGCGCGGGTCAAATCGATCAATGTTGACGCAGCCATGGCATTGCCGGGTGTTGTCGCGGTGCTCACGGCCAAAGACCTAGAGCCGCTGAACTTGCACTGGATGCCAACGCTCGCCGGTGACAAACAGATGGTGCTGGCGGACGGCAAGGTGCTGTTCCAAGGCCAAGAGGTCGCATTCGTTGTCGCCTCTGACCGCTATGTCGCTGCCGATGCGGTTGAGCTGGTCGAGGTGGATTACGAAGAACTAGAAGTCATCGTTGACCCGTTCAAATCGCTACAATCGGACGTCGTGCTACGCGAAGATCTGGTGGCCGAAGACGGGTCGATCCCCAACGGCGCACACGGACCGCGCAAGCATCCCAATCACATCTTTACGTGGGAAGCAGGCGAGGAAGACGCCACCAATCAGGTCATCGACAATGCAGACGTCGTCGCCACCGAAGAGATGTATTACCACCGCACGCACCCCTGCCCGCTTGAAACCTGCGGATCGGTTGCGTCGATGGACAAGGTCAACGGCAAGCTGACGTTGTGGGGCACGTTCCAAGCACCGCATGTGGTGCGCACGGTCGCATCCCTGCTGTCGGGAATAGAAGAACACAACATCCGCGTTGTATCGCCTGACATTGGCGGCGGTTTTGGCAACAAGGTTGGCGTCTATCCCGGCTATGTCTGTTCTATCGTCGCCTCTATCGTCACCGGTGTTCCGGTGAAGTGGGTCGAGGACCGGATGGAAAACCTGATGTCCACCGCCTTCGCGCGTGACTATTGGATGAAGGGCAAGATCAGCGCCACCAAAGACGGCAAAATCACCGGCCTGCACTGCCACGTCACCGCCGATCACGGCGCGTTTGACGCCTGCGCGGACCCGACCAAGTTTCCTGCTGGCTTTATGAACATCTGCACGGGGTCCTATGACATCCCCGTCGCCTACCTTGGCGTGGACGGTGTTTACACCAACAAAGCACCGGGTGGCGTGTCGTATCGCTGCTCGTTCCGCGTGACGGAGGCCGTGTATTTCATCGAACGTATGATCGAGGTCCTTGCGATCGAGTTGAACATGGATCCAGCTGAATTGCGCTCCATCAATTTCATCAAGAAAGAGCAGTTTCCTTACACCGCGGCGCTGGGTTGGGAATACGACTCTGGTGATTATCAGACCGCTTGGGACAAGGCGTTGTTGGCGGTTGATTACAAAGGCCTGCGCGCCGAACAGGCAGAACGCGTAGCGGCGTTCAAGCGCGGCGAAACCCGCAAAGTCATGGGCATCGGTCTGTCCTTCTTTACCGAGATTGTCGGCGCGGGCCCTGTGAAAAACTGTGACATCCTTGGGATGGGCATGTTTGACAGCTGCGAAATCCGCATCCACCCGACAGGATCGGCCGTCGCGCGGCTTGGGACGATCAGCCAAGGTCAGGGGCACGCCACGACGTTTGCGCAAATCCTCGCGACCGAGATTGGTCTGTCTGCGGAAAGCATCACAATCGAGGAAGGCGACACCGATACGGCCCCGTATGGCCTTGGCACCTACGGGTCACGATCGACCCCAGTGGCTGGGGCGGCGGCGGCAATGGCGGGGCGCAAAATCCGTGCCAAGGCGCAGATGATCGCGGCCTATTTGCTAGAGGTCCACGACAACGATGTGGAATTCGACGTGGACCGTTTTGTCGTCAAAGGCGCACCTGAGCAGTTCAAGACGATGAAAGACATCGCCTACGCCGCCTACAACCAAGCGATACCGGGGCTCGAACCGGGTCTAGAAGCGGTCAGCTACTATGACCCGCCCAACATGACCTACCCGTTTGGCGCCTATGTCTGCGTCATGGACATCGACGTGGACACGGGTGTGCCGGAAATACGCCGGTTCTATGCGCTGGACGATTGCGGCACACGGATCAACCCGATGGTGATCGAGGGGCAAATCCACGGCGGCCTGACAGAGGCGCTCGCCGTCGCCTTGGGTCAAGAGATTGCCTACGACGACATGGGCAACTGCAAGACCGGCACGCTCATGGACTTCTTCCTGCCCACCGCTTGGGAGGTGCCGAACTACGAGACCGACTTTACCGTCACCCCCAGCCCGCACCACCCGATCGGGGCCAAAGGTGTCGGCGAAAGCCCGCATGTCGGCGGCGTTCCGTGCTTTTCGAATGCGGTGCAGGACGCGTTCCGCCCGTTTGGCAACCGTCACACCAACATGCCCCACGACCACTGGCGCATTTGGCAGACAGCCAATGATCTGGGCATGCACGACTAAAGGAAATGATGTGGGCCGCACGTGTGGCCCACGTCGTCTGGGAGGACACCGATGACTTGGAATACGTTGCAAACGGCCATGGCCGATCAGGGCTATATTGCCTCAAGCGATCTGGCGATGGCGCTGCATTTGTCGCTCTCGCTTGGGCGTCCTTTGCTGCTTGAGGGTGCCGCTGGCGTCGGTAAAACCGAGGTCGCGCGGGTGTTGGCCACGGTGCAGGAGACGCAACTGATCCGGCTGCAGTGCTACGAAGGTCTTGATGCCGCGCAGGCGATTTACGAGTGGAATTACCAACGTCAGCTTTTGGCGATCCGCGCCGCATCAGAGGATGGCGAGACCGGAAAAGCGGTTGAGGCGCGGATCTTTTCGGATGAGTTTTTGCTGGAACGTCCTTTGCTTAAGGCGATCCGCCAAGACAAAGCGCCCGTTCTTTTGATCGACGAGATCGACCGCGCGGATGAGGAATTCGAGGCCTATCTGCTGGAAATTCTGTCTGAATTTCAAATCACGATCCCTGAAATGGGCACGATCACAGCGATAACGCGCCCCATCGTGATCCTGACGGCCAACGGCACCCGCGATCTTAGCGACGCGCTGCGCCGTCGCTGTCTTTATGCCCATGTGCCCTACCCGGATCACGAGACGGAACTGACCATTCTGATCACGCGTTATCCCGACATTACGGATCGTCTGTGCGCGCAAATCGTGGGGTTCGTGCAGGCGTTGCGCAAGCAGGAGCTGGAGAAAAAACCGGGCATCGCCGAGATGCTGGATTTCGCCGCCGCCCTCATGGGGCTTGGTGTGGCTGACCTAACGGATGATCCTGCTATTCTACAGGCGACGTTAACGACGCTTTTGAAAACCCAGCCCGATCAAAGCGCCATTCCAACCGAGGTTGCCCAGCGTTTAGCGGGCAAAGCGGCATGAGCATTGTGACCAAATTCGCCGCTCGTGATCCAGGGCCAGCTGCGCGCATGGCAGGCTTTGTGGCGCATTTGCGCGACAACGGTTTGCGCCTTGGGGTCGGTGAAACAGGCATCGCTTTGGATGCGCTGACCCATATTAACGCCACAAACCCGCATGATACGCGGCGCGCCTTGAAATCCGTCTTCACGGGTTGCGCCGACGAGGCCGCGCAATTTGACGGGCTGTTCAACAGCTTTTGGATGAACGGTGGTCGCGTGAAAACGCGTGTAACGCCGACCATAAAACCGAGCGAGAACAAAAATGTGCATTCGTCCCGTCATGCGGAAGCCGAGGGTGAAATCGGCGGTACGGGCGACATCACAGCGCCTGATGGATCTGATGGCGAAGCTGAAAGCGATGGTGAGGGCAAATTGGTCGCCACAGATGTCGCCAATCTGTTCAAAAAAGACCTGCGCGACATTGTGCTGCCCGAGGATATTGAGGCTGCCGAAAAGATTGCCATGCGGCTTGGCGCTGTGATGCGGGACCACAGATCGCGGCGTCGCAAAGCGGCCCGAAAAGGGGATCAAATCCACTTTCGCAAAGTCATGCGCCAAAGCCTTGCGACCGGAGGCGAGCCGTTTGCCTTGCCCAAACGTCACAGGCCAGATCGCGCGCTGCGGTTGACAGCGATCTGTGACGTATCCGGCTCGATGACTGTTTATTCGCGCATTTTCCTGGCTTTTCTAGCCGGATTGATGCGCGCGGACAGTCGCGCCGATGCCTACCTATTTCATACGCGGTTGGTTCGGATTACCGAAGCTTTGCGCGACAAGGATGCCTTGCGCGCCCTTGCACGACTGTCTTTGCTTGCTGACGGGTTCGCGGGTGGCTCAAAGATTGGCGAAAGTCTGAACAAATTTGCAAGCACCTACGGGCGCAGGTTTGTGGACAATCGGACCGTCGTGATGATCCTGTCTGACGGGTATGACACCGCATCCCAAAGCCGTATTTCGGACGCTTTGATCCGCCTTAAGACACGCGGCTGCAAGGTGGTCTGGCTGAACCCGCTGAAGGGCTGGGATGGCTACGAGCCGACCGCGCGTGCCATGGCCGAGGCGCTGCCGCATCTTGACCTGTTCCGCGCGGCAAACACGTTGGGCGATCTGGCCGCCCTCGAGCAGGATTTCGCACAGTTATGACACCCAAACAGATCATGGAAAGCGGGTTGCAAGAAGGCGAAGATGTTTTTGCCGTTGCCACCATCGTGCGCACGGCTGGCGTGACGGCCGCCAAACCGGGGGCCAAAGCGTTGCTGCGCGACGACGGCACGATCCTAGAGGGTTGGCTGGGCGGTGGTTGCGTGCGCGGTGCCATCAAAGCGGCGACCTTGCGGGCCTATGATACGGGCCAGCCGCAATTTATCTCGGTCTCTCCCGAAGAAGACCTTGCGCAAAAGGGCGTATCTGCAGGCGACAACGTCGATGGCATTCAGTTTGCCCGCAATGGCTGTCCGTCCAAAGGCACGATCGACATTTTCATCGAACCGCATATGCCCGAACCAGAGCTATTGGTGTTTGGCGCGTCTCCGGTTGCGGAGAAATTGACCGAACTTGCTGGACAATTTGGCTGGGCAATTGGTGCCTGTGAAACAGACACACCGCTGCCGCCTCGTGTTTCAGGGCGCGGGCGGTATCTGGTGATTGCAACCCAAGGACAGGGTGATTTGGCGGCATTAAAGATTGGCTTGGCGGCAACGGCTGACTACGTTGCGTTTGTTGGAAGTTCCAAGAAATATGCGGCCCTGTCGGAAAAACTGATGAAGGCTGGCGTAGAAGCCACGCAAATAGCATCGGTTCACGCCCCTGCGGGCATGGATATCGGGGCCGTCACGCCATCCGAAATTGCGCTCTCGATTCTTGCGGAACTGACGCAAGTGAAACGTGGTTTGTTGATCAAGGCAGCGCAAAATGTCTAAGGTCGGCGCGATCATTTTGGCGGCGGGTTTGTCGCGCCGGATGCAGGAGCACAACAAGTTGTTGCTGCCCATAGCTGGTGCACCGATGATCCGGCATGTTGTGGAAACCTATCTTGGGGCGGTTGATGGCGAAGTCTGTGTTGTCACAGGTTTCCAAGCGGAGCGGATCGAAACAGCGCTTGCAGGCCTGCCTGTCCGGTTGGTTCACAACCCGCAGTTCGAACAAGGCCAACCCTTTTCAGTCAGGGCCGGTCTTCTTGCGCCCCCGATGGTCGATCACCTGCTGATTGGACTTGGTGACCAACCGCAACTGACACAGGGCGATCTGCGCGCGTTGATCGCAGCACATTTGGCAGCTGACGTCGCCAAGATTTCAATCCCGTTTCACGCAGGGACCCGTGGCAATCCCATCGTTGTCCCTGCGCAAATGCGGCCCCAATTGCTTGCGGATAAAACAAACCCCGGATGCGCAAAATTCACACGCGCCAATCCGGATCAGGCACAGCACTTGGCACTGCCACAAGCAGGCTTTTACGCCGACATCGACACACCTGCCGCCTTCGCGGCGTTTCAAAACACCACAACCAAATAGGCTTATCCATGAAACGATTTCAAAAATACTTTGGTGCATGGCGTCAAAAATGGGCCCTGCCCCCAGAGCAAGCCCAAACGCTTGCTTCAATCAAATTCCCCTGCTGTTAACAAAGGTAAGACCATGGAACTCAAAGACGAAATCATCATCAATGCATCAATGGACCGCGTTTATGCGGCCTTGAACGACCCTGAGATCTTGAAACAATGTATTCCGGGTTGCGAAGAACTGATCCAGCATTCCGACAACGAACTTGAGGCAAAGATTGTCCTGAAGGTCGGTCCGGTCAAGGCGCGTTTCAGCGGTGATGTCGTGTTGGACAAAAGCGGCGCACCAGATCAATTTTCGCTGACCGGTCAAGGCAATGGCGGCGCTGCGGGTCATGCAAAAGGCGGCGCAGATGTGACATTGGTTGCGGACGGCGACACCACGATCCTGAGCTATGACGCCAAAGCACAAATCGGCGGCAAACTGGCGCAATTGGGCAGCCGGTTGATCCAAAGCACGGCCAAAAAACTGGCGGCCAAATTCTTCAAGAACTTCGCGGACGTGTTGGACGCTGAAAAAGTTGCCTAACACCATAACCTATTTGGACCATGCTGTTGATGTTTTGGCGCAGGTGAAAACCTACGTCAAAACGCAGCAACGCTTTGCGTTGATCACCTCTGTTGACATCAAAGGTGGCAGCGCACGCGATATTGGTTCACTGGCCGTGGTTTGCGAAGCCGGGAACATGACAGGCTATATGTCCAACGGCTGCATTGATCGCGACATTGCGCTGCACGCCTCCGATTGCTTGCGCTCTGGTACCGCGCGGCTGTTGCGCTATGGCGAGGGCTCAGCGTTTCACGATCTGACATTGCCCTGCGGCGGATCATTGTCGATTTGGATTGATCCCGCCCCTGATCTTACGACGCTGCTCGCCGCGCATGACGCATTGACGGCCCGCCGCCCCGCGTCGTTGACCTTTCGACCCGAGGCTAGGTACATCACAATTGCTTACCAACCCAAAGTCACTCTGTGCCTCGCAGGCCGCGGCGCGATCTTTCGCGCGACTGCCAGGGGCGGAAAGGCGACCGGCTTTGACATCCAAGCGTATTCACCCGACCTCACAGATCTAGAGGCCGTTGCCACACATTGCGCAGAGCCACCAACCCATATGCGATCCATAGACAACGTGGTTGAGTTGAACCTAGCACCGACAAGCGGCGTCCTGACGTTGTTCCACGACCACGATTGGGAACCCGCTTTTCTTACCGCCGCACTGGCAACTCCAGCTGGGTTTATTGGTGCATTAGGAAGCCAAAAGACCCAAACGGCCCGCCTTGCCCACCTGGCCGAAAAAGGCATCTCAGAGCATGATCTCAAACGCGTGCGTGGCCCGATCGGACTGGTTCCGTCTCTGCGAGATGCAAATTTAATCGCGGTTTCAGCATTGGCCGAAGTTGCGCAGGCATTTGCCTATGATCAACAAAAAATCATTGACGCATGAGCTATTTATCGACGCTGATTACTCTATCCGGACCTCCGATTAACGGCACCCCCTGTGGGGCAGCCTAAATCGGACGACCGTCAGGCCGGTTTATCCCGCATCGCCACCATCTTGTATTTCCCTCAGCCCCGCAGCTTCGCCCCTTTGGGGTCAAACGGCGGCTCACTTAAAATTATGGCTTTGTGCGGCTTGCCCAACACCATGACGTCGACCTCGTCGCCTGCTTTTGCGTCTTTGACGTAGCCAAGCGCGAGGCTTTGGCCAACCGTGTATCCGTAGGCACCCGAGGTCACGCGCCCGATGCCTTTGCCGTCCTTAAAGATCGGCTCGCCCCCAGTTGCGTCAGCATATGAGGCGTCGGTTTGGGCGGCGTTCAGGGCCAAGATGACAAGGGTTTCACGGGCCGGTTTTGCCATCGATTCCGCAACGGCTGTTTTGTTCAAAAACGCTTTGTCCATTTTGCACAGGCGGTCCAATCCGACCTCTTGGGGCCAGTATTCGGGCGAGTACTCGCGGCTCCAGGATCCGTAGCCTTTTTCGATCCGCAAGCTCATCAATGCGCGCCCGCCGACAGGGCCAGCGCCGAAATCGCGACCGACCTCTAACAGAGCGGTGTAAAGCTGCAATTGATCCTCGGTCTTGCAGTGCAATTCCCAGCCAAGATCGCCGGTGAACGACACACGCAGCGCCAGAATCTCGACCCCGCCAAGCGTGATTTTCTGGGATCGCAGGAACGGGAAATCTGTGGTCGCAAGCGAGGCATTTGTCATCCGTTGCAACATCGCGCGGCTGTCGGGGCCTGCGACGTTAAAGCCGCAAATGTCATTGGTTTTACTTTCAAAAACAGTGCCCTGCGGCAATGGCACCTCGCTAAAGAAACGCGCGTGATAGCGTTCTGCCATGCCAGATCCGATGATCCAGAATTCATCCGTCGCCAGCCTCGTGACCGTGAAGTCACCTGCAATCCCACCGCGTTTGCCGATCAACGGCGTGAGGCACGACCGCCCGACTGTCTTTGGCATAGTGTTGGCAAAAACCGCGTTCAGCCAGTCCTCGGCCCCTGCCCCTTTGCAGGTGTATTTGGCGAAATTCGAGATGTCGATAATGCCGGCGCGATCGCGCAGCATCTTGCATTCCTCGCCCACCGGCCCCCACCAATTCTGGCGCGTAAATCCGTCGGTATCCGTCGCACCCGGGGTATCTGCGAACCACAACGGATGTTCCCAGCCGTAGTTCAGGCCCATGACCGCGCCCATGGATTTCTGCAAATCGTAGGCGGGACGCATGCGCACCGGACGACCGGCCGCGCGTTCCTCATTCGGAAAGTGGATTTTAAAGCGGTTGGCGTATTGGTCGCGCACCCGTTCTTTGGTAAAGGTCTTTCCGGTTTGCCCGTTTGTGGCCCAGTCGCCAAAGCGTGCCAGATCCCACGGGAACATGTCGTACTGCATCTCGCCCTCTATGATCCATTGCGCGACCATCAGGCCCATGCCGCCCGATTGCGAGAACCCGGGAATGATGCCGTTACAGCAGAAATAGCCTTTTTTTTCAGGCACAGGGCCCAGCAACACATTGCTGTCAGGCGACCAGATCATCGGACCGTTGATGACCCGTTTGATGCCAGCTGTGCCGACCACGGGCACACGGTCGATGGCGCGCAGCATGTTTTCCTCGATCCGCTCCAGATCATCGTCAAACAGGTCGTGGGCAAAGTCCAACGGGGTGCCATTCTCAGCCCAGAATTTCATGTTTTTCTCGTAGGCACCGACCAGCAAACCTTGGCCTTCTTGGCGCAGATAATATTCGCCATCACGATCCGCCACGGATGGCAGTCGACGGTCCATTGCGGCAATCTCGGGGATAGTTTCAGTGACAAAATACTGGTGTTCGGTGGGCTGCAACGGCAGATCAATGCCTGCCAATGCCGCAACTTCACGCCCCCAAAGACCCGCGGCGTTGATCACCCAAGGCGTTGAAATATCGCCTTTTTCCGTGCGCACAATCCACGTGCCGTCGGGTTGTTGATCGGTGCCCAGCACAGGATTGAACCGCATGATTTCGGCACCGTTCTGGCGCGCGCCTGTCGCGTAGGCTTGGGTCACGCCAGAGGGGTCGACATTGCCGCCATCGGGTTCCCACATGATGCAGCGAATGCCGTCATAGTCGACCAACGGGTGCAAACGTTCGGCCTCGGCGCGGTCAACCTCGTGGAAATTCATGCCGTACAGTTTGGCTTTGGCCGCTTGCAAACGCAGCTGGTGTTCGCGCGCCTCGGTCTGCGCCAAATACAGAGATCCGGGCTGAAACACACCGCAACCCTGTCCGGTTTCTTGCTCCAGCTCTTTGTACAAACCCATGGTGTAGTGCTGGATGCGACTGATGTTAGTGCTGTCGTGCAGCCCGTGAATGTTGGCCGCCGCGTGCCACGTGCTGCCACTGGTCAGCTCGTCCCGTTCGGTCAGAACGACGTCATTCCAACCCAATTTTGTGAGGTGGTACAGGATAGAACATCCAATAACGCCGCCACCAATGACGACAGCCTGAGCATGGGTACGCATATGAAAGTGCCCTGAAATGTGATTACGTTAAGTCTAGAGTGCGCGGCTTGAAATCGATTTGGTTGCCCTAAGGCGACAATTTTTGTCGCTATTCGACCAGCCCTTGTCCAGAGTGAAACCCAAATTGCAGACAGTTATCGCAAAGGAACCGGCCTCATGAAAACCACCACACGTGTTGCAATCATCGGCGGCGGCGTCGTTGGCGCGTCTGTCTTGTATCATCTGACCAAATTGGGCTGGTCCGACGTGATGCTGTTGGAACGATCAGAGCTGACATCGGGGTCGACGTGGCACGCAGCGGGCGGTTTTCACACGCTAAATGGCGACACAAACATGGCCGCCCTGCAGGGCTACACCATTCGTTTGTATAAGGAACTTGAAGAAATCACCGGCATGTCCTGTGGCCTGCACCACGTTGGTGGCGTGACGTTGGCCGATAACCAAGACCGGTTCGACATGCTGCTGGCTGAACGCGCAAAGCACCGGTTCATGGGGTTAGAGACAGAAATCGTCAGCCCCGAAGAGATCAAGAAAATCGCGCCCGTCACCAACATCGACGGCATTGTTGGCGGGCTTTATGACCCGCTGGACGGGCACCTTGACCCCTCTGGCACCACCCACGCCTACGCCAAGGCGGCGCGCATGGGCGGTGCCACGATTCATACCCACACGATGGTGGTTGAAACCAACCAGCGCCCTGACGGCACGTGGGATGTGGTCACGGACAAAGGCACAATTCACGCGGAACACGTGGTGAATGCGGGCGGGCTGTGGGCGCGCGAAGTGGGCGCAATGGCCGGTATTTATTTCCCGCTGCACCCGATGGAACACCAGTATCTGGTGACCGAAGACGTGCCGATGATTGTCGACATGATGACCGACGGGCAAGAACACCCCCACGTCATGGACCCCGCAGGCGAAAGCTATTTGCGCCAAGAAGGTCGCGGGCTATGTATCGGATTTTACGAACAAACTTGCCGTCCGTGGGCGATTGACGGCACGCCTTGGTCGTTTGGTCAGGACTTGTTGCAAGACGATTTCGACAAGATCGAAGACAGCATCAACTTCGCCTATAAACGCTTTCCCGATTTGGAAAAGGCGGGTGTCAAAAACGTCATCCACGGCCCGTTCACATTCGCCCCCGACGGTAATCCGCTGGTCGGCCCCATCCCTGGCGTGCGCAATTATTGGTCGGCGTGCGGCGTCATGGCGGGCTTTAGCCAAGGCGGCGGCGTTGGCCTGATGCTGGCGCAATGGATGGTTGAAGGCGAATGTGAGCGCGACGTGATGGCGATGGATGTCGCGCGGTTTGGCGACTGGATTTCACCCGGCTACACCCTGCCCAAAGTCATCGAAAACTACCAAAAGCGTTTCTCAGTGTCCTATCCGAACGAAGAACTGCCCGCCGCGCGCCCCAATCGCACGACGCCGATGTACGATGTGTTTTCCCGCATGGGCGCGGTTTGGGGGCAACAATTTGGCCTCGAGGTGGTCAACTATTTTGCCACCGGTGACGAACCAACGTTCGAAACCCCGTCGTTCCGCCGCTCGGATGCGTTTGACGCGACCGCGCGTGAAGTCGCCGGTGTACGCAGCGCCGTTGGCATCAACGAGGTCCACAATTTTGGCAAATATCTGATAAAAGGGGCCGGTGCGCGCGCGTGGCTGGACCGGATCATGGCAGGCCGCATTCCACAGCTTGGCCGTCTAAGCCTGACGCCGATGCTGTCGGAAAAAGGCAAGCTGATCGGGGATTTCACCGTGTCGTGCCTGAGCGAAGAAGAGTTCCAGCTGACTGCATCGTACGGTGCGCAAGCATTCCACATGCGGTGGTTCTTGCAACATCAAGATGACAGCGTAAGTATCGAGAATATCACAGATAAACGCAATGGCTTTCAAATCGCAGGGCCGCGCGCGCGTGACGTTCTGGCCGCCTGCACACTCAGCGATATCAGCGATATGAAATTCATGGATGTGCGCAAAATCACCATCGGCATGACCGACTGCATCGTGCAGCGCGTCAGCTACACCGGTGATCTGGGGTACGAAATGTACTGCGATCCGATGGGGCAACGCGCGCTGTGGAATACGTTGTGGGCCGAGGGGCAAAAGCACGACATGGTTCCGTTCGGCATGCGCGCGATGATGTCGCTGCGGCTGGACAAGTTCTTTGGCTCTTGGATGGCTGAATTTTCGCCGGACTACACAGCGGCGGAAACCGGCATGGACCGGTTCATCAGCTTTAAGAAAAACACCGCCTTTATCGGGCGCGCCGCAGCCGAGGCCGAACGTGACGCAGGGGCTGCCCGCCAATTGGTCAGCTTTGAGGTCGACGCCACAGACGCCGATGTTCAGGGGTACGAGCCCATCTGGCTGGACGGTGACGTTGTCGGATTTTGCACCTCGGGCGGCTATTCGCACCACGCGGGCAAATCGATTGCGTTCGGGTTTTTGCCGACAGATCGCGTCGCAGAAGGCCTTGCGGTCGAGATCGAAATTCTGGGCCACATGCGCGCCGCACGGGTTGTGACCACGCCATTGTTTGACGCGGACGGCGCACGGATGCGCGGCTGACACATGACCTTACCGATCATTATTTTGGCGGCCGGAACCTCGTCGCGCATGCGCGGCGCGGACAAAATGTTGGAGGACGTGGATGGGATCCCGTTGATCCGCAGGCAGGCGGAAATGGCGCTAAGCGTCAGCGCGCAGATCTACGTAACGGTGCCGCCCAAACCACACGCCAGACACCCGGCATTGGCGGGTCTAAACGTGATCTGTGTCGAGGTGCCGGATGCCGCGGACGGGATGAGCGTTTCGATGCGTGCAGGGATCGCCGCCTTACCAGCAGGCACAAAAAGCGCGATGATCTTGCTGGGTGATTTGCCGGAGGTCACCACCCACGATCTGCGACAAGTCATTGATGCTAAATCACAAAACCCTGAAAACCTGATTTGGCGTGGGGCCACCCAAGGCGGCAAGGCCGGCCATCCCATCATCTTTGATCAGGCTCTGTTTGCCGAAATCGCGACGCTGTCCGGGGATGCGGGTGGTCAATCTGTAATCCAGAACCACGCCGGTCGCGTGCATCTGGTGCCCCTACCCGACAATCACGCGCGGATGGATTTGGACACGCCAGAGGAATGGGCCCTCTGGCGCAAAACCCGTTAGCGCATTTTGTCGGTCAGCAGTTGGGCTTCGTGCTTTTTCAGCGACAAACGGGCGGAGCCGTAGTTTTGCATGCCCGCCAGCGTGTTCAATTCCGGGAACAAAGCGAGGATTTCAGCGCGCTGTGCATCGCCGATCCCGCGCAGGGAATGATCACCCGGTTGAAAGCTTTCGGTCCACGCACCATCCGCCAGCACAACTTCGTGCTGATCGAACATCAGGTGGATGTAGCTGACCGTGCTCGCTTCGATCTGATCGATGCCGTCGAGACCCGTCAGATGCTTGGCCGCAACCAGCACTTCGCGTTCTTCAAACATGACCTCGGCCAGATCGGACGTCAGCAACATGCGGTGGTTCGGGCTGACCATCAAATCACGCTCTGGCACACCTTTGCCAAGCGCACCGGCGCGAATGTAGACCGGTTGAAATTCAGGATTGTCCGCCAAATCGGCAGGTGTCAAATCACGACGCCCAACCCAGCGCAAAGGCTGGCTGCCGTTGTCGCGCGTGAACACTTTGTCACCCTCAGCCAGCGTTTCCACTGCGATTTCACCGCGATTGGTGGCAATCATCGTGCCCGGCGTAAAGCAGATGATGACCTGCTCGATTTCAGAATAATCCATGCGGCCAGTGATGTTGCCGTTGGCATCAAGAAATTCGACTCTGCCGGATTCCGGGCCGGATTCGATAACGTTGGTGCGCAAACCGGACAAGTCCAGAATGTCGATGTCCAGACCATCTGGGTCTTCGCCGCCGACAACAACGTGGTTGCCACCTTCGTCAAAGTTGAACGTGTCGCTGCCCAAACCGCCATCGAGCTGATCGTTGCCCGGGCCACCTGTCAGAATGTCGGTGCCCGCGCCGCCAAAGGCTCTGTCGTCGCCTTCGCCGCCGGTCAGGCTGTCCGCGCCGTCGCCGCCCTCGAGCAAGTCTTGCCCTGTGCCGCCTTCCAGCGTGTCCTCGCCGGTGCCGCCGATCAGCGTGTCGTCGCCCTGACCACCGATCAGTGAATCGTCGCCGCCTTGGCCAAAGATCTGGTCTTGGCCCGATCCGCCGTCAATCGTGTCGTCGCCCGCCTCGATCGGGGTCACAATCACGTCGTCGATCAAATCACCAGAGAACGAGAAACCAGAGTTGGTGTCGCGCGCCTCAAGTGTGAATTCGATGAATTCGCGGTTTTCAAAAGATGCGCTGAACCATGCGTCTTGATCGGATGGGCTGTTTTGTTCGCCGCCGGCCGCTGTCACGTCTCCGCCGCTGGTGGTGACATTCAAGGACGTGTCGTCAGCCACACCAAAGGATGTGAAACTGTTGGCATCAATGGTCACAGCCTCTTGGTCGCCGACGCTGTTGCGGTCCAGATCGTTGACGGTCGCGGTCGAATTCAGTGCCACTGGCGTGCCGGTTATTGCGTTCTCGGAATCCGGAATAAAGAATTCCATCCGGAAATCAGCTGTGTCGCCGGTGCCGTTGCCGTTCATCAAGATTTCAGAACCATTGCCGCCGGACAGATCGACCCTCAGGTTCGGGTCGGATTTCGACACCAGAACGATGCGAGCGGACACCGATGTGCCATCCTCGAGCGTTGCAACGTTTTTGTAGACCGACGATTGGCCAGCCGACGCGTTGTTGTCGGCGTTGTCGTTTGTCACCAGATTGTTGATGTTGATGATCAGGGGGGAGGCATCATTGCCGGGGGCTGTGCCTTCGCCGACGTCCCCAAAGACTGTGTCGTTCCCATCGCCTGCGTTGATGACGTCATCGCCACCCTCGCCTGACACCAGATCCTGACCGTTAAAGGCATTGATCGTGTCATTGTCGTTGGAGCCTTGGATTGTATCGTTATTCGTAGTCCCATTGAATGTAGGCATGGCAGCGCTACCTCCGAAAACAAGTTAAAAAACGGCAATCCCCATTACCTATGCGCCTCATGTATACCGTTTCTTGAGTTCGGGGAGGGGGAAAATCGCATAATGGTTATCAACACTACGTCATTGTCATAAACTGTCACAAAAATGCGCCGCGATGCAGCAATTCGGTATCAAAATGGAAACAATGGACTGAATTTTGCGGGATTGTATAAAAAAAGCGGTGCAGCCTCCTGCACCGCTTTTCCCTCCAAACGTGTAATTTCACGCTAGAAGCTGCATATTCTGTGATGCTTCGGCCCGAAAAAGGGGCCGAAGCAGATATTTTGGAAAGTGTTAGGCTTACTTGGTCAGCAAGGCCGCTTCGTGTTTCTTCAACGAGCGACGTGCCGAGGTGTAGGCATCGATACCTGCCCGCGTTGCAAGCTCCGGGAACAGTTCCAGGATCTCGTCGCGTTGCGCATCGCCAACACCGGCCAGCGTCTGATCACCCGGCTGGAAGCTTTCTGTCCACGTGCCGTCCGACAGGATCACTTCGTGTGCGTCGAACATCAGGTGGATGTACGTCGTACCCGACACATCAACCACATCGACACCGTCCAGACCGGTCAGGAACTTGGCCGCGACCAGAACTTCACGCTCTTCAAAGTAAAGCGCAGTCTTGTCGTTGGCCACCAGAACACGGTGGTTTGGCGATACCATCATATCACGCTCTGGCAGACCGCCACCCAAGGCACCCTGACGGATCAGGACGGGCTTGAGGTGTGTGGCCATTTCCAGTTCAGCACCAGTCATGTCGCGGGCCCCCACCCAACGAATTTCCTGGATACCGTTGTCGCGTGTGATGATGCGATCGCCGACCATCAGGTCTTCTACTTTGCGCTCGCCTTTTGGCGTCGCAATCAACGTGCCCGGCGTAAAGCAAGGGATGACGTTCTCGATATTCGAGAACTGCAATTGCCCTGCGTCGTCGCCGTTTTCGTCAAAGTAGTTGACCACACCGTTTTCGTTGTTCGCTGGATCGTAAACGATTTGCAGGGAACCATTGTTCGGGGCCGAGCCTGTGAGGTCAAGCGTGTCAAAGTCGGACGTGTCTGTGACACCTTCGCCGCCATCGACAACTTCGCCGGCTGTGACGTTGATGAACAAGTCTTCGTCGTCGCCACCAGACATGATGTCTGCGCCGCCGTTGCCACCGTCTATGGTGTCGTTGCCTGAACCGCCATCAATGACATCGTCGCCCGTGGAGCCCAGGATGCTGTCGTTGCCTGCATCGCCGTTGATGGTGTCATCACCGGTGCCGCCGTCAATAACGTCATCGCCCGCGCCACCGCTCAGAACATCAGCGCCGTTGCCGCCAAGGATGGTGTCGTTGCCGTCCCCACCGTCAACCACGTCAGCGTTGCGTCCGCCGTCGATGTAATCATCGCCGTCGCCGCCTTCGATGCTGTCGTTGCCTTGGCCACCCAACAAGCTGTCGTTGCCGATGCCGCCCAAGATCGTGTCGTCGTCAATGCCACCGTCGATGGTATCATTGCCTTCGTCACCCATCAGCAAGTCGTCGTCGTCCGCACCGGTGATCAGATCGTCGCCTTCACCGCCGGACACTGTGTCCTTGCCGTTGTCAGGGCGTAGATCAGGACCAAACGGGTTGGAACCATCGTCTTCGATGTTCAAGAAGTCCAGACCCAGATCAGGGTCGTTGCCCGCGTGGATTGTATCGTTGCCGACACCGCCCGTGATGCTGTCAGAGCCTTCACCGCCGACAATACGGTCATTGCCTTCGTCGCCGGTGATGCTGTCTGCGTCGATACCGCCGTCGATCACGTCGTTGCCGTCACCACCGATGATGGTGTCAGCGTCGTCGCCCGTGCGGATGGTGTCGTCGCCGGCGCCACCGTCAACAAAGTCGCGGTCATCTTCGGTACCAGGCGTGCCTTCTTCGCCAGGGAACAGACCCGGATAGCCTTTGTCGATCAGATCGCCGCCGCCGGTGTTGATAAGATCATTACCCTCGCCGCCAACAACTATGTCCGACCCGACGCCTGTGCCGATTTCATCGTCACCTGTGCCGCCGTCAACGCTATCGTCACCTTCGCTTGTGGCGATTGTGTCGTTACCGGTGCCGCCAGCAACTGTGTCGTCGCCTTCGTCGGTGTGGATACGGTCATCACCTGCCCCGCCGTCAACACTATCATCGCCGTCGCCGGAAATTACAGTGTCGTTGCCGCCACCAGCGACAATGATGTCGTCATCTTCGTCTTCTGGATCACCAGAAAAGATGTTGTCGCCATTGTCGACCATGTCGCCTTCTGGATCGCCGGTGTAGTCTTCGTCGATCAGTTCGCCATCGTCAGTACCGGTTACGATACCGTCCAGTGGTTGCTCTTCGACTGTCACGATGGCTTGGCCTTCGTCTTCGCCGCCATTGCCGTCCTGGACCGTGTAGGTGATGGTCGCATCGCCCTCGAACCCGTCAGCAGGCGTGAACGTGACCGTACCGTCGCCATTGTCGAGCAGCGTGCCTTCGGCCGGATCAACAGTTGCCGTGGCCAGCGTCAGCGGATCGTCGTCAACATCGGTGTCATTGCCGATCAGATCAACAATAACCGGAGTGTTGAACGGCGTGGTGTCCGCATCATCAACCGCAACCGGAGCGTCGTTAACCCCGTAGATTATTACAGTGACAGTGGTCGATACCTCTTGGCCGTCCGGATCGGTAACCGTGTAGGTCACCTCGGAATTTGCAATGTCACCAACGGGCAGTTCGTCATAATCGCCATTCGGATCAAAGGTCGCTGACCCGTCTGCGTTGATCGTGAACAGACCACCAGTGTCACCGGCAACCGCCGTGCCAACCAGCGTGTCGTCACCGGCAACAGCCGACACCGTCAGCATGTCACCATCGGCGTCCGTGTCGTTGTCGAGCACATTGTCCAACGTGATGATTGTGTCTTCGTCGGTTTCAGCCAGATCAGGCGTGGCCACCGGGCCGTCGTTGGTGCCTGTCACAGTAAAGGTAACCGTTGCGGTGTCTTCCAGACCAGCTTCATCTGCGATCGTGTAGGTCACAGTTGTGGACGCTGTCTCTCCTGCACCCAAACCATCAAATTCACTGTTCGCGTCAAAGTCGATAGTCCCGTCTGCACTGATCGTGAACAGACCACCGTTGTCGCCAGCAATTGCGGCATCGACGGTTCCGGTCGTGCCATTCACAGCAACAACCGTCAGGTCATCACCTTCCGGATCGCTGTCGACACCTTCGCCAGTGTCGTCCGTGATCGCATTGCCGTCTAGGTCGCCAGCCGTCTCGTTTTGCAACACTGAGTAGCTGCTGTTTTGCGCATCCGGTCCGTCGTTGACGGGGGCGACGTTGATGGTGTGTGTCGCGGTGTCGGTGCCGCCGTTGCTGTCCGAAATCTCGTAGCTGATCGTCGCCTCGCCGTTGAAATCATCCGCTGGCGTGAACGTCACCGTACCGTCGCCGTTGTCGACCAACGTGCCTTGATCCGCTGGAACCGTGGCCGAGATCACTGTCAAAGCATCCCCGTCCGCATCTGTATCGTTGCCAATCAAATCAACAACCACAGACACATCTTCGTCCGTCGCAGACACATCATCATTCGCTACAGGGCCGTCGTTGACCGCGCCGACCGAGACAATCGCCTGGCCTTCGTCACTGCCGCCCTCACCGTCGATAACCGTGTAGGTGATCGTCGCTGGACCGTTGAAGTTTTCAGCGGGCGAGAATGTCACCGTGCCGTCGCCGTTATCGACAACCGTGCCTTGATCCGCAGGAACCGAGACCGTGCCGATGGTCAACGGATCGCCGTCAACATCGGTGTCGTTGCCGATCAGATCGATGATGACCGGCTGGTCTTCGTCCGTGGTTTCGATGTCATCAACCGCAACCGGATCGTCGTTGATCGACGCAACTTCGATCTCGTGGATCGCGGAATCCGTGCCGCCATTGCCGTCCGTGATCGAGTAGCTGATCGTGGCCGTGCCGTTAAAATCATCCGCTGGCGTGAACGTCACTGTGCCGTCGCCATTGTCGACCAGCGTGCCTTGATCCGCAGGAACCGTGGCACCTGTGACGGTCAATGCGTCGCCTTCTTCGTCGGTGTCGTTGCCGATCAGATCGACTGTCACGGACACATCTTCGTCCGTCACATCGCTGTCGTCATTCGCCGTCGGGCCGTCGTTGACCGCGCCGACCGAGACAATCGCCTGGCCTTCGTCACTGCCGCCCTCACCGTCGATAACCGTGTAGGTGATCGTGGCTGGACCGTTGAAGTTTTCAGCGGGCGAGAACGTCACCGTGCCGTCGCCGTTGTCGACAACCGTGCCTTGATCCGCAGGAACGCTGACCGTGCCGATGGTCAACGGATCGCCGTCAACATCGGTGTCGTTGCCGATCAAATCGATGATGACCGGCTCTTCTTCCATGGTGTCGGCCAAGTCATCAACCGCAACCGGACCATCGTTGACTGCCGCCAGATCGATCTCGTGGATCGCGGTGTCGGTGCCGCCGTTGCCGTCGGTGATCGAGTAGCTGATGGTCGCCACGCCGTTAAAATCATCCGCTGGCGTAAAGGTCACTGTGCCGTCGCCGTTGTCGACCAACGTGCCTTGATCCGCTGGAACCGTGGCGCCTGTGACGGTCAGATCGTCGTTCTCGACATCCGTGTCGTTGGCCAGCAAATCAACTGTGATCGCTGTGTCTTCGACGCCAACATCCGCATCATTCACCGCATCCGGTCCGTCGTTGACGGGGGCGACGTTGATGGTGTGTGTCGCGGTGTCGGTGCCGCCGTTGCTGTCCGAAATCTCGTAGCTGATCGTCGCCTCGCCGTTGAAATCATCCGCTGGCGTGAACGTCACCGTACCGTCGCCGTTGTCGACCAACGTGCCTTGATCCGCTGGAACCGTGGCCGAGATCACTGTCAAAGCATCCCCGTCCGCATCTGTATCGTTGCCAATCAAATCAACAACCACAGACACATCTTCGTCCGTCGCAGACACATCATCATTCGCTACAGGGCCGTCGTTGACCGCGCCGACCGAGACAATCGCCTGGCCTTCGTCACTGCCGCCCTCACCGTCGATAACCGTGTAGGTGATCGTCGCTGGACCGTTGAAGTTTTCAGCGGGCGAGAATGTCACCGTGCCGTCGCCGTTATCGACAACCGTGCCTTGATCCGCAGGAACCGAGACCGTGCCGATGGTCAACGGATCGCCGTCAACATCGGTGTCGTTGCCGATCAGATCGATGATGACCGGCTGGTCTTCGTCCGTGGTTTCGATGTCATCAACCGCAACCGGATCGTCGTTGATCGACGCAACTTCGATCTCGTGGATCGCGGAATCCGTGCCGCCATTGCCGTCCGTGATCGAGTAGCTGATCGTGGCCGTGCCGTTAAAATCATCCGCTGGCGTGAACGTCACTGTGCCGTCGCCATTGTCGACCAGCGTGCCTTGATCCGCAGGAACCGTGGCACCTGTGACGGTCAATGCGTCGCCTTCTTCGTCGGTGTCGTTGCCGATCAGATCGACTGTCACGGACACATCTTCGTCCGTCACATCGCTGTCGTCATTCGCCGTCGGGCCGTCGTTGACCGCGCCGACCGAGACAATCGCCTGGCCTTCGTCACTGCCGCCCTCACCGTCGATAACCGTGTAGGTGATCGTGGCTGGACCGTTGAAGTTTTCAGCGGGCGAGAACGTCACCGTGCCGTCGCCGTTGTCGACAACCGTGCCTTGATCCGCAGGAACGCTGACCGTGCCGATGGTCAACGGATCGCCGTCAACATCGGTGTCGTTGCCGATCAAATCGATGATGACCGGCTCTTCTTCCATGGTGTCGGCCAAGTCATCAACCGCAACCGGACCATCGTTGACTGCCGCCAGATCGATCTCGTGGATCGCGGTGTCGGTGCCGCCGTTGCCGTCGGTGATCGAGTAGCTGATGGTCGCCACGCCGTTAAAATCATCCGCTGGCGTAAAGGTCACTGTGCCGTCGCCGTTGTCGACCAACGTGCCTTGATCCGCTGGAACCGTGGCGCCTGTGACGGTCAGATCGTCGTTCTCGACATCCGTGTCGTTGGCCAGCAAATCAACTGTGATCGCTGTGTCTTCGACGCCAACATCCGCATCATTCACCGCATCCGGTCCGTCGTTGACGGGGGCGACGTTGATGGTGTGTGTCGCGGTGTCGGTGCCGCCGTTGCTGTCCGAAATCTCGTAGCTGATCGTCGCCTCGCCGTTGAAATCATCCGCTGGCGTGAACGTCACCGTACCGTCGCCGTTGTCGACCAACGTGCCTTGATCCGCTGGAACCGTGGCCGAGATCACTGTCAAAGCATCCCCGTCCGCATCTGTATCGTTGCCAATCAAATCAACAACCACAGACACATCTTCGTCCGTCGCAGACACATCATCATTCGCTACAGGGCCAGTGTTCGTGACGTCATCACCAACAATGTTTTCGATTTCTGTGAACGCCAGCGTTTCGCCCGTCGGGTTGCCCGCGCCGTCGACAAACACAACCGTTCCGTTGGTGCCGTTGCCGTTGCCGTCTGTTGTGACGTTTTCCAGAATGAAAGGACCTTGGCCCGTCAGATCAAGCGTGTCGTCGTCCGTGTTCAATGCCGGATCAGCGTTAAAGCCACCCGAACCGCCGTCAACAACATCGCCTGCGCCGCCAAAGATCGTGTCAGCGTCGCGGCCGCCGTAGATCGAGTCAGCGCCCTCGCCGCCCGTCAATTCGTCGTTGCCGTTGTCGCCGTACAGACGGTCATCGCCCGCGCCGCCGAACAGAACGTCGTTGTCGTTCATGCCTTCAAGGACGTCGTTGCCGATCCCGCCGAGCAACGTGTCGTCGCCGTCTTGTCCGCACAGCGTGTCGTTGCCGTCGTCGCCCATGACTGAATCGTTGCCGTCGCCAGCCAAAACAAAGTCGTTGCCGGTGCCGCCAGAGACAAAATCGTCGCCCACGCCGCCTTCGATGCGGTCGTCGCCGCCTTCGCCGTAGATGGAATCTTCGCCGATGCCGCCCAGCAAGGTGTCATTGCCGTCTTCGCCGTCGTCGGTTTCAACATCCGCAGAGATGGTCGAGAAATGCACGTCGGTCAGCCAGATTTTCTGGTCGGTCACGTCGCCGTTGTCATAATCGATTTCGATTTTCGCAACCGGACCCAGGATGTTCACCAACAAGGACGCAGAGCTGTCCGTCGGGTTTGCATCGCTGCCAAGGCCGTCCGCGCCGGTGGCTGTGTTGCCATCAATTGCAATCGTACCGGTATTCGTCAGCGTCACCGGGATCAGGTTGCCAGCGGCGTCATAGGCGCGAATGGTGACGATATCGATGTGCTGGTCAGAGTTGGTCCCTGTGTCCAGATCGTTGATGCGGAACGAGACGTCTTGCACTTCGTCGGAATACGCAGGGTTCGTTGCGTCAAATTCAAAGGTGGTGGTCGACGTGTTATCAACGCCGCCCTCGCCGCCTGCACCGAACAACATCAAAGATGAATTCGCATCAAAGGTTTCGCCACTTGCGACGTGCTGAGCCGTGGATTCTGTGCAGATCAACGCGCCCGGGTCTTGGGATTGAAAGCTGACGTTGACAGTCACGCCGCCGGTGTCGACGGACGCGCCGCCAGCCAATTCGGTGCCGTAGCCCAATGTGCCCCAATCGAGGATCTTGTCGTCGGATGCGTCGCTGTCAGGGCCAGCCTGCAGGTTGGAATCGCCGTAGATCAGGTCGTCGCCGCTGCCGCCGTCAACGGAATCGTCGCCGCTGCCTGCGTAGATGTCGTCGTTGCCTTCGCCAGATACGATTGTGTCGTTGCCGCCAAATGCGTCTACGATATCGTCCTGTGGGCCTTCGCCAGCTATGATTTCATCGTTGTTGTCGATTTGGTCACCCTCTGGGTCACCTGTGTAGTTCACGTCGATCACTTCGGCATCGTTTGTGCCTTCAACGATCCCGTCCAGTTCGACGTCAGAGTTTTCTTGGTCGAATACCAAGTTGTCGACCGCACCAGACCCCGCGAGGGTGACTTGCATGCTGTACACACCGTCGGTGTTGAAATCGACAATGCTCTGGCCGTTGTCGCCTGTCGCCAAAATGGTTTGTTGACCGATCTGCGTGCCGTTTTCGTCAAAGAAACGAACCGTCGCGTTTTGCTCGAGGTCAAGGAAGGTCAGCTGTTCAACAGACGTCGCATCGTCAAATGCAAAGTGGAACGTGCCGCCGCTGCCGTTGTCATCAGGATCGTTGGAATCGCCGTCTTCGGAGATGATCAGAACATTGCCCAGGTTGGTTGTGGCCAGATCGCCATCGCCGCCCGTCGGGTTGGAGGTGTCAAAGATCATCGCATCGCCGGATCCACCGGTTGCAGAGATCGTGACCCCTTGGGCTTGATATTCGTTGTCTACGATTGTGCCAGTGGCCAGTTCGTTGAAATTTACTGTCGTTGTCATTACTCGGTACTCCTACGCGTTTACGCATTCGGCGCGCGACGCGGCCTGAAAAATTTCTGATTGGAATGAATTTGGCGAAAGGAAAGTTTGGGGCGCACCACTCGCCTTAGGACGCGTTTGCCGCATCGCTTTGGGTTTCTCGAAACCTAGTGTCATTTCCAACTCTCCTCGTTACGGCGCTAAGGCCTTCGTTTGCCGAAAATGGCAAACCGTACTTCATACCCAAAACAAGACCGACGCGTAGGACCCTGGACGACCCACACAATCAGACACCAAACAAAAGGGGAGAGCCTGCTAAACAGCAGACAGCAGCAACGGCATCGCCATTGCAAATTGCGTAACAGGTACTACCAAAGCAGCACGGCGCACACACATCTCCCGCATCCTACATGGATACGTCATTGTGCGGTCGCCCCCGTGACCTACAGACATCGCCCCCCAGTTGGGCAAGGACAGTAATAGCCAATGATTTGTGACGAACAAAAGAGAAAAATCTGAGTTAATTTGCAAATTTCGATGGCAACACAGGTCTGTTAACCAGCACCTGAAATCGGGACTTCTATCTAAGGTTCGGAGGATTACTACCTAGGGTAGGAACACCGTTTCGAACCCTCGATCAGTGCCAAATTGAAAACGTCAATAGTTTGGCATACTAGCAAGGCGAAATTGCGAATTTACGCCAATTTCCCAAAAGTGAGACAGTTTCCGAATTCGAAACAATTGCGTACCAACAATTTTCGTCTCGTTAACCGTGCCCTAACGTAAACCGGCGTCATGTATTGTTCATCATTATGAACCAATGGTTGTCTGGCCCAAAGATTATCAACCCTTTCATGCGGAAATTGACACATTTACCCGAATCGCTGCGCAGCAATCCGCCGTCCATGTGCCAATTCCCGCCGACGCCTAAGGGGCGGTTTGGAACAACCCAAAGCGCTTTGTTCCACGTTTCGCGCCGTACCCCAGCACACTAACCGTTAACATCAGCAGCAAAACGTCAGACAGCGGGCCAGACATCCAAATGCCGATTTCACCGATCCGGGCCGCCAGAACGAACGTCAAAGGGATTGCAAACAGGTAGGGTTTGGACAGCCCCAACAGGGCAGCCCGCCCCGCATCGCCGATCGCTTGAAAATAGGTCGCGATCATCATCAAGGGCCCCGACAAAAAGAACATCGCGATCAGCACCGGTAAAATGCGCGCCACCTCGGCCACAACCACCGGATCATCGACAAAGGCCGCACCAATCTGGGTCGCAAACAGGCTCATCGTTAGCTGCAAAACCGCGCAGTAGCCAAAGGCCGCGACGGTGGCGAATTTGAGGCTGTCGTTCGACCGCTGCCACTGCCCTGCCCCGTGGTTGTTGCCGGTGATGGTTTGCATTGCGTGGCTCAGCCCCAACAGCGGCAAAAACCCGAACGTCAACACCCGCGTGATGATCCCGTAGGCCGACACCGTGCTTTCGTAGCTTTGGCTGGCATCTGCCCCCCGATCAACGATCTGCAGCGCTGCCATGATCGCGCCCGACCCCAGTGCGATGCCGATAAAGTTCAGGCTTTGCGGGGCACCCAGCGCCAGAATGCGACCCCACGCGTAGGTCAGCCGGTGTTCCAGCACCGCCGTCAGCCGCAGCTGCGTTGCCCCGCGCACCCGGAACGTCACGATGATGATCAACGCCAAAGCCTGCGCCAGACTGGTGCCATAGGCCGAGCCCGCAACCCCCATGTCCAGCTTTGCGATCAACACATAGTTAAAGCCAATGTTCGCGAGCGACACCAGCAGGCTCATCGCGGCCATGAAACCCACCCTGCCCTCGTTGCGCAGCGTGTCCGAATTCACCGACAGCACAAACAGCAGCGGCGAAAACAGCACGGTGATGCGCAGATAGGTCAGGCCCATTTGGGCAAGGTCTTGTGACCCACCAGCCGCCAGCGTCGCCACGGACTGTCCGAACAACACAAACAGCGTGATCAGAATGGCCGCCATCAACAACGCCAAACCATGCGCGCCTGCAAACACGCCGCGCGCCTCATCTAAACGATTGCCGCCCAGATGCCGGGCCAAAACGCTCGACATGCCGCTCGAAACCAACGTCGCCAGCGCCACGATCAGCATGTAGATCGGGAACATCAGCGTGACGGCGGCCAACGCGTCGGGGCCCACGTAATGCCCCAGGAACAGCGCATCAGCGACAGCGAGCAGCCCGCTCATCCCCATGACAAAGATGATCGGCAGCGCGGTTTTGGCGTAGGTGACGGCCAGTGGATCCGTCAAAAAGCTGTTGGTTTGGGGGTTTGTATCTCTCTCGGGCATTTGTCCGAATTCCTCATGCAATATCGCGCATTTTCAGGAGGGACCCGCGTTACCATCCGCGCGATCGACGGGAAGGATGACAAAAACCGATACAGAGCTTTACCAAGACTTTACGTCAGCGGGTGGCAGGCGTCTGCGGCCTGATGGCTAGCTAACCCAGGCGTGCAGAACGGTCAAGCCGCGTTGCAAGATGTCCGTAAAAACAGCCAAATAATCAAAGCCGTCATCGTTGTATTCCAAGCCTTGCGATCGCCGGATGCCTGTTGGGTTTTTAGCGCTTCAAACAACCGCAACGGACCGCGTGACAGGCTTTTGTGAACCAATACACAGCACGGTTTGACTGGCCTAAACCGTCAATGGCGACTGAGAGCCCAATGTGCGGTTTTTCCGCAAACCGATGAACTTCTGATTTGCTAGATGTGCTCTACTGGCAGTCGTTTCCATGATACAGAGAGCATCACCCAGAGTTCTTGTCGTTTTGGCGATCGGGATCAACCAGATTGAAAATATCTATAGGTTCAGCAATTCCACGCACATGATGCGAACCGCAGGCTGTAAAGTGTTCGGGGCTTGCCTTGGCCACAATAGTGGTCGCGAGCACGCGATGTCCGATCGTCTTGGTCAATCCTTCGATCCGACTGGCAAGATTGACCGCGCCGCCAAGCACTGTAAAATCCAGTCTGCCAGGGCTGCCAATATTGCCATAGCTGACTTGCCCTGAATTGATGCTGATGCCAACGTCCAGAGGTGGTTTGCCGGCCCCAAAGCGCCTTTCGTTTAGTGCTGCCAGCCCGATCAGCACCCCATTTGCGGCAAGTGCAGCGTTCTGACATTGAAGATTTTGGTCTGCAGGCGTTTGAATTGGGAAAATTGAAAGAATGCCGTCACCCATAAACTTAAGCACATCGCCGCCTCTTTCCTCGACCGATTGTACAACAACGTCAAAATATCCATCCAAGGCGTCAAAGACATCATCCTCGGATGAACTGTCTGAGAGTGCCGTGAACCCGCGTAGATCAGAAAACATGACAACCGCCGAAACTGTCGTGCGTTCACCGCGCCGTATGGTGCCATTCCAGACGGCCTCACTTGGGCCATCGCCAAGATAAGTGCGTAACAAGCTTTTGGAGGATTTACGCATCGTCATTGGCTCTAACGCCGCAGCGAGGCCTGTTTTCGTTGCTTCAATCATTTCGAGATGTTGGGGCGAAAAGCCCTGTGTGGATCTGGTTGTGAACGTGCAGCCATGTTGCGAACGATCCCCATAATCCAGCAGTGTGGCATAGTAATCAGTGCCCCCAGCTTCGGCAAACTCCAGATAAGAAAGATGTTCTGTCGCTGGATCAAGGTCGCGCAAGCTCTTGTGCAAAGGCTGTTGTTTATCAAAGATATATTCAAAACCGCTGCCGACATAATCGGCTGTAAGCATCCTTGCATGCGTGATTTCATAAATCTCAGTGCCGTCAGGGGTCCACACGACACCCCACGCCAGCAGCAGAGGGTTGGCAAATCGTTGGCTGATATTGGCCCGCCACAGGGGTACGCCCGCCTCGATCAGTTTTGCGCAATACTGGGCTGCCACTTTAAGCGGATCACCAGAGCAACGGCCCTCGGTCATCATCCAATGGTTTAGGTCATCAATCATGGTCATAGTAGTGAGTTAGCTTTTCGGGCGGAATTTCATAGGACCAAATGCGGACATCGTTTTGTCAGAAATCTTACAAAAAGTAAGTTTCACTATGTTGCCTCGCGCCGCAACAGGCAGCGCGAGGCATGTGTCTTTTTAGGCAAAGCTGACACCGTGTTTGTTCATCGGCAGTTCTGTCACACGGGGTCCATTTGCAGCGATTGCGTTGGCCAAGGCTGGTGCCGCAGGTGGCGTGCCCGGTTCACCCACGCCAGTTGGTGCCTCGGCTGATGGCACAATATGCACCTCAATGGCCGCGATATCCCCGATCCGCAAAGGTTCGTAATCGGGGAAGTTGGACTGATCGACCACGCCTTCGGTTAACGTGATCTCGTCGCGCATCACGTGCCCGATACCATAGCCGATACCACCCTCCATCTGCGCTTTGATCACATCAGGGTTCACGGCAATGCCGCAATCAATGGCACAAGTGACTTTTTCGATTTTGATACCCTCTTCAGCAGTGCCCGAGATCTCGACAACCTCAGCGGCGTAGCTATTAAAGCTTTTGTGAACCGCGATACCTTGACTGCGCCCCGCGACGGCTTTGCCCCAGTTGCCTTTGTCAGCCGCCAGTTTCAGCACACCAGCAAGACGGGTCTGATCCTTTTCACCGCCACTTAGCAGTGCCAAACGGAATTCAACCGGATCACGCCCTGCCGCTTTGGCCGCCGCGTCCATCATAGTTTCCATCACGTAAGCCGTATGGGTGTGCCCAACCGAACGCCACCACAATACCGAAGTCGCCTTGGCCACGTCTGTCAGGCCCAAGAATTGACCAGGAATAATATAAGGGCTGCCAAACACCCCTTCGATTGAGGTATGGTCAACGCCGTCATGCACAAGGGCAGATGCAAACGGGGTGCCTTTTATGATCGACGGGCTTGCTATCCGGTGATCCCAGCCAAGGATATTGCCGTCGCCGTCCAGCCCTACGCGTACACGGTGCGCAACGGCGGGGCGATAATACCCTCCTGTGATGTCATCTTCGCGTGACCAGACCAATTTCACCGGTCGCGTTCGATCCGTGATGACAAAGGCCAATGCCGCCTCAACCTGATAATCCGCGGTTGGTGTCGCCCGCCTGCCAAACGACCCGCCTGCCAACATCGTGTTGATGCGGATTTTCTCCATCGGAAGCTGAAAGATTTGCGCCATGGCCATATGCGGCCCGGTCGGCTGCTGCGCGCCGTCATGTAACAAGATACCGCCATCTTCGGTGGCTTGGATGGTGCACGTCAGAGGTTCCATTGGGGCGTGAGCCAGCAAAGGGAAGTAATAGGTGTGGTCGACAACTTTATCAGCGCCGTCAATCAATGCGGCAGTCGCGGCCTGATCTGAGTTCATCACGTTGAATTCTGGGTCGGTGTTCACAGCCGCAATTAATTCTGCGCGGAATTCATCGGAACTGCGGACCTCTGCGGCAGAGAAATCCCACTCAACCGTCAAGGCGTCGCGGGCCTGAAGGGCACCCCAAGTATTTTCAGCGTAAACCACAACACCAGCCTTGTTGGGCAACGCCGCCGCACGAATAAACCCCTTGATTGACTGCGCATCGCTGTCGTCAAAGCCCGCGACTGTGCCTCCCATGCGGGGCGTACGTGCAATCATCGCGACCATTTGGTTTTCTAGATGTAAATCCATCGCGAAAATGGCTGTGCCGTTGGTCTTGGGTGTTGAATCCTTGCGACGAACATCCGGATTCCCGATAAGGCGGAAGTCCTTGGGATCTTTCAGCGTTGGGTTCGCGGGTGGGTCCATTTCTGCGGCTGCTGAAAGGAAATCGACCATTGGTGCGGCTTTACCACCACCTGAGATTACGCCGTCTTGCAGCGTGAGCGTTGTTGGCTCAACACCCCAAGTTCTTGCAGCCGCGCCGATCAGCATTTCACGCGCAGCGGCACCTGCTTGGCGGTACTGCATATACGAATTGGCCATAGCGGTTGAGCCACCAGTGCCTTGGAACGGACCAAAGAACAGGTTGTTATATTTGCTGGGGTCTGAGGGCGCGAATTCATATTCGATCGCATCCATCGACAAGCCAAGCTCTTCGGCAATAAGCGTGGTCAGGCCGGTTGCGGGACCTTGTCCCATCTCGAAATGTTTCACGACAGCCGTGACAACACCATTGGCATCGATCTTAACGAACGGGGTCAGTTGCGCAGAACCATGTCCTGCGGCAAGTGCACCATCAGGGCGGATGCCAATGACCAGCATTGCGGCACCAGCAGCTTGTAGAAATCCTCGGCGGGAAATATCAGTCGTCATCTGCTTCAAGCCTCCAGAATGTCTGATGCACGCAAAACAGCGGCACGTATGCGTTGATAGGTGGCGCAGCGACACGCGTTGCCGAACATGTAGTCATCTACTTCGTTTGCAGTTGGTTTCGCGTTTTCACGCAGCAACCCAACGGCGCTCATGATCTGGCCGGACTGGCAATAGCCGCATTGGACCACGTCTAGTTCGACCCAGGCTTGTTGAACCGCCGCGCCAATCTTGTCCTCCTCCATCTTCTCGATGGTGGTGATTTCGGCATCCTCGACGTCTTCGATAAAAGTTTGGCATGAACGGACCGGTTCGCCATTCAGATGCACGGTGCAAGCTCCGCAAGATGCAACACCACACCCGAATTTGGTTCCGGTCAATTTCAGTTCATCCCGGATCACCCAGAGCAGTGGGGTTCCCGCTTCAGCCTCAACTGCGTGTATCTGTCCGTTCAGTTTTAGTGATATTGCCATGGTTCTATTGAACCTCCCTATGTGTCATCTCTTGGTCATTCTTTTTCACAAGTCAGGCCCGCATGATCCAATTGCCCGCACGGGCAAGAATTGCGGGCCATCCGAAGAATTATTTGGATTGGGAATCGAATATCGATTTAAGCATCATACGCCGTGGCATAAGTGGCATAAGCCAATTCGCCATGAAGCGCAGTGAACGTTCGTTGATTGTCACCAGCTTGCCTGCCATCATCGCATCATACCCATGTTTGGCTACGCTTTCAGCAGTTGCAAAACCGCCCTGAACCATGCTCGTACCTTCAAGTTTTGCGACCTTCACAAATTCGGTTTCAACCAGTCCCGGCGCAAGAACCGTGCATGTCACGCCTTTATCTTTAAGCTCTTGATCGATCGCCTGACTGAACGAATTCACGAATGCTTTTGTTGCATAATAGACAGCCTGATTTGGGCCCGGCATAAAGCCAGCAATCGACCCCACATTTAGGATCTTACCTGAACCTCGGGCCGCCATCCGAGTTGCGAACGCATGTGTCAACGTCACCAGCGCTGTCACATTTAGATTGATCATCGCAGTTTCGAGCGCCAAATCCCGCTCGATATGCAGACCTTGCCCGCCAAAACCCGCGTTGTTGATCAGAATATCAACGTCAAATTTTGCATCCGTTACTGCCTTTATCAGGTCGATGGCACCATCGGGCGCACCTAAATCAATAGCGAACACATGTGCCGAAATTTTATAGTCTTTTTCCAATTCACCTTTCAACGCGACGAGTTCGGCCTCGCGGCGCGCGGTAAGAATGACATCACCGCCTTTAGACGCGTGATACCGGGCAAATTCTTTTCCAATTCCTGAAGATGCGCCGGTGATGAGAGCTGTATTTGACATGATAGGTCCTTTCGAGAACTGGAACGTTCACAAGTATGAGTTCTTTGATTGGTTGATTGCCGCGTTCAATTAGGTAAAAAAGCCCGATCAGCAGCGGCAAATCCGACACCGCTGGCACCGCCCGTTACGACGGCCCATCCTCCGCATTCAATTGCTTGCGTATACATGGGTCTTCGCCCGTAATGGCTCAAAGCCCGAATTGATCCTTCATGCCGTCAATGAATGCTTTATCATCTAGGGCTTTGCGGTTGTTCAGCAGTTCGACGGCGTCGGCACCAGCGCGATAGCGCAACGTATCGGTTCCGTCTGTGACGGCGCCGTAGATAATTTCCGCCACAACAATTGGCTGTGACGCTCGAGAGGTCGCTTCTTCGCCGCCCCAAGTTGTAAACAGCGCCTGAACGACAGGCTGATATTCCGACAACGCCTCGTCGTTGACAAAATCGAACGAGCGTCCTCCAAAGTCGGTTGCGATCATTCCGGGTTCAATAATTTTGACTTTGATGCCTGCTGCAGCAAGTTCGTAGTGCAGGGATTCCGAAATACCTTCGACAGCAAATTTGGAGCCATGATAGAGCGCGCCAAGCGGGAAGGTCATTTGCCCGCCAATTGACGAGATGTTGACAATTGTGCCCGCGCCCTGCGCACGAAGATGGGGCAGAACGGCCTTGGTGGTTTCCAGCAAACCAATCACATTCGTATCAAACTGACGACGGATGCGCTCCATCGGAAATGCTTCGAGCGGGCCATATGCGCCATAGCCCGCGTTGTTCAGCAGCACGTCGATCTTACCGAATTTTTCGATACCCTTTGCAACGGCATCTTCAATCGAAGCCGTGTCCGTAACGTCGAGCCGCGTGACCAGAATGTTGTCGTTTCCAACAAGGTCTACTTCATCTTGAGGAGAGCGCATTGTCGCCACGACCTGCCAACCGCGAGAGGCAAAAAGCTTGGCTGTTTCTTTACCGATACCCGACGACGCGCCAGTGATTAATATTGTCTTGGACATGGACAGGCTCCTGAATGAATGTCGCCCCAAGGTAGCATCAAGTGCGCCAACCTCACTGCCTGATCCTCCGAATGATCTGCCTATTTCTCCAAAGCTATGGCTCTGGGTATTATCCCGAGGCAATTTTTCCTATAAATAACAAACAAGGGAGGCCGTCTGATGGTGCCAGAAAATTTGATCAACGACGTTTTTCATTATGTTGAGGTGAATGGCGGTTTAGGTAGAGGCTGCGGCACAGATGTCGATGGGCTGTTCGCATTTGGCAATACAACAAAGACAGAATGCTCGGCCGCAATCTATGATCCAATCATGTGCTTGGTGCTGCAAGGGGCCAAAGAGGCCTACATCGGCGGTCGTGTGCTCCGTTACGGCGCGGGGGACACACTAATAGTCAGCCATGCAGTCCCCGTTGAATCCGCAGTTATCCAAGCCACTCCGGAACGGCCTTATGTTGCACTTGCCCTGCGTTTGGATCTGGCGTTGGCACGCAGTCTCTATGATGAAATTGACGGCATTGGAGAAACGGAAAGTGATACCTATGCGCTCAACGTTGCTGCCTCTGATGCGGCGCTGAGTGATGCTGTAGCGCGTCTTTTTCGTATGTCCCAAGACCCGACAGAGGCCCGTGCGTTGGCACCGCTCGTTCTTAAGGAAATTCATTTTCGCCTCTTGCGGGCCCAGCACGGTGGCATGCTACGACAGCTGCTCAGACATGACAGCCCGGCCAACCGAATTTCGAAATCCATTGCCATCATTCGCATGAATTTCAGAAACACCCTATCCGTGGCCAAACTTGCCGCTGAGTCCGGCATGAGCTTGTCTGCATTTCATGAACACTTCAAATCGGTGACGGCCACAACCCCTCTACAATACCAAAAGGAACTGCGCTTGCTCGAGGCTCAGCGGCTTTTGCTATCCGGGAACACGACTGTTGCGTCTGCTGCTTTCGACGTAGGGTACGAAAGCCCCACACAGTTTAGCCGTGAGTTCTCTCGCAAATTCGGCCTGTCACCGAACGATCAAAAATCTGCAGGTGTATTAATTTCCGGGTAGCTTCCGAAACCCGGCGATTTTTAATGATTTGGTTGCTCGATGGCTGCGTTTTGGCGTCTCAGCTGGGGGTTCTCGCGCGGTCAATGTTGTCAATTCGTCACGCCAAAAGTTACAATGATAATCGTCGGGATGCGATGAACTGCAGGTTCGTCTGAGCTTCACTATTTCGAGCATGATACAGCGAACAGGTCGTACAAAATTCGTGCACTTGGATGGGTTTCAATGATCGGTTTGGTGAAATTCGCTACGGTGCAAAATGTCAGTTGCCGCAGGCACGAAGCGCAATTCTGAATTCCTGTACTTGCACTTGCTACAAAGGCAAAAGTCCGGAGCGTCAGCACAGCCGACGTTACATGTCTTGCGTGGTAAGGTTTGACTGACTGAAATTACCAGATGTCCGGTATGAGCCCATATTGCCGGATTTCTGCGGAGCGGCGAATGGCAGCTCTGCAAGCCTGGCCCAGCGAAATCGTCAGTCATTCTTGCTTAGGGTCAGGACCCTAGATAGTATGACGCTATGCTAATTGTTTGATATGCATCTCATCCAGAATCGCTTCAAATCTCTGAAGATCAAAACCCTCAGCAAGGGCACGCGCAAACAGCGTTTGCTGGGTTTCAGGTGCAAGCCCACCTTTTGGGGGATCTCGGTCCAAATTGGTTGGGAATGAATACCCTTCTGCCGACGCAGCAATTGCAGCCCGTAGGTTTGAAACGCCTAGTGTGTTTCTCTGGTGTGCGGCCAACGCATGGGGATACAGCGGTTTGCACATCTTTGCGCGATCTACCGTTTCCATGGCACGCCCGAATGCAGACGACACCTGAAGCAAATTGGCCATGCGGTGAACGTCACTACTCGTATTTGCGCCGGTCGCATGAAAGAGCGCTGGATTGAAAAATAGGGCATCCCCTTTCGCCAGCGGCAATTGAATACATCGCTCTTCAAACAGCGCCCTAAAATCGTCCCGTCGCCAAGCGGCGTAACCTGCGCGGTAAAGTTGCGAGAACGGCAAGAGTTTTGTAGGGCCACTTTCAACCGGCATGTCACAATGCGCGATGGCGCCTTGCAGCGTCAAAGCAGGCGAAAGGTCGTGAACATGCGCTGGATATTCCGCGCTAACTTCAGCGGTTTGAAAGCCGAGGTGATAATCTCGGTGGGCTTGCTGTGCCGCACCGCCGGGATGAACCAGATTGATCTGAGCTGTCATTTGATAATTCGGACCAAGCCATGCCTCGCACGCCGCTGCGATGGAGGTATTGGCGAAGTATCGCAAAAACACTTCCGGAGCCACTTCGCAGAGTTTCTGCAAGGAGTTCCATATCCTGTCATTGGATCCTGATGCGGCGAAGTGGTCACCGCCACCGGCGTTGGCCAATTTTTCGGAAGCAATGATCTGTTCGTAGATCATAGTGACCTCGCCTATAACTACAGTGTCCTCATAGGCCCTGCGCAAAACCAGAACACCCGCGCCCGCCCTTAGGACATGGGCCCATTCGGCCATAATTGTCCGGCGTCGCTCTTTGTCTTCAAGCGACGGGCGCAATCTGGACATGTCATAAATTGGGACATTCTTTTGAATGTCTTCGGCGTTCGGAACGGTTGATGGGTTTGCCTTTTGATCGACAACCGCACTGAATGCGTTGAGATCACACGCCGTGCTATCAAAATACCCTGCTTCAGTTTCGATGTGGTTGTTCATAGAAGATCTCCCTGTGTTTCCCTGAATATGCAGCACTGGACCCTTGATTAGCTTCCCAAAAGACATCAGAAACACATCAAATGACACATCGATTTCCACTTAAAGAAGTTGCCAGACAGTCGGGGCTTAGCACCGCGACAGTTGACCGCGTGATAAACAATCGCGCGAATGTCAGTCCGCAAACCAGGGCACGCGTTGCTGCAGCCATTTCAGAACTTGAAGGACAAGAGGCACAATTGGCCGCTCGAGGTCGACGTCTGTTTTTCGATTTTTTGATCGAAGCGCCAACGCGCTTTAGCCGTGAAGTACAGCAAGCTGCTGAACTGGTGTTGCCATCTATTGGAAGCGCCGTTTGCCGTCCAAGGTTCCAAGCGCAAGAGATTATGACCGAAGATGATGTCACCGCAGTTTTGTCGCGCATCGCCAAACGGGGCAGCCATGGCGTGTGTATCAAAGCGCGTGATCTGCCGACCATCAGAGCAGCCGTGAATCAATTGATCACATCGGGCATTCCTGTTGTCACCTTGGTCACTGACCTGAACACGACAAAGCGCCTTGCCTACGTCGGCCTTGATAATCAAAGCGCAGGTCGCACGGCGGCCTACCTGGTTGCAAAAACAATCGGCGACGGTGAAGGAACAGTCCTGACCTCAAGAAGCAATGATCGATTTTTGGGGGAGGAGGAGCGAGAAGTGGCGTTCAAGGGGACTCTGGCCCGGCTGTGTCCTAACCTGCGTATCATAGATGCAAGTGGGGGCAGCGGCGTGCATCTTGAAACATCGCGCATCATGCAAAGTATTAACGCAGGTCTGGACCAAATACGGGCCGTATATTCGATGGGCGGTGGCAACACAGCGATTTTGAATGCACTCGAACAGAATGGGTCACTGCCTGATGTCTATGTCGCCCACGATCTGGATACCGACAATAGACGGCTAATCGAAGATAAACGTCTCAGCTTTGTACTGCACCATGACCTGCGCGTGGATCTACAAAACGTGTTCCAAGCCTTCTTGCATCATCACAAGCTATCGCCCGAACCGCCTGATACAACCATATCTCATATTCAAGTCGTTACCCCTGAGAATATTCCACCTCTCAAAAGGCGTTTCTAAAAGCGGACATCCGCGAACACGCACTGAGTGACCGCTTCGTCCGCAGACCAGACATCCGGTCATCGCTTATTATCATTCGTTTTACAGTTTTGCGGCAACTATACGCCTTTTGGGGTTAGGCTTACCCCAGCCTTCTCACGGACACTTGAAAGTAGCTTTGTTTTGCCAAAAGCCCGGCAAAAACTGTCCCCCACGCCTCAGCGCAATGGGCCGGGGCTGCGAGTCTTCACTCATTCTCAAGGGGTAAAGTATGAGGCTGGTACCCAAGGCCGGACTCGAACCGGCACTCCTGTTACAGAAGTGGATTTTGAATCCACCGCGTCTACCATTCCGCCACTTGGGCCTCATTGCGCATCATCTAACCTGACGTTCAGGCGGCGTAAAGTGGATTTTATCATTCATTTGCAGAACGCTGAAATTCAGGTCTAAAACGGCCCAGCATTTCATGGCGATCTTGACCTGCGCGCACAGCCGTGGTCTGCGCTTTCCCAAGCGAAACAAGACGCAAAGTGGGCACCGATGTTGCAGCGGCTATACAATTGGACTTTGGGCATGGCCGAGCATCCCCGCGCGCTGTGGGTGCTGGCCTTTGTCGCGTTTATCGAAAGCTCGGTGTTTCCGATCCCGCCAGACGTCATTATGATTCCGATGATCATTGCGCGTCCGAACCGGGCCTTTGTGATTGCGGGTGTGGCGCTGGTCGCCTCGGTTTTAGGCGGTTTGCTGGGCTATGCAATCGGCGCGCTGGCGTATGACACCATCGGCCAGCCGATTTTGGCCGCCTTGGGCAAGGGCGACGCGATGGCCGATTTCAACACCCGCTTTAACGATTTGGGCTTCTGGGCGGTTCTGACCGCAGGCGTCACGCCGTTCCCCTACAAAGTCATCACGATCATGTCGGGCTGGACCGGCATGCCGCTGGGCACCTTTATCGCCACCTCGATACTGGCGCGCGCGGTGCGGTTTTTCATCGTCGCCGCCCTGCTCAGGACCTTTGGCGCACCTATTCGTGATTTCATCGAGCGCCGCTTGGGGCTTATGTTCACGTTACTTGTCGTTCTGTTGATCGGCGGATTCGCGGCGGTAAAGTTTCTATGAACAGCAAACGCACTTGGATTTTGATCGCCGCTGGCGGGTCACTGGCATTGATGCTGGGGGCGCTGGCGTTTCAACACATCGGCGGCTTGGCCCCGTGTAAATTGTGCATCACGCAACGCTACCCGCATGTGATTGCGATTGTGATTGGCGTGATTGCTTTGGCGATCCCGCGCGTGCCTGTGATCTTGCTGGGTGCTGTGGCCGCCGCAATCACCGCAGGCTACGGGTTTTATCACGCAGGGGTCGAGCGCGGCATTTTCGAAGGTCCGACCAGCTGCACATCCAACTCGATCAGCGACCTGTCTGCGGATGAATTGCTGGACCAAATCATGTCTGCACCGCTGATCCGCTGCGACGATATTCCGTGGGAAATGCTGGGCCTCAGCATGGCGGGCTGGAACGCGGTGATTTCGACGGGCCTGTTTGCGGCATGGCTGATCGCGGCGACACGCAAAGCCTAGCGGACCCCTGCCCCTAAGACGATTTTTTCGTCGACAGCAGCAAATTCGTTTCACTGACCGACACGCCATCTAATCGACGGATGCGCGACAGTACGCCGTCGAATGTTTCCAGCGTGTCTGTGCCCACCTCAACGATCACGTCCCAGCGCCCGTTCGTGGTGTGCACCGCGCGCACTTCGGCCATGCCATTCAGCTGGCGCAAGATCCGCTCTGTGCCGCGCCCTTCGATCCCGATCATCATCAAACCGCGCACCGGATCGGCCAACATGTCCTCGCGCATCACCACGCTGAACCCAAGGATGTCGCCGCGCCCGCGCAGCCGTTCGATCCGCGACCGCACCGTTGTGCGCGAGATATTCAAGCGCGCGGCCAGGTCCGACAGCGACGCGCGTGCATCGTGGCGCAGTGCTGCGATCAGCTCATTGTCCGTTTCGTCCATTTTTACGTCCACTTTGGTCAATCTATGCCCGTTTTGGTCAGTTTGACACGTTGCACACGTACAGATCAACCGATCCTTTAGGGAAAACGCCAAGGGGAAATGGAAAATGACGGATAAAAACATCGTTCTGGTCGGTGCGCCGATGGATTGCGGCAAACGCACGGCGGGCTGTTTGATGGGACCGGATGCGTACCGCACGGCGGGGCTTGCGGCAGCACTCGGCGACCTCGGGCACAGCGTCACGGATCACGGCAATGTCACACCGCGCGCCAATGACGTGGCCGAGGTCGACGCCCTCTACCGCCTGCCCGAAACCGTCGCGTGGACAACCGCGCTGGCCGCCAAAGCCGAAGCCGCAATGGCAGAGGGTTTCCCGATTTTCTTGGGTGGTGATCACGCGCTCTCGCTGGGCACAACGCTCGGGGTTGCCCGCGCCGCTGCCACGGCAGATCGCCCCCTGTTCATCCTCTGGCTGGATGCGCATACCGATTACCACACGCCGCTGACCACGGATTCCGGCAACCTGCACGGCACGCCTGTGGGTTATCTGGCCGGTCGCCCTGATTTCGCGGAATTCCCCGTGTTCGACCACCCCGTGCCCCCGCAACGCATCTGCATGTTGGGGCTGCGATCTGTAGATCCTGCCGAACGCGACGCGCTGCATGGAACGGCCGTGCGCAGCATCGACATGCGCGCGATTGACGAGGACGGGATTGTGAAACCGCTGTCCGGTTTCCTTGCCGATGTGGCGGCGGCAAACGGCATGCTGCACGTGTCGCTGGACGTTGATTTCCTTGATCCGTCGGTCGCCCCTGCCGTCGGCACCACCGTTCCCGGCGGCGCAACTGTGCGCGAGGCGCATCTGGTGATGGAGATGCTGTCCGACAGCGGCCTGATGACCTCGCTTGATCTGGTAGAACTGAATCCGTTTCTGGATGATCGCGGCCGCACCGCCCAATTGATGGTCGAACTTACGGCGTCGGCCTTTGGGCGCAAAGTCTTTGACCGCCCCACCCGCGCATTTGCTTAAAGGATTACCAACATGACAAATTTGAACCCTTCGGACAAAGCACTGGTGCCATTTGTCTCAGTCGATCACATGATGAAACTGGTGCATCACATCGGGTTGCGCGACATGCTGAAAGGCATCGCCGCCTACATCGAGCATGATTTCAAACGCTGGGAATTGTTCGACAAAACCGCACGCATCGGCAGCCATACGGACGACGGCGTGATGGAACTGATGCCGACTTCGGACGGATTGGACTATGGTTTCAAATACGTGAACTGCCATCCGAAGAACACGAAGGAAGGCTTGCAAACCGTTGTTGCCTTTGGACTTTTGGCCGATGTATCCACGGGCTATCCGGTGTTGTTAACCGAGATGACCTTGCTGACGGCCCTGCGCACAGCGGCGACATCTGCGACCATGGCCAAGCTACTGGCCCCCAAAGGCGCAACCTGCATGGCGATGATCGGCAACGGCGCGCAGTCGGAATTTCAGGCCATCGCGATGCAAGCCATTCTCGGCATCGACGAAGTGCGCCTGTACGATATCGACCCAGCGGCGACGGCAAAATGCGCGACCAATCTGACGGCTGCGGGCCTGCGCGTTACGTCGTGCAAAACCGCCCAAGACGCGATGAACGGCGCGCAGATCATCACCACCTGCACCGCTGACAAACAATACGCCACGATCCTAACTGACAACATGGTTGGAGCTGGCGTGCACATCAACGCCATCGGCGGCGACTGCCCCGGCAAGACCGAACTGGCCGAAGCGATCCTGCACCGCGCCGACATTTTTGTCGAATACCCACCGCAAACCCGCGTTGAGGGCGAAATCCAGCAGTTGCCAGAGGATCACCCCGTGACCGAATTGTGGGAAGTCATGACTGGCAAGGCCGCCGGGCGCACCTCAGAGCAACAAATCACCCTGTTTGACAGCGTCGGTTTCGCGATCGAAGATTTCAGCGCCTTGCGCTACGTGCGTGACCAGATCAAAGGCACCGAATTGTTCCACCCACTTGATCTGCTGGCGGACCCTGACGATCCACGCGATCTGTTCGGCATGCTGGACCGCGCGAAATAAGCGCAAAACGTTAGATTTTTTCTAAAATGAACACACATAGAAACACTTCATTCAAGACCCCAAGTTAGATTGCGCGTTGACTCGTGTTCATATCCACGCCTAGTCTTTTGAATGTTACTTGGGGTAATTAATTGTCTAATCGTATTGGGATTCCGATAGAGCCGTCGGATGCAAAAGTTGTTGTGCGCCAGAATTTCAGTTGGTTGCAGGTGGTGTTCTTTTTTGTCTGGAGCATTGTTTTTGTAGGGTTGGCTACGATGGCAATCGCGGTCGGCTCAATCTAACATGACTGTCTGTTTTTTCTGGGACTGGTGCCCGGTCGCGTCTGCGCCATGGATGAGTTTCACCCATCAAAAAGAAACTTTGCCAACAAAACCACACAAGTACTTTGAATATGGTGAATGCCTACCTGCCAAGGCAGACTACTGGATGCGCAGTGACGGAATTTTCATTTTTCGCCTTGAACTAGATGACGATTTAAAACTGTTGATCAAAGCGCGCAGCGAAATGGCAAACAAAGTTGCCTGTGCCGACCCCGATCTGTCCGATGAAGAACGCGCACTTTCCTTTGAAAGCCTGAAGTCCAAAGAGATCGTGAAAATTGCGAAACTGGTGAGCGACCAAATCAAAAGCAAACATCATGTTCGCTCAGTCGCGCATGGAATTCTGTTACCCCAGAACAATAGAACTAATTTTCTGGCCCCTATTTCGATCACACCTCGAAAGATATCGTCGCCATGTTTGGATGATCTGGAAAACCCGAAACAGGCCGTCGAATCGATGGTTAAAAACGAGAACATTAGGGATCATCTCTCTTCCAAGATCAAATTGGTGTCGATGCGGGGCAAGGGACTGGGGCGCACTTTGGACATCAAGGCACCCGTCGCTCTGTTACTGCGCCAACAGTTCAACCACTGCTTTGAGGCCTGTTTTCACGTTGTGGACGGCACCAAGCATCAGCCACCAAGATTGCCGTTCTTTGATGCGCCACGGATCAACAGCTGGTTGGGACGATTCAGCTGGATAAACGTGAGAAGCTTTTGGTGTATTTTTGCGCTCTACGTATTGTCGATCATTCTGATCATGGCGATCATTTTTTGGCGGCATTTGGATGGGGACGCAACAATCTCCGCTTTTTGGTCCGCATCATGGACAAACGCAGAACCGGTTTTGGCAATCTGCACCTTCATGTTTTCAATTCTGTTTGGATTTGTCGAAGTTCTGGTAAAACGCAATCAGGCGATCAAAGCGTTTGAAAAGGCACAAGAAATTCTGCGGGCGGGAAACATTTATTGCCTGGTTACAAAGAATCTATTTTCAACAATTGAAAAAAATCCGGACAAAGCTCTCGAGAACAACCAAACAGATCCATTGGTTTTAAAAGGTCAGATTGACCACGAACTTATGATGCGGGTCGAAACAGAAGGTGATTTCACCAATGCAATCGACGTGCTGCAAATTTGGAAAGCACGTGAGCAACAAAAACAATGGTTTGTAATTGCCTTACTGACGCCGCTTGTTTTTTACAGTGGCGTGCCGGTGATTGAATTTATTCAAGATGGTTCCCCATTGATCTACGATTTCTTCAAGTTTGTTTTGAAATCGTTCGGTTTGGAAAACCTGTTAACGAGTAGTGATTGACTGTTGTCACGCTTCCAACTCTGCGTCCCAATATAGAAAATCCATCCAGCTGTCGTGCAGATGATTGGGTGGGAATTTACGGCCGGTGTTGCGCAATTCTTCGGCACCCGGTTGGCGCGGCGGTTTGCGCAGATTCATGCCGGTGCGGTGCAAGGCGCGCGACCCTTTTTTCAGGTTACATGGGCTGCACGCCGCCACCACATTTTGCCAGCTGCTGACCCCGCCCGCGGCCCGTGGCACCACGTGATCAAACGTCAGATCCCCGCGCGCACCACAATATTGGCAACAGAATTCATCGCGCAAAAACAGATTAAACCGGGTGAACGCCACACGCTTTTGCGGCTTGACGTAATCCTTTAGCACCACCACCGACGGGATACGGATTTGCGTGCTGGGGCTGCTTACAATCGTGTCGTATTCTGCAACGATATCAACACGGTCCAGCCACGCCGCTTTGACCGCATCCTGCCAAGGCCACAGTGACAGCGGATAGTAGCTAAGCGGGCGATAGTCCGCATTCAACACCAGCGCCGGATGCTGCTTTAGCGCTGTCGGATTGCGGACAAAATCCGCTCGAAATTCAGAGTTCGTCAGACTGTTTGTCGTATGAGTATTACTCAAACTGGCCATCAATCATGTTCCTCGCCCGTGTGCTCACATCAAAGTCGCGACGTGCAGCTCGGGGGCGGGATCCCCCGATCCTGCATGACTTGACTATATCTCGTGGTTTGCAAGTGGCAAGTGCTAGGTTTGACGCAATATATTGCAGTTTCCGGTTTGCTTACAGACTCAGTTTATCGCGCATAAATGCCAAGGCGACGCTCAACCCATCAGGCGCAATTCCGTGGCCGGTGCCCTTCATCACATGGGCAAAAACGTCTTTCCAACCAGCACCTTGCAGCGCTTCGGCGGCTTCTTGCAAGGATTGCGGTGGCACCACGTCATCCTGATCGCCGTGCACCAGCAAGATTTGTGGGCGCACCACAACCTCGTCCGCCAACAGCTCCGGGCGCAACAAACGGCCAGAGAACGCAACCACGCCTGCCAGTTCGTCTTCGCGGCGCGGGGCCACATGCAGCGACATCATTGATCCTTGGGAAAAGCCGAACAACACGACCTGTTCGGGCAGCACGTCTTCGTCGACCATCAGGGCGTCCAGGAAGGCGTTGAAATCCTCGACTGCGGCGTTCAAACCGCGCTCGGCTTCTTCCTCGGATGACCCGTCGATCCACGGGATCGGGAACCACTGACGCCCGTTTGGCATGCCGGGAATCGTCTCGGGCGCGTCGGGTGACACAAACAACGTGTCGGGCAAATGTTCGCCCAAAGGGTCCGCGAGGCCCAGCAAATCAGCGCCATTGGCCCCGTATCCGTGCACAAACACGACAATTGATCGGACTTCACCGGAAACCGGTTCGCGGCGCTCGGACGTTAAAACTCGTGTCATGTGATACCTTCTCTGCCTTTAACAACGTGGTAGTACGCAAAGAGCGTGCGCGCCGCAACCGACCGCCAAGGCGACCAGTCCAGCGACTGCGCACGCATCTGTTTTTCGGAGGGCCGCTCGGGCAAATCGTACAGCCCTTGGGCGGCGATTTGCAGGGCCAGATCACCGGGGGCAAACACATCGGCGCGACCAAGTGAGAACATCGCGTAGATCTCGGCGGTCCACACGCCGATGCCTTTGACGGCAGTCAGGGTTTTGATGACGTCCGCGTCCGGGGCTGCGCGCAAGGCTGCGTAGTCGATGTCGGCGGCGGCCAGCGCTTGGGAATAGGCGATTTTCTGACGGCTAAGGCCCGCTGCGCGCAAGCCGTCATCACCGGCGGCGAGAACGGCAGCTTCGGTCGTCAAACCGTGGTCCTCCATCCGTTTCCAGATCGCATTGGCCGAGGCCACAGACACCTGTTGACTGACAATCGCGCTGAGCAATTGTGCAAACCCGTCACCGCGCCGGCGCAAGGGCAGCGGCCCGATTTCGGCCAGTGCGATTTTCATCTGCGGGCAGGTTTGTGCCAGCCATTCAGCCCCTTCTGAAACGTCCGCGTCGGTTTCAATGATCCGCATGGGCGCGTACTCTTTCTACGATTTGCGACAGGTCAGCCACCTGATCGGCATCAATTTGCAAGGATGGTGGGTCGATCATTACGATCCGAATGCCACAGGCGCGCGCGGCCTCTAGTTTGCTGGACCCCGCCACGCTGCCGGAATTGCGCAGCAGCATCGTATCCACCCCAAGCATTTGAAACAAAGCGATTTCATCGTCTGCATCAAACGGCCCTTCGCCAAAAATAAAACGTCCGTTTTCCAAGGGAAAATTCTGATCGTGCTGATCCAATTGGCGGCAAAAGACAGTCAAATCAGTGCGGTGGGTCAGATGTTTCAGCGTCCCGCGTCCGGTGACCACAAACAGCGTCGCACCCTGTGGGATCGCGTCGATTGCTGCATTCAGACTGCTTGCTTTGATCCACGCCTCACCCACGTCCTCGGTCCAAACCGGACGGGTTGCGCGCAGATACGGCAGGCCGCAGGTCGCCGCCACCTGCCCCAATTTGGACTGAAACGGGTGCGCGGCATCGACTACAAAATCGAAACCCGTCAGGAACGCGGCAAATGCGGCGTCATCCGCAAACGTGCCGTCATACGTTTTTGCAGGCGGTGCGGCACGGGCCACAGCGCGGCCTTCGTTGACACACGTGACCTCGACGCCCTGCAATGCTGACAAATCCCGCGCGAGGCCAACGCTTTCGCCCATCCCTGCGATCAGTAACAGTTTCATTTCAGCCGCGCGCCCCCTCTTGCTCACCCTCAGGCTAACGGCTATCGCTCGGGCATGACAGCCACAATAGCCCCCCCCGCAAATGATGCTTTGGCCAAACGAAACGTGTTTGTGCTGGTCTTGGCCCAAGCGTTCCTTGGCGCGCAAATGCCGCTGATCTTCACGATTGGCGGCCTCGCGGGGCAGTCACTGGCGTCCAACATTTGTTTTGCGACCTTACCGATTTCGCTGATTGTTCTGGGCTCGATGCTGTCGGCCACGCCGGTCTCAGCGATCATGCAGCGCTACGGACGGCGCACAGGGTTTTTGCTAGGCACGGCGGGTGGCGCGATTGCAGGCGCGATTTGTGCCTACGGCTTGTATCTCAGCAGTTTTCCGGTCTTTTTGATCGGCAGTTTCTTTACTGGCATCTACATGTCGGCCCAAGGGTTTTACCGGTTTGCCGCCGCTGATTCCGCATCTGACGCTTACCGCCCCAAGGCGATTTCATACGTTATGGCAGGTGGCCTAGGGGCTGCCGTGATCGGCACGCAACTGGTTAAACTGACCTCGGACGCCCTGCCCGTCGTGTTCATGGGATCCTACATCGCGGTGATTTTCCTGAACGTCATCGGCTCGTCACTGTTCTATTTCATCAACATCCCAAAACCCGCCGCACCAACCGCTGACAGCCCCAAAGGCCGCACCCGTTGGGAACTGATCACAACCCCGCGCATCGCCGTCGCAGTGATTTGCGCGATGGTTTCTTATGCATTGATGAACCTCGTGATGACCTCAACCCCGCTGGCGGTTGTTGGCTGTGGGTTCACCAAAGCGGACGCGTCCAACATCGTCATGGGCCACGTGCTGGCCATGTTTGCACCGTCGTTTTTCACCGGCCATTTGATCGCCCGCTTTGGCGTCGAAAAGATCGTTGGCATGGGCATCGCAATTCTGGGTGGCGCGGGTATTGTCGCGCTCATGGGCGTTGATATCATGAACTTTTACGTGGCTTTGGTGCTGCTGGGCATCGGCTGGAACTTTGGCTTTATCGGGGCTACAACCATGCTGACCACCAGCTATTCCGAACACGAACGCGGCCGTATGCAGGGCCTGAATGACCTGCTGGTGTTTGGCGGCGTGACGCTGGCTTCGCTTGCCTCGGGCGGTTTGATGAACTGCTCTGGCGGTGATCCGGCGACAGGCTGGGCGGCAGTCAACTACGCCATGGCACCGTTCCTGGTGCTGGCGGGCGGCGCACTGATCTGGCTGATGCTGCGCCCCAAAGAGCAAGCGGTTTAATGTTCTGGAATTCAAAATCTATTGTCAGCGACGACATGATGGGATGGATTCACGAAAGCTACGATTGGGTCGACACTCATCGCCCAAACTGGATCAAAGCGGCGTAACTGATCACCCCAACCCGTGAATTTTTCGACGTGCCAAAGGGGCAAGGCCAAGCGAGCGCACAGACAATTGCGAACCGGATTGCGCAGCTCATGGCACTAGACGTACAGATCACCGTTGATCCATTGCCAAAAATCGATGTGCAATGGCGTCACGATTACACCTCCTTGGGCGAAGTCGCTGGCGAATATCACCATGATCCTTTGAACCCGCTGATCTGTTACAATCCCGAACTCATGGCGCTGCCCATACAGGTCATCAACACGATGGCCCATGAATTGATGCATGCGCGCCTAGCTGACATCGTTGACCGCTTGCCCGGTGGATGCGGAGCACATGAACTGGCCACCGACTTGCACTGCATCATCGCAGGCTTTGGGTGTTTTCAGTTACAATCAGCGGAACAAGCAGGTTGGAGCGGATACATGACGCAGCCCTCGCGTGCGGCAGCGCTGGCTGTTTTTCTGGAACGTCGCGGGTTAAACCCCAAGGACGCAGAACCGTTTTTGTCTGCCCGACCACGCAAATGGCTAAACAAAGCTTGGAAACAGATCTAAAGCTTGCGCGCTACCAACGCCCGAACATCGCGGCCCAGATCAGGGGTTTGGGACGTGCATCCAGTCGCCCTTCGGCCACGGACATCGGGTCACGGACCGCCTGTTTCAGCAGTTGATCGGCACCAACCACGGGCCACATCGCGGCACTTGCGGCTTTGGAAATCTTGGCCTTTGACGCCCGCGCCTTTTGCAACCGCCGCAACGCGCCAGCCGCCAGTTCCTGCACGGCTTCAGCCCGACCATCCAGCAGCGGAACGCGCTTGGCCGCCTCAAGCTGAGGTACCGCGCGCAACCACGCAGCAATCCCTGCACCAAAGGCTGCATCGCGCACGACCTCTTCCTCAGCAGCACCCAAACTACGGGTCGCAGCGACCATCAAATGACCCGCTGTTTGATCAATGTAATTGGTGAAATGAGCCTCATCCTCAAACGCATCTTTGTAAATATCCCAACGCCTTACAGCGACCAGTTCATCCAGCATCGTAGCTGTGTCAGCCGACAAAACATCGACCAAAGGTGTGACAACCTCGTGACGACGCGCGCTCACACCTGTCGCAATTTCCTCAAGTGCGTCGCGCCACCATTGCAGGCGCATTTCAGCGATCATCGGCTCCGCTGTCACCCACGGCGCGCGCGCCACCTCGACGTTAAAGGCATACAGCGGGAACAGTTTGGCACGCGCAGCAACAGGCGCTGCCATCACAGTGCGAAACCGCGCGGGATCACCGCGTTCGACCAGTGCGGCGCAGGCGTTCAGATCATTATCAAAGTCCACTGAGATCCTCTTTGATCGCGACTAGGGTTTCTGGGGCATCGACAATCGCCAAATGCCCCTCGCCCTCTACCAACAGATAGCGGCCCTTGCCAGTGGCCTGTCGCATCAGCGGCTCATATTCATGCGCAAAGAACGCCTCGTCCTTGGTTCCGACAATCAGCGAGAACTTAGGCAAGGCTGCGATATCAGTCATGTAGTCGCCGCGCGGGGCAAAACCGGCGTTCAAACGGTACGAATACTGCGTTGTCGCTGTGTGCCCGTAGGGGCCGTCCAGCACCGCTGGTGGCATGTTGAACTGGATGATCGGCAGGTGGTTCAGCGCTGTGATTTTGAAAGTGTTCAGCATCGACAACCCAATAATTCGACGCACCATCGTGTGTGCCCAACCGCCCGCATTCTGCCGCGTGGTGGGTGCGTTATATTTCAGAAACGGGGCCAGCAGCACGGCGCGATCCAGCATGTCACCGTGTTCACCACCTGCAAAACGCACGACCAAACCACCACCAGAGGAATGGCCCAGCATGGCGATCTTTTGGGTCGGTTGTGCCTGTTCTGCGATCAAATCGGCCAGATCGTCCTCCATTTGCCCAATGTAATCCACATCACCGCGCCGTTCGGGGTTCGCCCCGTGACCGCGCAAATCGGGCACCAAAACGCGGGCGTGATCCGCCAAACCGCGCGCCAAACCGTCAAACTGCATCCCGTGCCACCCCGACCCGTGCACCAACACGATCAGCGGTTGATCCGCCCCCGCAGCACCGTACAGGCGCACAGCCATTTCGGACCCGTCGCGCATCAGGACGGGCGTGGTTTCAATAACTTGGCTTAGGTCTTGGCCCATCGCCGTCGTGAAATCGAGGCCCTGCGTCGGCTCCAACGGTTTCGGGCGGTCCGACGCGATCAACCCCAGCGCAATGCAGCCCGTGATGGCAAAAGATGTCAGGATAAAGCTAAACATACGTTTGATCACTCTATGTCCAATTCAAAAATATCGTGCACGCTGACGTCCAGCACACGCGCCAGTGTCAAAGCGAGGGTGGTTGAGGGCACAAACACCTGATTTTCGATGGTGTTAATGGTTTTGCGTGATACCCCCGCTGCTGTCGCAAGATCAGCTTGGGTCATGCTGCGCTCAGCCCGCAAAGCTTTGAGATGATTGCGTAAAACGTTCATGCGTCGCGCCACTCGTAGATCACAAACAACAACGGATGGGCGGCACCTGTGATGGTTCCCATCGCCGCAAACCCTGTGGCCCACGTGATCATGCCGCTGATCAACGGATAGGCAAACAGCGCGAACATCGACAACGCAATCCAGTAGGCGTGGCGTTGTGCTTTGGTCGTGGTTTGCAAGAACAGTTCGTCTGACGCAGCCTGCGCGGCACCGCGTCCGGCGATGAGAAACACGGTCCAGATCACGATTGCGGCCAGCACGCCGATGGCCAAAGGGATGAACCAAAGCATCGGATCGGGGCGATTCTGGATCAGCGCAAGCACGGCATACAGCAGGCAACTGCCGCCAACACCCAGCATGCCCAGGCTGCGGACTTTGGCGATGTGTTCATCAGACAGGGTCATGTGCGAATCCTCAAAAAGTAACTCATGGGTTACATTTAAGAAGATCACCATGTAACGTCAAGGTTACATTTATTTTGAAGCGTTTTGCCCTGCCCCGTCGCGGATCAATTTCCAGCGGATCGCATCCAGCAGCGCCTCGAATGACGCATCGACTATGTTCGGGCTGACCCCAACGGTCGACCAGCGCGCGCCATGTCCATCTTCGCTGTCGATGATCACGCGGGTCACAGCCTCGGTGCCGCCTTGTGTGATTCTGACTTTGAAATCAACAAGGTGCATGTCTTCGATCACACTTTGAAACGGCCCCAAATCTTTAGCCAACGCCTTTGCCAGCGCATTCACTGGTCCGCGATCCCCACCGGTTTCGTCCATGGATTCGCTAACCGAAAGCTTCTTTTCGCCGTTTACTTTGACGACCACAACGGCCTCGGACAGGCTGATCATTTGGTCGTATTTGTTTTTACGCCGCTCGACGGTAACACGGTAGCGCTTCACCTCGAACAGATCCGGCATCATCATCAATTCATCACGGGCGAGCAGTTCGAAACTGGCCTGCGCGGTGTCGTAGGAATAGCCTTCGGCCTCGCGGGTTTTGATGCGGTCCAGAATGCGGCTAAGGGCCGGATCTTTGGGTGCGACGTCGATGCCGGCTTCGGCCAAGCGGCGGCGCAAATTGGACTGCCCTGCCTGGTTCGACATCGGGATGATCCGCGCGTTGCCGATCACGGATGGCACGACGTGCTCGTAGGTGGTCGGATCCTTGAGGATCGCGCTGGCGTGCAGGCCCGCCTTGTGGGCAAAGGCAGACGACCCGACGAACGCTGCTTGCTTGGTCGGCACGCGGTTGAGGATTTCGTCCAACATCCGGCTGGTGCGGGTCAGGTTCGCGAGCGCGTCCGTGCTGACACCCGTTTCGTATTTGCTCGCGTAAGGTTCTTTCAAAAGTAAGATCGGGATTAACGCGGTCAGGTTCGCATTGCCGCAACGTTCGCCCAACCCGTTAAGCGTACCTTGGACTTGGCGCGCGCCAGCATCGATGGCGGCGAGCGAACAGGCAACCGCGTTTTCTGTGTCGTTGTGGGTGTGGATGCCAAGGTGGTCACCGGGGATGCCTGCTGCGATAACTTCAGATGTGATCCGGCCAACTTCGGCAGGCAAAGTGCCACCGTTTGTGTCGCACAACGCGATCCATCGGGCACCGTTTTCATAGGCCGCTTTGATCGCTTTTAAGGCGTAGTCAGGATTGGATTTGTAGCCGTCGAAAAAGTGTTCTGCGTCGAAAACCGTCTCGCGCCCTTGGGTATTGAGGTAGGCGAACGACTGGGCGATGTTCTCGAGGTTTTCGTCCAACGTGATTCCCAGCGCCGTGGTCACGTGAAAATCGTGGGTCTTGCCCACGAGGCACACTGCAGGTGTGTTTGCGTTGGTGACCGCGGCCAGAACGTCATCATTTTCAGCGGACATGCCGGCGCGTTTGGTCATGCCGAACGCAGTCATTGTCGCCCGGGTTTTGGGGGCCTCGTCAAAGAACGCGCTGTCAGTCGGGTTGGCACCGGGCCACCCGCCTTCGATGTGATCCACGCCCAGCGCATCAAGCGCATTTGCGATCTGGATTTTCTCGGCCGTTGAAAACTGCACCCCTTGGGTTTGCTGCCCGTCGCGCAGGGTGGTGTCAAAAAGGTAGAGGCGTTCGCGGGTCATGGTGCTGCCCTTTCGCGGCTCGGGCTGTGGGGTGTGTCGAGACACACCTTACCCGTTTGGATCGTAAGGTGTGTCTTGACACACCACGGGCGGATGTTGCGGAATACGGATTTGTTTCGCATGCGAAACATTTGCGTTAACAAGGGGTTAGCGTGCTTTAGGTTGTTTGAATCTTTACCGTGACATGAAATATCACGGATCTCACCCGACCCTCCCCCATGGCCAGATTTGGGGTCGGGGGCGATGCCCCCACCCTCGGGTCGTACGCGATCCTGTGTTTGTGCCAATACTTGGTGTAACGTCATTTGATAGCTTCCAATTTTGACGGTTCAAAGTTGGAAGTGATATTTACCTTCACACCTTCCTTGGTCATTTGAATTTCCACGCCAGCGGCCTTCGCCAATCCCTTCAAACGGTCTACTACTGAAAAGTCTTTTGTTTTCATTGCTTCTGCGCGAGCGAGTACCAATAGATTTTCAATTTCGTTGAGCTTCTCTTGGTTTTGAGACTGCAATGATAAATCTCGCATCCAGCGATCGTGTACAAATGAAGGGTTGACGAGTTCTAGACCTAACAAGCGCGCGGAACTGACAAGCTCACTAATCTTTCCCTCTTTATGGAGTATCCCTAAAGCATCCAACGCACCTTTTGTATTCAGATCGTTCGCAAGAGCGTTGATCATCTCTTCACTAGGTGCAGCGGCGTCTGGCTCCTCAACCTGTGCCCACTTAGTCAACGTATCAAGTGCTTCTCTAGCCTTTAAGTCTGTCCAATCCATAGGTTTCCGATAATGGGTAGACAGCATCACAAATCGGATAACTATACCAGGCACACCTGAAACCCATGAGTTATGCGGCTCCAACAAATCGCGCACGCTAAAGAAATTGCCAAGCGACTTGGACATCTTCTTGCCCTCGACCTGAAGCATTTCGTTGTGCATCCAGACGTTGGCAAAGCCGTGCCCGGCGCAGGCCGATTGTGCGATTTCGTTTTCGTGGTGCGGGAACATCAGATCGTTCCCCCCGCCGTGGATGTCGAATGCCTCCCCAAGCAAATCATGCGCCATGGCCGAGCATTCGATGTGCCAGCCCGGGCGCCCCCGTCCCCATGGACTGTCCCAACCCGGTTGGTCCTCGATTGAGGGTTTCCAGAGCACAAAGTCCATCGGATCTTCTTTGAACGGTGCCACCTCGACCCGCGCGCCAGCGATCATGTCGTCGACTGACCGCCCCGACAGTTTGCCGTATTCTTTGTACGACCGCACCCGGAACAACGCATGCCCGTCTTTGGCATAGGCGTGGCCCTTGGCGATCAAGTCTTCGATCATCGCCACCATCGGCGCGATGTAGCCTGTGGCGCGTGGTGCGTGGGTTGGTTCAAGCGCGCCGAGTGCGCCCATGTCCTTGAGGTACCAGTCAATCGTCTCTTCGGTCCGCTCCGAGATCAGGTCCTCGAGGGACCCTTGCGCCCCAGCTTGCTGGCGCGCCAATGCGGTTGCGTTGATCTTGTCATCGACGTCCGTGAAATTGCGCACGTAGGTCACGTGATCCGCGCCGTAGACGTGTCGCAGCAGCCGGAACAGCACATCAAACACCAGCACCGGCCGCGCGTTGCCGATGTGGGCGCGGTCGTAGACGGTCGGCCCGCAGACATACATCCGCACGTTTTTGTCGTCGATGGGTGCGAACAGCTCTTTGCGGCGGGTTTTCGTGTTGTGCAGCTGGATGTCGGTCATAGTCAGGTCCTAAGCATGGTCGTATGCGGCGCATGGTCGTATGCGGTGTTAAGCGCGGGCTTAGCAATTCTGGTCTATGGATGGAATGACAGAAAAAACCCGCTGAGAAAGATCAGCAGATAATGCAGCAGATAATTGTTGCGTTCATTGTCATGGGGCAATGGTTACGGCATTGGTGTGCATTTGGTCAACCCTTAGCGGAACTGGCCTTAGCGGAACTGGCCTTAGCGGAACTGGCCTTGGCAGAACTGGCCTTGGCAGAACTGGTGGCTTCGGGCATTCTGGTGTCATGACCCGTGATGACATCAACGCAATTTGCGAAACCTTTCCGGGGGCCGAGCTGAGCGACCCTTGGGGTGGTGGCCATGACGCGTGGAAGATCGGTGGCAAGATGTTTGCCAGCATCGGCGTTTTGGGCGACGGGGTGTCAGTCAAAACCCCTGATGTTGAAACCGCCACCTTGTTGATCGAACTTGGCCGCGCCGAGAAGGCCCCCTATTTTCACCGCTCTTGGGTTCGGGTCCAGTGGATTGGTGCTGATCCCGCTGAAATTACCGATCGCCTGACGCAGTCCTATGACATTGTGCGCAGTGGGTTGACCAAGAAGCTTCAGGCGACTTTGCCAGCCCGAACGTAGGCTGTGCTGATCACTGGCGATTGACGAATCAAACGCGCTCTGCCCCCTTGGCGGAAATTCAACGTCGGAGCGCACCCCATGAACCTTAGCACACGTATCACCACCCTTTTGGGCGACGGCGGATCAGACGGTTGGGAAGTTTTCCTGAAAGCCCGCGGTATGATCAAGGCTGGCACCCCTGTGGTCGAGCTGACTGTGGGCGAACATGACATCCTGACCGCCGCGCCAATTTTGCAGCAGATGCATCAGGAGGCGATGAATGGTCATACGGGTTATGCGCTGGTCCCCGGCATTGACGAGCTGCGCGAAACCGTTGCCGCCCGTGTGCAGGCCCGTACTGGCGTTGTGACAACCGTTGATAACGTGATGATCACCCCCGGTGGGCAATCGGCGTTGTTTGCCGCGCACAATGCAGCACTTGATCCCGGCGACACCGCGCTGTTTCTTGATCCCTATTACGCCACCTACCCCGGCACGTTGCGCTCTGTCTCGGCGATCCCGCATCCCGTTGCGACCCGCGCCGAGGATGCGTTTCAACCTCGTGCTGCCGATCTGGAGGCTGCGGCCAAGGAAACTGGCGCACGGTCCTTGCTGATCAATTCGCCAAACAACCCCACGGGCACGGTGTACGGCACCGAGACGATGCAGGGCATTGCCGACGTATGTATCAACAACGACATGTGGCTGATCTCGGACGAGGTGTACGACACCCAAGTCTGGGAAGGCGATCACATCAGCCCGCGCGCTTTGGACGGCATGGCAGAGCGCACGCTGGTCGTCGGATCAATGTCGAAATCGCACGCCATGACCGGATCGCGCTGTGGCTGGATCGTTGGGCCAGAAGACGCGATCGAGGCCATGATCAATCTGGCCACCAACACCACCTACGGGGTTCCGGGCTACATCCAGCGCGCGGCCAAGTTTGCGCTGGAGCAGGGCGAGGCGTTTGAGGCCGAGATCGCAGAGCCGTTTCGCCGTCGCCGTGGCATCGCATCCGAAATCATCGCGCGCCAAAACACCGTGGGGCTGATCCCTGCCCAAGGTGCGATGTATCTGATGCTGGATGTACGTGCGACGAGCCTCAGCGGTCTGGAGTTCGCCTATGCCTTGCTGGATGCGCATAAAATTGCGGTGATGCCCGGGGAAAGCTTTGGGACAGCAGCCGCCGGGCATATCCGTGTGGCGATGACGATCGATGACGCGCGCTTTGCCGATGCTCTCGGCACGCTGTGTGCCTTTGCCGAAGGTTTAGTGAGCGAAAAATAGCCGGTTGCCACGCAATATTGGTGACTTTGCCCGCAGAGCATCAAGTTTTCGTGCGCCTCGGTTGCGCAATCCAACCTGCCAAATATATGGAAACAACACACCCATAACGTGAGTTATTTCCCAAGCATGGTACACCAAACGGATTTGCAAGACGCCGGAAAATTTTTACAACAAGGCAATTACAAACGCGCATTAAAAGCCGCGCAATTGGCCGCAAAAAAATCGCCTAAGTCTGCTGTGGCACCGAATATTATCGGAATTGCAACAAGCGCGATAGGACGCCCAAACGAAGCCATCGCGCATTTTCAAAAGGCGCTGAAACTACAACCGGATTTCCCCGAGGCGCAAAAGAACCTTGCCCAGACGCTGATCCTGATCGGGCGGGCGGACACGGCTGTTGCGTTGCTTGCGAAACTGGCCGCGACCGCACCAAACGATTGGCAGGCCTGGTTTCTAAAGGCACAGGGCGAACTGGCCCTAAGACGCGAGAACGACGCGCTGTATTCGACCGAAAAGGCGCAAACCGCAGCCCCGCGCAATCCGGCGATTTACCACCTGCGCAGCAAAATTCTGCTCTCGCTGGGCAAAATCAAAGACGCCATCGACGCCCTTGAAACTGTCTTGCAGATCAATCCTGACGATGTGCTGGCGCTGACCCAGCTAAGCCTGCCGCTGGCCCGACAAAACCGCACCCAAGAGGCGCTAGACGTCGTGCAAAAGGCGGTCGCACTTGCGCCCGATGACATCCCTGCCCGCTACCGGCTGGCCACGCAATACGTCGAAATGGGCGACACCGCAGAGGCGATCAAACACTACACCGCGATCCTTGCGATCCAGCCCGACAACCCCGACGCACTAGAACAATTGACGCTGTTGCGACCCGCAGCCGAGATCGGCAAAATGGAACCACAGATCCGTTCTGCGTTAAACAAAGCGGCCAAAAACACCGAAGAACGCGCCAGTCTGTTCTTTGCATTGGCCAAGGTTTTGACAGCCAAAGACGATACCGTCCAAGCCCGTAAAATGCTTGGGCTGGCGAACAAGGAAATGGCAAAGCTGCGCCCCTACGACCCTGTGGCAGACGCTGCTGTGACCCGCGCAACCCTTGACAGATTTGCCCAACCTGAGGTGCATTTTGACGACGCACCACAGGGTCCAAAACCGATTTTTGTGCTTGGGCTGCCACGTTCTGGCACAACACTGGTTGAAACGGTTCTTGGTCTGCACCCGAACGTCGCCCCCTTGGGCGAACGCGGCACCGCCGGATTTCTGCTGCGCGACATCATTGAACACAACCTGCCGTTCACGGCCCGAGACGCCGCCGCCTTGGTGCGCGAAGATCAGCGATTGCTGCCGGATTTGCCCGAAGACACGGTCGCCTACATCGACAAAATGCCGGAAAACTATCGGTTGGTCGGCTTCCTGAAAATGACCTATCCGAATGCCCGCATCGCCCACGTGCGGCGTGACCCCAGAGACATCGCGCTGTCGATGTGGAAATCGCATTTCTCTGGCGCTGTGCTGTCGTATTCCTATGATCTGGACTGGATGGCCGAGAAGTTTAATCTGTACGCGCAGTCGATGGCGCATTGGCGCGCGGTGTTGCCGGGGCAAATTCTGGACGTCCGCTATGAAGATCTGGTGCAGGACATCGCAACCACTGGCGCGCGGATGGCGGCGTTTTGTGATCTGACGTGGCACGACGCGATGGCCCATCCCGAACGCAGCACCACCGCGGTGCTGACCCTGAGTGCGACACAGGTGCGCCGCCCTGTGCACACGGGGTCGATTGGGAAATGGCGCGAAGACCCAGGCATTCTGGACGACTTTGTAACGCGGTTGGACCCAGCCCTGTGGGGGGATTATTTGAACTGATCGATGGTGATCCGCCCGCGTGTGCAGCCCCTGACAGTTAATCACTGACAAAGCCCCCCGTCGCAGGCTAGCTTGTTGCTGTTCAACGGCAACGATGCGCAAGGGTGATGTGAAATGAAACGGTTTGTGGGTGCGATGATTTTGATGCTGTGGCCCTTGGTGGCTGCAGCCCAGTATTTCCCTGACTATGAATCAACGACGGTGAATGATTTTGCCGGGATCTTGCCCGACGAGAATGAGGCCGCGCTGAGCGCGCAGTTGCATGCGTTGAAATCAGAGACCGGCGTCGAGATGACGGTTGTGACCCTGTCGCGCAAAGACACCTATGCGCCCAACATCTCGATGGAAGAATTCGCCACAGGTCTGTTCAACGAATGGGGTGTCGGCGACAAGATCGCAAACAACGGCATCATGGTGCTGGTGCTGTACGCCGACCGCGAGATGCGCATCGAATTAGGCTCTGGCTATGACAGCGCGTGGAATTCGGTTGCAGCACAGGTGATTGATCGCAGGTTCCTGCCCGCCTTTCAGCAAAACGACTACATCGGCGGAATCATGGCCGGCGTCACCGATACCATCGACACGATTGCCCGTCCGGCTGCTGCAAATCAAGACCCACCGGTAAACAACGGCGGCACCATCTGGTTGGTGATTTCTGCGTTGATTGCTGGCTGGGTCGTGTTCCAGAACAAGATCAAGGCTGTGTTTGCGCGGCTCAAACCCTGCCCGTCTTGCAACGCACGTGGTGGCCTGCGCGTATCGCGCACCGTCATCAAGCCTTCGGCAAAAAGGGACGATGGATCGGGGGAACAAACCACCGCCTGCACCAAGTGCGGATACAGCGCCAGTTCCATCTACGTCATCGGTCAAAAAAGCAGAAATGACGGGAAAGGCGGATCATTTGGAGGGGGCAGTTCCAGTGGCGGCGGGGCCTCTGGCAAATGGTAGCGGTTTGGGGCACCTGACATGATCAGATGCCCCAGTTTTCTTAAACCGGGTGTTTAGAATTGGCCCAGTGTTTAGAATCGGAACGACGAACGGATGTTGATGCTGGTTGCGTCTGCTTCGACGCCAGAACCGCCAATGTCGTCAAACGAGTGGGTCAGGACCTCACCACCGACCACGAAACGGTCGTTGATTTGGTACGCAACACCAAGGCCGCCGAATTCACCGGTTTCGGAGCCAATTGACGTGTCAACTTGCGCAACACCAGCTGTGGCATAAAGCAACGTGCGCCCCAAGTCATAGCCTGCGCGCAGTTTCAAACGTGCAACGCTATCGACCGTGGCAGCACCGGCAAGGTCTACGTCAGTAAAGTCGTAGTCGACCTCACCACCCAGCACAAAGCGGCCAAAGTCATAGTCATACCCAGCGTGCACACCGATAGAAACGTCATCGCCGTCAGCTGTTCCGGTGCCGTCCACATCCAGGTTGCCCAATTGCAAACCACCGTAGAACCCGGTCCATTCCCCACCTGTGTAGGGCTGCGGTACTGGGGCTGCTGGTGGCGGTGCAATCGTTTCAACAACCGGATCGGCAATTGATCCGGCATATGCAGGTGTGTAGGCCAACCCGGCCAAGGCAAGTACTGATAAGACATGTTTCATTGTGGAACTCCTGTATCGTTAATGCGTGGCATTTCTTTGACCAGCGCAGTGTCTATCTGGGGTGTCGAATAGCAGGTTGCACGCCCTGATGATGGCGCGTTCACTTATGGGCAAGCCCTTGCCACTGCACGACAAAAACCCGCCGATTGGCGACGTGCGAACACACCTGATCGGCAAAAATGTGCTGATAATTGCGCGCTGACTCAGCAAATATGCGCCGAACGCGCAAAAATACATCATGTCGCAAACAAGCTAGACCCAAGTCGCTGGGGTACGACATCGTGTAAGCACCATTCATCGGAGGACTGGCATGCAGGGACCCTGCTGCAAAATCGAGCTGATCGTGCGCACCATCGGTGCAGAGCGTGGCCGTGCGGCGCGTGGGCGTCCCCGTTTGGGTTAGATCACGACCCAAACCTGCATTCTGCCTTTTCCGAACGGACCCTCTTATGAACGATATTTCCCCTTCTCGCAGCGGTGGCCGCGCCGCCCGTCGCGCTGCCCGATCCTCTGCCCTGCCCGACCACCTGCGCCCTATTCGCCCCGGCATGGAGGGCGGCACGTACAAACCCCTGTCGCAGATCGACATGGATCGCATTCACGAGGCCGCATTGACGGCTTTGGAAACCATTGGACTGGCCGATGCACCGGAAAGTGGTGTGGCCTATCTGACCGGTGTCGGTGCTGTCCAAGGCGACGACGGGCGCATCCGCTTTCCGCGCGCGCTGGTCGAGGACACAATCGCCAAAGCCAACAATTCCGTGACGCTGTTCAGCCGTGATGGCCGAAATGATCTGGAACTGTCAGGCACACGCGTCCATTACGGGACGGCCGGTGCGGCGGTCCATCTGGTCGATGTGCATGGCCGCACATACCGCGAATCCACCAACCAGGATTTGCACGACGCCGCCCGCATTTGCGACACGCTGGAAAACATCCATTTTGTGCAGCGCCCGATGGTGGCACGCGACATTCTGGACACCTGCGAGGGCGAATATAACGCGGTCTATTCTTGCCTCTCGGGCACAACAAAACATGTCGGCATTTCATTTTCCGAGCCACAGTTTGTCGCCCCCGCCGTCGAGATGCTGCACATGATTGCCGGTGGCGAAGACAAATGGCGCGAGCGCCCCTTTATGTCGAATTCGAACTGCTTTGTGGTTCCGCCGATGAAATTCGCCACTGAATCCTGTCTGGTTATGGAGGAATGTATCAAAGCTGGCATTCCAGTGCTGTTGCTGTCGGCGGGCATGTCGGGGGCAACTGCGCCATCGACCATCGCTGGTGCGATTGTGCAGGCGGTTGCGGAATGTCTGGCCGGACTGGTCTATGTGAACGCGGTAAAGCCGGGCGCGCCGTGTATCTTTGGCACGTGGCCGTTTGATCTGGACCTGCGCACCGGCGCGATGACGGGGGGATCGGGCGAACAAGCCTTGCTGACCTCGGGCGTGTCGCAAATGCACAAATACTACGGGGTTCCGGGCGGTGCGGCGGCTGGCATCGCCGATTCCAAAGAACCGGATATGCAGGCAGGTTGGGAACAGATGTGTTCCAACGTCATGGCGGGCCTGTCGGGCTGCAATATGATTTACGAGGCGGCAGGCATGCACGCGTCCCTTTTGGGCTTTTGCCATGAATCGCTGATTTTGGGCGATGACATCATCGGTCAGGCGCAGCGCTGCGTGCGCGGCATCGAGGTGAACGATGAAACCCTCGCGCTGGATCAAATGGCATCTGTCTGCATGGGCGGGCCCGGTCACTATCTGGGCACCGATCAAACCCTCAGCCGGATGCAAAGCGACAATGTCTACCCCACACTGGGCAACCGGATGTCACCCAAAGAATGGGCCGAAAGCGATAAACCGGGCCTGTTGAACAACGCCGTAGCCCGCAAAGAAGCCATCTTGGCCCAAGTGTCCGCAGCCAGGTTTGACCCACAGGTGGATGCGGAAATTCGGGCAAAATTCAACATTTACCTCGGCTCGTAATCTGCTGGTTTTAAACAAATACCTCAAAATATAACACGGCCCGAAAGATCATTTATGATCAATCGGGCCGTGTGCCCCCACACTGGCGGTTCGGGCGCGATGTCCAGTCTGAAGAAATGTCTAAAGGTGTCCCGTGCGGTAGCTTAGCGGATCCCTCTGGGGCGAGTTTACGCTAATCTCCTTACGTCTTTAGTCATTATTCATGCCCGAGAACCTGTCGTGTGGATATCTGCGTTATTCGGAAGGCATCAGGCCAGCTTCTTGGGCTGCTGCAACTTCGTCGCCATCCAGCGCACCATCAGCATTCAGGTCCATGCCGGCAAAGCTGTCGGCAGTAACGTCAGGGTATACTGCTTGCACTTCGTCCAACGTCAGAACGCCATCACCATTGGTGTCAGCAGAGACTTGTGCCATTGCAAAAGCCGGAATGGTGATCGCCATTAGGGTCAATGTGGTGAGCTTTGTCATAGGATTTCTCCCTTTCAGGGTGGTTGGTTGTGTTGAGAGCCTTCATCGGTTCTCACCCTGTTTGATGCGGAAATCACCCGTTGCATCCGTGCCCTTTTGAAACACGCGGTGGACCGCCGAAAGCGCGCGCGCGGTTGCGCAACGCTCCGCCCAAAAAGCGCGGGGATGTGCCATCGGCTAAATTCCCCCGTATAGCTTATTTTTCAGGCTCTGGCAGGATGAAGCCCAGAGGAGAATTCAACATGTCCAAATCTGAAACCGATACAATTGACCCGTCCCGCTTGCCCGATCTGATGCCTATGCTGCAAAAGCGGGCCCGTCGTTTGACCAGTAATCCAAGTGATGCAGAGGACCTTGCCCAGGAAACATTGGTGCGTTTGGTCAAAAAACTGGGCGAAGGGCGCGCCATCGATGACCTGCCCGCCTACGCGATGCGCACGTTGCACAATCAGGCGCGCATGTTGTGGCGCCGCGCCCCTGCCCCCGAAGAATTGGGCGAGGATGACGCCGCGATCGAGCCTGTCGCGATGGACCGTCTGGAATGTGAAGACACGCTGCGCGCGATTTCCGATCTGCCGGATGATCAATGCGCGTTGATGGAAATGGTCAGTGCCGGTGAAACATCGCCCGCAAAACTGGCAAAACGCACCGGGCTGCCGCTGGGCACAGTGATGTCACGATTGGCCCGCGCGCGTGCCCGCCTACGGGCGGCATTGGGCAAAGAACCCAAGTAGGATCGACGTCAGGGACCGCCGTTTTCGCATGGTCCCTGAAACCCTTTAGCGCATCAAAATGCCCTGCCCCGTCGGCATCGCCAGGATCAAACGATCATTGCGTTTGGCAAAATCGTTCCACGCTTCTTTTTGTTCCTCGTGGCCGGTCGAACCGTAGTCATCCAGCACGATGATGCCGCCGGGCGTGATCCGGTCCCAAATCGCTTCGATCGTTTGCATTTCCGCGGCCGTGATGTTGAGATCGATGGAAATGTAGCTCAGGCTTTCGAATTCCACCTGTTCGATCGAGGCCGGCAACAGCCCCTGAACGGTCTGAACATTGGGGTGCGGTGCGAACTGTTTGTGCACAAAATCGATGATATTGGTGTTGGCCGCGTTGCCTGTGTACATATTTTTGTTCATTTTTGCGACGCCCTTTTGTTCGGACACGCTGGCCATCTCGACGGGGATGCCGTCGTAAGTGTCGAACAAAAAGAACTTTTTGCCGCTTTTGTCAAAGTCGGTGTTGCGCACGATCATGGTCGACAGCAGCCCTGTGCTGACACCAAATTCGGCAAAATCACCGGGAAGGCGCAGGCAGTTTTCAGCCGCCCACAAACACACGTGCACACGCCAGCGGATGTCAGGGGTGCCACCGATCCAGTGCGGCGCGCTTTCTTTGCACAAGGCGTCCCACGTGCTTTGGAATTTATCGTCGTGCAGGAACGGGACGTATTTTTTACGGACCGCGAAATGATCTGCGAAATAGTCGTATTTATACGGCGCTTTGGTCAGGGCGCGGCGCAAAAAGCGAACGGTCGACGTAATAGGGTCCATTAAAATATCCAATGCAGTGCGTATTTGAGGCTGCGTGTGGCATACACAAAGGCATGCGTTAGCGTATTTTTAGTATCTGTTTATGGTACATCAGCCAATCGCCAAAGGTCTCATGGGCGCTAAATTTGCCGCGGACGTACTTCAATTCGCGCGCCCGTGTCTCACCGGACACAGATTCGCTGACTTGTCCTGAATGCAGCCGGTTCCACACCAGCGTGTCGGGCAAAATATGCGGCGCGCCATAAGCCAACAGCAACCGTTTATAGAGGTCCACGTCCATCAACCAGATCAGGTCTTCGTCGAATTCCAGCTTTTGCGCGGCCCGCATCGCCAAAACCGACGGGCTGCTGACGGTGTTTTTGCCCAAATGCAGTTGCGGATGCAGACGCGGCACCATCGGGCGTTCTACCGTTTGACCATCGCGCGTCACACCGGACCCGCAGATCAACCACGCCGCATCGCTGTGATCAAAGGCCTCGGCCGTTTGGCGCAAAGCGTCCCTCGCCATCAGCAGGTCGTCCTGAAACAAGATTTTGATGATTTCGCCCGTCGCGTGGCGCATGGCGTTGTTGGTGTTGGCAGAGGCTTGTTTCGGCCCGTCGCGAAACCAGACGTGGCGCACGGTGATCTCTGTGGTGGCGGCACACAGGTCGTAAACATCGCCCGATTGCGATTGATCGGACACGACAACCTCGAAATCGTCAAAGTCTTGGGCACCCAAGCGCAGGAACGATTGTTCAAGAAACATCGCCCCTTTGCCGCCCATGTCGTAGGCAGGGATGCAAATGCTGATCTTGGGCATAATTTCGACCTTTTGGGCTAAGCTATCGCGCGGCGAATATCGGACATTCGCGACCTTTGAACAAGCCTTTGACGGCGCCTGTGCCAAACGAAGAAAGGGAGGACCGAAGTCCTCCCAAGTTTCGCCGTTCAAGCTCAATTTGTTAACCGCTCGGTAATATTTTGCCTGCGGCCTGAACGTCGTCAGGGGCGAGCGCACCCGCCCCGTGTAAGTTGCAAGACCCGTCGGGGCTTGCAACGAAAGGCGGCAGGTGTTCGTAAGAACACCGAGAGCCTCCCTTTTCGTGAAAAGTGGCACGTAACGTAACGCCCCACCCTATCTCGTCGGGGTCCAGATCAATCGTGGCCAGATCCGGACCCCTACACACCCCTTCCCAGAAGTGCGCTAACTCTTAGCTACAGCCGGACGTCCCGCCGCAGGTGTTGCACTTCATGCAGGTGCCGTTGCGCACCAGCGTGTAGTTTCCGCACTCGCCGCAGGCTTCGCCCTCGTAGCCTTGCATCTTGGCTTTGACGCGCAGATCCATGGATGTCGGCACCGAGCCCGAGCTGATCGCCGTTGAGCCACCAGCGGCCATTGCGGCACTCGACACTTCGGGTGCCAGCGTTTGCAACGCGCCAACCGGATCGGCCGCTGTGGCAACTGCATTTGCGCCCGCCATGCCGCCCTGCAACACGACCAAGTCCTGTGGCAAACGTTTGCGCAGGTAGCCGGTCGAGCTGATTTGTTTCAGCACTTCCAAGGATTTAGACGCAGCGCTCTCGGAAATCTCGGACAGGTTGGACACGCCCTCTTCTTCGCCGCGACCAAGGCTGTCGAATGTCGCACCCTCGGGTTGGACGTGCGCCAGATCGGTGCGATCCAGGTAGGACACGGCCAATTCGCGGAAGATGTAATCAAGGATCGAGGTCGCATTTTTGATGCTGTCGTTGCCTTGAACCATGCCGGCTGGCTCGAACTTGGTGAAGGTGAACGCGTCGACAAATTCCTCGAGCGGCACGCCGTATTGCAGCCCAACCGATACCGCGATGGCAAAGTTGTTCATCATCGCGCGGAAGCCTGCACCCTCTTTGTGCATGTCGATAAAGATTTCACCCAAGTTGCCGTCTTGGTATTCGCCGGTGCGCAGGTAAACTTTGTGCCCGCCAACGATGGCCTTTTGGGTGTAGCCTTTGCGACGCTCGGGCATTTTTTCGCGGTGCGACTTCACGATCTCTTTGACGATGATCTTTTCCACGATCTTTTCGGCCAGAACGGTGGCTTTTTCGTGGTGGTTGCCGCTTTCGAGGATGTCTTGCGCGTCTTCGTCGTCCTCAACCAGCGATGCAGCCAAAGGTTGGGACAGTTTTGATCCATCACGGTACAGCGCGTTGGCTTTGACACCCAAAGACCACGACAATTCGTAGGCTTTTTGGCAATCTTCAATGGTTGCATCGTTTGGCATGTTGATCGTTTTTGAGATCGCACCAGAGATGAACGATTGCGCGGCGGCCATCATGTAGATGTGGCTGTTGACTGACAAATAGCGTTTGCCGGTTTTGCCACAAGCATTGGCACAATCAAAGATGCTGTAGTGTTCGGTTTTCAGGTGCGGTGCACCTTCGATCGTCATTGTGCCGCAGACGTGGTTGTTGGCAGCGTCGATGTCGGCCTTTGAAAAGCCCAAGGATTTCAGCAGATCGAACGTCGGGTCGTTCAGCTTTTCTGTGGGGATGCCCAGAACTTGGGTGCAGAATTCTTCGCCCAGCGTCCATTGGTTGAACACAAAGCGGATATCGAATGCTGATTCCAGCGAGGCGTCGATTTTCGCCAGCTCGTTCGGGCCAAAACCGTGACCGATCAACGAGGTGTGGTTGATTCCCGGCGCGTTGCCGATGGAGCCGTGACCCACTGCATAAGATACGATTTCTTCGATCTGGGCAGAGCCGTAGCCGAGTTTTTCCAGAGCCGCAGGCACCGATTGGTTGATGATTTTAAAGTAACCGCCGCCGGCAAGTTTCTTGAATTTAACCAGCGCAAAGTCAGGTTCGATGCCTGTGGTGTCGCAATCCATCACCAGACCGATGGTGCCAGTTGGCGCGATCACAGAGGTCTGTGCGTTGCGGTAACCGTGCTCTTCGCCCAGCTTGAGTGCTTCGTCCCAAGTGGCCATCGCCATGTCGATCAGGCGCGCATCCGGGCAGTTGGCGTGGTCCAGCGGCACTGGTTTCACGGCCAGCTGTTCGTAGCCATCGGATGATCCATAGGCCGCCGTGCGGTGGTTGCGCATGACCCTTAGCATGTGGTCGGCGTTCTTTTTGTAACCCGGGAATGGGCCCAATTCGCCAGCCATTTCAGCAGAAGTCGCGTAGGCAACACCGGTCATGACGGCGGTCAAAGCACCACACAGCGCGCGGCCTTCGTCGCTGTCGTAGGAATACCCCATGTTCATCAGCAAGCCGCCGATGTTGGCATAGCCCAGACCCAAAGTGCGGAAGTCGTAGGAGCGCTGTGCGATTTCCTTGGACGGGAATTGCGCCATCATCACCGAGATTTCCAGCGTCACTGTCCACAAGCGCGAAGCGTGCATGTAGTCTTCGATCTGGAATTCGCCGTCCTTGAGGAAGGTCAGCAAGTTCATCGAGGCAAGGTTACAGGCCGTGTCGTCGAGGAACATGTATTCGGAACACGGGTTGGAGCCACGAATTGCGCCGTCTTCTGGGCAGGTGTGCCAGTCGTTGACGGTGTCGTGGTACTGGATGCCCGGATCGGCGCAGGCCCATGCGGCGTGGCCGACTTGTTCCCACAAATCACGCGCACGGATAGTTTTGGTGACCTGGCCGTCTTTGCGGTTGATCAATTCCCAATCGGCATCTTTTTCAACGGCGGTCAGGAACGCGTTTGTCACGCGGATCGAGTTGTTGGAGTTTTGACCGGAGACCGACGAATACGCCTCGCTGTCCCAATCGGTGTCGTAGGTCGGGAATTCAATCGATGTGTGGCCCTGCTTTGCATAATCCAGCACGCGTTTGACGTATGTCTCTGGGATCGCGACCTTTTTGGCGTCACGCACGGCGTCTTTCAACGACGGGTTCACCTTGGGGTCATAGGCATCTTCGGCCTTGCCGTCCCACGCTTTGATCGCTGCAAAGATCGCGTTCAACTTTTGCTCGTGCATCTTTGAGCCAGAGACGATGGACGCCACTTTTTGCTCTTCGATGACTTTCCAGTTGATGAAATCCTGAATGTCAGGGTGGTCCGCATCCACGATCACCATTTTCGCCGCACGGCGTGTGGTGCCGCCAGATTTGATCGCGCCTGCTGCCCGGTCACCGATTTTCAGGAAACCCATCAGGCCGGATGATTTGCCACCGCCGGACAGTTTTTCGCCTTCTCCGCGCAGGGACGAAAAGTTGGTACCAGTGCCGGAGCCGTATTTGAACAAGCGGGCTTCGCGGACCCAAAGATCCATGATGCCGCCGTCGTTGACCAGATCATCAGACACGGATTGGATAAAGCAAGCGTGTGGCTGTGGATGCTCGTAGGAAGACGTGGATTTGGTCAGCTTGCCGGATTTGTAATCGACATAGTGGTGGCCTTGGGCCGGACCGTCGATGCCGTAGGCCCAGTGCAGGCCAGTGTTGAACCACTGCGGGCTGTTTGGCGCGGACCGCTGTGTCGCCAGCATGAAACGCATTTCGTCGTAGTAGGCCTGGGCGTCGGCCTCGGTGGTGAAATAGCCACCCTTCCAGCCCCAGTACGCCCATGCGCCGGCCAAACGGTCGAACACTTGCTTGGAGGACGTCTCGCCGCCGAACTCGACATCGTCGCCAGCCGGAACCGAGCGCCACAGGAATTCAGGAACGTCTTTTTCGGCGACCTTTTTCATCTTGGACGGCACGCCGGCTTTGCGGAAATATTTCTGGGCAATCACATCGCTTGCGACTTGCGACCATGTGTTTGGAACTTCGACGTCATCCAGATGGAACACGATGGTCCCGTCCGGGTTACGGATTTCCGAAACGGTTGTGACGAAATCCAGCGATGCATATGCATCTTTGCCTGCGGTGGTGAAAGTGCGTTCAATTTTCATAGCGCTGCCCTATTTCTTCAAGCATTTAAATTCTTGGCAGCCTAGCGTTGCAGGCTCCCTACCTCGTATCATTGCGGGACGAATTTGATCCGGTACGAGCCGACAAAAGTCACCTCATTCCGACACACGTCGTTGATTATGTGTTTATCATCTTGTCCCTGCCGCCGCGGTGCACGCTTTAGTCTTAGACACTAAATCTTGTGGTGCTTCGTTCGACTTGCACAACTTGGCGTATCCAGCCCTATCCGGTCAACGGATTTATTCCGGATTTTTTCAATAATTCGGCTTGACCGGAACGCGCTGATCACGGCGACACGGGCCCACGTGATTCAATAGGTTAATGGTTGCGATTTGCGGCAGAATTTTGCCCCCAAGCCCCAAGCCCAATTTTGTGAATGTTAGGGCGGCTTTAGGCAAATGAGGTGAAGTATCTGTTGAAGTTATCCACAGGCAGGGTGACGCCGGATGACTCGGACTTGACGCTTATTCGCGTCATTCATAAAAAGTTTACGCACCTTAGCGTATAGCGGGAATCACGGGCAAAATATTGCCAAATCAAACGACTCAGTCACACCTGAGGCTACTAGATGATGTGTGAATATCCCGAAAAACACAAAAGGCGGCACACTATGTGTACCGCCCTTCGGGTGAGCCGACCCTTGGGTCTGTCGGCTTATATGGTCGGGGCGAGAGGATTCGAACCTCCGACCCCCTGTACCCAAAACAGGTGCGCTACCAGGCTGCGCCACGCCCCGTCCATGCGCACTCTTTAGACAAGCTTGTCGGGATTGAAAAGCCCTTTTGACCCGTTCATTCACAAACAATCACAGGTTTTTCAACAAATCGGAAAAACAGCTTAGGACGCGCAGCGCCAAGCGGCTGTGTCTTGGTCAAAAGACGGGTGACGCAGCTGGCTGCCAACCGTAATTCCCATCGCCCGCGCCATGCCGCCGTTGATTTCGAGCACAGCAAGACCAGTGCCCCCCGGGATCGGGGTTTCATCATGGGGGATCGCATTTTCGTGGATGTGGGTGACGACGCCGGTGGCATCGATAAACAGCATGTCCAAAGGGATCAGCGTGTTGCGCATCCAGAATGTCAGCGCTTGGGGCTGTGGATAGACAAACAGCATGCCCGACGAGCGCGACATAGATTGGCGGTGCATCAGGCCAACGGCGCGGGCGCGCTCGTCTTCGGCCAAATCAATGTTGAACCGCGCCTGCCCCCAGTCGCCCCGCAGCATCACCGCATTTTTGGTGCAGTCAGCGGCCAGCGCAACATTTGCCCAAATCACAAGACAAAAAGCGGACAAGAAGGTGCGGATCATTCGTTGGGTTTCTCCAATGCAGATTCCCATGCATGCACTTCTGCCGCCATATGTCCACGTTTGCCTTCGATGACGCGCATCGCCAAGGCTTCGCCCGGTTGCAAGTCTGACAGACCCGAGCGGCGCAATACTTCGATATGCAGAAACACGTCGTCGCCGCGGCCAAAGATATTGGCAAAGCCGAATCCCTTGCCCTTGTCGAACCATTTGACGCGGCCCGGCTCTAGCGGTGCTGCGGCAACGGTGGCCATGTCCATGTCGGCAATGTCACTTAGGTTAACCGTATCGCTGCCTTCGGGGGCAACAATACTGATCACTTCGACGGCCTGCACGCCACGTTCGGTATGCTGGACCTCGACCTCGATCGCGGCACCATCGGCCACCGAATTCTGGCCAAAATTACGCAGCACATTCACGTGTAAAAGGATGTCAGGGCCGCCGGTATCAGCAACTACAAACCCGAATCCTTTGACTGGATCGAACCACTTTACGAGGCCGCTCACTGTCTCGGTTATATTCTCTTCGTCTTGCACTAGATGTCTTTCATTCTTTGGCGCAGCATCCCTCTGCCCCATCCTATAGTCTTGCGCGATTTAACCTTTGCAATTCAAGCCGAAAAAAACGTTTTATTTCAATTATTTGCATTTCAGGTCGCGTGAAATTCACGGATTCAGGCGTTCTATCATCCACGGATCACCGTCTTTTTCGCGCCGCCAGACGAACCGGTCGTGCAGGCGAAAATCACCATCTGCCCAAAATTCGATCTCGACGGGGGTAATACGGTAGCCGCCCCAATACGGCGGGCGTGCAGGGTTGGTGCCGTGTTTTGCGGTCACTTTCGCGACCTCTGCCAGCAGGCTTGTGCGGCTTTTCAAAGGTCGGCTTTGTTGTGATGCCCACGCGCCCAACCGGCTTTTGAGCGAGCGTGAGGCAAAGTATTCATCCGCCTTTGGCCCGTCCTCTTTGATGACTGTGCCGCGCACGCGAATTTGGCGGCGCAGCGATTTCCAGTGCATCACAAACGCAGCTTTGCCGGCGCTGTCCAATTCGGCAGCTTTGGCGCTTTCGTAGTTGGTGTAAAAGACAAACGCGTCAGGTTCGATGCCCTTGAGCAAAACCATGCGCGCGTTCGGCAATCCAGTGCTGTCGACCGTCGACAACGCAATCGCGTTGGGGTCGTTTACTTCGGCGGCCTCGGCTTCGGCCAGCCACGTTTTGGCGATTTCAAACGGGTCGTCGCCGCCAAATTTTCCGCTACGTTCGCTCATCCTGAGTGCTCGACTTTTTATCACATGGTTAAAACTTAGTCGGCGGTACGGTATCATCCTATACATTGCAAGGCTGCCGCAGCGCCACCTATACCCGATTTACGAAACCTTGATGGTGTCCCCGCAATCGCCTAAAGGTCTTGTTAACAGGTTAGACTTCGCAAGAGCCGCGACAAGACCAAATGTAAAAGTAGGACAAAAACAGTATGTCGAACAATTTGATGGCGGGCAAACGCGGGCTGATTATGGGCCTCGCAAACGACAAATCTATCGCGTGGGGCATCGCCAAAGCCTGTGCAGATGCCGGTGCTGAATTGGCGTTTTCCTACCAAGGTGACGCGTTGAAAAAGCGTGTTGATCCACTGGCCGCACAGCTGGGCAGCGACATTGTACTGCCCTGTGATGTGGGTGACGAGGCGTCGATGGACGCGCTGTTTGCCTCGCTTCAAGAGACATGGGGTCACCTTGATTTTGTCGTTCATGCCATTGGGTTCTCTGACAAAAACGAATTGCGTGGCCGCTATGTCGACACCAGCCGCGGCAACTTTGCGCTGACGATGGATATCTCGGTCTACTCGTTCACAGCGATCATGCAGCGCGCCGAAAAGATGATGTCTGAAGGCGGCTCTGCCCTGACCCTCACCTACTACGGCGCCGAACAAGTCATGCCGCATTACAACGTCATGGGCGTGGCCAAAGCGGCGTTAGAAGCCTCGGTGAAATACTTAGCTGAAGATTTGGGCAAAGACGGGATTCGCGTCAATGCGATCTCTGCCGGTCCGATCAAAACGCTGGCGGCCTCGGGCATCGGCGACTTCCGCTACATCATGAAATGGAACGAATACAACTCGCCGCTGCGTCGCAATGTCACGATCGATGACGTGGGCAAATCGGCACTTTACCTGCTGTCCGACCTTGGATCCGGCACAACAGGAGAGAATCTGCACGTCGATGCCGGCTATCACGTGGTCGGAATGAAGGCCGTTGATGCGCCGGATATTTCTAAAGGATGACCGCGCAAAGCCTCATCGCGTTCAACTTGATCCTGATGGCAGCGCTTGCCAGCCCGGGTGCCGCATTTTTGATGTCAGTAAAGACGTCGGTCAGCGCCGGGCGCGCGGCGGGCATCGCCACAGGTTTGGGCCTGTCACTGGCCGCAGTGTGCTGGACGGCCGCCGCGTTTCTGGGGCTTGAGGCCGTGTTCAAAGTGTTCCCATGGGCTTTTAACGCCATCAAAATTGCCGGCGCACTGTACCTGATTTGGATCGCGATCCAGACATGGCGTAATGCGCGCAAACCGTTGCCAGACGTGAGCGTCCCCAGAGGTCGCGCATTTTTGTCAGGGCTGCTGGTCAACTTCGGCAATCCAAAGTCGATGCTGTTTGCCGCCGCTCTGTTGGTCGTCGTTTTCCCCCAAGGGCTGACGGCCCCCAATATGGCGCTGATTTTGGCCAACCATTTTACACTAGAGGTGCTGTTTTACACCACCTGCGCCGTGACGCTGTCCAGCGCCCCTGCCCGTGCGGGCTATCTGCGCGCCAAACCTATCTTTGACCGTATCGCAGCCCTGGCTTTGGGCGGTTTTGGTCTGAAACTTCTTACAGGAAAATAGCTATGACCGATCGCTTGCCCCACGAAAAAGGGTTCCACATCAGCTGGGATCAAATGCACCGCGACAGCCGCGCTTTGGCGTGGCGTTTGGACGGGCGCGGGCCTGATGACGGTGCGTGGCGCGCGATTGTTGCAATCACGCGGGGCGGTATGGCTCCGGCAATGATCATCGCGCGCGAGTTAGATGTACGCACGGTCGACACGATCAGCATCAAAAGTTACAGCCACCAAGACCAGTCCGACGCGCAGGTGCTCAAGCATCCAGACGCCGACATGATGGGTGACGGCACCGGAATCCTGATCATCGACGATCTGGTGGACAGCGGCAAAACGCTGGAAGTTGTGCGCGCGCTGTACCCCAACGCCCATTTCGCGACAGTTTACGCAAAGCCAAAGGGCGAGCCGCAAGTTGATACATTCATCACCGGTGTGTCTCAGGACACGTGGATCTTTTTCCCTTGGGATATGGCGCTACAATACGTCGAGCCCTATCGCGGCACGGACTGACATCGCATAAGAATTTAATGCCTCCGGCGGGAGTATTTAAGATCAGAACAAATGCGCCCCTGTCTTGATCCCAAATACTCCCGCCGGAGGCTTCTGTGTTTTGCTACATGAGGCCCCAATGACGCAATCGCGCACCGCAGCAACATTCTCTCCTCCGGTGATGGAGGCACGGCGTTGGTTGGATGGCATCGAGCATCCCTTGGATCGCCCGTTGATCAATGTGTCGCAAGCCGCCCCGGTCGATCCACCTGTGCCTGAGATGCGCCAAGCGATGGCGAATGCCGCGCTAAATGATGACAGCGCACATTTGTACGGACCTGTACTGGGCAACGCAGATTTACGCGTTGCCTTGTCCCACACCATTAACCGACATTACGGCGCGACGACCGTGGCAGACAATGTCGCAATCACATCGGGTTGCAATCAGGCGTTTGCTGCGGCAATTGCATCGCTTTGCGCTGAAGGGGATGAAGTTATTCTGCCAACACCTTGGTATTTCAATCACAAAATGTGGTTGGATATGTCCGGTGTCAGATCAATCCCGTTGCCGGCGGGGCCGGATTTGCTGCCCAGTGTTGCGGATGCTGCCGCCCTGATCACGCAGCGCACCAAGGCCATCGCGCTTGTGTCCCCCAACAATCCGGCAGGTGTCGAGTATTCAAGCGATCTGGTTTTGGCGTTCTTTCATCTGGCGCAACAGCACGGGATCGCGCTGATTGTTGATGAAACCTACCGCGATTTTGACAGCCGCACAGGCGCGCCACATTCGCTGTTTAGCCAGCCTGACTGGGATCACACGTTCGTTCATCTTTATTCGTTTTCCAAGGCGTTTCGTTTGACGGGTCACCGCGTGGGTGCGTTGGTGGCTTCGCCTGAGCGGCTGGCGCAGACCGAAAAGTTCCTTGATACTGTTGCGATTTGCCCCGGTCAGATTGGCCAGCACGCCGCCCTTTGGGGACTGAACAACCTAACCGATTGGCTCGCGGATGAGCGTCTGGAAATCTTGCGCCGACGCCGCGCCATCGAAGACGGATTTCACGTGCTGGCGGCCCTCGGGTGGGAATTGAAAGGCGCTGGCGCATATTTCGCCTACATGAAGCACCCGTTTGACATCTCGTCTGCCGATCTTGCGCCGGTTTTGGTCAAACAACAGGGTATTTTATGTCTGCCCGGAACGATGTTTTGCCCGCCCGAGGACACCTCGGGCCAGCACCATTTGCGCATCGCTTTTGCCAACTTGGACGCATCGGGCATTGCGACGCTGTATCAAAGGCTCGCGCGCGTCACTATCTGACCTTGCCCCCCTGTGTCGCGCGTCCTAAACATGGGCAAACGCAATGGGCTAAGGCAGGGACACATCATGGCTGAGAAGAAAAAAGGCGGAAGCGGCAAAATTTTTGTTTGGATCGTCGTGGGTCTTGCGATGCTGGGTCTGGGTGGCTTTGGTGCGTCCGGTCTGTCGGGCACCTTGCGCACCGTTGGATCCGTCGGCGACAAGCACATCGACGTGCAGCAATACGCCAACCGTCTGGGCCAGGAAATTCGCGCTGTTGAGGCGCAAACCGGTCAATCCTTGCCGTTTGCCCGCGCTCAGGAAATCGGTTTGGACCAAGCGGTGTTGCAGCAGTTGATCACCACCCGCGCGCTGGATCACGAAGCGACCCAACTGGGCATCAGCATCGGTGATGAAACTTTGCGTGACCAAATCGTTGAAATCCCTGCGTTTCAAGGTGTGAATGGTGAATTCGACCGCGAAGGGTACGCTTTTGCACTGGAACGCAGTGGCCAGTCCGAAGCTGATTTTGAAAACGGCCTGCGCGAAGAAACCGCGCGCACGTTGTTGCAAGGTGCCTTGGTCAGCGGCGTCGTCATGCCCGACACTTATACCGACACGTTGTTGAACTTTTTCGGCGAAAGCCGCAATTTCACTTGGGCGCGTTTGGTGGCCGGTGATCTGGAAACACCACTGGCAGAGCCGACAGAAGCCGACCTGAAAGCCTACTACGAGACCAATCTGGACCAGTTCATGTTGGAAGAAACCAAGCAGTTGACCTACGTCGAACTGACGCCAGACAGCCTGATTGGCGAAATTGAAATCCCCGACGAAGACATGCGCGCCGAATTTGCCGCCCGCGCTGACGAATACAACCGGCCAGAGCGTCGCTTGATCGAACGCCTGGTGTTTCTGGATCAAGCCAGTGCAGATCAAGCCGCAGCCGCGCTTGAGGTCAACGGCACCACCTTCGAGGCCTTGGTCGAAGAGCGTGGCCTGACCCTGGAAGACGTGGACATGGGCGACAACGACCGTCTCAGCCTTGATGCCGCAGGCGAAGCCGTGTTTGGCGCCGACGTCGGTGACGTTGTTGGCCCATTGCCAAGCGCGTTGGGCCCGGCCCTGTTCCGCGTCAACGGCATCTTGCCTGCACAGATCACAACCTTTGAACAGGCCACGCCGCAGTTGCAAGAATACCTTGCCAGCGACCGTGCCCGCCGCATGGTCGAACGCTTGGCCCAAGACTACGATGACATGCTGGCCGGTGGAGCAACGCTCGAAGAGCTGGCCGCCGAAACCGACATGGTTCTGGGCGAAATGGAATGGTACGAAGGCTACGGCGACGGCATCGCGGCCTACGCAGATTTTGGCGAAACCGCAGCGGCACTGACCGCGTCGGATTTCCCGAAAATCGGCAATCTGGATGACGGCGGGATCTTTGCCATGCGCTTGGACGGTGAACTGCCGGTGCGCGCTGCGACGTTTGAAAAATCACGCGATCAGGTGCGCTCAAACTGGCAAGCCAGCCAAGTCGAAGACCGCCTGCGAGCGCTGGCTGAAACCTACCTTCCGCAACTTGAATCCGGCACTGAATTTGCCGGTCTGGGCCTGACGGGCGTCGAAGAAATCGACCAGAACCGTCAGGGCTTCATTGGCGGCACGCCCCCCAGCTTTATGGCGGATGTGTTCAAAATGGAGGTCGGCAAGGTCGCGATCGTCGACAGCTTTGGCACCGTTTTGGTGGTCCGTCTGGACGCCATCAACCCTGCCGGTGACAACCCCGAAGTCGCAGCATTGGCGACGCAGTTGCAAGAACAGGTCAACCAACAACTGGCCCAAGACGTGTTCAACGCCTACGCGCAGGACACCGTGTTGCGTGCCGGTCAAAACATCGATCCGCGCGCACTGGCTGCGGTTCACGTCAACTTTCCATAAAGGTTCTGCCGCATGGCCCTGACCCCTGATTTCGACAGTTTCGCACGCGCCTACGAGGCCGGTGAAAACCAGATCGTCTACACCCGCTTGGCGGCTGATCTGGACACGCCTGTGTCCTTGATGCTGAAACTTACAGGCGCGCAAAAAGACGCATTTGTGCTGGAATCCGTGACCGGCGGCGAAATCCGCGGGCGCTATTCGATCATCGGAATGAAGCCGGATTTGATCTGGAAATGCGACGGCGAAGCCTCGGCTATCAACCGCTCAGCGCGCTATGACGGCGATGCGTTTGTGCCTGCTGACGGCAATCCGTTAGACGTGTTGCGCGCCCTGATCGCCGAAAGCAAAATCGAGTTGCCCGAGGATTTACCGCAATCCGCCGCAGGTCTGTTTGGCTACCTTGGCTACGACATGATCCGGCTGGTCGAGCACCTGCCGAACGTCAACACAGACGTGTTGGGCGTGCCTGACGCGATCATGCTGCGCCCGTCCGTGATTGCCGTGCTGGACGGTGTCAAAGGCGAGGTCACAGTGGTGTCGCCCGCGTGGGTCAGCGACGGGCAAACCGCGCGCGCCGCCTACGCCCAAGCCGCCGAACGCGTCATGGACGCGGTGCGTGATCTGGAACGCGCGATGCCGGTCGCAACCCGCAATTTAGGGGATGCGCAAGACGTCGGCGAACCGGTCAGCAACTTTACCCGCGACGGCTACAAGGCGGCGGTGGAACAGGCCAAAGACTACATTCGCGCAGGTGACATTTTTCAATGTGTGCCGTCCCAACGCTGGACCCAGGATTTTGTTGAACCGCCCTTTTCGCTGTACCGGTCTTTGCGCCGCACGAACCCGTCCCCGTTCATGTTCTATTTCAACTTTGGCGGCTTTCAGGTGATCGGGGCGTCGCCCGAAATTCTGGTCCGTGTGTTCGGCAACGAGGTCACGATCCGCCCCATCGCCGGCACCCGCAAACGTGGGGCAACACCCGAAGAAGACCGCGCGCTAGAGGCTGATTTGCTGGCGGATCAAAAGGAACTGGCAGAGCATTTGATGCTGCTGGATCTGGGCCGCAACGACGTGGGTCGCGTCGCCAAAATCGGCACCGTGCGCCCGACAGAGGAATTCATCGTCGAGCGCTACAGCCACGTCATGCACATCGTGTCCAACGTGGTGGGCGAGCTAAAAGACGGCTGCGACGCGCTGGATGCGTTCTTTGCCGGGATGCCTGCGGGCACGGTTTCAGGTGCCCCAAAAGTGCGCGCAATGGAGATCATCGACGAGCTGGAGCCCGAAAAACGCGGCGTCTATGGCGGCGGCGTTGGCTATTTCAGCGCGGGTGGCGACATGGACATGTGCATCGCGCTACGCACGGCCGTTGTGCAGGATCAAAAGCTGTACATTCAAGCCGGCGGCGGCGTGGTCTATGACAGCGATCCCGAGGCGGAATTCATGGAAACCGTGCATAAATCCGGTGCAATCAGACGTGCCGCCGAAGACGCTTCGCGCTTTGGATCAGATGGCAACGCATAAGCGTTTTGCGCTTTGGAAAGTACACCGACCATGACGCAACAGCCCTTTGAAATCGGAACGCAAACCATTGCGCCAGGCACCCGTCAAACCGTCAATCTGCCGGTGTCCACCCTGCCCGATCACACGCCCGTCACCCTGTCGGTCGAGGTCATTCACGGCAAACGCCCTGGTCCCGTGATGTTCGTGTCGGCGGCGGTGCACGGCGACGAAGTTGTGGGCGTTGAAATCGTGCGCCGCGTGTTGCGCGCCGAGCAGCTCGACAAACTGCGCGGCACCTTGCTGGTGGTGCCTGTGGTCAACAGCTTTGGCTTTCTCAACCGCTCGCGCTATTTGCCGGATCGCCGTGATCTGAACCGCTGTTTTCCGGGCACAACCAAGGGGTCGCTCGGGTCCCGTCTGGCGCACATTTTCCTGAACGAAGTGGTACTGCGCTGCGACTTTGGCATCGATTTGCACTCGGCTGCGATCCACCGCACCAACCTGCCGCAATGCCGGATCACGCCGGGGGATAAAACCACCGCCGCGATGGCACAAACCTTTGGTGCGCCGGTGATTTTGGGCTCAAGCTTGCGCGATGGATCGCTGCGGGCCGAAGCCGCGGAACGTGGCACGCCTGTGCTGCTGTACGAGGCCGGCGAAGGCTTGCGGTTTGACGAAAATTCAGTGCGCCACGGCGTTGCCGGCATTTTGCGGGTGATGCACACCAAGGGCATGATTGCGTCCAAGGGCATCACAAAAGCCCGCTCTGCCCCGTTGTTTTGCAAGTCGTCTGAATGGCTGCGCGCACCTGCGGGCGGGCTGTTGCGCACGTTCCGCGACACCGGCGAAACCGTGGCCGAAGGTGACGTGCTGGCCGCAGTCGCAGACCCGTTTGGCGAATTTGAAACCGAAATGCTGGCCCCGTCTGGCGGCATTTTGATCGGGCGCGCGGTGTTGCCAATCGTCAACGAAGGCGACGCGATTTTTCACCTTGCCGCACTCAGTCCGCAGGCCAACGGTGACACAGTTGAGGATCTGACAGCCCAGCTAGACGCCGACCCGTTGTTTGACGAAGACGAAATTATCTAGCGATTACTGCGCGGCGCGGCGGTTCAAAACGGCTGACACCGGCGACAGCGTCACGCGTTCGGCGCGATCCGCCAACCCCCACAACAGCAGCGCCGAGATCGTATCCGGGCGCAACCGACCCAGCATAATCACGCCACCCTCTTGGTCCGCGCGAAACGCCGCTTGATCCAGAAACCGGCGGATCACGGTGGGCGTTTGATCAGCGCTGTCAAAGTCACGAAACACGACCGCTGACGGCACACCTTCGCGTTCGGCCAGTTTTTGCACCGTGTTCAAACCTTTGGATTGAGTGACCAATCCGTGCCCGCTTTGCGCCAGGATTTGCGTCATCTGATCCGATGCTTCGCGGTCTTGTTGCAGGCCCGTGCCGACGCCTTCGATGACGCCCACAACCTCGTCCAACGAACTGAGCACCGAGTTCAGCGTCACTTCGGCGTCGGTGGCCGTGGATCCGTCCGGCAAGTCGATCATCGCCATGACTTCGAATCCTTCAGCGCGGTATTGCGCCATGCGTGCGGCGGCGTCTGGCAGGCTGGCTTGGACGGCGAATGTGATCGGGGCCGGAAAGCTGCGCAGGGCTGCGACGCCAACGGTATTGCCGCTTAGATCAGAGCCCGCGTCGATCAGAACAATCGCCATCAACGGCTTGTCAGAGGCATCCTCGAATTCGGCCGCAAAGGCATCAATCGGGCGTTCAGCGTCAGGATCAGGTGTGGCCGGTGCTGGTGCAACTTCGGCAGCTGTTTCAGTGTCGCGATCAACCAAAGACCCTGCGGGACGTCCAATTGCGGGGCGCGACGGGTCGGTTTCAACAGCAACTTCTGGTTCTGAGATCTCAGGCGCTTCTGGTGTCGGCAGCTCAGGCACTTCTGGCTCAGCGAGTTCAGGAACCTCGGGTTCTGCGGGTGTTTCAGGCTCAAACGCGGTTTCCGCCTCGGGCACTGGCGGGGCCAGTGGCTGTGCGGGATCGGTCGAAATCGAGGCTTGGCTGTCGTTTGACGGGGCCGTGGGCACTGCCGCTTGCGGGCTAGGCAAAACCGGGGTCACGCTGTCCACACTGACAGAACCATCAGCGGTCGGGGCATCGGGGGCATCTAGACCGTCTGCGCCACCTGTTTCGGGCAAAGTCGGAACATCCGATCCGGCAGCGGCCACAGAATCAACTGAATCCGCCTCGGGTTGCAGCACCAAAGATGCGGTGTCTTGCACCAGATCGCTGTCACCTGCGGGCGAGGTTTGCCCGTCTTTACCCGTTTCGGGGGCGCTGGTCGCATTCGGGGCTGCATCGCCGACAACAGGCGCGCTTGGTGCGCCAACGTAAATCGAAGCGACGCCCGCTGCCCCAACGGACAGCACTGCTCCGAGTAACGCGCCGCCTAAAAATCCCTGTGCCATGGCTTTGCTCTCCGCCCAACAGTTGTGGTCTCAATGTGTTCAAACCTGTCGCCTTCACGGGTGCCACCCCTTGACGATAGCGGGCAAGCCTGAACATGTATGCCCTGAACCTACTTTCGCCCACTATAACGCTGGTATGGCCTCGGCCTCCACCTCAAAAAACACCTCTGGGACAAAGACTGCGCTTATGCTGCTTTTGATCGATAACTACGACAGTTTCACCTATAATCTGGTGCATTATTTAGGCTCTTTGGGCGCTGAAATCGAAATTCGGCGCAATGATGCCATTGATGTCCAAGAGGCTATGGCGATGAAACCCGCGGGAATTTTGCTGTCGCCCGGTCCGTGTGATCCGGATCAGGCCGGAATTTGCCTTGCGCTGACTGAAGCAGCGGCGGAAACCCGCACGCCCCTGTTGGGGGTCTGTCTGGGCCATCAAACCATCGGTCAGGCCTTTGGCGGCAAGGTCGTGCGCTGCCATGAAATCGTGCACGGCAAAATGGGTGATATGCACCACAAAGCCACCGGCGTTTTTGCCGGTTTGCCGACCCCGTTCGAGGCGACGCGCTATCATTCGCTGGTTGTCGATCGCGACACCCTGCCTGACTGTCTGGAAATCACCGCTGAGCTGCCAGATGGCACGATCATGGGCCTGCAGCATCGTGAATTGCCGATCCACGGGGTGCAGTTTCATCCTGAATCGATCCGCTCGGAACATGGACATGCATTGCTGCAAAACTTTGTGAACGAAATGAAGGTGGACGCATGAGCGATGCGCTAAAACCGCTGATCGATGCGGCGGCCAACGGGCCATTGACCCGCGCACAAGCCGAAGCTGCGTTTCAGATCTTGTTTGACGGCGAAGCAACGCCAAGCCAGATGGGTGGTCTGCTGATGGCCCTGCGCACGCGCGGTGAAACCGTCGATGAATACGCCGCTGCTGCTGCCGTGATGCGCGCCAAATGCAACGCCGTGCGCGCGCCTGCCGGTGCGATGGACATCGTCGGCACGGGCGGCGACGGCAAAGGCACGCTGAACATCTCAACCGCGACGGCGTTTGTTGTTGCCGGCGCTGGTGTCACGGTCGCCAAGCACGGCAATCGCAACCTGTCGTCCAAATCCGGTGCGGCAGATGCGTTGACGCAAATGGGCCTGAACGTGATGGTTGGTCCGGCGATCGTTGAACAGGCGCTAAACGAGGCAGGCATCGGGTTTATGATGGCCCCCATGCACCACCCCGCGATTGCCCATGTGATGCCAACGCGCGCAGAATTGGGCACGCGCACGATTTTTAATATCCTTGGGCCTTTGACCAATCCTGCGGGTGTGAAACGGCAACTGACCGGCGCGTTTTCACGTGATCTGATCCGCCCGATGGCGGAAACGTTGCTGCAATTGGGCTCTGAAAAAGCGTGGCTTGTGCATGGCTCTGATGGCACAGACGAGCTGACGATCACCGGCCTGTCTTGGGTCAGTGCGCTGGCCGATGGTGCCGTCATCGATTTCGAACTGCACCCCGAAGACGCAGGTCTGCCGGTGCATCCGTTCGAGGATATCATCGGCGGCACACCTGAAGAAAACGCGCGTGATTTCAACGCATTGCTGGGCGGTGCGCTAAACGCTTATCGCGACGCTGTGTTGCTGAATTCCGCCGCAGCCCTCGTGGTTGCAGACGCAGCAAGCGATTTGAAAACCGGCGTCGACATGGCCCGCACCAGCATCGACAGCGGTGCGGCTCGCGAAAAAATCAGCGCCGTGGCGCGCATCACCCAAGGTGCAACATGACAGATACAATTCTCGACAAAATCACAGCCTACAAACTACAGGAAGTGGCCGCAGACAAAGCCGCCAAATCCCTCGAAGAAGTGACCGGAGAGGCCAACGCCGCCCCCCCCGTGCGCCCGTTTGGCGATGCCCTGCGCGAGGCAGGTCGACACGGGTATGGCCTGATCGCAGAGATCAAAAAAGCCAGCCCGTCCAAAGGGTTGATCCGCGCTGATTTTGATCCCGCCGCCCACGCCGCCGCCTATGAGGCCGGTGGCGCTGCGTGCTTGTCCGTTCTTACGGATACACCCAGCTTTCAGGGCGCAAAAGATTTCTTGGTACAAGCCCGTGCCGCCTGTTCCCTGCCCGCCTTGCGCAAGGATTTCATGTACGATCCCTATCAAGTGGTCGAGGCCCGCGCGTTGGGGGCCGACTGCATTTTGATCATCATGGCCTCTGTGTCGGACGCCCAAGCAAGCGAGCTGGAATCAGTCGCATTTGATTGGGGTATGGACGTGCTGATCGAAGTCCACGACGCCGCCGAACTGGACCGTGCAACGCTGTTGAAAAGCCCGCTGATCGGGATCAACAATCGCAACCTCAAGACGTTCGAGACCTCGCTGGATACCACGCGCATCCTGTCAAAACAGGTGCCTGCGGACCGGATGATCGTTTGCGAAAGCGGGCTGAATACGCCTGCTGATCTGGCCGACATGGCGATGTACGGCGCGCGCACGTTCCTGATCGGCGAAAGCCTGATGCGGCAGGACGATGTTGCCGCTGCGACCCGGGCTTTGCTGGCCAATCCGCTGGTGCCGGGCGGTGCGATGTAATGGCCTTGACGCATTTTGACGGTAACGGCGCGGCACACATGGTCGACGTCTCTGACAAGGCGGTCACGGACCGTATCGCAGTGGCCGCCGCATGGATTAAGATGCAGCCGGAAACCTTTGAGATCATTACACAAGGACGCGCTAAAAAGGGTGACGTACTGGGGGTTGCGCGCCTTGCCGGCATCATGGCGGCCAAGAAAACATCGGACCTAATTCCGCTGTGTCATCCCCTGCCGATCACCAAGGTTGCGGTCGAACTGGAACCAGACGCAGACCTGCCCGGCATTCGCATCACTGCGACTGTCAAAACGACGGGTCAAACCGGTGTGGAGATGGAGGCGCTGACCGCCGCCTCAACCGCCGCGTTAACCGTCTACGACATGTCCAAAGCCGTCGACAAAGCCATGGAAATCGGTGGCTTGCACGTGCAGTTGAAAGACGGCGGTAAATCAGGGCGGCATGAGGCGAAATGAGCCTCGCGGGTCGTTCGCTAGAACTGTTTTTCATCGACGGCAAACCCGACGGGATGCTGACAGCCGAAGTGTTCAACTGGACAGGTCACGTGTTGCGCATTCCGCGCACGCTGATCAAGAAAGGTCTGGACCGGTCCGAGACAAATCAAACCGGTGTGTACGTACTGCTGGGCCAGACCGAAGACGGGCCGCTGGCCTATGTTGGCGAGGCCGAAGACATGCGCACACGGCTGCGCCAACACGTGTCGGGCAAGGATTGGTGGGACACTGCCGTTTTGATCACGACGACGGGTGACATGCTGCACAAAGCGCACGTGAAATATCTGGAATCACGGCTGGTTGAAATCGCGCGCAGTGTGGGGAACACGCCACTGGAAAACGCCTCAACCCCGCCCCGCAGTAGCCTGAGCGAAGCGGCTGTGGCGAATATGGAGAGCTTTCTGGACACGCTGAACATGGTGCTGCCGGCTGTCAAGATAGATCTGTTCACTCAGAAGAAACGAACGCCTGCACAGGTTTCCAGTCAACCAGAAGGCATCATTATGTTTGAAATTCCAAAAACGAAACATGGTGTTCAAGCGATAGCCGAACTGGTGAATGGGGAACTTGTTGTCAAAGCTGGCGCAAAAGCCCGCACGAGTTTTGCAAAGAACAGCAGCTCGACATACGAAAAACTACATCATGACCTGATGACAAATGGAACGTTGGTTGTCGAAGGAACACATGCGGTGTTTACCGCCGATTACGCATTTTCCAGCCCATCGGCTGCGGCCGCGGTTCTCAATGGGCGCGCCAGCAACGGGCGCCAAGATTGGCGTTTGATTCCATCTGGCCAAAAATACGTCGAATGGGAAGCCGCCCAAATATTGGAAGACACTCTGCAATGATCACCGTCCCAGACGCCCTTGAGCAGCTTTTCGCCCTCGTTTCCCCGCTCGAAATCGAGCACGTGCCGCTGCGCGCAGCCAATGGTCGGACCCTCGCGCAAACGGTGTACGCCAGCCGGACGCAACCGCCGTTCGCCGCCTCGTCGATGGATGGCTACGCGGTCAAATCGGCTGAGGTCGAAGACGACACCATGTTCAAAGTCATCGGCGAATCTGCGGCTGGTCATGGGTGGGATGGCACTGTTGGCCCCGGCCAGGCTGTGCGGATTTTCACCGGTGCGCCGGTCCCGCAAGGTGCTGATTTTGTTGTGATCCAAGAGGACGTGACCCGCCGTGGCGATCTGATCACCTTGGGTCGCGACATCAGCCCAAAGGACAATATCCGCCCCGCTGGCGTCGATTTCATGGCTGGTGATCCGCTAAATGCCCCTCGGGTTTTGACACCTGCGGACGTGGCTTTGCTTGCGTCGATGAATATCGCCGAAGTGCCTGTGCGGCGCAAACCGCAGGTCGCGCTGATCTCGACCGGGGATGAATTGGTGATGCCGGGGCAGGCGCCGGGGCCGGATCAGATCATTGCGTCCAACACCTTTGGGCTGGCCGCGATGTTGGAAAATATCGGGGCCGTGGCACGGATTTTGCCGATTGCGCGCGACAATGTGGATTCTTTGCGCACCGCGTTTCAGCTTGCTCAAGGTGCTGATTTGGTTGTGACAATTGGCGGTGCCTCTGTTGGTGATCACGATCTGGTTGCCCCGGTTGCCGCCGAAATGGGGATGGAGCAGTCGTTTTACAAAGTTGCGATGCGCCCGGGAAAACCCCTGATGGCGGGGCGGTTGAACGGCATGGCGATGATCGGTTTGCCGGGTAATCCGGTGTCGGCGATGGTGTGTGGCACGGTGTTTTTGGCCCCCGTTGTGCGGGCCATGTTGGGCTTGGGCAACGCCGCCGCGTCGCGCCGATCTGTGCCACTATCCGCACCCATCGCTGCAAACGGGCCGCGCGAACACTACATGCGCGGCTTTGCCGATCCATCCGGCGTGCGCAGCGCTGATCAGCAAGACAGCTCTTTGCTGAGCGTATTATCAGCCTCGAATGTTTTGATCGTGCGCGCCGCCAACGCCCCCGCCCAAGACACGGGCGAGATGGTGGATGTTCTCGACCTTTAAGAAAAAGTTGACACAAAACGGGAACATGACTAGAACAAACCCAAACCAACGTAGCAACGTAGCAACGATCATACGCAAAGTATGTGGGGAGGGATAGAAATGCTGACGAAAAAGCAACTGGATTTATTAGGCTTCATTCACAAACGTGTGCAACGCGACGGTGTCCCGCCCAGCTTTGACGAGATGAAAGAAGCGTTGGATTTGCGTTCAAAATCCGGAATTCACCGCCTGATTACAGCGCTTGAGGAACGCGGATTTATTCGCCGCCTTGCGCACCGTGCCCGTGCATTGGAAATCGTGAAACTGCCCGAAAGCATGGGGGGCGCGCCCAGTGTTGCCAGCGGTTTTACCCCGCGTGTGATCCAAGGTGATCGTCCTGACGGCCCGCCGCCTGCGTCCGCGATCCCTGTGACTGTGGATGCGTTTGATCTGCCGGTTATGGGCAAAATCGCCGCTGGTGTTCCGATCGAGGCGATCAACCAGATGTCGCATTCGGTGGCTGTTCCGGGTCAGATGTTGTCTGGCCAAGGCAACCACTATGCCCTTGAAGTCAAAGGCGATTCGATGATCGAGGCCGGCATCAACGATGGTGACGTGGTCGTAATTCAAGAGACCTCAGTGGCTGAAAACGGCGATATCGTTGTGGCCTTGGTCGAAGATCACGAGGCCACGCTGAAACGCTTTATGCGCCGTGGCAACACCATCGCGCTTGAGGCGGCCAACCCAGCCTACGAAACCCGCGTGTTCAGCGATGATAGCGTCAAGGTTCAAGGCAAATTGGTCGGTCTGATCCGCACCTATTGAGTACAGTCCAAGGTGGGCCTGCGGGCCCGTCTTGTCCTATTTCCAGCCTGACCATAGCCGATCACCACTGGCATCACGTGCCGTGTGCATCGTGACCTTTCCGCCCTTTTCGTAAAACGCCACGGCCCCGGTATCGCGCAGCGTCATCGGGTGGATGACCGTGCAGCCCGTGATGGCTTGTTCCGGCGTGACACTGGCGACAATCACTTGACCCGCGCGGCACGCCCTTAGGTCCGCCACCGCCTTTTTCCCAATGACATGCATCAATTCGACGTCGCCGATTTGCTTGGATTTCAAGCGATCCGGTGATGCCCCCCACCGCAAGGCCGCTGTGTCTTGGGCCGCTGGATCACCGTCGTTTTCCAACCAGTTTGAGGCGACGAACCCTGCGCCTTTGGGTTTGCTCAGCGCGCGTCCATCGGTGGTCATGACCCCGATAATCGACGCCGAATCCGACACCAACGCCACTGGCCGTTCGCCCTGCCCCCACAGCACAAACGCCGCAATCATCGGGATGACACCGATCACGCGGCTGCGCCCTTGCCACAAGATCACCCACAGCGCGCCGAGCGCGAGCATTGGCAAGACAATTGCGCCGGGCCCCATCACGTACCCACGCGCGCCGTCCATCGCAGCGACGTAATCGGCGACGCCCAAAATCCAGCGCAAACCAAGACCCATCAGCCATAGCCCGACAGCCTCTAATCCGAAGGGGGCCAGGATCAGCGCCAGCACCGCGGCGGGGATCACGAGAAACCCCATCAGTGGAACGCTCAGCAAATTGGCCAGCAGCCCGTAATGCGCGACGGTGTTGAAATGTGCGGCCCCAATCGGGCCTGTTGCCAATCCGGCCACAGCCGAGGAAATCACAACAGCAACAACCGGTTGCGCCCATTTCGGGCCTAATTTGATTTGATTGTCGCGGATCCATTCGAACACAGCGACCAAGGCTGCGGTGGCGGCAAAGGACATCTGAAACCCGGGGCCTAACAACGCCTCAGGGCGCAGGATCAACACGACGATGGCGGCAATGGCGACGGCCCGCAAACTAATGGCGCGGCGATCCAACATGACGGCGCAAAGCATCACGGCGACCATCACAAAAGCGCGTTCAGTCGACACATTCCCCCCCGAAAGCGCAAGGTACACGGCCGCAGAAATTAACGCGCCGCCAGCGGCAACTTTGCGCACCGGCATGCGTTGTCCGACATAAGGCAAGATGATCAGGATCAGCCGCAGCAGCGCAAAAACAAAGCCGGTCAGTAGTCCCATGTGCAGGCCTGAAATAGCAATCAGATGCGCGGTGTTGCTGGCGCGCAAATCAAGCAGCGCGTCCTTGCTAAGCCCGCTGCGATCCCCCGTCGTGACCGCCGCGGCAAACCCGCCCACATCGCCGGGCAGCAAGTGGCGCACGTGGGCTGAGACATCCATACGGATGCGGAAAATCCGTTGCGACCAATCGTTTTTGGACAGGGCTATCGCCAGCAGTGGCACACGCGTATAACCGACACCGCCCAGTTCCGCGAACCACGCGTGGCGTTGAAAATCAAAGCCACCCGGTTCGACAGGACCGCTGGGGGGCGACAAATGGCCGGTGGTCATGACCCGCAATCCCGGCTTTGGATCGATCCCTAGTGCACTGTCGCCGTGCAGCGAAATACGCACACGTGTCGGGGTTCGGTTTGGGGCAACGCGGTCCAGTCGGACTTGGTCCAACGTCAAGCGCACGGCGTCAGATCCGCTGCGGTCCATGCCGACAATCCGCCCCTCGATCGGGCCGTAATACCGCCAGCTGAGCACCGGATGATCCAGCGAATGTGCCCGTGATGCGGCCAGTACAAAACCGCCTAGGATCAAGGCGATGGCAATCAGGAATGGGCCAAAAACTTCGGAGATACGCCAGCCGATCAGCAGGCACGCCAAGGCCAACCCGCCTGCCCCGAACAACAGCGCCGTGCTTGGTTCAAAACGTAGCGAAAAATAGCCGCCGATGCCGATGGCCATGCACACCGGAACCCACGCAAACATATGTCCGCGTTGCGTTAAAATGGTCGTCGCTAACATTGTTGCGCCTTTTCACCTTCGCCGCCTGCTTGCCCCCGCCCGCGCCGCTCGGTAGATAGTGGCCAATGCTATCTCTTTGATGGTTACTGAAAGGTTAATGCCCCTCATGTCCCAAGCTGTTGTCACGCGTTTTGCCCCGTCCCCTACGGGTTTTTTGCACATTGGCGGGGCGCGCACGGCCTTGTTCAACTGGCTGTTTGCCCGTGGTCGTGGTGGTAAATTTCTGCTGCGGATCGAGGACACGGACCGCGAGCGGTCAACCCCCGAGGCAACGGCAGCAATTTTGCAAGGCATGGCGTGGTTGGGGTTGGATTTTGATGGCGATGTGATCAGCCAGTTTGACGGCGCCGCGCGTCACGCAGAGGTCGCCCGCGATCTGCTTGCGCAGGGCAAAGCATACAAATGTTTCTCGACCCAAGACGAGATCCAGGCCTTTCGCGATGCTGCAAAGGACGCCGGCACCTCGACGCTATTTCGCAGCCCTTGGCGCGATGTAACGGATCACCCTGATGCGCCTTTTGTTGTGCGGATCAAAGCGCCGCGCGACGGTGTGACAGTGATCCGCGATTCTGTTCAGGGCGACGTGACCATTCGCAACGACCAGCTGGATGACATGGTGCTGCTGCGCTCTGACGGGACGCCGGTGTACATGCTGGCGGTGGTTGTGGACGATCACGACATGGGCGTGACCCACGTGATCCGCGGTGACGACCACCTGAACAATGCCGCGCGCCAGATGACGATTTACAATGCGATGGGGTGGGACGTGCCGGTTTGGGCGCATATTCCGCTGATCCACGGCCCCGATGGCAAGAAACTGTCGAAGCGGCATGGCGCAACCGGTGCGCAGGAATATCAGGCGTTGGGCTACCCCGCCGCTGGTATGCGCAACTACCTGACGCGACTGGGCTGGAGCCATGGCGACGACGAGTTTTTCACCGACGCCCAAGCGCTAGAGTGGTTTGATCTGACCGGCATTGGCAAAAGCCCGGCCCGTCTGGATTTCAAAAAGCTGGAAAACATCTGCGGGCAGCACATTGCTGTGGCGGATGATGCTGCGTTGCAGCGCGAAATCATCGCCTTTCTTGCCGCTTCTGATCAACCTGCGTTCACAAAATCACAAGAGACCGGCATTTTGGCAGCGCTGCCGATTTTGAAAGAACGGGCGAAAACCTTTCCTGAACTCCTTGATAAAGCCGAATTTATTCTAGCTTCGCGCCCGATCCTGCCCGAGGAAAAAGCCGCCAAACACCTTGATACGGTATCCCGTGGTATACTGAGTGAATTGACGCCGCACTTGCAAACTGTTAGCTGGGTCCGAGACAGTCTTGAGGCTGTCCTGAACGATTTCGCCGAAGGTAAAAATACCAAGTTTGGCAAGCTGGCTGGTCCATTGCGGGCCGCCCTTGCAGGACGCGCAGCAACGCCTTCGGTTTTTGACATGATGCTGGTTTTGGGGCGTGATGAAACGCTGGCCCGCATCAATGACGCGGCGACCTGATACAGTTTTAACCGGTTGGTAAGGCACGCCACGATAACGAAGCACATGGGGCTGATTTGGCCCCTCAAGAATGGACCCGTTTGCGCGCATCAATTTGGCGCGCAGGGCCACACGCCAGCAGGAGAATCCTGCGGCCGACATAGGAAGGGATGACATGTCCGAGACGCAAAAATCCGCAACGCTGAGCATTGATGGCCAAGAGTATGATTTGCCAATATTTTCGCCCACAGCAGGCCCTGATGTCCTTGATATCCGCAAGCTTTATTCCCAAGCAGGCGTATTCACGTACGATCCGGGTTTCACATCGACTGCCAGCTGTGACAGCACAATTACGTTCATCGACGGCGACAAAGGCGAACTGCTGCACCGCGGCTATCCGATCGACCAACTGGCGGCGAATTCGCACTACCTAGAGGTCTGCTATTTGCTGTTGTACGGCGAATTGCCCTCCCCGGCAGAACTCGAAGATTTCGAATCGCGCGTGACAAATCACACGATGATCCACGAACAGATGATGTATTTGTTCCGTGGTTTCCGCCGCGATGCCCATCCAATGGCGATCATGAACGGTGTGGTTGGGGCGATGTCTGCCTTTTACCATGATTCCACCGATATTTCCGACCCTTGGCAACGCGAAGTCGCCTCGATCCGGATGATTGCGAAAATGCCGACAATTGCGGCAATGGCGTACAAATATACAATCGGTCAGCCGTTTGTGTATCCGCGCAATGATCTGGATTACGCATCGAACTTCTTGCGCATGTGCTTTGCTGTGCCGGCCGAAGATTACGAAGTGAACCCGATTTTGGCCCGCGCCATGGACCGGATTTTCACGCTGCACGCCGATCACGAACAGAACGCGTCAACATCGACCGTGCGTTTGGCGTCGTCCTCGGGTGCGAACCCGTTTGCGTGTATCGCTGCCGGTATCGCCTGTCTTTGGGGCCCTGCCCACGGTGGTGCAAACCAAGCCTGCTTGGAAATGCTGAAAGAAATCGGCACGCCCGATCGCATTCCTGAATTCATCGCCCGCGCCAAGGACAAGAACGATCCGTTCCGCCTGATGGGCTTTGGTCACCGTGTTTACAAAAACTTTGACCCACGCGCGACCGTGATGAAAGAAAGCGCCGACGAAGTTCTGGAACTGATGGGCGTCGAAAACAATCCGATCCTGCAAGTGGCCAAAGAACTCGAAGCGGCGGCTTTGGCTGATCCATATTTTGCGGAAAAGAAACTGTTCCCGAACGTTGATTTCTATTCCGGCATCATCCTCGAGGCGATGGGTTTCCCGACATCGATGTTCACCCCTATCTTTGCGGTCAGCCGCACAGTCGGTTGGATTTCGCAGTGGAAAGAGATGATCGCAGACCCACAAAACAAGATCGGACGTCCGCGCCAGTTGTATCTGGGCGAAACCAGCCGCAACTACGTGGATATCGAAAACCGTTAACTTTGTTTCGGGCCACACGGCTCGAATCAAACGCAAAAATCAAACCGCTCCAACATCATGTTGGGGCGGTTTTTTGCTGTTATCCTTTGGACTTTGCCTTTCTGTTTCCCGGCCTGAAACAGTGAACGCCCAAAATTTGAAAACTCAAATTCAAAACGTTAACGAATGGTAAATTTGTAAGTTAAAAGGGATCTTCCGATGGTCGGTATTGCATTATTAAGTTTGTTGGGCTGGGGCCTTGTTTACACCTTGGTATTTGAAGATGACGACGATCCGGTCGCGGCCAAATCCGAAGATGAAACCGATGACAGCACAACAAACCCGCCTGTCGACCCATCCACAGAGGGCACCGATATTCTGGAAGGTGGCGCAGGCGAAGACCGTGTCTTTGGCAACGGCGGCGACGATCTGATCACCGGTGCGGCGGGCGATGACGAATTGTTTGGCGGCGCGGGCACTGACATTGTGCTTGGACAAGACGACGACGACTTTGTGCGCGGTGGCGCAGACGACGACCTGCTAACTGGCGGCGAAGGCGAAGACACCCTGCGCGGCGACGCAGGAGACGACGTGATCCTCAGCGCCGATTTGCTCGACGAAGCGGCCTTTATTGCGTCACTCGAGGGCGCAGTGAGCACTGACGAAGTTGAGGTGAATTTCACCTTCGATTCAGACGAAGACGAAGCCGACACCGTGTTTGGTGGTTTTGGTGACGACTTGATTTTGTTCGGCAGCAACGACGTTGTGTCCGGCGGCGAAGGGGCCGACACCTTGACCGCAGGCGACTGGATGGAACCCGGCGACGAGGCCGTCATAACCGATTTTGAACGTGGCACCGATGTGCTGGTTTACTCGTACGCGGCTGACGCTGAAACACCTGTAGTGACCTTTGGTGAAACCGATGACGGTGCCGCCGAAGTGCGAATCGATGACCAGGTTGCCATGGTTCTTCTGGGTGTGGATGTCAGCACATTAAGCGCCACAGATATCGTACTGACGCAACGCCCCACTTAGGCGTGTACTGACAACTGAAGGGCGATGGACCGATCAGGATCTTCGCCTAAAAAGGGAAATATCAAGGTGATTGTTTCGCTCTTTCAAACAGTGATCGTGGTTTTCTTGACCTGACCCAAGGTCGCGCTTTAGCCTCAATTCAAGACGAATGTGTGGGGATTGACGATTGATACAGTTTTTACTTTTTGCGATCCCCGGGCTGTTGCTGGGCTATGGTGTTTACGAGTTGGTGGACGACGATGACAATGATCGTACCGATAACAATCAGACCCTGACGGGCAACGATCAGGCCAATGACATCGATGGCAAAAGCGGCAGCGATTTGATCGCGGGCCTTGATGGCAACGACAACATCCAAGGCGGCTCTGGCAACGACACGATCGAGGGCGGTGCGGGTGACGACGTGATTGTGGCCGAGCAAGACAACGATGTGGTCAGCGGTGGTGAAGGCAATGATTTGCTGCTGGGGGGCACTGGCGACGATGCGATTGACGGCGACGCGGGCGAAGACTGGGTCGAAGGTGACGCGGGCAACGACACGCTAGACGGCGGCGCGGACACCGATCTGGTGATTGGCGGCGAAGGGTCCGATGACTTGTCTGGTGGCACCGGCGATGATGCGCTGTTTGGCGGCACAGTGGCGGGCACGCCCTTGAACCTGACCGATCTGATCGCCCTGCGCGATGGTGCTGAATTGGCCGATGTTTTGAACACCACAGCGGACAGCCAGGCGGTGTTTAACGATGACAACACGGCCGACACCCTAAGCGGTGGTGAGGGTGACGATCTGCTGATTTTAGGCGCTGACGACACCGGTTCAGGCGGCGAAGGGGCCGATACTTTTGCGGTGCTTCTGGATCAAGTGGATGCCGAAACCCAAACGGGCGGCCCTGCCTTGATCACGGATCTGGCCGATGACGATGCTTTGGTTCTGATGACCAACGACGATGCGACGCCGGACATTACAGTCGTCGCCGATGGTGAAGATGCGATTGTGTCTGCAGACGGTGAAATCGTGGCACGGGTTACGGGCGCTGGCAACACATTGACCGCAGCGGCGATCACGATTATTCCCGCGCCGCTAATCAGCGATCTTGACCCGAACCGCTAGGGTCGGAATTTGCGACAAACACGAGACGAACCGGGGCATTCCCGACCAACACGCGCTAGAAATAAAAGAAGGGGCATGACAATATGACCACCTCAGATCGCTACAACGATGGATTGGACAAGCAATGGGATGCCTTGTTGCGCGCGCCCATGACCGAAACCGAAGTCGCATTTGTGTCAGATCCCGAAGAAGACACGGACCAGATCGTCGTGATTTATAACGCTCGAAATGCTCCGCCAGTCGTCACGATTGACGCAAACAGCCATCCGTCAATTTTTACGCTGCGCGCGGATGGGGCCCCATTGGCGGTGTTGTCACGTGACGCAGAACATGTTCCGGACGCAAACGACGTCGTTCTTATTGCGCGCCACGCTGTTCAGCGGGTTTAGCGGCCCTCAAAACCGGCTTTGCGTTTTTCCATAAACGCCAAAACGCCTTCTTTGAAATCACGGGTGCGACCACAATTGCCCTGCTCTTTTGCTTCAAGCGCCAGTTGTTCGTCACGCGTATTGTCCCACGTGCCGCGAATTGCGATTTTGGCAGAGGCATAGGCCGCCGTTGGCCCATTCGCCAAATAGGCTGCGCGGGCTTTCCAATGATCGACAAAGACACCGTCGTCGACGGCCTCCCAGATCATGCCCCAGTTGTCGGCCTGCCGTGCGGTGATTTTGTCGGCAAACAGGGACGCGCCCATTGCCTTGGCCATGCCCATCGTGCGCGGCATCGTGTAGGTACCACCTGCGTCCGGGATCAGGCCGATGCGGGTGAAGGCTTGCATGAAATATGCGCTTTCGGATGCGATCACGACGTCAAATGCCAGCGCAAGGTTGGCCCCCGCCCCCGCCGCCGCACCGTTTACCGCCGCAATTGTCGGGACAGGGCAATCAAAGATCGCGCGCAACATCGGTTCGTATTCGTCGCGCAATGATTGTTCCGGATCACCGTCGCCCCCCGATCGGTCACCCAAATCCTGACCCGAGCAGAACGCCCGCCCTGACCCCGTCAGCACAACGCAGCGCGCCTTTTTGCCAGACACGGTCATCGCATGCTGAATTTCGGCGCGCATTTGCGTGTTCATCGCGTTCATCACATCCGGACGGTCCAGCATGATTGTGGCGACACCATCAGCGATGTTCAGGGTAAGCGTTTGATAATCCATGAGCGCGGCTTTCTATTCAAGGGCGTGTTGCCCCCTCAATATCAAACCAATCAGTTCAGAAAAGCGAAACCGCGCGTCATTCTTCTAATATCTTCGCCAAACGGGCGGCTTCATCGTCGCTAAGCCGGTCGTCTTGGGGGGTGACTGCGCGGGCGCGCCCTCGGATATAGACCAGTCCGGTGGCCCCCGCGATCAGCAACATCAATGGCCCTGCCCCCCACAGCAACCAATTGGCCCCGGTGACGCGCGGCTGCAACAGCACGTATTCGCCGTAGCGTTCGACAATAAAATCAACAGTTTGGGTGTCGCTGTCGCCTGCCACCAGACGTTCACGCACCAAGATGCGCAAGTCACGCGCCAGCGACGCGTGGCTTTCATCGATGCTTTCGTTTTGACAAACCAGACACCGCAAGCCTTTGGAAATCTCGCGTGCGCGGGTTTCCAAAACCGGATCATCCAGAATTTCGTCTGGTTCCACCGCCATCAGCGGTGCTGCCAACAGCATCAGTATGAAGACCAAGCGTTTCATTCGGCGGGCACGTTGTTTGGGGCCGGCATTGGCGCTGATTTGCGCGCCCCCGCAGCAACGCGGAACCGTCGGTCAGACAGGCTTAGCATGCCACCCAAGGCCATCAGCGCGCAGCCAATCCAGATCCAGTTGGTCAACGGTTTGACGTAAACCCGCACGGCCCAACCGCCCTGCGCCTGCTCGTCTCCGATTACAACATAGACGTCGCGCGCGAGGTTGTAGTGGATCGCGGCTTCGGTTGTGGGCATTTGCGCCACGGGATAAATGCGTTTTTCCGGGGCCAGCTGTGCAAGTATTTTGCCGTCACGCGCCAGTGTAATATCGGCAATCGTGGCCAGATAATTCGGGCCCTCGGCCTCGCGCACAGCGTTTAACGTGAATGTGTACGCGCCCACGTCGTAGGGCTGCGCGATCTGCGCAACACGGATATCTTCGTATTGCCACGACGTGATTCCAGCCACGCCCAGCATCGTGATGCCAAGGCCGGAATGCGCAACCATCTTGCCCCAATCGGCACGTGGCAGACGCCGCAAACGACGCCAGCGATCACCGCCGCGCCCTGTACGTGAAACCAGATCGATCACCGCACCCATCACGACCCATGCCGCCAAAAACACGCCAATCGGACCCAAAACCGAGCGCCCCGTTTGCATCGCCCAAACCAGACCGGCAATCGCCAGCGCCAGCACAAAGGCATAGCGCAGCGGATACATCACGCGCTTTAGATCGGCTCGTTTCCACGGCAGCATCGCACCCACAGGCAAGATCAGCCCAAGGCCCAGCATGAACGGCGTGAACGCCATGTTGAAAAACGGCGGCCCGACCGACAGCTTGCGATCAAAGAACATTTCGGCGACCAGCGGCCACATCGTGCCGACAAAGACCACAAAACAACTGACGGCCAGCAGGATGTTGTTGGTCAGGATCGCGCTTTCACGACTGACCAGACCGAACACGCCCTTGGCCTCCATCGTGCCGGCGCGCAGGGCGAACAGGATCAGCGCACCGCCTGTGAAAAAGGCGAGGATCATCAGAATGAACACGCCGCGCTCGGGGTCATTTGCAAAGGCATGCACCGACGTCAGTAGGCCTGAGCGTACGATGAATGTACCGATTAAGGAAAAGCCAAACGCTAGGATCGCCAGCAAGATTGTCCATGATTTCAGGCTTTCGCGCTTTTCCACGACGATGGCGGAATGCAGCAATGCGGCGGCCAAAAGCCAAGGCATGAACGATGCGTTTTCCACCGGATCCCAGAACCAAAAACCGCCCCAGCCAAGTTCGTAGTAGGCCCACCAAGAGCCAAGCGCGATGCCGATGGTCAGGAAAATCCACGCCGCCAACGTCCATGGACGCACCCAACGGCCCCACGCCGCGTCAACGCGACCTTCGATCAATGCGGCCACGGCAAAGCTGAACGCCATGCTGAGCCCCACGTAACCGAGGTACAAAAACGGAGGGTGAAAAGCGAGACCTGGGTCTTGGAGCAACGGGTTCAAATCCTGCCCGTCAAAGGGCGGCGTCGCAAGGCGCGCAAACGGGTTCGATGTGAACAGGATAAAGGCAAAAAACGCCACGGCAATCGCGGATTGAACGGCCAGAACACGGGCCCGCAGGCTGGGCGGTAGATTGCCGCCGAACCATGCCGCCGTTGCCCCGAACAGGGTCACAATCAGCACCCACAGCAACATCGATCCTTCGTGATTGCCCCATGTTCCGCTGATTTTGTACAGCATCGGTTTGGCCGAATGGCTGTTCAGCACCACAACTCGCAGCGAAAAATCAGAGACAATAAAGGCCCACATCAAGGCCCCGAACGCGAAGGCCGTCAGCAAAAATTGTGCCGAGGCCGCAGGTTCCCCCAACGCCATCCAAGACCGCCAGCCTTTGTGCGCGCCGACCAGCGGTACCACGCATTGAACGATTGCCACCATAAAGGCGAGGATAAGGGCAAAGTGACCAAGTTCAGTAATCATGGCTTAGGTATAGGTCGCAAGGCTGCGCGCGCCAATGGAATTCGACGCGCGCGCGTGTTCACATTGTCGCGGGTCCTAAATCTTGCGGATGCGCTGCCAAGCCTCAAGCGCTGCATTGCCGTCCGGCAGGATCGAGGCCACGCCCAAACGCGTATCACCCGATGTGTTTGCGGCACCGACGTCTTGGGCCCGCAAGGTTTTCAGCGCCTTGATGTTTTCCATCACTTGCGGAACCGCAGTCATTGTTCCGACGATTTCCCGCTGGAATTGTTGGCTTTTCACTTGATGGCGGGCGCCAAAATAGAACGACACGATGACGCCTAGCAGCCACCAAAGCGGCTCTGGCACCAGCGCGATACCTTGCATGCGCTGCGAAAACCACAACGGTTCCACCATCGCCGACACGAACAAACCCAAAGTGCCAAGCGCAAGCAAAGGGCGCGGCAAACGGTTCACGCCGTCCATAAACCGATCAAAGCCACCCTGACGCGGCACTGCGAATTCCTCGCTGTATTGGCGCATCGCTTGCATCTGAACAGTGGCACCACGCGCGGCCCCCGCTTCGGCGTTTTCACGAAACACTTCGGCCGTTTCGCGCACCACATTGCCGCCGCCAAACATCACTTGAAACACACGTTCAATCAGGCCCATCGCGCCACCCTCCGTTCAAATTCTTCAGTTGTTAAATGATAGGCAGGCGCGATAAATTCCTCGGCCCGCTTGATCCAGCCACCTTTGCCGCCCTTGCGATTACGCGCATATTTGCGGCTGGCGGCACGTTTGTCAGCCAGTCGGAAATAGTAATTGCGCCGGGCAATTCCGTAGGCATCGACCAGGTGACCTGCGGCCTGATCATGCACCAAATGTGCAGCCCCAATCGACATCGGACCCAGCGCGCCATCAACGCTGACCTCTTGGCCCATGTCGCGCAACAAACGTTGCAGGATCTTTATCGCATTGCCACCGGCGTTAACGTACATGTCGAACACCGATGCTTGCAGCGGTATCGGCAATTCGGCAATGCGAGGGCGATCAAAATAGTGCGTCACAAAGATGTCGATGGCCTGATCGCGGGTCAGCCGTTTGACATCCTGCGTATCCACATCACCGTCACGGTCCAGATCAAGACCCAAACGCCGCATTGTGTGGATCGTCACGCCAAAATTTGTCGCACCACCGGGATCATCGGGGTCATTGACGTACCCGCCTTCGCGGTGCACGATCTCTGTCGCGATCTGTTTGACACTTTGCATAAATTCCCACGCTTTCGCTGCTCTGATTTGGGGTCAAAGTGCGCGCATGAGGTTAACGATGCGTGGTGTCTGCGTTCGGTGCTATCCGTTGGGGTCTTGGTAGACACCCTGTTCTTTTAGCGCATCTACGACTTCGGATGGCATGTAATTTTCATCATGTTTGGCAAGTATTTCAGTGGCTTCAAAGACACCGTTGATGTAGCGACCGGTGGCCACAGTGCCTTGGCCTTCGCCGAACAAATCGGGGCGGATACCCGTGTAGCTGACCGGCACGGACGCGCCGCCATCGGTCACCACAAAGGTAATGCTTTCACCTTGGCCAATCACCAACGACCCGTCTTCGACCAAGCCACCAATGCGGAAAATCTCGGTTGCGGCAGGTGGCATTTCGACCACTTGGGTTGGAGAGCGGAACAGGTTGATGCCGTCCTTTAGCGCGTACCCGATCAAGGCCGTCGACAATGCCAAGGCAACCGTCGCGACGACAATAACTTGGATACGGCGCTGTTTTTTAAGCGATTTCATGTCAGGCCTTTGGCTTAAGGAAATAGCGGTGCCATCATCAGCCCCGTCGTCTCTTTGATACCTAGCATCAGATTGGCGTTTTGCAACGCTTGGCCCGAGCTGCCCTTGGTCAAATTATCCAGCGCTGCGATCACAATTGCGCGTCCTTCAATGCGGTCTGCGACCACACCGATGTGGCAGAAATTCGAGCCGCGAATGTGGCGAGTGCTGGGCGCTTCGCCCATTGGCAGAACCTCAATAAACGGCTCGTTTTCATAGGCTTGTGCCAATGTATCGTAAATCACCTGTGGATCACCTTTGACATAGGTTGTCGCCAGAATGCCGCGATTGGCCGGCACAAGATGCGGGGTGAACTGAATTTTGATGTCCCGCCCCGCAACCGCGCTGAATTCCTGATCAAATTCGCCCATGTGCCGGTGCGTGCCACCAACCGCATAGGCGTGATACCCTTCGGACAATTCGGCGTGCAGCAGGTTTTCCTTAAGCGCGCGCCCTGCCCCTGACACAGCACATTTCAGATCCAAAATGATTTCGTCCAGATCGATCACGCCAGCCGCGATCAAGGGCCGCAAAGCAAACTGGCCTGTGGCCGCATTACACCCTGTTCCCGCAACCAGACGCGCATTTGTGATCTCGTCGCGGTAAAATTCGGTCAGGCCGTAAACCGCCTCTGATTGCATTGCGACTGCACCATGCGCGTTGCCGTACCACGCCTCGTAGGCTTGCGGGTCGCGCAGCCGGAAATCAGCGCTGAGATCAACAATCTTAAGATCTGCCGGCAGATCACGGATCACTTCCTGACTGGTTTTGTGAGGCAGCGCACAAAAGCACAGGTCAATGCCTGACCAGTCGATTTGATCAAACGAAACCATGGTCGGCAGGTCCAAATGACGCAGATGCGGAAACACCTGCGCGATCGTTTGACCCGCTTTAGAATAAGCCCCTAAGGCTTTGATTTGCATTGAAGGATGCTGAGAAATGAGCCGGATAAGTTCAGCGCCAGTGTAGCCACTGGCCCCAAGAATAGCGATGGAATGTGTCATGGTTCTTCTTTGTCTTAAAATTCAGTTTTATGCGGATTCAAAGATGATTTGTCGTCGCAAGAACTGAGTAGCGCGGTCGCTGACACGCTTGGGATCACCCGTGGTCAGATAGGCAGAGGTGCCCGCGCCGATTTTGTCGGGATGGCGTTCAAGGTAGTCGGCCAGGCTGTCGCCCACCAGATTGGCTTGGGAATATAGCGTGACATCCGGGCCCAAGGCCTCTTGGAATGTCTCGGCCATCAACGGGTAATGGGTGCAGCCCAAAATGCCTGCATGGGGTTCGGGCATCTTGCGTTTCAACGCGTCCACATGGCTGCGCACCAGCGCTTCGGCCAAAATCATGTCACCGTCCTCGATCGCATCGACAACACCGCCGCACGCCTGCGCTTCGACGTCGACACCGATGGCGCGAAATGCCAATTCCCGCTGAAAGGCCCGACTGGACACAGTTGCGGGCGTCGCAAACAGCGCGACGTGTTTTACATCGACCTCGCGCGGCGGCGAATTGTCGCCCCAATCGCGTTCGGTCAGCGCCTCGATCAGTGGCACAAACACGCCCAAAACGCGTTTGTCTGTTGGAATCCAACCCTCTTGCATCCGGCGCAAGGCTGCAGCCGACGCCGTGTTGCAGGCCAAAATCACCAGATCGCAGCCCGCATCGAACAGGCGTTGCACAGCCGCGCAGGTCAGGTGGTAAATATCGTCTGCCGTGCGCACGCCGTAAGGTGCGTTGGCGCTGTCGGCGAGATACACGAATTCAACGTCAGGCAAGCGCTTTTGCACTGCCTCCAGAACGGTCAAACCGCCCAAACCACTGTCAAAAATGCCCACAGCCATTGTTTTTCACCCGCGTGCACCGCTTAGCTGCGGCGCTTTTTCTCAAACTCATAGCCCAGATCAAAGGTCTTTGCTGGGCTTGGATTTAGCTCATACGTCGCTTTGCGCAGGAAATCCATCATCTGTTTGGAATCCCCCGCCAATGGGTCCAATTGCGCGCGCCTAATCGGATCGCCAATTACAACGCGCACCGGCGTATCGACCCGCTTTTTGAACTCTTTGATCAGCAACCCCAGCCGCAATGTCGAATGCATATGGCTCGCGATTTGGAACAAACGACTGGTGTGCCCATCAAAAAATACCGGCACAACCGTAGCATTGGATTTTGCCACCATGCGGGCGGTGAACCCGCGCCAGCCAGGGTCCATCGGCTTGCCAAAAGGACGCTCGGCCGTGCTGACGGTGCCACCCGGAAAGATGCCAATGGCCCCCCCCTGATCCAGATAGTTCAGCGCGTTTTTGCGCGTTTCGATGTTTTGGCGCACTGCATCTTTTGTCTGATCAAACGAAATCGGCAGCAAGATGCGGTTCAGGTCTTCGGCTTTGCGAAACACCGAATTTGCCAGAATACGGAAATCTCCACGGGTTTGGGACAGAATATGCCCCATCATCATGCCGTCCAGAATGCCGTAGGGGTGGTTCGCGATCAGGATCAGCGGGCCGTCTTTGGGAATGTTGGACAGTGCCCCACCTGCGATTTCCAAACTTAGCCCGTAGCGCTCGACCATCACCGCCCAAAAATCGCGGCCCGCCGCCACATCATCCTCGTATCCCGAAGCACGCTTGATCAAGCGCATCCTGCCTGTGGTATTTTCCATCAACCGGATCATCGCGCGGCCGCCAACGGTCGCTGCGGCATGCGCATAGCTAATCTCACGGGTGATATCTCGTTTCTGGTTCAGCATGCCGATCCTATGCCGTGTTTATGCGTAACAACAACTTAAGGGTGTGCGCCGCCTCTGCCTAGCCCTGCCGGACGTTTTGCCAAATTACTCTGCGGCTTTGGCCATCGGCGCGCCGCCCATATTGATGATCGACAGCAATTCTTCGCGTCGTTTTGCAGCCTTCGCCTCGTTCTCGGCCTTTACCGGACCGAACCCGCGAATTTGCAAAGGCAGCTCTGCCAACGCGACGATCGCGTCCTTGGTTTCGGGTGTCAGCTGGGTCAACGCGACCTTCATATCGCCCTCGTACTGCGCGATCAGTGCACGCTCCATTTTACGCTCGGCGGTGTATCCAAAAACGTCCAGCGGTGTGCCACGCAAGCGTTTCAGTTTCGCCAACACCCGCAACGGACGTTCTAGCCAAGGACCGAATTCGCGTTTCATCGGACGGCCATTTGGACCCGTTTTCGACAGCATCGGCGGGGCCAGATTAAAGGTCATTTTGAAATCGCCATCAAACTCGGCTTGCGCCTTTTTGCGAGTGCTTAACAACAATCGCGCGACTTCGTATTCGTCCTTGTAAGACAGCAACTTATGATACCCAGTTAATGCGGAGTTCTTAACATCTGCATCCTCAATCTTGTCCAAAAATTTGGTGTACCGTTTGGCCAAACGTTTGCCTTGATAGGCCACCAATTGATCAGCGCGGTAGGCGATTTTGTCAGCTTGGGTTGATGGGAGTTCGATCACAGTCGGTGTCAAAATCGCCTGCGCATCTTCCGGGAACAACACCGCCCAGCGCCCGATTTCAAAGGCGCGCAAGTTTCGTTCTACTGCCGCGCCATTCAACGTAATGGCTTGGGTCAGTGCCTCATGGCTGATCGGGATCAGACCGCGCTGCCACGCCGCCCCAAAGATCATCATATTCGAGAAAATGGAATCCCCCAGCACGGCCTTGGCCAGGTCGGATGCATCAAACAACGCCACATCATCGCGCAGACGGGCTTGTAGCGCCAACATCAACCGGTCCGAAGGCAGTGTGAATTCAGTGTCGCGGGTGAAATCACCGGTGATGATTTCGTGACTGTTGACCACCGCACCTGTGCGCCCTGATTGCGTCAGCCCCAGCGTTTTGGACCCCGCAGAGACCACCAGATCGCCCCCGATCAGCGCGTCACATTCGCCAGTGGCAACCCGGATCGCAGAGATATCGGCAGGATCATTGGCAAGGCGACAATGGATGTGCACCGCGCCGCCCTTTTGCGCGAGGCCCGCCATTTCCATCATGCCCGCGCCTTTGCCGTCGATGTGGGCCGCCTGCGCCAAAACCGCGCCGATGGTCACAACGCCGGTGCCGCCGACGCCGGTGATGACAACGTTGAACGTGCCGTTGATCGCGGGAATTGCCGGCGCTGGCAGGTTGGGCAAGACCAGTTCGGTGGTCGCTTCTTTACGCACCACGGCCCCCTCCAGTGACACAAACGACGGGCAGAACCCTTTGACGCAAGAGAAATCCTTGTTGCACGACGATTGGTCGATTTTGCGTTTGCGACCCAGTTCGGTTTCCGCAGGCACCAGCGACACGCAATTGGATTGCACCCCGCAATCGCCGCAGCCTTCGCAGACGTCTGTATTGATGAACAAGCGTTTGTCGGGGTCCGGAAACAGCCCGCGTTTGCGGCGACGGCGTTTTTCGGCCGCGCAGGTCTGGATGTAGACAATCGCGCTGACACCCTCCAACTTTGCAAACTGCTCTTGTACGGTTTGCAAATAGGTACGTTCATGAATTTCAACGCTTTTCGGAAAGGCGGCAAAGTTCACGTCTTCTTTTTCATCATAGACCACGGCTAGGTTTTTAATGCCCATGGCGGTCAATTCTTCGACGATACGTTCGGCAGGCAAATCGCCCTCATGGCTTTGCCCGCCGGTCATTGCGACCGCGTCGTTGTACAGAATTTTGTAGGTCATCGTGGTGCCAGCCGCCACAGCTGCACGGATCGCTTGGATGCCAGAATGGTTGTACGTGCCGTCCCCGATGTTCTGGAATACGTGGCCCGTTTTCGAAAACGGTGCCTCGCCGATCCAGTTCGCGCCCTCGGCCCCCATGTGGGTAAAGCCCAGCGTGTCGCGGTCCATCCATTGCACCATAAAGTGACAGCCGATGCCGGAATAGGCACGCGAACCATCCGGCACGACAGTGGAAGAATTATGCGGGCAGCCAGAGCAGAAATACGGCAGGCGCGCCGCGATTTCCTCGGCGTTGTCAGAACGGCGGGCCTCGTCCAGCACCGCCAGTCCCGCTTTGATCCCGTCCGTATTGCGACCCTCGTCACACAACACCTGGCCCAGCTTTTCAGCGATCTCAACCGGATCTAGCGCCCAGCCAGAGGTAAAGAATTCGACGCCATCTTTGGTGCCACCGTACACACGCCGCCCTTGGCGATTGTCAAACAGCGCTTCTTTGATCTGAACTTCGATCAGCTTGCGCTTTTCCTCGATCACGACAATCAGATCGAGCCCCTCTGCCCAGTCGTTAAAACCGCGCATGTCCAGCGGCCAAGTTTGCCCGACTTTGTAGGTGGTGACACCCAGACGCTCGGCCTCGGTCGCGTCAATGTTCAGCAAGGACATCGCGTGGATCAGGTCTAGCCAGTTCTTGCCCGCCGCCACAAAGCCTATCTTGGCACCGGCCTTGCCCCACATCCGCTTGTCCATCTTGTTGGCATGGCTGAACGCCTCGGCAGCATGGCGTTTGTAATTCAGCAAACGGGCCTCTTGATCGACGCGGTCATCGACCAAACGGATGTTCAACCCACCGTCTGGCATGTCAAATTCAGGCATCACAAACGACAAACGATGCGGATCACCGTCGACGACCGACGTGACCTCGACCGTGTCTTTCATCGTTTTCAGGCCGACCCAGACACCCGCGAACCGGGACAAGGCCCAGCCGTACAGCCCGTAATCCATCACCTCTTGGACCCCCGCGGGGCTGACCACCGGCATGTAGCTGTCGATCATCGCAAATTCGGATTGGTGCAGCACGGTCGAGGATTCGCCCGTGTGGTCATCCCCCATCGCCATCAGCACGCCGCCATTCACAGACGTGCCGGCCATATTGGCGTGACGCATCACATCGCCGGACCGGTCCACGCCCGGCCCCTTGCCGTACCACAGACCAAAGACACCGTCGTATTTGCCCTCACCGCGCAGCTCGGCCTGCTGGGCCCCCCAAATCGCAGTGGCGGCAAGGTCTTCGTTCAGACCGGATTGAAACGTCACATCGCTTTGCACCAACTGCTTTTCCGCGCGCTGCATCTGCATGTCGACGGCACCCAAAGGCGATCCGCGATAGCCCGTCACCAGCCCTGCCGTGTTCAAACCCGCCGCTTTATCGCGGGCCTTTTGCATCATGGTCATGCGCACCAACGCCTGCGTGCCGTTTAACAGCACCGGGCTTTTGGTCAGGTCATAGCGGTCATTTAGCGAAATCTTTTGCGTGCTCATCTGTGGGCTCCCCAGCATCGGATCAGTCTTGCATATTATTTACTCGATATTAGGTCACAATTATTGACCTGTATAGATTTTTTTCGCCTCTGGTCAAAAAACGGCGCTTCTCCCCCTGTGTATCGGGCCCTTTTTGGCTATATACGCGGGACGAATATACAGCGTGGCATGGGTAAAGAGAGACAGCAGCATGGACTGGGACAAACTTAGAATTTTTCACGCCGTCGCCGATGCGGGCAGTTTGACCCATGCCGGTGACAAGCTGAACCTGTCACAATCTGCTGTCAGCCGTCAGGTGCGCGCGCTCGAAGAATCCCTGAACGCGACGCTGTTTCACCGCCATGCGCGCGGTCTGATCCTGACCGAACAAGGCGAGCTGTTGTTTGACGCAACCTCTGCCATGACCAAGCGTCTGGACACTGCCAGCGCGCGCATTCGTGACAGCGAAGAAGAAGTGTTCGGCGATCTGCGGGTCACCACCACGACCGGTTTTGGAACGCTATGGCTGGCCCCGCGCCTGCCCAAGCTGTACGAAAAATACCCCGACCTGCGCGTCGATCTGATGCTCGAGGAAAAAGTGCTGGACCTGCCCATGCGCGAGGCCGATGTAGCCATCCGCATGAAAGAACCCTCCCAAGCCGACCTGATCCGCAAGCGGTTGATGTCGGTGCGGATGCGCGCCTATGCGACGCCAAAATACCTGGAGGGGCATCCTTTTCCCCAAGGTCCCGAAGATTTGGTCGACCACCGCCTGATTTGTCAGAACACCGACTCTGCCCAAGTCGGGGCCAGCGCCAGCCTAGTTCAGGAGCTGATGGCCTACAGTGTGAAATCAACGTTAACGGTCAATAACTACTTTGGTGTGTTGCAAGGGGTGCTGCATGATCTGGGAATCGGCATTCTGCCGGATTACGTGACGCAGGATTTTCCGGACCTCATTCGAGTTATGCCAGAAATTGAATCGTCAGAAGTGCCTGTATTTTTGGCATATCCAGAAGAATTACGGCAATCCAAGCGTATCGCCGCCTTCCGTGACTTTGTCCAAGACGAGATCATCGCGTACCGTAAGCAATTGAGAGAACAAGAGAAAATCTGATTTTCTTACCAGCTATGCAAAAAACGCATAGCGGACATGCTAAGCCTGCGGCAGATTGCGCCTTGAACGTGGGCATGACGCACCATAATTCATCGTTATGAAGATGGTAACGCTGTAACGCTTAACATCTTCACCTCCCTGTTGGACTTGGCCGAGCCTCTGTGCTCGGCCTTTTTTTTGGCCACAGATCACGCGCATCATCCAGGATCGCGAACCGCTGTTTAGAACTTTTTCATCCGCACAGTACGCGACGCACCACCACGCGTAACCCGCGCCCGCTTGCCTTTGGCGTCAAACTCAAAATCGAACTGACCATGAGTTGCCGACCAGCCCTTGTTCCCGGCAGTGACTTTTTCGGTTTTGGCAGCGCCACCAGACATTTCAATGTCCGCTTTGGAACAGTCACCATTAAACCGTACCGTAGCCGTGATGTCTGGGGGAACGGACGCACGATAAGCCCCTGACGCCCAAGGACAGGCTTGCGCCGCAGTCGACAAACACACAGCGACTGCAGTGAATGACAAAAATTTCAACATAGCATTCTCCCTTGGGTTGCAGATGGGTCTAGCCGAGAACGAACACAGTAACAACAGATGGCCTTGCCCCACCCGAACACAACAACCGCACAGCCCGACTTTGATGATCAAACAAACCAATACCGTTCTCTTGCGTCGCCGCCCCTTCCCCCCGCGCGCGCCGCATTGTAAGAGGTGCGCAAACCAATATGCCTTGGGGGGCCGCGCCACATGACCGAACCAGCTATCACACCAGAATTGATTGCCAGCCACGGCCTGAGCCCAGATGAATATGACCGCATTCTAGAGATCGTCGGACGCGAACCGACCTTCACAGAGCTTGGTATTTTCTCGGCGATGTGGAACGAACATTGCTCTTATAAATCCTCAAAGAAATGGCTACGCACCTTGCCAACCGAAGGCCCCCAAGTCATCTGCGGCCCCGGCGAAAACGCTGGAGTTGTGGATATTGGCGACGGTCAAGCCATTGTTTTCAAAATGGAAAGCCATAACCACCCCTCCTACATCGAACCCTACCAAGGGGCGGCCACAGGCATGGGCGGCATCCTGCGCGACGTCTTTACCATGGGCGCGCGCCCGATCGCGTCAATGAATTCGCTGTCATTCGGCGAACCTGCGCATCACAAAACCAAACAGCTGGTCAACGGTGTGGTTGCGGGCGTTGGTGGCTACGGAAACTGCTTTGGCGTGCCGTGTGCGGGCGGTGAAGTCCGCTTTGATCCCGCCTACAACGGCAACTGCTTGGTGAACGCGTTCGCCGCCGGTTTGGCCGATAGCGATAAAATCTTTTACTCCGCAGCATCCGGTGTCGGCATGCCCGTTGTCTATTTGGGCGCAAAAACCGGCCGTGACGGCGTTGGCGGGGCAACTATGGCCTCTGCTGAATTTGACGACACGATCGAAGAAAAACGCCCCACGGTTCAGGTGGGTGACCCGTTCACTGAAAAGCGCCTGATGGAAGCCACGCTTGAGCTGATGAAAACCGGCGCGGTTATTTCGATCCAAGACATGGGGGCCGCTGGTCTGACCTGTTCTGCGGTCGAAATGGGCGACAAAGGCAATCTTGGCGTGCGTCTGTACCTCGAAAACGTGCCCGTGCGCGAGGTCAACATGACCGCCTACGAAATGATGCTGTCGGAATCCCAAGAACGTATGCTGATGGTCCTGAAACCCGAACTCGAGGCCGAAGCCAAAGCCGTGTTCGACAAATGGGACCTCGATTTTGCCATCGTCGGCGAAACCATGGCCGAAGACCGGTTTCACATCGTGCACAACGGCGAAACCAAAGCTGACCTGCCGCTGAAAACGCTGGCTGGCACCGCCCCTGAATACGACCGCCCGTGGGTCGAAACGCCCGCGGCTGAACCACTGTCAGACGTTCCGGGTATCGATGCGATTGACGGTTTGCGCGCGCTGATTTCATCGCCGAACTACGCTGCAAAACAGTGGGTGTATGAACAATACGACACGATGGTTATGGGTGATTCCGCGCGCACGCCGAACATCGGATCCGGCATTATCCGCATCCACGGCACCGACAAAGCACTGGCGTTTACGTCCGATGTGACCCCGCGCTACGTCAAGGCCAACCCGTTTGAAGGCGGCAAACAAGCCGTGGCCGAAGCCTATCGCAACCTGTGCGCAGTCGGTGCAACACCGCTGGCCACAACCGACAACATGAACTTTGGCAATCCGGAAAAGCCTGAAATCATGGGACAATTTGTCGGCGCGATCAAAGGCATCGGCGAAGCGGTTCTGGCGCTGGACATGCCAATCGTGTCGGGCAACGTGTCACTGTACAACGAAACCGACGGCTCCGCGATTTTGCCAACGCCCACAATCGGCGCGGTTGGTTTGCTGAAACACACCGACGACATCATCGGCAGCGACGTGCGCGAAGGCCACGTGGCGTTGGTCTTGGGCGAAACGGCCGGCCACCTGGGCCAATCTGCGTTGCTCGCCGAGGTGTTCAACCGCACCGACGGTGACGCACCCCACGTCGATCTGGACCTAGAGGCCAAGCACGGCAATTTCATCCGCGACAACCGCGCCATGATCACCGCCTGCACGGACCTGTCCGATGGCGGGCTGGCATTGGCCGCGTTCGAGTTGGCAGAAAGTGCTGGCATCGGCGTGTGGCTCGATAGCGACGACACCCCAACCCTGTTTGGCGAAGACCAGGCCCGCTACTTGATCGCCTGCAACTTTGACCAAGCCGAAGCGTTGATGCTGGCCGCAGGCCAAGCAGGAGTAACCATCCAATCAGTCGGGAAATTCACCGGCGACACAGTCTGGTTCAGCAACACCAGCAGCGCGCCAATGGCCGAACTGTCGGAAACCTACCGCACGTCGTTCGCCGCAGCGGTCGCCTAACGGTTCTGCGTTAATTCCCGCATCAAACGCGCTTTTTCGCCCACATCGTCAGGGCGGGAAATCACCTCTGCCAGTTCTTCGAGTGACGCAATCGAATGCCCTGCGCGAAAGCTGTCGACGTGGGGCAGCATTGCCGCGATTCCACGGGCTTTGGGCGCAAACCCGTCCCAGCGCAGCAGCGGGTTTAGCCAGATCAGGCGGCGCGATGACAGGTGCAAACGCTGCATCTGTTTGGCCAACTCGTCCGGATCATCGCGGTCCAGCCCATCCGTGATCACCAGCACCACAGCGCCCTGCCCCATGACACGGCGCGACCAGTCTTTGTTGAACCGCTCAAGGCATTGCCCGATGCGCGTGCCGCCTTCCCAATCTTGGGCCTCGGCCCCTGCCGCCGCCAGCGCTGCGTCCACGTCACGCTGCCCCAAGTGTCTGGTAATGTTGGTCAATTGCGTGCCAAAGGTGAACGCATGCACTTTGGCCCAGCCCGCGCCTTTGGCGTTGCTGACCGCGTGTAGGAAATGCAGCACGACGCGGCTGTATTGGCTCATCGAGCCAGAAATATCGCACAGCACCACCAAATTCGGCCAGCGATGGCGCGGGGCTTTGTGGATGATCTGGTGCAACTCACCGCCTTTGCGCATCGCAGCACGCATGGTTTTAGCGGCGTCCACCCGCCCCCGCAGCGCGGTTTTTGTACGCCGTGACGGGATCGGTTCGACCGGCAAGCGCATGCGCGACAGCATCCGTTTGGCGGCGGCCATTTCAGCAGTGCTCATCTGTTCAAAATCAAGACTGCGCAGCCGTTCTTCGGAACTGATCGTCAGCGAGGCGTCGATCTCCAGCTCGGTTCCATCGTCGTCTTTTGGGGCCTCGGGCGGATCGACCGGCGCGTCTGCCCCGTCCAGCAACGCTTCGGCTGCGCGCTTTTCCGCGGCTTGCGCTGTACGGTCTTCCTGGACCCCGCGAATGGCCGGCAGCATCGCCGCCATCATGTGTTCAAGGTAGCGCGGATCACGCCAGTACAGCCGGAAAACCTGTGCAAAAACAACGCGGTGTTCCGGGCGGTTGACGAAACAGGCATGCAGCGTCCAGTAGAAATCCATCCGCTCGGTAAAGCCTGCGGCCTCAACGGCGCGGATCGCATCAATCACCCGCCCGGGCCCAATCGGCAGCCCCGCACGCCGCAACGCCCGCGCGAAATGGGTGATGTTGCCAGCAAGTTTCGGGTTGTCCGGTAACTCTAGCGGAATGTGCTCTACCATCGCGGTGGGCTTTGAGTATTTTTGATCAGAACAGGCGCAGGTTTTGGCATCAGTGCGGGTCTAGCGTGGCTTTGGCTTGGTCCAGAATGCGTTTGGCTTCTGAGCCGTGGAGTTTCGCAATGTCGTCTTGGTATTTCAGGATTGCGCCGAGGGTGTCGGCGATAACTTCGGGGCTGAGGGCGATCACGTCGAGCGCGAGCAGGCATTTTGCCCAGTCGATGGTTTCGGCCACACCAGGTTTTTTGAACAAGTCCTCGGTGCGTAATTTTTGAACAAATGCAACGACTTCGCGGCTAAGGCTTTCGGCGGCTTCGGGGGCGCGGGCGGTCAGAATTTCCATTTCGCGATCGAAATTCGGATAGTCGACCCAGTGATACAGGCAGCGTCGTTTCAGGGCGTCGTGGACTTCGCGGGTGCGGTTGGACGTGACGATGACGATGGGTGGTTCTGGCGCTTTGATCGTGCCGAGTTCGGGGATTGTGACCTGAAAATCGCTGAGCGCCTCAAGCAAGAACGCCTCGAACGGCTCATCCGTGCGGTCAAGTTCGTCGATCAGCAGTACCGGCGCGCCGTTTTCATCAGGGCGCATGGCTTGCAACAGCGGGCGTTCGATCAAGTATTTGTCCGAGAACAGTTCTTCTTGGAGGGCGTCGCGGTCAGTGTCGCCTGACGCCTCTGCCGTACGGATCGCGATCATTTGCACCGGAAAGTTCCACTCGTAGACCGCTGTCGCGGCATCCAATCCTTCGTAGCATTGCAAACGGATCAGCCGTTTGCCCATCGCGCTCGCAAGCGCTTTGGCGATCTCGGTTTTGCCAACGCCGGCCTCGCCTTCTAAAAACAGTGGGCGCCCCAGTTTCAGCGACAAAAACACCACCGTCCCCAAAGCCCGCCCGCAGACATAACCCTGATCTGCCAGCATTTTTTGAACCCCGTCGATCGAGGTTACGGACGCATTGATGTTAGCCATGAAAAACTCCCCTTATCGCCCAAAGGTGCATTGCCTAAGGCTAAGGTCAAGTGCCCTTAAAGTATCAGGCCACGCAATCTGGTGTGCATCCGGTTCCAAAGATTGACCTGATTCGACCGATGAGGCATGATGTTAACCAGATAAAAGAGGTCTCGGGGCATAAAGCCAACGAACCCATGAGGCGGAACAGTGAACAATGCGCGCAACTGAATTGGGCGGGATAGGTGGGCAGAAATGCGCATAACCGCAGTGACATGTGTCAAAAACGAGGGGCCGTTCCTGTTGGAATGGATCGCCTTTCATCGCCTGTTGGGCGTGACCGATTTTCTGTTTTACTCAAACGATTGCTCTGACGGCACCGACACGATGCTGGATGCCTTGGCCGAACGCGGCCTTGTGCAGCATTTGCCGAACCCTGCCGAGGGCCGCAATTACCAGATGGAAGCGTTAAAAGACGCGCGCAAACAAGACTGTGTGATCAATGCCGATTGGGTTTGGGTTGCGGATGTTGACGAATTTCTGAACATTCACGTAGGCGATCACACGATCCCTGCCCTGATCGAGGCCTGTGGCAACCCGCAGACCATCAGCCTGACGTTTCAGTTTTTTGCCAACGACGATGTCGAAACCTACGTGGACAAGCCGGTGATCGAACAGTTCACGCGCAGCCACAATCCAGATCTGTGGTGTGGTGAGGCCGCGATCGAGGTTAAGTCCCTCGTGCGTCACGATTTTCCGCTGCAATATTACGGCGCGCATCGCCCGTTTTTCAAAGGCAAGCTGCCGGGCAAGCAACGCCCCAGTTGGACCGACGGATCAGGGCGCGCTGTCCCGCACCGTTTTCTGGTGGCTGCAAATCCGCGCCGCATTCGCAAATTTCCGGCCGCTGGTGCGCGCGCATTTGCGACATTGAACCACTACGCCTTGCGCTCGCTTGATAGTTATCTGGTCAAAAATGACCGTGGTGACGTGAACCGCGAAAACCGTGCATTTGATGACACCTATTGGCGGGAACGCAATGATCCCGCGTGGAAAGACACGTCAATCATGCGCTACGCGGCTGATTTAAAACAGGAAATTGCAAACCTGTGCAAAGACAAGGTGATCGCCGACCTGCACAAGGCCTCGGTCAAAGCCCACATTGCCAAGCGCGACGAATTGCTGAAGCAGCCAGAGTATCAAGCGATGCAGACGCAGTTGCGCGCCGCCTCTAAACTGCCACCCCAAGAAGAAGCGATGTTGCGAGACCTTGGGTTGATCGAATTGGACGCTGCACAATGAGCCTGATGGTCGTCAACCTTGGCCTGCCCAAAACCGGCACAACAACGCTGGCACGCGCGCTGCGTCGTTCAGGATTTCGGGTGGCAGATCACCGGATCAAAGCCAAACAATCGGATGACGAAACGCTTCATAACCAGTTTGTTGCTGACCTTTTGTACCGTGGATATTACGAAACTGGTGACCCCGGCGCACGGTTAGGTGGCTTTGATGCCATCACCGAGATGAGCATGCTTAGCGATGTTAAATCCGTCTGGCCGCAGATGGATTTTGGACTGATCAACGCCATTCGCGAACACCATCCTGGCGTCAAGTTCGTCGCATCAAACCGTGACAGCTGGGACATTTCGCAATCGATGTTGGCGTGGTCCAATCTTGGCATGACCCGCCTGCCTGACAACGCAATCCCCGGCCTGCCTGAAGGCTACGGCGAGACCTCCAAAGAACGCGTGCAATGGATCGAGGGGCATTACGCCCACCTGCGCGCATTGTTTGGAAAAGACGCTGATTTCCTTGAATACGATGTCGCTGACCCCGACGTCAAAGATTTGCTAAGCGGTTTTCTTGGCCGCCCCATTGCATGGTGGGGCCGCGCCAATGCCAACCCAGAACACATTGACGTAGAGAGTGAGGTTGCCTGATGCGCATCCATTTGCACATAGGTTTGGAACAGGTCGGCGCGGACCGTTTACAATCAGTCCTCGCGTCCAAACGCGACCAGTTGATCAGCAAAGGCGTGCTGTTTGCCCGCAGTCCCGGCAACAAAAACCACACGCGTTTGTTTATGGCTGTGACGGATCCCGATCACATTGATCCGTTGCGCTACAATCGCGGCTATATCACTGGTGACAAACAAAAAGTTCTGCATGACGCGCTGGTTGGCGATCTGACAAAAGAGATCGCGCAGCACAATCCTGAGGATCTGATTTTGTCCGCCTCGCAATTGGGTGTGTCCTTGTCGCGTACATCCGAACTGCAACGCTTGCACGCGCTGTTGTCCCCCCTGTCGGATGACATTCGCGTCATCGCGCATGTGGACGAGCAGGCAAAATTGTTGGTGCGCCACTATGCCGAACAAATCCTCGAAGGGCGCGGCGTGCCCTTGGATCAGGAAATGGCGTTGGCGGGCTCCAAAACATGGTGGGCGGATTGCATTGCAGAGCAACCAAAAGCCGATCCCCAAGCGGGTGTTTTTGCCGAAAACCAAGGTGCACCATTCTGGCTGGACTACGCCAAGCTCGTGGCGTTTTGGGAAGACGTGTTTGGCAAAGGTTCGGTATCTTTGCGCGGCTATGACGCAGACGCGTTTGCCGCCGAAACTGTCACCGATGAAATTCGCGACATGATCGGTATCAAAGGCGCGATTGGCAAAGCCGCCGCTGAGGACGCCCCTACAGACGCATCCGCCGCGTGGCTGGCCCGTGGTCGTCAATTGAACGCACTAATCTTGCAGGTTCTGGCCTCAAAAAAGCGCATCTTGCCGCGCCAACTGTGGCGGTCTTTTGTCAACGAAATCAAAGTAGAAGGTGACGAAGTTGACGTTGCATCCCTTTCTGCAGTTTCCAAGACATTCGAGGCAGACAACAAGGCGCTGATCAAAGCGCACAAAGGTCTCAAGGCAGATACATTCAAGAAACCCCGCGCCAAAGGCGCCTGGTCAGAAGCCGATCCAGCTTATGGTTTCCGCGCCTCACAGTATCTTTTGGGGTTCATGTGGCGCATCGACAAAGCCACCAAAGAAGAGCGTAAAACCAAAACTGCCGATCTTGCGCGTCTCAACGGTTCGCCAGCGATGGCACCTGCGGAAACTGTGACAGACAGCACCCCATCAAACGATGGCTTGTCCGACATCGCGCGCAAATTGATGCCGCCTTTGGCCGTACAGAACTTCGAAAAACTGCGCACCTCGTCGTTTGCCCCACACAACAAAATGGGTGTGATTAACGAAGAGGAGCTTGCCGCCGCTTATTCCGAAGTACCACAACGCACCCTGCCCGACGGTCAATCGGGCAATGTGATCGTCGGCTGCATGAAAAACGAAACGCCATATATCGTCGAATGGATCGCCTATCACCGTGCGATCGGTGTCGATAACTTCTTGATTTACACAAACGATTGCTCTGACGGGACGTCGGAATTGCTGGACCGCTTGCAGGCAATGGGCGTGATCCAACACCGCAACAACGACAACTGGAAGGGCAATTCGCCCCAGCAATACGCGCTGAACCAGTCGTTAAAAGAACCGGTCATCATGAACGCCGATTGGATCGCGCACATCGACGTCGATGAATTTATGAACGTGCGCACGGGCAACGGAACACTGCAAGATTTCTACGACGCTGTGCCGGATGCCACCAACGTTGCGATGACATGGCGCCTGTTTGGGCACAACGATGTGATCCGCTTGAATGATGAACTGGTGATCGATCAATTTGACACCTGTGCACCAAAATTCTGCCCAAAACCCCACACGGTTTGGGGTTTCAAAACGATGTTCAAAAACATCGGGGCCTACGAAAAGATCAGCTGCCATCGTCCCAACAAGTTGGACGAGACGATGAAGAAAAAGGTCAAGTGGGTTAACGGTTCTGGCCAGGATATGACCAGCGAGGCGGCTGAAAACGGATGGCGTAACTCAAAGAAATCAATTGGTTACGATCTTATTCAATTGAACCACTACGCTTTGCGCTCTGCTGAAAGTTTCTTGATCAAACGGCAACGTGGGCGCGCGCTGCACGTCGACCGGTCCATCGGGATCAACTACTGGATCCGCATGGATTGGTCCGACTTTAAGGACGTCACGATCCAACGGAACCTGCCGCGAGTGCGCGCTGAATATGACCGCCTGATGCAAGACAAAGAGCTGCGCAGCTGGCATGAAAAAGGCTTGGAATGGCACCGTGAAAAGGCCGTTGAATTACACGGCATGCCGGAATTTGAAGACCTGTATCAACAAGCGCTTAAGGTGAAGCTGACAGAGACAGAGCGCGTGGCCTATGCCCTTGCTTTGGATATGGAGAGTTGACGATGAAAGATGCACAAACCATTGATGCCAAAGAATTTATCACTACCAATGGAATGAAATTCCCTAAAGACGGTCACTTTATGACAGGGCGTATCCGCGGGGCGATGACGGACGGGGGGTACGAAGCCAAAGAAACCAAATGCCTGCTGCGCGTCGTGCGCGAGGACGACGTCGTCGTCGAATTGGGCGCAGGCATGGGTTATACTTCGACCTTGTTGGCGACCAAACGGAAAATCAAACACATCCACGCGTTTGAGGCAAATCCAACCCTGATCCCCTACCTAAAAGCGGTGCATGCCGCCAACGGTGTTGAAAACGCTACCGTCACAAACGCGGTTCTGGGAAGCCGTAAAGGCAGCGTTGATTTTTACGTGCGCCGAAATTTTCTGGCTTCGTCATTAACACCGATTGAGGGTACGAATGTGTCGTCCGTCGAAAAAATCGAAATGCTGAACACAAAGACAGTGTTCAAAAGCTTGAAACCGACAGTTTTGGTCTGCGACATCGAAGGGGCCGAAGCGGATTTGATACCTAACATGGACCTTACCGGATTGCGTGCTGCCGTCATTGAATTGCACCCCCAATGGATCGGTCCCGAAGGCGTGAACAAAGTGTTCAGGGCCTTTATGGACGCAGGGTTCGCCTATTACGCGCGCGGCTCCACTTCCAAGGTTGTTTCCTTTCGGCGCGCTTGGTAAGAAGTTGAAATTCCTAGCAATATTGACAGTCCGCAATGAGGGCGCATTTCTTTTGGAATGGCTCGCCCATCACAAGGCCGTCGGGTTTACCGATTTTTTGGTGTTTTCCAACGACTGCGACGATGGCACCGATAAGATCCTCAACCGTTTAGACAAAATGGGGCACATCACCCATATTCGCAACGACGGCCCCTACGACAAGGGTGGCATCCAGTTCACCGCGCTAAAGCAAGCTGACAAGCTGAAAATCGTGCGCGATGCGGATTGGATTTTGCCTCTGGATGTCGATGAATTCGTCAACATCAAGGTCGGCGATGGCACACTGCCCGCATTGCTGACCGCCCTACCCGACGCCACCGCGATCACGCTAACTTGGCGCTTGTTTGGAAACGGCGACACTGCGCGCTTCAAGGACGAACCGGTCACGCAAACCTTTACCGCATGCGCCCCCGAGGTGGTTCAATGGCCGTGGCGTGCATCAATGTTCAAAACATTTTATGCCAACAATGGTATCTACAAAAAAGTCGGCGTTCACCGTCCACGCAGCCCCGATGAGGACAAGCTGGATCAGGCCCGATGGTTTGATTGCGAAGGGCGTGAACTGGACGGAAAATTCAAAACCAAACGCCTATTTTCCAACTTCGGGCGACCGAACTACGCTTTGGCGCAACTAAATCACTACCCCCTTGGATCAATGGAAAGCTACGTTTTGAAAGCGGATCGTGGCCGCGCGGTTCACTCCGATCATATCCTCGGTCTCGACTATTGGGTTGAACGCAATTTTAACGCCGCCAAAGATACGACTATCCAACGGATGCACGACGCAACACAAGCCATCGTGACTGAGTTGCGTTCGGATAACCAATTGGAAAAGCTGCACAAATTAGCCGTTCAATGGCGTCACACCCGGTTCGACGAACTGATGCAGCTAGAACCGTTTCGCGCCCTGTTTGGGCGTTTGTTGATGGCAGCACCGACACGTCCTGTGTCGCCAAAAGCCGCCAGTTTTATGATCCAATACGCCAACAAAGCACGCACGGCGAAGGGCAAAAACGCTTCGAAATAGCACAAATTGTCCGCATTTTCGCCCCAATCTTCGGTTAGCTACATCTCAATTCCGCCCGATCGAGGCGGCGTTTTCCCGTCAAACGCACGGGTTACGTGCGACAATGATGCGATTGAGGACCAGGCTGATGCAGGACGCCGACAACACATTCGACACGCCTTTGGCGAATTTACCGAAAGGTGAATGGCTTAAGAAACTTGCGCAGATTTCCGAAGAACATGGCTTCTTTCAACCGCTTGGCAAACGTCATTTCGCCACGTTTGTCGAAGACGAACCAACCTTGTTGGTGACGTTTGAAACGATCCAAGGCATCCGGTCATTGTCTGAAACCGCCCAACCGTTGGGTTGGGAAATGGTCAAAGGCGTTGGCTGGTCACATTTGTGCATCGTCTCGGACGGCGACACATGGTTTCGCGACTCGCGCGTGTACGGTTATTTTGATCGATTGATCGACGATGGTTTCTTTGACGCATACGAAAACGTCATTTTCTACGGCGCAGGCCCCTGCGCCTACGCGGCAGCCGCGTTTTCTGTTGCAGCACCTGGTGCGACTGTCGTGGCAATCCAACCCCAAGCAACGCTTGATCCGCGCGTCACTGAATGGGACGATCGCTTTACAAAAATGCGCCGTACAGATTTCAACAATCGCTACGGCTACGCGCCCGATATGTTGGACGCTGCCGATCATGCCTACGTGCTGTATGATCCCGCAGCGACGCTTGACGCGATGCATGCCGCCCTGTTCACACGCCCGAATGTCACCAAGTTTCGCCTGCGCAACATGGGCACATCTATCCAAACCGAACTGCTTGAAATGCAGGTTTTGTTGCGAATTTTGGCCAAGGCAAGTGCGGGAAAACTGACCACAACTGGTTTTGCCAAGATCTTTCGCGCACGCCGCGATAATCGCAATTATCTGCGCAACGTATTGGCTCAGGTCGATGTCCGCGGCCGCACAAAACTGGCCACAATGCTATGCGAAGCGGTGATCAAGCGCGGCAAAGCCCCTTATTTTGCGCGTCGCCTTTTGCAGCTCAAGTCCGAATCCGGCGAGGATGACGTTCAGCAAAGCAACCAATAACTCTGGCACTACAGCGCACGGCATGCTACCGCGCGCCCCATGACATCATCGATCACAATCCGCCGTCCCGACGACTGGCACCTGCACTTGCGCGATGGCGATATGCTGCGCGCGGTGCTGCCAGCCACAACTCAACATTTTGCGCGCGCAATCATCATGCCCAACCTTGTGTCCCCCGTGGTCACCAGTGCGCAGGCGGTCGCGTATCGTGATCGCATTCTCGCGGCCCTGCCAGAGGGTGCGACGTTTGAACCGTTGATGACCCTGTATTTGACCGAAGCTTCTGATCCAAACGACATCGCGGCCGCACACGCATCTGGCCTGATCAAGGCCGTGAAACTGTATCCAGCCGGTGCCACGACGAATTCCGCCTCGGGTGTTAGCCACTTTGACCGCGTCGCCCCTGTGCTCGAACGTATGGCCGAGATTGGCCTGCCCCTGTGCGTCCACGGCGAAGTCACCGATCACGACATCGACATTTTCGACCGAGAGGCCGTCTTCATCGACCGCGTGCTCGACCCGATCCGCCGCGCCACACCGGGCCTGCGCGTGATCATGGAACACATCACCACCAAAAACGCCGTCGATTACGCACGCGCCCAAGACGACACGCTTGGAGCCACAATCACCACGCACCACTTGGTGATCAACAGAAACCACATTCTGGCCGGCGGAATCAAACCGCACTATTATTGCTTGCCCGTCGCCAAACGCGAAGAACACCGTTTGGCCCTGCGCGATGCCGCAACCTCGGGCGAGGCACGCTTTTTCCTCGGCACAGATAGCGCGCCACACACTGACGCAAACAAACTGCTGCCTTGCGGTTGTGCTGGCTGTTTCACGGCCCCCAACACCCTGTCAATTCTGGCGCAAGCATTTGAAGATGATGGGAAACTCGAAAATCTCGAAGGGTTCACATCGCTCCACGGACCCGCTTTTTATGGCCTGCCAGTGAACACGGATACAATCACTATGATCAAAGGCGCGCCCACCACTTACCCCAGCCACATCGACACGCCAGATGGCCCAGTCACCGTCTTTGATCCCGGATATGACCTAAATTGGTCCGTAACCTAACGTTTGTTCTGATCCTAAATACTCAAAACCCGCACCATCATCCGCGCAAAGGACCCCGATTATGATCCCCACCAGCTATCCCACATCCGAGGAAATGGCCCGTTTGACAGCGCGCATGTTGCTTGAAATCAAGGCGGTGCACTTCAACACAAACGAACCATTCACGCTGGCCTCTGGCCTGCCATCGCCCACCTACATTGATTGCCGCAAACTGATCAGCTACCCGCGCATCCGCTCAACGCTCATGGATTTCCTAACCGTTACCGTAATGCGCAACGCCGGTTTCGAGGCGTTCGACAACATCGCTGGCGGCGAAACTGCGGGCATCCCGTTTGCCGCCCTTGTGGCCGAGCGCATGGCACTGCCAATGACCTACGTGCGCAAGAAACCCAAAGGCTACGGGCGCAATGCGCGCATCGAGGGCCAGATGAACGAAGGCGAACGCGTCTTGTTGGTCGAGGACCTGACCACTGACGGCGGATCCAAGCTGTCGTTTGTGGATGCGATTCGTGAAACCGGAGCGACTTGCGCCCACACTGCCGTGATCTTTTACTACGGTATCTTTCCTGAAACAGAAAAGACCTTGGGTGATCATGGGGTTGCGCTGCATTCCTTGTGCACGTGGTGGGACGTTCTGGCCGAAGCCAAGGCCTCGGGCGCGTTCGACGCGGCAACAATCGCAGGGGTTGAAACCTTCTTGAACGATCCTCGTGGCTGGCAAGAATCCAACAAAAAAACCTAAGATTTTCACAGCATCTGGGTGCCTACGTGCATTTCACCCCCAGATGCTGTATCAGTTCCCCCAACGCAAACATATCCACAGGATATCCAGATTGCACCGCCCCCCTTGGCCCGCGTAAGACAAACGCCAAGACGACTGGGGTGATCAGTCAAGTCGCGACATCGGGGTGAGCAATGAACGAGATCAGCACAATCAATCCAGGCGCACCCGAGGTGCAGGCCCCTGAAACCATGCCTCATTCCATCGAGGCAGAGCAGCAATTGCTGGGCGCGATCCTGACCAACAACGATGTCTACGACCGTGTCGCATCGATCATCGGCCCGATCCACTTTTACGACCCCGTTCACGCGCGCATCTTTGACATTGCCGCCACCCGTATCGGTAAAAACAATCTGGCCAGCCCCGTCACGCTCAAGGCATTTATGGAGGACGACGAGGGCCTCAAGGAACTGGGTGGCCCCGCCTATCTTGCCCGTCTTGCGGGGGCCGCGATCAGCGCCTTTGCGGTGCGCGATTATGCCCAGATGATTTACGATCTGGCCGTGCGCCGCGATCTGATCCATTTGGGTCGCGATATTGCGGCCAAGGCTGCGACTGTGAACGTCGACAGTGAACCGCGCGAGCAGATCGTCGAGGCCGAACAGCAGCTTTATAAGCTTGCCGAACAGGGTCAAACCGAGAGCGGTTTTCAAAGCTTTCTGAAGGCTGTGACCTCGGCTGTGAACAACGCCAACACCGCGTATCAACGTGACGGGCAAATGTCCGGCATCTCTACCGGCTTGATTGACATGGATAAAAAGCTGGGCGGCTTGCACCCCTCCGACCTTTTGATCCTTGCGGGGCGTCCCTCGATGGGCAAAACCTCGCTTGCGACCAACATCGCGTTTAACGTGGCCAAGGCCTACAAACGCGGCCTGAAACACGATGGCACCGAAGGCGCAATCGAGGGCGGCGTTGTCGGGTTTTACTCGCTCGAAATGAGCGCCGATCAGTTGGCCGCGCGGATCTTGTCCGAAGCATCAGAAGTCCCATCCGAACAGATCCGTCGCGGTGACATGACCGAAACCGAATTCCGCCGGTTTGTCGACGCCGCCAAAGCTTTGGAATCCTGCCCGCTGTACATCGATGACACGCCGGCCCTGCCGATCAGCCAATTGGCAGCCCGCGCGCGCCGACTGAAACGGACACACGGGCTAGACGTGTTGATTATCGATTATTTGCAACTGGTGCGCGGCACCGGCAAATCCGAAAACCGTGTGAACGAGATTTCAGAAATCACGATGGGCATGAAAGCCATCGCCAAAGAATTGCACATTCCTGTCATCGCCCTGTCCCAGCTGTCGCGTCAGGTGGAAAACCGCGAAGACAAACGCCCACAGTTGTCGGATTTGCGTGAATCCGGCTCGATTGAACAAGACGCCGACGTCGTGATGTTCGTGTTCCGCGAGGAATATTACAAAGAGCGTGAAAAACCCGGCGATCACGATCTAGAGGCAATGGCGCGCTGGCAAGAAGAAATGGAACGCCTGCACGGGCGCGCCGAAGTCGTCATCGGCAAACAACGCCACGGTCCTATCGGCACCGTCGACCTGTCCTTTGAGGGTCAATTCACCCGCTTTGGCAACCTCGTGCAGCCGTGGCAACAAGACGGTGGCGATGATCGAGAGTTCTAGTGTTTCGACGTGACTTACTGACAGGTGCAGCAGCGGTTTCCGCGCTGTCCACATTCCCTGCGATGGCCAACCAACCGCTCTTTGTTCCGCCCGAAGAAGACCGCCACGAGGCGAGCTTTATGATGTGGCCAGTGTCACGAAAAGTGCACCCTGACCCGGTCTTTCTCGACATTCTGCAGCGCACAATCGCTGAGATCGCCAATACTATTTCCGAATTCGAACCCGTCATCATGTTGGCCCCCGCGCGTGACCAATCAGGTGCGCGCAAACACCTGACCAAGGGCGTCGAGTTGTGGGCCATCCCCACCGAAGACCTTTGGGCCCGCGATGCAGGGCCGCTGTTTGCCCGCCAAGGTGACACGCGCGTGGTCAGTCACATCCAGTTCAATGGATGGGGCCAAAAACAAGTGCACGCGCGCGATGGACGTTTCGCCTTTGAGGTCGCAAAACGGCTTGGCATGAACGTTGTGCCCTCCGGGCTCAGGGGCGAGGCAGGTGGCGTAGAACACGATGGTCACGGCCTGTTGATGGCCCACGAAAGTTCATGGGTGAACGCCAATCGCAACCCCGGACAATCGCGCGGCGAAGTTGAAGATCGCCTGCTAAAGGCATATGGTGCAAGTAAAATAACTTGGTCCAAAGGTGTCTACGGCGAAGACATCACAGATTATCACATCGATAGCCTCGCGCGCTTTACAGGCCCGGGGCGCGTGTTGATCAACCTACCCAACACCCCAGACATGACAGACCCGTTTCACGCCGCGGCCATCGACACCTATGACGGCTTGGTCGCCGCAGGGCTAAACGTCGACGTCATTGCAGAACCAACCCGACGCCGCTTGAAATCCTTTGATTTCGTGGCATCTTATGCAAATTACTACGCCTGCAACGGTGCTGTAATTGCCGCGCAGTTCGGTGATAGCGATGCAGACAACGCCGCAACCCGGGTCCTAGCCCGCCACTATCCCGGGCTTGAAATCATCACACTGAACGTAGATGCACTAGGCGAAGTGGGCGGCGGTATTCACTGTGCAACCCAACAATTGCCTGCTTAGCGCGCGCTTTAGTCTTCGGGTTGCTTGGGCTTGCGAAACGGGTGAATAAACTGGCGCCAATATCCACGCGGCACATCATTTCCGACCACCCCGTATTCAACCGGCCAGTCTTTTTCCGGCAAGTGATGAGTGCCAAACAACCAATCGTAAATCGGGAAATGCGACGCGTAATTAATATCGATTGCTGCGCGTTCTGACCCGTGATGCCAGTGATGAAAACGCGGCGTCACAAAAAAGCGCTCAAGCAGACCAAAGTGCCAACTAAGGTTTGCGTGAATGAACGTGCTGTAGAAATAGACAATCAAAAGATAGGTTTGGATTGCTCCGGGATCAAAGCCCAAGGTGAACATCGGCACGGCCGTAAGCCCCCGCAAAACCGCGATTTCCACAAAATGCATGCGCGCACCCGCCAGCCAATCCAGTTGCTTGGTCGAATGGTGGATCGCATGGAACCGCCACAAAAACGGGAACGTATGAAACGCGCGGTGCACCCAATATTGCACAAAATCCGTCGCTGCCATGATGATCGCGACCTGCAACCAGAACGGCATTGTGCCAACAAACGCACGGGTTTGCGTGAAATCAAACAGGTCAGACACCATGTTCGTCGGCGCAATGGCCAGAAACGCAAGAACCTGCACCAGCATCGAACTGACAAGGTAATAAAACATGTCCTCCTGCCATTCCGGGCGAAAGACGGTTTGGTCAAATCGGGCGGGAAACACCCGTTCCAGCGGGATGAACAGAATGCCAACGACGATCACGTTGATCACAAAATAATCGAGCCCAAAGTACAACGGCTGACGTTCTGGCGAAATCCCCATCGGATCGGCCGTGCCCAGCAATGAGGCCAAAACCACCAGCGCCAAACCGGTCAGGCCCAGCGTTTTGCGCCGGTTCAGCAGCACGCTTAGCAAAGCCATTAAATAGCCAAACAACAAAACCGCGCGCAGGGCAAATGTGACCATGCCGCTGTCATGGATCACCTGCAGTTCAGGCATGGTAAAGGTTTCGGGAAAAAAGCGAACGATGACCAGCAAAAGCCCCGCCAACCCCGCCAAAATCGACAGGCTGCCAGAGGCCCAACCGCTGCCAAACGGGCGGCTTTCACGAGGGCGTTCGAATTCTGCCACCAATTTACGGATCAAACCCATCTGTCTCTCCACTTTGTTCAAGTGCTGTATGAACGGCGAAATTGTGCGCATCAAGCAAGGAAATCCTGACCTTGTGGCAACAGGCCCGCACATTTTGCCCTTTCCCAGCACGCGTTTGCCTGTCAAAACGCGTGCCATGAGTACTGCAAATTTAACGATTGATCTGAATGCTCTGGCTGACAATTGGGCCAAGCTGAACGCGATGAGCGAAGGCGAAACCGCCGCTGTGGTCAAGGCCAACGGCTATGGTTTGGGCGCGCCTTCTGTGGGTCGGGTTTTGGCCAAAGCCGGTGTGCGCACGTTTTTCGTGGCCGTCGCCGAAGAAGGTGCAGCCCTGCGCGCAGCCCTGGGCCCTGCCCCGACGATCAACGTCTTTTCCGGCCACATGCACGGTGACACATCTATCATTCGGGACGCAGCCCTAGTGCCAATGATCAATTCCGTTGATCAAATGTTGCGTCACGTAGAGGCCTTGCCGGGTGCCGCCTTTGGTCTGCAACTCGATAGTGGCATGAACCGTCTGGGGATGGAGCCTGCTGAGTGGTCCGCATTGCGCGACATCGCACTGGCCCAAAATCCGACATTGATCATGTCCCATCTTGCTTGTGCAGATGAACCGGATCACCCGATGAACGCGCAACAATTGCGCAGCTTTATCGAGATGACGGATGGTCTGGATGTGCCGCGTTCTTTGGCGGCAACCGGTGGCATTCTGATGGGTGAGGATTACCATTTTGACATGACCCGCCCCGGCGTCGGGTTGTACGGCGGCATGCCCTTTGGCGCGGCAAAACCCGTTGTGTCGCTGGACGTACCCATCATCCAATCCCGAGACGTCGCCGTGGGCGAAACCGTCGGCTACGCCAACGCATGGATCGCCAAACGCCCCAGTGTCGTTGCCACGATCTCAGCGGGTTATGCCGATGGTCTGATCCGCGCGATTGGAAACGGGGCAACACTGGTCGCAAACGCAAAATCGCTCCCGATCATCGGGCGCGTGTCGATGGATTTGATCACAGTCGACATCACCGATCTGGGCGCAAATGTAACGTCCCTGCGCCTGTTGGGCAGCGACCAAAGCGTTGACGAACTTGCCGCGTATGCCGGCACAATCGGATACGAAATTCTGACATCGCTCGGCAATCGTTATTCACGGACCTACGTCGAATGAAATTTCTAGCATCAATTGGCGCCGTCTCCTTGGGCCTGTTCGGAGCCATCGGTCGCGTGGTGATCTTTGCGGTGCAAACGCTTGGGCACATGATCCGGCCCCCGTTTTATCTGCGTGAACTGGCGTTGTCCCTGCTCAATATCGGATGGCTGTCGCTGCCGGTTGTAGGGCTGACGGCGTTTTTCACGGGCGGTGCGCTGGCGCTACAAATCTATGCGGGGGGCGCACGGTTCAATGCAGAAGCAGTCGTGCCGCAAATTGTAGCTATCGGCATGGTGCGCGAATTGGGGCCCGTTTTGGTCGGGCTTATGATTGCTGCGCGCGTGACGTCGTCAATTGCGGCCGAAATTGCGACGATGAAGGTGACGGAACAAATCGATGCCTTGGTGACTCTGTCCACGCATCCGATGAAATACCTAACCGTTCCGCGCGTTCTGGCAGCCACGTTGGTCGTGCCGCTGCTGGTCGCAATCGGCGACATCATCGGAATTTTTGGCGGCTACGGCGTGGCGACCGGCACACTGGGGTTCAATTCCGCGGCCTACATTCGCAACACCGTCGACTTTTTGGAATTCCGCGATGTGGTGTCATCCTTGGTCAAAGGCGGCGTGTTTGGTTTTATCGCAGCCTTGATGGGGTGCTATTACGGGATGAATTCAGGGCGCGGCGCACAAGGCGTCGGGCGCGCAACCAAAGGCTCGGTCGAGGCCGCAGCCGTCCTGATCCTCGCCGCCAACTTTGTCCTGACGGGGGTATTTTTCTCGCTATGATCACCCTTTCAAACGTCAAAAAATCTTTCGGGAACAATCATGTACTGCGTGGAGTTGATCTAGATGTCGCGCGTGGCTCGTCGATGGTCATTATCGGTGGATCAGGCACCGGAAAATCCATCACTATCAAATCTGTCCTTGGCTTGATCCCGCCTGACAGCGGCACAATCACTGTGGACGGCACCGACGTGACCAAAGCCGATCGCGACGCATTTCTTGCGCGTTTCGGCATGTTGTTTCAAGGGGCTGCATTGTTCGACAGCCTTCCTGTTTGGCAAAACGTCGCGTTCCGGCTTTTGCGCGGATCGCTGAAAAAGCCAAAGGCACAGGCCCGCGAAATTGCTATCGAAAAACTGCGCCGTGTGGGACTGACCCCTGATGTGGCTGACCGCTTGCCCGCTGAATTGTCGGGCGGCATGCAAAAACGCGTGGGGCTGGCGCGCGCAATCGCTGCCGACCCCGAGATCATCTTTTTCGATGAACCAACTACTGGGCTCGACCCGATCATGGCCGGCGTCATCAACGATCTCATTCGGGAAATTGTCGTCGAAATGGGGGCCACCGCAGTGACGATCACCCACGACATGACCTCGGTGCGGGCCATCGCGGACAACGTGGCGATGCTGCACAACGGCATTATCCAGTGGACAGGACCGGTCGCTGACATCGATACCGCCACAGACCCCTACTTGTCACAATTCATTCATGGCCGCGCCGAAGGACCAATCGAAGCGGTCCGCTGAGCATTATTTTAGTCCAAGTTTTTCCGCCGGAGACCCGCATGTTGCGTTACGCCCACCTGACACTTCTCGTCCTCTACCCGATTGCATGGTTCGCGCCACTCATGCGCGCCGGCCTTTTGCCAATGTTTGGGCTCAGCGAAATCAGCGTGATCAGCGGGCTGCAATCGCTGTGGGGATCAGATGTTTTTCTGGCGTTGCTTGTCACCATCTTTGCCCTGTTTGCACCCTATCTGAAAACCATTGGGCTCGCACTATTGCATTGGGGTTTGCTTAGTCCGCGCACGCTGCCGGTTCTGCATATCCTTGGGAAACTGGCCATGGCCGACATTTTCCTGATCGCCCTTTACATCACTCTGACCAAGGGCATCGGTATTGGTCGCATCGAAGTCGCGTGGGGTCTGTACCTGTTCACCTTCTGCATTCTCGCGTCATTGCTGTTTAGTTTTCTATCCGAGCGCGACTTAAAACAATCCAAAGCTGCGCTGCAGGACTAGTGACACCTGCGAAACAATCCTTTCGATTTGCAGTTAAAACTTGATGGTTTGACGCACCACAGACGTCAAATTAACCATTTTCCCCTTCGCCGAGGTCCCCGATGGGCGTATATTCGCCGACATATTAAAATCTTCTGGGGGGAAGACGAATCATGGCCCACCTCAAGGCACTTGGCTATTTGATCCAGTTTTTTATGCAGCGTTTGGCGCTGGTGGTGTTTGCGATTGCCGCACTTTGCGCGCTTGTCGCGACTGTTATGGCAGCATTTGGTGCCTTGCCGTGGATCGAATTTAGCCTGCGATGGAATGGGGTTACCGTGCCACAGGCTGGCATGTACGCGCAAATTTGCCTCACCGCTCTGGCCGTCGGGCTGTGCTTTTTCTTACCCTCCAATCAACGCATTATTGCGCTGGAAAATTCGCACCGCCAGTTTTCTGTCGGAATGAACGACGTCGCGCGCGCTTACGCTGCCGTTCACGCCGCCGATCGCGGTCAAACTTTTCGCATCAGTTCAGAATTTGACGCGGTGCGCGAACGGCTCGCGTATTTGCGCGATCATCCGGATTTGTCCGCATTGGAACCTGCAGTGCTCGAAATTGCCGCGCAAATGTCGCATATTTCGAAGGAACTGGCCGAGGTTTACTCGGACGATCGTGTCGCGCGCGCCCGCAATTTCCTGGAGCAACGCCAATTCGAGCTGGAACAATTCAACACCCGTTTGGATCAAGCAAAGATTGTCAGCTCGGAACTAAGACACTGGCACCACGAAATCGAGCTCGAGGAATCTGTGGCGGCCGCACAAATGGAACGTCTGCGTGATGAACTAAAAGATGTGCTACCCGACTTGGGCATCGAAACGATAGTGCGCGCCGACAACACCGTGATCGAATTGCCGCCCAAAGCTGCGGAATAAACCACGATTAGGTTTTGACGCTGCCCGCGTCCTGAGGCACAAGCGTCGTCATGGCAAAATCAACCACCACATTCACGTGTTCGGCCTGCGCCGCCTCCTCCACAAAATGGTCGGGGCGATGCGACAGCTGCGGAGAATGGAACACAATCACCCAAGACACCGGGCTTTCGACATCGGGGCCTGCAAAAAAATCGCTCGGCTCAAAACGCGGATCGTCAATTGAACTAACTGACTTGGCCACAAAAGAGGCCCCGCCGCCACGCACAAAATCAGGGTTAGACGAATTGGACCGCGTCTTGGGCGGCGGCCTCGTTCCAGCCTCGGCAATCTTGGTTGGCGGCGATCCCGGCATCGGAAAATCGACACTTTTGTTGCAAGCTGCCGCAGAATTTGCCCGACGCGGCCTAAAAACGATTTACGTGTCCGGCGAAGAAGCCAGCGCGCAAGTCCGGATGCGCGCACAGCGCCTTGGGTTAACAGACGCGCCGGTGAAATTGGCCGCTGAAACCAATTTGCGCGATATTCTCACCACGCTTGAAGCCGAAAAACCGCAGTTGGCAATCATCGATTCGATCCAGACTATGTGGTCGGACATTGTCGACAGCGCGCCGGGTTCCGTCAGCCAAGTGCGCAGTGCTGCGCATGAACTGACGACATTTGCAAAACGCCACGGCATGTCTGTGGTGCTGGTTGGTCACGTGACCAAAGACGGGCAAATCGCCGGGCCGCGTGTTGTCGAACATATGGTCGACACCGTGCTGTATTTCGAAGGCGAACGTGGTCACCAATTCCGGATTTTACGCGCAGTCAAAAACCGCTTTGGCCCGTCAGATGAAATTGGCGTTTTCGAAATGACCGGTGGCGGGTTGGAGCAAGTCACAAATCCATCCGCCCTGTTCCTGAGCGAACGCGGCACGCCCAGCCCTGGATCTGTCGTTTTTGCCGGCGTCGAAGGCACCCGACCTGTGCTGGTCGAACTGCAAGCATTAGTTGCGCCCAGCCCACATTCGCAACCACGACGCACTGTTGTTGGATGGGACGGCGGACGCCTTGCGATGATTCTTGCCGTTCTTGAGGCCCGCTGTGGTATTCCGTTCACCGGCTTGGACGTCTATTTGAACGTAGCCGGTGGTATGAAAATTTCCGAACCTGCCGCCGATTTGGCTGTGGCCGCGGCCCTACTTAGCGCACGCGAAGATACTGCATTGCCTGAAGGCGCAGTTGTTTTTGGCGAAATAAGCCTGTCTGGAGCCCTGCGGCCTGCCCCTCAGACCGAAAACAGGTTGAAAGAAGCGCAAAAACTTGGTTTTACCTCGGCCATTGCTCCGCTTGGTGGAAAACAAGTCGAAGCATCTGGCATGAAGCTCAATCAGATGGGCGACTTGACAGCATTTGTGGGTGAAATGTTCGGCGCGGGGTAACCCCGTTGGTGGTCGTACAAAACAAAGATTAAGAAGGCGGAAAAGAGTATGGACGGTTTCACAATTATCGACGGCGTTGTGGCCATCGTGATAGTCTTGTCTGCGTTGTTGGCCTACGGGCGCGGTTTGATGCGCGAAGTCATGGCAATTGTCGGCTGGGTGGCCGCTGCCATTCTCGCCTATATTTTTGCCCCACGAGTTGCCCCGATGGTACGCGAAATTCCAGTAGTCGGCGATATCATTGCTGACAGTTGCGAATTGGGCGTTATCGGTGCCTTTGCCATTGTTCTTGTTATCGCGCTGATTGTTGTGTCGTTTTTCACGCCATTATTTTCGTCACTTGTGCGCCGGTCGATATTTGGCGGGCTTGATCAGGGTTTAGGATTTTTGTTCGGGGTCGTGCGCGGCGTGTTGCTGGTTGTCATTGCGTTCTTTGTTTATGATACGGTGATCACAGGTCAGGAATTTACAATGGTCGATGAAAGCCGTTCTGCCGCTGTATTCGGACGCTTTACCAACACCATTCAGGAACAAGACCCTGAACAGGCGCTGGGTTGGATCACGCGCCAATACGAAAGCTTGGTCAGCAGCTGCACCGCCGCGCCCAGCGAATAAGCTGTTCGTCTAGCGCGTTGAAAACTGGCTCAGCTCACGGTTCAACTGTGCGCTGAACGTCGATAGCACACCTGCAGAATCTTCGTTCTCCGAGGCCAGCTGGGCATCACGTTCGCTCGAAATTGCCAATTCGCGGATCGTTTGATTGATGATAGCGACCCGGGAAAATTGCTCTTTTGTCTCGTTTGAAATCAACCCCATGTTATCCGCCATTACCCGCGACTTGCCTTGCACTTGTTTTAGATTGCCTTCGCTTTCGTGCACGTGGGTTTCCGTGGTTTTGGCCTGCTCAATGGAGCGTGCAATCAATGATTGAATTTGGCTAGAAGCATCTTGCGAACGCCCTGCCAGATTACGGATTTCTGTCGCAACAACCGCAAAGCCAGCGCCAGACTGACCAGCGCGCGCGGCCTCGATCCCGGCATTCAGGGCCAACAGGTTGGTTTGAAATGCAATTGAATCGATCACTTCGTTGATACCCGACATTTCATCTGTGGCTTTTCGCATTGCTGTAGTCGCCTCTAGGGCCTGTGCCATAGAAGCAGCCCCGACATCAGCGAGGCGCGCATTCTCAAGCGTACCCGCTGTCGCATCTTGGGCAGATTGTGCTGAATTCTTGATGGACTCGGTCATCATGTCCACCTCCGCCGAGGTTTCCTCGAACGTTGCGGCATTGCGCAGTGAACTTTCTGCTGTCGTACCGGAGCGTTGTTCCATTTCGCGTGCTGCCTGATCCAAGCCGCCCGCCACCTCGCCAACAACCTTGAACACACCCGCCAACCGTTCCATTGACGCATTAAACCCTTCGGCCAGATCAAACAGTTCGTTCTTTGGATCCATAAACACACGGTGCGCCAGATCACCGGCCGCCAACGCCTCAAGACCCTCAGAGATTTGTTCAACAGCAAATCGGCGCGCTGAAATATCTGTCGCCAGTTTGATAATCTTAACCACGCCGCCATGTTCGTCAAAAACCGGGGCATAGGTGGCTTGAATCCAAACCCGAGCGCCGGTTTTGGCAACACGCAGCACTTGCCCGGTGAAATGCTTGCCGCTGCGCAAATCCTGCCAGAACTGCTGGTATTCAGGTGATTGAAGGTGGTTTTGCTCAATAAAAATACTGTGGTTTTGACCAACAATTTCGTTCATCTCATAACTGAGCACGTCCAAGAAATTCTGATTGGCCTGCAAAATCGTGCCTTGGGGGTCAAATTCAATTATCGCAAAGGTGCGTTCGACCATTTCCGCCACCGCCGTGTTTTTATACTCGTTGCTTTCGACGGAACTGGCGGTGAATTGGGCGCGCATGAATGACCTCTTGATCTGCTGATTATCATGAACGCTTACCCAAGATGTCTTACAACATTGCTAACCTCGCTGTTTATCTTTGATCACTTGGTGACAATGCCCTTTGAGTTGCGTAAACGAAGGGTGTCCTGACAACCGCCGGATTCGGAGCTGCAGACTTGTCCAATATTATGCCCCCCGCCCATCCTTTCGATGATGATAAACTCAAAGAAGAATGTGGCGTGTTTGGCGTCATCGGGACAAAGGATGCGGCAAATTTTGTCGCCCTTGGCCTGCACGCCCTTCAGCACCGTGGACAAGAGGCAGGCGGCATCGTCAGCCATGATGCCGAACACGGTTTCCAGTCTGCCCGCCGCTTTGGGTACGTGCGTGACAATTTCACCTCACAAAAGGTGATGGAAACGCTGCCCGGGCCACTTGCCATCGGCCACGTGCGCTATTCGACATCTGGGTCAAAAGGTCAGACCGCGATCCGCGACGTGCAACCGTTCTTTGGTGAATTTGCCATGGGCGGCGCTGCGATTGCGCACAACGGCAACATCACCAACGCCAATGCGCTGCGTCGTGAATTGATCGAACGCGGTTCGATTTTCCAAAGCTCGTCTGACAGCGAATGCATCATCCACCTGATGGCGCGGTCCTTGCAACGCAACATCCCCGAGCGGATGGAGGACGCGCTGCGCCGCGTTGAAGGTGCATTTTCCATCGTCGCCATGACCCGCACCAAACTGATCGGTGTGCGTGATCCGTTGGGCGTGCGCCCGCTGGTTTTGGGCAAAGTTGCTGACGGTTGGGCGTTATCGTCGGAAACCTGCGCGCTTGATATCATCGGTGCCGAATTCGTTCGCGAGATCGAGCCCGGCGAAATGGTCGTGATCAGCGAAAAACACGGGGTCCAAAGCCACTTTCCGTTCCGCCGTGTCGCCCCGCGTTTCTGTATCTTTGAACATGTCTATTTCTCACGGCCTGACAGCATTCTAGGCGGCCGATCCGTCTATGAAACCCGTGAAAATATTGGACGTGAACTGGCTAAAGAAGCGCCAGTAGACGCCGATCTGGTCTGTCCAGTGCCCGATTCAGGCACGCCAGCCGCCATCGGGTTTTCGCTGCAATCCGGTATCCCCTACGCCATGGGCATCATCCGCAACCAATACATGGGCCGCACGTTCATCGAACCAACCGAGCAAATCCGCAACATGGGTGTGCGCCTGAAACTGAACGTGAACCGCGCGCTGGTCAAAGGCAAACGGATCATTCTGGTCGACGATTCCGTGGTCCGTGGCACCACATCGCGCAAGATCAAAGAGATGATCCTGGATGCAGGTGCTGCCGAAGTACATTTCCGCATCGCCTCCCCGCCGACGCAATGGCCGTGTTTTTACGGCGTCGACACCCCACAGCGCGACAAACTGCTGGCCGCGACTATGTCCGAAGAAGAAATGCGCGATCACCTCGGCGTCGACAGCCTCAAGTTCATCTCGCTCGACGGGCTGTACCGCGCCGTGGGCGAGGCCAAAGGCCGCGACAAAAAGTGCCCACAATACTGCGATGCGTGTTTCTCGGGCGAATATCCGGTAACACCCAGCGACCAGATTGACGACGGGTTTGAGATGAAGGCGGCGGAGTAATTCGCTGGCTTCAAAAACTCATTGGTAACCCAGCACCTTATACGCTGGAACAAGACCCGCGTTGGCGCGCATTTAACGACAACTCAACGGCTTGTGCGTGTTGCGCGGAAACCTTCAACGGCATCTTTGAACTAGGTTACGACCACCCTGACCATTGGATTCACGCAAATCGAACTGAAAGCGGAAAAGATTCTCTTTCTTTCGGTGATGATTGGCTCAACGCAAATCTGTGCGCAGTAGGTGAACATAGGTTCGTGCGAGGAGTTTTAGATTTGCCAGTTAAGGGCAGCGACATTCCCTTTGGGTTTGGAGTCTGGTGCAGTTTAAAACCGGAAAATTTTGATGCCTACGCTGCGATCATTCACACTGATAATAACACCTCACTAGGCGGCTTCTTTGGGTGGATGTCTAACAGTTTGCCGTACTACGACACAGAGGCTCCCCTTGCCTGTAACGTTGTTTTTCAAGATGGCGGGGTCCGTCCGCTCATCAAGGTTCATGACGACACTCACCCGTTAGGCCACGACCAAGTCAACGGCATTACGTTTGATACTCTGCTGGATATCTATGCAGCGGCAGGACGCGACATACGACCTCACTTGGAACGATAAGCAAATTACGCTTTCTGGCTTAATGACAAGCGTGCTCACATGCATGCATACTCCCAAAAACGCAATCATCCACGAGTCCTCAAACATGCCCCCCGTATCCCACACCTTTACCCACGCCATCACCCGTCGCCCCGGCAACAGCGTCACCGATGGATTGCGCGACACGGACATCGGTGCGCCGGACCTTGCAACGTTCCTCGACCACCATGCAGCCTACGTCGCCGCATTGCGCGCAACGGGGGCAACGGTCAGCGTTCTGGACGCATTGGAACCCTACCCCGACGCTTGTTTTGTCGAGGACACAGCCCTGTGCCTGCCCCAAGGGGCGATCATCATGCGCCCTGGTGCGCCGACGCGATTGGGCGAAGCGCTGGAAATGAAACCACACCTCGACGCGCTTTATTCCAACGTTGAAACCATCACCTCTGGCTACATCGAGGGCGGCGATATCTTGGTCACGGAACGCGAAATCCTTGTCGGCCTATCGGCGCGCACGGACGCCACAGGTGTCGCGAACCTAACGGACATCACCGCAAAATGGGGTCACAAGGTGCGCACCGTGCAAACGCCCCCCGGCGTGCTGCATTTTAAAACCGACTGTTCGCTGCTGGACGCAGTCACTGTTTTGTCGACCGAACTGCTCGACGCATCCGGCTGCTTTGACGGCTACAACGTGATCCACACCAGCCCGGGCGAAGAGGCCTGCGCCAATGCCATCCGGTTCAACGGATCGGTTCTGATGCCAGCAGGCTTTCCCTGCACGGCGGAAAAACTGGACAAAGCCGGATACGAAATCACCCAAATCGGCAATTCGGAAGCGGCCAAACTGGACGGCGGATTGTCGTGCTTGTCGCTGCGGTTCACACCTTGCTGACAATAGCTGTCAGGACTGTGCTATAGGTTTGCCTCATGACACAGCTTTCAAATCCCCTCGCCTCGGCGATCCAAGTCTGGCCCAAACCGGCCCAAAACCAGTTTCACGCGATCCGCGCCATCGTGCAGGACGCGGCGAAAACGGCGGAAATCGGCGCACTCAGCGAGACGTTAAAATGGGGGCAGCCGTCGTGGATGCCGCAGAAATCCGGCATCGGATCGACCCTGCGTGTGGCCTGGAGCGACAAACATCCGGACGAGATTGGCCTGTTTGTGAACTGCAATTCTACCCTTTCTGAACAGATACGTACGCTCTATCCGGCCAGTTTTCGTTATCAGGGCAACCGCGCGCTTTATCTTGGGCTTAGCGCGCCCCTGCCCGAACAAGCGATCCACCACTGCGCCCATCTGACGCTGACCTATCACCGCACCAAAGCTTGACCTTGCGCGCGTATCCCATCATCTAGCAGGCATGAAAAAAGACGTGACAAAAACCGCCCTCATCACCGGCGCATCCCGTGGCCTTGGGGCCGCTTTGGCGATCGCGCTCTGCGACACCCACCACATCATTGCCGTGGCCAAAACCACAGGCGCGCTTGAGGAACTGGATGACCGCATCCAAGCCCGCGGCGGCCAAGCAACCCTTGCGCCGATGAACATCACCAACGAGGCGGCAATGGCGACCCTGTGCCGTGGCATATTCGATCGCTGGGGCAATCTGGACATGTGGCTGCACACGGCCATTCACGCAGCCCCACTGACGCCAGCGTCCCACATTGACGACAAGGATTTCGCCAAATCAATGGACGGGAATGTGACGGCAACGGCGCGTTTGATCACCTTTGTCGCCCCGCTGTTGGGGCAATCCGGCCAAGCAGTGTTCTTTGACGATCCGCGCGCTGGCACGCAATTCTTTGGCAGCTACGGTGCCAGCAAAGCCGCGCAAATCGCGCTGGCCCGCAGTTGGCAGGCTGAAACCACAACCACCGGACCAAAGGTGCACATTTTGACGCCTGACCCGATGCCAACCGCCACGCGCGCACGGTTTTATCCCGGCGAAAGCAAAGATGGACTTGCCGCGCCCGCCGATCAGGCCGCGGCCCTGCTTGCTCAAATCTGAGTCTTACGCGCAACGGCGCGCACCTGTGGTCTAAAAAATCCCTTCAACAGCGGCACGCGCACTTGCCGCCCAAGCCGCCCTTGCCTACAAAACAGGGCAAAGGGGCCATCTATGCGCATTCTCATCACCAACGACGACGGCATCGCCGCTCCGGGCCTGAAAATCATGCACGCCATTGCGACTGAAATCGCAGGCCCAACCGGCGAAGTCTGGACCGTCGCGCCCGCGTTCGAGCAATCCGGCGTTGGCCACTGCATCAGCTACACCCATCCGATGATGATTTCCGAACTCGGCCCCCGCCGATACGCCGCCGAAGGGGCACCTGCCGATTGCGTCCTTGCTGGCCTGCACGAGGTCATGGTCGACAACAAACCCGATCTGGTGTTGTCCGGCGTGAACCGCGGCAATAATTCGGCTGAAAACACGCTCTATTCCGGCACGATTGGGGCCGCGATGGAGGCCGCATTACAAGGTCTGCCCGCCATTGCCCTGTCGCAATATTTCGGCCCTGCCAACAACACAATGGACAACCCGTTTGAGGCCGCAGCCCAGCACGGCGCAGATGTTGTTCGCCGCATTCTGGCCGCCAACCCAACCGAATCTGCGGACTACAGCCTGTTTTACAACGTCAACTTTCCGCCGGTACCGGGTGCGGACGTCAAAGGCATCAAATTGGCCCCCCAAGGACGGCGCGAAAACACCGGCTTTTCCACCGAACCGCATTTTGCCCCATCCGGGCGTAAATTCCTGTGGATCAAAGGCGGCGATCAACGGGCGAAATGCGCGGCAGGATCGGACGCAGCTGTGAACCTTGATGGCTACATTTCGGTCACGCCCATGCGCGCCGATCTGACCGCCCACGATGTAATGGGCGATCTGGGGTCGATCAACACATGAGCGACACGCCCGAAACCGACGCTGAGCGCAAAATGCAATTCCTCTATGCCCTGCGCTCCAAGGGGGTGACGGACAAGCGGGTGCTCGGTGCGATGGAGGCGATTGATCGCGGCCCGTTTGTGCGCGGCCTGTTTGCCGATCGCGCCTACGAGGACATGCCGTTGCCGATTGCTTGTGGGCAGACCATTAGCCAGCCGTCTGTTGTCGGATTGATGAGTCAGGCACTGAATATTACCAGTCGTGACAAGGTGTTAGAGGTTGGAACCGGATCAGGGTATCAGGCCGCAATCCTGTCAAAACTGGCGCGCCGCGTCTACACGATTGACCGTCATCGCCGCTTGGTGCGCGAGGCGCGCGACATCTTTGACCACCTCGATCTGACCAACATCACCGCGATCACTGGCGACGGATCGTTTGGCCTGCCCGACCAAGCGCCGTTTGACCGCATCATCGTGACAGCCGCCGCCGAAGACCCCCCAGGCCCGCTGCTGGCCCAGCTTAAAATGGGCGGCATCATGGTCGTGCCTGTGGGGCAATCGGACGCGGTCCAAAGCCTGATCAAGGTCCACAAAACCGAAAGCGGTTTGGAGTATTCCGAACTGCGTGACGTCCGCTTTGTTCCCCTGCTCGAAGGGCTGGGCAAAGACGGATAAGGTGTGCATTTGATTTGCATTTTTTACGTCCCGCTTCAAAGAGGTTGACGTGAAGCTCCCGTAAGGTAAACCCGATCCCAGATAAGGCGCGTTAGACGCTGAAATGTACGAACGAGTGCTGCATGTTTCGCAGTGGGGAGACTAGAATGACCAAACAGAACGTGGCCGTAATTGGCCTTGGCTCTATGGGCTTGGGCATAGCATGCTCGGCCTTGCGCGGTGCACATCGGGTTTGGGGCAGTGATCCTGACCCTGCGCAGATGACCAAATTCCAAGGTGACGGCGGCGAAAACGAGCCTCCGATCAAAGTCGCAGACATTCTGGACGTTGTCGTCGTGGTGGTTTTGAACGCCGCCCAAACCGAAGACGTGCTGTTTGGTGCAAAAGGCATCGTGCCGGCGTTGAAAAAGGGCGCTGTTGTGGTGTCTTGCGCCACGGTGCCCCCGGCTTTTGCGCGCGACATGGGCGCACGTTGTATGGCACTTGGTGTGCATTATTTGGATGCGCCGATTTCAGGCGGGGCCAAAAAATCGATGAACGGGCAATTGTCGATAATGGCCGCAGGATCGCCAGACGCGTTTGACGCAGCCCGCCCTTTACTGTCGTCAGTGTCAGAAACCCTGTTCGATTTAGGCCCCGAAGTCGGCGCTGGATCGGCGATGAAATCGGTCAATCAACTGCTCGCAGGCGTGCACATCGCAACGATGGCCGAGGCGCTGACTTTTGGGCTGACCCAAGGGGTGACAGCAGATAAATTCATCGAAGTTATCTCAAAATGCGCTGGCACATCCTGGATGTTGGAAAACCGCGCGCCGCACGTCGCAGCGGGCGACTACACCGCGCATTCCTCGGTCAATATCTGGCCAAAGGACTTGGGAATTGTGTTGGATATTGCCGAAACCGTTAACTTTGACGCGCCAATCACCACAGCCGCCTTGGCCCAATTCAAGGCCGCCGCCGACATGGGGCTCGGTTTTGAAGATGACGCAGCGGTCGTAAAAGTTTATGCCGAAAAGTCAGGGCTGCAGCTGCCAAAGGCGAAATGATATGAAATTTTCTGCAAACTTGGGGTTTTTGTGGACAGAACTGTCCTTGCCCGATGCGATCCGTGCTGCAAAATCCTGCGGTTTTGATGCGGTTGAGTGCCATTGGCCCTACGACACAGCGCCCCAAGACGTTTCTGCGGCCCTGCGCGAAACCGGCCTGCAAATGCTGGGCTTGAACACGGCGCGCGGCGATGTTGCGGGTGGTGACAACGGGCTAAGTGCGATCCCCGGTCGCGAGGCAGAAGCGCGCGCTGCAATTGATCAATCCATCGCCTATGCCCGTGCAATCAACACCCCAAACATTCACGTCATGGCAGGGTTCGCAGCGGGGCCGCAGGCACATGCCACCTTTGTAGACAACCTGACCTACGCCTGCACCCAAGCCGCACTGTTGGGCATCACGATCCTGATCGAACCCCTGAACCACTTTGACGCGCCGGGCTATTTCCTGACCACCACAGAGCAAGCGATGCAAGTGATCGCCGATGTGGGCCTGCCCAATATCAAGTTGATGTTCGATTGCTATCACGTGCAACGGATGGAGGGGAATTTATGCGACAAAATCAAAGACCTATTGCCATCCATCGGTCACATCCAGTTTGCAGCCGTGCCTGGACGCGGTGCACCTGATCAGGGCGAAATCAACTATCCCTATCTGTTCAAGGCCATCGCAGACCTAGGTTATGAGGCCCCGCTGGGCGCTGAATACAAACCTATGGGGGCCACGGAGCCGACCTTGGGCTGGATGACCAAGAAGACCTAGCAAAACCTTAACATTATGGGTATTGTGCGACAAAAGCTCCGGAAAACATGGGGCCACAAGAGGACATAGCAGATGATCACACACATGCGCGCTCCGCGCGGTGCTTGCCGCCGTATGATTTTGGCCACTGTCGCGTTGGGGGCCTTGGCCGCTTGTGACGGCCAACCGCTGGACTTTGATTTGCGCGGATTGGGCGGTGGGTTTTCCACGGCTGATGCCGCGACCAAAGCAACTGCAAACCGACCACGTGCGGATGATCGCGGCGTGATCTCTTATCCTAATTATCAGGTGGCCGTCGCCAATCGCGGCGATACGCTGAATGATGTGGCAACACGTTTGAACCTAAACGCAGCCGAGCTTGCTAAATTTAACGGTGTCGCAGCTGACGTGCCGTTGCGCAAAGGCGAAATCATCGCCCTTCCCCGCCGCGTGGCAGAACCATCGCCCGCAACAGGTGCAGCAACGACTGGCCCGATCCAACCGTTGGATGTGACCACATTGGCTGGCAACGCCATCAACAATTCCCCCGACACATCGGTGCAAACAGCGGCCCTGCCCTCTGCGCAAACCACCACGGCACCATCGAGTGCTGCGCAATCGGGTGCAGAGCCGATCCGCCACAAAGTCGAACGCGGCGAAACCGCATTTACCGTCGCGCGCTTGTACCAAGTGTCCGCCAAATCACTGGCAGAATGGAACGGGCTGGGCGCTGATTTTGCGGTCCGCGAAGGACAGTTTTTGCTGATCCCGGTTGAACGTCAGCCCCCCCCCCAACGCGAGGTGGCAACAGCATCGGCGACACCTGCACCCGGTGTCGGCTCGCCAACACCGACACCGCCCAGTGCGGTCAAACCGTTGCCCGCAAACGATACCGCGACCACACCTGCAGCCACGCCTGCGCCAACCGTCAATGTCGGCAAAACCACCGCCCCCGTCAAAGCGGCCAAGATGGGCTTTCCGATCAAAGGCGACATTATCCGCGAATATTCCAAAGGCAAAAACGAAGGTATCAACATCAAAGCGGCACCCGGAACCTCGGTGAAATCCGCAGATGCAGGCACTGTCGCCGCCATCACCCAAAGCGCTGATGGCGTGCCAATCATTGTTGTGCGCCACCCCGACAACCTGCTGACCGTCTATGCAAACGTGACAGATGTTGCGGTGCAAAAAGGCGATACAGTGCGTCGCGGCCAAGGCATTGCAAAACTGCGCAGCGGCGATGACGCCTACGTACATTTCGAGGTGCGCAACGGCTTTGATAGCGTCGACCCACTACCGTATTTGCAATAAAAAGCAGTCGCTTAGGCGGTTAACTTAACACCACTGCGACCAGCAAGATCGCTAAAGAATTGCCACGCCACGCGCCCGGATCGACCGCCGCGTGTGGCTTGCCATTCGATGGCTTGTGCGCGCAAATCATCTGGTGAAATCGTGACGCCGTACGCTGCGCAATACCCTTGGATCATCGACAAATATTGATCTTGATCGCAGGCGTGAAAGCCCAGCCAAAGCCCGAAACGATCCGACAGAGACACTTTTTCCTCGACCGCTTCGCCCGGATTAATTGCTGATCCGCGTTCATTTTCGATCATGTCACGTGGCATCAAATGGCGACGGTTCGACGTGGCATACAGCACGACATTGCAAGGTCGCCCTTCGATCCCGCCATCCAGAACCGCCTTGAGCGATTTGTAATGTGTGTCATCGTTGCTAAAGCTAAGATCATCACAATACAGGATAAATTGCGCTTTGACACCGCGCAGCAGGTTCAGCAGACGGCCGACCGAGGGCAAGTCTTCGCGTTGCAGTTCCACAATCTTCAGGTGCGCATGGCGTTCCTGAACATCGGCGTGGATCGCCTTGACCAAGCTGGATTTGCCCATGCCACGCGCCCCCCACAACAGGGCGTTGTTGGCCGGCAAACCTTTGGCGAATTGCGTGGTGTTGGCGAGCAAAGTATCACGCGACCGGTCGACGCCAACCAGCAGGCTTAGCGGAATGCGCGAGACGGTGTGAACCGGTTCCAAACGATCCGGAGCGGTGTGCCAGACAAAGGCCGACGCCGCCCCGAAATCAGGGGCGGGCAAAGGTGCAGGCGCTAGTCGTTCCAGCGCCTGCGCAATGCGCAACATCGGCTCATCGGTCATTTGTCGTCGTCCTCAATGTCTTCGTCAAACATCTCTTCGTCGTCTTCATAAAACCCGTCTTCGCGCAGTTTCGCTTCGCGGTCGCGGTCCACACGGGCCACCAACAGGATCGAAATCTCGTACAACCCGTAAACGGCGACAAACAGAATGACTTGGGTGATCACATCAGGCGGCGTCACCACGGCGGCCAATGTCAAAATGCCAACAACCGCGTATTTGCGCACGCGGCGCAGACCGCCCGCATCAATCAGGCCGGATTTGCCCATCAACGTCAGCAGTACAGGCAGCTGGAAACACAGACCAAAGGCCACGATCAGCTTGAGCGTGATGTCCAGCGTTTCGTTCACCTTACCGTTGAAAACGATGTCGATGCCGGACTTGGCCGCGGCGGCGTCATCGACGACTTCACCCGGTGCGGTGACCAGCGACAACACCGATTGAATATCAGCAAACCCAAGGAAAAACCGCATCGCCAGCGGTGTCACGATCAGATGCGCAAACAGCGCGCCGATGATGAATAACACAGGTGAGGCCACCAAAAACGGCAGGAACGCGGATTTTTCATTGCGGTACAAACCAGGTGCCACGAAGCGCCACAGCTGCGTGCCGATGATCGGAAAGCCCAAAGCCAAACCGCCAACCATGGCGATCTTGAGCAAGGTGAAAAAGTATTCCTGCGGGGCCGTGTACTGCATGACCGGGTTTTCATTGCCCAGCTCGCGCATGGTTTTTTCAATCGGCAGCAGCAGGAAATCCAGCAGGAAACCCGCAAAGATGAAACAGAATATCATCGCCACAACAAAGGCTGCAACCGAGCGGATCAACCGCGTGCGCAGCTCTGTCAGATGCTCGATCAGCGGGGCGCTGGATGCGTCCATGCCCTCTTCCATGTCGTCGGTTTGGGTCATGTTTTGCTCTTCGGAGTTTTAGGCTTGCCGGGTTTTGCGGCCGTTTTAGGCTTTGCAGTTTTGGGTTTCGCCGCTTTCGCTTTTGGTGCAGGCGCCAAGGCGGCCTCTGCTTCGTCCGCTTTGGTCAGTGCCTCGGTTGCTTCGCGCGCTTTGCGTTCTGCTGCGGCCCGCGCTGTCGAGGCTTGGATTTTCTTGGTCTGCTCTGCCCGCTTGGCCGCCAGCTTGCCGGTCTCGCTGTCAGGGTCGAGGTTCATCGCCTCTGTCGCATCACGGGCGGCATCCTTGACGGAATTCATCGCAGCCCCCATCGGGTTCGTCGCCGCCTTTAGGCTGCTTTGCACGTCTTTCATGCCCGATTGATCAACCGCTTGGTTCATCGCAGACTGGAATTCGCGCGCCATACCACGGGCCTTGCCGACAAACTGCCCGACTTGGCGAAACAGCATCGGCAGGTCCTTTGGACCGACCACAATAAGGGCGACGATGCCGATGATCAGCATCTCGACCCCGCCCATACCAAACATGGCTTAACCTTTGTCTTTGTCGTCTGTCGCGGCTTTAGCAACCGTTTCAGGTGTAACGTCTTTTGCAGTTTCAGCTGCGTCTGCGGCGTCGTCTTCCAGCTCTTGCGTGCCTTCGGTGATGCCTTTTTTGAAGGACGTGATGCCCTTACCGACTTCGCCCATCAGCGACGAAATCTTGCCGCGCCCAAACAGCACCAGCACAACAACAGCGATCAGCAATACTTGCCAAGGTCCAAGTGACATATTCAGTCTCCACTCTTTTTAGGTCTCGCACGGGGGTGTCCCACGTGCCCAAATGTCGAGAACCGTTTTAGGCACGCCTTGCGCGTTAGGAAAGCGGCAATGCGGTGATTTTGGCGTTTGTGGCAGTGCAAAGGTGGATTTCCAAGGCTAGCGCAGATCAAACTGACATGTTAATGTCAGTTGCGCACAAATATTAGGTTTTACCGTGTCCCGTCCTGATCGTCTCACCAAAATTATGCAAACCCTGCAAGACGGGCGATTGCACACGGCCCAAGAATTGGCCGACGCGTTTGCTGTGTCGCCCCGCACGATCTACCGTGACATGGATGATCTGATGGCCAGCGGCCTGCCCGTCAAAGGCGCGCGCGGGATCGGGTATCAGGCGCAACCCGTCACGACCCTGCCGTCACTACACTTGACCGACGAAGAAATCGAAGTCCTCAACCTTGGCCTTGCCATTGTGTCCGAGGCCGCGGATCCGGACCTGCGCCGCGCCGCAACTAGCCTTGGTGCAAAACTCGAAACCGCCCTGCCCCAACACGCGACACCAGATGCGCAAACTTGGGCCTACGCGGCCTCGTCCTTTGGCGATAGCGCGCGCGGATTGTCCCAGATGCCAACCCTGCGTGCAGCCATTCGGGCCAAGCAAAAACTGCGCATTACCTATCATTCCAAAGGCGACAGGATCACATCGCGCATCATCCGCCCGCTGAAACTAGAACACTGGGCGCGTGTTTGGATTTTGACTGCGTGGTGCGAAACCCGCAATGATTTCAGAGAGTTCCGCGTTGATTTAATTCAGTCCGCGCAGGCGCAACCGCAGATGTTTGTGGATGAGGTCGGCAAAACCTTGGACGATATGCCTAGCCCGCAGGCTTAAGCGTCCAACCGGTTTGCGGCGGCAAAAACGCCTCGACCGAAGCTTGGGCAATCACGATTGTATCGCCACCGTCTGGCGACACCACGTTCAGCCCACCAAACACCACGGACACCTCGGCACGTCCGCGCGGCAGTTTGGCCTTGAGAACCTCAACGTCCACCTGATCGGGATCTTGCACACCAACGGTCACTTGTACACGCATCGCATCGTGGCTTAGGTCAAGCGCGCCAAAAATCGGTAGGGATGAATGGCGAAATGCGTCTTCGATCGCGCGCGTGCTGGCCTTGGTGTAATCCATGCCGTGCAGGTCGTTGCCCATGCCCATTTCGATGATGATGCGCTGCTCTGCTGTGATCTCGCTCATGCTTCGCGCTCCATTTCAAAGGCAACAGACAGGGCGACATTGGCCATGATCGTCGGATTTCCGGTGCCCTCAGGGCGGGCAATATCAAGGCCACCGCGCTGCACGTTGAACGTGGTTGAGCCATAGGGAAACACCTCGGCCAAGGCCGCCACGTCGACCTGATCAGGGCGCTGCACGCCAACGTCGACGGTGATACGCATCGCTTCTTTTTCAAAGCCGAACAGCTCTGCCAGATTGATCGAATTGTGCCACAAGGCGTCTTGGACCGCGCGTTTTGCCGCTTGTGTGTAATCACCACGGCGCAGCGATGTGCCCATGCCGAATTCAGTCAACAATCTCATGTGCTTACTCCTATGATGCGAAAACAAAACACCGGTCACGCCGCACTGTCAGCCACATCACAGTGCCCGCTTGCGGTAGGAAAACGTTGGGAACGGTGGCTTTCATGACGGACCCGTCGTGGTCCAATTTGTACTCGATCAGGCTCTCGTTGCCCATGAAACGGGCGCGTTCCACGACGGCGCGCGCAGGGGTGCCATCGACGGGCGTCGGCACCGGGCCTTTGCCGGCGCGGTCAAAATCGATGCGCAAATGCTGGGGGCGAAAAACAATCGACACTTCGGTCCCGTCCGGCACACCGGGGGCCAAAAACCGGCCAAACGGGGTCATAGCCAGCGCGCCCTCAACCGTTGCATTCAGCATGTTCGCATCGCTGAAAAACGCGACCGAGGCCCGATCGATGGGCCGCGTATAGACGTTATACGGCGCACCTTGTTGCACGATTTTTCCATCCCGCATCAGCGCGATTTCGTCGGCCATGCGCATCGCTTCGTCCGGTTCGTGAGTGACCAGTAGAACGGCGGTGTCTTCGTCTTTTAGGATGTTCAGCGTCTCGTCCCGGATGCCGTCACGCAGGCGGTTATCAAGGCCGGAAAACGGTTCATCCATCAGCATGATCCGCGGACGTGGGGCCAACGCGCGCGCCAGTGCAACCCGCTGCTGTTCGCCACCCGACAGTTGATGCGGATAGCCATCGATGAAATCCATCAGATCAACGCGACCCAGCAATTCCTCGACCCGCGCGCGTTTTTCGGCCTTTGATCCGCGCAGACCGTAGGCCACATTGTCCGCCACGCTAAGATGCGGAAACAGCGCGAAATCTTGAAACATCAAACCGATTTCACGGCGCTCGGGCGGGATACGAAACACCGTGTCGCAGATCAGTTTGCCATCAACGTAAATTTCGCCGCTGTCTTGCATTTCGACACCGGCAATCATCCGCAAGGTCGTGGATTTACCGCATCCAGACGGGCCCAGCAAACACGTCACCTGCCCCGGCATTATGCGCAGCGACACGCCGTCAACAACCGCGCGCCCGTCAAAGCTGCGCCGCAAGTTGCGAATTTCTAAACGGGGCGTTTGGGGTTGCAAAACGGGCAGCTCTGTTTCTGATTAATTAAGTCAGATAAGCGCTATCAGCCCTTGCGCGCCCCTGCAAGAACTGAGGCAAAGCCGACGATCAGAACGCAGATGCAAATCACCAACAATTGCTCGTACTTGTGGCCCTCGGGCAGAATCGACGCCGTGCCAGACACCGCGACCGCGTCAAACAACGTCTTGTTCCCCCATACTGCCGCGATGCTGTCCCAGCTGCGGGCAAAATACATGAACGCGCCCAAAATCGCAGCGCCGTAGGCCACGACGTAGGACCAAAGCGCGATGGTGCGCCCGCCCAACAGGCCCACGACCAACACAGGCGTCAGGAACATCGACGCCGTGCCAGACACCGCGACCGCGTCAAACAACGTCTTGTTCCCCCATAAGGTCAGCGCCGCCCCCGCCACCATAAATGCGACCATCACGATGCGCCCGCCGTTCAAGGTGCGCGGGGCCAAATGCAGTTCCTCGACCACCAATCGCGCAGCAGACGCCAATGCGGAATCAAGCGTGCTGAGCGCCGAGACAACCAGTGACACCATCAGCAAAACGAACACCCAAGGCGGGAACATGCCCGCCCATGTGCCGATCAACTGACCTTCGTATTCCGCACCGATCAAGCTGGCTTGGATCCCGAAAAAGCCGAACGCAATGATGCACAGGGTCGAAATCCAGAACGCGTGCAGGAACGATCTTTGCGTGGTGGCAGGGTCTGCGATGAACCCGCGATCCATCATCACCGGATCATGCGCGGGGTATGAAAACACCTGCAACGCCGCGACCGCCAGCAGTATCCAACCGTTGTAGGGACCGGAGGCGCCGGGGGCGGTCAAAACCGCGCCAAGGTTGAAATCGGGGCTGAACACCAAGGCCAAAAACGCCGCGCCAAAGGCCGCGAGAAACAGCAACATTTGCACGACGTCGGTACGCAAGGCTGCACTCAGCCCGCCCCACGCGGAATACGCCAGCCCGATGACCGCGAGCACCACGATGGCCCACGTGCCGGTGCCGCCCAAAACAGCCGCCGCGATCAGGCCGATAACGAGTAAGTTGGCAAAGACTTCGGACAGCAGGCGCAAGGCCACAACCACGTTGTAACTGCCCGTTCCGACAGTTCCAAAACGCGTTCCCAGCCAGTCTTGGAGAGACTCTGCGCCTTTGCTGCGCAGGCGTGCGACGATCAACGCGCCGCTTAGAAAAGAGCCGTAATAGGCCGCGTAAGCAAGGGTCCCCGCGATCCCGTAGTAGTAGCCCAAGATGGCCGCATTCATCAGGGATCGGGCAAAAATCCAGGTGGTGACTTGGCTGAGAACTAAGACCCAAAGACCGGGAGCAGAACCTGAAACGGACAGGCCGCCAAAGAAGCCTTCGATGCTGGCGCGCCGTGGGGCGACGGCAATCGAGCCTACGATGATCAGCGCAACAATAGAAATCAAAGCAGTGGCTTGCATGCGCAGCGTCCTTGGGCAAAATCAATCGATACCTCGTAACAGGGCGACACCCTTTGCACCAGCGCACATACGTTAACGTGAAGATTGGATCCGTAAGGGTAACGTTATCCAGTCACTTCAAACGCCAGCTCGGCATGATCGACACCGTTGACTTGCACGATCAAAGCGTGCGGACCCGCGTGCCATTGAAAGGTGCTGGCCTGTGCTTTGAGGGTGTGCTTTTTCGCAAGCGACAGCGGTGCGTCGAGACGCACCTTACCTTGCTTGAGCTTGAACACTTTTTCGGCAGACTTGCCTGACGGACGGGCGAAACGGATGCGGTAATCCACCAAAACATCGCAGAGTTCATCGGCCGCGATCTGCACCTCGAACGTCAACGCATCACCGATTTTGACCTCGGGCGTTTTCATCTGCGCTGTGACCCGCACAGGCGCGTCGGCCCGATAACCAAGCATGTCCAGCGCGCCTGCGTGGCCATCCTTGACCAAGGTGCGCAAGGCATGGCGCTGCATCCACGCCATTTCTTTGTCGACTTGCGTGTTTGAATTGGCCCAAGCCGCCAACTGATCGACAACCACATCAGGTGCGAATTTTGCGATATCATTCAGGTGGTTGGCAATCGAGCGGGTCACATATCGGGTGCCATCTGCAAACAGCTGATCCAGCAACGGCAGTGTCTGGTCTTGGGTCAAGGTTACCGATTTTGCCCACGGCAGTTTCGGGCGCGTGCCCTCGCTGACCAGTCGACGCACGTGATAGTTTTGATCGCCGGCCCAAAGCGCCAAACGACCCAAGGTTTCGTCGGGCCAACGGTTCAGGAACGGGCGGATGTAGAACTCCATCGAAAACCGTTGCGTGGCGGCGTGCAGCAGATCAAGCGCCCTTTCGCGGTGGTTTTCCAGCCCGTGACGCACGGCCAAAATTCCAGGCACGCCGTGAATGAAATGGCCAAAATCATCATCGCGCAGGGATGGATCAAGACGCGCTGGCATTGCCGCCTCTAGCTGATCCGCCATCACGTTGAAATCCGGCGACAACTGCGTTTCAACGCACGTCGCGAGCCACTCTAACCGGTCCATCAACTCGCGCGATTGGAAACCACCCAAGGCCTCTGTTGTGAACTGCGCCGCATCAAATGCAGGCACACCAGCGGCGTATTCAGCCGCCAGTTGCGCAACCGTTTCCGGGTTAAACAGATGATCCTTAAGCGAGAATTTTTCAGCCATATCAGCAGCCTAAAGCGTTGCGTTCGTGGCACCACCGTCCAGCAGAATGTTCTGACCAACGATGAAACCGGCATGCTGGCTGCACAGAAACGCGCAGGTCGAGCCGAAATCTTCGCGGGTGCCATAGCGGCCTGCAGGGATCGTGGCGCAGCGTTCGGCTTTGGCCTGATCCATCGAAATACCTTTGGCCTTGGTCACGCCGGTGTCCAGCGAAATTGCGCGGTCTGTAGCGTGGATGCCCGGCAACAAATTGTTGATCGTGACGCCTTTGCCTGCGACTTGACGCGAGGTGCCCGCGACGTAGCCTGTGAGGCCTGCGCGCGCGGAATTGGACAGACCCAGCACCGCAATCGGGGCCTTAACGGACTGCGACGTAATGTTGACGACACGGCCCCAGCCGCGATCCATCATGCCCGGCAACAACGCTTTCATCATCGCAATCGGGGCCAGCATGTTTGCATCAAGTGCTGCGATAAAATCGTCGCGCGTCCAGTCAGACCACATGCCCGGAGGCGGGCCGCCTGCATTGTTCACCAAGATATCAACGCCGTCCGCTGCGGCCAGAACTGCCGCCTGCCCGTCTGGTATGGCAATGTCAGCGGCCACAATCACGACGTCAACGCCGTAGGTGTCGCGAATGGTTTGGGCCGATGCCTCAAGCGCGTCTGCCCCACGTGCGTTCATCACAAGGTTAACGCCCGCTGCGGCCAATGCCTCGGCACAGCCCAAACCCAGGCCTTTTGACGATGCACACACCAGTGCGCGTTTGCCTTTGATTCCCAAATCCATTGTGTATTCCTTCTGAAAAGATGTTGGGAAATTCCTAACACTTTGCGTCGTACAAGGACCAGCCATAGACGGAAGCTATTTTTCAGTTGCTGAAGGCTCCTTGAAATCATCAACCGATTGACGCTAGATCGCCACACTCCTAGATTAGTGAAATACCATAACAAACAATCCTTTATCGCAGGTTGCATTGGTTCAATGACCCAAGATTCGTTCAACAGCACGCTGAAAAGCCCTCAGGCCGCCCTGGTGCCTGCGCAAAGCTTGCCGGTGATCCGCTGTCACGACTTCACTGTGATTGACGGCGCCAACTTGGACGATGCGCTGTCGTTTGCAGCAGAGCTGGTGTTGGATGACGTCTATGAATTTCGCTACGGCAGCGAGCCTGCGCGCCTGTCTTTGCGCCCCGTCGGAGAGGCCGTGTTTAAAGTCGCGGAAGACACCGAAATCGGGCAAACCGGGGCCGCAATCCATTTGGACAGTGCGTTAACCTTGATATCGCCGGACGGGCAAACATCTGACGCGCTGGTGTTGGTCGAAGTGGATGACAGCGACCATGTGAACGACATTTACCTGTTGCCTTTGGTGCCGCTGAACCACAGCGCGTCCTATTCGCTTGTCGGAATCAACACGGACAATCCGGCCCAAACATTTGCCCAAGTGGCGTGTGTCAATTTTTCTCGGGGCACCCATATTACGTTGGCATCTGGCGCACAGCGACCTATCGAAGATTTGCAAGTCGGCGACCGGGTTTTGACCCGTGATGACGGGCCACAAAAGGTGCGCTGGATCGGGCAAAGCACTGTCCGCGCAGTTGGTGAATTTGCCCCGATTTGCATCACTGCCGGGACGCTGAACAACGAGCACGATCTGATCCTTGGGCCCGATCATCGCCTGTTTATCTACCAGCGCAGTGACAAATTGGGGGCCGGACGGTCTGAGCTGCTGGTAAAGGCGCGCCACTTGGTGAACGGGGATAGCGTGCGGGTGCGAGACGGTGGATTTGTTGATTATTTCCAACTGCTATTCGATGGGCACCAGATCATTTATGCGGAAGGCATTGCTGCCGAATCCATGTTGATCGACAGCCGTACAAAGCCGGTTTTACCCGCTGATCTGTCAGAAAGCTTAGGGGATGTTATCCTTGGTCATTCTAATCTGCCGCATTCGGGTTTGGATGTACAAGAAGGGTTGTTGAACAGACCGGACGCGGCGGAATTACTTAAAAAAGCCTCGTCTCGGTGATCGCCTGATAATCGGTGGTGTGCGACACGCACACCTTACCCGCGTGATTGACGACCCCCAGCACCTTGCGCGACGCCGACCCCCAATCTATAGCGGTCTTCATGTTGGATACCGCCTCAAACCGCCCCGCCTTGCCGCCTGAAATCGCGCGCCGCCGCACGTTTGCGATCATCTCGCATCCTGATGCCGGCAAGACGACCCTCACCGAGAAATTCTTGTTGTTCGGTGGAGCGATCCAAATGGCGGGCCAAGTACGGGCAAAGGGCGAAGCACGACGCACACGCTCTGACTTTATGGCAATGGAAAAAGACCGCGGCATCTCTGTCTCGGCCTCTGCAATGTCTTTTGATTACAAACACTTCCGGTTCAATCTGGTGGACACGCCGGGCCACTCTGACTTTTCCGAAGACACCTACCGCACGCTAACCGCAGTTGACGCCGCAGTCATGGTGATTGATGGCGCAAAGGGCGTTGAATCCCAAACGCAAAAGCTGTTCGAAGTGTGCCGGATGCGCGATTTACCGATCCTGACATTCTGTAACAAGATGGACCGCGAAAGCCGTGATGTCTTTGAGATCATTGACGAAATTCAAGAGAACCTAGCGATTGACGTGACCCCTGCCAGCTGGCCCATCGGGGTCGGGCGTGATTTCATCGGGTGCTACGACATTTTGGGCGACCGCCTTGAATTGATGGACCGTGCGGATCGTAACAAGGTTGCTGAATCCATCGAAATCAATGGTTTGGATGACCCGAAATTGGCGGAACACGTGCCCGAAGCCCAACTGGCGCAATTGCGCGAAGAGCTGGAGATGGCCCGCGAATTGCTACCACCAATGGACAAGGCGGCGATGGCAGAAGGATCGCTGACACCGATCTGGTTCGGATCTGCGATCAATTCGTTTGGCGTTAAGGAATTGATGGAGGGGATCGCAAACTACGGTCCCGAACCGCAGATTCAGTCGGCGCAACCGCGCAATGTTGCCCCCGAAGAAACCAAAGTTGCAGGATTTGTTTTCAAGGTTCAAGCCAACATGGACCCAAAGCATCGCGATCGTGTGGCCTTTGTGCGTCTTGCGTCGGGGCACTTTCATCGCGGCATGAAACTGACCCATGTGCGGTCCAAAAAACAAATGGCGATCTCGAACCCGGTGCTGTTCTTGGCCTCTGACCGCGAACTGGCCGAAGAGGCGTGGGCCGGCGACATCATCGGCATCCCGAACCACGGCCAGTTGCGCATCGGCGACACGTTAACCGAGGGCGAAGCGATCCGCGTCACCGGCATCCCGTCCTTCGCACCAGAGCTGCTGCAAGGCGTGCGCGCAGGTGATCCGCTAAAGGCCAAGCATCTGGAAAAAGCATTGATGCAATTCGCCGAAGAAGGCGCCGCCAAGGTCTTTAAACCGTCCATCGGATCGGGTTTTGTTGTTGGTGTTGTCGGGCAGTTGCAATTCGAGGTTTTGGCCAGCCGTATCGAGCTGGAATATGGCTTGCCCGTGCGCTTTGAACAGTCGCAATTCACCTCTGCGCGCTGGGTGAACGGTGACAAACAAGCCGTTGATAAATTTACAGAAGCCAACAAACTGCACATCGCGCATGACCACGATGGCGACATTGTTTATTTGACCCGTCTGCAATGGGACATCGACCGTGTTGAACGTGATTACTCCGACATCAGGCTGACTGCGACCAAGGAAATGATGGTGTAATTGCGTGGCTGCTGACATCGAAAAACCGGCTACTCGCACAACGGTTGTGACCCCCTCGACGCCAGCACAGACGGACCCGGACACTTTACGCTGGGGCGTCGTCAGTACGATCAAAGCGCCCGCGATGAATGTCGCGCGTTTTATCGCGTGGCACCTCGATATGGGTGCCGCAGAAATCGTTATCCACCTTGATGAACCGGATACGAAACTGGCTGAACGACTGGCCCATCCAAAGGTCCGCTTTGTTCAATGTGACGATGCCCATTGGGCGCAAGCCCCTGAAAAAGCGCGTGAAACTCACCAATTGCGCCAGGCATACAACGCCACGCACACCTATAATCGCAGCAAAATGGACTGGTTGTGCCACATCGATGTTGACGAATTTCTACTCACCGCTGAACCTTTGGCCCACCACCTGATCACGGTCCCAAACGACGCCGCCTTTGCGCGCATCACACCTATCGAGATGCTTGCGAGCGATGATCCCTGGAACAAACCCGCCTATTTCAAACGCGCCCGCAAGCATGCAAAACGCAAGAAACACGAAATGCGCCTCATCTATCCGACGTTCGGTAATTTTTTGCCTGATGGTTTTATCAGCTATGCGGGTGGCAAGAATATCGCGCGTGTGGGGCTGCCGAACGTGCGGATCGGCATCCATGCGATGCTGCAAAAAGGAGCGAAAATCATCAACGGTCATGCCTTGCCCGACGTGGTGATCGGCCATGCACACGCCCCAAGTTGGGATGTGTTCAAGCGACACTTCGATTATCGAATGTCGAAAGGGTCGTATCGCAAAAAAACAAATGAAACCATGGCTCTAAATGACGTACTAAATGTGGTTACCGAAGAAGACGGGGACGCGGGATTGCGTGCTTTCTTTGATGAAATGTGCCTTGCCAGCACCGAACGGCTTGACCTATTGGCCGCCCATGACATGCTGGTGACATGGACGCTGGATCTGGATGAAAAGGTCGCGCGTCAATTTGGGTCATCAGGGATTTAGCGCATGACAAAATGGGGGCTGGCGGCGACGATACTGGCACCCACGGCGGATATCTTGCGCTTTGCTGCGTATCACATCGACGCCGGCGCGCACCGATTGTACCTATATCTCGATGATCCAGACAGCGATGCATTTGCCTCGTTAAAGGCCCACCCAAAAATACGGGTTCAAGCCTGTGATGCCGCCCATTGGCAAAAAATCGATGGCAAAAGGCCCGAAAAACACCAAGTCCGTCAAAGCCGAAATGCTACTCATGCCTACAATCGCAAGGTCGAAGTTGACTGGTTAATCCACATGGATGTCGATGAATTTCTGGTGCCCCAAACCTCTGTATCTGACAGTTTGGCAACCCTTGATCCCGACACCGCATGCGCCCGCACCCGCCCGATGGAACAATTGGCAGGTGTTGGGAACTCTTACAAAACATTCATCCCGAATGGGCCGGAACGCACCCGGATCGTACAGGATATCTATCCCGAATTCGGGGCCTACATCAAAGGTGGATTTCTAAGCCATGTCGCCGGAAAACTGTTTGTGCGCACAGGGTTACCCGACATCAGCGTTCGGATTCACAATGCCTTTCAAGGCGATGCAATGAACCCGAACGAAATTGAACTGAGCGACATAGATCTGGCGCACGCCCACGCAAAAACATGGGAAGACTGGATTGCCGCCTATCGGTACCGGTTGGAACAAGGGTCCTACCGCGCGGAACTGGCCCCTGCCAAATCACGCAAACGCGGTGGTTTGACGTTGCACGAGATGTTTCAAACGCTTGAGGCCGCAGAGGGCGAAGAAGGTTTGCGTCGTTTTTACACCGAAGTCGCAACCGATACCGACGCCTTGCGCGCCCGTTTGCAAGCACGCGAAATGTACCGCGAAATTACACTGGATTTAGATGCAAAATTGGCGCGCCACTTCCCTGATTTCACCTGATAGTTTGACCCCAACTGCGCTTCTTGGTATTGGCGCACAAGTGCTGCGATCACCAGATCGCCCCTAGGGCCATTCGGGCCGGCGCAAATCGCTGCCGCGGGCCAAGTGAATGTCCGCAACATACGGACATACATGACAAAATTTTCTGATCTGAACCTGAATTCAAAGGTCCTCAAAGCCATCGAAGAAGCTGGCTATGAAACACCAACGCCGATCCAGGCGGGTGCAATTCCCCCCGCGCTCGAAGGGCGCGACGTTTTGGGGATTGCCCAAACCGGCACCGGCAAAACCGCCAGTTTCACACTGCCGATGATCACGATGCTTGCGCGCGGCCGTGCCCGTGCGCGCATGCCACGGTCCTTGGTTTTGTGCCCGACGCGCGAATTGGCCGCCCAAGTTGCCGAGAACTTTGACACCTACACAAAGCACCTGAAACTGACCAAAGCGCTGCTGATAGGCGGCGTTTCGTTCAAAGAACAGGACAAACTGATCGACAAAGGCGTCGATGTCTTGATTGCCACGCCAGGTCGCCTGCTCGATCACCACGAACGTGGCAAGCTGATCCTGACTGACGTCAAAATCATGGTTGTGGACGAAGCTGACCGTATGCTCGATATGGGTTTCATCCCTGATATCGAACGCATCTTTGGCCTGACGCCTTTCACGCGTCAAACGCTGTTTTTCTCGGCAACCATGGCCCCTGAAATCGAACGCATCACCAACACGTTCCTGTCTAACCCAGAGCGGGTTGAGGTTGCGCGCCAAGCGTCGGCCTCCGAGACAATTGAGCAAGCCGTTGTCATGTTCAAAGGGTCGCGCAAGGATCGCGAAGCCACTGAAAAACGTAAAGTTTTGCGTATGTTGATCGACGCTGAGGGCGAAAAATGCACCAACGCCATCATCTTTTGCAATCGCAAGACGGACGTTGATATCGTTGCCAAATCGCTCTCGAAATACGGCTATGATGCGGCCCCGATCCACGGCGATCTAGACCAGTCACAGCGCACCAAAACGCTTGATAAATTCCGCTCGGGCGAACTGCGCTTTTTGTGCGCCTCTGATGTCGCCGCACGCGGGCTTGATGTGCCATCGGTCAGCCACGTTTTCAACTTTGACGTGCCCAGCCACGCCGAAGATTACATTCACCGCATCGGTCGCACCGGACGTGCTGGTCGCGAAGGCAAAACGATCATGATTTGCACCTCGCGCGACGAAAAGAATTTCGAAGACGTAGAACGCTTGTTGCAAAAAGCCATTCCACGCTTGGACAACCCGCTGAAAACGCTCGCGCCGGTTGCCAAATCACCGGCACCAAAACCCGCAAGTGACGCACCTGTCGAAAAGGCACCTCGCAGCCGTAGCCGTTCGAAAAAACCTGAAACGACGCCTGTTGTAGACACGGTTCAGGCAGCAGCACCGCTAGAAGCGTCCAAAGCACCTGAGCAACCAACAGAACAAAAAACCGACACGCGGGCCAAATCGTCTTCGCGCAACCGGTCCAGTTCTTCGGCCAAGCAAGCCCCGAAACAGTCTGATCGCAACAACGATCGTGGCGGCAACAAGGTCTTGGGACTTGGCGATCACACGCCAACGTTTATCGAACTCAGCTTTGCAGATCGCTACAACAGCTAACTGCTAGCCATTAAGACATGAAAAAGGGGCACAGTTGATCTGCGCCCCTTTTTTGTCTCTATCGATCAAGACCCGCGTCAGCGCTTAGCTTAGACGCGAAACCACGACTGTTACTTCCGGCTTTTTACCGATCTCATTTTGCGCCGAATTGCGCACAATTTTACGTAGCGCATTGCCCAAATCATCGTCATCACGCAGGGTTTTGGCATCAGCGCGGCCCAAAAACTGGCTTAGGTCGTGTTCCAGAACTTCGACCAATGCCGTGTTTGATGATCCGGTTTCCGGCAGTCCCATCAGTTCACACCATGGTTCACCCAGTGGTTCGTTCGCATCATCCAAGATCAGCGTCACAACCACATGACCGTTCAAGGCCATACGAATGCGATCCCGCACCACGCCGTCCAGCGCGCCGATTTGCACAGAGCCATCCAGATAGGTACGGCCGGTTTCGATGTATTCCGCGACGTTTGGTGTGTTACCGGACAAATCGATCATCATGCCGTTCACAGCCAGAACACCTTTGATGCCTTTGGCTTCGCCGAGTTTGACGTGTTCGCGCAAGTGACGGTGTTCGCCGTGCATCGGGATCAGGATTTGCGGTTTGACCAGATCGTGCATCGCCTCGATGTCGGGGCGGTTTGCGTGGCCGGACACGTGGTACAGGCCAGATGAATCATCAACCACATCCACACCCATTTCCGAATAGGCGTTGATGATGCGGATCACGCCGCGTTCATTGCCCGGGATGGTTTTGGACGAAAACAGGAACGTATCGCCCTCTTTCATCGTCAGACCCATGTATTTCCCGCGTGCCAGCTGGGCCGAGGCCGCGCGACGTTCGCCTTGCGAACCAGTCACCAACAACATCAGATGTTCGCGTGGCAGGCTTTTGGCATCTTCGGGGCTGACCACGGATGGGAAGTCTTTTAGAACGCCGGTTTCGATCGCGGCTTCGACCATGCGACGCATCGCACGGCCTAACAAAACGATAGACCGCCCTGCCCGTTCGCCCGCTTCGGCCAGTGTTTTCACGCGCGCAACGTTGGATGCAAAGGTGGTCGCCACGACCATACCTTTGGCGGATGACACCAGTTTTTCGATCTCGGGTCCGACGGTGATTTCGGATTTACCTGCGTTGGGCGAAAACACATTTGTGCTGTCGCAGACCAAGGCTTTGACGCCGCCTGCCGATACTTCGGCCCATAGATCAGGATCAAACGCTTCGCCGACCAGCGGGGTTTTGTCCAATTTGAAATCGCCGGTGTGGATCACGCGGCCATGCGGCGTGTCGATCACCATCGCCGAGCTCTCGGGGATCGAGTGGGACATCGGCAAAAAGCCAACCTTGAACGGGCCAAAGTCGCGCTGTTCTGGCCATGCACCCACAACTGTCACCGCATTCGCCGGATGCCCGTGTTCAGACATCTTGCGTTGCGCAATGTTTGCCGTAAAGGCACGCGCATAAATCGGCGCGCCAAGACGGCCATAGGTGTGGGCAATGGCACCAACGTGGTCTTCGTGCGCGTGGGTCACAAAAACCGCCTCGATGCGGTCGCGCCGCGCCTCGAGCCATTCAATGTCAGGCAGGATCAAATCCACACCCGGAGAGCCATCCATATCAGGGAAAGTCACGCCCAAATCGACCACAATCAGTCGCTCTTGTTCAGGTTTTCCATAGCCATAGACATAGGCATTCATGCCAATTTCGCCCGCCCCACCGAGGGGAAGGTAGATCAATCGTTCACTGCTCATTTGTCAGTTATTTTCCTTGTTGTAACGATGGATCACGGTCAATCCGTGCATCGTTAAATCGTCTTGAAAGTCATCAAACAGCTTTTCTGTTTGTTGAAACAGCGGGGCTAGCCCCCCTGTAGAAATCACGCGCATGTCGCGGTCGCGTTCCGCCTTAATGCGGGCACATATCTCACGGACCAAGCCGACGTAACCCCAAAATACGCCGGATTGCATACAGGCAACAGTGTTGGTGCCAACGACCGCTTGGGGCTTGGAAATATCGACATGCGGCAGGGCTGCGGCGGCTTGGTGCAATGCCTCAAGGCTGAGGTTCACGCCCGGTGCGATCACACCACCGACATAAGCGCCATCGGTGTCGACCACGTCAAATGTGGTGGCCGTGCCAAAGTCGACCATAATCAAATCACCGCCATACAAATCAAAGCCAGCAACAGTGTTGACCAAACGGTCAGGCCCCACGGCAGTGCCCGCATCAACGCGCACATCGACAGGCAGCAAGCAATCGGACTTACCCACAACAATGGGCCGGGTGTTGAAATATCGATCGGCCAGAACGCGCAGGTTAAACACGACCCGTGGCACCGTTGAGGACACAATCACATCGGTGATTTGCACGTCGATGTCTTGGAACCTCATCAAGGTGCTAAGCCAGACGTAGTACTGGTCCGCCGTGCGCTGCCATTCAGTTGCGGTGCGCCAAGTGCCGATAAACTGCTTTCCATCCCAAATGGAAAAAACCGTATTGGTGTTGCCGCAGTCAATTGCCAGAAGCATGGGTTAGCCCCCCTACTTTAGAAATACACGTCCGCTGCCGGAATGGCGCGAATGCCTTGAGCCGTCTCTAGAACAAGTTGCCCTGTCTCGTCCACCTCGCGAAAGGTGCCAACCCATTCTTCGCGTGCTGTTCGCGCGGTGATGACCTCGCCCAAGCGCGCGGCATTGGCCATCCACGCGGTGCGGATTGGCGCAAAGCCGTAGGTCACAAATTGGGTTTCATATCGCGCATAGGCGCTGGCAAGGACGTCGAGAAACGCCTGCGGTGAGACCGTGATATTCAATGCGCTGCGCAGCGCGACTGGTGGAACGGCCCCGACTTCAACGTCTTTGGCTGCGGGGGCCGATGCAAGGTTCACGCCAATGCCAATCGAAAGGTGGCTTAGGGTCGATCCGGCACTGGCACTTTCGAGCAAAATACCTGCAACCTTGCCGCCACGCAGCAGCACATCATTTGGCCATTTCAAAGCGAAAGCATCTTCTTGACCGCTGACCGCGACAAAGGCGTCGCGCAGTGCCAGTGAGACAACAAACGATCGCAAAGCCGCAGTGGCTGGCGGTTCGCTCACGGGTAAAATCAAAGTTGCGGCAAAGTTGCCGACCGGCATCGCCCACGCCCGTCCGCGCCGCCCGCGTGCTGCTGTTTGCTCCAACGCTAAAACCCATTCAGGCCCTGACAGTGTTGGTGCAATACGCGCCGCTTCACTTAGCGTGGAATCCACGGACGCCAACACCCGGCGCCCGTAGCCATCTGGCCAATCGTTCAAAACGAGATCTCTCGCTGATATGCGCGCTTAGTTAACAAGCGCTGTAGCCGCAGCCATTGCCGGGCCTTCGATGCCAAACAGGTTCACAACACCGATCACCATGATCACTGCTGACGCCATCAAGAATCCCCACAAAATGGGCGAACGCCCTTTGTCCAATGGTTCCGCTTGTTCGTCACCAAAGTACATGAAGAACACGATGCGCAAATAGTAATACGCGCCAATCGCAGAGGCGACGGCGCTGGCCACGACCAGCCAGACCAAACCCGCATCAATGCCTGCTTGCCACACGCCCAGCTTGGCGAAAAAGCCTAGCATCGGTGGCACGCCAGCCAGTGAGAACAGCAAAACCAACAGTGCAATTGCTTTGCCCGGGTGCACTTTGGAATACATGTTCAACGACGCAATGTCGGTCACAGGTTGGCCATCGCGTTCCATCATCAGGATGAATGCGAATGTGCCGATGTTCATGGTCACGTAGATCGCCATGTAGATCAGCATCGCCTGCACGCCCATTGCGGTGCCAGCAGCCAATCCGATCAGCGCATAGCCCATGTGTGCGATCGAAGAATACGCCATCAGGCGTTTGATGTTGGTCTGACCAATGGCCGCAATCGCACCCAAAAACATGGACAACACAGACAACAGTGCAACAACTTGCTGCCAATCAGCGACAGCCGCGCCAAATGCGTCATGCATGACACGGGCGAACAATCCCATGGCTGCGACTTTGGGTGCTGTGGCAAAGAACGCAGTGACTGGTGTTGGCGCGCCCTCATAGACGTCTGGCGTCCACATGTGGAACGGCACGGCAGACACTTTGAAGGCCATGCCCGAGATCAAGAAGATCAAGCCAAACAAGAGGCCAAGGGAAACTTCGCCGTGAACCGCAGTTTGGATGATGCCAGAGAACAGCGTGGTGCCGGCGTAGCCATAGACCAGCGACGCACCGTACAACAAAAGGCCGGAAGACAGCGCACCAAGCACGAAATACTTGAGGCCCGCTTCGGTGGATTTGGCACTGTCACGGCGCAGGGATGCGATCACGTACAGCGCCAGCGATTGCAGTTCCAGCCCCATGTAAAGCGACATCAGATCGCCCGCACTGACCATCATCATCATGCCAACGACGCTAAGCGCTACCAGCATCGGATATTCGAAACGCAGCAAGCCGCGTTGGGTCATATAGCCTTCGGACATGGCCAGAACGGCCGCAGCCGACACAAGGATCACGACCTTGGCAAAACGTGAAAACGCATCGTCGATGAACATGCCACCAAAGGCAGTGTTTGCATCGCCGCCCATCGTGCCGATCCAAATGGCAAGCACCAGCATGACCGCGCTGGTCAGCCAAACAAGCGCCGAGGCGGCGTTGTCCTTGCCAGTGTAAACCGCCCCCAAAAGTGCCCCAATCGCGAACAGCGACAACAGGATTTCCGGCAGAATTGTGCTCAGATCAGCGGACATAGGCCCCGCTCCTTCTTAATGAGAGGCGACTTGTGTCACGGCGTCAGCCGCAGCAGCAAGTGCCGTATCGTATTGGGTCACGAGCGCCGTAACAGACGGGCCGATGATGTCGAGAACAAGGGCAGGATAAACCCCCAGCAGCAGTGTCATAACGACCAGAGGGGCAAAAATCCAACGCTCGCGCGTGGTCATATCCGTGATCGACTTCAGGCTTTCCTTGATCAGGTCACCCATAACGACGCGGCGGTACAGCCACAGGCCGTAAGCCGCCGAGAAAATCACACCCGTTGTCGCCACGGCCGCAACCCATGTGTTCACCTGGAACACGGCGATCAACGTCAGGAATTCACCCACAAACCCGGAGGTCCCCGGCAAGCCAACGTTGGCCATCGTGAAGAACATAAAGATCATCGCATAGGCCGGCATCCGGTTCACAAGGCCACCGTAGGCATCAATGTCTCGGGTGTGCATGCGGTCATAGATCACGCCGACACACAGGAACAAAGCCCCCGAGATAAAGCCGTGGCTGATCATTTGGAAAATCGCACCGTCCAGACCTTGTTGGTTCGCCGAGAAAATCCCCATCGTCACAAAACCCATGTGGGCGACCGATGAATAGGCGATCAGCTTTTTCATGTCTTCTTGGACCAAGGCGACCAGTGAGGTGTAGACAATCGCAATCGCGGACATCCACAAAACAAAGTTCGCCATCACGTCGGACCCGACAGGAAACATTGGTAAGGAAAAGCGCAAGAAGCCGTAGCCGCCCATTTTCAACAGGATCGCTGCCAGCACCACAGAACCCGCCGTCGGGGCCTGCACGTGCGCATCCGGCAACCACGTATGCACTGGCCACATCGGCATTTTCACCGCGAAGCTGGCAAAGAACGCAAGGAACATCAGGGTTTGCAAACCGCCCACGACCTGAATGCCTAGCAAGTTGATCGTTCCATAGCTGAATTCGTGTTTCAGCAGCATTGCAATATCCGTGGTGCCCGCGTCGGCATACATCCCAACCATCGCAACCAACATCAGAACCGATCCAAGGAAGGTATAGAGGAAGAACTTAAAGCTCGCGTAGATACGGTTCGCCCCGCCCCAAATGCCAATGATCAGGAACATCGGGATCAGGCCTGCCTCGAAGAATAGGTAGAACAACACCAGATCCAGCGCCATGAACACGCCAAGCATCAGCGTTTCCAGCAGCAAGAACGCAATCATGTATTCCTTGATCCGCGTTTCCACGTTCCAAGACGCGGCAATCACCAGCGGCATCATGAACGTTGTCAGCATCACAAACAGGATGCTGATGCCGTCGACACCCATTTTGTATTGCAAGCCCATGATCCAGCTGCCTTGCTCGACCATCTGAAAACTCGTCTCGGAGGCGTCAAAACCTGACAATACAAACAGCGACGCGACAAAGGTCGCAACTGTCGCGACCATCGCGATCCACTTGGCATTTTTGCGTGCAGCAGCGTCATCACCGCGCAAAAACAGCGCCATAATCAGGGCAGCAGCCGCAGGGATGAACGTGACGATTGATAGGATATTGTCCATCAGTTTGCCCCCCCGCTCATCGTCATCCAAGTCACCAGGACCGCGATCCCGATCACCATGGCGAAGGCATAGGTAAAGATGTAGCCGGACTGCGCGCGCCCTGCCAATTTGGTGAAGAATGGGATGATGCCCATGGCGATGCCGTTCAATGTGCCGTCGATGACATTGCCGTCGCCTTTCTTCCAGAGGAAGCGGCCAAGTGCCTTGGCCGGCTGGATAAAGACAAAGTCGTAAAGTTCGTCAAAGTACCATTTGTTCTTGAGGAACAGATACAGCGGACGTTGGTTTTCGGCCAAACGCGCAGGCAAGGTCGGGTTCCAGATGTAGAACCACAGCGCCATGATCAAGCCAAAGAGCATCGCGATGAAAGGCGAGACTTTGACCCATTTTGGCACCGCATGTGCATCGTCCAGAATGTGGTTATCAGGGGCAATGTAAATCGCGCCTTCGCCCGGTTTGCCGACAAACGTGTAGTGGTGTTCCGCTTCGCCTTCCTTGGCAGCGGTCCCATGGCTGTCTTCGGTGCCCTCTACATGCTCTGTGCCATGTGCGCCGGCTTCGGCGACTGGAATTCCGTAGAATTTACCAACTTCGTCCACGTGGCCAAAGAACGGTTTGAACCAGATCATACCGGCAAAAATCGCGCCAATTGCCAGCACACCCAATGGTATCAACATGGTCATCGGGCTTTCGTGGGCGTGCTCGTGCGTGTGTTTGTCGCCACGCGCCTCGCCGTAGAACGTCAAGAAGATCAAGCGCCACGAATAGAACGACGTCATCGCAGCGGCCAAAACCAGCAACCAGAAACCATACATGGACTGGCCTGCATAGGCGCTTTCGATGATCGCATCCTTAGACAAAAACCCTGCAAAACCGAAATGCGTGAGCGGGATGCCGACACCAGTAATCGCCAGCGTGCCGATCATCATCGCCGCAAAAGTGAACGGGATTTTCTTACGTAAACCACCGTAATTGTTCATGTCTTGTTCGTGGTGCATCGCGTGAATGACCGAGCCCGCGCCCAAGAACAACATCGCCTTAAAGAACGCGTGCGTGAACAAGTGGAACATAGCTGCCGAATACATGCCGACGCCTGCTGCCACAAACATGTAGCCCAATTGCGAACAGGTAGAATAGGCAATAACGCGTTTGATGTCGGTTTGAACCAAGCCAACCGTCGCCGCAAAGAACGCTGTTGTGGCCCCGATGACCACGATGAAACCAGTCGCGTAGGGCGCAAATTCCATGATTGGCGACATCCGGCACACAAGGAAAACACCAGCAGTTACCATGGTCGCGGCGTGGATCAAGGCAGATACAGGTGTCGGTCCTTCCATCGCGTCAGGCAACCAGGTGTGCAAAATCAACTGCGCCGATTTGCCCATCGCACCGATGAACAGCAGCAACGCGATAACTTCGATGGCGTTCCATTCGCCCCACAGAAAGCTGATCGTTTCGGTCGCATGCTCTGGCACATTTGCGAAAATCACGCTGAACTGGACGGAATCAAAGATCATGTAGATCGCGAAAATGCCCAAGGCAAAACCAAAATCGCCCACGCGGTTGACCACAAAGGCTTTGATCGCCGCCGCATTGGCACTTGGTTTGCGGTAGTAAAAACCGATCAATAGATACGAGGCAACGCCAACCCCTTCCCAACCAAAGAACATCTGTACGAGGTTGTCGGAGGTCACCAACATCAACATCGCGAAGGTAAAGAACGACAGGTACGCAAAGAAGCGCGGCTTATAGCTTTCGCCGGTCTGCCACTGCGGGTCATTGGCCATATAGCCAAAGGAATAAAGGTGCACGAGGCTGGAAACCGTCGTGATTACGATCAGCATGATCGCCGTCAAACGGTCCATACGGATCGCCCAATCGGTGCTAAGCGTACCGCTTTCGATCCAGCGCAGAATTTGAATCTGCTCGGTCACGCCGTCGAACGACAGGAATGCTACCCAAGACAGGATCGCGGCAAGGAAAAGGAAGCCCGTGGACACCCACATCGCCGCGGTTTCGCCAATGATACGCCAGCCAAATCCGCACAAAAGCGCGCCGATCAGCGGGGCAAAGAGTATTGTTAGTTCCATAGCTCTTAGCCCTTCATTACATTGACGTCTTCAACCGCGATTGTGCCACGGTTGCGGAAGAAACAGACCAAAATCGCCAGACCAATCGCCGCTTCCGCAGCAGCAACGGTGAGGACAAACAAGGTAAACACCTGACCGACCAGGTCCCCAAGGAAACTGGAGAACGCAACCAAGTTGATGTTCACCGCCAGCAGCATCAGCTCAATACTCATCAGCAGGATGATTACGTTTTTGCGGTTCAGAAAGAGCCCAAAAATGCCGATGACAAACAGCGTCGCCGCCACCGTCAGGTAATGTTCTAGTCCGATCATGTCTTATCCTCGGTCATTTTTCGTCTCGTATTCAAATAACGGCAGCGTCGCTGCCAAGTCATGGTGCAGCTCTCACAACCCCTGCCCCGGTTTCACGTCCTTAAGCTCCATCGCGACAGCTGGATCACGCATCATTTGCGCGACCACATCCTGGCGTTTCACATCTGTGCGGTGACGCAGTGTCAGAACAATCGCACCGATCATCGCCACCAGCAGGATCAAACCCGACAGTTGGAACAGCAGGAAATATTGGTCGTACAGGATCAGCCCCAAGGCTTCGGTGTTGTGACGATCAACGGGCATCACATTCGTGCGCAGACTTTCTGCGGCTGAATTGCTTTCCCAAGCCCCGAACGCCATCACAAACTGCATCAGGATCACGAGGCCGATCAGCAAGGCCAACGGCATGTATTTCGCCATCTCGGCTTTCAGTTCGGCGAAATCGATGTCCAGCATCATCACGACAAACAAAAACAAGACTGCAACCGCACCGACATAAACGATGATCAGCAGCATCGCGACAAATTCAGCACCCAACAGCACAAACAGACCAGCCGCACTGAGGAATGACAGGATCAACCACAAAACCGAGTGCACCGGATTACGGCTAACCACGGTAAAGAAACCACCGGCGATCACAGAAATCGCAAAGAGGTAAAAGGCAAACACGCTCATGTTTCGTCATCCTTGTTGTCAGACGTCTTTTTGTCAGTCAGGGCCTGCTTTGCCAGCTCCGTGGCGCGGGTCACTGCGGGAAGACCGGCGAACATCGCCATCATCCCAATCGTTTCGGTAATATGTTGTTCCGTTGCACCCGCCGCCTGCGCATGACGCACAGTTTGACGCACAGCCACCTCGTTTTGCGCGCCTTGCATGGTTAAACCAGCCAACGTCAGCAGTAATTTGGTGCGGGCATCAAGTGCGCCCTCGTCCAGCTTGTTGCCGAACATGGCTTCCATCATCTCTTTGGGCATCGTGCCCATCATCGCCTCGAATGCAGCGGGCGAGAACGCGTCAAGACCGGGCATGCCTTTTGACATGTCCTGCATCTGCTCCTGCATTTTGGCCATCATATCGGCAAAGGGATTGACGGGAGTGCTCATCGGTAGGGCGCGTCCAATTCTAGATTACGCGCGATTTCTGCTTCCCAACGATCGCCGTTGGCGAGCAGCTTGTCCTTGTCGTAGTACAGCTCTTCGCGGGTCTCGGTTGAGAACTCGAAATTCGGGCCTTCTACGATTGCGTCCACCGGGCAAGCTTCTTGGCAAAAACCGCAGTAGATGCATTTGGTCATGTCAATGTCATAGCGCGTGGTGCGGCGCGAGCCATCCTCGCGGGGTTCGGCGTCGATTGTGATCGCTTGGGCCGGGCACACCGCCTCGCACAGCTTGCACGCGATGCAACGTTCTTCGCCATTTGCATAACGGCGCAGCGCATGTTCACCACGAAACCGCGGGCTAAGCGGGCCTTTTTCATGCGGGTAGTTGATTGTCACCTTGGGGCGGAAAAAATGCTTCATCCCCAGTTTGAACCCAACCCAATAGTCATTGAGCAGGAAATACTTAGCGGCACGGGTATAGTCGATTTGTGTCATGATTAACCCCCTACGGCCCAGCGGGCATAGATGCCCCAGAACCAGTCAAATTTGGCGGCAAACGCCACGAACACGACCCAAAACAATGAGAACGGCAGGAACACTTTCCAGCCCAAACGCATCAGTTGGTCGTAGCGATAGCGCGGCGTGATTGCCTTGACCATCGAGAAGAAAAAGAACACGAGGCCGATTTTGGCAACCATCCAGAAGATGCCATCCGGCAAGAATGGCAGCGGTGACAACCAGCCACCCAAGAACATCAGCGAGATCAGCGCGCACATCAGCACCACTGCCACCAGTTCACCGATCATGAACAACAGGAATGGCGTAGATGAATATTCAACCTGATAGCCGGCAACCAGTTCTGACTCAGCCTCTGGCAAATCGAACGGTGGGCGGTTGGTTTCGGCTAACGCGCTGATAAAGAACAAGATCAGCATCGGGAAGTGCGGCAACCAGTACCAGCCCAGCATCCCTGCACCGGTATCTTGCGCGGCAACGATTTCACCAAAGTTCAAAGAACCAGAGCTGATTACGATGCCGATGATGATCAAACCAATGGACACTTCGTACGAAATCATCTGCGCGGCAGAGCGCAAAGATCCCAAGAACGGGTATTTAGAATTCGACGCCCAGCCGCCCATGATCACGCCGTACACTTCAAGCGAGGACACCGCGAAAACATACAGGATCGCGACGTTGATGTTGGACAATACCCAGCCATCATTGAACGGGATCACGGCCCAAGCGATCAGCGACATCACCAACGTGACCATCGGTGCCATAAAGAACACGGCCTTGTCGGCACCCGCAGGCACAACGATTTCCTTGACGATGTATTTGCCGAAATCCGCAAAGCTTTGCAGCAGGCCAAAAACGCCAACCACGTTGGGACCACGGCGCATCATGACCGCCGCCCAGATCTTGCGATCTGCGTACATCAGGAATGCCAGCGCCAGCAAAAGCGGCACGACAACCAGTAGAATTTGACCAACAATGACAAGCAACATGCCGAGCGTGGTATTGAAAAAGAAGTCAGCCATAAGTCCTCACACCGTCGGTATTCCCTTTTCCACACAGGACGCAGTCACGACTTCGGCGTCGATCGTGCGCAACCCGCGCGGCAGGGCTGGCGAAATGGTGTAAACAGCATCTGCTGACCACACGCCACCCTCTTCATTCACATTTGTGCGCACATGACGCGCAAAACCCCATCCGCGGATCAAGGTATATTGCGCAGCGGCACATTCCGCATAACGCGACACGTCTTCGCCCGTAATCGCGTTTGTCATAGAAACGTTAAATTGCACCAAATCATCGTCCAACAAAGCCGTCTCTATCCCCAAATATTCGGGGATGAACTGCGCAGCAGTCGGAACCTGCGGTTCGCAAGCTGCCAGTGGCATCATTGATATAGCGAACACCAGTTTCATTCAGCCGCAATCGCCTGTTCTTTGCGCGCTTTTGCATTCGCGCTAAGTTCGGACATCAATTGGCTGGCACGCGCAATCGGATTGGTCAGGTAGAAATCGCTGATCGCAGTGCGGAAATCTGCCTTGCCAAGTTTGCCAGCTTTCTCGGCATTCCACGCGTTTTCAGCGACAACATCGATGTCACCCAAATGCGGCACTGCGGCGACAATCGCTGTGCGCAACTGCGCAATGCTGTCGAAGGGCAATGTGGCATCCATTTCACCGCTTAGCGCGCGCAAGACGGCCCAGTTTTCCTTGGCCTCACCCGGGGCAAAGCTGGCGCGCTGCGCAAGTTGCGGGCGCCCTTCGGTGTTCACAAACAGACCGGCTTCTTCGGTATAGGCGGCACCCGGCAGGATGATGTCAGCGCGATGCGCGCCACGATCGCCGTGCGACCCTTGATAAATAACGAACGGGCCAGCGGCGATATCCACCTCATCCGCGCCAAGATTATAGATCACCTCGGCTTGCGACACAGCGTCCATGCCACCATCGTTTGTAGCACCGATATCCATAGCCCCCACGCGACCCGCAGCGGTGTGCAAGATCATCAACTTCGATCCTGCCGCTTGTGCCACCTGCATCGCCGTGCCCAGAACGGCAGCGCCGTCGGCTTCGTTTAATGCACCGGAGCCGATGATCATCAGGCCATTTTCGCCCTGCTTGTCGGAATGATCCATCGCGGCCAAACCAGCCAATGCGTCACGTCCTGTGCCCAAGTTGATCACATCGAACGTCAGATCAACCTGCTCACCGATCATTGCAACGGTTGCGCCACGCGACCAAGCCTTGCGCAGACGCGCATTCAAAACCGGTGCTTCAACCCGAGGATTGGTACCGATCAGGATGATTTTGTCTGCCGTATCAATGTCTTCGATGCAGCCATTGCCAACGTAGCCAGAGCGATTGCCACTCGGCAATTTGGCCCCATCCGTGCGACATTCAACAACGCCGCCCTGCCCCTCGATCAAGGTCTTGAGCGCGAACGCCGCCTCAACCGAAACCAGATCACCCACAAGGCCAGCAATCTTTTTCCCGTTCATCGCAGCGGCAACAGCGCTAAGCGCCTCGGGCCAGCTGGCTTTGCGCAGCTTGCCGTTTTCGCGGATATAGGGCGTGTCCAAACGTTGACGGCGCAAACCATCCCACACGAAACGGGTTTTGTCGGAAATCCATTCCTCGTTCACACCATCGTGGTTCAGCGGCATAAAGCGCATGACTTCACGGCCTTTGGTGTCCACACGAATGTTGGACCCAAGCGCGTCCATCACATCGACGGATTCAGTTTTGGTCAACTCCCAGGGACGGGCCGTGAACGCGTAGGGTTTCGAGACCAACGCGCCAACCGGACACAGGTCAATGATGTTGCCCTGCAAGTTGGAATCAAGCGTTTCGCCCAAGTAAGACGTGATTTCTGCATCTTCACCACGACCAGTTTGGCCCATCTGGTGAATGCCGGCGACCTCGGTTGTGAAACGAACGCAACGCGTGCACGAAATGCAGCGCGTCATGTGGGTTTCGACCAGCGGGCCCAGGTCCAGATCTTCGGTCGCGCGTTTTGGTTCGCGGAAACGGCTGAAATCAACGCCGTAGGCCATGGCCTGATCTTGCAAATCGCATTCGCCGCCCTGATCGCAAATCGGGCAATCCAACGGGTGGTTGATCAGTAGAAATTCCATCACGCCTTCGCGGGCCTTTTTGACCATCGGCGAATTGGTTTTGACAACCGGTGCCTGCCCCTCGGGACCGGGACGCAAATCGCGCACCTGCATCGCACAAGACGCAGCAGGTTTGGGCGGACCACCGACAACTTCGACCAAGCACATGCGGCAATTGCCCGCGATGGACAGACGTTCGTGATAACAGAACCGCGGGATTTCGACCCCCGCCTGCTCACAAGCCTGGATCAGGGTCATGGCCCCGTCCACTTCGATTTCATGTCCGTCGATGTTGATCTTGCGAAGGTCGCTCATGCGTCAATTCACCTTGAGTAACGCGCCAATCTGGCTCGATTTTTCGATTTCTGCACGCCCGAGCGCACAATAGGTTTCCGGCTGTCCGTTAATCACGCCATTGGCCTCAAGATAGGCATAGCCTTTTGCTTTCAGCCGCTCTTTTTCCACATCCGATTTGCGGTAAGCGTCGATTTCAGTGTCACTATACCCCATGTTACGGGCCTTATCGCGCAGTCCGTTCACAAAGCGCAATGCCTTGAGCATGCGTGGAGAAATATTAGCACATTTATTGCGAATTTCGTTCGCCAATGCCACCGCCAGAAGCCCGTCATCAATGGCCGAGACGTCACGCAAATTCGGCTTGGCCTGAACAGAGGTCGCCAACACGGCGGCAGCGGCGGCAGTCATCATTACTTTTTTCATCACAGTTTCCTTTTCTGACAAAAGCGTGGTGCGTTAAGCACGCGCGCCTTTGTAGACGTGGGAACTGTGCCCCTTGTTATGCAATAACAAGCGGTTCCTAAGGCACATATCAGGCAATATGCGGCGTAGCTGATCACGGATTGCAGGCTCCACGCAGTTGCAATTTATCATTTTCGACACGCAATGTGCCATCTTCTGCGTCAGGGCCCATTGCCCAGATAACTGCCGACGTGCCGAAGTTCTTGATGCAGTATCTAGTTGCCTCGTAACGCCCGGCATCACGTGCCCCATCAAGGGATGCAGAGACAGGTGACACCTCAATCGAAAACTGATCACGTTGCTTGTCGACCTTAGACAGTTTTGCGCGGAAAAACTGGCCGTCAAACGTAACGCGATCTTCTGCTTTGCTGCACGCAGACAAAAGGGACGCGCCCAAAAGGACCGCGATACTTAGGCTGGCAATTTTCATGGCTGGACCTCTATCAAAAAGCTACCCATTACTGTTCCTTCCGCGATTTCCGCTTTGCCTGCTGCACAGACAAGGTCTGGCGTCGGCGTTTCCAACCCATGTTTTGCAACGAACACCTGCTGGCGTGCGGTCAACGCATCCTCAGAACTGAGCATGCCGGTTTGCTCGGCTGTCATGGTAAATCCATCCGCCTCAAGACGATTGATCACAACGCCGGTGGCTTTGGCCATCACGGCCAAATCAACGCTTAAGCTGGGGCATGACAGCGCCAATTGCTGGGCTGTCGTCGTGTCAATCAACGCCTCAAGGTAATACGCCGGTGCTGGACGATCAGCTGCCGAAACAACATTGGCCCCGATCATGCACACAGCGGCGATTGCCAGAGAAATTGAGTTCAACGATTGCACCAAACGCCCCTAGATTTGTGTAAGCGAGTTAAATGAAACGGCCAGCAAAGCCGCGGCGACGTGTCGATTGACGAAAAGAAGTTTTCCTAGAACCATGATTTGTTCCCTTGAACATAGTCCCGCTGGAATTCGTCTTCGGATTTCACCAGATAAATTATGGCCTCGATAAACGCTATCAGACCGATAATCATCGTCGGGATCAGGAACAGGATCGCGCCCCCCACGGACGCCACCAACATGATGATACCGGCGTTGCGCTTGCCCAGATAGAATTTGTGCACACCTAACCCACCAAGGAAAAACGCAAGCACGGCTGCGATGATTTTGTCCTTTGGTCCCGCCGAAAGGCTGGTTTGCGCGCCTTTCACAACATAGATCGCACCGGCCCGAGATTGCTCAGGCGTGAAATCAACTGTCACGCCATCCCGGATCGCAGAAAAATGTTCCGGCACATCAACACCAGCAAAGTCATAACGGTTGCCGTCTTCGCCACTGATGACGCCGGTACCCGTTTGCTTGTTAAAGGCTAAAACCTCACCGCGCATGATACGATCCTCTACTTAAAATTCTTACTCAGCCGCCACGGCGCTGACGCGTCCGGTGCGTTTGTGTTTGATGCGATCCTCGATTTCATCACGGAAATGGCGGATCAAACCTTGGATCGGCCAAGCGGCGGCATCACCAAGGGCACAAATCGTGTGGCCTTCAACTTGTTTGGTGACGTCCAACAACATGTCGATCTCTTCAGGCTCTGCCTCGCCTGTTACCAGACGGTCCATGACGCGCATCATCCAGCCGGTGCCTTCTCGGCACGGCGTGCATTGGCCACAAGATTCATGTTTGTAGAATTTGGACAACCGCCAGATCGCTTTGATCACGTCGGTGGAATTGTCCATCACGATGACCGCTGCCGTCCCCAAACCAGAGCGCTGTTCACGCAAATAGTCAAAATCCATGATCGCGTCTTTCATCTGCGCGCCGGGGATCATCGGCACAGAGGATCCGCCCGGAATGACCGCCTTAAGATTGCTCCAGCCACCGCGAATACCGCCGCAGTGCTTTTCGATCAGTTCCTCGAAACCAATCGACATCGCTTCTTCGACAACACAGGGATTGTTGACGTGGCCAGAGATCGCAAACAGTTTTGTGCCTGCATTGTTCGGGCGGCCGAAACTGCTGAACCAGTCAGCGCCGCGACGCAAAATCGTTGGCACCACAGCGATGGATTCCACATTGTTCACCGTTGTCGGGCAGCCGTACAGGCCAGCGCCCGCAGGGAATGGCGGTTTCATCCGCGGCATGCCTTTTTTGCCCTCGAGGGATTCCAGCAATGCGGTTTCTTCGCCGCAAATGTAGGCCCCGGCCCCGTGGTGCAGATAAATGTCGAAATCCCAACCGGATTTGCAGGCGTTTTTGCCAACCAGACCGGCGTCGTATGCCTCGTCGATGGCGGCTTGCAGCGCTTCTTTTTCGCGGATGTATTCGCCTCGAATGTAGATGTAGCAGGCGTTAGCGTTCATTGCGAAGGACGCGATCAAACAGCCCTCGATCAACGTGTGTGGATCATGGCGCATGATCTCGCGGTCTTTGCAGGTGCCCGGCTCGGATTCATCCGCGTTCACCACCAGATAGGACGGACGACCGTCGCTTTCTTTGGGCATAAACGACCATTTCAGACCCGTCGGGAAACCCGCACCACCACGGCCACGCAGACCGGAATTTTTCATCTCGTCGATGATCCAGTCACGGCCTTTTTTGATCATCTTGGCCGTGCCGTCCCAATGACCACGCGCTTGTGCGCCTGCCAAAGTACGATCATGCATGCCGTAAATATTGGTAAAGATCCGGTCTTTGTCCTGCAGCATATCGCTAGCCTTTGTCTTTCTGGCGGGTGCGCCAGATGTTGAATACGATCCAAAGTGCAAAACCGAAACCGGCCAGCACCGCGAGGTCAAAAAAGGCACGTGTCCCGTTGGACCAGCCGAAATAATTCCCCGCAAGGTTAATACAGAGCCAAAACACGCCCAATCCAGCGATGAACAGCGACGCGCGCTGTCCGGCTTTGGTGGTTTTGTCCTGGCTCTGCATCATTGTCTAATGGCGTTTAGTAAACGCCACCTTTCTTCACTTTTTTCGAAAATTCGGTGGTGCCGCCCTTGGCCAAAACCTTGGCCTGCTTGGTCCACTCGTCACGTTCAATGCGGCCTTTGAATTTCAGGCGGTCATCAACCCACTGAATTTCTTTCTTGCGCCAACCAGCAACCTGATCGAAGTGGAAAAACCCCAGTTCGTTCAAGGTTTTTTCCAGACCCGGGCCAACCCCTTTGATTTGCTTCAAATCGTCAGCACCGCTTGCGCGCGCTTTCTTAAGCAAGGCTGGTTTGCCATCAGCTGCCACTGGTTTTGCAGCCGATTTAGCTGCGGCCTTTGGCGCGGCAGCTTTAGCAGCAGCTTTAGCAGCAGCTTTTGGTGCTGCTGTTTTAGCCGTGGCTTTAGAAGCCGCTGTTTTTGCAGCAGCCTTAGGCGCGGCAGCTTTTGCAGCAGCAGGTTTAGCCGTCGCAGCGGCCTTGGCTTTTGCAGGTGCTTTTGCCTTGGCTGGCGCTTTCTTTGCGCTGGCTGTTTTGGCGTCGGCTGTTGCCGCTGCACCAGCGGCCTTAGCAGTTGCGGTTTTCTTGGCAGGTGCTTTCTTAGCCGCGGTCTTTTTGGCCGGCGCTTTTGCGGGTTTTGCATCCGCAGGTTTTTCGTATTTCCAATCGCCCTTGCGTTCAGCCAACTCTTGCGTGCCTTTAAGGCTCGCAGAAGGTTTCACAGCAGCGGTTTTGGATGATGCAGCAGCCGTGCCGCTCAAATCATCCGCAGCGCCGCCGCCCGCCAGTGTGTCATCACCGGCACCACCAGAAATATCCGCATCACCCGAACCGCCCATCAAGGAGGATGCAGTTGCACCAGCAGCGGCTGTCGCGGCAACAGCAACACCGGCATTTGCGGCTTGCGCGCGCGCCAAAGGCGTTTGGCTGTCATCAATTGCATTCGGCGCAGGCAATGGTTTGCACAGCAACCACTGCAACAATGCACCCCCAATGATGAAAATCAATGCGCCGACAAACAGGCCTTGGATAAAGCCCCAGTCGCCGATCACCCACAACAGCACGGCTGCAAGCAGCCCCGCCAATGCAGCGACGATCCAGCACGTCATTGCGCAGTTGGCATTCCTTGTTGAATTGTTCATGTCTTGTCCCTCTCCCGTTCAGAAGTTCCGTCAGTTTTTTATTATTTCTTATAGATACCGTCTTTTTTGGCGCGTTGGGAAAATTCTGTTTCTTCACCCGCAGCGAGTGACTTTGCCTGATCGACCCAAGAATCGCGGCTCACGCGGCCTTTGAACCCTTCGAGGTTCTGATCAACCCACGCAACTTCGTCCGCCGACCATTTGGACACTTGATCAAAATGGAAAAAGCCCAAGCCATGCAGCAAGGTTTCCATCTTTGGACCAACGCCCTTGATCAACTTAAGATCATCCGCACCGGCCTTGCGCGGTGCCTTCATGGTGCGGGGTTTCTTGCCGGGACCATCTGCTGCAACGGGTGCTGCTGCGGCTGTCGTTTTGGGCTTGGCGATTGACTTGGCTTTCGACGCCGGCGCTTTGGAAATTGCTTTTAGCGCTGGCTTTGCCTTGGCCTTTGCCGCTGGTTTTGCGGCCGATTTCGCCGATTTTCCCTGCCACGGGGCCAGCAGTGGCACTTCGGTGCCATCAATGCGTTTGATCGTGTCACCGATGTCTGTGGCCAGTTGCACAGACGCGTTGTACTGCGTTTTGCCGCTGTCATATTCCGTCAAGCTGGTCAGACCACTCAGCGGTTCTGCAGCATAGCGGCCATTCTGAGGGCCCGGTGTTGGCACCTTGCCTGCCGCCAATTCGTCGATGATTTCGCCAAAACGCGCGGCTGTCAGATCCTCAAAATAATCCTTGCCGATCTGGGCCATAGGCGCGTTGGAACACGACCCGAGGCATTCAACCTCTTCCCAAGAAAACTTGCCATCAGCGGAAATCTCATGCGGCTTGGCAGCGATTTTATCTTTGCAAACCTCCATCAAATCCTCTGCCCCGCAAATCATGCAGGACGTCGTGCCGCACACCTGAATGTGGGCCACGGACCCGACAGGTTGCAGTTGGAACATGAAATAAAACGACGCAACTTCGAGCCCGCGAATGTAGGCAAGGCCCAGCATTTCGGATACGTGTTCAATCGCTGGGCGGGTCAACCAACCGGTCTGTTCTTGAGCGCGCCAAAACAACGGAATGATCGCCGACGCCTGACGACCCTCGGGGTATTTCGTGATCTGCGCCTCGGCCCAAGCCTGGTTCGCGGGCGTGAATGCAAAGCTGGCGGGTTGTTCTTTATGAAGACGGCGAAGCATTAAGTCAGACCTTGAGTTGCGCGAAGTGTACGGGACCCTTGGGCGGCAGTTTTTTCAGAAGAATACGTGGTCGCTAGGCAAAGCATCATCGGTCAATCTCTCCGAACACCACGTCCATCGTGCCGATGATCGCGGCGACATCAGCCAGTTGGTGCCCCTTCGAGATGTGGTCCATCGCCTGCAAATGCAGGAAGCCCGGCGCACGGATTTTTGTGCGGTACGGTTTGTTGGAGCCATCCGACACAAGATACACGCCAAATTCACCTTTGGGCGCCTCAACGGCGACATAGATTTCGCCGGCCGGCACGTGGAACCCTTCGGTGTACAGCTTGAAGTGGTGGATCAAGCTTTCCATCGAGGTTTTCATGTCAGACCGGCTGGGCGGCGAGATTTTGCCCCGCGCCATCACGTCACCCGGCGTTTCGCGCAGTTTAACGATCGCCTGTTTGATGATCGACGTGGATTGGCGCATTTCTTCCATGCGGCACAGGTAGCGATCGTAGCAGTCGCCGTTCTTGCCCACCGGAATTTGGAAATCGAATTCATCGTAGCATTCATAGGGCTGCGAGCGGCGCAAATCCCATGCAAAACCAGATCCACGCACCATGACGCCGGAAAAACCAAAGTCCAAAATGTCTTGTTCTGTGACCACGCCAATGTCGCAGTTGCGCTGTTTGAAAATACGGTTTTCGGTCAGCAAGCCGTCGATGTCCCCCAGCATGTTGGGGAATTCGTTGGCCCATGTTTCGATGTCATCAAGTAGGTCATCCGGCAGATCCTGATGCACACCACCAGGACGGAAATAGGCCGCGTGCAAACGCGCGCCACATGCGCGTTCGTAAAAGATCATCAGCTTTTCGCGCTCTTCAAAGCCCCAGAGCGGCGGCGTTAGTGCGCCAACATCCAAGGCCTGCGTCGTCACGTTCAGCAGGTGGTTCAACACCCGACCGATTTCACAATATAACACGCGGATCAGGGATGCACGGCGGGGCACTTCGACGCCTGTCAGCTTTTCGATGGCCAAGCACCAAGCATGTTCCTGGTTCATAGGGGCCACGTAATCCAGCCGGTCGAAATACGGCAGGTTTTGCAAATACGTGCGGCTTTCCATCAGCTTTTCGGTGCCACGGTGCAGCAGGCCGATGTGCGGATCGCAACGTTCAACAACTTCGCCGTCAAGTTCCAGAACCAGACGCAAAACCCCGTGCGCTGCAGGGTGCTGCGGGCCAAAGTTGATGTTGAAATTGCGGATTTTCTGCTCGCCCGTCAGGGCGTCATCGAAACCTTTGGTGCCGTCCATCATTTAAAGACCTCTTCAACTTTTCGTGGCTCAGATGTGGCAAGTGCCCAGAGCAGGATATACGGGCCGAGATACGGCACCAAACCAAAAACCAACGTCCACGCCGGATAGTCATGTCGCTTTTGTAATACTCGTGCAGGCAACAAGAACAGTGCGGCCATCACAAAAAGGGCAAAGACCCCTGCCATTGAGTGAAACCATGTAATGTCTGGAAATCCCGCGTGCACTAGCGCTTCTCCAGCTCTTGCAGTTTGACCGCCATGTACCACAGCAAGCCCACCGTACCGACAGGAACAACAGCCACAGCAGCCCAGTATTTGTTGATGCCAAAGAACGGCAGCAGCTTGACCATCGGGATGATCGTCAGTGCCGAAATTGCAAGCCACCAAAAACCGCTCATTTCGCCGCCTCGTCTTTTTTCTCATCCCCGGGCAGGATGTATTCGGCACCTTCCCACGGGCTCATAAAATCGAACTGGCGGTATTCCTGCACAAGGCTGACCGGTTCATAAATGACGCGTTTCTGCGCTTCGTCGTAGCGGACCTCGGTGTAACCGGTAGTCGGGAAATCTTTGCGCAGCGGGTAGCCGCGAAAACCATAGTCCGTGAGGATACGGCGCAAATCCGGGTGGCCGGAAAACAGGATGCCGAACATGTCAAAGACTTCACGTTCGAACCAGTTGGCTGACGGGTGGATTTCACAGATCGATGGCACCATTTGATCCTCGCGAACAGAGACGCGCAGACGGATGCGATGGTTTTGGTACATCGACAGGAAATGGTAGACCACGTCGAAGCGTTTCGCGCGGCCCGCGTAGTCAACAGCTGTGATATCCACGAGGCTGGAAAATTTGCAGGTGGAATCCGTTTTCAAAAACTCAACCAAGCCGGTGATGCTGGCCGGAGCCACATCGACGTTTAATTCGTCGTGGGTGATATCCCATGCCAGCACGCAATCGGGGCGTTTGGCTTCGATGTAGGTGCCGAGTTCTGTGAGTGCTTCAGTCATCTGTCAGCCCCTATCGAACGATTGTGCCGGTGCGGCGCATTTTGCGTTGCAGTTGCATGATGCCGTACAACAAAGCCTCTGCGGTTGGCGGGCAACCGGGCACGTAAACATCGACCGGCACGATGCGATCACAGCCGCGCACGACCGAATAACTGTAGTGGTAATAGCCGCCGCCGTTGGCGCAGGAGCCCATCGAAATCACGTAGCGTGGCTCTGGCATCTGGTCGTAAACTTTGCGCAAGGCCGGTGCCATTTTGTTGGTCAATGTACCGGCCACGATCATCAGATCGGACTGGCGCGGGGACGCACGAGGTGCCGTGCCAAACCGCTCAAGGTCATAGCGCGGCATTGACGTGTGCATCATTTCGACTGCACAGCACGCCAAACCAAAGGTCATCCAGTGCAACGAACCTGTGCGGGCCCAGTTGATCAGATCCTCGGTCGAGGTCAGAAGAAAGCCCTTGTCCTGCAATTCTGCGTTCAAGGATTGTGTGGCGAAATCTTTGTCGCCCTCTGCTGTGGCCCTTACTGCCATTCCAGCGCTCCCTTTTTCCACTCGTATGCAAAGCCTGCGGTCAGCACGCCCAAAAAGACCATCATCGACCAGAACCCAACCATGCTGACGTCCTTAAAGGCCACGGCCCAAGGGAACAGAAAGGCGATTTCCAGATCGAAGATGATGAACAGGATCGACACCAGATAAAACCGGACATCAAATTTCATTCGCGCATCATCAAATGCATTAAATCCACATTCATAGGCTGACACCTTTTCAGGGTCCGGATTGCGCACCGCAATCACAACAGCAGCTAGAATGAGGGCTAGACCGAGGCCGATGGCAACGGCCAGAAAAACGAGAATTGGGAGGTACTCCCGCAACATCTCTTCCATGGTGGCTCCTTGTGTATCGCGAAACGGCGTTTTGCCCGCGCGGCCAAGTGGCGAAGTTGACGATCATGGGTTTAGCCCTGTGACTTGTCAGGGTCAACCAACAGCCACAGGTTTTCGCTCCATCCAAGGCCGTTATGCCGCACTAGTGCATCACAAGTTCAAAAACCGTTAAACGACGCCACATTCGTGCTCACTAAATTCAACTGCCCTCAAGGTTTTGTGCGCAGTTTGGAAAACAGAAGCCACAAAACGAACAGCAGATCAGCATCACCTGATTCTGGCCGGGTGTCGTAATCGATCTGGCCCTATCGTATTCCTGCGATGCGCCCTAGCCTGCTCAAACCACCAGGAGACATGATATGTGCACCCCCGCAGCCCCAGGCACCGCCACCCCGATTGTTCTGATCGAAAATACTCGAACCCGGGTCACTGAATGGCGATTTCGCGCGCGTGGAAACAACACCGGCTGGCACCGTCATGACTATGACTATGTTGTGGTGCCGATGTTCGACGGGCAACTCGAAATTCTCGGGGCCGATGGTAATCGCACTTTGGCGGAGATGAAAACCGGCGTTCCGTATTTTCGGGAACTAGGGGCAGAGCATGACGTGATTAGCGCCAATGATTTCGAATGCGCTTTTATTGAGATCGAATTCCTCGAGAACCCGCGCGACTAAGCCTTGGGCATCCACGCCGCTTTGCGCTTGTCAAAGAACGCACCGATGCCTTCTGCGGCCTCATCCGTTTCCCAGCGGGATTTAAGCGCCGCAATCGTCATCGCAATCGTGTCCTCGCCGATGTGCGGACCCAACGCGCGCGCCAAAGCCTTGGCGGACGCAACAGCCCCCGGCGCGCAAGACAGGTAAGGTTCGACTTCGGCCTCAATCGCGGCGGGCAAATCGGCTGCGGGCACCGCGCGCGCTAATAACCCCAGATCGACGGCCTCTTGCGCCGCAAACAGGCGCGCCGACATGAACACACGACGCGCCCGCCCCTCGCCCATACGCGCGATAATGTAGGGGCCGATGGTGGCCGGAATAATGCCAAGACGCGTTTCGGTGAACCCCATCCGTAGGCTGTCGACGCCAATCGCCACGTCACAGACCGCAGCCATGCCAACACCGCCGCCAAATGCATTGCCTTGCAGCGCGCCGATCAGCGGTTTGGGCATCGTATTCATTGCCTGCAACATATGCGCCAGCTTGGCCGCCTCGCGCCCTCGGGTTTCGGGATCAGACGCCATTTGCTCTTGCATCCACGCAAGGTCACCGCCCGCACAAAAGCTGCGCCCGGCCCCTGTCAATACGACAACACGCACCGCATCGTCCGCGCCCAAATCATGGGCCACCTGTGTCAATTCCGCCAGCATCACTGCCGACAAGGCGTTGTGCTTTTCGGCACGGTTCAGGGTCAATGTGGCCACGCCGCGCGCATCCACATCAAGGTCCAGAGTCTTGAACATTCCTAGCCCCTCATGGCTTTGGCCATTTCAGCCGCTTTCGCCACAACATCCAGATCCAAACCGGTTTCATAGCCCAATCGGGCCAGATGCGCGGCCACATCTTCGGTCGCCACATTGCCCGCAGCACCCGGCGCAAACGGGCAACCGCCCAAACCACCAACGGCGGCGTCAAACACCCGCACGCCCAGCGCGATAGACGCATCGATGTTGTCCATCGCCCGCCCTTTTGTGTCGTGATAATGTGCCGCTAACCGGCCCACAGGGACCACGTCACGCACCGCCATCAACATGCGCGCGATGTTGTCGGGCGTGCCCGCGCCGATCGTGTCACCCAAGGACACCTCGTAACAGCCCATCGCAAACAATCGGTCAGCCACACGGGCAACATCCGCCGGGTCAACATCGCCGTCATAGGGGCAGCCGACCACGCAAGACACATAGCCGCGCACGGGCAGATCGATCATGCGTGCCGCCTCGATCACGGGCGCAAAGCGGTCTAGCGATTCCTCGATTGTGGCATTCACATTTGCCTTCGAGAACCCCTCGGACGCTGAGCCAAACACCGCGATTTCGTCGGCACCCGCCGCTCTGGCATCTTCAAATCCGCGCATGTTCGGGGTCAACGCACCATAACGTACACCCGCAGCCCGGGTGATTCCCGCCAGAACTTCGCCACTGCCCGCCATCTGCGGCACCCATTTGGGGGAAACAAAACTGGCACATTCGATCCGCTTGAACCCCGCCGAACTGAGCAAATCCACCAACGCGATTTTCTCGGCCACCGGAATATCGCGGGCCTCGTTTTGCAAACCGTCGCGGGGGCCAACTTCAAAGATCTCTGCGTGCTCGGACATAGGTGTTCTTTCCTGTTTGGTTGCTCATTCCATGGGCCACGGCGCGAAAAACGCCTGCGGGAACAATCGTTGATCGGCGTCCGGTAGGCTGGCCTGAAACGCATCCCGCGCCGTCAACCGTTCGTACCAAGCCGCCGCTTTCGGGAAGCCGTCCAGTGTCGCAAAAAACCGTGCCATGTAGACCGCTTGCCCGACCGAGATATCAGCCGCACTGAACCCTCCCTCTAAAAGATACTGCGCGGGCGTGCCCAGCGCGGTCAAGCGTGCCTCGATCGCCGCAAAGCATTTCCCGATCCGCGCCGCCTCAAGTTTCATCACGATGGGGCTGCGCATGTGGTCTTCGCGCAGGGCAACGTGCTGCTGGGTTAGGGCCGCAGTGTGCTGGCTGATGGTTTCGGCAAAATGCACCCAAACCAGCCAGTCGGCACGTTCGGGATGTCCCGCAGGTCGGCCCAGCGTGTCAGGGCTAAAGCGTTCGCACAGCACCTCGGTGATCGCACCGGTTTCGAAAATCGACTGCCCGTCCAGTTCCAGCGCTGGCACGCGCCCGGCAAAAGACCGGTTCAAATAGTCGGGATCGCGCAGGTTCTTACCAAACGCATGGGTGACGACGTCAAATTCAACGCCCAATTCATGCAGCAACCAGAGCGAGCGCATGGAGCGGGTTTGCGGGCAATGATGCAGAGTGATCATGCCTCGGCCTCTAGTCGGATCAGGGCCGCCCCTGCTTCTACCTGATCGCCGTCAGAGGCAAGAACCTCGGCTACAACACCGTCACGGGCCGCAAGCAGCGCATGCTCCATCTTCATCGCCTCCAGAACAGCCAAACGGTCGCCGGCTTTGACCACCTGCCCTGCTTTTGCCATCACGGATTTGACCAAACCGGGCATTGGCGCTTCGATCAGGTTGCCGTCGCCTCCGGCACTGCTGTCTCGTTGCAAGGGGTCGATCACGTCAAAGGCGATCCCGTAGTCGGCAAAGATGGTCACGGTTGATCCGGCCTGTGCGGTCTGCGGGGCCGGTTGCTGATCTAGCATCCAAGCGCCACCAACGTGTTTGGCAACCACAGTTGCGTCACCCACAGTCCAGTGCTGTTCTATGGGCGATAAAACTTCGACCGAAAGGGTGCGCTCGTCTTCACCCAAGGCCAAAGCAACCGAGCGGCGCAAAGGTTGCCACAGGGTGAACCCCGTCTCGGATGCGGCTGTGTCCAAGCCCAAAGCCACCATGCCTGCGCGCGCCCAATGGGCTGGCGTAACGGTGGCCTGTGCAGTCAGCGCGTCCAGATCGCGGGCAATCAGGCCGGTGTCAACGTCGCCTGTGCCAAAGCCCTCGTGCCCAGCCAGAGCACCCAGAAACGCAAGGTTCGTCGTGGTCCCAGCCACTTGGGTTTGACGTAACGCCGCTGACAAACGGGCCAAAGCCACCTGCCGCGTCGGCCCGTGCACAATCACCTTGGCAATCATCGGATCGTAAAACGGGCTGATCGTGTCGCCACTGCGCACGCCACTGTCAGATCGTGCATTTTCAGGAAACGACAGATGCGTTAGCGTTCCGGTTGCAGGTAAGAAACCTGCTGGCACGTCTTCGGCGTACAGCCGCGCCTCGAATGCGTGACCGTTGATCGCAAGGTCGCTTTGGGCACAGGGCAAAGCGCTGCCAGCCGCGACACGCAACTGCCATTCCACCAGATCGACCCCAGTGATCAATTCGGTCACGGGGTGTTCAACCTGCAAGCGCGTGTTCATTTCCATGAAAAAGAACTTGTCCGCGTGCAGACCGTTCGATCCGTCGACGATAAATTCGACTGTGCCCGCACCTTTGTAGCCAATCGCCTCGGCCGCACGGACCGCAGCGGTGCCCATCGCGTCGCGCATGTCTTGGGGCATGTCGGGGGCTGGAGCCTCTTCGATGACCTTTTGGTGGCGGCGTTGCAGGGAACAGTCGCGTTCGAACAAATGCAGCGCGCGGGTGCCATCGCCAAACACTTGTACTTCGATGTGGCGCGGTTTGGTCACGAATTTCTCGACCAGAACGTCGGCGTTGCCAAAGGACGTCTTGGCCTCAGATCGGGCCGAGGCCAGTGCGTCAGCGAAATCATCTGCGGCTTCAACCAAGCGCATGCCTTTGCCGCCCCCGCCCGCAACCGCCTTGATCAACACCGGATAGCCGATTTTGTCAGCTTCTGTTGCCAGCAATCTGTCGTCCTGATCCGCGCCGTGATAGCCCGGCACAACCGGCACGCCCGCTTTGATCATCAGCGCCTTGGCCGCATCCTTAAGCCCCATGGCGCGGATCGCATCCGCCGAGGGGCCGATGAACGTCAGGCCAGCCGCCGCGACCGCGTCAACAAAATCGGGGTTTTCGGACAAGAACCCGTAGCCCGGATGGATCGCCTGCGCGCCCGTATCCAAAGCCGCCTGAATAATCACATCGCCGCGCAAATAGCTGTCAGCCGGGGCATTGCCACCGATGTGCACGGCCAAATCGGCCATCTGCACGTGCTTGGCGCTGGCATCCACATCTGAATAGACCGCAACGCAGGACACGCCCATTCTTTGCGCGGTTTCAATGACACGACAGGCGATTTCGCCGCGATTGGCGATCAAAATACGGTTAAACATCACGATCCTCCTATCGCGCGCACGGGGAACGCTTCGATGACTTTGCTGGCGTTTTGCGCCATGTTTTCTACATCAGCGCGGCTCACAGGACAGGACAGATCATAGATGTCCTCGTCGTTGTCCGCGTCAGGGGTCAGTTCGACATCCAGCACAAACATGTCCGGGCCATCACCGCGCGAAATCTTGACATCAACCTGAGGTTCCAGACTGACCAGATAGGCATTATAGCCCTCGCCCGACAGCAACGCCTTGATTTCATCCATGAAATCGAAAATGTCGGTGGTCATCAGGCAGGGCGATTGAAACGCGACTTTGCCCTGATCGGTGGTGCAGTTCACATCAATGATCAGCCAGTTGGCATCGTAAAAATCATCCGCCTGCTTTGCGGCGTATTTGATCACGTGCAGGCCCAGTGGCCCCATTTGAAAATCAGTCATAATTCGCAATCCCGTATATTTCAAAACGCTGGAACATCATCACATCCGGAACACGCCAAAGCGTGTTTCCTCGATCGGGGCATTCAAGCTGGCAGATAGGCTAAGGAACAACACATCGCGGGTTTTGCGCGGATCTATCACGCCGTCATCCCACAACCGGGCCGAGGCATAAAGCGGGTGTGACTGTTCCTCGAACATGTCGATTGTCGGCTGCTTGAATGCGGCTTCTTCCTCAGCCGACCAAGTTTCGCCGCGCCGTTCGATCCCGTCGCGTTTGACGGTGGCCAAGACGCCCGCCGCCTGCTGCCCGCCCATCACGCCGATGCGCGAATTGGGCCACGACCACATGAACCGCGGGGAATAGGCGCGCCCGGACATGCCGTAGTTCCCTGCCCCGAACGACCCCCCCACTACCATCGTGATCTTTGGCACGGATGTTGTGGCCACTGCTGTCACCATTTTGGCCCCGTGGCGTGCGATACCTTCGTTTTCGTATTTGCGCCCCACCATAAAGCCCGTGATGTTTTGCAAGAACACCAGCGGGATTTTGCGTTGCGAACACAGTTCAACAAAATGCGCGCCTTTTTGGGCCGCTTCGGAAAACAGTACACCGTTGTTGGCGATGATCCCGATCGGGCACCCCTTGAGATGGGCGAACCCCGTCACCAAAGTTTCGCCAAAGCGCGGTTTGAATTCGTCAAAGCGTGATCCATCAACCACCCGCATGATCACCTCGCGAATGTCGTAGGGCTGGCGCGTGTCGGCGGGCACGATGCCCAACAATTCCGCCGGATCATAGGCGGGATCTTCGGGCGTTTCCCATTGCACCGTTGTTGGTTTGGCGCGGTTCAGATGACTGACAGCGCGGCGCGCCAACGCCAGCGCGTGCGCGTCATCTTCGGCCAGATAGTCAGCCACACCGGACAAACGCGTGTGCACATCGCCGCCGCCCAAATCCTCGGCGGATACAACTTCGCCAGTCGCCGCCTTGACCAAAGGCGGACCAGCAAGGAAAATCGTGCCCTGTTCTTTTACAATGATCGTCACATCCGACATCGCCGGCACATACGCGCCCCCCGCCGTGCACGAACCCATGACCACAGCGATCTGCGGAATGCCCTTGGCGCTCATCTGCGCTTGGTTGTAGAAAATCCGGCCAAAGTGGTCACGATCAGGGAACACTTCGTCCTGATTGGGCAGGTTCGCACCACCACTGTCGACCAGATAAATGCACGGCAGATTGTTCTGCTCCGCGATCTCTTGGGCGCGCAGGTGTTTTTTGACCGTCATCGGATAGTACGTGCCGCCTTTGACCGTCGCGTCGTTGCAAATCACCATGACTTCATGGCCCTGAACGACTCCAATTCCCGCGATCACACCGGCGCAAGGGGCGGCCCCATCGTACATGCCGTGGGCAGCCGTTGCACCGACCTCAAGGAACGGGCTACCGGGATCCAGCAGGTTCGCGACCCGTTCGCGCGGCAGCATCTTGCCCCGCGACACGTGGCGATCACGCGACCGCTCGCCGCCGCCAAAAGCCGCAGCTTGAGCCGCATCAGACACCTGCGCCAATGCAATTTCATGGGCTGAAAGATTGGATTTAAACGCCTCGGACGAGGGTAAAATTTGAGAAGTCAGTTTCATGAACGTCCTTTCATGCCGCAACTGCAAAATAGCGGGTAAATTCATGGGTTTTCACGCAAAAACCATCCCGGGGTTGATCTGTATCATTTCTTGGCGCTGCAACGCGGCATAATCTGGCCCTATCACTGAAAATTGGGGATACATTATGAAACACATCATCATCGGTCTCGTTTTGGCAAGCGCGTGCGCCACCTCGGCGGTTGCGCAATCGCGCGGCGACATCTCCATCGGGCTTGGTCTGGCGTCGGTCATGCCAAAATCCGGTAACGGAACCTTGGCGGGCAGTTTGGCGGATATCAATGACGAAATCCAGCCAACACTCACTGCCGAGTATTTCATCCGCGACAACCTCGGGATCGAATTGTTGGCGGCAACCCCGTTCGAGCACGACATCAACATCGCTGGCGTCGGTTTTGCAGGAACCACCAAACATTTGCCGCCTACCTTGTCGCTGAACTACCACTTTGTGACCAACACCGCCTTTAAACCCTATGTCGGCGCGGGCATCACTTATACCGCGTTCTTTCAAGAGGAATCGTCTCTTGGCACGTTGGAGCTGGAAGACAGCGTTGGCGTGGCGGTGCAGGTCGGTCTGGACTACGAGCTGAGCAACAAATCTGCGTTGCGCGCGAACTTGCGTTGGCTTGATATCGACAGTGACGTCACGCTGAACGGCACCGCTATCGGGGTCGCCGAAATCGACCCGTACGTGATGAACTTTGCCTATGTGGTGAAATTCTGAACGCGACAAAACATAGGGCATTTGCGCTCTCATTGCCCTGTTTCGCTTTGTGCAATGGCCTTTAGATCTTTGCGAATAACCTTGCCGGTGACGGTCATCGGCAGGGATTTTACAAAACTGATTTCCCTTGGATATGAATAGCTTGCAAGACGATCCTTAACATGCGCCTTAAGAGCATCATCGTTCTGTTCTGCCCCCTCGCGCAGCACAACATAGGCTTTGACCACCTCGGTCCTCAGCGCGTCCGGCTTGCCCACAACACCGCAGGTCACGACGTCAGGATGGGTCAGCAAACAGTCCTCGATTTCCGCAGGGCCAATGCGGTAGCCAGCAGAAGTGATCACATCATCCTCGCGCCCGACAAAGCGCAGATACGCGCCCTCCCAGATGCCACGATCGCCCGTCAGCATCCAGTCACCACGGAACTTTGCCTGCGTTTCTTCCGGATTGTTCCAGTACTCCAACATCATCGAAGGCGACCCTTGGCGCACGGCGATGTCGCCCTCATCTTGGGTCGGCGCACCGGTTTCGTCGATCACTTGCACCTCGTGGCCCGCGACAGGTTTGCCGATGCAGCCGGGGCGCGGATCAAAGTCCGCACCGCAGCTGGACACCGTCATGTTGCATTCGGTTTGTCCGTAAAATTCGTTGATCTGAACGCCCAACGCGTCACGCCCCCAGTTCAGCATTTCAGCACCAAGCGGTTCCCCCCCGCTGGCAATCGACCGCAATCCGGCAATCCGTGCCCCATTGGCGCGCAGCATCCGCAACGCCGTGGGCGGAAAAAACACATTGCGTACCTGCCCCTTGGTCAAAATGTCGATACAGCCTTGGGTCGAGAATTTTTCAAGCCGCGCGGCAACCACCGGAACCCCCAGCGCCAATCCCGGCATCAACACGTCAAACAATCCGCCGATCCACGCCCAATCCGCCGGGGTCCACAGGCAATCACCGGCTTGCCCCAAATGGTCGTGGCTGTGGGAAACACCGTTCAGATGCCCCGCGAGAACACCATGACCATGCAGCGCGCCTTTGGGGCTGCCGGTGGTACCGCTGGTGTAGATCAACACGGCGGGTGTGGTCGTTTCAACCGGCATCATCGGCACGGGATCACCAGCGATCCCGACGTTCGCCGCCAACCACGGCGTCGCCAAATCACCCAACAACGCACTGCCTTCGTCGTCTGTCAGAACGATGTCGATTCCGGCATCTTGCACCCGCGATTTCAACGCATCATACTTGAACAGTTTGAACAAAGGTACTGAAATTGCACCAATTTTCCAGATCGCCAGATGGGCCGCAGCACACCATGGGCTTTGGGACAGCAACACACCAACCCGGTCACCCGCCTGCACATTTCGCAGCAACGCGCGCGCTAAACCATCGGTCATGTCAGCCAGCGCGCCATAAGTCACGTCGCAGCGCGCACCCGAAGTCAGATCGACAACAGCGACCTGATCGGCGGGGTGCCCCAAGCACTGCGCGGCCATGTTCAGAGCCATGACACTATCCCATCGCGCCCAGCATTTCGCGACCCACCAGCATGCGGCGAATTTCAGACGTGCCGGCCCCGATTTCCATCAACTTGGCATCGCGGAAAATCCGGCCCACGGGGTTGTCCGACAAATAGCCAGCACCGCCCATGGCCTGAACCGCTTGATGCGCCTGTGTCATCGCCTGCTCGGAGGCATACAAACAGCACGCCGCCGCATCCTGACGGGTGACATCACCGCGATCACAGGCTTTTGCCACCTCGTAAACATAGGCGCGCGCCGAATTCATTGCGGTGTACATATCGGCCATTTTGCCCTGCATTAACTGGAACGATCCGATGGGTTGGCCGAACTGTTTGCGCTCTGCCATGTAGGGCATGATTTCGTCCAGACAGTTCGCCATGATCCCCAGCCCGATGCCTGCCAAGACCACGCGTTCGTAATCCAGACCCGACATCAAAACGGCAACCCCGCGCCCCTCTTCGCCCAGGATGTTTTCAAACGGCACTTGCACGTCGTCAAAGATCAGCTCGGCTGTGTTCGATCCGCGCATCCCCAGCTTGTCGAAATGTGGTCCAGTCGAGAACCCGACCATGTCCCGTTCGATGATAAATGCGGTGATCCCTTTGGAGCCCATGTCAGGGCTGGTTTTGGCGTAAACGACCAAGGTCGAGGCGTCAGGCGCATTCGTGATCCAGTACTTGTTGCCGTTTAACCTAAAGTGATCATTGCGTTTTTCCGCATTCAGCGTCATCGACACAACGTCTGATCCTGCCCCTGCTTCTGACATCGCGAGCGACCCGACATCGGTGCCTGCGATCAATCCGGGCAAGTATTTGCGCTTTTGATCATCCGTGGCATTCAGCTTGATCTGATTGATGCACAGGTTTGAATGCGCACCATACGACAGCGACACCGAAGCACTGGCGCGCGCAATTTCTTCGACCGCGACAGTGTGTGCCAGATAGGACATGCCCGCGCCGCCGAATTCTTCGTCCACCGTGATGCCGTGCAATCCCAATTCGCCCATTTCGGTCCACAATTCGGACGGGTATTCATTCGAAATGTCGATGCTTGCGGCCATTGGTTTGACGCGGTCTTGGGCCCAACGGTGCACCATATCGCGCAGCGCGTTGACGTCTTCGCCCAGATCAAACTGCATTGTGGCATTGAACATGTTGGTCCTCATCGGATTTATTGAACAGTTGTTCATTACTTAGCCATGACGGATGTGTTGGGTCAAGAGCGCTGTCAGCACTAAGGGCTGACGGTTGAGTTTTGATCCGATAAAAATACCGGTTTAAAGCTGGTTTTGGACCGACTCTGCCGGACGATCCGCATCACCGAATGTGTCACGATATGCCATTGGCGATGCCCCCACATGCCTTTGAAACGCCCGCCTGAGGCGCTGTTCATCAGAAAAACCGGCGTTAAATGCGATCTTGGCAAGGGACAGATCGCTGCGAACAAGGGCACGTTTGGCCGCATCCACCCGCATCATTTCAACCGTTTTTGCAGGCGTGATGCCGGTTTTCTCTTTGTACTTGCGCGAGAAACTGCGCGGGCTCATCGCCAAGCGTTCTGCCAGCTTGTTAACGCTCAGATCGCTCTGCAAATGACCTGCGATCCAGGCATGCAGATCGGCAAACAACCCTTCGGTTTCAGCTGCTTGGATGTTCAGAATATCGCTAAATTGGGACTGCCCACCGGGGCGTTTGAAAAAGACGACCAATGCCTGCGCCACCTGCATCGCCGCCTCGTGGCCCAAATCTTCTTCGATCATGGCAAGGGCAAGGTCGATACCCGCAGTGACGCCCGCCGAAGACCACATGTTGCCGTTGCGCACAAATAACGGGTCGCGTTTCACGTCGATTTCGGGGAATCGCCTCTGCAGTTCTTCGACCTGACGCCAATGGGTTGTGACGCTTTGGCCCTCTAGCAACCCCGCTTCGGCTGTCAAAAACGACCCCATGCACGTGGATGCAACCCGCCTGCATTTGGCGCTTTCGGATCTGATCCAGTCAACAAGGTCACGCTGTTCAATCGCATCAAACACGCCCTGCCCGCCCGCAACAATCAACGTATCGATAGGCCGCAATGCGGCATGATCCAGTGTTACGCTGCCCAATTCGACCATGCAATCCGTCATCACCGGTCCGCCCTGCGGCGAGGCAATCACGACGTCGTACATGCGTGTACCGTTCACGATCTCGGTGTTGTTCGCACTTGAAAACGCCTGCAACGGTCCGGTGACATCCAGCAAGGTCACGCCCGGATAGATGACAAAGACCACCCGTTTGGGCATCTGTCGTGCCGCGAATTCCATTTTGGCTGTTTTTGATTGCATACTGTCATTTAGGCCAATCCAGCAGCTGTGTAAACACAATCGGACAAGCAATCCAAAAGGCACCGTCGTGGCACATCTTTCCAAAAATCACCGTTCCGCCCTTATCATTGGCCTCTCGTTTGTGGCGCTCGCGCTGACGTTTTCCGCCCGCGCCACCCTTGGACTGGTCATGCCGCTTCTTGAGCAAGAGCTGGGCTGGTCGCGCAGTTTCACATCAAGTGCGGCGGCGCTGGCGTTGTTGGTGATGGCCGGCATCGCGCCGTTCGGCGGCAGGCTTGTCGACAAACAAGGCGCGCGGGCCATCGTGCTGATCGGCCTGTCGGCGCTGGCGACGGGGTGCTTTTTGATCGCCGCGACCACCAGTCCGCTCGCCTTTTTTCTGGCCTTCAGCGGCATCGCGGCAGTCGGGTTTGGTCTGGTCGCAACCCACGTCGTGTCGACCGCTGTGGAACACGAAGTCACCCACAACAAAGGCCTCGCCACTGGCATTGCGACCTCGGGATCAACTGGTGGTCAATTCGTATTCGTGCCGCTTTTGGCCCTGTTGATCAGCGTCTATGACTGGCGCATGGCATTTGTCGCCCTTGGCGTTTGCACGTTGATCATCATGTTCTGCGTCTACCGATGGTTCCCAAGCCACGCTAAATCCGCCCCCGATAGTACAGCAAACACATCTCAGTCGAACCTGTGGCAAGACCTGAGGTACATTCTAAAGCTGCCCGCGTTTCAGATTCTGTTCTGGAGCTATTTCATCTGCGGCTACACCACCTCTGGTGTGATCGAAACGCACTTCCTGCCCTACGCGTCCTATTGCGGCTTTGGTCCTGTGCCCTCTGCCACCGCCTACGGGCTTTTGTCGGCGATCAATCTTGTTGGCATGATTTTGGCTGGATGGCTCAGCGACCGCATGAACAGACCCCTGCTGCTTGGCATAATTTACCTGATCCGCGGAGTGACGTTTGTCATCCTGATCAATGTGGGCACCAGTTTTGAGACGCTGATTTTCTTTTCGATCCTGTTTGGTTTGGTGGATTATTCAACTGTCCCGGTCACAGCGAGCCTGGTCGCCACACACATCGGCAAAGGCGTGATGGGGCTGGCGTTTGGTCTGATCTCTGCAGGGCATCAAATTGGAGCCGCATTGGGTGCGTATTTTGGCGGTCTGCTCTATGATATTTACGCGCAATATCTCTGGGTGTGGTGGTCGTCGGTTTGGCTGGCTGTGTTTGCGGGGATCATGGTGTTTCTCATTCGCGACACCCCCAAGGCAGGCAATCCAGCGGTAGCGAAAACGTCGTAAGCGGCTGTTTCAAAACTACTTTAAATCAGTACGCAGCTGATGACCCGGTGCGAAAATCAATCGCACTTTGGTCACAGAGGCATCGCCGTCCCACGTCACCCGATCAATCGCGAACAATGCGCTGTGCTCCGGGCAACTTAGAACCGCGCTGTCATCCTTTGACGCGGACGCCGCTGAAAACGCGATTTCGCCGTGTGTGTAGGGGGCGTGTGTCAGCAACCATTCATTCGCACTGACGTCCTTGAACGTTTCATTCAGGGCATCCGGCACGACCTTTGTGTTTATCCAGCGGTCTTCCACGGCATAAGGTTTGTCATTTGCAATGTGCAGCGCGCGAATATGCAACAAGGTTTGCCCGGTGTCAGTGGCCATGCCGGCACTTACCCCAACCGGAGGCACAGCCTGCGCGCGCGACATCAACTGGTACCCGTATTTTTGCCCACGCTCTTCGACTTCGCTGCGGATGACCGCAATGTTCAGGGTGGCCTTGGCAACCGGTTGCGACGCAACGCGCGTGCCTGCTTTGCGCCGCCGGTCCAACAGCCCGCTGTCCGCCAAAGAGCGCAGCGCGCGGTTCACAGTTGTCCGCGCGCAGCCGAATTCCAGCGCCAGATCAGTTTCGTTGGGGATCAAATCGCCGGGCTTCCACTCGCGAGAATGGATGCGCCGCAGAACCTCGTCTTGAACACTTTGCCAATTGCGAAACGTGGGCGTGTTCATAAGGCTCCTTTCAACTCGTTCAACGTGCGTTTGTAGGTGGTCACGATCCGGTCACGCCCACTGTGTCTGCCATGCGTTACCATATGCCGACCCGCAGACCAAACGTCATTCACAAGGCGGTCATCGCCTGCAAATATCCAGCTGTCCAGCACGGCATCTTGCGTGCGCCCCCACAGGTTTTCCGACGTGGTATCCAGCGACAACATATCGGCCCAATACCCAACCTCCAGCCGGCCCGATTTACGGTTCGCAGCCTGCGCGCCCCCCTGTAACATGCCCTCGAACAGGCGTCGCCCGGTTGATTGCGCGGGCGTGGCCAAAGCGGCACGCGTGCCATCACGCAAGCGTTGAGAATACTCAAGCGTGCGCAGCTCTTCGCTAAGGGAAATGCGGATGTTACTGTCAGAACCAATGGCAAAGCGGCCACCATTTTCCATCCACCGCACCCCGTCAAAAATACCGTCCCCCAAACTGCTTTCGGTAATCGGGCACAACCCGGCAACAGCGCCAGATTGCCCCAAACGTATTGTTTCATCCGGGGTCATTTGGGTGCAGTGGATCAAGCACCAACGTGCGTCTAACCCCATGTTTTCCAACGCCCATTCGACAGGGCGCGCGCCCCAGTGAGTTTGAACTTCTACGACCTCGGCAGTCTGTTCTGCAAGGTGCATGTGGATCGGACCTGTCGGGAAATTTGCCCCATATTGCCTAAGATCATCGGCGCGAACCGCACGTAGCGAATGCGGTGCCACACCAACATTTGCATCAGCCGGCGCGTCGGCCAGTACCTTGCAAACTACATCGTGCAAGGTTGTGAAACGCTCAAACGTGTTGCCAAACCGGATTTGACCGGCGGTCAATTCACGCAGGTCGCAGCCGCCGAATTGATAATGCACAGGCAACAGGCACAGGCCAATCCCGGTCTGATCAGCAGCGGCAACAACCCGTTGCGACATCTCGGCAATATTGTCGTAGGGCGCACCGTTTGGTTGATGATGCAGGTAGTGAAATTCAACATTTGTGGCGTAGCCGGCCTCGAGCATTTCCATCTGCACAAAGGCGGTGATGGCTTCGACGTGCTCCGGTGTCAGGCGGTCGAGAAACCGGAACATCAGCTGGCGCCACGTCCAAAAGCTATCGCTGGGGTTCGGGCCACGGCGTTCCGTCAAACCAGCCATTGCACGTTGAAACCCGTGACTGTGCACGTTGACTGGTGCGGGTAGCAAAAATGGCACCTGTGTGCCGCACGCTGGCATGTCTTGTTGCACCCGGCTGATCCGGCCTGCCCCATCAACGTCGATCAGAACGTCGCGCGCCCACCCGGTCGGAAGCAACGCGGTTTGAGACCAAATTTGGTGTCCGCTTCTTTTCATGGCTCTCTCGCTTGACAGATTATTATGTATGCACATAAAATCATTAACACCGGATATTTGCAAGCGAGTCGACAATGAACATTTTGACCAATGCGCAGATAGTGACCCTTGCGGCCAACAACAGCTTTGGGCTGATCGCTGAGGGTACGATTGTGATCGATGACGGCAAAATAGCGTGGGTTGGCCCCGCAGGTGATCTGCCCGACGCGTATCAAGTGGGCGAAACCATTGATCTCAAAGGGCGGCTTGTGACACCTGCGTTGATCGACTGCCACAGCCACATCGTTTTTGGCGGCAACCGCGCAGCAGAGTTCGAACAACGTCTCAATGGTGCCAGCTACGAAGAGATCGCGGTGGCTGGTGGCGGGATTATGTCCACCGTTACAGCCACGCGGGCAGCGTCCGAGGCCGCGTTGCTGGCAGATGCTTTGACCCGGGTGGATGCGTTAATCGCCGAAGGTGTCAGCCTGATCGAGATCAAATCCGGCTACGGGCTGGACATGGACACCGAGATAAAAATGCTGCGCGTTGCCCGCCAGATCGGCACGCGGCGAGCGGTCAAAATCAAAACAACATTCCTTGGGGCGCACGCAACGCCCACCGAATACAAAGGACGCCCCGACGCCTACATTGACGAGGTCTGCATCCCAACTTTGCGCGCCGCCCACACATTGGGGTTGGTCGACGCGGTGGACGGATTCTGCGAAGGCATCGCCTTTGACGCCGATCAAATTACGCGGGTCTTTGATGTCGCCACTGAACTTGGGTTGCCCGTGAAATTGCACGCCGAACAGCTGTCCAACATTGGCGGCGCGCAGTTGGCAGCAAAATACGGTGCCCTCAGCGCCGATCACCTCGAATATGCAACAGACGCAGACGCGCGCGCCTTGGCGGATGCGGGCACCGTTGCGGTCATTTTACCCGGCGCATTCTACACCCTGCGCGAACCCCAAGCCCCGCCGATCCAGGCGTTTCGCGATCACGGTGTACAAATGGCATTGGCCACGGATTGCAACCCCGGATCGTCGCCATTGGCCTCGCCTTTGCTGGTGATGAACATGGCCTGCACGCTGTTTCGCATGACCCCGCTTGAGGCCTTGTTGGGCGTTACGGCCCATGCCGCACAGGCCTTGGGCGAAACACAAAGCGGGCGGATCATTGCGGGCAACCACGCGGATCTGTGCGTTTGGAACGCAGAACATCCGGTGGAACTGGCGTATCGGATCGGCTTCAATCCTCTTCATGCTCGCATAACACAGGGGGTCTTGTGACACTCATCCTCACACCCGGTTCAGCAACATTGGCCCAACTTCATGACATCTGGTCAGGCAGGCAACCGGTTGCCCTGCACCCGTCGTCCCATGTGGGCATTACAGCGGCGGCGGCTTTGGTGAAAAAGGCCGCGAACGGCGGCGAAGCCGTCTACGGGGTCAACACCGGTTTTGGTAAACTGGCCAGCGTCAAGATCGCGACCAAGGACGTCGCAACCCTGCAACGCAACCTGATCTTATCCCATTGCTGCGGCGTGGGTGATGCGCTGGACGAGGCAACAACGCGCCTGATGATGGCGCTAAAATTACTGTCGCTCGGGCGCGGTGCATCTGGCGCGGCGATGACCACGGTGACCTTGATCGAAGGCATGCTGGCCAAGGGCGTCACCCCCGTGATCCCCAGCCAGGGATCGGTTGGCGCATCCGGCGATCTGGCCCCGTTGGCGCACATGGCCGCCGCGATGATCGGCGAAGGCGAAGCCATGTTTCAGGGCGTGCACATGGATGCGGGAACAGCATTGGGCAAAGCAGGCCTGACCCCAATCGTCTTGGGCGCAAAAGAAGGTTTGGCGCTGATCAACGGCACGCAGTTTTCGACGGCATGTGCGTTGGTTGGGCTGTGGGGCGCGTGGCGCAATGCCGCGACGTCTGTGCTAACCTGCGCGCTGTCTACCGATGCGATCATGGGGTCGACCGCCCCGTTACAAGACGCGATCCACACCCTGCGCGGTCATGCGGGTCAAATCGCTGTCGCCCGTGCGCAGCGCGCTTTGATGGCAGGATCCGTGATCCGTGAAAGCCACCGCGACGGCGATACCCGCGTTCAAGACCCCTATTGTATTCGCTGTCAGCCGCAGGTCACCGGCGCTGCGATGGACTTGCTGCATTTTGCCGGCCGCACACTTGAAACCGAGGCCAACGCAGTCACCGACAATCCGCTGGTGTTGGTCGCAGAAGGCCTGATCGTTTCTGGCGGTAATTTTCACGCCGAACCTGTGGGGTTTGCTGCAGATCAAATCGCCGTTGCGGTGTCGGAAATCGGGGCCATCGCCCAGCGCCGCGTCGCCTTGATGGTTGACCCGACGCTGTCGTTTGACCTGCCGCCGTTCCTGACGCCAAACCCCGGTTTGAATTCCGGCCTGATGATCGCAGAAGTGACAACAGCGGCTTTGATGAGCGAAAACAAGCACCTCGCCAACCCGTGCACCACGGACAGCACCCCGACCTCTGCCAACCAAGAAGACCACGTCAGCATGGCCGCCCATGCCGCGCGCCGGTTGTTACGGATGAACGCAAACCTGAATGTGATCCTTGGCGTCGAGGCGATGTGCGGCGTTCAGGGCATCGAGTTTCGCGCGCCTTTGCAAACCAGCCCTGCGTTGTGCGCGGCCATGTCCACCTTGCGCGCTGAGGTGCCGACCATTGTTGAGGATCGCTATCTGGCACCGTCCATTGTAGCCGCCGCAGCGTTGGTCGAAAGTGGTGCCTTGGCGCATGCGGTTGATTTGCCCCCCTTCGTGAAAGGGCATGCCGAATGACGCCCGTCAGCACAGAACAAGGGTACGGCCCGATTGTGCTGGGCTTGCCGCACACAGGTACGTTTGTGCCGGAATCCATCGCGGCGAAACTAAACGAAAATGGCCGTAAATTGGCCGACACCGATTGGCATATTGACCGGCTCTATGCGGGTCTGATGCCTCGGGTCACGACGGTCAAAGCAAACTTTCACCGCTATGTCATTGACGCCAACCGTGACCCGTCAGGCACCAGCCTGTACCCCGGTGAAAACACAACGACGCTGGTGCCGCTAACCGATTTCGACGGGCTCTCGATCTGGGACACGCCGCCAAGCGACGCTGAAGTCCAAGCGCGTCGCACAGCCTTTCACGCCCCCTATCACGCGGCCCTTAGGGCAGAACTGGAACGGGTGCGCGACCTGCACGGCATTGCGATCTTGTACGATTGTCATTCGATCCGGTCAGAAATTCCGTTTTTGTTTGAGGGCACGTTGCGTGATTTCAACATCGGCACAAATCTAGGGGCAACTTGTGATCCACAGATCGAGGCCGCAACGCGCGAAATTTGCGCCCAAGCCCTGCCCTATTCGGCGATAACAAACGGACGTTTCAAAGGCGGCTGGACCACACGGCACTACGGTCAACCTGCCAGCGACATCCACGCCATCCAAATGGAATTGGCGCAATCAACCTACCTGACACACGAAGCCGCCCCTTGGGACTATGACACCGCAAAAGCCGCGCAGCTTCGTCCGTATTTGACATCAATTCTTGCCACCCTGACCAATTTGGCCCAATCCCTAAGAGGTTCCCAATGACCCATTCCCGCCACAACACCCGCGACGTATTTCCACCCGCCGGCTCCGAGATCACTGCAAAAAGCTGGCTGACCGAAGCGCCGATGCGCATGTTGATGAACAACTTGCACCCTGACGTGGCCGAGAACCCGCATGAACTGGTGGTCTATGGCGGGATCGGACGTGCCGCGCGCACTTGGGAAGATTTCGACGCGATTGTTGCGGCCTTGAAAGAACTGGAAGACACCCAGACGCTTTTGGTGCAATCGGGCAAGCCGGTTGGCGTGTTCAACACCCACAAAGATGCGCCACGCGTTTTGATCGCCAATTCCAACCTTGTGCCGCATTGGGCGAACTGGGATCATTTTAACGAGCTCGATAAAAAGGGCCTCGCGATGTACGGCCAGATGACGGCGGGGTCGTGGATTTACATCGGCACCCAAGGCATCGTGCAGGGCACCTACGAGACGTTCATGGAGGCAGGTCGCCAGCATTATGACGGCAACCTGTCGGGGCGTTGGATTTTGACCGGTGGCTTGGGCGGCATGGGCGGTGCGCAACCTTTGGCGGCTGTGATGGCGGGGGCCTGCTGTCTGGCTGTTGAGTGTGACGAAACCCGCGCTGATTTCCGGCTGCGCACGCGCTATGTCGATGCAAAGACCCACGATCTGGACGAAGCCTTGGCGATGATCGATGCCTGGACAGAGGCGGGCGAGGCAAAATCCGTGGCCTTGATCGGCAACGCGGCTGACGTGTTTCCTGAGTTGGTCAAGCGCGGCGTGAGGCCTGACATGGTGACGGACCAGACCTCGGCCCACGATCCGGTTCACGGGTATTTGCCGCAGGGTTGGAACGTTGCCGAGTGGCGCGCCAAACAAGAAAGCGATCCCAAAGGCGTGGAAAAAGCCGCGCGTGCGTCAATGAAAGTTCAGGTTTCCGCCATGGTCGATTTCTGGAACGCTGGCGTGCCGACACTGGATTATGGCAACAACATCCGGCAGGTCGCATTAGAAGAAGGGCTTGAGAACGCCTTTGCTTTTCCCGGTTTTGTGCCTGCCTACATCCGGCCGCTGTTCTGTCGTGGCATCGGTCCGTTCCGCTGGTGCGCTTTGTCTGGCGATCCCGAGGATATTTACAAAACAGACGCCAAGGTCAAAGAGTTGATCGACGATCCGCACCTGCACAATTGGCTGGATATGGCCCGCGAACGCATTGATTTCCAAGGTCTGCCAGCGCGCATTTGTTGGGTCGGTCTGGGGCTGCGCGACCAGCTGGGCCTTGCCTTTAACGAAATGGTGCGCAGCGGTGAATTGTCGGCCCCTGTTGTGATCGGGCGCGACCACCTTGACAGCGGCTCGGTTGCCTCGCCAAACCGCGAGACAGAAGCGATGAAAGACGGCTCGGACGCCGTGTCCGATTGGCCACTGCTGAATGCGATGCTGAATGTGGCGGGTGGTGCGACGTGGGTGTCGCTGCACCACGGCGGCGGTGTCGGCATGGGTTTTTCCCAGCACTCGGGCATGGTCATTTGTTGCGATGGTTCCGAGGACGCAGACCGGCGCATCGCCAACGTGTTGTGGAATGATCCCGCCACAGGCGTCATGCGCCACGCCGATGCAGGGTACGAGGATGCGTTGGATTGCGCGCGCGAAAACGGGCTGAACTTGCCTGGCATTTTGAATCGCTAAACTTTGGCGCGACCTACATGTTTTGCGGACCGAATGGTGCGTGGGTGCAGGCGTGCATCTGCTCCTTGATCACCCTTGCGCTTGAAAGACGGCTGACACTTCGGCTCTGATGATTTGTGCGATCAAATCGCAATCCTCGATCGAGAACGTCAGCGGCACGCGCATGTCGACGATCCCGTGCAGAATCCGGTCGGATTTTGGCATTGGCTGCGGGTCGGCGTAGGTCCAGCTGTCGTATTTGCTGGTAAAGGCCACAGGCTCTGGCGCGCCGAACCATTTGAGCTCAACTCCGCGTGCGCCGCACCGCGACACCACATCGCGGATGCTGTCATCTGACCAGTCCAACAACAGGAATTGAATGGATGATCCGACAATGGTTTCGACCTCCGGGCGCTCAATCACCTGCATGCCGGGCGTGTCACGAAGACCCGCCTCAAGCGCGTAGTAGCGATCATTCCAGCGCGCACATTGCGTCGCGATATCTGCGATTTGTGGCCGCAAGATCGCCGCGCGCAGGTTGTCCATGCGTCCGGAAATATTTGGTGTTTCGTATTTAATCTGGGCAAAAACCGATGGATCAGGTGCCGCCAAATGCCGTTCGAACAACATGTATGACCCCGACATCATCACGGATTTCGCCGCCAAAACCGGATCATCCGTGACCAGAAAACCGCCCTCGCCCGAATTCACGTGCTTGTACGTCTGACACGAATAGCACCCGATGTGGCCGGACCGCCCCGAGGCAACATCCTTCCACGCCGACCCCATCGTGTGCGCGCAATCCTCGACCACTTTGACGCCTGCGCCGTCACAGATCGCCATCAAGCGTTCCATGTCACAGATGTGCCCGCGCATGTGGCTGAGCAGCAAAACGTCCGCTTGGTCGATTTTGGCCTCAAGGTCATCCAGATCGATGGTCAGTTGTTCGGTCACACCAACAAAGATCGGCTTGGCCCCGACTGCGGCAATCGCGCCAGGAACCGGCGCCAGCGTAAAGGCATTCGATAACACCTTGTCCCCGTGCCCAACCCCCAGCGCCCGCAAGGCCGTCGCCATCGCATACCCGCCAGAGGCCACCGCAAGGCAGTATTTCGCACCCACGTAGGCCGCGTATTCCTGCTCTAGCAGCGCGGTCTCTGATATCTCGCCCTCAGCCGTGTTGTAACGGTGCAACCGACCGTGGCGCAAAACAGCTATTGCTGCCTCGATACCTGCTTCGGGAATGGGATCTTGCTGGGTGAAACTGCCGGTAAAATTCTGTGTCATGGGGATGTTGTGCGCACTCAGCCTGCGCGCGTCAAGAGACAGGAGGACGCATTAAACAAAACCAAATCTAGGCAGCCGATTAGCCCAACAACCGCTGAACAATTGCCGGCAAATCGGCGTAATCATCCAACAATGCTTCGGGTTCCAGCGCGGCCATGTCGCCGCCCGCAGGTCCAAAAGTAACCAAAACGCTCGGCACACCGGCATTTCGGGCAGTTTTGCGGTCGGTATCCGTATCACCGATCAAACAGGTCAACGCAGGATCACCCCCCGCACGCCGCGCCGCCTCAAACAAATGTTCGGGATCAGGTTTGCGCACATCCAACGTATCCGCCCCCACCATCGAGGCAAAGGCATCCCGCACACCGAGGCGTTTCAGCAGCTCTTCGGCTAGACCTTGGGGTTTGTTGGTCGCAATGCCGACGCCGTAGCCCAGCGTTTTTAACACCTCAACCGCGTCCATCGCGCCGGGGTACATGACCGTGCGGCTGTCGATGTCCTTGGCATAAGCCTCTAGCAACACAGGATAATAGTGATCCAACGTGTCCTTGTCGTGGGCCCGATCCATGCGTTGCAACCCCAGCATCAGCATTGCGCGACCACCCCGCAATGCGGTGCCGGCATCCGACGCAGGGTCCAGCATATCGCCTGCCCCCATGTCGCGAAAACACACGTTTGCCGCTTCGATCAGATCGCCGCTGGTGTCGGCCAATGTGCCGTCCAAATCAAAAATAACCGTCTTCATCTGCGTACCCCTTAGGCGAAACCCTGCTTGCACGTGTTGCAACCCGACATTTTGTTTGATCGCACAACACCTTGTGCCTTTGGCGCAAACGGATAAAACGAGGACGAGCAGAACAAAAGAGATTTCGCATGAGCGTTGCACTTATCATCCTGGCCGCAGGAAAAGGCACACGGATGAATTCCGATATGCCAAAGGTCCTTCACCCCATCGCTGGGGCACCGATGTTGGTGCACGCGATGAACGCAGGCCAAGCGTTGGATTTGTCCCACACCGTTGTCATCGCAGGGCACGGGGCCGAAGCCGTGACCAAAGCGGCACTGGATCACGACGAGGACGCAACAGTCGTCTTGCAAACCGAACAGCTGGGCACCGGCCACGCGGTGATGCAGGCGCGCGATGCTTTGGCCGGTTTTGACGGCAAAGCCATCGTGCTGTTTGGCGACACGCCGTTCATGCAAAACGAAACCTTGCAAGCGATGCTCGATGCACCCGCCGACGTGGTTGTGTTGGGTTTTGAGCCCGAAGACACCGCGCGCTATGGCCGTTTGGTCATGGACGGCACGTCGCTGGAACGCATCGTCGAGCACAAAGACGCCACAGAGGCCGAGCGCGCGATCACCCTGTGCAACGGCGGCGTCACCTGCTGCCCTGCCCCGTTAATGTTTGAATTGCTTGATAAAATCGGCAACGACAATGCCTCAGGGGAATACTACCTGACCGACTTGGTGGGACTGGCCTGCGCCGCAGGACATTCCGCAACCGTTGTGACCTGTTCAGAGGCGGAAACGCTTGGCGTCAATTCACGCGCACAACTGGCCGCCGCCGACGCATTGTTCCAGACAGGTGCCCGCGCGCAATTGATGGAAGACGGCGTGACATTGGTCGCCCCCGAAACCGTCTATCTATCACTGGACACGATCATCGGGCGCGACACAATTGTTGAACCCAACGTGGTCTTTGGCCCCGGTGTGACAATTGAATCCGGTGCAACCATTCGCGCATTTTCCCACCTAGAAGGCTGCCACGTGGCACGCGGCGGCATCATCGGGCCCTACGCCCGCTTGCGCCCCGGTGCGGAATTGTCCGAACACGTGCGCGTCGGCAACTTTGTCGAAATCAAAAACGCCCAGATCGCCGAAGGGGCCAAGGTCAACCACCTGTCCTACATTGGCGATGCAACAATTGGCGAGAAAACCAACATTGGTGCAGGTACAATCACCTGCAATTATGACGGCGTGATGAAGCACCACACAGACATCGGCGACAATGTGTTCATCGGGTCCAACACCATGTTGATTGCCCCCGTCACAATCGGCGATGGCGCGATGACCGGCAGCGGGTCCGTGATCACATCAGACGTGGAACCAGACGCTTTGGCGCTGGCCCGCGCGCCACAAGTCGAAAAACCGGGTATGGCACGAAAATTGTTCGAAATGTTAAAGGCCAAGAAGGCCCGCCTAAGCAGGAGCAGCTAAAAATGTGTGGAATTGTAGGGGTCCTCGGGAACCACGAAGCAGCACCAATCCTTGTTGAGGCGCTTAAACGGCTAGAATATCGCGGCTACGACAGCGCCGGTATCGCCACTGTAAACAACGGTGTTCTGGACCGTCGTCGCGCGGTCGGAAAACTGGTTAATCTGTCGGATCGATTGGTCCATGAACCGCTCGCAGGCAAGTCTGGCATCGGCCACACCCGCTGGGCCACGCACGGCGCGCCAAACGAAAACAACGCCCACCCGCATCAGGCGGGCCCCGTGGCTGTTGTGCACAATGGCATCGTGGAAAACTTTCGTGATTTGCGGGCGCAATTGACGGCGGCAGGCATTGAGTTCACCACCGATACCGACACCGAAACCGTCGCATTGATGACGCAATATCACATGTCCCAAGGGGCAAGCCCGGTCGAGGCTGCGAACAAAACCATCGATATGCTTGAGGGCGCGTTTGCGCTCGCATTTTTGTTCCACGGCGAAGACGATTTGATGATCGCAGCGCGCAAAGGTTCGCCCTTGGCCATCGGGCATGGAACGGGCGAAATGTTCGTGGGCTCTGACGCAATCGCTTTGGCACCTTTGACCGACCGGATCACCTATCTAGAAGAAGGCGACCGCGCCGTCCTGACCCGCACGTCGCTGGAAATTCGTGATCGCAACGGTGAACTGGCCAACCGCGACATTCGCACCATTCAGATTGACAGCGCGCGTGTGGACAAAGCCGGGCACAAACACTTTATGGCCAAAGAAATCGCCGAACAGCCAACTGTTTTGGGTGACGCATTGGCGAATTATTTGGGCAAGGATGGCGACATCACCCTGCCCGCCCCTGACATCGATTTCTCCAAAATTGACCGCGTGACGATGGTTGCATGCGGCACGGCATATCTGGCCTGCCTGACCGCGAAATACTGGTTTGAACAGGTCGCCCGCTTGCCGGTCGAGGTCGATGTTGCGTCAGAATTTCGCTACCGTGAACCGCCAATTCCGGCGCGCACGCTCGCGGTTTTTGTCAGCCAATCGGGCGAAACCGCAGACACATTGGCCGCCCTGCGCTATTGCGACGGCAAAGCAGACAAAATTGTATCTGTGGTCAATGTGCCCGAAAGTTCGATCGCGCGCGAAAGCGATCTGGCACTGCCGATCCACGCAGGTGTTGAGGTCGGCGTGGCCTCGACCAAAGCGTTCACATGCCAACTGACAGTGTTGCTTTTGATGGTGCTGAAAGCGGCCAAACAACGCGGTACAATCACTGCGGACCAGATGACAGATCACCTGTCTGCTCTGCGTGCAATGCCCGCTGTCATCAACACAGCGCTTGAACAAAACGACGCGATGCGCCTTGCTGCGCTCAAGCTATCAGAGGCCCGGGATGTGTTGTTTCTGGGACGTGGCTTGATGTATCCGCTCGCCCACGAAGGTGCGTTAAAACTGAAAGAAATCAGCTATATACATGCCGAAGCTTATGCATCAGGTGAACTAAAACACGGCCCCATCGCGTTGGTTGACAAACATGTTCCTGTGGTGGTTTTTGCCCCGCGTGACACGCTGTTCGAAAAGACCGTTTCCAACATGCAAGAAGTCATGGCGCGCAAAGGCAAGGTCATTTTAGTATCAGATGCCAAAGGTCTGGAAGAAGCCGGCGAAGGCACGTGGGCAACCATCGAAATGCCTGATGTGCCGGACATCGTAACCCCGATCCTATACGCTATTCCCGCGCAGTTGTTGGCCTATCACACTGCTGTTGCCAAAGGCACTGATGTGGATCAACCCCGCAACCTCGCCAAATCTGTGACGGTTGAATAATGGGCAAACAATTTGATCAAATCGGGGATGATCACCGCACCTTTATCGAACAACAACACATGTTCTTTTGTGGATCAGCCGCGCCCGAGGGCAAGGTCAATATTTCGCCCAAAGGCAATGACAGCCTGCGCGTTATGTCTCCGACCCGCATCGTGTGGCGCAACCTGACTGGCAGCGGTAACGAGACCGCGGGCCACTTGCCCGTGAACCCACGCATGACCTTGATGTGGGTTGGTTTTGAGACACGCCCGATGATTATGCGCGCCTATGGCACCGCCAAATGCCTGCATCCCCGTGACACGGAATTTGACGCCCTGAACGCCCTGTTCCCGCCTCACATCGGTGCGCGCCAAATCTATGATATGCATGTTGATATGTTGCAAACCAGCTGCGGGTATGCTGTGCCCTTCTTTGATCATGTCGGCCCACGCGATGTTCTGGACAAATGGGCAGACAACAAAGGCCGCACTGGCATCGACACTTATTGGCAGGACCGAAATCAGCGCACGCTGGATGGCTTGCCCACACATATATTGGACAAATCCGAATGAACCTGGATGATGCACTTGCGCAGCTAAATGAACACCAAGACGCTGAAAAAGCTGAACAAACCGCGAGCTATCACAAGGCCCCTCGTGTCTACCTTGGCGTTGCCAATCCAGTCATCAACGATCTGACCAAAGAATGGCGCGCGACGATGGACGTCGAGCAACGTGTCGATCTGGCCGACGCCCTTTGGGAAACCGACATCTATGAGGCGCGCTTGGCAGCCGCCAAATTACTGACCCAAGCCCGCATCAAAGATGATGACGACGCGTGGGGCCTGATTGCCTCGTGGGTGGATGATTTTGACAGCTGGGCGATTGCAGATCACGCTTGCATGGCCGGTCAAAAGCGACTGATCGCTGACCCCTCGCGGATCGATCATATTGAAACATGGACAACGTCTGAGCACATGTGGACCCGCCGCGCAGCGCTCGTGATCACGTTGCCGTGGACCAAACAGAACCACCCCAAACCAATGGATCTGGAAATCCGCGCGCGGGTTTTGGGATGGGCTGCGTCGTATGTGCCGGATCGCGCGTGGTTTATCCAAAAAGCCATCGCGTGGTGGCTGCGCGACTTGTCCAAGCATGACGCGCCAGCCGTTGTTGCATTTATGGATCAATACGGTGCCCAGATGAAGCCTTTTGCCGCCAAAGAGGCCGCCAAGTACCTCAAATAATCAGTCGTGCATCCCGCGAATAGGATAGTTGTTTTCGGGATTGCGCACGAATTTGACGCCGCCAAGAACCACATTCAGATCGGGCCGTGCAAACGGCGCGTTCGAGATGTCGAGGATTTGGATCGCACCATCACCATTGATGATGAACAGGCCCGGCTCCGGGAACGGATGATCGGTTTCTGCCGCTGAACGCGGGTCTGAAATGTATAGCCCCAAGCTTTGCATTTGTGCGATGCTCATCCCATACCCAACAGGGAATTTTGGCGCGATATCAGACAGTTGCCCATCTGCTTGGTCCGCAGTGTCACCGGTGACGGCGATCACATCGACGCCTTGGCCGTGAAAATCATCCAGCAAGTCGTTCAGCGTGTTCAGGTACCGTGTGCAAATCGGGCAGTGCTTGCCGCGATAAACCACAACCATCTGCCAATCATGCCCACCTGTGGGCGTGCCGACATGCAAAGTGCCGCCGCCGTATTGGTCCACGTCGAATTTCGGAAAAAGACTGCCAGCGGCCAGTTTCGTTGTGCTCATTTTGATGCTCCTTGTGCTGCACCCGCAAACAACGTCAGCGCGAAGTGGGTGTCAACGCACAGACGCTGCGCATCACAAGGAGGTGAGCGATCTAGACGCTGACCTGCACCTCAACCAATTCAGTCAACGGCGCGCCAAGCGACTGAAACCCTTGCAAAGACAGGCGGCTGCCCGCGGTGACCGGACCGTTAATCGGGATCAGGGTCACATCAATGGACGTGCCGTTATAGCTGACTTTGCCAGTGCTTTGCGTGCTGACCAGTGGCGTTTTGAGCCACAAACCAGGTTCTGCCGGACTGCCCAGTGATGCAACCGTACTGCCCAGATCACCAGATGTAGGGACAGGTTTCGCAGCCTCGGGTGTCGTGACCACGTCGCTCGCAACCGGCCGCGCCAAAGGGCGTGTTTGCACACCGGCAGCGGCATCGCCCACGGGCACATCCGCCTCGATTGTTTTGGTTGGTGTTTTCAGCCCATTCGGGGTCAAACCACATCCTGCCAAAGCGGCACAGATCACGACACTTGTTACAATATTTTTCATGAGCCCAGCCTAACCCGCAGGTGCTGTGTCATCAATCGCCCTTTGCCCCTTGCCCGTCGGTGCGCGCATCTTTACCTATTGAGGCATGAATGCACCTTTGATTGATCCCTTCGCACGCGCCATCACCTATCTGCGCGTTTCCGTCACAGACCGCTGCGATTTTCGCTGCGTCTACTGCATGTCCGAAAACATGACGTTCCTGCCGAAAAAGGAACTGCTGACGCTCGAGGAACTGGACCGCATGTGCTCCACGTTCATTGGCCTTGGCGTCGAAAAGCTGCGGATCACGGGCGGCGAACCTTTGGTGCGCAAAGGGATCATGACGTTTTTCGACGGCATGACGCGACATCTTGAGGCTGGAACGCTCAAGGAATTGACGCTGACCACCAACGGGTCGCAGTTGGAAAAATACGCTGATGATTTGTTTGCCGCTGGTGTGCGCCGTGTGAATATCTCGCTTGATACGCTGGATGATCAGAAATTCGCCGACATCACCCGCTGGGGGCGCTTGCCGCAGGTTCTGCGCGGTGTCGATGCAGCGTTAAAAGCTGGCCTAAAAGTCAAAATCAACGCCGTCGCGCTTAAAGGTTTTAACGAGCCGGAATTGCCCAGCATCACCAAATGGTGCGCCGATCTGGGCCTTGATCTGACGTGGATCGAAGTCATGCCAATGGGCGACATCGGCAACGAGGATCGCCTGAGCCAATATTGGTCGCTGAAAGACGTGCGCACCGCCTACGAAGATCACTACACCGTCACCGATCTGGCCGAAAAAACCGGGGGGCCTGCGCGTTACGTACGGCTCGAGGAAACCGGTCAGAAAATCGGATTTATCACGCCCCTATCGCATAATTTCTGCGAAAGCTGTAACCGCGTCCGCATTACCTGCACCGGCGAAATTTACCTGTGCTTGGGCCAAGAAGACATGGCCGATTTGCGCGCACCTTTGCGTGCCCATCCAAACGATGACCGCCCGTTAGAAGACGCCATTCGCGCGGCAATTGCGATGAAGCCCAAGGGCCATGATTTCGACTATTCTCGGCAATCGCTGGACGGTCAAATGCCCCGCCACATGAGCCATACGGGCGGCTAATGCGCGGTCCTCAGCGCCCGAGCATGCGTCCGACTGCGCTCTTTCGCGCCTACGCCGTTGCCACGACCTTTTTCATGCCGATTGCCGCGTTTTTTGTGGTGCGCAAATTGCGTCGTGCGGGCGTGCCCAGCCACCGCGCCCATGAGGTCGTTGGCAACGCCACTGAACATCGCCCCGGCGGCACGCTGATCTGGTTTCATGCCGCATCCGTCGGTGAAAGCCTGTCGGTTTTGTCGTTGATCACCGCCATGGGCCGCGCATTGCCGGACGCGCGATTTCTTATCACATCCGGCACTGCGACATCCGCGCATCTGATCGCCGCCCGCATGCCTGCGCGCACGCAACATCAATTTGCGCCTCTTGATGGCGCGGGCCCACTGCGCCGTTTTCTGAAAACATGGCGACCGGACGCTGCGATCTTGGTCGAAAGCGAATTGTGGCCGAACATGCTGATCCACACGCGCCGCGCAGATATTCCAATGGCGATGGTCAACGCCCGGCTCTCGGACAAGTCGCTAAAAAGCTGGGCAAAGCGACGCCAGACAGCCGCGTTTTTGCTGCACCATTTCAAGCTGGTGCTGACCCAGACAACCGCGATGGCCCTGCACCTGATTGATCTCGGAACCCCCGCAGACAAAACCGCAAAGGGCGTCGATCTCAAATCCCTGTCTGCCCCCCTGCCTGTGCATGGCAAATCGCTGGATCAGATGCGCACAACGCTTGGGCATCGCCCGGTTTGGGCTGCGTGCTCGACCCATGACGGCGAAGAAACCGATGTGTTAGAAGCGCATGCCAAGTTATTGAAAACACATCCTGATCTGTGCCTTATCCTTGTCCCGCGTCATCCTGAACGCAGCCCGGACGTGCAGAAGTTGATCGAAAACGCCGGGTTCAGTTTCACTGCCCGCTCCGCAGGTGGCCTGCCTGAAAAGCAAGTCTATCTGGCAGATACTTTGGGTGAAATGGGCTTGTGGTACAGCCTTGCGCCCTTCGTGTTTTTAGGCGGTTCGCTGCACCCTATTGGCGGGCACAATCCGTTTGAACCGGCACATTTCGGGGCCGCTGTGTTGTCGGGCGTTCACATCACCAATTTTGCCGCAGCCTACAGCGCGCTTGAGGCCAAAGGCGGCGCGCGTTTGGTCAATGATGCGACACAGATCGCCGAGATCGCCGATACTTGGCTGCGCCACCCAGATGCGTTGCAAACAGCGCGCGCCGGGGCCAAAGCCTTTGTCGCCGATCAAAGCGGAACTTTGGACGACGTGGCCAACCAACTGATCACAGCCCTGGACATTGCGCCATGAAACAACGGGTTTTTGTCACCAATTTTAACCGCAACTTCACCGGCGTGTCGGCCACCGCTGCTAACGTCGTGCGCGCCCAAGCAGGCCGTTACGATCTGTCGCTTGTTGGCCACCCCTTGCCCGGATGCCCGCCGCCGATCACGCTGAAACAGGCGCGCGCCGCGTCAACCGAACCCTGCATCTGGCATGTGCGTCGCAACACCGAAATGCGTGCGGCAATCTGGGCGCGTGACGTGTTGCGCCTGCCGATCAAAATCGTCTTTACTTCAGCTGCACAGCGTCGCCATTCTGCGTTTCCGCGCTGGTTGATTTCGCGCATGGACGCGATTGTCGCAACGACGGACACAGCCGCCAGCTTTGTCCCAAACGTGCGCGCCGTCGTGCCGCACGGCGTTGACACACAACTCTATTGCCCTGCCCCTGATCGCGCGGCGGCGTGGGCGGCCCTTGGCTACGGCGGCACATCTGGCATCGCGTCAATCGGGCGGGTGCGGCCTGAAAAGGGCAGCGACCGGTTTGTCGATGCGATGATTAACGTGTTGTCGCAGCACCCGAATGCAGTGGCTTTGATGATTGGTCGTGCGGCGCGGGAACACCAAGCGTTTCAACAAGAGTTAAAGGACAAAATAGCCGCCGCAGGCCTGTCTGAGCGTATCCTGTTTGTCGGTGAAATCGCCGCAGATCAAATGCCAAACCTGATGCGCGCCTTGTCCCTAGTCGTGCAATTGCCACGCTACGAAGGCTACGGCATGGTCCCTCTTGAAGGGATGGCCAGCGGTGTCCCGTTTGTCGGCACGGACGCTGGATACTACCGCAGTTTCTCGGTGCAAGGCACCACCGGAACTGTTGTCGATGACGTGATGGATGCGGCCAGTGCTGTCAGCAAAATCCTTGATGGAAACGTTGAAAACATGGGCAAGCGCGCGCGCGAAGTGACGGTTGACGCCTTTAGTGCAACGTCAGAGGCAGACGGCATTGACGCCGTCTACCAAGCGCTGATTTGACCCTTAGGACATCGGCATGCGTTGTTCCGCAATGCCCGCCCACCAGCTGCACCCTGCCGGGATTGCGTCGTCGTTAAAGTTGTATTCGGGATGATGCACCATCGCGCCTTCGCCATTGCCAACGACGATGTAGGCGCCTGGGCGTTCTTCGAGCATAAAGGCGAAATCTTCGCCGCCCATCACCAACGGCGCTTCGTCGCATTGGCCCGACACTGATTTGGCAACGTCCACCGCAAAGGCTGTTTGTTCTTCGGAATTGACCATGACCGGATAGCCACGGTGATAGTCGACCTCAGCTGTGCCGCCAAAGGTCATTGCCACACCTGAACAGATCTCGTTGATCCGCGTCTCAGCGAGGTTGCGCATTTCCTTGGACATGGTGCGCACGGTGCCTTTCAAATGCACCTTTTGCGGGATCACATTGAACGCCTTGGACGAGGTTTCAAATGATGTGACCGATACAACCACCTGATCAATCGGGTCAGCATTACGGCTGGCGATGGTTTGCAAGGACATAACCAATTGGCTGGCCATGACGGTGGTGTCGACCGTGTCGTTCGGCTTGGCGGCGTGGCCACCTTTGCCCTCGACGTAAATGTCGAACTGATCGGTGGCTGCGAAAAACGGGCCAGAGCGGATCGCAAAGTGACCGGTTGGCAGGCCCGGCCAGTTGTGCATTCCGTAGACTTCCTGGATGCCCCAGCGGTCCATCATGCCGTCGTCGCACATCTCTTTACCGCCGCCGCCGCCTTCTTCGGCGGGTTGGAAAATGACGACGACAGTGCCGTCAAAATTGCGGGTTTCGGCCAAGTATTGCGCGGCCCCCAGCAACATCGCGGTATGCCCATCGTGACCACAGGCGTGCATCGCCCCGTCCGTGAGCGAGGCATATTCAACACCTGTTGCCTCGTGAATTGGCAATGCGTCCATGTCAGCGCGCAGCCCGACGACCTTGCCAGACTCAGTCTTGTTACCTTTGATCACACCGATGACGCCCGTGCGCCCGATGCCAGTCACCACCTCGTCGCACCCAAAGGCGCGCAGTTTGTCTGCAACCAGCGCGCTGGTGCGGTGCGTTTCAAATAGAATTTCGGGGTTTTGGTGAATGTCGCGGCGCCACGCCGTGATGTCATCATGCAATTCTGCAAACCGGTTTTTCACAGCCATTTAATTCTCCTGATGCGATAATAAGTTGTAAAATATACAACTTTAGATTGGGTCAATTTTGAAGGGTTGGCAAGGTCTTATCAGACAGATCACGCATCGATTGGCATACGGCGTTCGACCATTTCAGCAAACCAGCTGCACCCTGCCGGGATCGCTTCGTCATCGAAATCATAGGCGGGGTGGTGGACGGTTGCGCCATCACCGTTACCGATCATGATGTAGGCACCCGGGCGTTCCTCTAACATGTAGGAGAAATCCTCGCCTGCCATAATCGGCGGTGTATTTGTATCTACGGATCCGGCAATGCTTGCTGCCGCTTCTGCCGCGTATTCAGTATTCAACTCGGCATTAACCGTCGCAGGATAGCCGCGTTCGTAAACGATATCAGCAGTGCAGCTATGCGCCTGCGCGGTCAAGTCCGTGATCTGTTTCAGCTTGGCCTCAGCAAGATCGCGCACATCTGCATCCAGCGTGCGCACGGTTCCACGCATCGAAATCGACTGCGGAATAACATTGAACGCATCGGTGTCGGAATGAACGGCACAGACCGAAACGACCACGTTTTTCAACGGATCAACGGCGCGTGACGCGATCGACTGCAAAGCTAACATCACATGCGCTGCGGCAATATTAGGATCAATTGCCTCGTGGGGGGCAGCTGCGTGCCCGCCTTGACCGGTGATGGTCAAAACGAATTCGTCCGTGGCCGCCAGCAAAGCACCTGCGCGGATCGCAAATTCACCAACCGGATAGCCCGGCATATTGTGCATGCCGTACACTTCTTGGATGTTCCAACGGTCCATCAGGCCATCTTTAACCATCTCGCGGCCACCGCCGCCGCCCTCTTCTGCGGGCTGAAAGATCATCACGGCGGTACCATCAAAATTGCGGGTTTCCGCCAGATATTGCGCGGCCCCCAGCAACATCGCCGTGTGCCCGTCGTGGCCACAGGCGTGCATCTTGCCCCGCACGGTGCTGGCGTATTCCAACCCTGTTGCCTCGTGGATCGGCAGCGCGTCCATGTCAGCGCGCAAGCCAATCACGCGACCAGACGTATCGGTGCGCCCCTTGATGACCGCCACAACCCCCGTCTGACCGATGCCAGTGGTGATGTCGGTGATCCCGAATTCACGCAGCCTGTCTTCGACAAATTGCGCGGTTTCGTGCACGTCAAACTGTAGCTCGGGATGCATATGCAGGTGGCGGCGCCAGCCGGTAATTTCAGCATGGGTTTCAGCAAAACGGTTTTTGATTGGCATATTTACTCCAGTTCGAGGCTTAAACGGACGGTCCAATATCCATCTTGGAACCGTCAGTAAAACGGCTCAGGCGGAATCTGTGCAGATCATGACCCACATCAGCGCCAGTGACCAGAGCCGACAACACACGCCCCGCAGCCGGACCGATCCCGAAACCGTGACCGCTAAATCCAGTGCCGACCACCAGCCCCTTGATCGCGTCCACACGGTCCATCACCGGCACGACGTCAGGCATCGTGTCAATCATACCAGCCCAGGCCGATTTTAACTTTATGGGCCCAAATGCAGGGAAAAGCGCCGCAAAATCGCGCTGCAGATTCCGCAGCTTTTTTGGGTTTGGTGCAGGGTTCAACACGCGCATCCGCTCGAACGGGCTTTGCGCCTCTGCGGACCAGCTGCGCGGCGTGCCCCACGCATCGGGAAACCCTGTTGGGGCACTGGCCTTAAACCGGGTACCAAACGGGTCATTGCGCAGTTGCGTCAGAAACTTTGGCAACGCGCGAAACGCATCAGGGCCGATAAACAACTCGTGGAACCCACCCGCGGCCAGCGAATAGCCACCGTCAGCACGCGCGCGAAACGCAATTTTGTCATCCGCAGCGCCGCCTTGATACATTTGCGGCAAAGGTTCGGTCGCAGCCACCGTTGCGCGCACGCTCAGCTGCGGCAAGGCCACGCCCGCATTGCGCAAAAACAGCGACGACCATGCACCGCCCGCCAGAACAACCGAGGACGCTTTGATGCGCCCCTGTTCCGTCATCACGCCAGTGACGCGGCCTGCTTGAATGTCCAGCGTCCGCACCGCGCAGTTTTCAATCAACCGCGCACCAGCACGTGCCGCAATCCCTGCCAAAGCAGGCACGGTCACCCAAGGCTCAGCCCGCAAATCAGTCGCAGTGTATAGCGCGCCCGCGTAGCTTTGCGACATGCCGGGAATCAGGGCTTGGGTCTCGGCATTGCTGAGCAATCGGCTGTCGACACCGTGGGCGCGGGCATGATCCAGCCAGGCCTCGTACACTGCCATCTCTTCGTCGGTTTTGGCCAGATAGCTGACGCCACCTTGGACCAAACCGATGTCAACATTTGTGCGGCTGGCAAGATCGCGCCAGATCCGGTTGGATTCAGCCATGATGCCCAATTCATGCGGATCGCGACCTTGTTGGCGAATCCACCCCCAATTGCGGCTGGATTGTTCCGCGGCAATGCGACCCTTTTCCAACAGCACAACGTGATGACCAGCTTCGGCCAAAAACAACGCCGTGCACACACCAACGACACCACCACCAATGACCACAACGTCAGTTTGCTGCGGCGGAGCCCCCGCGTGCACGACCGGAGTTGCCTCGGAAATCGGGAAAGCCATCATAGCATCAAATCACCTTCAGACGTTTTTTACGGGACGGTGGGCGGGGCGTCTTGCTCAGCAAGAGCGCCGTGCGCCGATCACATCAATCGCGCCACCAAATCCCGCATGAATTGGTGGCCAGCTTCAAACTGGGCAATCTCGATGAACTCGTTGGGTTGGTGGGCTTGCGCGATGTCACCCGGGCCACAAACCACAGCTGAATATCCCGCCGCCTGAAACTGCCCCGCTTCGGTGCCGTAACTGACCACGTGTCCTGCGTTGTCACCTGTGATCGCGCGCGCGATGCCTTCAGCTTCGCCGCCGTCTTCTGGGCGCAGCGGAGGCACAGCAAAGCGGATGTTCAAATCGATCCGGGTGTCCGGGTGCACGGCCTGCATGCCGGCCTCAACCTCGCGCACGCGGGCGACGTAGTCCGCAACCAGTGCATCAGGATCATCGCCTGGCACCGCACGGAAATCCATCGCGAATTTGCAGTCTTTGGCGGTGATGTTGTGGGCCGTTCCGCCCTCGATCATGCCGACGTGCCACGTGGTGCAAGGCGGATCGAACATCGCCCCCAGCGCTGTGGGTTCCGCGGCAAAATTCACGGCATTCTTTTCGGTGGCAAAACTGATCAGCTTGGCGGCTTCCAAAATCGCAGACACGCCGGTGTGCATGATCGACGAGTGCACCTCGAACCCGACAACATGGGTGTAGATGCCCTGCCCGCCTTTGTGGCCAGTCACCGCCTTCATGTTTGAAGGCTCGCCCACGATCACCGACGCACCTTTGAGGATCACGCCTTGCATCGCTTCGATCATGGGGGGCGCACCGGTGCAACCAACCTCTTCGTCAAAGCTAAGCGCCAGTTGCAGCGGACGTTTGACGCCGGCGTAGTGTGCCTCGACCAAGGCCCAGATCGCCAATGCGTCGTAGCCTTTCATGTCGCAGGTGCCGCGCCCGTAATAGCGCCCGTCTTTTTCAACGACCGTCCATGGGTCCGTGTCCCACGGCTGCCCGTCCACCGGCACAACATCCGTGTGACCCGACAGCACAATGGCACCCTCGACCTCGGGGCCGACATGGGCAAATAACGCAGCCTTGTGTGGTTGATCCGGGTCAGGCCAGCGGTGCGCCGTGATACCGTGCGATCCAAGATAGTCTTCAACCCAATCCACCAGCGGCAGGTTGGTGTCACGGCTAACAGTTGGAAAGCTGATGAGTTTCGTCATCAGCTCGAGCGGGCTGAGGCGCCCACCGGATTTAGTATCGGTCATTTTAGTATCCACTGTCCGTGATCAAAACCTGATGGCCCGGCGCGACCTCGCGGTAAACCGAAGGTTCGGCCTGATAGCCCACCGGATGGATCGGCGACGGAATTGGTTTGAAATTCAGGTCTTTTTCGTCTTTGCGCTGGCGCGGGTCAGCGATCGGAACCGCCTTCATCAAGGCCTGCGTGTACGGGTGCTGCGGGTTTTCGAACACCGCCGCACGTGGGCCCATTTCGACGATCCGGCCCAGATACATCACACCCACATTGTGGCTGACCCGTTCAACAACGGCCATATCGTGGCTGATAAACAAGAACGACAGCTCCAGGTCCTGCTGCAATTCCATCATCAGGTTTAGCACTTGGGCTTGGACAGACACGTCCAGCGCCGACACCGCCTCGTCTGCGATGATCAGTTTGGGGTTCAAGGCCAACGCGCGCGCAATCGCAACCCGTTGGCGTTGCCCGCCGGACAATTCATGCGGATAACGGCGCATAAAGCTGCGGGGCAGTTCGACGCGATCAAACAACATTTCGATGCGGTCCATCACCTCGGCCCCTTTGAACATGCCAAAGTTGTGCATCGGTTCGGCCACCTGATCAGACAGCTGCATTTGCGGGTTCAGCGACGCGAACGGGTCTTGGAAAATCATCTGCATGTCCAAGCGCGCGTTTCGCAAGCCCTTGCCATCCAGCGCCATGATGTCGACATCACCGACCTGAATGCTGCCGGACAGCGGTTCGACCAAACGCAGGATAGAGCGCCCCGCCGTCGATTTTCCGCAACCGGATTCACCGACCAGTGACAGCGTTTGACCTTTGTTGATTGAAAACGACAAATCCTCGACCGCATGCACATTCGCCACCGTACGGCGGAAAAACCCGCCTTTGACAGGAAACCGTGTGGTCAGGTTTTTGACCGTCAACAGCGTTTCATCCGTGCCGATGATCGGTTTGATTTCGTCTTGGTCGCGGCCCAGCAAAACCATCGGTTCGGGATAGTCTTTGCCGGTCATTTCGCCAAGCTTGGGAACCGCCGCCAACAATGCCTTGGTGTAGGGGTGCTGCGGGTTTTCGAAGATTTCCTCGACCGTGCCCTCTTCGACCTTTTTGCCGCGGAACATCACGACGACGCGGTCGGCCATTTGGGCCACCACCGCCATGTCGTGTGTGATGAACATCACTGCCGTGCCGGTTTCGCGTTTCAGACGGTCCATCAGCGCGAGGATTTCCGCCTGAATGGTCACATCAAGCGCCGTTGTCGGTTCATCCGCGATCAGCAAACGTGGCGCGCAGGCAAGGGCCATCGCAATGACCACCCGTTGGCGCATACCACCAGACAGCTCGTGCGGGTATTGTTTCAGGCGGCGCTCCGCTTCGGGAATGCGCACCTCTTTCATCAGCTCGAGCGCGCGCGCGCTGGCCTCGGCTTTGGACAGACCGCGATGCAGGCGCAGCCCTTCGGTCAACTGACGTTCAACGGTGAACACCGGGTTCAGAGCCGTCATCGGTTCCTGAAAAATCATCCCGATTTCATTGCCGCGGATCGAGCGCATCAAATTCGGTTCGGTTTGGGCCAGATCGACGTTGTCGGCGTCCTTGCGATCAAACAGCAGCTTGCCGCCGGTGACTTCACCGCCGCCAAATTCTACCAGCCGCATCAAAGACAGGGACGACACCGATTTGCCAGAGCCGGATTCGCCAACCACACAGACCGTTTCACCCGCATTGATTGAAAACGAGACATCCTCGACCCCCAGTACGGGGCCGTCCTTGGTCTGGAATTCGACCCGAAGACCTTGAATGTCTGCGATTGGTCCACCGTTTTTAGGCGCACCTGGTTGTTCTGGCGTCTGGTCTAGCATGCTGATCCCCGTGTCTCCCCTGTATGGAGCGATGTTAAACGCTACGTCTAAGTCATGAGCAGTGTCAAACCCCTGAGCCCGTTGTGCGCAAAGTTTCCACATATCATCTAACGTCACTTCATCAACGGGGTTGCAATTTTCCCAAAAGCTGTTTCGATGGTCCTCATTGGCTTGTGGGGGAACACTTAAAAATGCTGTAGATTCGCTGAGTTAGCGGATTTAGGTCTTGCAATTCCCCCCGGACGATCAAAAGCACCTGCGGCCCAAACGGGAACAATCGCAGGATTAACGACACAACATGTGTCCAACATGGAGTATAAAATGAAACTCAGAACCCTTCTGCTTGGGGCCGGCGCAACACTTGCGCTTACACCCATGGCGATGGCGGACGGCCACTCAGGTGAGCGCGGCCGCGACGGCGAAGTCAAAATTATTTATTGGCAGGCCCCATCGATCCTGAACCCTTATTTGTCTGGTGGCACCAAGGACATCGAATCGTCCTCGCTCGTGATCGAGCCGATGGGTCGCTACGACCAAGACGGTAACCCGGTTGCATTTCTGGCGGAAGAAATTCCAACAGTTGCCAACGGCGGCGTGTCCGAAGACCTGACATCCATCACTTGGAAGCTGAAAGAGGGCCTGAAATGGTCTGATGGTTCCGATGTGACATCAGCTGACCTCGTGTTCACTGCAAAATACTGCATGGACCCCGAAGGCGGTTGCGCACAAGGCGCGAAATTCGAAGGCGTTACAAACGTTGAAGCGATTGATGCGCTGACCACCAAAGTGACGTTCTCTTCGCCAAAGCCAAACCCGTATGGCCCGTTCATGGGTGGTCAGTCTCCGATCATTCAAGCGGCACAGTTTGCAGAATGCCTGGGCGCACGCGCACCTGAGTGCACAGACGCCAACTTTGGCCCGATCGGCACCGGCCCGTTTGTTGTCACAACGTTTAAACCAAACGACGTGATCCAGATGGTTGCCAACGAAAACTACCGTGAAGAAGGCAAACCAGCCTTTGCCGCACTGACGTTCAAAGGTGGCGGTTCTGCCGAAGCCTCTGGTCGTGCGGTTATGGAAACCGGCGAATATGATTACGGTTGGAACCTGCAATTGGCACCAGACGTCATCCAAAAGATGGCCGAAGGCGGCAAAGGTGTTCCTATTTCTGCATTCGGCGCATTGGTCGAACGTCTGGAAATGAACCTCACGAACCCGTCCCCTGATCTGCCAGCAGACACGCGTTCTACAGTTGCAGAACCACACCCGTTCTTGTCAGACATCAACGTGCGTGAAGCACTGTCCATGGCGATCAACCGCGAAGAACTGGTTGCAGTCGGGTATGGCGACGCAGGTCGTCCGACATGTAACCTTGTTCCAGCGCCTGCACTGTATGCGTCTGAAAACACCGGTTGCCTGACACAAGACATCGAAGGTGCCAACGCCAAGCTGGAAGCCGCTGGTTGGGTCAAAGGGTCTGACGGAATTCGCGCCAAAGACGGTGTGCGTATTTCCATCCTGTACCAAACATCCACGAACGCCGTACGTCAGGACTTCCAAGCCCTGATCAAGGACTACTGGAGCCAAATCGGTGTTGAAACCGAACTGCGTAACCTTGACGGTTCCGTATTCTTTGGCGGTGACCCAGGGTCGCCTGACACGTTCCAAAAATTCTACGCTGACGTCGAAATGTACGCCAACGTGTTTGACGGAACAGACCCACAAGCCTACCTTGCTGCGTACAAATGTGGCAATGAGCCTAAGCCTTCCAGCCAATGGCAGGGTGAAAACATCAACCGCTTCTGCGATCCTGCGTATGACGCACTGATCGACGAGCTTGCCAAAACCGGCGATCTGGAAAAACGCGGTGAGTTGGGCAAAAAGATGAACGACATGCTGACAAAAGACAGCTTTACCATCGTTCCTCTGGTTGACCGTGGCCGTGTTTCTGCACACTCCAACACTCTGGGTGGCGTTGTTCTCAACGTGTTTGACTCAGAACTGTGGAACGCAGCTGACTGGTACCGCACAGGTAACTAATCGGCAGTGGTGGGGTGTGCGTCACGCACACCTTACCCGCAGATATGCAACGTAAGGTGCGCGTGTCGCGCACCTTCACCGCACATACAATTCCGTTCCAAATTCCTTCAAACGAAGACTGACGCACAAAGGCGCCGCATATGTTGACCTTCACAATCCGTCGATTGATCCTTTCGGTCCCGACGCTTTTGTTCATCAGCCTCGTTATTTTCTTGCTGCTCCAGCTCGCCCCCGGCGACCCGATGGCGCAAGTGCCCCTGACTGTCCCGCCTGAAGTCAAAGAAAAGATGCGCGAAGCGCTTGGCCTCGGCCAGCCCATCCACATCCAGTACATCAAATGGCTGTACCAGTTCTTTATCGTTGAACCGCAGGTCATGATCGACTGGATGACCCGCGACACCTTCCTGTTTGGCTGGTTGCCGGACACCCAGTTTTCGATGGTCTACAACGCAGAACTGGACCGTATGGTGACAGAACAGCGCGTGATCAGCTGGCAGTGGCGCGGTCCGGTGATGGATGTGGTTATCCAGCGCCTGCCCCAAACCCTTTGGGTTGTCGGCATGGCCTATGTGGTTGGCATCCTGATTTCGATCCCGATCGGCATCTATTCCGCCTACCGCCAATATTCTGTCTTCGATCAGGCCGGTACGTTCATCACCATGATCGGTTTTTCCGTCCCACCGTTTTTCACAGGCCCCCTGCTCGGCATCATCTTTGCCGTACAACTGGGCTGGTTCCCGCTGCTGTATGACACCACCCACGAAGTCAACAACTGGGACACCTTCGTCACCCAGCTCAAGCAGATGGTGCTGCCCGTGATGGTGCTGGCCCTGCAAACCACAGCCCAGATCAGCCGCTACATGCGCGCCTCTGTGCTCGACAACCTGAACCAGGACTACGTGCGCACGGCGCGGTCTAAAGGGCTATCCGAGGCCGTCGTGGTCATGGTCCACGTGCTGCGCAATTCGATGATCCCCGTCATCACAGTCATCGCCCTCGGCATCCCGTCGATCTTTGGTGGCGCCATCATCACCGAAGTCGTCTTTGGCGTCAGCGGCATCGGCGACATGTTCATCCGCGCCCTGCTGTCCAACGATCTGCCCACCGTACAAACCTTGGCGTTCATCTTTGCCATTCTCATCGTGATGTTTAACCTGCTTGCGGACGTGCTGTATGGCGTGTTCGACCCAAGGATCCGCTATGACTGATATGACCGAAGACCACTTTGCGGCGCTTAAAGACAAAGAGCCCGCCAAAGAACCCCGCAGCCAGTGGCAAGACGTCTGGTCGCAGTTCAAAAAGCACAAAGGTGCTGTGTTTGGCGGTGGCTTTCTGCTGTTCATAACTCTGTTCGTGATCTTTGGACCGTGGATCTGGGACGTTGATCCCAAGAAACTGGACATCCGCAACAAGGACGTGCGCCCGATCTGGACGGCCCTGTGGAACGGCGATGCAAAAACGCTTTGGTACCGCCCTTTTGGCACCGACAATTTGGGCCGCGACCTGCTGGCCAATATCATTGCGGGCGGTCGCGCTTCGATGTCTGTGGGCTGGGCAGCGATGATCCTGTCGCTGATCATCGGCACTGGCGTTGGCGTTCTGTCCGGCTACTTCCGCCGCATGGATTTCTGGCTGATGCGCTTTACCGATCTGGTGCTGTCGCTGCCGATCCTGCCACTGTTGCTTGTGGCCGTTGTGCTGTTCCGCCAACCGCTGCGTTCAAATTTCGGCCCTGAAATGGGCATGTTCATCCTGATCGTCGGCGTCATCAGCGTCACCTCCTGGATGCAGACGGCGCGGATTGTGCGCGGTGAAATTCTGGCGCTCAAGGAACGTGAATTCATCCTTGCCGCCCGCTCCATCGGGACGTCCAATGCCAAGATCATCACGCGGCATTTGCTGCCCAACGTGATCTCTCCGATCATGGTGTCTGCGACGCTGGGGCTTGCTACCGCGATCATCACCGAAAGCGCGCTTTCGTTCCTTGGCTTTGGCTTTCCGTCCGACTTTCCCACGTGGGGCAAACTGCTGGCTGACGCCGTGCCGCGCATGACCGAATATCCTGAACGAGTGATGCTGCCCGGTATCGCGATCTCGCTGACTGTGTTGGGTGTGAACTACCTTGGCGATGGTCTGCGCGACGCGCTGGACCCCCGCATTCGCGGACGCTAACCGCTAGCGCCGCTGAATGCGGCGCAGCACCACCCACACCAATGCAATCACCGGCACGGTCACAAACGCGGTGATCGTGCCTTTGCTTAGCCCCGTGACCTCGGTCAGCGGATAAAGCGCGTATGACACCAGCGACACCGCGTAGTAACTGACCGCAACCACCGACAGCCCCTCGACTGTGCGTTGCAATTTAAGCTGCTGATCCGCGCGCCCATCCAGACTTTCGAGCAGCGCTTGGTTCTGGGCCGTGCGGTCCACGTCGACACGCGTACGCAGCAGGTTCGAGGCGCGGATTGATCGCTGGCTCATGGCATCCAGACGCCGCTGCGCGGATTGCACCGTACGCATCGCCGGCTCGTAGCGGCGCATCATAAATTCACCAAAGCTTTGACGGCCCATGAACCGCTCTTCGCGCAGCGCCTCGATCCGTTGGCCCACAATCGCCTCGTAGGCTCCTGTCGCACCAAAGCGGAACGAGCCTTGGGCGGACAATGATTCCAGTTCGCTCGAGATGCTCAGCAACGCGTGCAACGTTTCCTCTGGCACCGCGGTCTCATGGCTCATCGTGCCCATCAGATCAGTCAGTTGACGGTCTAACGCATTCAGTTTTGGGCCCAGCGTTTGCGCGTGACCAAAGCCCAGCATCGACATCGCCTTGTAGGTTTCGACCTCGCACAGACGTTGCACGATGCGCCCGACGCGGCGCGCGCCAGTGTGGGAGGCCGCAAACACGGCAAAGCGGATGTGACCGTTGCTATCAATGCGGAAATCGCCCGCCGATACCGCGGCACCATCCAACATCGAACTGACCGCGAGGCTCTCTGGTACAAACCAGTCGCGCAGGTTGGTGGTGATCTGATCCTGGTCGCTCTCGTTTTCGATGCGCAGCAAAACAGAGGTGACGCGTTGACCGGGGGATGCCGCGAGCCAATCGCTTGGGAAAACCTCGAATTCAGCGGCGTCAAAAGCGTGTTTGCGCACGCCTTCGGAAAACACCGTGTAGGTCACAAATTCGGTGTGCTGTTCCCATTTCAACCAATGTTTGCCGATCTGCCCGTAGTAGTGCGTGGCCCCCGGTTGCGGGTGCGCGACGCCGTGGCGGTCCAGCAGATTGGTCAGATGGGCAAGGTCCAGACTGCGATCACGGGTGGCAGATGGCCCCGACTGTTTGATCGCGATATAGGCGGCTGTGCAGGGGCTGGCCATGGCCGGAAACGGGCGCGCATGCAGTTCATTGGCCAGTTTGTAACGTTGCGGATGATCATCAATGGGCGGCATGCTCAGGCTCCAACTTGCTCTGAAAAGAGCAACACATTTGGGTCAAGACATATCGCCACCCTCCAAAAAGTCAAACAATTTGTTATATTTCAATACGTTACCGGAATACGATTGTATACCGCGATTCAAGAAATTGATAAACGACGCGCCATACGCGCGATGTAATCCGGCGCGTACGGGATCGTTCCATTGGCAATCACGCGTTTGACCAAGTCGTTGTGACCACGCTTTTGCGCCCTTTTTAAAACGCGCAACGCATGCAGCGGTTCACGCCGTCGGTCCCGTAACAATGTACGGTACTTGGCTTGGGTAAGATCATCTTGAACAGCGGCAAGAACGATAGGTTCAAATTGGCCTATCGCCTTCAATCCGGTTGGAACTTTGTGACCCAAGTAGGGTGCCGGATAGTGTTCTATGTGCCCTTTCTTGTAGCGCGCCGCATGGGCGGCATCACCGGTGAAATGCGGGTCATAGAACAGCTTTACGTTGCTGGCTTTTTCGACGGTATGCGCGCTGTCGACCCATGGCCCCGTCCAATCCCCCAGCTTGCGACCGTTGTGAAAGCGGGTCTCGAACGGCACCAAATCACGGCGCAGGGTAGATTGCGGTGAAAACGCCACAACCCGCGCACCGGGACTGACAACGCTAAAGGCGCATGCCGCATATCCGCCCATCGACGCGCCTAGAAACACGACCTCGTCAAAGCTTTCGAAGAATCCTTCTTTGCGCATCGCGCGGTAGGTTGCGAACATGCTTTTGTGTCGGAACCAGTCGTTCTGTTTGGTCATGTTGCCCAAGTGTGACCAGCCCAGTTTTTCCGCCAGTCCAAAGGCCCAAGGCAAACGTCCTTGTTTGATGGTCAGCGATCCCACATGATCAAACGTCACCAACAGCGTGTCCGAGCGCGGGTAAAAGCAGACGCAATGCGCCGGCAAGTTCTTGATGAACCCAGGGCGCGAGGCATGCTGGGACGCAGTGATTATGGACTTCATCAACGACATGAGGTGTTTTGTTTCAAACCTGAGGAATGGGTGCAAGCAAGGGTGGCCGACTCCCGCTTATCAGCGTTTCATATCGAAAAGGCGGGGAAAAACCCCGCCTCTTGTCGCATTATGTAAGGTGCACGTGTCGTGCACCCGCAGTGTTAGTCTATCATTGGCAACAGCTTGTCCAAAGACGCTTTTGCATCGCCATAGAACATGCGCGTGTTTTCCTTGAAAAACAGCGGGTTCTCGATACCGGAATAGCCAGTGCCCTGCCCGCGTTTGGACACGAACACTTGCTTGGCTTTCCAGCATTCCAGAACCGGCATACCTGCAATTGGTGAATTCGGATCGTCCTGTGCCGCAGGGTTCACGATGTCGTTTGAACCGATCACAATGGCAACATCCGTTGTCGGAAAGTCGTCATTGATCTCGTCCATTTCCATCACGATGTCATAGGGCACCTTGGCCTCGGCCAGCAGCACGTTCATGTGACCGGGCAAGCGCCCCGCAACGGGGTGAATGGCGAACCGCACGTTTTTACCTTGGGCACGCAATTTGCGCACCAGATCAGCCACACCGGATTGCGCCTGCGCAACAGCCATCCCGTACCCCGGAATGATCACGACGCTATCCGCCTCGTTCAATGCCGCAGCAACCCCTTCGGCCTCGATTGCGATCTGCTCGCCTTCGACCGCCATTTGTTCACCCGCTGGGCCACCAAAGCCGCCCAAGATCACCGACACAAATGACCGGTTCATTGCCTTACACATGATGTAGGACAGGATCGCACCACTGGAACCAACCAGCGCACCAACAACGATCAGCAGGTCGTTCCCGAGGGAAAAACCAATCGCCGCCGCGGCCCAGCCCGAATAGCTGTTCAGCATAGACACAACCACCGGCATGTCCGCCCCGCCAATGCCCATGATCAGATGATAGCCAATAAACAAGGCCGCCAAAGTCATGATAAACAGCGGGAAAAACGCGCCAGAGTTAAAGTACCAGATAAGGCAGATCAGCGACAAAATGCCGGCACCAGCGTTCAGCATGTGACCACCGGGCAGCTTTTTGGCGGCACTGTCCACACGACCTGCCAGCTTGCCATAGGCAATGACCGACCCCGTGAATGTGATCGCCCCGATAAAGATACCAAGGAACACTTCGACCCGCAAAATGGCGATCTCGACGCCATCCTTTTTCGCCAACAGGGCGGCAAAACCCTCTAGTCCTTTGCGCGCTGTATCGTCCATCAGCATCACGCGACCCATTTCAAGGTGCGCGTTAAATCCAACGAATACAGCCGCCAAACCAACAAGGCTGTGCATCGCTGCAACCAGCTCTGGCATTTGCGTCATTTGTACTTTGGTCGCGAGTTGATAACCGATGGCACCACCACCCGCGATCATCAGCAATGACAGCAACCACAGGCCGGAACCCGGGCCAATCAGCGTGGCGACAATCGCCAGCCCCATACCCGCAATCCCATACCAAACGGCACGTTTTGCGCTTTCTTGTCCAGACAATCCGCCAAGCGACAGGATGAAAAGAATGGCTGCGACCACATAGGCCGCTGTTGTAAATCCGTAGTCCATAAGTTCGTCCCCGCCCTTAAGATTTCTGGAACATGGCGAGCATGCGCCGTGTCACGAGGAAGCCGCCAAAAATGTTGATACCGGTCATAAACACGGCCAACGCAGACAGCAAAATAACGAGGAACGACCCCGACCCGATTTGCATAACAGCACCTAGAATGATGATGGATGAAATCGCGTTTGTGACGGCCATCAGTGGTGTGTGCAACGAATGCGCCACGCCCCAGATGACCTGGAAACCCACAAAAACCGCCAAAACAAACACGATAAAGTGCTGCATAAAGCTGGCCGGTGCGACCAATCCAACTGCCAACAAGACAAACGCGCCAACAGCCAACAGCGTGACTTGATTGCGCGTCTGTGCCTTGAACGCAGCCGTTTCGGCGGCACGTTTTTCCTCGGCTGTCAGCTCTTTTGGAGCTTCTTTCTTCTGCGCCGCAATCGCTTGAATTTTCGGCGGTGGCGGCGGGAAGGTCACGGCCTTCGCATGCGTCACAGTCGCGCCACGGATCACGTCGTCTTCCATGTTGTGATCGATCACGCCGTCTTTTTCAGGGGTCAGATCAGTCATCATGTGACGGATGTTTGTCGAATAAAGCGTCGAGGCTTGTGCTGCCATCCGGCTCGGGAAATCGGTGTAGCCAATGATGGTCACGCCGTTGTCCGTGACGATTTTTTCGTCCATCACGGTCAGCTTGCAGTTGCCGCCCTTTTCCGCCGCCAAATCGACGATCACAGATCCGGGTTTCATCGCCGCAACCATGTCTTCGGTCCAAAGTTCCGGGGCCTCGCGGTTCGGGATCAGCGCCGTGGTGATGACGATGTCGATCTCTGGCGACAGTTCACGGAACTTGGCCAATTGCGCCTCGCGGAATTCCGGGCTGGACACGGCGGCGTAGCCACCTGTTGCGGCACCATCGGCCTGCTCTTCTTCAAAATCGAGGTAGACAAACTCAGCGCCCATCGATTCAATCTGCTCGGCCACTTCGGGACGCACATCAAACGCGTAGGTGATCGCACCCAACGACGTCGACGTGCCAACAGCTGCCAAACCGGCAACGCCAGCGCCCACAACCAGAACCTTGGCTGGTGGGACCTTGCCCGCCGCCGTGATCTGACCGGTAAAGAAACGGCCAAAGTTGTTGCCCGCCTCGATCACCGCACGGTAGCCTGCGATGTTTGCCATCGACGACAGTGCGTCCATTTTCTGAGCGCGCGAAATGCGTGGAACCATGTCCATGGCAACGACAGTCGAGCCCTTTTTGGCCGCCTGTGCCATCAGCTTTTCGCTGGCCGCAGGGTTGATGAATGAAATCAGCGTCTGACCATCGCGCAGGCGTTTGACTTCGGTTTCATCAGGGGCGCGCACCTTGGCGACCACGTCTGCGGCTTTCCACAATGCGGCGGCGGTTTTCACAACCTCAACGCCCGCGTTTTTGTAATCCGCGTCGGCAAAACCGGCAGCGGCACCCGCACCCGTTTCGATCAAACAGTTATGACCCAGCTTTTGCAGTTGCGTGGCACTGTCTGGCGTCATCGCGACGCGACGTTCACCTTCAAATAACTCTTTTGGTGTCCCGATCTTCACTCGAAGGCTCCCCCACTTAATTCATTCGATTTACGACAAAACAGTTCCGATTAACGGCAGTTTTGATCATGTTGCCCGATTTTTTGTAATGTGCTGCAGTGCAGAAGACAAGGACTGCCGCCGCGACCCTTTGGTAATTTTTGCAAAAATTCAGAGCCACCGACGCACTTTTCGTGCGTAGCCAGGAAAATCATCTCCAAAATGGTTTTGCAGGCGGATTTCTTCGGCCTCAATGAAATGCCGCGCGATCCACCACATGAACACTGGCACCAGGATCACACAAAGCACCGCATCCCAACGCAGCACCAACCCTGACAAGATAAACGCATCCGCCAGATAGATCGGATTTCGCGAGCGGGCAAAGATGCCTGATTGCACAAGGGATGCGGGTGCGATTGCACAAGTATCAGCATGCGGCATGATCGTTGTGCGATGTCGCCACAGCTCAAACGCGGCGAGACCAATCAAGATCAATCCAAGGCCAATCAGCCCACCACCTAACAAGCTGGCAAAGGGTTGCGGCCATGCCAACCCCAAAGAAAGATACTGCCCTTGCACCCATGCGGCAGCCACAAACACGCCCAACCAAACCGGCGGAACATCCATTAGGTTTTTCATCGTTCCCGCCTGTCTTGATCCAAAATACTCAATCAAAATTTAGCATCATGCCGCTTCGTCACAAATGCCATTCGCACTTGCATCGCGGTCCCAAACCTTCAGTGTGAAACGTGAAAAAAGGAGGATTGAGCATGATACAAAACACATCACTCGCAGGCAAACACGCTTTGATTACCGGCGGCGGCACGGGCATTGGCCTCGCCATGGCACAAACACTGGTCGCACAAGGGGCGCAAGTGACAATCACCGGTCGTCGCCAAGACGTACTGGACAGCGTCGCAACGGACGGCATGTTTGGCGTTGCAATGGACGTGCGCGAAGAAACCCAAGTGGTCGACACTATCGCAGCGGCCGTTGAGGCGCGCGGGCCGATCCAGATTTGCATCGCCAACGCAGGGGTTGCGACCGGCAAAGCAGTTCACAAAACCGACATGGCGTTCTGGCGCGACATGATGGCGACCAATCTGGATGGCGCGTTTTTGACGATCCGCGAAAGCCTTGGTTCGATGCGCCAAACCGACTGGGGACGCGTCATTGCGGTGTCCTCGATCGCGGGCATTCGCGGTGTGCCGGGGGCTGCGTGCTATTCGGCGTCGAAACACGGAATGATCGGACTGATCCGCAGCCTGAGCGAAGACTACATGGGCACCGGCATGACGTTCAACTCTATCTGCCCCGGCTATGTGGATACCGAAATTGTGACGCGCAACACTCAAAGCATCGCAAACCGCGCCGGCATCAGCGAAGAAAAAGCGCTAGGGATCATGGTAAACACCAATCGCCATCGCCGCTTGGTTGAATGTGACGAAGTGGCCGCTGCCATGACGTGGCTGGTCGGTCCAGGATCGCAAAGCATCAACGGGCAAAACATCGAAATCGCCGGCGGACAAATGTAAATGAACGGCGGGGTGTGCGACACGCACACCTTACCTCTATTTCGCCCGGCAAGCTGGGGGTCCCTCACTTGCTATGCGTACATTAATCTCCGCTTAACTACGACTCAGCTAACGTTGCTGCATGTCAAATTACATCCGCTCAAAGCGCCCCGGTGCCACGCTGTTTTTCACAGTCCGTCTTGCCGACCGGAACAGTAATCTTCTGGTGCAGAACATCGCAAAGCTGCGCAGTTCCATGCGCCTGACCCGCACGCGTTATCCCTTTGAGATCACCGAAGTGGTCGTCCTGCCATCCGTTATCCACACAATCTGGACCCTGCCGCCGGATGACGCCGATTTTTCTACGCGGTGGCGGATGTTAAAATCTCACTTTTCGCGCGGTCTGCCTGCGCCTGAAAACCGGGATCCGGTAACGGCACGTCGCGGCGACAAAGGCATTTGGCAGCGCCGTTTTTGGGAACATCACTTGCGGGACCAAGAAGACATAGATGCGCATCGGCACATGATCTTTTCCGCACCAGTCCAAGCGGGCTTGGTCCCACGGCCTCAAGATTGGTCCTACAGTTCGATCCATCGTGCAACCCGACAAGGGACATACAACGTCCAAACACCCATTGGTGCCGCCTATCGACCGTATACGCCGCTGAAAGCCCGATCCGCGTAACGGATTTCGTCCGTAAGGTGTGCGTGTCGCACACCCGTGTTATGCAGTCTTAAGTGCCGGACGCATTTCGCCAAACCGGTCCCACGCACCCGCCGCTTCGCCAAACGCCTCGAACAGCGGGCGTGACACGACATCATCGGCTGCATTCCACTCAGGATGCCACTGAACAGACATCGTAAATCCAGGGGCACCCTCAACATAGATCGCCTCAGGCGTGCCGTCCGGTGCAACTCCATCCACGACAATGCGCGCACCCGCTTGCTTGATCCCCTGCCCGTGCAGCGTATTGGTCATAACCTCGCGTGCACCCATCAATTGATGGAATACACCACCGTCCGTGAACGTGACCGCATGACGCAGAGCGAACTTCTCTTCAATCGTACCGTCAGGTGGCATCCGGTGGTTTGTACGCCCCGGCAAATCGCGGATTTCCGGATAGAGCGAGCCGCCCATCGCCACATTCACCTCTTGAAACCCACGACAAATGCCCAAAATCGGCAGACCATGTTCGACGCAAGCACGGATCAGCGGCAGCGCCAACCGGTCGCGTTTTCGATCAAAATCACCGTGTGCCGCAGTTTCGACTTCGCCGTATTCCTCCGGATGAACATTCGGTCGCCCGCCGGTAAAAACAAACCCAGCGCAACGCGCCATCAAGTCTTGGATATGCACATGATCGGGATCTGCCGGCACCATCAAAGGCAATCCACCGGTCACTTCGGCGACAGCTGCGATGTTGATCACACCCGCGCCCTGCACCTCATATTGATCACTGATCATATGCGAATTCGAAATAATTCCAATGATTGGTCGGGCCATGACATCCTCGTTACTGACTGCTCGACCTACCTATAAATAAAGGGGCGCGCCATGAACAGCCCGCCCCCCGCGCAGTTGTATGTGCGCAAATCCGCAATAGAGTTTGGCTTAGCCCTCGCCGACCAAACCTGCTGCCTCAAGTCCCGCCATCGCCGCGATCAGATCGTTGTCAGAGCTGTCGCCCGTCACACCAACCGCCCCGATCACTTCGCCTTTGCGTCCACGGATCAAAACGCCGCCCGGCACCGGGATCACCTGACCACCAAATACACCGTTCACAGAGTCCATGAAATACGCCTGCGCTTCGGCGCGTGCCATTTGCGCGGTGCCCGCCATGCCCAACATGACCGAGCCATAGGCCTTGCCGTGTGCGATCGCGAAACGCCCCGGTGCTGCGCCATCTTCGCGCTCGAACGCTTGCACGTGACCGCCCGCATCCAGCACGACAACGGACAGTGGCTTTAGGTCCAACTCGCGGCCCTTTTCCAAAGTTTTGCGAATAAGGACGCGGGCTTTTCTAAGATTGATCATGTGATTTCTCCTCGTAAGGTGGATTTCAATCCACCATTTCTATGGGTTATTTTGCTGCTGCTTTGAATTCCAAACGGCGGGCATGCAAAACAGGTTCTGTGTAGCCAGACGGTTGCGTACGCCCCTTAAGAACCAGATCGCAGGCCGCCTGAAACGCAATCCCGTCAAAACCCGGTGCCATCGGCGTGTACGACGCATCGCCCGCGTTTTGGCCATCGACGACTTCTGCCATCTTGCGCATGGCCGCCATGACTTGCTGGGCGTCCACAACGCCGTGGTTCAACCAGTTGGCCACGTGCTGCGCTGAAATCCGGCAAGTTGCACGATCTTCCATCAGGCCGACATTGTTCATGTCTGGCACTTTGGAACAGCCGACGCCTTGGTCGATCCAGCGCACGACATAGCCCAGAATCCCTTGAGCGTTATTTTCCACTTCGCGGATTTTCTGCGCGTCGGTCCATTTTTGGTAGGTCGCCAGCGGGATTTCCAGAACCGTTTCAACATGCGCACGGCGTCCGCCTGCTTTCAGCTTGGCCTGAACTGCAAACACATCAACCTTGTGATAGTGCAGTGCGTGCAGCGTCGCGGCAGTCGGGCTTGGCACCCAAGCGCAGTTCGCCCCTGATTTCGGATGACCAATCTTTTGCTCAAGCATTGCTGCCATCAGATCGGGCATCGCCCACATGCCTTTGCCGATTTGCGCCTTACCGGACAGGCCGCAATCCAGGCCGATATCGACGTTTTGATCTTCATAAGCCGCGATCCAGCTTTTGCCTTTGATAAAGTCTTTGCGCGAAAACGGCCCAGCCTCCATCGAGGTGTGGATTTCATCGCCCGTGCGATCCAGGAAACCGGTGTTGATAAATGCCACCCGACTCTTTGCCGCGCGAATACATTCCTTCAGGTTCACCGTGGTGCGGCGCTCCTCGTCCATGATCCCGATTTTGACGGTGTTCTGCGGCAGGCCCAAAATCTGTTCGACGGCCGTGAATGTTCCGTCAGCAAAGGCGACCTCTTCGGGCCCGTGCATCTTTGGCTTCACAACATAAACTGATCCTTTGACCGAATTGCCGCCCTCGCGCTGCAAATCGTGCATCGCGATCAGCGTGGTCACCATGGCATCCATCAGACCTTCGAACACTTCGTTGCCGTCACGGTCCAAAATCGCAGGGTTGGTCATCAGATGCCCGACATTGCGCACCAACATCAGCGCGCGCCCTTTGACAGACATTTCGCCGCCATCAGGCGTGGTAAAGTCACGATCACCGGCCATTTTGCGGGTCATCTGTGTACCATTCTTCTCAAACGTCTCTTCCAGATCACCGCGCATCAGGCCTAGCCAGTTTGTGTAGGCAACAACTTTGTCTTCGGCGTCGACACAGGCGACGGAATCTTCGCAATCCATGATCGCGGATACAGCGCTTTCCATGACCACATCAGCGAGGCCCGCTTGGTCGCGGCTGCCGATGGAGTGTGTGCGATCAAACACCAGTTCGACATGCAAGCCGTTGTTGCGCAGCAAAATCGAAGATGGCGCTTTGGGGTGGCCTTTGTAGCCGACGAATTTCTCGGGGTGATCCAGCGGACAATCATCCACCATCAACGCACCTTTGCGCACACTATACCGACGCGCATCCGCGTGGCTGGTGCCATCAATCGGGAACGCTTCGTCGAGGAACACCCGTGCGCGCGCGACAACCCGTGCGCCGCGCCCTTGGTTGTAAGGCCCTTTTGGCGGCGTGCTGCCCATCGCGTCCGTGCCGTAAAACCCGTCATACAGGCTGCCCCAGCGGGCGTTGGCGGCATTCAGCGCAAAGCGCGCGTTGGTGATCGGCACGACCAATTGCGGGCCGGCAACCGATGCGATCTCTGGATCGACGTTGGCCGTTTCGATTTCAAATGTGTCGCCCTCAGGGACCAGATAGCCGATGTCTTGCAAGAACGCCTTGTAGGCCGCCGCATCATGGTTCGCACCGCGATGTTCAAAGTGCCAGGCATCAACTTGCGCTTGGATTTGCTCGCGTTTTTCCAACAACGCGCGGTTTTGCGGGCCACGTTCGTGCACCAATTGTGAAAAGCCCGTCCAAAAGGCATCGGCGTCAACACCTGTCCCCGGCAAAGCCGCGGTTTCGATGAACGTGGCAAGCTCTGGCGCAACGCGCAGCTCTGATTTGGCAACAAAATCGGTCATGAAGGCCCCTTTGGTCTTTGGATTCGCAGCTTGATAACAGTGTCCTGCGGTATGCTGTAGGTAAAAAGTTTCCGATAGTAAACATGATTGGTCAAATTTTCTTACCAATTCGAATAAATCCGAAACCGGCGTTACTTTTCCCGCCTGCACCTCTCGGAACAATATCGCACCTCGTCCCAAACATTGGCCCAGGCTTTGCGCCATACAAACGGGCGACCACAGGTGGCACAAACCTTGCTCGGAAAGTCCGATTTCTTGCGCATCTTTGGCATGCCTTTTCCCCCTTTACGCCCAAAGGCAGTCCTGTCGCCCACCGCCAGCCTGAGACCGCTTGCGGCCAATGTCTTGCACCCCTAACGTAGTCCCGTTGATACCTGTTCCCAACTTTTCGGAAGTGACTTATGCGCGACGCAGCCCCCCAGACTATTTATCTTAAGGACTACACGCCTTTTGGATACACCGTCGACACCGTCCACCTGACCTTTGATCTGGCCCCGAACGCCACGCGCGTCACGTCGCGGATCAAGTTCAGCCCGCGCAAAGACGCCACCGACAAGACGTTCTTTTTGCATGGCGAACAGCTCAACCTGCGCTCCGCCAAAATCGACGGCGAAACGGTCACGCCAACTGTCACCGCCGAGGGGCTGACCTGCGAGGTGCCCAACATCCCGTTCATCTGGGAATGCGAAGTCCAGATTGATCCCGCCGCCAACACCTCGCTTGAGGGGCTGTATCAATCCAGCGGCATGTATTGCACCCAGTGCGAGGCCGAAGGGTTTCGTAAGATCACATTTTACCCCGACCGCCCCGATGTAATGTCGACGTTCACCGTGCGCATCAACGGGCCGCATTCCACGTTGCTGTCCAACGGCGATCACGTCGCATCAGGCGATGGCTGGGCGGAATGGCACGACCCCTGGCCCAAGCCCGCGTACCTATTCGCATTGGTCGCAGGCGAACTGATCGCCCACAAAGACCGCTTTACAACCATGAACGGGCGCGACGTCGCGTTGAACCTGTATGTGCGCCCCGGCGACGAGGGCAAGTGCGCCTTTGGCATGCAGGCGCTCAAGGATTCGATGAAATGGGACGAAGACGTCTATGGCCGCGAATACGATCTGGGCATTTTCAATATCGTCGCCGTTGATGATTTCAACATGGGCGCGATGGAAAACAAGGGGCTGAATATTTTCAACTCCTCTGCCGTGCTGGCCAGCCCTGAAACCTCGACCGACGATAATTTTGAACGGATCGAGGCGATCATCGCGCATGAGTATTTTCACAACTGGACGGGCAATCGGATCACCTGCCGTGACTGGTTCCAGCTGTGCCTGAAAGAAGGGCTGACGGTGTATCGCGACAGCCAGTTCACCTCGGATATGCGATCGCCGTCGGTCAAACGCATCCGCGACGTGATCGATTTGCGCAGCCGTCAGTTCACCGAAGATCAAGGCCCGCTTGCCCACCCTGTGCGCCCCGAAAGTTTTCAGGAGATCAACAATTTCTACACCGCCACGATCTACGAAAAGGGCGCCGAAGTCATCGGCATGCTGCGCACGCTGGTCGGGGCCGACGCCTATTCAAAGGCGCTGGATCTGTACTTTGATCGCCACGACGGTCAGGCCTGCACGATCGAGGATTGGCTACAAGTGTTCGAGGACAGCACCGGCCGCGATTTGACCCAATTCAAACGCTGGTATTCCCAAGCGGGCACGCCGCATCTTAAGGTCGCGGAAACCTATCAGGGTGACACTTACACGCTGACCTTTACCCAGCACACGCCGCCCAGCGCGGCGACGGCCAAACCGGAACCGCAAGTCATTCCTGTCGCCCTTGGTCTGCTGGGGCCAGACGGCGTCGAAACCATGAGCACTCAAATCCTCGAGGTCACCAAAGCCACGCAAAGCTTTAGTTTCACCGGTCAGACGTCCAAACCGGTGCCGTCCATCCTGCGCGGGTTTTCGGCGCCCGTGGTTCTGGATCACAAAGCGGACCACGCGTTCCTACTGGCCCACGACACCGATCCGTTCAACCGCTGGGAATCCGGGCGCGCGCTGGCCAAGGCGTCGGTTCTGGCCAGTATTCGCAACGGCAAAGCCCCTGATCCGGCCTATCTGGACGGGTTGCACGCGCTCATCCGCAATGACGATCTGGACCCGAACTTTCGCGCGCTAATGCTTGGTCTGCCCAGTCAGTCTGAACTGGCCGCTGATTTGCACACCGCCGGCGACACCCCTGATCCAGACGCGATCTGGGCGGCGCATGAGGCAACCCGCGCCGCGCAAGCCGATCATCTGTCAGACATTTTGACCCCGCTGTTTGAGCGCTATCAAGTGTCCGCCCCCTACCAACCCGACGCCGGGCAATCCGGCAAACGCGCGCTGACGGGGGCCATTCTACCCCTGCTCACCCGCCTTGACGGGGGCGACGCCGCGCAAAAGCAGTTCGACAGCGCCTCGAACATGACGCAGCAACTGAGCGCGCTTGGCGCCTTGATCAGTGCAGGGCGTGGCGACGGGGCCCTTGCGGCCTTTGAAACCCAGTGGCGTGACGACCGGCTGGTCATGGACAAGTGGTTCGGCCTGCAAGTGATCAAGGCCAAGCCCGACGATGCCGCCGACACGGCCACAGCCCTGACCAAACATGCGGCGTTCAACTGGAAAAACCCGAACCGTTTCCGCGCCACGCTTGGGGCCCTCGCGATGCACCACGCCGGGTTCCACGCCAAGGACGGGTCTGGATACAGGCTGCTGGCCGACTGGCTGATCAAACTGGATCCGGTGAACCCGCAAACGACCGCACGGATGTGTTCGGCATTCCAGACCTGGCGGCGCTACGATGCGATCCGCCAAACCTTGATCGGCACACAGCTAGAGCGGATCGGCAATACCCCCAAACTCAGCCGCGATACTTCGGAAATGATCAGCCGGATCAGGGGCGCGTGAGTGGACGCCTACAGGTTTGAAACCTCAGGGCGCAATTGGACGACCCTGATCACGGTGCTGGCCATCTGGGTCGCTCTGGTGGTTTTGATCATTCGCATCGACATGTCCATCGTGCTGGCCGTGGCCGTGGTTTTGTGCACCCTGCCCGCGTTTTACGATTTGATCACTGCGCGGGCGGCTGGGCTAAGCTTGGATGCCACCACGCTAAGTTGGCATGCAGGCACCAAGACTGGCGAGGTTTCGATCAAAAAAATCAAACACATCCGCTTTGACACCCGCCTTGATCTGTCCGTGCGCCTCACGGCTGTGCTGCACATCGGTCAAAAGGTGAAAATCCCGTTTGAGGCAACGCCGCCCCACCGCGCGTTTGAAACCGAACTAGAATCCCGTGGCATCAAAACCGAGCGCCACCATTTTGGGTTTGTGTGAACTGGGTCAGGGCCGCGTCTGTGGGCGCAGGTTGTCCAACGGCGCACAGTACGCCTGACGACGCAGCCAATTCGCCATGTCAGCGCGTTTGGATTTGGACCGCATCGGCCCCCAATCGGCGCTGACACCACGCCATTTGTTGTCGCGCCCATGCACCACCCCGTCACGTGGCACAGTGACGGCCATGATCCGCACCGCGCAGCTTAGGTTGGCCGCACCGTTTTTCAGCGCCTCACCGGTGCCGACATTGCATTTATAGCCCCGCGCCGTCGCGGGCAGGATTTGCAACAAGCCATACCACTTGCCACCGCCGCCCACGGCCTTGGGCTTGTAGGTGCTTTCAAATTTCGCAAGCGCCGACATGAACCCCAACCAAAAGGCACGGCGATCCGCGTCGCTTGCGGTTGGATATTTGGGGCACCAGTTTTCGATGTCGCGCGGGACCATATCCGTCAGCGGCTTGCCGTGTGATTTCAGTGCAGACAGCGCCGCACGGTTCCACAGCAGGTGATCTTGTTGATGCGTCCAGCGGGTGCGCGGCACATTGCCGTCCCGTGTTGGGGGGCGCAAATCGACCGTATCACTGGTGTCGGCGAGCACCGATCCTGCAAAAGGTCCGCTCAGACCGATCAACACGGCCAATATGGTTAATTTCATACGCATGACGATGACTATGGGCAAAGGTGTACCCAAATGGCAAGCTTTGCCCCCTCATTGCCCCTGATTTTGCAACAACAGTCCGCTCATACGCGGATTGTCGCTATTTCGCGTCACTTGGGCAGTTCAACGGAATTCCACCCGAAAGTGAAAGCTTACCTACCTTAACGGGAAGTAAGGCGCAAAATTAGGATTTTGTTAATAAAATAAGCGGTTTTGCCGTGACAAAAGCCTCAAACCATCGCGCCCTCGCCACGTTTCGGCCTCAAACCTTTTGCACATTACGAGGGTCGAATAAAAGAATTTGGAAATATCCAGAATGTTGTTAACGAGTATCATTGGTTCCCCCCTGCGCCCCTTTTCGGCGCTGTTTTCAAGGACCCGCCCAACGGTTGCCGCAGACGGCGTTGTTCTCCCGTCCGGTCCTGTTGTTCAAAAAGCCCGCACACGATCACACGAAGCGATTGACCAAGCCCAGGCTTTGTCGATCCCCTGCCCTGACCCAACCGCAGAAGACCGCGAACGGGACTATCACCAAATGCGTGGCCAGCGTTTGGCCCGTCAGGAACAGTGGGATGATGTGGCCCGTGCGATCCGCCTTGCTGATCGCGCCCTGAGCAAAACAGCCGGTGGTATGCCTGTGGCTGATCTGGTCGGATACGGCGCGCGGGCAGATGTTGTACTTGCCTGTGAACATGCGCTGATCACTGGCCGCCCGGCCAAAGATGCACCGTTGATGGACGGCATCGAGGCGCTTGAGGGGGTGCTTGCAGACTCCAACCACGACTACGCCATTGCAGCCATTGTCGCCCATGCCCACATGGACATCGGTTGGGCGTGGCGTGGCACCGGCTGGGACACAGAAATTTCGTCTCAGAACCGCGCGGCGTTTGAGGCCCATTTTGATCGTGCCACAGACATTTTGGCCCCCTTCGCCGATATGAACCCGAAACCTGCGTTCTTGTGCGCGGCAGAATGTGCTCTGCGCACCGGCAAAGATTCATCCAAAGAAAATATCGCAGACGCCTACGAAACCCTGATCAACCTTGATCCGATGAATGCCCGTGCGATGCGCGCAATGGGCAACCACCTGCTGCCACGTTGGTATGGCAGCCACGACATGCTGGAACTCGAAGCGCGCCGCACAGCTGCCCGCACGCAAGAGCTTTGGGGTGCCGGGGCCTATGTTTGGGTGCAATTTGATGCAATCGCTTATGACGACGTCGCCTGCTCGCGACTGGACGTGGCGTTTTTCATCGACGGATTGCACGACATCCTAGAGCGGACCCAGAACCAGTATGTCGTGAACCTTTTGGCCGCCTATTGCGCCAATACGATGGGCAATGCCCGTGGCGGAAATGACGAATCCGATCACGTACGCGCCCAGATCACGGACTGTGCCAAATGGATTATCCGCGAACATCTGACCGAATTGCACCCGATGCTATGGGCCCACGCAGCCCGCGGTTTTGACAACAACCTGCGGGTGCGCTGCCCTGACCGTTTTGCGGCCTCGGGCCAAGCAGACGCACTGCGCATCATCGGCAACACGTTCCGGCATGAAATCGCGGCGGGCCTCAAGGTGATCTTTACCGAAGACGGCCCAGTGACCGAAGCCGCTTAAAGTCTTCGCGCCGCCGCACTGAGCAGCAGGCGCGAATACACTTTGTGCGCGCTTAGCAACGTATCAAAAACCGGCCCCAAACGGGGTGATTTGTTGCCCTTGGCAGGCTCGGGCACCACCACAGAGCCGAACATCAATTGCGTCTTGTCAGCCTCGTGCGTCACCATCAGGCAGGATTTTGTGCGCCCTGCGTTCAGTAAAATCTGGGTGTCCTCGCGCGCTTCGACGGTCCATGCCGCGAACTTTGTCGCATCTGCGTTTGCCAAGTCTGTGACCTGCTGATCGGTGCTGGGCAGGCGCGCGGCAATGCGCAAAACCAGTCGTTCCGCGCGAAACAACGGCGTTGTGTAAAACGCTTGGATAAATGCCGCGAGCGTCACATGACCATCAACTTCGGTCGCAAACAGATCGGTATAATACCCGTCTTTGGCCGCCTCGGCCGTAAGAAAGCTCCACTCCGGCACGTCGGGTTCACTAATTTGCATCTCGGGACCACTCCTTTGATCTGGGCCTTTTGGTAACTTGGGGCCAAACCTGAAATTTCCCTATCCGACATCTTGCCGCGCCCCCAAACCACCTTGCCCCGCGCGCAGCCCTGTTTTATGACCAATCCAAACAGTTTACCAAAGGCACACCCCATGCTCGATCTGACCTACGACTTGCCCAAAATCAAAACCATCGCTGGTGCCAAACACGATTGGGAACTGGTGATCGGGATGGAAGTGCACGCGCAGGTCGCCTCAAACGCGAAATTATTCTCGGGGGCGTCGACCACCTTTGGGTCTGAACCCAATTCGAACGTGTCGTTTGTGGATGCAGCCATGCCCGGCATGTTGCCGGTGATCAACGAATATTGCATCGAACAAACCGTGCGCACGGGGCTGGGCCTAAAGGCACAGATCAACCTGAAATCGGCGTTTGACCGCAAAAACTATTTCTATCCGGACTTGCCGCAAGGCTACCAAATCAGCCAGTTGTACCACCCGATTGTGGGCGAAGGCGAAGTCTTGGTCGAGTTGGGCGACGGCACCGCGCGCATGGTGCGGGTCGAACGCATCCACATGGAACAGGACGCGGGCAAATCCATTCACGACATGGACCCGAACATGTCGTTTGTTGACGTGAACCGCACAGGCGTCTGCCTGATGGAGATCGTGTCCAAACCCGACATCCGCAGCCCCGAAGAGGCCGCCGCCTACATCGCCAAAATCCGCCAAATCGTGCAATATCTGGGCACATCTGACGGCAACATGCAAAACGGCAACCTGCGCGCTGATGTGAACGTGTCTGTGTGCCGCGCGGGTGATTACGAAAAGTTCCGCGAAAACGGCGATGATTTTTCTTATCTCGGCACCCGTTGCGAGTTGAAAAACATGAACTCGATGCGGTTCATCCAAGCGGCGATCATTGCCGAGGCAAAACGCCAAATTGGTGAAATCGAAGCGGGTCGCAAAATCCAGCAAAACACCATCGCATGGAACCCGGATACTGGCGAAATCTCGCCTCTGCGATCCAAAGAAGAAGCCCATGACTACCGTTATTTCCCTGATCCGGACCTGATGCCGCTGGAAATCGAACAAGAGTGGGTTGATGAAATCGCAGCCACCTTGCCCGAACTTCCAGACGCCAAAAAATCGCGTTTTATCAGCGACTTTGGCCTGTCGGATTATGACGCATCCGTGCTGACTGCAGACGTGGACACCGCTGGTTACTTTGAAGCCGTGGCAAAGAAGCGCGACGGAAAAGCATCGGCCAACTGGGTCATCAACGAACTGTTTGGCCGCCTGAAAAAAGACGATCGCGACATCACCGACAGCCCCGTTACGCCTGCACAATTGGGCGGCGTGATCGACTTGATCAGCTCTGACGCAATCAGCGGTAAAATTGCCAAAGACCTGTTTGAAATCGTCTATACCGAAGGCGGTGATCCTGCTGTGATCGTCGAAGAACGCGGCATGAAACAAGTCACCGACACCGGCGCAATCGAGGCTGCCTTAGACGAGATCATCGCCGCCAACCCCGCCCAAGTTGAAAAAGCCCGCGAGAACCCGAAATTGGCGGGCTGGTTCGTCGGCCAAGTGATGAAAGCCACAGGCGGCAAAGCCAACCCCAAGGCTGTGAACGAATTGGTGGCGAAAAAGCTGGCGGGCTGATGCGGTACGTTATCGCGCTGTGTCTTGTGCTGCTTGCAGTGCCGCAAACAGGAACGGCACAAGAGGGGTATCCAAATACGTGCGATCCCCTGATTGATTGCGCGATCTTGGCGTTCCACTACGAAAGAGGGAGTGCCTCCCCCCAATTTTTCCAAAAGACGTCAAACGCGCAGACGCTTTGACCCGTATGGCGCTTGATGCGCGGAATAAAGGCTGCTCGGACGGTGCCCCCGAGCAATGCGAAAGCCTTGCTCAGAACGTCTTTACTCTGAAGGAACTGACCCCCGACGGACCTTACAGCATGTCGAACCGCGCGGCCCTCGCTGCAGCGCAAACTGACGCACAATGCGCAGCGGGCAAAGCAATGGCATGTTTGATACACATCGACATTTTAAGCCAACGCACCGATGGCATCTCGTTTGGTGTCGCACGCGCGATGCAAAATGGCGCGTCCCTCGCAGATGCTACATCAGCACTAAAGAGCAAAGAAAAAGCGTATGTTCAGCACGCCGAAACCTTAGCTGAAAGCCGAAATAGTGCTTTGCGAACTCAATGCGCTGCCAAAGAAAAGCAAGCCTGCGACGATCTGGGGCTTTTCTTGTCATGGTACGGCAAATTAAGAAACTCGCGTTACGAGCATCTAACCTATCTATTTGATGCCTGCACAGATGAATCCCCTACAGCGTGCAATCCGCTGATTTCTGGCGTAATGGAAATTGCCACATTTGCAGAGGCTGACGGTGCTGCGCCGCTAGAACCGTGGCGCGCCAAATTGGAACAAGGGTGCGACGCGCAAAACCTGACCCTATGTTACTTTCTTGTTTTGGTCGGTGAATTTGACGAGACGCAGGATACAGCCGCATTGTAAGCACAGATATGCGACATGGGCTCGTCAATGACGTGCAGTCGAATTGGCCAGCGCTTGCTACAGGATTACGCCAAGACAAACGCCCCGGAAACGCTCGGGCGCGCCACGGATGTTTTGACGCGCGCCTGCGATCTGGAAGAACACTACGCCTGCCACATCCTCGAACACCTCTCCAAAGGGTAACGACGCCGCGTCGATGTTGACTCCGCCCTAGCCCACAGGAACGATCAGCTCATGCAAAACGCCCCCTTCCGCTCCTCCACCCTGACCGTGCGCCCTGAATGGATCGACTATAACGGCCACCTCAACATGGCCTATTATTCGGTGCTGATGGATCAATGCGCCGATCAGGCCTATCCGGTTTTCGGCTTTGGTCCTGACTATTTAACCGAAACCGGCTGCACCACCTATGTCGCCGAATTCCACGTCTGTTATGTGCGCGAATTGCATGTGAATGATCCAGTCCAGATCACCTTTCAACTGCTGGATTATGACGAAAAACGCTTTCATGTGTATCAAGAAATCTGGCACAACGACGGCTGGCTGGCGGCCACGGGCGAGGCCCTCACGCTGCACGTCGATCAATCCGGCCCCAAGGTCGCACCGATGCCGCAGACCGTACTGTCGCGTATTGAAACGATGTATGATGCGCACAAAGATCTGCCGCGCCCGGATCGCGCCGGTCGCAGCATCGGGATCAAGCGCAAGAGTTAGTGTTGCGACAGGCAACCCGCCTCTTTTCCCCACCTCGCACCCCTGCTATACGGGCATCTGCAATCCAAAGGTGCGTCCATGTCCACATACGAATATCGCGTTGTTCCCGCGCCCTCTAAAGGGCTGAAGGCTAAGGGAATCAAAAGCCATGAGGCCCGTTTCGCCAATGCGATCGAGGAGTTGATGAACACCATGGCGGCCTCTGGTTGGGAATATCAGCGCGCAGAAACATTGCCATCGATTGAACGTTCCGGACTTACCGGATCATCGACTGAGTGGCGCAATGTTTTGGTGTTTCGCAAACCGCGCACCACAGACGTCACCACATTTGCACCCGAAGTTTTGGCCCCGCCCGTGATTGCTGCTGCGGCTGTTGACACTGACGAGGAGGATGTCAGCGATGACGAGCCTGAGGAACCTGTCGACACGGACCAGCACCCGGCCGGCGGGGTTGGCGCCACACAAATGCTCAGCGACAACGGCGTTGAGGAAACCAGCGAAGTTGCCGGCATGACTGACAGCCTGCGCAGCCTTGCCGAACAACGTGCTGACAAACCCGAGACCTAAGCCTCGGGTTTAAATCAGAAAACTAAACGTCGATATCCAGTGCCAACGCGTGAATTCGTCCTATCAATTCGGCCCCCAATGCGGCATGAACGGCACGGTGACGCACAATTCTTGACTGCCCGGAAAAACCGTCAGCCCGGATGCGCACGTTAAAATGACTTTGCCCGCCATCCTGGTAGCCTGCGTGCCCGCGATGGCTTTCGCTGTCATCGACAACCTCTAATTCGCGAGGCGCAAAGGCGTCCCGCAGCTTTGTTTCGATTTCTTGAGTAACCAGCATACACCCGCCCATTTTTCTATCTGAGTTGAACGTCAAAAAAAATCGCACACGACCTGACGTATTTTCGCGTCAACCCCCTTCAACTTCTCTGTCAATATTCTAAACTCAACGCCTTGAGTCGAAAAGGTCCCATTCATGCCAAAGCCTGATCCGTTCGGATTCGATATGTCCGTATCCACATCCAAAAAGAAAAACCCCCGTGGCCGCCGCGGCATGTCCGGTGCATCCGAGACATCAACCCGCGTGTGCGATCACGCCGGCTGCGCCGAGGCAGGCAAGTACCGCGCACCAAAGGCCCCCGATGTTCTGGATGATTTCTTCTGGTTTTGTCAGGCGCACGTGCGCGAATATAACCTGAAGTGGAACTTTTTTGACGGCACGACCGAGGCCGAAATCAACGCGCAGCAGTCTGACGACAAGGTATGGGAACGCCCCACCAAACCGATGGGCGACCCCGAGGCGCGGGCGTGGGCCCGTTTGGGCATCGAGGATCCGCATCAAGTGTTGGGTGCAAATTCGACGCAAAACCCCGGACGTGGTGCCAAAGCCGGTCGTAAATTGCCAGCCACAGAACGCCGCGCCATCGAGGTGCTGGAGGTTGATGACAACGCGACCAAGCCGGAAATCCGCAAGGCCTACAAAAAGCTGATCAAAGTGTTGCACCCCGACATGAATGGTGGCGATCGCAGCCAAGAAGAACAGCTGCAAGAAGTTGTTTGGGCGTGGGATCAGATCAAAGGCAGCCGCAGCTTTAAGGACTAAGCGCGGCCGCCAATTGCTTAGCCAAAGATGTCTTTCACAGGTGGGAATCGCGCAACTGCGCCCCACCTGGCAAAGGCATCGACACCAACCATCGCCACACCCCACGTCAACACCAGCAACGGGCTGCTCGCCCCGTCGGCAATCGCAATCACGCCCAATGCTCCGGCTGAGGGGGAACCGACGGCAAGCACGCCCATGGTCGCCGCGGCGATAATCGCGCCAAAAACCGTTGCCAACACCGCACTTAGACCGGCCAAGGCCCAGCCCCACCAACGCGCATGACCGAATCCGCTCGCCACGATAAACCCTGCAACCAGCGCCCCCCAGAACGCCGCAAGATGCACCCCTTGATCCGGGATGTGACGTGCCATCGGCCCGCCCCAATGCACCAAGCCAAACGACACGATCCACCCCGCCAGCCCGCACACGCCCGCGCGATACATCCGTTGGGATGTCACCCAAGTCGGCCTTTTCAGATTTCGAATTTCAACCATGTTTTCCTCGCTGTGAATTCTCCTCTCAGCAATAGCGCGGCGTTTGTGCAGTTTTCACGCATCACTCGCACGGGGTTTGCGTATTTGCGCCCACATCGGGCCCGCGATTTTGACGCGACGTAAACAACTGGCCTCAAGGGGGAGCAGATATTGGCCCTTCCCCTTGTCCTTCCTCGCGATATGTTGCACCACGAACGCGGCGGGTATTTGGCCGCCGATTTACATTATGATAAGGACGACGTGCGATGGCCGACGGTGCAATGGATATTAACGCGAAACCAACCGAAGACATCTCGGTCCGCGACGTCTTTGGCATTGATACAGACATGACGGTCAAAGGCTTTGCCGACCGCACGGAACGTGTCCCCGAGTTTGACCCGACCTACAAGTTTGATCCCGACACGACACTGGCGATCCTTGCAGGTTTTGCGCACAACCGTCGCGTGATGATCCAAGGCTATCACGGCACCGGCAAATCCACGCACATCGAACAGGTCGCATCGCGCCTGAACTGGCCAGCGGTTCGGGTGAACCTGGATTCGCACATTTCCCGTATCGATCTGATCGGCAAAGACGCGATCAAGTTGAAAGACGGCAAGCAAGTCACTGATTTCCAAGAAGGTATCCTGCCTTGGGCCTTGCGCAATCCAACTGCGATTGTGTTTGATGAATACGATGCCGGCCGCGCCGACGTTATGTTTGTGATCCAGCGGGTTCTGGAAAAAGACGGCAAACTGACCTTGCTGGATCAGAACAAAGTGATCACGCCGCACCCGTTCTTCCGTATCTTTGCGACCGCGAACACGGTTGGTTTGGGTGACACGACGGGTCTGTACCACGGCACGCAGCAGATCAACCAAGGCCAAATGGACCGTTGGTCTTTGGTCAGCACATTGAACTATCTAAGCATCGACGCCGAAACCGCGATCGTTCTGGGCAAAAACCCGCATTACAACACCGAAGCAGGCCGAAAGATCATCAAGCAGATGGTCACGGTTGCCGACCTGACGCGTACCGCATTCATGTCCGGTGATTTGTCGACAGTGATGTCGCCACGGACTGTGATTGCATGGGCCGAAAACGCTGAAATCTTCAAAAATGTCGGCTATGCCTTCCGCCTGTCCTTCCTCAACAAATGTGACGAGCTAGAGCGCCAAACGGTTGCCGAATTCTACCAACGTTTGTTCGACGAAGAACTGCCTGAAAGCGCCGCAAGCGTCAGCCTGGGCTAATCCAAGGAGGCAACATGCACCTCGGTTTAATCGGCGGTATCGGTGCCGCATCAACGGTGGTATATTATCAAAAGCTGACCGCAGCGATGCGCAGCTTTGGCAAACCGCTTGAGATGACGATAGTTCAGGCGGATGCCAATGTGTTGGTCAAAAACAACTTAGCTGATGATCGTGTTGCACAAGCACAGGTTTATGCAGGTTTGATTGACAGATTGAAGGCGGCGGGTGCCGACTGTGCAGTGATAACATCGCTCGGTGGACATTTTTGCGTCGACGAAACAATTACTTTATCGTCCTTGCCAATCGTCAGCGGAGTCGCGCCCTTGGATGACTACTTTGTTGCGCAAGGCATTGGAACTGTTGGATTGTTGGGAACGGGCGTCGTAATGCGTACCAGTTTATATGGACAACTGACCCATACCAACGCCATTGCCCCCGATGATATTGACGCCGTTGGTCAAACCTATTTGGACATGGCCTTGTCGAGCAATTGCACCGATGATCAACGCAGCTTTTTCATTGCCGAAGGCCAAAAATTGATCGACGCAGGGGCCGACGCGGTTGTGCTAGCAGGCACCGACCTGAACCTTGCCTTTGACGGACGCGACGTAGGCTATACAGTGATCGACGCACTTGATGTGCATGTGGATCTTTTGGTGGACCTCGCAACCGATACCAAAACTTTGAACGCAGTTACATAGGGCGCAAGACGATGAGCCAACCAGACAACCCAGCCGACGCGTTCAAAAAGGCCCTCTCTGAGGCGACCAAAGTCTTGGCCAACGATCCGGAATTGAACGTCAGCTACACCGTTGATCCCGCAGGTCTGTCCGGTGACGCGATGCGCTTGCCACAAGTGTCGCGCCGCATGACCCGCGACGAAGTTTTGTTGGCGCGCGGCACCGCAGACGCGCTGGCGCTGAACCGCCGTTATCACAACGGCCAGACCCACGCCCGCTATAACCCACAGGGCGAAATGGCGCGCGAATTATACGAAGCGATGGAAACCGCCCGCTGCGAAGCCGTCGGCGCGCGCGACATGCCGGGCACCGCTGGCAACATCGACGCCAAGATCAAGCACGAAGCCATGCGCAAGGGCTATGATCAGGTCAAACAGGCATCTGACGCACCCTTGGCAACTGCTGCGGGCTATCTTGTGCGCCACTTGGCGACGGGCCGCGACCTGCCCTCGGGTGCGCAAAACGTGATGGAGCTGTGGCAGCCGTTCATTGAACAGCAGGCCGGCGGCACGCTCGAAAACCTGAACGATATTCTGGACGACCAAGCCGCGTTTTCGAAGTTCGCGCGTCAGATCATCGCTGACCTAGGCTACGGTGATCAGTTGGGGGATGACCCTGACCAAATCGACGACGACCAACAAGACGAGGCCGAAGACGGCGGCGAAGAGCAGCAAGAACCAGATAGCACCGGCCAAGACGACAACGACGACGAAGAGGCCGAAGGCACGCCGGAGCAAAGCCAAGAAGAGCAGCAAGACGCGTCGCAAGCCCAAGTTTCGATGGACGAAATGGCCGATCAAGAGATGGGCGAAGAGGCAGAAATGCCCGACGGCGAGGCTCCGCTTGAACCACCTGCCCCGCAACCTGTGTCAGACGCGGACCCTGAATATCTGGTCTATCTGTCTGACCACGATGAGGAAATTCGCGCCGAAGATTTGGCGGAACCGGTTGAGTTGGAACGCCTGCGCGCCTATCTTGATCAACAGCTGGAACCGTTAAAAGGCGCTGTGTCGCGCCTTGCCAACAAACTCCAACGCCGCCTTCAAGCCCAGCAAAACCGGTCTTGGGAGTTTGATCTTGAGGAAGGTACGTTAGATGCTGGCCGTCTGGCACGGGTCGTTGCGAACCCGACGACGCCGCTGTCGTTCAAGGTCGAAAAAGACACCGAATTCCGCGATACTTGCGTGACGCTGTTGCTCGATAACTCCGGTTCGATGCGCGGTCGCCCGATTTCGATTGCCGCGATTTGTGCGGACGTTTTGGCGCGCACGCTGGAACGTTGCAACGTCAAGGTCGAGATCCTCGGCTTTACCACCCGCGCGTGGAAAGGCGGCCAAGCCCGCGAAGCGTGGCTGAACGATGGTCGCCCGCAAACACCCGGCCGTTTGAACGATCTGCGCCACATCATCTATAAATCCGCTGACGCCCCGTGGCGCCGCGCGCGCCCGAATTTGGGTCTGATGATGAAAGAGGGCCTGCTTAAGGAAAACATCGACGGCGAGGCGTTGGAATGGGCGCACCGTCGTATGTCGGCGCGTCCTGAATCGCGCAAAATTCTGATGGTGATTTCTGACGGGGCCCCGGTTGATGACAGCACACTGTCGGTTAACCCCGCGAATTACTTGGAAAAACACCTGCGTGATGTGATCGCGATGGTCGAAAAACGCCGCGCAGTTGAACTGCTGGCGATCGGGATCGGCCACGACGTGACGCGCTATTACGATCGCGCCGTGACCATCACCGATGTGGATCAGTTGGCCGGTGCGATGACCGAACAATTGGCGGCCCTGTTTGATTCTGACCCGCGGGCCCGCGCCCGTGTGATGGGTATGAAACGCGCAGGCTAAAAACACGAAAACCAAGGCGGGAGTGATCCAATGTTTCAGTCGTTTGAAGTAACCGCACGGCCGGAGCAAGGCCCACCCAGACTTGCCGCACTGCGTGATGAATTAGCCCGCGCCGCGCTGGACGGTTTTTTGATCCCACGCGCAGATGCACACCAAGGCGAATACGTTTCAGCGCGCGACGAACGGTTGGCTTGGCTCACTGGATTTACTGGGTCAGCCGGATTTTGCGCGGCCCTGCGCGATGTGGCTGGCGTGTTCATCGACGGGCGCTACCGCACACAAGTCAAAGACCAAGTCGCCGATGTTTTCACGCCTGTTCCCTGGCCCGAAACCTCGCTGGCGACATGGCTCAAGAATCAGTTGCCAAACGGTGGGCAGGTTGGGTTCGATCCGTGGCTGCACACAGTCGCACAAATCGAACAAGCGCGCGCGACGCTTGAAGGGACCAACATTTCGCTGGTGGAGTGTGAAAACCTGGTTGATCGTATTTGGGAGGATCAGCCTGCACCCGCCCAAGAGGCCGCCAAAGAACATCCCATTGAATTTGCAGGGGAAAGTCACGCTGACAAGCGTACCCGGCTCGGCATTGCCTTGCACGAAGCTGGCCATGAGGCCGCCGTGATCACCCTGCCCGACAGCATTTGCTGGCTGTTGAACATTCGTGGCGCTGACATTCCACGCAATCCGATTGCGCAGGGGTTTGCTGTTCTGATGGCTGATGGATCCGTCGATCTGTTCATGATGGCGCACAAACTACACGGGCTTGAGGCGTATTTGGGACCCGAGGTGCGCATCCACGCGCCAGACGATTTTCTGTCGTATCTCAGCACGCTCAGCGGCCCTGTGCGGCTGGACAAAACCAGCGTTCCGGTGATCGTCGCACAGACCCTTGGCGACAAGGTCGTTTGGGGGGAAGAGCCATGCGCGCTGCCCAAAGCCTGCAAAAACACCGCTGAAATCAACGGCAGTGCGCAGGCGCATTTGCGCGATGGTGCGGCTGTGGTTGAACTGCTCGCGTGGCTGGACGCACAGGCCCCGAACACCGTGAGCGAGACCCAAGTTGTCAGCAAACTTGAGGCCTTTCGCCGCCGTGACAACGCCCTGCAAGACATCAGTTTCGAAACAATTGCTGGCACTGGCCCGAACGGCGCGATCATGCATTACCGCGTCACGACAGAAACCGACAGCCAGTTGCAAGACGGGCATCTGATCGTGCTCGACAGTGGCGGTCAGTATCTGGATGGCACCACCGATATCACCCGCACAATTGCAATCGGCACCCCGAATGACGAGGCGCGCTCCGCCTTTACGCGGGTCTTGCTGGGTATGATTGCGATCAGTCGTTTGCGCTGGCCGTTGGGTCTTGCCGGACGAGATATCGAGGCCATCGGGCGCGTGCCTTTGTGGATGGCTGGGCAGGATTTTGATCACGGACTGGGTCACGGCGTTGGTGCGTATCTGAGTGTTCACGAAGGCCCGCAACGCCTGAGCCGCATCAGTCATGTGCCACTGCAAGCTGGCATGATCCTGTCAAACGAGCCTGGATATTACCGTGAAGGGGCCTTTGGCATCCGGATCGAAAACCTGATTGTCGTTGAAAACGCGCCCGAATTGACCAGCGGTGACGCGCACCGCGCCATGTTGAATTGGCGCACGCTAACCTTTGCGCCGATTGATCGCAGGCTTATCGATATTGATCTGTTGGATGCGGATAGCCTTGCTTGGCTGAACGCCTATCACGCTGAAACATTTGATAAAATTGGCCCACGCGTTGCCCCAGAAACCAAAGAATGGCTGCGTCAGGCGACCCGCCCACTGTAACCCTCTGGCGTGGTTGTCGTGTCTCTGTTAGGTTCGCGCTTCAGTTGACACGCAACGACACGTTCGAAAGGGATCATCATGGCCGACCACATCAAAATCCGCAAAGCTTCTGGCAAATGGAGCGTGCGCGCCGGTGGGGCTGTGTTGGGCGAAAGCACCTCAGCGCTTGAGTTATCCGAAGGCGATTACCCGCCCGTGATCTATTTTCCGCGCAGCGATATCGCCATGGCGTTTTTGGACCAAACCGACAAAACCACCCATTGCCCGCACAAAGGCGATGCGACGTATTTTTCTGTTGTGACCAAATCGACAACGCTAAAAGACGCAGTTTGGAGCTATGAAACGCCCCTGGACGGTGTCGACCGGATCAAAGGGTATTTGGCGTTTTACACAGGCGATCAAATCACCGTCGAACACATCTAAAGCTAGGAATGTTCCTCGGCGGCAGTTGCTGCCAGCGCGCGGTTGTACGCCTTTAGCGCATCCACATGAAACAGCGCGCCCCATAATTCGGGCGGGCTGTCTTCGCCGCTGAGCGTCACAACGGGCACAAACGGCACCGACGCGCGGTCAAAGATCGGCATCGCGGCCTCTAACGTGGCGTTGCCATCAACGTAGATGCCATCGCCGATCATTTCCCAACAAGCGTCCTCGTCCGCAGCACGTGGATCATCGGCTTTGCGCATCACATTGGCGACACGGAACATGGCCAGCAGATAGGCTTGTGGTCCAGCCGCGAGGTGTATGCCGCGTCGTTCAATCTGTGACAGGAAAAACGAACGGTCCACGATGCGCGAGGCAAGTGCCGTCGAAATCGACACAGACACCATGACCGCAAGGCCGGTTTGCCAGTCGCCGGTCAGTTCGAACACAATCAATGTGGTGGAAATCGGCGCGCCCAAAACGGCAGCGGCCACCGCCCCCATGCCCGCTAACGCGTACAAAGTCGTGGTGCCGGACACCGTCGGGAAAACCGCCGTTGCGATCAGCCCAAAACTAAGGCCGACAAGTGCACCGATCATCAAAGACGGCGAAAACACGCCCCCGCCCATGCGCCCTGCCATGGTGATGGCCACAGCAATGGTTTTCAGGACAGCAAACACGATAACCTCGTGCAGACCCAATTGGCCTGTCAACGCCAGCGACGTTGTTTCGTATCCGACGCCGATGATGTGCGGATAGGCCAGCGCCAGAACGCCAAGCATTAGCCCCGCAATCGCCGGTCGCATCCAACGGCGCAGGCCCGTCTTGGCTTGCAATCGCGTGCCGATGTCGTCCGCCCAAAAGACCGTGCGCATCAGCACCACCGCGACCAATCCACAGGTCAGGCCCAGCAACAAGAACGCAGGCAGTTCCACGTAGAACTGCAACGCGCTTTCGACTGGCAACATGAATTCTGTCACGCCGCCATATTCCAAACGGTTGATGACCGTGCCTGCCACTGACGCGATGACAATCGGCGCAAACGCGTGCACAGCAAAATGGCGCAACACGACCTCTAAGGCGAACAAAGCCCCGGCAATCGGCGCGTTAAAGCTGGCAGAGACAGCCGCAGCTACGGCGCACCCAAGCAAGTCGCGACCGGTTATGCCATCAGCGTGAATGTAGCGGCTGACTTTGGTGGCGATGACGGCTGCAAGGTGCACAACCGGTCCTTCACGCCCTGTCGAGCCACCTGAGGACAGCGTTATGAACGACGCGATGGCAGAGGCCACACCGGCGCGGGTTTCCACCCGTCCTTCGTTCATCGCCGCGCCCTCGATCACATCAGCCACGCTGCGCACGCGACCATCAGGGGTGAAATTATGCAGGATCAATCCAACCAGCAAACCACCCACCGCAGGCAGTGCAATCAGCCAGTACCACGGCAGGTTTTGTGCGGCACTGATCAGCGACTGACCTTCATCCAAACCGTAAAGAGTGCCCTCTAAACCCTCGATACCTTTGCGAAAAAACAACGCCGTGGTGCCCGCCGCGATCCCGACCAGCAAGGCAATGAACCAGAATTGGATCTGCCCTGGTCCTTGCTTGCGCAGCAACGCCCAGCCGTCTTTGAAAGACGTCGCCGCGTCTCGGCTCAGGGATTTCAAATAGGCGTTAAGCGTGTCCAACGGAATGGCCCGATTTGTTCAGAGGTTTATTACCTCTAGGCCAAAGTGCGCGGATGTAAAAGGTGCCGTGTTAGTCCAGCAACGCGCGCGCGGCGGCCCGGGCCTGTTCTGTGACGGTATCGCCTGACAGCATCCGCGCGATTTCGTCGGTGCGTTCATCTGGCGACAGCGGCACGACGCGGGATGTGGTCATGCCTTTGGTCACCGATTTTTCGACGCGCCAGTGATGCGCGCCCAAGGCGGCCACCTGCGGCGAATGGGTGACAACTAACACTTGCCCGCCATCCGCCAGCTCTGCCAAGCGGCGACCAACGGCATCCGCGGTCGCACCGCCGACCCCGCGATCGATTTCATCAAAGATCATCGTCAGGCCGGATTGATCCTTGGTCAGGCACACCTTTAGCGCCAGCAAAAAGCGGCTAAGTTCACCCCCAGATGCGATTTTATTGAGCGGACCAGACGGCGCACCGGGGTTCGTCGCCACACTGAACGACACCATATCACGCCCTTCCGGGCCCGGCGTTTCCGGTTCGATCAAGGTCGTGAACACAGCACGGTCCATTTTCAACGGAGCCAATTCACCGGTCACAGCCTTGTCCAGTTTTGACGCCGATCTTTGACGCGCTGCCGTCAATGCGCCTGCAGCGGCATCATAGCCCAGCTCTGCTGTTTTCAAGTCAGCGGCCAGCACAGCCAAATCCGCATCCCCTGCATCCAAGGCGGCCAACTTCACCGCAAGACCAGCGCCGAATTCAGACAGCTCATCAGGTGCAACATCGTACTTGCGCGCCATTGCACGGATCGCAAAAAGGCGCTCTTCGACGTCTTCTAATTCACTGGGATTAAACGATAATGTGTCGATGCAGGCCATGATGCCATCAATCGCATCATCCAACTCAACCATTGCGCGGCCCAATGCGTTGATCGGGGCTTCTAGATGCCCTTCGGCTTTGTCCGCGATGCCGTCCAACCACCGCAAAGCATTGGCAAGATTGCCTTCAGCGCCATCGTTACCCAGCACTTTGTGCGCTTTGATTACGTCGTCGCGGATCTTTTCCGATCCCTGCATCAAACGACGACGTACGTCCAATTCTTCGTCTTCGCCCGGCTCTGGTGACAAGGCAGTCAGCTCAGCAACCGCATGGCGTAGAAATTCTTCTTCGGCGCGGATCGCATCCATCGCCTCTTTTGCCGCCTTCAACGCTTTGCGCGCTTTGCCCATCTGCGACCAAGCTTTGCTGGTTTTGACCTTCGCGTTTTCGGTGTTCGCAAAGGTGTCCAAAATGGCGCGGTGCCCCTTTGGATCCAAAAGGCCGCGATCATCATGCTGACCGTGTAATTCCAGCAAAGTGTCAGACAGCGCGCGCAACACGTCACCCGAACACCGTCGGTCATTAACCCACGCTGTTTTGCGTCCGTCACTGGTATTGATCCGGCGCAAGATCAGCTCGTCACCATCGGGCAAGCCAGCCTCGATAAGAACTGCATGTGCTGGATGATCATCAGGCAAATCGAACCACGCCGTGACTTCGCCCTGTGCCGCGCCTTGGCGCACCAAGTCTGCACGTCCGCGCCAACCCAGAACAAAACCCAATGAATCCAATAAGATGGACTTGCCAGCACCGGTTTCGCCCGTCAACACATTCAAACCCGGTTGAAACAACAGTTCCAGCCGATCGATGATCAACATGTCAGAAATATCGAGCCCGCGCAGCATGTCGTCTAGCCTGTAAGGTGGGCGTGTCGCCCACCATCCGTTACAGCCACCGGCCTTTGATCATTTGACGGTAAACTTGGCGTAGCCAACCATCGCCTGCGGCCTTCAGTTCCAGCCCGCGACCGGTCAACAGCTTGTAACTGTCTTCGTACCATTCTGTGGACTGGTAGTTGTACCCAAGGATCGCGCCTGCGGTTTGTGCCTCTTCCGTCAGGCCAAGCGACAGATACGCCTCGACCAAGCGGTGAAGCGCCTCAGCTGTGTGCGACGTGGTTTGGAAATCTTCAACAACCACACGGAAGCGGTTTATCGCGGATGCATAGTGATCGCGGCGCAAATAGTAGCGTCCGATTTCCATTTCTTTGCCCGCAAGGTGGTCAAAGGCCAAATCGAATTTGAGAATCGATGACTTCGCATATTCGCTGTTCGGATACCGTTCGATGACTTCGCGCAGCGACTGCAACGCTTGAAACGTCAAACCTTGGTCACGGCCAACTTCATCAATTTGGTCATAATAGCTTAGCGCCAGCAGATATTGGGCGTAGGCCGCATCGTCATCATCGGGGTAAAAATCGATGAAACGCTGCGCGGCCGAGCGGCTGTCCGGATATTCTTTGTCGCGGTGATGGGCAAACGCCTGCATGATCAAAGCGCGTTTTGCCCAGTCAGAATAGGGGTAAAGCCGTTCAATTTCACCGAAAAAGAACGCGGCTTCGGATGGTTGATTACGCTCGAGTTCAAACTCGCCGCGCTCAAAAATCTGCTCCGCTGTGAACGACTCAAGAGGGACTTGTTGTGGATTAAACAAGCTGCCCGTCGTCGGCAGATTCCGTGATCCACCGCAGGCCACCAAAGTGGTGGACAACAGCAGCGCTACGATCAAACGTTTCCCAGAGGCACCGCTCGCCATGATTGATTTCCTCACCGCATTCACCCCGCCCTTAGAGGGCTGTCTTTCACATGTGTTAGCACACTATTTTACCATGCAAAACCATGCAAACGCCCTTTGATCGCGCCATTTGAAAATTGTGAAGATGTTGTCGCTGAAAACCCTAGTTTACGCGACGTTCGGGATCTCGTCCCAGACCAGACCATAGCCCGGAAGGGCTTGTGTCATTGCGTCGTCACAGACCACCATTTGAATGGCCCCTGGGGTCGCAAAGACCTTGCGCAGCAGTGTATTTGTCAACGAATGCCCTGCCCGCACGCCTGAATACCGCCCAACCAGTGGGGCACCAGCAAGCGCAAGATCGCCCAAAGCATCCAGCATTTTGTGACGTACAGGTTCATCCGCATGGCGCAAACCACCCGGGCTTAGAACTTTGGCACCGTCAAACACCACGCCATTTTCGCCGGATCTACCACCCAGCGCCAATCCGTTGGCTTGCATATTCTCGACGTCCGCCTGACGGCAGAACGTACGGCTGTCACATAGTTCGCGGGCAAAGCTGCCGTTGTTCATGCGCAGTGATTTGCTTTGATGACCGATGGCCGAGTCGACAAAATCGATCTGAAAGTCGATGTACAGCGTGTCCGCAGGTGCCAACGTCGCTGACGCATCGCCCTCCGTGACGGTTACCGTTTTCATCACTTTGAATGCCCGTACCGGCGCGTGCAAAGCCCGCAAACCGCGTTGCATGATACCGCGTACAAATGGAACAGCAGAACCATCCACGATCGGCACTTCGGGCCCGTCGATTTCAACCAGCGCATTGTGCACGCCGCATCCGGCCAAAGCCGCCATAACGTGTTCAACGGTGGAAACGCCAACGCCGGACGCATTTTCCAACTTGGTGCACAAAGGCGAACGATTGACCGAATCCCAGCGCGCCGGAACAAGGTTGTCCCCGGTTGCGATGTCTGTGCGTGCAAACCAAATCCCGTGCTCAGCCCCGGCTGGGCGAATAGTCAGCGTTGCGGGTGCGCCTGAATGCAGGCCCCGACCGGTAAAGCTGATGGGTGATTTAATCGTGGTTTGCAAAACTGCCTCATTCTTGACGCACTCTCGTGCTGTTGATTTGATAATTACGTTTCAACGGCTCCAACCTCAACTCAATCTTTGTAACGTTCTGAAACATCAGGTTTCACAGTCGGCAGATTCACGCCAGCCTGCAATCAAGTCATTGCTTTTAAACGAAAAAGGGCCACCCTAAGGCAGCCCTCAATCCGTATATTTCGTAGCGTCAATTCGCTTGGCGACGCAAGAATGCCGGGATTTCGATACGCTCTTGGTCAGGATCCACGGCCTCAACTGGCTGTTGCGCAGGTGCGGCAGCTTGCTGTTGAACCGGAGGTTGTTGACGCGCGGGACGCTCTTGCGTTAGCTGCTCGGCGTGACCCGTCATGCGATTGATCAACGAATTGATCCCGAAACGCGGGCGCTCTGCTTCTCCAGTTGGCGCAGGTGCCGCAGCAGCCGGAGCCTGTGCAGGGGCTGCTTTTTGTGCAGCGGCACGCAGACGCGCCATTGCTTCTGGCGATGGCGTGCCCGGCGTTGGCGCACGTGGTGCAACAAATGCCTCAGGCTCAGCTTCGAGCGCTTCGTGTTGTGGTTCAAACGCGGCCACTTGCGGCTGATACGCAGGGGGCGGCAGATCGTCGGTCGCGACAGCCGGAATATCTTCGGCAAAGATATCTTCGGCCATATCTTGTGCGGCGGCTTCTTGGACATTCAACTCTTCGAACAACGACGGCTCTGGCGCAGCTTGTGCAGCGATTTCAGGCGCATATTCGGCTTGAGATGGCGCGGGTGCAGACGCTGTTTGCGACAAAGGTGCGGCCATTGGGCGGCGCGGCACTGGCATGTCTGTCTGCACGTCAACCGCATCGATACCGGTGGCAACAACGCTGACGCGCATCATGCCTTCCATGGCTGTATCGAGGGTCGAACCAACGATGATGTTCGCCTCTGGGTCGACTTCTTCGCGAATGCGGTTCGCCGCTTCGTCCAGTTCGAACAACGTCAGATCGTGTGCGCCGGTGATGTTGATCAAAACGCCTTTTGCGCCGCGCAAGCTGATTTCGTCCAGCAGCGGGTTGGCAATGGCTTTTTCTGCGGCTTGGATCGCGCGATCTTCGCCGTCCGCCTCGCCTGTGCCCATCATCGCCTTGCCCATTTCGTCCATCACGGAGCGCACGTCAGCAAAGTCGAGGTTGATCAGGCCAGGACGCACCATCAGGTCCGTCACACCCTTAACGCCTTGATACAGAACATCATCTGCCATCGAGAACGCCTCGGTGAATGTGGTTTTTTCGTTCGCAAGACGGAACAAGTTTTGGTTCGGAATGATGATCAGCGTGTCGACAACTTTTTGTAGCGCCTCAACACCGTCTTCAGCCTGACGCATGCGCTTGGCACCCTCAAACTGGAACGGTTTAGTGACAACACCAACGGTCAGAACACCCAACTCGCGGGCGGCTTGCGCGATGATCGGGGCAGCACCAGTACCGGTACCGCCGCCCATGCCAGCGGTAATAAAGCACATGTGCGCGCCCGCCAGATGGTCAACGATTTGCTCAATGCTTTCTTCGGCGGCCGCGGCCCCAACGCTTGCGCGGGCGCCTGCACCCAAACCTTCGGTGACCTTGATGCCAAGCTGCACACGCGTTTGCGACGCAGATTGTTGCAGCGCTTGGGCGTCTGTGTTTGCCACAACGAAATCAACTCCATCGAGTTGCTTTTCAATCATGTTGTTCACAGCGTTGCCGCCAGCCCCACCGACACCGAACACGGTGATCCGAGGCTTCAATTCGTCCTGTCCGGGCATCGAAAGGTTCAATGTCATTGTTAAAGTCCGCCTGTTTGGACCCGCATTCGCGGGTGTTTTTATGCCTAATCCGCCTTAATCTTAGCCAATTTTCTAAGCACCGTCACCCAAAAAACGCAATTCGGACGCAAAATATGGGCGATTTTTCGCCTGATCACGCGTCATTTCGCGCAATCACGCGATATATGGCGCCTACCAGTTGTCTCGGAACCATTTTACGGCGCGTTTCAGCGAACGCGCAGGGTAGCGATCCGCTGGAATGTCAAAATCCCACCACTCGTCTTGCGGGTGTGCTGCGAACAGCGACAAGCCTACCGCCGAGGCAAAGCTTGGGCCTGTTGCGGCCTGCGGCAAACCGTGAACGCGCAATGGTCGCCCAAGGCGCACTTGCTGCCCGAGGATCTTTGAGGCCAGCCCATCTAGCCCCGGAATTTGACTGCCGCCACCGGTCAGAACAATCTGTTGGCTTGGTAAATGGTCGAATCCTGCGGCGTCCAAACGCGCGCGAACTTCTTCCAGAATTTCTTCGACCCGGGGGCGCATAATGCCGATCAGTTCCGCGCGCGATGCGGTGCGCCGATCGTGTTCGTAGTCACCCGTGTCACCGCCGATTTCGATCATCTCACGATCATCCATGCCCGTCGCATGAACGCCGCCGTAGAATGTTTTGATCCGTTCCGCATTGGCTGTCGGCACTTGCAGACCCAGCGAAATATCCGATGTGACATGATCGCCGCCCATGCGGACGGTGTCGGCAAAAATCATGTGCTTTTTGATAAAGATCGAGATGCTGGTCGACCCGCCCCCCATGTCGATGCAGGCCGCACCCAGTTCCTGTTCGTCCTCGACCAACGCCGAAATGCCCGAAACATAAGGCGACGACGCGATGCCTGCCAATTCCAGATCACAGCGTTTGATGCAATGCGCCAGATGCTGCACAGCGGCAGCATCGACAGTCAGCATGTGCATATCGACAGACAGTTCATTGCCCAATTGGCCACGCGGATCAGACAGACCTGACCGGTGATCCAGCGCAAAGTTCACGGGCTGTGCATGCAGCACTTCGCGGTCCATGCCATAGTCCGGCACATCGCAGCTGGACAGCACGCGCGCCACGTCGTCTTCGGTCACGACTTGACCGTCCAGCGATACTTTGGCGTCCAGCCCGTAGCTGCGCGGATCAGCACCGGCAAAGCACGCGATCACGTGATCAACGCGGATTCCGGCCATTTTCTGTGCCGCCTGTAACGCTGTGCGAATAGCCCGCTCTGTTTCAGCCATGGCCGAAATTTCGCCAAAATGCACACCGCGCGACCGGGTTGTGGCCGCACCGATGACGCGAAAACCTGACTGGCCAGCAAGCGAGCCGATCTCGCCCTCTTCGCCAACTTTGCCAGAGCCGTCAAAGCGCAAAACCAAGCAGGCAATCTTGGAACTGCCCACATCCAAAATCGCCACCACACCGCGCTGCATCGCAACTTTGCGCATGTTGCGCATACTGCGCTGGCTGTCATACAGGTCCATCATCACTTATTGTCCACTCTCGGAAAGCTGCCGGATGCGCCACCATTCGGTGGTGGCGTCGTTATTCATTTTTACTGTCGGGCGACCGCTAAGGCGCATGTCCACCACGGCCACATCGCGGCTTAGAACCTCTTGGGCCCCCTCAAGAGCGATCACGTGTTCCAGCGCGGATACGCCGCCAAACTCTGGCAGCAGGATGCGTTGATCTCGGTCCAAAACGATATCCCAGCGCCGCTCGCCCATGCGCACAACACCGCGCAAACGCGCGCCCAAAGGCTGGGCTGTGCGGATCAGATCAAGCGCTTCGCCCACATGTTTGTTGGCCCCCGCGCCCGCAATCAGCGGCAGGTCAGGACGTTCCACACGGAACGGCAACATTTCGACATGCGCGCCGGATGCATCGACCAGCGACAGCCCGCCGTCTGTGCGCCAAACGGCGACAGGAACACGCGGCGTCACGTCGATTTGCAGCACGCCGCCGGGACGAATGCGCAAAGACGCTTGGGCCACGGGCGGCAAGTCGGTGATGATCTTGCGCATCTCCTCAAGGTCCAGATCAAACGAGCTGACCGGAAAATCGATTGGCAGATTGGCGCGGATATCTTCAGAGAGTTCGGTGTCAGCGCCATCAATCGCCATCAGACCGACCATGAATTCGGGACGCTCTTGAATGCTGGCGCGGGCCTCGGCGACGGAATCGCGGATTGCGGCCTGACGGTCAGGGTTGGTAAAATAGTAAGTGCCAGCGGCCAACGTCAGCGCGAATGGCAGACCTGCACGCAAGGTCAACCGAAACATCGGCGTCAGCATCAAACGCTGCAAGCGCCACGCCCAACGCGACGGTGCCGGATCAGCCTTGGGGGTGCGACGGATCATTTTGGGTGCGCTCAGCGGGGACATGACGCGTCCTCCACCATCCAGGCGCAGAGTTTTTCGAACGAAATGCCCACGGCTTGCGCCTGTTCCGGGCTGAGCGATGTGGCGGTCATGCCGGGTTGTGTGTTGGTTTCAAGTAGGATCAGGCCGTCGACGCCCCGGCTTTCGTCCCAGCGGAAATCGGTGCGGCTGACACCACGACATCCAAGGGCTGCATGGGCGCGCAAGGCGTAGTCCATGCACAGATCGAAAATGTCGGAAGGGACATCCGCAGGGACAATGTGGCTTGAGCCACCTTCTTTGTATTTGGCGTCATAATCATACCAGCCTGTCGTCAAAATATCGGTTACTGTCAGGGCACGGTCGCCCATCACGGTCGTGGTTAATTCGCGGCCCGGAGCGTATGTTTCGACCATAACTTCGGTCGGCATATCATCGTCCAGTTGCGGCGGTCCGTTGTTGTCTTTTTCAACAAGGTAGACCCCGACCGAGGATCCTTCGTTGTTTGGCTTCACCACATAAGGTGGTGCCATCACGTGACGCGCACGCACGTCATCAGCGCGCGCAATGATGCTGTCCACGACCGGCAATCCAGCCTGACGGAACACGTCTTTGGAGCGTTGCTTGTCCATCGCCAAAGCCGAGGCCAAAACACCGGAATGTGAATAGGGAATACCGAGCCATTCAAGGATGCCTTGCACGCAGCCGTCTTCGCCCCAACGCCCATGCAGGCAATTGAGAACCGCGTCCGGTTTAAGGTTGCTTAAAACCGCAGAAAGATCGGGGCCTGCATCGACCTCGATCACTTCAAATCCTGTCTCCCGCAATGCGGCGGCGCATGCGTGTCCTGTATCCAATGACACTTCGCGTTCAGCCGAAGGGCCACCCAATAATACCGCCACTGTTCGGGGTGTCATGCTCGACTGACCCACCAGAGTGCCTCTATGTCCCGACCTCTTTTAGCGAGGTCTTATTTTTATGTGCCGATTTTCGGCGTTTTGAAATGCAGGTCTATACCCGTATTGCGACCCTAAGGATCACCGACCCGCATAATTTCCCATTCTAGCGTAATACCACTGGAATCGTAAACCTTTTTTCGCACGTCTTCGCCCAATCCTTCCAGATCGGCGGCGGTTGCGCCCCCTGTGTTGATCAAAAAGTTGGAATGCATCTCGCTCATTTGTGCGCCACCACGGCGCGCGCCACGCATGCCTGCATCATCGATGACTTTCCATGCCTTCAGGTCGTGCACATCATCGGCTTTTCCGGTTGAGCTAAATCCCGCCGGATTGCGGAACGTACTGCCAGCGCTGCGGTCTTTGGTGGGTTGCGACTGGTCACGCTTGGCCAGTTGATCGGTCATGCGCTGGTGGAGTTCGGCAGGCTCACCGGATGGTCCTTGCAGGATCGCACTGGTGATCACCGCCCCCTCTGGCAGCTCGGTTTGGCGGTAATGGAATTGCAGATCATCCGCGCTCAGCTTTACGATTTCACCAGAGCGCAAAACCGCTGTCGCCTGCACAAACACGTCTGCCGTGTAGCTGCCGTAACAGCCTGCGTTCATGCGCACCGCACCGCCAATGCTGCCGGGAATTGTGCGCAAAAATGTCAGGTCGACACCAGCATCCGCCGCCTTGCGCGCCACGTGGCTGTCTAGGGCCGCGACACCTGCCGTGACCCGATTGCCGTCGATTTCGATACCGTTAAACCCACGCCCCATGCGCACGACCACGGCCCGCAAGCCGCCATCACGCACGATCAGGTTGCTGCCGACGCCCATGGGAAACACCTGCACATCTGTGTCCAGCGCCTTGAGGAAATCGGCCAGATCGTCGATGTCCGCGGGTTGAAACAGATAGTCCGCAGGGCCGCCAACGCGCAACCACGTGAGGTCAGACAAATCCCGTTGCGGCGTCAGCCGTCCGCGCACCGTTGGCAGGTCTGTCATTCTTCAACTTTCCATTCGCGCGCGCGTTTGCCCAAAAAACCGGCCGCAAAGACCGAAATCTGGAACAGCAACATGCCACCGCCCAAGATCACAATCACTTGCGTAGGCGACGCGCTCGCAAAGAAATACACCGCAATCAAAACCGTCGCGGCCACCCAGAATGCAGCCCAAGCCACGAACAACCAGATCCGACCTTTGAACCCCAACCACAGGCAGACCATCGCAATGACAGCCAGCGGCGAGACAAAGACTAGCGCGCTCATTCTTGGGTTCTTCGTGCTGAGCGTTTGATCCAGCGGCCAAGGTAAACGACGGGCCAGCGCAGCACGCTCATCGCGGCGACCATGACAAACAGACCGGCGCCCGGACCGTTTTGCCACGTAACAAAGCCAAGGATCGGGATGCCGATGCCGATCAGAATATAGGCGTTGCGCCAGTGGTAATCGCGGCTGGGGGTCATGGCCAAAAGGTTGGCAATCAACGCCCAGATGCAAGCAAGGATCAAAGACAGGCTCATTTCGGAATCTCCGGATTTTGTCCCCGCAAGCGCGCCCAAATATAGCGCAGCGGATTGCGGAACATCGATAGAAACGCGAACACGGCCGCAATGGCCAGCCACGGGCTAACTTGAATACCAATCATAACGATCAAAATCGGGGCCGCGACAAGCAACGCGATCCCTGGCACATATTGACGTCGCATCGGCAGCATCGCACAGCCCACGCTGGCAAAAACCCATGCAATGCAGAGCCACAAAAGTGTCACTGCGCGATCTCTTTGCCCGTCAGGCGGCGAATGGTCCAGCCCATCAAAAGCCCTGCCAAAGACGTTCCCGTCATCAGCACGATCAACGACAAAACATACGCGTCCAAAGACGTCATAAAGCCATTGGTTCCGCTAGACGATGTCAGAACCATCGCCAAAAAAAGGACTGCTAGAATAGCCGTACATACGAGCCAAAGTTTGGCAGTTCGCCGCGGTCCGACCCGCAATGTTACAACGCAAAACAGCGCTGCAATAACAAGAACAGTTGCGAGCATCATAGCTAAGCCGCCCCCTTCATCAATCGATCCGGTAACCCGTTGGCCCAAGTTGAAATTGTCCCCGCCCCGAGACAGACCACCATGTCACCCGGGCGTGCCTGTTCGCGCACAAGGCGTTCTAGGTCGGCCTCGTCGTTCACAGCGCGCGCGTGGCGGTGACCGTGACGGATCAGGCCTGCGATCAGATCATCGCGCGAGGCCCCCTCGATAGGGTCTTCGCCCGCAGCATAAACATCTGCAATGCCGACAACGTCTGCGTCGTTAAAACAGGCGCAGAATTCCTCAAAATGGTGCGACAACCTTGTAAAGCGGTGTGGTTGGTGGACGGCAATCACGCGGCCTTCGCTGGCTTGGCGCGCGGCCTTTAGCACCGCCGCGATTTCCACAGGGTGGTGTCCGTAATCATCAATGATTGTGACTCCGTCGATTTCACCAACTTTGGTAAAGCGGCGATTGACACCCCCGAAAGCCGCCAAAGCATCGCGAATTTCACTAGCCTTCATGCCGAGATGCCGCGCCACTGCGACAGCCGACAAGGCGTTCGAAACGTTGTGATCACCCGGCATGGGCAAGGAGCAGCCTTCGATCACCATATCTTCGGATTGCAGCGCAATATCGAACTTTGCCACGCCACCAACGTAGTGCAGGTTCAGCGCCCGCACGTCAGCCTGCGCGTTAAATCCGTAGGTCACGACGCGGCGGTCGGTGATCTTGCCCACAAGGCTTTGCACGTCGGGATCATCGGTGCAGCACACGGCCACACCGTAAAACGGAATGTTGGACACAAAATCAAGGAACCCTTGATGCAGCGCCGCCTCCGTGCCCCAATGTTCCATGTGTTCGGGGTCAATGTTGGTCACGATCGCGATTGTTGCAGGCAGGCGGTTGAAGGTGCCGTCGCTTTCATCTGCCTCGACGACCATCCATTCGCCCTGCCCCATGCGCGCGTTGGACCCGTAGGCGTGGATGATGCCGCCGTTCACAACGGTCGGGTCAAAATTGCCGGCAACCATCAGTTCCGCCATCATCGTGGTGGTGGTGGTTTTGCCATGCGTGCCCGCAACTGCGATGTTGGATTTCAGGCGCATCAACTCGGCCAGCATTTCTGCGCGGCGCACAATCGGCAGGCCGCGCGCACGGGCGGCGTCCAATTCAGGATTGCCGGGTTTGATGGCCGAAGAAATCACCACGACCTCGGCGTCCGCAATGTTTTCGGCGCGCTGTCCCTCAAAGATCAGGCCACCCAATTCGTGCAGACGGTCGGTGATTTTTGAGGTCTTAAGGTCAGATCCCTGCACCACATAGCCGTGGTTCAACAACACTTCGGCGATGCCGGACATGCCGATGCCGCCAATGCCAACAAAATGGATCGGGCCAACGTCGCCGGGCAGTTTGGTGGCAGCGTTCATGTGCTTGATCCTTGTGTTGTGTTGGCGAGGGCTTCGACCATCTCGACCAATGTCTGGGTTGCTTCCGGCTTGCCTGTGCTTAGGGCTGCGCGCGACATTTTGCCTGCTGCCTCCGGCGTGCTGAGCACGGTTTGGATTTGCTCGCTTAAGGCATCAATGTTCAGTGCGGCCTCTGGGATCAGGATCGCGGCACCCGCGTCTGTTAGCCCGCGCGCGTTGGCGGTTTGGTGATCGCCGGTTGCCGCAGCAAACGGGATCAGGATCGACGGGCGCCCGATCACAGAAATATCGGCAACAGATGACGCACCAGAGCGTGAGATCACCAATTGCGCCTCGCTCATGCGGCGCGGAACATCGTGGAAAAACGGCTGCACATCGGCATCAATCCCGTTTTCAGCGTAATAATCGCGCACACGGTCTTCGTCTTCGCCGCGCGCCTGATGGCTGACGCGGATGTTGGCGAGCATGTCCATCGGCAATTGCGCAATGGCCGGTGGCACGATGTCAGACAGAATGCGTGCACCCTGACTGCCACCGATGACCAGCAATTCCATCGGGTAATCGCCCGGTTGAATGTAGCCAGCGCCCGCCCGTTCCAGAACCGTGCCACGCACGGGATTGCCGGTGTGAATGCCTTCGATGCCTTCAGGCAACTCTGTAGGCCACGTGCCACAGGCGATCTGATCGACCCGTTTGGCGAACAGTTGGTTCACCCGGCCGAGCACGCCGTTTTGTTCGTGGATCATCCGCGGACGGCGCAGCAATGTGGCCGCAGCCATGGCAGGAATGCTCGGGTAGCCGCCAAAACCGACAACAACGTCGGGCTTGTCACGCATCATTTTGAACGCAGCACCCAGCACGCCCGACGCAATGCGAAACGGCACCAGCCCTTTGGCAATCAACCCGCCCCGCGCAAAGGTGGCGCTGCTGATCTGTTCAATCTCGGTGGTGTGAGGAAAGCCGCCTGTGTAGCGCGCGCCGCGTGCATCCGTGCTCAGCTTGACCCGCCAACCTTTTTTCAACATCGCCTCGGCCAAGGCTTGGGCCGGGAACATGTGCCCGCCCGTACCGCCGGCTGCGATCATCAAAAGTGGTGCTTTCATCGGTTGCGTCCCCGGCTGAGTAACTCGCTGATTTCGCCCTGCGGACGCGTGCGCGTAAACGCCAACAACATCCCCAGCGCGATGCCCGATGCGATCACGGACGAGCCGCCATAACTGACAAACGGCAGCGTCATGCCCTTGGCTGGCAACAGGCGCACGGCCACGCCCATGTTGATCATCGCCTGAACGCCAAACATGCAGGCAAGGCCGGTTCCGGCAAGACGAATAAACGGATCACGTTCACGCACCAAACGCAGCAAAGACCGCACAACCACGCCACCATACAGCATGATGATGACCAGAACCATGATCAGCCCGTATTCCTCGGCCGCGACAGCAATAATGAAATCGGTGTGCGCATCAGGCAATGACCATTTCACTTGGCCCTCGCCGACACCAACGCCGAACAATCCACCCTCGCGAATGGCATTGGTCGCATAGCCCAACTGCGTGGTCGGATCGACATCCGTGGATAGAAAACCGTCAATGCGACGGGCAAAGTGCTCAGAACTGGAATACGCGACAATCCCGCCGACAACGACCAAACCGGCCATGCCAACCAGCAGCAGCATCGGCGCGCCAGCCACAAAATACATGACACCCCAACCAAACAGAACCAGGCAAGCTTGGCCAAAGTCAGGCTGCATCGCCAACATCAGCACGATCGAAATGCACAAGGCAAACGACCATGTGCGACCAGGCGGGCCGTTTAATTCCATGCTCGCCGCCATCATCCACGCAGCAGCAACCACAAAACCGGGTTTTAAAAATTCAGAGGGTTGCAGTGAGGCAAAGCCCAGCGAATACCAGCGCACCGCGCCTTTGCCAAAATCGGTGCCAAAGAACGGCAGCATCGCCAGCGCGACAAATGCGCAAACAAAGCCAAGAACCGCCAATCGGCGCACCAAAAGCGGTGACATCATCGACGTCAGCAACATAACAATGATCGCGACACAGCCAAAAAACGCTTGGCGCTGCACGTAATGAAACGGCTCGAAACCGTTCTTTGCGGCCAATGGGGGCGACGATGCCAACCCCAGCAAAAGACCGACAGCGAACAGGATCAACACACAGGACAACGCCCATTTGTCTATTGTTCGCCACCACTTAGGAAGAATAGGCTCACCACGTTGAACCTGAACTGCACCATAGACCATCTCTGTCATGGGGTACGCCTTTACACTGCCTCAAACCGTCCCTTTTCGGGATCTAGGGCTAAGTATAGCGTGTTTTAACCGCGCAATCCACCACTGATTGCGCCACGACAGATCCAAATCCGGCATCGCTTGTTCTGATCAAAAATACTCAAATCATCAACAGCAGTGACACCCAGTGTAACCGATCCCCATCGCAACCCTTGCTTGACGGCGCGGCATCCCTCAGGCAAGCGAAGCCCATGCAATTTGATACGTTAATCATAGGGGCCGGAGCCGCAGGAATGATGTGCGCCGCGCACGTCGGCGGGCGCGTGTTGATCGTGGATCACGCCAAATCCGCAGGCGAAAAAATCCGGATCAGCGGCGGCGGTCGATGCAACTTCACCAATATGCACTGCGCGCCGCATGCGTTCCTGTCCCAAAATCCGCATTTCGCAAAATCTGCGCTGGCGCGGTACACCCAGTGGGATTTTGTTGATCTAATCGACAGCTACGACATCGCCTGGCACGAAAAAACTTTGGGCCAGCTGTTTTGCGATGTGTCCGCCAAGCAAATCGTCGCAATGCTGCGTGATCTGATGGAAAAAGCAGGCGTGCAAGTGCATTTGCAAACGGCCGTGCACGGCTTGGAAAAAACTGACGCTGGATACAAAGCAACCTTGACCGGCCCGAACGGTCAGGCCCAAATCGAGACCACCAATGTTGTGATCGCCACCGGTGGCAAATCCATCCCCAAGATGGGCGCGACCGGCTTTGCCTATGATATTGCACGCCAATTTGGCATTTCGCTGACCGACACGCGCGCAGCACTTGTACCGTTCACCTTTCCCGAAGACCGCTTTGTCCCCCTCGCGGGTGTGGCCACGCCGGCCCGCGTCACCGCGCAAAACACCGCCTTCGACGAGGCGATCTTGTTCACTCATCGTGGCCTGTCCGGTCCTGCGATCCTCCAAGCCTCGAGCTATTGGGTTGAGGGGCAAACCGTGACGCTGAACATCGACCCCGAGAACACGTTGTTTGAAAAACTGCGCACCCAGCGCCAATCGCAAGGGCGCAAGAACCTGACGACCGAAATGGCACGCCACCTGCCCTCTCGGTTGATCGATTTTGTAGCAAAAGACCTCGATTTATCTGGCAACCTCGCCGATCAATCTGATGCGCGCCTCGGCGAGATCATCACGCATTTGCAAAACTGGACGCTGACCCCCGGCGGCACCGAAGGTTACCGCACCGCCGAGGTCACGCTCGGCGGTGTCGACACAGACGCGCTGTCGTCCAAAACCATGGAATGCAAAGCGCAAAACGGGCTGTTTTTCATCGGCGAAGCGGTGGATGTCACGGGTTGGCTGGGCGGATACAACTTCCAGTGGGCGTGGTCATCCGCGATGGCGACAGCACGCCACCTGAACGGCTAACAGCGCCGCGGAGCAGTTACAAACCCGCCTTAACCTCGGCTTCAAAATCCTCGCCGCGCCGCTCAAAGCTGTCGTATTGATCAAAACTGGCAGCGGCCGGTGCCAGCAAGACGACATCGCCGTCCGTCGCGTCGCCCATGGCGGCCGCGACAGCTGATTCCATCGTGGTGCACACTTGCGTCTCACACGTCAGCTGCATCGCAAATTGCGCGGCTTCGCGCCCGATCACGTAGGCTTTTTTGACCTCACCCGCGACAGCGTTCAACGGTTCAAGCCCGCCTTCTTTTTGCAAGCCACCGCAAATCCAGCGGATATTTTTGAACGCCTGCAAGGCTTTGGCGGCACTGTCCACGTTGGTCGCCTTGCTGTCGTTGACGTAGCGCACGCCGTTGGCCTCGGCGATGGTTTGACTGCGATGCGGCAAGCCACCAAAGCTGTGAAAGGCCACCTCGATCACTTTGGGCGCGATGCCCAACGCGCGGCACGCAGCGTAGGCCGCGCAGGCGTTTTGGTGGTTGTGCGCACCGGGCAAGCCCGCGATCTCGCGCAAATCGATCGAGCCTGCTTGGCGCCCTTTGCGGTATTCGCTTAGGAACCCCTTGCGCGCAAAAACTTGCCAGCCGGGACCGGTCAGTTTTTCCTCGACTGACACGCGGATTACGCGGTCATCGGCAGCGCCTTCGCTCAGTTGCCCTGCGAGGAACTGGCCTTCGATTTCGTCCACACCGATCACGGCGCGGTCTGGTCCGCCCTCAGCGAACAGGCGGCGTTTGGCGGCGAAATATCCGCCCATTCCGGCATGGCGATCCAAATGATCCGGCGACAGATTGGTGAACACGGCGACGTCCGGCGTGAGGCTGCGCGCCAGCTCGGTTTGGTAACTCGACAGCTCCAGCACGACCACTTCGCCGTCAATGGCCGGATCAATGTCCAACACCCCGCGCCCGATGTTTCCGGCCAGTTGGCAGGGGCGTTGAGCGTGGGTCAAAATGTGGTGGATCAGTGCCGAGGTCGTCGATTTTCCGTTCGAACCGGTCACAGCGATCACTTGGGGGATGGTTTCGAAGTTGTTCCATTCAGGCGTGGCAAAGGACTGAAAGAACAGGCCGATGTCGTTGTCGACAGCCACGCCTGCCTTTAACGCCGCCGCGACCACGGGGTTGGGCACCGGATACATGTGCGCAATACCGGGTGATACGATCAGGCGCGCGATATCATCAAACGCGCCGTGTTTTTTAAGGTCACTGCACACGAGCCCTTCGGCCTCGGCTGCAACCCGCGCGGCGTCGTTGTCATCCCAGCAAACCGGAATGGCACCGCCTTCGCGCAGCGCCAGCGCCGCCGACAAGCCAGAGCGCCCCAGCCCCAAAACTGCAATCCGCGCGCCGCTCAATCCTTGAACCGTAATCATCCGCTGCTCCGCGTGTTGGAATGTTCAGACATCGACAGCGCCCTACCGGACTTTCAGCGTCGCCAAACCGATCAGCGCCAAGATCAGCGAGATGATCCAGAACCGGATCACGATCTGCGGCTCGGCCCAGCCTTTTTTCTCGTAGTGGTGATGGATCGGTGCCATCAGGAACACTCGCTTGCCGGTCTTTTTGAAATAGAGGACTTGGATGATCACCGACAGGGCCTCGACTACGAACAACCCGCCGACGATGCCCAGCACCAATTCATGTTTGGTCGACACGGCAATCGCGCCCAAAGCGCCGCCCAAAGCCAGCGATCCGGTATCGCCCATGAACACGGCCGCAGGGGGGGCATTATACCACAAAAAGCCAAGGCCGCCGCCTGCAATGCCAGCGGTAAACACCAGAATTTCACCGGTGCCCGGCACGTAGTGCACGTCAAGATATTCGGTGAAATCCACGCGTCCAACGGCGTACGCAATGATGCCGAGCGTCGAGGCGGCAATCATCACCGGCATAATCGCCAAACCGTCCAGACCATCAGTCAGGTTGACCGCATTGGCCGCCCCGACAATCACAATCATCGAGAACGGGATGTAGAGTACGCCAAGATTGATCAGAACGTCTTTGAACACTGGCAAAGCCAGTTGATTTTGCAAATCTTCGGGATGGGCCGCAGCCGCGAAATAGGCCGCAATGCCGGCAATTGCGAACCCCAAAAGCAGGCGGATTTTGCCCGACACCCCAGCCGTCGTTTGTTTGGATACTTTGGCATAATCATCGGCAAAGCCGATGGCTGCAAACGACACGGTCACGAACAAAATGATCCAGATAAACGGGTTGTCCAGACGCGCCCACAGCAAGGTGGAGGTCAACAGTGCCCCAACAATCAGCAATCCACCCATGGTGGGCGTGCCGGCTTTGGCAAAATGACCTTCAGGGCCATCATCGCGGATCGGTTGGCCTTTGCCTTGGCGGCGTCGCAACACGTTGATCAAGGGTTGGCCAAAGATAAAGCCAAAGAAAAGCGCTGTCAGAAACGCCCCGCCTGCACGCACAGTGATGTAGCGAAACAGGTTAAACGCGTCGTATTCCGACAACCAATAGAGCATCGCGCTCTCCCTTACTCATTATCTGGTGTTAAGTATCTGCATCTTGGGGATGGCCCATTTTGCGGATCGCGTCAACGACAAGGCCCAATTTCATCGACAAAGATCCTTTGGCCAGAACCACGTCGCCCGCGTCCAGATCATTGCGCAACCCTTGCACCATTTCAGCGCTGGTCGCGTGCCAACGGCCTTTTTGTGGCTCTGGCAGTGCGTCAAACATCGCGCGCATCAGGGGGCCAACACAGTGAATGACATCGATGGTTTTGGTGTGCTCGAAATGCGCCAAGCCTGCGTGCAGCATGATTTCGTCCGGTCCCAGTTCTTTCATATCACCAAGGTAGGCAATGCGCCGCCCCTTGCTGACACGCCCTGTGTTATCAGTGGTTTGGGCCGCGGCCAGCACTTCGATCGAGGCGGCCATAGACGTGGGGTTGGCGTTGTAACTGTCGTCGATCAGCTCAAGCGTCAGGTGGGTTTCAACAGGATCCAAAGTGATAGTTTCGCGCGCGCCACGCCCCTCGAACGGTGACCACCGGCCCAACGATGCAGCCGCCAACGCAAGGTCAGCGCCCAATGCCTCGCACGCCGCCAAAGCGCCCAAGCCGTTCATCGCAAAATGCCGCCCCGCCGTGGCAATCTTGAACAGCAACGGCTGCTCGAACGCTTCAGCCTGCACAATTGTCGTGTCCCCAATGATCTGGATGTCTTTCAGAACGTAATCAAACCCGTGTTCGCCAAAGCCAACATCGCGCCGCTTGGCATCATGCGCCTTGGCTTGCAAAATCGCCGCCGTGTCTACGTCGTTGTTCAGGATCGCCGTGCCAGCGTATTCCAGACCGTCAATGATCGAAGCCTTTTCGACGGCGATCCCTTCGACATTCTCAAACGCCTCCAGATGCGCCGCGGCAACGGTCGTGATCATCGCCACATGCGGGCGGGTTAATTTCGACAGCGGGGCGATTTCGCCGGGGTGGTTCATGCCGATTTCGATAACGGCATATTCGGTGTCGCTGGGCATCCGCGCCAAGGTTAACGGCACGCCCCAGTGGTTGTTGTAGCTGGCAACAGAGGCATGCGTGCGCCCTTGATCCGACAACATCGCGCGCAACATTTCCTTGGTCGAGGTCTTGCCGACACTGCCAGTCACAGCAACCACTCGGGCGTTTGTGCGTGCACGTGCGGCAGCCCCCAAGGCTTCAAGCGCGCTGAGAACATCATCGACGATCAGCAAGGGCACGCTTTCGTCCAGCCCGTCAGGGATGCGCGATACCAGCGCCGCACTTGCCCCTTTTTCCAACGCTTGCGCGACAAAATCATGGCCGTCCCGTTCGGCTTGCAAAGCCACAAACAGATCGCCCGCTTGGATCGTGCGCGTATCGATGGACACTCCGTTTGCGACCCAATCAGAAGTGGTGCGCCCACTTGTTGCAGAGACGGCCTCGGCTGCTGTCCAAAGGGTGTTCATGCCAATCGTCCTTCTAATGCGGCCACAGCCACGCTTGCCTGCTCCACATCGTCAAAGGGCAAAATATCATCGCCGACGACCTGCCCCGTTTCATGGCCTTTGCCCGCGATCAGCAGCGCATCACCTGCGCCCAGACTATCAATCGCGCGCAAGATCGCTTCGGCGCGGTCCCCGACTTCGCTCGCCCCCGGGCAGCCCGCCATGACCGCAGCGCGAATTGTTGCGGGGTCTTCGGATCGCGGGTTGTCGTCGGTCACAAACACGACGTCTGCATTGTCTGCCGCCGCCTGCCCCATCAATGGGCGTTTGGTCACGTCGCGATCGCCACCCGCCCCCACGATCGCCACCAAACGGCCCATCACATGCGGGCGCATCGCGGCAAGTGCGGTTTTTACCGCGTCCGGCGTGTGGGCGTAGTCAACAAACACCGCCGCGCCATTGTCGCGGGTGGCGGCCAATTCCATCCGGCCGCGTACAGTCGTCAAATGTTCAAGCGTGTCAAACACTTGGCTCGGGTCAGCGCCGCATGCGATCACCAGTCCTGCCGCCAACATCACATTGTCGGCCTGAAACCCGCCCAGCAGGTTCAACCGTGTTTGATAGGCTTTGCCGTCAAATTCAAACCGCAGATCCTGCCCCGTCGCGTCGTAGCGTTGCGCGCTAAGACGGATATCAGCGGTGTCAGAGCGCCCGACCCGCAAAATGTCGTGGCCGTGTGCTGCGGCCAGTCTGGCCATTTCTTCGCCCTTGGGATCATCGATGTTGATCACTGCGATGCCATCGGGGCTGAGCACGTCAATGAACAGCCGCGCTTTTGCGGCAAAATAAGCCTCGAACGTCTCGTGATAATCAAGGTGATCTTGGGTGAAGTTGGTGAAACCAGCGGCCTTCAGCGTCACCCCCTCGAGGCGGCGTTGATCCAATCCGTGGCTAGACGCCTCCATCGCTGCGTGCGTGATCCCGTTGTCCGCAGCCGCAGCCAACGTCCGATGCAGCGTGATCGGCTCTGGCGTGGTGTGGGCCAGCGGTGCGCGCCATGCACCTTCAACCCCCGTCGTGCCGAGGTTCACAGCCGCGAATTCCAGTTCTGTCCAGATCTGGCGCACAAAAGTCGACACGGACGTTTTGCCGTTGGTGCCCGTGACCGCGATCATCGTTTTGGGTTGCGCACCGAACCACAGGGCAGCGGCGCGGGCCAAGGCTTCGCGCGGGGTTTGTGAAATGACCATCGCAGCCCCGGCAGCCTTGATCGCGTCGCCTGCAATCTGCGCGCCTTTTGCGTCCGTCAATACGGCCACGGCGCCTTGATCCAGCGCCTCTTGCACAAACGTCGCACCGTGAATTTTGACACCGGGCATCGCCGCGAACAGGCAGCCTTTGGCCAGCTGCCGGCTGTCTACAATCAAGGATGAAATGTCGGGATTCGCGCCAGATGTCGCCACCAAGCCCAAATCGCTTAATGTTTTCGTGACCTTAGTGCCCATCGTGCCTGCCTTTGCGGCTTAGTTACTGCTGGTCAGGGTTATATCAGCCAAAGTTGCGGGTTCAACGGTTGGTCGCATCCCCAACAACGGCGCCACACGGCGGATCATTTCTGCGGCCACAGGCACGGCTGTCCAACCGGCGGTGCGGCGCGGTTTGTCACCCGAGGTTTCGACCGGCTCGTCCAGCGTTACAATCAACACGTATTTCGGGTCGTGCGAAGGGAAAATGCTGGCGAATGTCGCGATGACTTTTTTGTCGTAATACCCGCCTGTGGGCTTGGGTTTGTCTGCCGTGCCGGTTTTGCCGCCCACCGCATAGCCCGGCACTTCGCCAAAGCTGGCAGTGCCTTTGGCCACAACTTTGCGCAACATGCCACGGGCTGCACGGGCTGAACTTTCGCTCATGACGCGGGGGCCATAGGATGGGCCGCCTTGTTTCAGAATGGTCGGATTGACCACGCGACCGCCGTTGGCAATCGCCGCGTAACCGGCCGCCAAATGCATGGGTGACGTAGACAATCCGTGACCATACGAGATGGTGACAGCGCTTAGGTCTGTCCAGCGTTTGGGCAACAATGGTTTGCCTTGGGCTGCCTCGACAATCTCGAAAGGCGTCGCTTTGAAGAAACCCATCGCATCAAGGAATTCCTTTTGCTTTTTGATGCCGATTTTCAAAACCAAACGACCGGTGCCACGGTTTGACGACTTCATGATGATGTCTGTGACACTCAGCGTGCCGTAGTTTTTGTTGCGGAATTCACCGATCTTAAAGCCGCCGACTTTCATCGGGCCTTTGGTGTCGATCATCGTCGACGGGCTGACAATGCCGATGTCGACCGCCTGTGCGGCAGTGAAAATCTTGAACACAGAGCCCAGTTCGTACACCCCCTGAACCGAGCGGTTGAACAACGGATCATCGCCGCGGTCGCCTTCGGTGATCGGGCGCGGACGGTTGTTGGGGTCAAAGCTGGGCAAGGACACGACACTGATCACTTCGCCGGTGTGCACGTCCATCAAAATGGATGTGGCCCCTTTGGCGTTCATCAAATTCATGCCACCTTGCAAGACACGCTCGGCTGCGGCCTGAACCGTGAGGTCCAGTGACAATTGCAGCGGCGTGTTGCCGTTGGCCGGATCACGCAGATAATCGTCAAAGTATTTCTCGACGCCCGCGACGCCGATCACTTCGGCAGCGCTCACGCCCTCTTTGCCGAAGGACGCGCCACCCATGACGTGCGCGGCCAGTTTTCCGTTGGGATACAGGCGCATGTCGCGTGGGCCAAACAGCAAACCAGGGTCGCCGATTTCATGCACGGCTTGCATCTGTTCCGGGCTGATTTTCTTTTTTATCCACAGAAACTTACGCGTACCGGTGAAATCCTTGACCAGACGCGCGCCATCGAGATCGGGAAAGATTTTGACCAGCTTTTCTGCCGCCCCCACAGGATCAATCATCTGTTTTGGTTGCGCATACAGCGCGTGGGTTTCAAAGTTTGTCGCCAGCAAATTGCCGTGACGATCCACAATGTCGGCGCGGGCTGCACTGATCGCACTGCCCACGGCAGCCGAGCGTGGCTCGACCGGATCAGAGGTCGCAAGCATCCCCATACGTCCGCCAACAACGGCAAAAGCGCAGAAAAAGAACAGGCCCAAAACCAAAAGACGCCCCTCGGCGCGGTTGCGCGAACGGGCTTGCATGTCTTCGTGGCGCAGGCGTTTGTTTTCCTTTTCAATAGCGTCGGGGTTTTCACCCTTTTCACGAGCGTCCAGAATGCGGGCCAACGGGCGCAGCGGCGTGCGGATCATGGTCTGTCTCCGGCTTGTTCGTCGCTGAACACATCGACGGGGTTCAGGATCGGCAATTCAGGTTCGGACGGATAGGCGATCTGGTCGATCAGCCCGAATTGTTCGGGGGCCAGAGGCAACAAGCCCAACCGGTCAAAGTTGATGTCGGCAAGGTCGCGCAAACGATCGGGTCGGTTCAGATAGGCCCATTCGGCGTTCAAAACGGCCAAGCGCGAATGTGCGGCGCGAATATCGCGGCGCAAATTGTCCGCGTCGTTCAGGGTTTGCTGGGTCGCATAGTTTTCGCGGTACGCCCAAAACGCCAGCGCAACCACCGCCAAAACCGTCAAAATATACAATACCGTCCGCATGTTACCCTACTTCGTTCTGTTCGCCATCGGCATGCCAATGGTCTTTGACGCGATCTCGCCCGAAGGCGCGTCGGTTCTGGTGGCCACCCGCAGTTTTGCACTGCGCGAGCGTGGATTTTCCGCCAATTCCTGATCATCAGGGCCAATCGCCTTGCGAGACTTGACCGTAAACTGGATCGGCTCTGCGTTGGTCATCGGCGCGTAGCGGTTGGCGTTACCTGCCTTGCCTGACCGCGCCGTGAGGAACCGTTTGACCATGCGATCCTCGACCGAATGAAACGTCACCACGGCCAGTTGCCCGCCGGGTTTCAGCGCGCGCTCCGCGGCCATCAGCCCCTCGTACAGCTCGCCGTATTCATTGTTCACCTCAATGCGCAGCGCTTGGAAACTGCGCGTCGCGGGGTGCGATTGACCTGGTTTGGAGCGGGGCAAGCACCCCTCGATGATCCCAGCCAGACGCAAGGTTGTGGTGATCGGTTCCATTGTACGCTCGGTCACGATGGCTTTGGCGATGCGGCGGCTGGCGCGTTCTTCACCGTATTGAAACAGGATGTTGGCGATGGCCGCCTCGTCTGCGTTGTTCACCACGTCTGCGGCAGAAGGCCCGTCTTGCGACATGCGCATGTCCAGCGGACCGTCGCGCATGAACGAAAATCCGCGTTCGGCCAAATCCAGCTGCATTGACGACACGCCGAGATCCAGAACGATGCCGTCCAAATCCTGTGCGTATTCGTCCATTTTCGAAAACACGCCCTGTTGCAGGGTGATTTTGTCGCCAAAATCGCTGACCCAAGGGGCCGCCATTTCGAACGCGAGCGGGTCGCGGTCCACGCCCATGACGTGATCGGCACCGGCCTCGAGCAGGCCGCGCGTGTACCCGCCGGCCCCGAATGTGCCGTCCAGCCAGCGCCCTGAAACAGGGGCAACGGCGGCCAACAGCGGGCGCAGTAAAACAGGAACGTGGGGTTTGTCGGACACTGTGGCAGCGGCAGCAGCCATCACTTTATCCTTCCGTTTGGGGCTGAGCATCGCCGTCTAGGAACGCCATCGGATCAAAATCCTCGGGCAAATCATCCAGCCACTCTTCGGTTTTTGCGGCCTCTTCGGCCTCGTACGTCTCGGGCTTCCAAATCTGGAACGTATCACCAGCAGCGATAAAGAACGCCTCGCCGGACAGATCAATTTTGTTGCGCAATTTTGCCGGCAAGACCAGTCGGCCGGTTTCATCGACCGCCGTCGGGAAGGATTGGCCATGAAACAGGCGTTGCAACATTTTGCGCTGCATCGACCCACGCGGCAACGCGTCGATCTTGGCGTCCACCTCGTCGATGGCTTCCATCGTGTAGCACTCAAGGTAGTTGCGGCGGTGGTCCCCATAGACGATCACCAATTCAGGGGCCTCGCCAGACTTCCAATTGGAATCAGAGGCTTCCAACACACGACGAAAAGAGGCCGGGATTGAAACCCGCCCCTTCGTGTCGACTTTGTGTTGGCTTTCGCCTCTGAACCGTCTTGCCACTGGTCCGTCCCTGATTTGCCCGTTGCGGGCTGATGCCTATGCGCCGTCGCGCGGATGTGTTTCGTGTCGGGCCCGATAAATTGTGTCGGGAAAATTAGAAACGGCGAGTTGATCTGCTGCCACTGATCAACTCGCCGCCATGTCCCACTTGAGTGGGAAGTCCAGCTGCGCGCGCCACCTGGGGGGATGTCTGCTCGCTCGCGCGCCGGATCTCTTGGTCTGATGAAAGCGAGGTGCCTGTATGAAACCTGCTAGAGTCTTTTATAAGTTCGGGGTCGTTTGGTGCCCCTTGGTCTCGTTCTCATCCGATGAACAAGGGATACGATGGGAATACGTGGGTGACAACTGTTATTTATGGGAAATTGGCACGCTGGACAGCCATTAACGCCCGTTCACAACATGCTGGGGTGGTTCGATTTGGGGGAAAATTCGCCTAAATTGTTATTCGACGGAAAGATGTCACTACATATTGTGCCTCACGGCGCGATGAAAGTATGGCCCATGGTTTCCCAACTAATCGCAATTAATTTCAGAGCAGATTGAATGTTCTTTTTATGTTCTCACACAGGACACTCTTCAATCCCCAAAATTGTCAGCTGGGTTCCCAAAAATACTGCGATTTCGAGCAATTGATTCGGAATTCCCGCGCCCAACGACAGATTGATCCCACGCTTTCCCATGCCGTATCCCACGAGATCCCGTAAATACAAAAAAGGCACGCGTGATACGATCACGGTGCCTCTTTATTAATAACGACGACGGTTTGGGTTGGCTTTACGCCATGCCACCCTCGATCAGCCCCTTGGCGATCTGGGCGTAGGCCTGCGCCATTGGCCCCTCACCCGCTGCAATCGGTGTGCCGCCGTCGCCGGCCAGCCGTGTGTCCAGGTCTATCGGCAGATTGCCCAACAGCGGCACGCCCATTTTTTCGGCTTCGGCAGCGACGCCGCCTGCCCCGAATATTTCGTGTGACGACCCGCAATCGGGGCACACGAACATCGACATATTTTCGATCAAGCCTAAGACCGGGGTTTTTAGCGTCGCGAACATGTCGAGCGCCTTGCGCGCATCGATCAGGGCGACGTCTTGGGGGGTCGACACTACAATCGCGCCAGTCAGTTCGGATTTCGTGCACAGCGTCAGTTGCACATCGCCAGTGCCCGGCGGCAGATCAACCAGCAGCACGTCAAGTTCGCCCCATTCCACTTGCCCCAGCATCTGTTGCAGTGCGCCCATCAACATCGGGCCACGCCAAACGACGGCCTTACCCTCTTCCATCATAAAGCCGATCGACATCAGCGTCACACCGTGGGCGTGCAGCGGAATGATGGTTTTGCCATCGGGCGACGCAGGGCGTTTGTTCACGCCCATCATGCGCGGCTGTGACGGGCCGTAAATATCTGCATCCAGCAGGCCAACTTTGCGCCCCTGTTTGGCCAAGGCCACCGCAAGGTTCGAGGACACAGTCGATTTCCCCACTCCGCCTTTGCCAGAGCCGATCGCCAGAATGCGCTGTACACCGGACGGCTTGGTTGGCCCCTCTTGTGGTTTCGGGTGGCCGCCGATTTTCAAACTGGGCGGTGGGGCTTTGGCGGCGGCAGGCCCATGTGCGGTCAGGGCCACCGTAACTTTGGACACGTCATCCAATTCCAGCACGACGGCTTCGGCGGCTTTGCGCGCAGGTTCCATCTGGGCGGCGATTTCGGGTGTGGGCGCTTCGATCACAAAATTGACCGCGTCGCCTTGGATGTTGATCGCGCGGATCATATCGCGGCTGACCAGGGTTTCCCCGTTTGGCAGGGCAACGCGGGCCAATGCCTCTAGGATGGACTCTTTGGTGACAGACATCGCGGTGCTCCTTTTGGTGTTGTCCCCTAATTGGCTTTTTTCCACCAAAGGACAAGGCCCCGCCACCGCGATCACAAAATCGCCTTTGGTCGGGTCAAATGATTTTCAAGGACCTTTGCCATGCAAATGCTGCATAGCAGCATTGCCGAACAATCTATTGTGCACGCGCAGCATACCGTTATGTTTCTATCAACACGAACGAAGACGCAGTCAAGAAAGACGAGCAAGACGATGACATATTTTAATGACACACACACAAACGGTTCTTTCATCGAACGGATGATGGCTTCTGCCGGTCACATGTTGGAAGCAGCGGCCCTGCGCCGCGCCCAGCGCCGCGTGTACCGCAAGACGCTGGATGAACTGACCGCCCTCAGCAACCGCGATCTGACCGACTTGGGTCTGGCCCGCAGCGAACTGCGCCGCATCGCATGGGAAGCCGGACAACAGCACACGGCAGCCTAAAACAAGGATCGGACGGTCGTCTCCTCCCTAGACCGTCTGTAACGCGCGGTGGTATCGTCTCCTCCCTAGATACCACCGCGGCTTTTTAGCCTTCACCAAAGAAGGCAAACAGGATCATCGCGGGGTTTCTCCTCCCTTAACCGCGCAGATGACACTTAGACGGCAGTCCCTCCTCCCTGGGGCTGCCGTTTTTTATTGGGGTTTCCATATGCCGTTGATTGTTTGACAGTGCAGGCAATGCAAATGCCCTAACGTTGGATTTGAGACATGCCCCTCGCCATTACGCCGCTTTATGCAGGCCTTATCACTCTGATCTTTCTGGCGCTGACGGTGCGCGTTATACGTTATCGGCGTGCGAACCGGCTGTCGGTTGGCGATTACGGTGACAAGGCGCTGCTGGCGCGTATGCGTGCACAGGGCAACTGCGCCGAATACTCCCCCATCGGCTTGATCCTGATGCTGCTAGTGGAACTACAAGGCGCGCCGGGTATTGCTGTGCACATCTTGGGTTTGATGCTGCTGGCCGGTCGCGCGATGCACGCCTACGGGTTTTCGCGCCACCCCCAGATCATGCCCCTGCGGGTGGGTGGCATGGCGCTGACGCTGTTGATGCTGGTCTTTGGCTCGCTTGGGTTGATCGCGCACAGCCTGTTTTGATCACAGGTCAGTATTTGGAAAACCCCGATCCAGCGGCCCCGCGCAAACAGCGCGGGATGACGGGATAATCGTCGGTTAAAAAATAGGCGTAGGTGCCTGTGGGATAATCTGCGGTTTTGATCATGACCCCGTTGCACTCATCCAGCGTGCCCGACCCTGCGACAAATTCAAAATCCTGCTGAAACGCCCCGTCATAGGGCCCAGACGGTTCATCCCCGCCCGGCCGCTCGCCTGATTTCAGCTGATAAGACGAGGTCATGCGGATAACAGTCCCGCCAACATCAGCGGTCAGCGCGTAGATCGGGAACCCGTCCGAGGCAAAGCCAATCAAAGGCGACGCCGCATCAGGCCGCCAGCCCAACTGCTCCATCAATCCGATCGGCAAACCGAGGTAATGATACGCACCCGAAGGCTGCACATGCGCAAAATTTGCATCCAGCCCCAGCGAAACAGCACCGCCCAGCGCATTGTAGACCCACCCTGATCGCGGGTCCCCCTGCCAGAACTCAGCGGCCTCGGGATCAAACGGCACCCCGTTTAACGCCACGCCAAAGGCCTCATCACGCAACACGGGTTCGGGCTTGTTCAGCGTCGGGGCCTTGGAAACGCTAAACGCATAAGACTGCGCCGAAATGGTGTATGGATTGTCGCGGTTCGGAAATTTGCCAACAGTATGTGTCGGCAGCCCGTTGGATTGAATGCTCAGTGATATGCCGTCATCACGCACCGCAATTTTGCTGCCCTCGATTGTGCGATCCGCTTCGATCAAGCTGAGCCCCTCGGCTTCCGTCGCCTTGTGTTTGCGAATTTGCGAGCGTGCATCGCTTTGGACCACGCCCGCGACGACAATGCCAATAACCAAGGCTGTGATTTTCAAGTTTGAAATGATGGGCATTGCGATGCTCCTTGGTGGATTTTATTTTTGCTGCATTTCACCAGCGTCAAAAAGTGGGGTGATCAGAATGGGTTCTTGTCCGTGCACGCCAAAATCAAGGACCGCCGTAAAAATCCGGGGCACTTTCTTAAAGAATTTTGCAACCACTTGCGCCACACCGTCTTGGGCAAACCCCAGCGTCTGTGGGGCAAAGGTTTTTGTATCCGCCCCGGCAATCCGCACATCCTGCAACGTCAGGTCAGGTTTTAGACTGGTCAGGGCAAGATCGATGCAAACACTGCCGTCAATCATCTCGGCGCGCGCCACATCCACCAACACCTGTGGCCGCACGTCCCCGTCATTCGTCACCGACTGAGACGCCGATTGCGGGGTCGCTGTGCACAAAACCAGCACAACAAGAGCGGTCGCAATCATGGCAGCAGGGATAGCAAGGGTCAGGTCACGTTGTTTCATGCGTGTAAAACGCGGGACCTCAGATTTTCCGTCGCTGCACCTGCAAATAATTTGCGATTTTTCAGATTTTTTGCGTTTTTTTCAAATAGTGTGAAATTACCTCTTGCGGCCTGCAGCATCCAATTATAGATGCTGCCTCACCAAAGGAAGCGGGCGTAGCTCAGGGGTAGAGCATAACCTTGCCAAGGTTAGGGTCGGGCGTTCGAATCGCCTCGCCCGCTCCAATTTGGTCCCACCATACCCCGGTGGAAAACGTTAAAGGTCACCTTCGGGTGGCCTTTCGTCGTTTCTGGGGCTGGCAATGTTTCTGGAGCTGGCAATGTTTCTGGAGCTGGCAATGTTTCTGGAGCTGGCAATTTTAATTCATACACCAAACGGTGAGATCAAATTCAACACTGCTCTGGTCAATTAAATGGTCAGGCAACGACAAGAAGGTCGATATGTCAAATTCTGACGTCGCAACATTATTGTGAAACCATGCTGACGACCCGAATCCGACATTGAATACCAATTCCTGCCGTGTTGCAGATACCCACACCCCCAAACTGGTCCCGTGGTCTTGCTCATCGTTTTGCGACCAACTGTGCAGGTGTCGGGTTCCTTGCAATTGAATTCCGCTTGACCGCTCGAACAAGTCAACAAGGTCAAAATCAGTGTCCAATGGATTGGGTACGCGGGTTTCGAACCCTATCCGGCACTCCAATTCCACGCTGACGTGACGCGCATCAACTAACGAATTGTCAGCAATGGTTTCTGTCCTGACATTGCCCGATCGCTTGAACCACTCAAAGATGGTCTTAAACATCAGCCCAATCAAAACACCTTGTACGTCATTGTCGTCAGTGACCGTTCGATCCCTTTGATCACCAGCAGATGATCGTTGATGTATTTGCCCACGTCCTGATCGGCAGGAATGTACATCTTCATCAGAAGATCAAAATCGCCGCTCGTCGAATACAGTTCCGAGTGGATCTCTTGCAGCGCGATTTCTTCGGCAACCGCGTAGGTTTTACCGGGGGTGCAACGGATCTGGATAAAAACGCAGGTGCTCATGGGGGATGCTCCGAGAATAAGATGCGTCCTTGCTGGCATAGGAACCACATCGGGCGCAATCTTTAGTTGGGCCGTGTGCGGGTCTTGGCCCGCCTGCCCTTCGCGCCTATAAGCAGACGAACACTGATCCGGAGGCCATCCATGCGCACCAGCACCATCACACGATCTACTGCCGAAACCGAGATTTCGGTAACCGTCAATCTGGACGGCACGGGGATTTATGACAACCAAACCGGCATCGGGTTCTTTGATCACATGCTGGACCAGTTGGCGCGCCACTCGTTGATCGACATGACGATCCGCGCCAAAGGTGATTTGCACATCGACGATCACCACACGGTCGAGGACACCGGCATTGCGCTGGGTCAGGCGCTGACGGCAGCCTTGGGCGACAAACGCGGCATCGTGCGCTACGGCAGTTGCCTGTTGCCGATGGATGATGCGCAAGTGCGTTGCGCCCTTGATCTGTCCGCCCGCCCCTACCTGATCTGGAACGTCGATCTGCCGACGCAGAAAATCGGCACGTTCGACACGGAACTGGTGCGCGAATTCTTTACGGCCCTTGCCACGCACGGCGGCATCACCCTGCACGTCGACATGCTGCACGGGATCAACAGCCACCATATCGCCGAGGCCGCGTTTAAATCTGTCGCCCGCGCGCTGCGCGATGCGGTCGAGGTAGACCCGCGCAAATCCGGCGATATCCCGTCGACCAAAGGGGCGTTGTAACCGCGATGCTGACAGCCATTGTTGATTACGAAAGCGGCAATCTGCACTCGGCGCACAAAGCGTTCGAACGCATGGCACGCGAAGTCGACGCAGGCGACGTTGTCGTCACGGCAGACGCTGACGTTGTGGCGCGCGCAGACCGCATTGTGCTGCCCGGCGACGGCGCATTTCCGGCCTGTCACGCCGCACTGACCGGCACAGGCGGGCTGTACGATGCGATGGTCGAGGCCGTTGAAACCAAAGGTCGCCCGTTTTTGGGCATCTGCGTCGGCATGCAACTAATGGCCAGCATCGGGCGCGAATACCGCGACACTGCGGGCCTTGATTGGGTCCAAGGCGAAGTTGTTCCGATTGCCCCCACCGACGCGCGCCTCAAGGTGCCGCACATGGGGTGGAACGATTTGGTTATCAATTATCCACACGCGGTGCTGGACGGCATTGTATCGGGCGATCACACGTATTTTGTGCATTCGTATCACTTCAAAGTCAGCGATCCCGCAGAACGTTTGGCCCACGTGGAATACGGCCACGACGTCACCGCCGTGATCGGACGCGACACGATGGTTGGCATGCAATTTCACCCTGAAAAAAGTCAGGGCACAGGGCTGCGGATGATTGGGAATTTTCTGAAATGGGCCCCCTAGTCGGGGCTCGCAGATGAAATGCGAATACTTAGGGCGCAGCCAAACCGCACCCTAAGTTAAAATCTCGGATCAGTTAACGCGCGTCCATGTCTGCTTTTTGCAGATCGGACCAACACAGCCGGATACCTTAAGAGTATTTCCCGACAAAGACATCTTGGATTTGTAAATCTTGTCTGTTGAAGGCTGCCAGATTTTGCCGGACTTGTAGTAGCCGTCGCCGGCTGGCACCATCGCCCAAACCAGATTTTTGCCTAAGTTTGCGGTTGTAATCGGACCGTTTGCGTCAAACGCTTTGGCAATTGTGCCACAAACATTCTCGCCGCATTTTTGCATTTTGACGTGTGCGTAATTGCCATCATCAACTTGAGTTTTCCACGTGCCCAATACGGGATCAGCCATCGCAGCCCCCGCCATTGCCAGACCCAAAGCCGCGGCTGTTATCCATGTTTTCATGTGTTTTCCTCCCTTATTTTCGCGCAGCATGTGGCACGCAACCGTTTCTGGCAAGGCTGACCTTGGGTCGCGTTGCAAATCCCGCCGCGCCCCCGCATAAGGCCTTAAACACTGCGACAAAGGGCAAACCTCATGATCCTCTACCCGGCAATTGACCTCAAAGACGGCCAAGCTGTGCGTCTTGTTCACGGCGACATGGACCAATCCACCGTCTTTAACGATGATCCGGCGGCCCAAGCGCGCGCCTTTGTCGAGGCGGGTTGCGAATGGCTGCATCTGGTTGATCTGAACGGTGCGTTTGCCGGCGCGCCCGTGAACGCGGCCCCTGTCGAGGCGATCCTGAAATCGTGCAAAGTGCCTGCGCAATTGGGCGGCGGTATCCGCGACATCGCCACAATCGAGGCATGGCTCGACAAAGGGCTCGCCCGCGTGATTCTTGGCACAATCGCCGTCGAAAACCCCGATCTGGTGCGCGAAGCTGCGCGCAAATTCCCGGGCCAAGTCGCCGTCGGCATTGATGCCCGCAACGGACGTGTCGCGACCAAAGGTTGGGCCGAGGAAACCGATGTGATGGTCACGGACCTCGCCAAATCGTTTGAGGACGCAGGCGTCGCTGCGATCATCTACACCGACATCCTGCGCGACGGCGCAATGGGAGGCCCAAATATCGAGGCAACCGAAGCCTTGGCCCGCGCCGTATCTATCCCTGTGATCGCATCCGGCGGCGTGTCGTCGATGGCCGACCTGACAGCGCTTAAGGCGACAGGCGTGATTTCGGGCGCGATTTCGGGGCGGGCGCTCTATGATGGGGCGATTGATTTGAATACAGCACTTACCAAGCTCAAAAACTAAAAATGAACGCTCCCCTTTACGCATTGTCTTTAACAATCGAGCAACAAAGATTCGTTCGATCTTGCTTTGCGGAGATATCGTCAGGGGGCAGTACAGACGTTATTCAACGCGCATTTGGGCATCCAACTTTAAACATCCAATCGCTCAAACCCCATTTCGAAACCGACGCACAGCTGAACATATCCCTGACAGAAATCGAATGGCGATCTGTATACGATCTGATCCATGCGACAATTTATGGCTTGGGCCAGTTTGAATTGGCAACCTTGACTGGCTTTGACTTGCAAGACGCCGTAAATATGAACCTCATGATCGCCTCAAAAATTTGGGGCGCATACGGAGAATCTCGTTTCTGATGCTCAAAACCCGTATCATCCCCTGCCTCGACGTCGCTGACGGGCGCGTGGTCAAAGGCGTGAACTTTGTCGGCCTGCGCGATGCCGGCGACCCAGTGGAATCTGCCCGCGCCTATGACGCCGCTGGTGCGGACGAACTCTGCTTTCTCGACATCCACGCCACAGTCGAAAACCGCGGCACCATGTTCGACGTGGTCCGCCGCACGGCTGAACAATGTTACATTCCGCTGACGGTAGGTGGCGGCGTGCGCAGCAGCGCTGACGTGCGTGATTTGCTGCTGGCTGGGGCCGACAAGGTCAGTTTTAATTCCGCCGCAGTCGCCAACCCGGACGTTTTGGCCGACGCCGCGGACCACTTTGGCAGCCAATGCATCGTCTGCGCCATCGACGCCAAGACGGTTGAACCCGGCCGTTGGGAGATTTTCACCCACGGCGGCCGCGAACCGACAGGCATCGACGCGGTTGAATTCGCCATGACTGCCGCTGCCAAAGGGGCTGGTGAAATTTTGCTAACGTCCATGGACCGTGACGGCACCAAACAAGGGTTCAACCTGCCCCTGACCCGCGCCATTTCTGACGCCGTGAATGTGCCCGTGATCGCCTCGGGTGGTGTTGGCAACCTCGATCATCTGGTCGACGGGGTCACCAAAGGCGGGGCGTCTGCCGTGCTCGCCGCCTCGATTTTCCATTTTGGCGACTACACCATCCAAGAAGCGAAACAGCACATGGCAAACGCTGGCATCGCGATGAGGCTCACATGACCCTGAACGACCTTTTCAACACGATTGAGGCGCGTAAATCGGCGGACCCGTCCTCTAGCTGGACCGCGCAATTGCTGGCCAAAGGCCCTGAAAAATGCGCCGAAAAATTTGGGGAAGAAGCGATAGAGGCCATCATCGAAGCCGTCAAAGGCGACAAAGCGGCACTCACGTCCGAGGCCGCCGACGTCATGTATCACTTGATGGTCATGCTGACGGCGCGCGATGTGCATCTGGACGATGTCGTTGCTGAACTGGCGCGGCGCCAAACGCAATCCGGCCTCGCCGAAAAAGCGAACCGCTAACCGCCTGCCCCAATAAAACATCGTGTCGCAGCACAGCTGCGTCCATTGGGTCACGCCCGCTGTCGATCACAGCTTTGAGCTGATGATCCCTGTGTTGAACCCGCCCATGCGCAGTTCTGAAAACAGCCGTTGGTATTCGATTTTCGGGCAACGGTTCTGCACCACATCCACGCCGCGCGCCTCGGCTTTTGCCGCCGCCTCGCTGTGCTCCACCCCGATTTGCATCCAGATCGTACCGAGATCCGGAAACTGGGCTAGCGCCGCATCAACAATCTCTGGCACAGCTTCCGAGCGGCGAAAAATATCAACCATATCAACGGGTTCATCAATCTCGCCCAGATCTGCACGCACCGTTTCGCCTAGCAATTCCTGCCCTGCGAGGCCCGGATTGACCGGAATGACCTTGTACCCTTTGAGCCCCAAATAGCGCGCCACAAAATAACTGGGCCGCACCGGGTTTGCGGAAACGCCGACGATCGCAACCGTTTTGGTGCGTGTCAGAATGTCTTTTAAAAAGGCGTCGGAATATTCTTTCATACCTACCCATAAACCAGCCCGTCCCAATAAAAAAGCGCCCCAAAGCAAAAAGCCAAGGGGCGCATAAGTGCGGAACGAGGGACAGTGTTAGGTCAGGCAGGAGTTCCAAACCTGTGACCTCATACACTAACAGATAAGTCTATCTGGCCGCGTAAAAAGACCTTGTCGCGATTCTGTGAACGAAAAATTAAAGATCGGCGGAAATCTGCCAAAGCCTATGTGGTTCGTCAAAACCTCTTCGCCTCAATCAAAAATATCTTCAACAAATTCAAATGCATCCTCAAATGCATCTTTCAAAAACTTGAAGGGACGCGGTGACTTGCGCGGCTTTTTCTTCTTCGCTTTTTTGATCGACGGTTTTGGGCGGTTTGATCGCACCGCGCTCGGGCGGATCAATTCGCGTTCAACTTTTGCAACGGCAGGCTTGCGCACAGGCAGCATCTTTAGCTCGTGCAATGGCGCCCCGCAGCGGCTGCACGCCAATTCGTGCCGCCCCGATTCTTTCATCACCAGCGCCGCGCGGGCCCCGCAATAACAGCATGTCGCAATCTTGCTCGGATACCCCAACGTCGCCCCCTATTCCGTCTTGGCACCTTTGCGCGCCTGAGAGGCATATAAGGCCAAAGCCGCAGCATTTGAGACGTTGAGCGACCCAAACCCTTCGGATGCGTCAATACGCACCAGCGCGTCGCAGGTTTCTTTGGTTTTTTCGCGCAGTCCCGGCCCTTCGGCCCCCAGAACCAGCGCGACAGGGCGATCAATGACGCCTTCAACGGCAGCCTCGATCGTTTGCTCGGCCTCACCGTCCAGACCCAACACCAAATAACCCATGTTCTTCAGCTCGATCATCGTATCGGCCAGATTGCGGACCCGCAAATACGGCTGGCGTTCCAGCGCGCCACTGGCGGTTTTCGCCAAAGCACCGGTTTCTGGCGCGGAATGGTGCCGAGTGCCGATGACCGCAGAGGCCCCCAACACTTCGGCAGAGCGCAGAATCGCGCCAACATTGTGTGGGTCGGTCACCCGATCCAGCAAAATCAGCCGGGGTGCCTCGTCGCCAATCGCCACATCGGCCAGACGCCCCCAATCGAGCGGTTTGACCTCGAGTGCGGCCCCTTGGTGCACAGACCCGGGATCAAGGGGTGCATTAAATTTACGCGGATCGACCTGCTCTGGCTCGATGCCGGATTCAGCAATCGCCTCTTGTAACTTGTTTTGCGCATTTAACGTCACGATCAAGCGCAACTTCACCCGTCCAGGGTTCATCAACGCGTCACGCACAGCGTGCAGACCAAACAACCAAACGGTCGCTTTTTCATCTGCCTTTTGGCCCTGCTCTTTCTGGACAACCCACTTTGGTTTTTTCATCTTTTTCGCCTTTGTTCCGCGGCCATCTATTTCAAGCCAATTTCTGCCTTGACGGGCCTTTGGCTCGCTAGTAATCACCCAGCACGTCAGACGCAATGCGCATGACAGTGGGCGACAGGCCGCAAGGTGTGGCAGGGGACTGTAACTCCCTCGCGGAGACGCACGCCTGGTTCGATTCCAGGGTCGCCCACCATTATAAATCAGTTACTTACGAGCTTTCTTGCTTTGAGAAAATTAACCGAATTGGGGTTGGTCCCAAGTCTCGTTCCGTTCTTGTTCTATTCTCGAAGCTTCTGAGCAGATTTTGAAAGCGCCTTTCGATTTGCTTTTGCACGATAGTAAGCGACCATCCACGCACCTTACCCTGTTACCGCTTGGATCAACGATGCAGTCCAACCCGGTGTTCGCCGAGGGCTTCACAAGGCTGCTTGCCATTCAAGTTCAGCAATACCGCGCACTTATCGAGATGTTGGCGATCCCGTCAGTAAAGGCGCGCATCCTCGCCGCTGTTCAGGCAGGATACTTCGATTCAACGGTGACCGAGTTGGCGACCCGCATCAACCTAACCCATGAAGCCTGCTATCGCGCACTGCGGGCGCTGTGTGACGACAGGCACATGGTCCGCGTTGGTCGTGGAAAATATGTACTGTCATAGCGTCCAGCCTTCTCGACTGCTTTTGCCATCAGTGCGGAGGGTTCCTGCTGGCTTGGACTTCGCGTTCTCGCACAGACCAAGTTGATCTGATGTAGGCGAGGATATCCCAAATCTCATCGTCAGTGAGCGTTTCGCCAAAGCCTGGCATCCCGCTGTTGAACCCAGTGACACCCCTAACCTCCAAAGCAGCGGCCCCACCGAATTTGGTGTATTCGAACAGCAGTTCATCATCATGGTGCCATGTGTGACCAGTTCCGTCATGCGGCGGGGCTGGAAGCACACCATCAGCGTCGGGGGATCGCCAGTTCGGTTGCCCCTCAAGGTTGGCACCGTGGCATGACGCACAGGTGTCCGCATACAGGCTTTGGCCTGCGGCAATGTCGCGGTGGTCCCAATTGTGATCAGCTGCGGCTGTTGACGCAAAAAACAACATAAATGGCACCAACCACCTCATGCCACGTTCACCCAAGTGCGCATCCCGCCAACAGCATGGCTGAGCATGTGACAATGCAAAAGCCAGCGACCAGGGTTGTCGAATACACAGATGATGTCATGGCTTTGGCCTGCGTTCACCAGAGTTGTGTCACGCAGGTCGCCCAAGGCCCCGCTCTTATCAACTTCGTAAAAGTGATGACCATGCAGGTGGATGCCGTGCGGGAACGATGTATCGTTTGCGAATGTGATCCGCACCGTTTCGCCATTTTGGAATGATCCGAACGGGTCGGTTTGTAAGTCCGAGACGTTGTTGAAGGCCCAGATATTGTCGCCATCATGTCGCCCGCCCATTGCACCGCCCATCATCGTCAACGTCAGATGTTGGCTAGGTTCAGCAGGCGTTGGCAGGTTGGGCGGTGACAGCGCCATGATCGCTCCTGCTTGCCTATCCGTATTGGTGCCACTCACAGCCAGATCAGCCAATCGATATGGTCCCTGACGGGTCAACATATCAAATCCAACGGGGCCAGTGATGTCTACGATCAGGTCCGCCCGTTGCGCAGGTGCGAGAGTGAGTTCTGTCATCGAACGTGGCTCGGACAGGGCCATGCCATCCAAGGCGACGACCGACCCAGCGACACCGCTGACCTCTACAGGAAAAATGCGGTTCGTTGCAGCGTTGATCAGTCGAAATCTGACCCGATCCCCAGTCTTCACCTGATCTTGGGACAGGAACGCACGGGCGAAGTTCCCCATGTAGCCGCCGTGGGCGACGGTGTGCATATCGGAGAACTCCTCCGTCAGAACGCCATCTTCCTGCATCTGCCAATCCGCCATCAGCACGGTGATGTCGTGATCCACATCGGGGGGTGTTTCATCCTCGACGATCAATGGCCCCATCATCCCCCGCGCGACCTGTTCGTAAGAAATATAGTGCGAATGATACCAATAGGTGCCTTCGTCAGGTGGGATGAAACTGTAGGTTTTGGTGTCGGAAGGTTCGATCAACTCTTGGGTCAACATCGGCACCCCATCCATCTGGTTTTCCAACCTGATGCCGTGCCAATGCACTGCCGTGCCTTCCTCAAGACCGTTTTCGACCTCGATGTTTACCTGTTCACCACGACGCACCCGCAGTTCTGGCCCTGGCATTGACCCGTTGAAGCCCAGCATGGACGTTGCACCATCGCCCAACGGTAGGATTTGCTGCGTCACGGCTTCGGCCTTCAACCGCAACGTATCTTGGGCTGCGAACGTGGGCAAAGGTAGGATTGCCGTGGCTGAAACGGTGGCCAAGAAGTGTCGTCTGTTCATGTGGTACCTCATGTTGGCAGAGTAAGGTTTGTTGTCAAAACAGCAGTTGTTGCCAGCACGGCAAAGATCACCAGCCATTCGACAGATATGGATTTGGAGAGATGGTTGGCCGCAGCTGGATCACCGTCGCGCAACGCGGGAATGAAGCGAAGTTTGTTCGCCGCGGCCAAGCCAAGAAGCAAACCGACCAGCAGCACCTTGATGCTCAAGGCCTGCCCGTATCCTGTGCTAATAAGAGCCTCGAGCGAACCGACCAGTTCATAGCCCATGTAACCACCCACGATGACCAACACAGGAACAGTAACCGAAGCTACAACCCCAAATCGATGCCCAACATCCGCAGCCAAGGCATAGGTGCCTGACAATGATGCCAAGCGTTTCAAAGGTGTGAGAACCCCGATCCACAGGGCAACGGCCAGCAAATGCAACGTCAAAGCGACGTCGAGCAACATGGCATCACGGCCAGAAACGTGTCCGACGTGATCGAAAGACCAGATCGCAATGACACCACCCAACACCGAGACCCAAGTCCCAACGCGGCCCATGAACAGACCCGTAATTAGCAAGCAAAGGCCCACCAAACGTAACAGCAAAGCAGTGCCGACAGGTGTTGTCCACAGCAGGCCCAGCATCTCGGGGTCGATCATGCCGCTGACATTGCCCGTCAGATTGGCACCGCGCAATGAAAAGGCGAGGATCGTTGCCATCAACCCCAAAACGGCGAATGCCACGGCCAAACCACGCGTGCGATCCAGCCGAAACATCAACGTGGCGATGACCGTGCCAGCCGCAGTCATCACGCCAAGATAAAGCGCAAATTTTGTGACGATGGCCGCTAGGCCGAATGCATCAGGCATCGTTATTCAACAGTGAAGCTGAAGGTGCCGTTCAAGGCATGACCATCTGAACCAAGACCACGCCATTCAACGACGTACACACCCGCACCCAGGTCGTGCATCGGCAATACGAACTCCTGCGTGAACGCTGTTTGTTCGCCAAGGTCCATATCCATGCTGTGTGTGTCGGCATGGGTGATCGCGACCCGTGTCATACGAATGTCACCTTTGAAGTCCATCAAGATTTCGGTCGGCATCTCTGTCACAACGGCTTCGTTTGCTGGTGTCGTTCCATCCAACGGGGAATGTGCCATCGCACCCGTGGCCCAAATACTGATCATTCCTGCGAGTAGAATATTCTTCATCATTATTCCCAGTCTCTTGTTTTGTGGTTGGAGATTAGTTGATCCCATTGGCACGTTGCAATTCTCGAATGTAGGCGATGATCATTGTGACATCTGCCCGATTGATACCATCAACGGGGGGCATGTCACCAAACGGCCAATGGTGTCCTCGAACGCCCATAGCAGCAGCGCGTTGGAACGCTTTGTCCCCGTGATGGCTAGGTTCATAGATGATGTGGACCAACGGTGGTGCGACGCCATCTTGGCCCGCTGCATTCAAACCATGGCAAGCGGCGCATTTGGCTTCAAAGCCGAACTTGCCGATCTGGGCGTTCTGCGACAGTGTTTCGGGCAACAGCACATTGGCGAGAACACCGTCCTCCATGCCGATGGCTATGTCAGTCGCAGCGGTTTGTGATGTTGCCGTCCACATTGCGTAGCCCACGCCACCCGCACCCAAAATAGCGGCAATTGCGATAATCGATTTCATTAGATGCACTGACCCTTACGTCTTTTGGATATCCCTAAGCCTTCCTGTAGGTGGAGGGTCAAACGGATTGGTATCACAGCTTCGAGAGCATCCAGATCGCCATACCGACCATCATCAGATTTTCAGTAAACGAAACGAACCCCAGTGGCACTTGGCTGTCACCACTAACGCAGGCGCATTTAAGTTCGCGTTTGTCGATGTAGACCGCATTGAGCACGCTGACAGCACCAATGCTTGCCACGCACAATGCGGCTGGTGCCGACACCCACGTTAGAACACCCGCAGTCATGCGCAGACCCGCGCCCGTTTCGACCAATGGATAGACATATCCGTAGCGAACCCAGCGTTGCGCAAACAGATCGTAGTTTAGAAACATCGTGGCGAACCGCCCAACGTCTTGCAGCTTTTGCAAGCCCAACAGCACTACCGATATCGAGATGAACCATTCCACTGTCCGTCCTGTGAAAAGGAACCGAGCGCCACCCAAGTAACCGCAACAGCCAACAATGCCTACTGCACCAATAAACGTCTGTGGCGGCGTCTTCACATCATGCTTGGCTTTTTGAACGCATCACCCGCTATCGGCTGGTGAGGTGACGATCTTCCACATGAAAGCCGCCGCTCCAACAGGTCTTTCGACCTCAAACCGTATGGACACATGTGATCAGTCATCACCATCCGATAGAGGGTGGCTGTTTTAGCGGCGGTAAGCCTCAAGGTCGTGCTGGCCGCGGCCCTTCTGGGCCGCGCAGCGCTCAACAAGTCACAGTTCATTCCGGCCATGCGCACGGGGGATCCAAATGCCGCCCGTCACCTTGGCAGATCTATTCGCGTTGAACGGGCCGTGATTGTTCTGGGCACCATCGCCCTTCTGACCTCAACCTTTACAGTCCCTTATCCATCAAGCCTTTGATTTGGCTTTCGGACGTGCCGGCGACGACACGCCCAAGTTCGTCTTCGCCGCGCAGAACGATCAATGTTGAACGACGCGGGATACCGCGAAACACAGTGACATCTTTGCTTTTGTAAGTGTCCCAATCCACCTTCACGAACGTCATGGCACCGTCGTACATTGGATCAGACGCGCGCAATGCGTTGATCACCCGTGCTTGGCGTTTGCAGGTGCCACACCACGTGGCGGAATAGTCGACAAAGACGGTTTTGCCCTCGGCCAGTGCCGCGTCGATGACGCCCGGTGTGTATTCAACAAAGCCATCAGCAAAGGCGCTGATCGGCGCGAGGGCCACTGCGCTAAAAGAAGCGAGGAAAATGCGCCGCGAAAAGGGGGTACGTTTCATAGGTGTCTCCGTGCGTTTAGATTGCGACCGACAGGTCCTGTAGCCAGATTGGCATGACATCCAGCAGCCATCCTTCAATGTAGTGATGGAACTGAAAATACAGCATCAGCCCCACAGCGATAAAGGTGACCCCAAGGATGGGTTTTGATTTTTCCGCCAAGCTGCGGAGCATTTGTGCGCGGGTTCTGATTGCTTCACGTGCGCCCAAGCCAAGGCCAAGGATCAACGTCGACACACCCAACGCAAAGCACGTCATGATCAGGGTCACGTAGCCCAGATTGTCACCCTGTGACGCCAGCGCGATTGCCCCGCCAAGGGTCGGTCCGATGCAAGGTGACCAAACCGCCCCGAGCAACAGCCCGCCGACAAACTGGCCGCGTAGGCCCGAATTGTCCAACCGGTTCATTTGTGTGTCAGCACCTGATGCGACCCCTGCCGTTGCCAATTCAAACCGGCGCGCAAACATTGGCACAATCAGGATCACGCCAAAGACGATCATCAGGACCGCTCCGATTTGTGCCAACCGATCCTGCGTCAGCCCGATTATCGCCCCAAAGGCGGTGACCAACACGCCAAACGTCACAAACGACACGCTCATCCCCAGCGCCAAAGCGACGGGGCCAAGACGGTCTGCGTTTAACGCGCTGACCAGAACGATTGGCAACACTGGCAAGACACAAGGGTTGATCAGCGTGAGCAGCCCCGCGAGATATGCAAAAACAAATTCCATAATCGTGATGTGAAGCGATGCCACAGTTTTTTCAATGCAAATGTGCTTGGGCCCTACTCACAATCCCGTCAGAGCGATGGATTGCATCAGAGACTTGCCTCGCCGAACACAATCATTCATATTCAGATAAGAGAATGAGTGGAAAGCAAGAATGACCGTTCCCAGACGCACGTTTGTCACAGGCGGGGCTGCATTGGCAGCAGGTGCAGCGCTTGGCTTGCCTGCAGGTTTGGCCTGCGCCCAAGTTGCGATTGGTGACATGCGGATCGACGTTGTCAGCGATGGCAATTTGACCTTGCCAGGAGGTTTCATTTTCGACCCGATGCCGCAGGATCAACTGCTGCCTATCCTTGAAAAATACGGTCAGTCGCCCGACGTTTTGACGCCGCCTTGCAACGTCACCTTGATGCGTCATGGCGCGCGCACAGTTTTGTTCGATGTCGGGTCCGGGCCAGATTTTTCACCAAACTCTGGTATTTTGTTGGCCTCGCTTGAGGCGCTGGATGTCAGCCCCGACGACATTACTGACATCGCTTTCACCCACGCCCATCCGGACCATCTGTGGGGGCTGTTGGATGATTTTGACGATCCGTTGTTTCCCACTGCCAACTATATGATTGGCAAAGCGGAATGGGATTACTGGATGAACCCGAACACCGTCGATCAGATTGGCGAGGCGCGCGCCTCGTTCGCCGTTGGTGCCCAGCGCCGGTTAGGCATGATCCAAGACCAGATCGCGTTCTTTGATGACGGCGACGAAATCATGCCTGGCGTTGCCGCGCGTGCAACCTATGGGCACACGCCCGGTCACATGGCGCTTGAGGTCCGCAGCGGCACCGAAGCTGTGATGATCCTCGGTGACTGCATCGGCAACGATCACATCGCATTTGCCAAACCGGAGTGGAATTCGGGTTCGGATCAGGACCCCGAAACCGCTGCGACGACACGGCTGTCCTTGATGGATCAGCTTGCCCACGAACAGACCCGCGTGATCGGGTATCACCTGTCCGGAAACGGTGTCGGTTACGTGGACAAAACGGCAGACGGCTATGCCTTTGTGGCAGAGGGATGAAGATGCATTATTTAGCAATGACTTGCGCGATTATCGCGGCCCCGGCTTTCGCGAGCGAAGACATCGCGGATCAATATCCCGCCTCTGTGCTGTATTCCAAACCGGTCGAAGTGATCCCAAATGTGTTTTCTGCGATCGGTGCCACCGCCCCACCGACCTATGAAAATGCCGGCCACAACAACAACCTAAGCTTTATTGTGACCGGCGATGGTGTGATCGTCATCAACGGTGGCGGGTCCTACCAATTGGCCGAGGCCCTGCACCAAGAAATCAAGGTGGTGACAGAACAGCCGGTAAAGCTGGTATTCAACGAGAATGGCCAAGGGCATGCCATGTTGGGCAATTCCTACTGGGCCATGCAAGGTGTCGACATCGTCGCACACGTCGATGCCGCGGCCGAGTTTGAGGAACGTGGCGGGCAATCATTGCGCGCAGCCCGAACGCGCCTGAAAGAGCGTGCCGACCAGACGACCGTCGCGCTGCCCACGCAAACATTTGAGGACACCTTTGGCGTTGAAATGGGCGGCATGCTGATCGAAGCCCGCTATCTGGGGCCATCCCACAGCGCCGGTGACATTGTCATTTGGTTGCCGCAACAAAGCCTCGTGATCGCCGGCGACATGGCCTTTCACGAACGCATGTTGCCGGTTTTCGAGCACACCATGACGGCGGATTGGATCGAAACCTGGGACACTGAATTCGAGGCGCTGAACGCGACATACGTCATTCCAGGACACGGCCATCCCACCAACATGGACCAAGTCCGCCGCTACACCCGCGATTATCTGATCTATTTGCGTGAGAAAGTTGGGGCCCATTTAGACGACGGCGGTGATCTCGCCGACGCCTATTATGTGGATCAAACGCCCTACGCCCATCTTGATACCTTCGAAGAATTGGCAACAAAGAACGCCGGGCGCGTGTATGAACAGATGGAGTTCGAGTAGCCCCGCGTCACTGCGCAGCGAGCGGCATCCGTGCCAGTTGGCATTGTTCCCAAAGCTGACCAATTGCGCTGACCAGATGGTCGATGTCAGCTTCTGAATGAACCGGCGATGGCGTGATGCGCAATCGTTCGGTGCCTTTGGGAACCGTCGGGTAATTGATTGGCTGGATGTAGATGCCAAAATCCTTGAGCAGCACATCAGAGATGTATTTGCATTTGACCGGATCGCCAACCATCACCGGAATGATGTGGCTGGGGTTGTCTACATGCGGAATACCAAGCGCCTCAAGACGCGCCCGCACCTGTGCAACTTTTGACTTTTGCACGTCGCGTTCCGCCTGACTGGTTTTCAGATGGCGGATCGATGCAGCAGCGCCCGCAGCGACGGCAGGTGGCAATGCGGTGGTGAAAATAAACCCGCTGGCAAAGCTGCGAATGAAATCGCACAACCCGGTCGAGGCGGCGATGTATCCGCCCATCACGCCAAACGCTTTGCCAAGCGTGCCTTCGATCACACTCAGCCGATCCATCAATCCGCGTTCCTCGGCGATGCCACCACCGCGCGGGCCGTACAGGCCGACCGCATGGACTTCGTCCAGATAGGTCATCGCGTTGTATTTATCCGCCAGATCACAGATTTCAGCGATTGGTGCGATGTCGCCGTCCATGGAATAGACGCTTTCGAAGGCGATCAGTTTTGGGCGATCCAGCGGCAATGCCGCCAGCTTGGCCTCAAGATCGGCCAGATCATTGTGCGCCCAAATTATGCGTTCGGCTTTGGAATGACGAATGCCTTCGATCATCGACGCGTGATTAAGCGCATCCGACAGCACCACACAATCGGGAATGCGCGAGGCCAGCGTGCCCAAAGCAGCCCAGTTCGACACGTAGCCCGAGGTAAACAGCAACGCCGCCTCTTTGCCGTGCAGGTCGGCCAATTCGGACTCTAGCAAAACGTGTTCATGGGTCGTGCCCGAGATATTGCGCGTGCCACCGGCCCCTGCCCCGCAGCGATCTAGCGCGTCATGCATGGCCGCCAAAACGTCCGGATGCTGGCCCATTCCCAGATAATCATTCGAACACCAGATCGTCACATCAGCGGTTTCGCCCCCACGTGACGTCGCCTTGGGGAACGCACCACAGTGGCGTTCAAGTTCCGCAAAAACGCGGTAGTTGCCCTGTTCGCGCAAGTCATCAAGTGCTGCTTTAAAAAACGATTGGTAGTTCATTATTCCCCCACCGCCTCTTGGACGATTTCATCCAAAAGCGCCTGCACCTCTTGCATCGCGCCAGCTGGATAATTGCGGTAACCAACGATCACCTCGCCGCCACGATCAACGACAAAAATGCCGTAGGGGCAGTGTGCAATGTTCATCGGATCGGCCTCCATCACTTTGCGCGACAGGACGGCAGAGCAGAAAAGAAACACGTCTGCGGCGTCAAATATTTTGACATCACTGCCAACATCACCCGCTGTCCGGTTCAACATTTCACCGGTGCGGCTGACGTAGTCGATCACCAGCCCCTTGCCGATAATCGCGTTTTCCACACTGAATGTTGCATCGTCAAATGACCCATCAAACGGATAGGATGTCGATGTGTCTTCTGCCTGCGCGCCACTTGTGAATGCAGCGCATAGAACTCCGGCTAACAAATATGATCTCATTGCAGTCTCTCCTTTTGGAAGCGCTATTTTGGCTGATAGTTGGGTGAAAAACCTTGTTCTGGATCAAAGTGTTGCAATTGTTTTTTAACACACGCAGGTACAGCCCCGAACGGCCCTGCGAACAGCCTTAGGGGCGAATGATCGTCCAGCCGTTTTCATCCAGTGTCATCAGATCGACGACACCGGCCGGCACGTGCTCTGCTATGTTCACAATCGGGGTTGGTTTGCCTTCTTTTTTCGTCATCGCATCGATCGTGTTGGCACAGGCAGCAAAGGTCACGTTGGGCATTGATGCGCCAAATACCTTCAACCGATCCATCACCGGCGAGGAATCCTCTCGCAGCATGTGCAGACCAGCGTTGAACGCGACAATGCGCACTTCGACGCTTTCGCCAATGCTTTCGTAATAGCGGGTCACGTTGGCCGCGACGTTCAAAACCGTGTTCATTTTCTGAGGATTGTTGTCGCTGATCTGCAAGGCCAGTTTGTGATCCGCCAATCCGTCTTGGGCAAGCACTGCGGTCGCCGTGAACACCGCGAAAATAATCGCGCTCAGTGTTTTAAGGTATCTCATCGTTCTATCCCCTGGTTGTGTGGCCAATACATGTGACCGGTTCGCAGGCCTTGATCCCGATCATTGGCGGGTTCAATCAGACCCACAAATCTACTCTTCGAGCGATTTTAGAAATTCAACAATCGCCAATTGATCTGCTTCTTTCTTGAGGCCAGCGAACGACATCTTGGTGCCGTTCAAATACACCTTTGGCTTGGCCAGAAAAGCAGCCAATTCAGTGTCGTTCCAAATCAATCCAGCCTTTGCCGCTTTGCGCAGCGCTTTGGAGTACTTGAACCCGTCCACGGCACCCGCAGGATTGTCGACTATGCCGGTCAAAATCGGGCCAACTCTGTTCTTTGCCCCCGCGCCGATTTGGTGGCAAGATTTGCATTTCTTGAACACGTTTTTGCCAGCTGCGGCCAATTCCGGGTCAAAGGCTGCAACAGCTACTTCTGGTGCCTCTTCGGAGGCCGCTGCCACTTTGGTGCGCTCCTCTTGTGGGGTGACGTCCAAAACCATGGCGCGCATGGTGACTTTGACTTCTGATTTGCAGTTTGTCATGCACGGCTCGCCCGTCCATTGCGCGTATTCAGTCTCAGCCCGATTATCGACAATGAAACCGTTGGCATTTGGCATTTCAACGTCAAAGAACGTCTCGTTAGACAGTACAAAATCGTCGTCGATCAGGTCGTTGGAATAAAGAATGTAGGCGACAATCGCGTACACGTCATCATCGCTCAGCGTGCCTGCGTTGCCATACGGCATGGACCGCTGGATGTAGTCGTAGGCCGTGGTCAGATGTGGCCAGAATGAGCCTACGGTTTTCAGCGGATCATCGTGATCAAGTGTGTCAGCGCCGCCCGCCAATTTAGGCCAGTTATCAATACCTTCAGCGAAATCACCGTGACACGCAGCGCATTGATCCGCAAAGATTTCTTCGCCAATTAACGCATCCCCTGACCCGACAGGCAGTCCGGTTCCATCGGGCTGAATGTCGCCATCCCACGCGGTAATTTCTTCGGGCAAGGCCGTGCGTCCAAGTCCGAATTTTTCGGCAAACGCGGGGCCGGTAAAAAGTGTTATCGCAACCAAAAATGCAGTGGATTTAAGAAACTTCGACATTTTCAGCCTCGCCGTTTGAACGCACCAACCACGTTTGGATGCAGTTGTTGTGGTAGATCGAATTCAGGCCACGCACCGCGCGCAGCTGCGTCTTTGTCGGCTGGACATAGCCGGTGTCATCGATGGCGCGCGATTGCAGCATCATCTCTGTTCCGTCCCAATCGGTGTCGAGGTAGAACCGCGTCAGGGCCATTTTTTCACCCGGTTTTGCAAGGCGCGCGGTTTCCCAATTCTTGCCGCCATCCTTGGACACATCCACACGGGTGATCGCGCCGCGACCCGACCACGCGAGGCCGGAAATGACCAAAGGCCCCGTGCCATGTGTGATCGGGGATTGCGGGCTGGGGCTGGTGACCACAGATTTTGCATCCATCGCCCAGGTCCATTTGCGCGCTGTGCCGTCTTCCAAAACATCCGTATATTTGCTGGTTTCCTCGCGGCTTTCGACGGGTCCGTCCATGACCTCGATCCTGCGGATCCACTTGACCCACATGTTGCCTTCCCACCCAGGCACGACAAGGCGCACAGGATAACCGTGTTCGCGGCGCAGCGCCTCACCGTTGGCTTTGAACGCGATCAACACATCGTCCAGCGCTTTTTCCATCGGGATAGACCGCCCGTTTGACGACGCATCTGCACCCTCAACGAACACCCATTTGTTTTTAAGATCACCTGCCGTATCCAACCCCGCTTCCTCCAGCAAGGTCCGCAGCGGCACGCCGGTGTATTCCATGTTGTGGATCATACCGTGGGTAAACTGGGCACCGTTCAACTGCGCACCCGCCCATTCCATGCCGGTATTGGCCGCGCATTCGCAAAAATACACGTGGTTTTCACGCGGGAACCGCTCCAAATCGGCATAGGAAAACACCAAAGGTGTATCCACCAGCCCATTGATCATCAAACGGTAGTCGTCTTTTTTCAGGTCAATCGCGCCGGAATGGTGGCGTTCGAACGCACAGCCCTGCGGCGTGATCGTGCCATCTAACGCGTGAATGGGCGTAAAGTTGATCGAGCTGATGGTGTCAGCGGTAAGCCATTCCACATTGCGCCGGATCACGTCGCCCTCGTGCGCAGTTGGCAGGCCGTAGCGAACAGCGTCGACACCCTCGCCGAATTCCTGCGCCCAAGGTTGCACATCTGTGATCAGCGGGTCAGCCGTTTGCGCCGTTGCTGCAGTTGTCGTCAGCGCGCCTGCACCTGCTGCCGCTGCACCGCTTAAAAACGCACGGCGCGATGGGCTATTTCGTGTTGTATTGTCTGACATTTCAGATGCCTCCGTCTTATCGTTGGCTTAGGTGCCGACGACTTTCACACTGTTGTTTGGATCAAGGGAAATAGTGCCCTGTTTTGCGATGTGCGCCTCGACCACGTCCCAGATTTTGGGCCCCTCGGTGCCCTCATTGACCGACGCCCATCCTGCGACTTGATAGGCCTTGGTCGGGTCGATCATTTCGCCGGTTTTCAGCAAGGTCATTTCGGTGATCCGCTCGCCTTGAGGCTTGCTCACGTCGATCCGGTAGCCAAGACCACCCACACGCACCATGTCGCCGCCCTGCTGGTAATAGGGATCAGGATTGAACAGGTTGTCTGCCACGTCTTCAAGCACCACATGCAAGAATTCGCCTGTCATTCCAGTGCGATACGCTTCGCCGTAACTCATCGAGGTGACGTTCCAGATGTCTTCGCGCGTGATGTCTTGGCCCGGCAAAATCGACGGTCCCCACCGCACGCCGGGGGACAATGCAATGTCCGCCTCGCGTTCGGAAATCAGCGCGTCGCAGATCAGGTCGTCCCATGTGCCGTTGAAGTTCCCACGGCGATACAGCGTTTGATCATCGCCGGTTTGACCGATGACTTCGGACAATGCGCCGACGTAGGGTGCGCGTTGTTCATCAATCAATTTGGTCACCGTGGCATCCGGCGTAATCACATCGGAAAAGATCGGGATCAGCTTGTGACGAAAGCCCATCATCCGACCATCGCGCACGTCCAAATCAACGCGGCTGACGAATTTTCCGTTCGACCCAGAGGCGACGATAATCGTGTCCCCGACCGACACCGGTTCGGGCAGTGCATCATGGGTGTGGCCCGACAGGATTACGTCAATGCCAGTGACTTTGCCGGCCATTTGTTTGTCGACATCAAAGCCATTGTGACTGAGGCAAACAACCAATTCAGCACCGTTCGCGCGGACCTCGTCGACCATTTCCTGCATCCGTTCATCGCGGATACCGAACGAGTATTCAGGAAACATCCAGCCGGGATTGGCGATGGGCATGTACGGGAATGCTTGACCAATCACAGCGATCTTGACGCCCCCGCGTTCAAAGAATTTGTAGGGCGGGAACAATTCCGTTGGCTCGTCCCATTCCGCGTCAAAGATGTTCTGACCAAGGGCGGCAAAGGGCAAACCTTCGACGATTTCATTGACCCGCTCGGATCCCAACGTGAATTCCCAATGGAACGTCATCGCGTCGGGTTTTAGCGCGTTCATGACGTTGACCATGTCTTGGCCCGCAGTCTGATAGCAGGTGTAGCTGCCGTGCCATGTGTCGCCGCCGTCTAACAACAACGCGTCCGGACGCGCGGCACGGATCGAATTGATCACAGTCGCCACGCGATCCAACCCACCGACCCGGCCGTAGGTTTGCGCCAGCGCGGAAAAATCTGTCGACGACAACGCATAGGCCGACGCACTGCCGTCATCGATGCCGTACAATTTGCGAAAATCCGCACCGGTAACATGCGGCACAGCCCCTTTGTTGCCCCCCACTCCGATGTTGACAGACGGTTCGCGAAAATAGATCGGCTTTAGTTGCGCGTGGATGTCCGTCACATGGATCAGCGAAACGTTTCCGAAAGTGTCAAATTCCAGCAGCCTGTCTTGTGTCAGCGATTGCTGCGCAGCGACCCGAGCCCAATTTCCAAAGCCGGACGTACCGTATAGTGCTGCAGCGGCCATAGTTGTTTGCAGAAAATCGCGGCGGGAAATCATCGGGCAGCCTCACTTGCGTACATATGCGCATGTTTGAATTAGATGGGATTGGAAAAACCCCACAGCCACACGGCCGAGGGGTTCAGTTCGTAGATCAGTTGCGCACAGATGGTGTTTCAACCGACAGACCTTGGCCACGTGATGCAAGATACAATTCCAACGCCTGGAATTCCTGACCGCCTTCTTTGAACGGCTCTGCGCGAATGTTTTTCATGCAGCCTTTGAAACGGGCATGCGACGAATTCAGCTTTGCGTTCTTGAGACGATAGGTTGGAAAGCCGTTGATCTGACCTTGGCTCAGGTGATCTGCGCGGATCATCGTGCCGTAGTTGTCCTCGTGACAATTCGAACACGCCATATCGAGCTGCCCGACGCGGGTGTAATACAACTCTTTGCCCTGTTCCCAGAACGGCGCGGCATCACCATCAATCGCCACATTGATCGGCATTCCACGTGATTGCAGGCCAATCAGGGCTGTCATTGAGGTCATTTTGCCCTTGGACCACTTCCACGCGTCAGCGCCCATGCGATCAGTGACGCATTCGTTGACCAGATTTTCCATCGAGACCAATTGACCGTCTTCGACCCGCGGCAATGTTGTGCGCAAACCGGCAAAGTCTTCGATATTTTCGTGGCAAGACGAACAGGCTTTGCCCTCAGTTCCGTCAACCTTGTCCCACTGATCAATCGCCTGATCCACAAAAACAAAGGCCGGATTGTCGAAATCATCAAGCTGTAGCGCCCGCGTTTCCGCTGACCGATAAATCCAGCCTGATGAGATTTCGTCAAGGTTTTCTGCGTGCGCAGGCGCCGTCGTTCGGATCGTCAACGCCTCACCGCCATCGACAGACAGTTTGGCAGTTTCCTGAGCATTCGCCGTCAGCGCAACCATACCAAAGCATGCAGCACCCACTAGCAGTTTCGTCATTTTCATCCCGTCGTCCTCCCTAAACTGACGTGCCTTAGCCGATCGCGATCTTTTTGCTGGTCTCGTAAACGGACCCATCGTCGTCGTACCAAGTAAATTGGAATTCACCGGCTTCGGGCACTGTGGCCTCGAATTCGAAGAACGGATTTGTCGAAACCGCAGGTTCGATCGTGACGTCGATGACGTTTTGACCGTTAAAATCGACCGTAAAGCGGTTGATGATCGAGCGCGGAATTAGGTTGCCATCATCGTCTTTGCGTTGGCCGGATTCCATTTTGTGGCTGATCAATGTCTTGATCGTAATCACTTCACCGGCAGCCGCCGTTTTCGGAACTTTGACGCGTGGTTTAACACCAGAAGCCATATTGTCTCTCCTCGAATTTCAGGTCAGCCGCCGCAGCCGCCGATTGTCACTTTGACTGTCGCACTGGCGCGGCGGAATGTGCCGTCTTCCATTTTTGCGACTGCGATTACGTCTTGGGTTTTGGCCAAACGAATACGTGTTGAACCCGCGCGTGCGCCGGCCAACGGGCCGAATTTGAACGTCGCAACAGCAGGCGTTGGATTGCCGGCTGCAAACAGCGCAATTTCGACGGCACCGGGTGCGGACACAGCGATTGGCACGGTGTTGCCGTTCTCTGCGATCTCAGGCGCTGTCAAATCGATGCCGCCTTCGGTGACGTCTGCACCCCCTGTCATCGCGACAATTGCATCGTCGGTGAGCGAAGCAAAAACAGCCACGCCAGACAGTGACACAAAGGCCACCGTCCCCGCGCCTAGCCCCAAAATTTTTCTGCGGTTCAGTTCCATATTGGTATCTCCCATCGGAAAAGGGTTTTTATTCTTCTTTGAGCGTCTGCAGATAAGCGACGACATCTTCGACCTGTTGCGCCGTTAGAATGGTCTGGCCTTCAAACTTCTCCAAAGGCCGCTCGAACCCTGCATCGCGGTAAAAGGCAGGCATGATTGTACCCTCAAACATCATCTTTGAGTTTGCCACGATCCCGCGCAATTCGCCGGCTTCCCAACGATCAGCCACGCCCGTCATTTCGGGGCCGACTTCGCCGTGAAACGATTCCTCGGGCATCTCGGCATTGACGTGACAGGCCAGACAATTTCCCTGTTTGCGGTTCTTGAAAACCTCTCGGCCGTTGACCGGATCACCAGCCACGCCCGTCAATGACGCCGTGACAACCCCGTCTTCAAAATTCACGGCTGCGGGTGCGACAGGCTCTGCGTAAACGGCGGTTGTCAGCAGACCCGTAACGACGGCTGCAATTCCAAATTTCCTCATGCGTCCTCCCAAACACTTCGAATTTATGTATCGTAGCGCACAGATTTGTGATGACGCAACAACAAATTCACTTACTTGAATTTTATTATGTGATCGGAATTTGTGGCGCGGACCTGACCGTCACTGCGACTGCTCTGCAAACTTACGTGCATGATATTTCTGAAAACTTTCGTCCCCGTTGTACCCTTTTTCAACAACCCAATTCAGCATATTAAAGGTCGTGTGACGCCCGAATGCGCCCGGCATCGTGGCAACTGAAGCTTGGGCCGCAGAGACATCCGCCGCTACATTTTCTGGGAAAAATAGAATCGATGGCGTGAACAACACCCCCCATTTTCGAACCATATCTTTCTCGGGCAAAGTCGTGCCGTCAAAATCCGTGACCTCGACATCGCCAAACATATTGATCTGCACCACAAAGAAATTGGCGTCGATGTAGTCCGCGATTTCTTTGATCGGGAACACGTCTTCGTGCATTTTTTTGCAGTAAATGCATCCGCGCTGTTCGATGATGATCATCAGGCGTTTGCCCTCGTCATTTGCCTCGGCCAAATCTTCGCCGAGGTCCTTGAAGGTGTCGCGCATCCAAGCGGTTTTGTGCAATCCATCGTCACCAAGATCAGCGGCAGTGCCGGTAAATGTCATCGCCAGTAAGACGGCGCAGGCTGCAAGTAAGGTCTTCATTTGATATCCTCCTGAGTTAAAGAAGTAGCCAAAGATCGGGCGCCACGTTCAGCATCCATTGCGCGATATAGTTCACCGAATTGGTCGCGATCAGCACGCCAAACAGGATCAACATCGCGCCCATGATTTTTTCGATCAGCCCAAGATGACGTCGAAAACGAACCATCCAGCACATGAACGGGCCTATGAACAATGCGGCCAGAATGAACGGCGCGGTCATGCCCAGGCCGTAGACAAACAGCAGCCCTGCCCCGGTTGCAGCCGTGTCAGCCCCCGCCGCCGTGAACAAGATCGCGGCCAGAACCGGCCCGACGCAGGGGGTCCATCCAAATGCAAACGCCAGCCCGATCACATAGGCCCCGATCAGATTGACGTTCGCGGTATTGCCCGTATCGGCCCGCAATTGACGGTACAAAACCCCGATCCGGACTACGCCCAGAAAATGCAGCCCCATGGCAATAATCACAGCCGCAGCGATCCACCGCAGGATGTCGAAATATTCACGCACGACTTGACCAAAGACCGTCGCCGCCGCCCCCAGCCCCATAAAAATCGTGATGACTCCGGCCGCAAAAAAGCATGCCGCCAGCACCGCACGCCTGCGCGTTTTGGGATCAATATCAGCATCACCGGTGATTTGGTTCATGCCAACGCCAGCCAGATAGCTCAGGTAAAAAGGGACAATCGGCAGAATACACGGCGACAAGAACGACAACAGACCCGCAACAGCGGCCCCCAAATAGGTGATTTCCAGCATGAGAGGCCCTCGCATTTTCAAAATTCACACGGCTTGTGTAATTCACATATTCATATTATGTTGTTTGTTAACTCAAGGTCAAATCAACATGTCACTCCGCACCCTTACGTTCAGCGCGCTTTTGATGATTTCATCCGCTCTTACCGCCGCCGCTGACACCGTGTTGGTCATGGTCGAGGAACAAGGCTGCGTGTGGTGCGCACGCTGGAATGACGAGATCGCGCATATCTACCCCAAAACCGCCGAAGGTCGCGCAGCGCCGTTGCAGCGCATCGACATTCACAACGCCCCCCCTGCCGGCATGTCATTCGCGCGTGGTTTGAATTTCACGCCGACGTTTGTGTTGATGATCGACGGGTACGAGGCCGCGCGGATCGAAGGATACCCCGGCGAGGATTTCTTTTGGGGATTGCTGGGCCAGATGCTGCAGCAAGCTAAGATTGATATCACGGGATGAGGTGCGTATATGACAGTTCATTCTGGGCCCACCGCGGCCGAAACTCTCCCAAATGTTGAGGTAAACATGGGTCTGCCAGTATTTGACGTGAACATGTGCGCAGAAGATATGGACAAGATGGCAGCCAATGCCATGCAAGCGTCCAACTTTCTCAAAGCGATCAGCCACGAGGGCCGATTGATGATCTTGTGTCATCTCGCCTCGGGTGAAAAGTCTGTGACCGAACTAGAAGACCTGTTGTCGGCACGCCAGGCCGCCGTGTCGCAGCAATTGTCGCGCCTGCGTCTTGAGGGGCTGGTCACGCCACGACGCGATGGCAAAACCATTTTCTACCGTCTGACCGATGATCGCCCCAAACAGATCATGGAAGTTGTCTATGATTTGTTCTGCCGCGAAAAATAAGCAGCAACACATGGAAAACGCAGGTGTTTGATGTCGTATCCGAGCCTGTCGCCGTTGCCATTGTCGGCCTGATCGGCGGCATTCTGTTAGGGCTTGCCGCGCGCATCGGACGCTTTTGCACCCTTGGTGCCATCGAAGATCTTTATTACGGCGAAAACACACTGCGCTTGCGCATGTGGGGCATCGCCATCGGCGTATCCGTCGTCGGGACGTTCAGCCTGTCCGCCACAGGATTGCTGGATCTGGAACAAACACTCTACTTGTCACGCAGCTGGAATCCGGTGGCCAGCATCTTTGGCGGGCTGGTCTTTGGCTACGGCATGGCCTTGGCTGGCAACTGCGGTTACGGCGCGCTGGCGCGGGTTGGCGGTGGCGATTTACGCGCGCTTTTGATCGTGCTGATCATGGGCATATCCGCCTATGTGACATTGGGCGGCCCCCTATCCGGTTTGCGCATTTGGGCGTTCGGCGCGTCCGAGGAAACGCTGAACACGTCGACTTTTGCCCATTTGGGCGCACAGCTGACAGGGCTATCGCTCGAACGCACCGGCATCGCGATTGGCGTTGCCATTTTAGCGCTGACCTTGGTGAACCGTGACATGCGCAACGCTGGCAGCCATGTGTTCTGGGGGGCAATTGGCGGCGTTGCGATTGTCACAGGTTGGGCCGGCACACAGTGGATCGCCAGCACCGGTTTTGAGGCAATCCCTGTTGTCAGCCACACGTTTTCCGCACCAATCGGCGAGACAGTTCTGTACGCCATGACCTCATCGGGCAATTCCATCAGCTTTGGCACCGGATCTGTTGTTGGGGTGCTGCTGGGTGCTTTGATTGGCAGCCTGTTCAAAGGCCATTTCAGATGGGAAGCCTGCGACGATCCACGCGAATTACGCCGCCAAATTCTAGGGGCTGCCCTGATGGGAATGGGGGCGGTTGTCGCTGTCGGGTGCAGCGTCGGTCAGGGCCTGTCAGCATTTTCCGTGCTGGCCTTAAGCGCGCCGCTCACGTTGATCTGCATCATGATCGGAGCGGCCATTGGCCTGCGCCAATTGATCTTGGGGTTCGGTCCATCTGTTTGATCTAAAATACAATTTTAGACTGAACGCCGTTAAGCCAATCTGCTTTTCAACAAATCCCCGGATTTCGACAAAATTGGATACCCGACCATCGAAAACGCTGTGTTCACTTGCTTGAGCGCCCGCAACGTTTCTTGGTGAATATTGCTGGTTTCAATGCTTTCGGCCAAACCTTCGCGCAAACGACCAATGTGATTGCGTTGCAATTTTTGCTCGACTTTGCGGACTTTTTCTTTGGCGGCGACCAACTCCCGTGCCTCGGCGGGGTTTTGGTTCATCATCACGTTCAGCGCCAGTTGCACATTGCTTTGCACCCGGTCGGAAAAGTCACCGATCTCTTCACGCCCTTTCGGGGAAAACTGCAGCTTTTGGGCGTTCAGGCGGCCCGCCAGTTCCAGCATGATCCGGGCAATGGCATCTGACGCAGAATCCAGACTGGACGAGATCGAGGCAAGCTCCATAGAGCGCCCTCCAAGGTCCTCGTCCAACCCCTTTTGCCCGAGCCGCGCGAGGTATAGTTTTACGTCCAGATGCATCTTTTTAATCGTCACATCCTGATCGCGGATCGATGTCGCCGCCGCGTCATTCCAAGTGTCATAAAGTGGCTCAACCGCGCTGAGCATGCGTTCAATTTTTTGGCCCATTCCCAGCAATTCTCGGGCCGCACAATCCAAGCCACGCTGCGGGCGCGCCAAAGCGGCAGGATCAAGCGCACTGGCCGCCTGCAACGGATTTTCGCCCTCAGCCTTGTCCGGCATCAAACGCGTCAGTAACCCCGTCAAAACCCCTACAAATGGCAATGAAACAACGGCCAAAGCCACGTTAAACGCCAGATGAAGGTTGATTGATTGACGCGCAGCCGTAGCCCCAAGGCGACCCAAGACGTCTGGAAATGTGAAAATAACAAAGGTCGCCAAAACTGCCCCACCGCCGCGCAAAACCAGGTTTGCCACGATCATCCGACGCGATGACAACGGTGCTGACAACGTCAAAACATACGCAATGAAAGCACCACCCAGATTGGCCCCGAGGATCATCGCACCAGCCGCAGGCCCCGGCAAAACCGCCTGCCCGGCGAGGGTGACAAACAACAAAACGGCCGCAACGCTGGAATGCACAACCCACGCAAAAACTGCGCCCAGAATGAACGCCGTCAACAGATCGCCTGCCAAATACGCCATGACAGTTTCGGTCGCAGGGTTGGCCACCATCGGGCCAGTGGCCGCGCGGATCATATCGAGCGACACAAAAATCAACGCCAATCCGATCAGGATGCGACCGATTTGGCGTGTGCTGCCGGTTGCGCGTAAAAATACTGCTACACCGACCAACAACAACAGCGGAATAAGAAACGCTTGGCGCACCATCAACAGCTGGGTGACAACCGCCGATCCGACATCCGCCCCCAACAGGATTGCCAAACCGACCGCCGTGGCCAGTCCGCCTTTGGACACAAAATTTGACACCAGAACTGCCACAGCCGTCGAGCTTTGCAAGAACACCGCAGCGCCCATGCCCGTCGCGGCGGCGACCAGCCGGTTTTTGGCAGAATGGCGCAGCCAGAACCGCAGTGGCGCTGCAAATCCGCGCTCGACCCCTGTGCGCACCAAACGCACAGCCCAAATCAGCAGCGCTGCCGCCCCCGCAATATTGAGAAGGAATTGGATCAGGTTCGGTTCATCCACAAAGGAAACTTTCTGTCAGCACTGCGGTCGCATCAAAACGGGAACGGACCGGGCCCTGCGTTTGGGCCAATTCGAATTGAATGGAACCCTGCCTCCCATTTATGCAAGAGGCAACCGTCTTCGAGCGACATGAACCCCACAGGCGCATCGGCGCGACGATCATACGCGAATGTGCTGCAAGGCGACGGGGCCGAAATCGCGACATGCCCGCCCACATCCGCAACCGTCATGGAATGGATGTGCCCGCAAATGATCCGCAACGGACCGGCATGATCCGCCAGCAACTCGCAAAAGACGTCGCGATTGGTCAGGCCGATATCATCCAAGAATTTGACCCCTGTCTGGAACGGCGGGTGGTGCATGGCCAACAGAACCGGCGCGTCTTTTGCATTTTTCAGTTGGGTCTTTAGAAACGCCAAAGACGACGGTACCAACGTGCCTTCGCGCGCCCCTTCGACCAGCGTATCAAGGCCGATCACCGTCAGATCCCCGATTTTCTGGGCCCAATCCAAGGGGCCATCCGCAGCGAACTGATCGCCAAAGGTGGCGCGCATCGGTGCACGAGCATCGTGATTGCCCGGGATCACCAGCAGCGGCAGACCAAGTGGTTCGAGCAGCGATTTGACCCTGTCATAGCTTTCGGGCGAACCATTATCGCTCAGGTCTCCGCTGATCAAAATCGCGTCGATCGCATCAATCTGGTGTTGGATTGACGTGATCCGTTCGATCAGACGTGTCAGGGCAGCAAACGTATCCAGCCGACCTGAAACCAGCGCCCCTTCGGGCACGATGTGAGTATCGGTGATTTGCAAAATTGCGGTCATTTGATCCCTGCGCGCAGAAAGGCTTGGACGAATTGTCGTTGGAAAATCAGGAACGCGATAAGCAGCGGTGCGACTGACATCAAAGTTGCGGCGGAAATGACGCTGATGTCGACGCCGTTTTCCGGGGCACCAAAAATCGAAAGCCCAACCGTCAGTGGCCGCGTTTCCGGCGAATTGGTCACGATCAACGGCCACAGAAAATTGTTCCAATGGGTCGAGACCGAAACCAAAGCATAGGCCAAATAGGTCGGTTTGGCCAACGGCACATAGACGCGCCACAAAATGCCCAACAAACCACAGCCCTCAATCCGCGCGGCCTCGTGCAGCTCGATCGGGACACCTTTGAACGCTTGGCGCATCAAGAAAATACCGAACGCGCTGGCCATGTAGGGCATGCCGACGCCCAGGATCGTGTCGAACAGACCCAAACGTGACACCATCGCGTAGTTCTCGACGATCAGAACTTCGGGCAGAATAAACAGCTGCATCAACACCAGAATAAACACGAAATCCTTGCCGCGAAAGTTCAGTTGCGCAAAGGCAAACCCGGCCAAAGTTGTCAGAATGAACTGACCGATCAGGATAACAGTCACCAAGCTAAAGGTGTTGATAAAGTATTTTAACCAAGGCGCGCCGTTCCACGCCACACGGAAATTATCCAACGTCCAAGGCGAAAACAGTTTCAAGTTCACCGCATCAGACGTCGAATGGGTGGCGGCCCAGAATGCAAACAACAGTGGCGCGATCCAGATGATTGCCAAAAGGATCGCGCCGAAGCTGTCCATGAAAGTGCTGAGGCGTTTCATTGGTGATGCGTCCTTTTGTCAAGATAAAGGAACTGCACGGCCGCCACGATTGCGAGCACAGCGATCACAAGGATCGTCATCGCTGCGGCTTGTGGCGCGTCAAAGAACGCAAAGGCCATTTCCCAGATGTAATACAGCAAGAGTTTCGAGGCATCCGACGGCCCCCCCTTGGTCAGGATAAACAGGTGATCAATCAGCTTGACCGAATTGATCAACGCATTCACCGCGATGAACACAGTGGTCGGCATCAACAACGGCAGCACAATCCGGCGGGTGTAAGTCCAGCGGCTGGCCCCCTCGATATCTGCGGCCTCTTTCAGATCCTCGGGGATGGTTTGCAAAGCCGCGAGATAGAAGATCATAAAGAACCCCGCCTCTTTCCAGATCGTCACGATGATAATCGCCCAGAGTGCGGTTTCAGGCTGTCCCAGCCAGTTCACCGACGGCAGGCCAAAGACGGACCCGATTTGATCCAGCACACCTAAACCGGGGGTGTAAAAGAACAGCCACAAATTGGCGGCAGCAATCATCGGCAGCACGGTCGGTGTGAAATAGGCGGTGCGCACAAAGCCACGCGCCGAAATTTTAGAGTTCGCCCAAAGCGCCATTGCAAGAGCGATGCCAATGGACACAGGGATGGTCACGCCCGCGTACAAAAGGTTGTTTTTGACCACGAGCCAGAATGTCGGATCCACAAACAGGTCGGTGTAGTTTTCGCTGCCGACAAATTCGACAGGCTTGCGACGGGTGCCACGTGAAAACACGCTGGACCAAAGCGTCGCCATTGTCGGGTAAAAGGCAAACACCGACAGCAACACCAGTGCCGGCGACAACAACAGCCAGCCATAGATGGCCTGCCTGCGGCGTTCTAGATTGGCATGGGCTGACATGGCGGCGTCTCCGGTTGAGAAGAGTCAGGCCGGTACGATCACGCACCGGCCCATCCGTGGTTATTGTCCGTGGTTATTGGTAGTCAGACAACAGGCGCACCGCGGCGGCCTGGGCTTCACCAAGGGCGTCGGCAGGCTCTTTTGCCCCGGTCAGCGCGGATTGGATCGCACTGTTCAGACCATCACGCACACGCGCTGTTTCAAACGTCGAAAACTCGGCAACGGCGTTTTCCAACTGGTTGCGCGCAACCAACGCTGGCGGAAATTCAGCGGTGTAAGCTTTCAACGCCTCCGTTTCATACGCTGCCGGGGACACGCCCATGTAGCCAGTCGCGATGGACCATGCCGCCGCTTGTTCTGGTGACGTCATAAACTGCATCAACTTTAGTGCGGCGGCTTTTTCCTCGTCTGTTGTGTCTTTGAACAGATAGAAGTTACCGCCACCTGTGGGTGAACCAAGGCGCGCATTGCCCGGCAGTTCTGCGACACCGAAATCAAAGCTTGCGCCCTTTTTCACGGCCGTCAGATTGCCTGTAGAATGCCACATCATCGCGGTTTGACCCTCTAGAAAGGCTTGGCGCAAGGTGCCCCATTCGACCGTACCTGTGGGCATAATGCCATGCTCGGCGGACAGTGATTTCCAGAATTCCAGCGTTTCAACAACGGTTGGGTCGTCAAAATATGTGGTCAGACCGTCGCCAGACATGACCTCTTTGCCGTTCTGGATCGCGAGCGCTTGGAACATCCAATACGGATAACCGGTGGACGGGATCATCAGACCGTGGGTGTCGTCCTTGGTCAGGGCCTTGCCCATCGAAATCATTTCGTCCCACGTGGTTGGCGGTGCCTCTGGATCCAGACCCGCGGCGCGGAACAAATCCTTGTTGTAGTAGGCCACGATTGTTGAGCGTTGGAACGGGATGCCCCAGGTTTGACCTTCGATTTTACCGTTTGCCATCAAGGCCGGGTAAAAGCTGTTTAGCCATTCCTTGTCAGCGTCCGTTGTCGCAACGTCTTCGAACGGAACGATCAATTCCTGTTCGATCAGGTCATAGGCGTCGATCGAAAACATGACCGCCAACTGCGCAGCTTCGCCCGACGCAAGCGCGGACAAGGCCCGCACGCGAGTGTCGTCATAGTTGCCCGAATAGATCGCGGTGACGTTGATGTCAGGGTTGGCGGTTTCAAAATCGGCGACGATGCCGTCAACGACTTCGGTCAAAGACCCCCCGACAGCAATCGGGTAATACATCGTAAGCTCGGTTTCAGCACTTGCCGTTGTGACAAGGCCTGCTGCCATTGCAGTCGCAAGTCCAAGCGCGGTTGTTGAAAATAGTTTCATGGTTTCCTCCCTAGGATTTTATCGGTCTTTTAGCCGTCGCAAACGTTACCCCTGCGCCGTCATTCTATGCCCGGCACCGTCAAAGACGTGCAGGCTGTCGTTGTGAAAATCGATGTCGACGATTTGACCTTCGGGCATCATCGCCATGCCGGGTTTAAGGACGCTCAGCCCTGTCGCACGATCATGCTCCAGCCCGATCAATGTCTCGGAGCCTAGAAATTCGCTTTCGCTCACGGTGCAGGTCATCCGGCCTTTGCCTTTGGCCACGATTTCGATGTTCTCGGCCCGAATGCCCAATGTCTGACCTATCTCGTACCCGTTCAGACCGGCGGCCTCGATCAGCGCCATTGGCGGTGCGCCCACGAACTCTGCGACAAAGGTATTATTGGGCTTGTTGTACAGGTCCTGCGGCGGGCCAACCTGTTGGATATGACCATCTTTCATCAAGACAACTGTGTCGGCCATGCTCATGGCCTCGGTCTGGTCGTGGGTCACGTAAACCACGGTGATGCCCAGATCGCGCTGCAGTTTTTTGATGTCTTTGCGCACAGAGTTACGCAGCTTGGCGTCGAGGTTCGACAAAGGTTCATCCATCAAACACAACCGCTGCCCTGCAACAATCGCCCGCGCAAGCGCCACCCGTTGGCGTTGCCCACCCGACAATTCGCCCAGTTTACGGTTTTCATAGCCAAGCAATCCGGTAATTTCCAAAGCCCTGTGCAGCTTTTGTTGACGCTCGGCTTTTGGCACCCGCCGCACCTTCAGGCCGAACACGACGTTCTCGGCGACCGACAAATGCGGGAACAACGCGTAGGATTGGAACACCATGGACAGGTTTCGATCTGACGCCGCACTGGTCGTCACGTCCTTGCCGTCAATGAAAATGGCCCCCTCATCGGGATGCTCGAGCCCGGCAAGCAAACGAAGCGTCGTGGATTTGCCGCACCCCGACGGCCCCAGCAGCGCGGTAAAGCTGCCTTCGGGAATATCCAACGAAATACCTTCGACGCCCAACTGGCCATTCCAGCGCTTGGCCACGTCTTTGATCACCACAAACGGGGCAGCCGTCATGCGCCTTCTCCTTCGGCTATCACAAGCCTGTCGCTGATTTTACCCAATAGCGGCGCAAATTCCGCAGCCGGGTGGCGGTCGATAATGACCGTATCGATGCTGGTGATGTTGTCGCCCAGCGCCGGCGCCGTGCGTCCGAATTTGGACCCGTCCACCACCAACAACGATTGTTGCGCGTTTTCGCAAATCTTTTGTGTCGCCCGGACTTCGGTTGTGTGAAATTCCAACAGCCCGCCGTCAGCTGCGATGCCTGCGGTGCCGAAAACCGCGAATTCTGCGCGAAACCGCCCGAAGAAATCCAAAACTTCGTTCCCAAGAATATCGCGATCCGGCAAACGCAATTCGCCGCCCGGCAGCATGATCCGGTTTGACACTTCTTCGCTAAGTGCCATCGCCGCACTGAGGTTATTGGTGATCACGGTCAGACCCTTACGACGCCGCAAGGCCTGCGCGACACTTAGTGGGGTCGATCCAATCGAAATAAACAGCGTCGCACCATCGGGGATCAGGCTGGCGGCGGCCTCACCGATGGCGCGCTTGCCCAGCAGGTTGGTGCCGGCGCGTTGATCAAAAGGCGTATTCAGGAATTCTTGGCTTAGCTCGATGCGGCCGTGCACACGGTGCAACATGTCACCCTCGCACAGCTTGTCTACATCGCGCCTGATCGTCTGCATCGTGACGTCAAAACGTTCAGCCAGCGATCCAACGGTGACGGCACCCTGCTCTAGAACAAGGGTCGTAATCGCCTCGCGTCGCTTCGCTTTTTTAGATGACATCCAAACCCCACACACTTGGTGAGGTCACGTTAGGCGTTCAAAAGCAACAAAACAACATTTTAATGTTGCATCTCAAGATACACTTATCAACTAGTTGATATTTATAACTTAAATCATAATGTGTTCACGAAAATCCATACAAAATGCCTCAGAATCGCATCGTTTTGTTGTTTTCCCTTTTCCTCTTGGCATTTATCCGTACTGTTACACCCAATCCAATCCGTCACCCATCCTGACCGGGGCAGCATGCAAACAACGCAATCGATTTTTGACCGCTACGAAGAAGTGGCTGACAGGCTTCCCAAGGTTATCGACCAACCAAAGACGGCTGACATTTCATCATTGCTGGATATTACCGACGACATTGACGCCTTTGTTTTTGACGCTTTTGGCGTGCTGAATGTCGGCGAAACGATGATACCTGGTGCCGACCGTCGCCTCGATCAACTGCGTGAACGTGGCTGTTCCATTCGGATTTTGACCAACGCCGCCAGCTACGATCGTGCCGGCGCAATCGACAAATTCAAGCGTTTGGGTCTCAGCGTCGCTGATGACGAAATCATCACCAGTCGCGAGGCAGCCTTGCTTCATTTGGCCGACGGGCATTGGGGGGTTGCTGCGGCAACATCAGATACTTTGACTGACCTTCCGCCCTCTGCTGATCGACTAGAAGACTGCGCGAAAATCTATACTGCTGTAGACCAGTTCCTATTCTTATCGACCGCCGAGTGGACCGAGAAACGACAAGACCTGCTGGTGGCAGCGATGCGACAACGCCCCCGTCCCCTCTTGATCGGGAACGCCGATTTGGCAGCGCCACGCGACAACGGGTTTTCGATAGAACCCGGCCACTACGGCCACCTTATCGCAGACGAATTTCCCGACCACGTGCGGTTTTTCGGCAAACCTTTTCCAGAGGTCTATGATCTGATCGAGACGTCACTAGCCGGGGTCCCGCCGCAGCGCATAGCCATGTGCGGTGACACGCTGCACACCGATATTTTGGGGGCTGCTGCACGTGGCTGGCGCACTGTTCTAGTCACCCAAGACGGGTTGTTCGCCGGATACGACACAGACGCGTTTTCGGAACGATCCAACCTGTTTGCAGATTGGCGGCTTGGCCGCATTTAGCGAGTTAGGCTGAAGCATCATACGCTTCACGGGCGGCATCAATGGCTGAAAGGTTCTCAAGCGCCCAATACCCCAAAGCAGCGACAGGCGCGCGAAAGGATTCGCCGAGCGGCGTCAGATTGTATTCGACCTTGGGCGGGATCGTCGGGTGATAGGTGCGATTGACCAGACCATCACGTTCCAACTCTTTTAACGTAAGGCTCAGCATGCGTTGCGAAATTCCCAAATTCCGCTTCAGTTCATTGAACCGCAGCGTGCCGTATTGCGACAGCGAGATGACCACCAGAACGCTCCAGCGGTCCCCGACCCGCGACAGGACACCATTGATGCGTTTGCAATCGGGGCATTGTTCGGCGTCCAGCATGGCGGTTCCCTTTTTGTAACCGAGGGTCAAAATTGTGCCTCCTTGCGAAGGATTTTGGTACCGAATATAGCGTCGGTAACAAATGTATACCGCACCATTCCGGTGCCGACAATGGGATCAGATAAATGACCAACAAAACCCTCAGTGACCAGTTGAACTGGCGTTATGCAACTAAGAAAATGGACCCTACAAAACCTGTCCCACAGGACAAAGTCGACGCTATCATCGAGGCCATTCGACTGGCTCCGACATCAAGTGGCACGCAGCCATTTGAGCTGATATTGGTGACAAATCAGGACGTTAAGACAAAAATTTGCAAAGCGGCAGGCGATCAAGCCCAGATCACCGATGGCTCTCATCTGTTGGTATTTGCCGCGTGGGACACCTACACCGCCGAGCGTATCGATGATGTTGTGCAACTGAATGTCGAAGCACGTGGCGATTTGCCAATGCTGAACGCCTATTACGACAATTTGAAAAGCAACTATGTGCCTCGCGACGCCGAGGTCAACTATGCGCACGCGGCGCGCCAAGCCTATATTGCGTTGGGAATTGCGCTGGTGGCTGCGGCCGAGCAAGAAGTCGACAGCACGCCGATGGAAGGCTTCGATCCAAGCAAAGTTGACGAGATTTTGGGTCTTACTGCGCGTGGCCTGCGATCGGTTGTTTTGCTGCCACTGGGGTACCGCGACCCTGCGGCGGACTGGCTGTTGCCGATGAAAAAGGTGCGCAAATCGCGCGACACAATCGTGACGCTGGTCGACTAGGCACGCAGGCGGGCGACGACGTTAGCAGCACTGTGCAGTTTGCGCGGTGCTGCTCCTCGCCCTTCGGGCAATGGTAGTGCCCCTTAGAAACAGTCGCAGGCGCCGCGACCTGCGGCTTCTCCGGTGGCGAACGCGGTTCCCATCACACGGATTGATCCGAACGCCATGTCGTCAGCGCCGATCAAACGGCCGGCGTAGAACACGTTATCCAACCCTGTTGCGCGAAGGCAATCGAGCGGGATATCGGCAAACCCGTCCCCGCCCACGGAATGATATACCGGTTTCCCCGGCTCCGAGTGATCCTCGATTGGCCACGCGGCTTTGGCAACACCGTCACTGCGTTGGCGCCCCGTGCGCAGATCCTCGGCCGTTAGATCGTAGCGCGCGGGGGGATGACGGCTTTCGCGGATACCGATTTGTGGGCCACTCGATGACAGATACGCGTGCTCGAACCCGGGAACATGCGCGCGCAGCACGTCGACATAATCATGCGCAGCCCCTCGTGCGGCTTGTTCGGCGCGCGTAAAGCTTTCTGAGGACAGATCCGCGATCGCATGATCAAACATCATCCACCACATTTCTCCGGTGCGCGGAACTTCGGTAAAGATGCCCCCATCGGTGCGCGCAGACGGGTATTGGCCGGTCCGGTTATAAACCTCGAACCCTGCAATCACCGCGTCGCGGTCGATCGGGACAGTGTGATCACGCCCGCCAATCCGAATGGGTGCCGAGATCGCTTGCAGGTGCCCGTTTTCATTGCCAACACGGCAGTCCAAACCGGCCAACATCGCGAGGTTCGCGTCACCCGTGGCGTCCACAAACGCCTCTGCCGCGACGCGTCTGCGCCCTTCCATGCCGGCCAATGTGACCGATTGGATCCGATCTGCTGTGCGTGCAACTGCGGCCACGCGCGTGTGCAACAACACGTCCACGCCGGCCTTGATCAACACGCGATCCAGCGCCAGTTTCACCGCTTCCGGCTCTAGCAGGATGATCCAGTTCAAGGTCGTTGGCGAACAGAACGGATCGCAGTCCAACCCCAAGCTGCGCAATTCGTCCAGAACCAGATCCGCAACCCCGCCAACCGCCTTGATCGGGGTTGCCCCCTGTTGGAAAAAACCGCAATAGGCCAGCACGTTGGACGACGTCGCAGCCCCACCCAAAAAGCCATATTTCTCGACCAGCAGAACATCCGCACCTGCATGGGCCGCGCCCAAAGCGGCACCAACACCACCCGCACCGCCGCCCGCAACAACCACGTCATAGTCACATTCAGGCTTGCGGCTCATGATCGCCAACCAAGAAGGCGACGCTCAATCGCGCCGATCACAGTGCTTAGAATGACGCCCAACAGCGACAGGATCACGACGCCAGCAAAGAGGCGCTCCAGATCATACAGCGATCCGGCCTCTAGGATGTAGGCACCAATTCCGTATTCGGCCCCCAGCATTTCGGCAGCGACCAGCAGAATAATCGCAATCGCCAGTGAAATGCGAAGACCGGACAAGATACCGGGCATGGCCCCTGGCAAAACGATCTTGCGAACAATCGAAAACCACGACAGCCCAAAACTTTGACCCATGCGGATCAGCGACCGGTCAACGTTGTCGACCGCGCCGTAGGTGGCGACGACCGTGGGCGTGAACGTGCCAAAGGCGATCAGGGCGTATTTGCTGGCCTCGTCGATCCCGAACCAGATTACAAACAACGGCAACAAGGCGATTTTGGGGATCGGAAAGATCGCGGCCACCAGCGGCACCAAACCTGCGCGCACGTAAGAAAACAGCCCGATCATGACGCCAACCGCGATCCCGATTGTCGCACCAATCGTGGCCCCCACAGCAAGACGACTGAGGGATGGGAACAGGTGTTTGAACAATAATCCACTGTCCCACAGCTCTGCAAAGGTCGCCAGCACGTCGGACGGTTTTGGCAAGGTCAGCGACGACACAAACCCACTTTGTGTACCGATTTCCATGATTGCGATCAAAAAGACGAAAACGATCAGTCCGACCCAGCGGCGTGATTTTGGCGCGAACCCGCCGCCGCGAAATCGGACCTCGATCGGTTGGGTTTTTGGCGTTGCATCAGACATCAAGCAATTCCTCATCAGCGGCGCGGGCCTCTTCGCGCATCAAATCCCAAAGGTGTTTCTGCGTGCGCTCTAACTCGGCATCTCCGTGACCACGTGCAGCCAAGGGCGTTTCGATTTCGACGACCTCGCGGATTTGACCGGGACGACGGGACAAGACGACAATCTGGTGGCCCAGTCGCACGGCTTCGGCCAGATTATGGGTGACATAACAGGCGGTGAACGGCTGGCGGGTCCACAAGGTCACCAGATCATCCATCAACAATTCGCGGGTCTGGCTATCAAGGGCAGACAGCGGTTCATCCATCAACATCACCGCCGGTTTGACGGCCAGCGCGCGCGCAATGGCGACCCGTTGTTTCATGCCACCGGACAATTGCCGCGGCAGCGCGTTTTTGAAATCACTCAGCTTGGTGCGCGCCAGAACATCCGCGATAATATCGTTCGCACGCGCACCTTTGATGCCGTGATCTTCGAGCACCAGTGAAATATTTCCATGCACCGAACGCCAAGGCAGCAGCGCAAAATCCTGAAACACATACGTCAGCGGATTCAGGCAGCCCTCTGGTGGCGACCCAAGCTGCAAAACCCGCCCCGCAGACGGTCGCTCTAGCCCGCCCAGCAGACGCAGCAACGTCGATTTGCCACAGCCAGACGGGCCGACAAGGCAGACGATTTTGCCGGTTGGAATATCCAGCGAAATGTCACGCAAGACTTCTGTGTCGCCATAGGAATGACTGATCGCATCCAAGCGAATATCCATGAATTTTTCCTGAACAAAGAGACATCGGCTGGCCACATCAAACAGCGGCCAGCCGTGTTTTAGACCTTAGGCCTCAAAGGTGTCGACGTAGCTGGTGTCAACGAACGTATCGAGGGTGATGTCACCATCAATAAGGCCCTCGGACTGGAACCAGCTCAGCTGATCCTGAACCGACGCCGTGTTCAGGCGCGCGCCCTCATTGATCCGCATCGTGCCATTGATGATGGACGGTGCTGCTTTTTCACGCGGACGATCCGTGTAGACGTATTTATGGATCAGATCGACCATGTCATTAACGCCGTCCTCGCCGCTGGCTTTGTCGATCATGGTGGCGTTATAGTCATTTGCCCCCATGCCAAAGGCCTTGATGAAATCGGCCGTCTGGCCGCGTTCGTCGCTTGCGTTTTTGGCGGATGTGAACACCGTTGTGACCTGATAGTTCGGCAAATAATCGGACACATTCCCGATGATGTGAACCGCGCCAGACCCTGCGAGCGGTTTGGCGATGTGCGGCACGATGGACCATGCATCGATCTGGCCGGATTTAAGCGCGCCAATGATCGCTCCGACTTTTTGCAGCGGCGTGAACGACATGTCGACACCTTCGGCCTGCGCGATTTTGGAGCCCATGTAGTGAAAGGACGATCCGGCAGTTGAAATCCCGAATTTCTTGCCTGCCAGACCTGCCGGTGTTGTGACACCAGCCTGAAATGCTGCGTCTGAGACAAGGATTTTTTGACCGTCAATGCCCGGTTCTTCGCTGAGCGCGCCGCCGATGACTTTGATCGCGCCCTTGTCAGCCAGTGAAATCAAGCCACCCGAGATCGCCGTTACGGCGTAATCGACATCACCTGACGCGATGGCCACGGCCATGGGCTGTGCGGCTTGGAAAAAGCGCAATTCGACATCAAGGCCAGCGGCTTTGAAATAGTCACGCTCTGCCGCGATAAAGCTGGCGGAATGCGACGTGAAGCGCAACGCCCCCACCACGATCTTTTTGTTTTGCGCAATTGCTGGTGCTGCAAGGCTGGACGCCGCCGCCGCACCGATCAGGCCCAGTGTCTGACGTCTGTTGAAAATGACCATTGTTTCCTCCCTAAATGATCCGTTCTGTGTTATTTCAGGCGCCCAAATCGGCACCAATATCGTCTTCAAGAACCCCAAGCGCGCGTGTCTCGTCACGTGCAATAACGGCGTCTTGCAATTGGGCCCTGCGCACCGCGCGCGCGGCAAAATCAATGCGACCTTCGCGCAAAAGCGCGAGACGAAAACGCCGCGATTGGCCGTAAAATTGTGCCGCCATCGTGCTTAACCTTGGCGAACCACTGGACGAAATCAGCGCCATACTCAGATCCCGGCAGGCCTCGTCCCATTGCAAGGCCGTCACGTCATCAGGGTTGTCTTGAACTTGACCATCAGCACGGCTGACCGCGTGCAGGGCTGCAATCACACGGCTTTCCCATGCGACATCGCCGCGCTCAAGCGAGCGTTTAAGACCCAGTTTTTCAACCTCAAGGCGCACCAGTAGAATATCACGAAGATCGTCTTCGGTGGCTGAGGTGACGCGAAAACCCCGTTGATTGGTTGCTTCGACCACCCCTTCGGAGGACAAAATGCGCAGCGTTTCGCGCATCGAATGGTTGGATCCACCATAGCTTTGCCGCAGGTCCGTGATCTTGAGCTTTTGATCAGGGCGCAGCACGCCAAACGAAATGTCGCGCCGGATCGCAGAGGCCAGCATTTCAACCACAGTGTCGTCTTCTGATCTACGTCCGCCAAACAGCAATTCGTTCACCTTTTTAAAAAATGTTGGATATTTTTCGCAATATTGAAGACAATGAGTCAAGCCCATTTTTGAAAGCCTCAAGATGCCCATCACCGGAAAAACCAAAATTATCCCGATCATCGGCAGTCCGATTGCAAATGTATTTTCGCCCCCAACCTTCAATTCTGCCTTTGATGCGAAAGGGTTAGACATTGCCATGGTGCCACTGGACGTGTCCCAATCAGGCGTGTCGGGGTTTTGGGAATTGCTACGCCACAGCGCCAACATGATCGGATGCTCGGTCACCTATCCGCATAAACAGGCCGCGTTTATCGCCATGGACAACTGCAGCACGCGCGCCGCGCGGTTGGGCGCGGTCAATACCGTACGATCCAAAAATGGCCGGTTGATCGGGGATGCAACGGACGGCTTGGCGATGTGCGCAGCGATCGATGCGGCCGGAATTCCTATCAAAAACGGTGTGGCGCATGTTTTGGGGGCCGGCGGTGGGGCTGGAATAGCCATCGTCGATGCCCTGTGCGAAAGGGGCATTTCGCAATTGATCCTTAGCGAAACGGATAAAGAGCGCGCGAAATCCGTGAACGATCTGATAGCGCAGCACTGGCCCGACGTGGTTGTTTCACAATCCACAAAAGCTGGCGCTATCTTGATCAATGCGACAACTCTTGGGAAAGATTTACAAGACCCGCAGCCGTTCACGGATCAAGACATCAAATCTGCGAAACTGGTATGCGACGTCATCACGCGCGCCACCCCAACGACGCTTTGTTTGGCAGCCCAAGCAAATGGCAAACCAACTGTGTCCGGACATCAGATGGGGCAATGCCAATTGGACGTACAGCTTGGGTTTCTCGGGATTGCGTGACGCGCGAAAGCTAAATCCGTTAGGCCCACACAGTCCCAATCGTCCACACTCCGCTCTTTGGTCTCAACTCTGGTTCCCTGGAAATCAAAGTCGCATCAATCTCTACGTCTTGATGGAGAACCTGAATGGCCCTGCCCCCGACAAAGCGACAATTTTCATACCAATTGTCGTAGTATTCAAAGTATCGTGGTGACGTTTGGCATGTTCAACGTCCCAGACGATTTCAGGTACGCACTACGCCCGATTTACATCGCCAGCAGATACAACAAGTACACGCCAAGAACGATGCCAGACAGCCCAGTGCCAAGCGCGCCAAACAGCCGGCACAACACATAAATCCGCGCGCTGTTTTCCTGCCCATGAGAGCCCGCCAGCGATGAAAACGCCGTCGCATGAGCGATGCGTGACACGAGAAAAACCACACCAATGATGGTTGTAACCATGCCGCCACCTGACAGAATTTCAGCAAAACCTAGCACAACAAGAAAGATCGCGGCATTTTCCGCGAGGTTCCCGTGACGGCGAATTTTCCGCTCCAATTCGTTGTCATCACCAAATCCAACGCCAATTGCGACCTTTCCCCGGTGCGTGCCTGTGATCATCATAAACACCTGTTGCATAATGATTAAAAATGCACCGACAAATGCGGCGATGTAAGGAAATTCCATGGTGTGTCTCCAGTCATGCGGACGGATCGGTCCCGTTGGTTCAAACACATTTCTGGCGTAGCAAATTTACATTGTCATCGGCGCATTGCGCACCAGAGTGGCGCATTCACGCACCAGTCTTTCCCAAAAACTGCGATTTCGCGTCTCGCATAACCTTTTCGGCAAAGGTCATAAAGGCTTTGATCCGTGCTGTTCTGCGCAGATCAGCGTGTGTAAGCAACCAAATATCACGTGCTTTCATCGGCTTGCGCGTCGTGGCACGTACCAGCTCGGGATCATTGTCGCCCATGATGCACGGCAGCATTGCCAACCCCATTCCGCCCCGCGCCGCTGCTTGTTGCATAGAAGGTTCCGGGAAATGCCCCCAAAGCGGCACGCCGCCAAATCCAGCCTCTTTTGTCCACGCAGGAAACCTGTTCTTGCCTGCGTGCCAAGCCACCCAGCGCGCAGACTCAGGATCGTTTTCAAAGTCATGTGAATCGAGATAATCTTGGGTCGCATAGACCGTTTGATAATAAGGATAGAGCCGCTTTCCGACCAATGTTTGGGGTGGATTGTTGTCGATACGCAGGGCAATATCGGCCTCGCGCCGCGAAATATCCACAACTTTTGTGGTCATGATCATGTGTACTTCGATGTTGGGATGAGTTTCCGCAAATTCTGCCAATCGTGGCGCAAATGCATGAACGGCCATAGATTCAGCCATTGTGACGGTGACAATACCGCTCAGGTCGCGGTCCTGGCCCGAGATGAACCGCTCCGCATCGTTCAAACGCAGCCCGCATTCTTGCACGGTAGACGCAAACCTCTCGCCAGCGGAGGTCAGAACAAAGCCTTCGGGTTTGCGATCAAATAATTTGGTCCCTAGCGCGTGTTCTAGACTGTCCATCCGGCGACTGACGGTTGAATGATGCACGTTCAGTTCCTTGGCGGCGCGACGCACTGATCCCGCAACAGCAACTACTGCGAAACTCTTCACGTCTTCCCAGTCTAAATTCTGCGCACCCAGCATGGTTAAATCCTTTTGTCACTCAATGAGGTGGCTCATTGGCACACCACTAATACGCAATTTTGTACAATGATGTACTGTTTTTAAACAACCTGCCTCTAAGCGAGTTGTTTTTGCTGGTCGGGATTGGGGGCATCTTCGGAGCGCTAGGCGATCGTAAAATGATCGTCGTTTTCATCCCACGCAGCCCATCAAGCAATCGCAGGATTTGAGTGCATGACGGTAACGTGCGTTTGCACCGCCTAGTTGGCGCCTTGTGCCGCCAGCACAACGTTAGCAATTGCAATGTCTTGGGCGGCGATCCCTGTCAAATCGGCAATCGAGATTTGCGCGGGATCAGTGCGCCCACGCACGTCCCCTGATAGGACAAGGCCGAGTTCGCTAACCTGTGTTGCCAGTATCTTTGCAGTACCAAAGGCATGGCAGAACTCTCCATGATCCAGACATTGAGCACTAGAATCCGCAACCAACACATCAGCGCGGGCCACGAGGTTCGTTTCAAGCTCTTGCTTGCCCGGCGCGTCCGCGCCCAGTGCTGTGACATGCGTACCTCTGTTCACCCACTCGTCCTTGATCAAGGGCGTGTTCGATCCGGTTGCCGTGACGATGATATCCGCCTTGCACGCTGCTGCCTCCAAATCCGGGGCAACCGCAATCGCGCACTTGCCGGTCATAGCTGCGACAACCGCTTGGGCCTTGGCATTCGACCGCCCCCAGACCTCGAATGTCAGATGGTCACCGATCAAAGCGATATGGCTTTGGATTTGCCGCAGTGCCTGTGGACCGGTCCCCACGACCAGAACCCGACGGCTATCGGCGCGGGCCAAATTCTTGGTTGCGATGGCCCCACCCAACCCCGTGCGAATATCCGTCAAAAGCATCTGATCGTGTAAAACCGCGTTCACAGCGCCCGTTTGCGCAGACATCACAAGGGACACACCGTTTCCTGTCGGCAATCCCGTTTCGGCATTCTGCGGAAAGCCGGTCGCGACCTTGATGACAAAATTGGGATCGCCTTGCACATGGCCGTATTTGATGTGGCAATCGGCAGATCGGTCGGGAAAGGTGATATGCCCGACCGCTGGCAAATTAACGTGCCCCCTGCTCGCAGCAATATACGCGGCGGCGATTGCCTGCCCTGCGATCTCTAGATCAATTAGGTCTTCGATTTGCGCGCGATCCAAGATAATCATGTCGTGCCAGCCCCTTATGCAACCCAAACAGGTGATCCCGACAATGCCGACATTGCCCGACTTCCGCCTTGAGACCCACTTTTCAAAATGGGAGTTCAAAGCGCGATACCACATGACCGCCTCTGATGCCGAGAGCATTTCGATGCGCGATTTGCTGGCAATGGCAACACCGCAGGAACGCGAAGAGTTTGACGGCATGTCGCTCGGCTACACCGAAACCTATGGCGCGCCCGATCTGCGCGCCACGATTGCCACCATCTACAAACGGCAGGCCGCATCCGACATTTTGTGTTTCGCCGGCGCCAGCGAAGGCATTTTTGCAGCCAACAACGTGATCCTTGACGCCGACAGCCACGCCATCGTCGTCACCCCCAACTATCAAAGCCATGAAACCTTGCCCGTCGCGATCTGCGAGGCCACCGGCGTGCCGCTGGATCCAAACGATGGCTGGTCGTTGGATATTGACCGGGTCAAGGCTGCGATCAGACCAAACACCAAACTGATGACCATTAATTTCCCGCACAATCCGACGGGCACGATCCTGCCGTTGGATCGCTACATGGCGCTGGTGGATTTGTGTCGCACCCATGGCATCTACATTCTGCACGATGAAATTTTCAACGGGCTTGGCCCAACAGGCACCCGCCACCTGCCCTTTATCGCCGATGTTTACGAACGCGGGCTGTCGCTGAATGTGATGTCAAAATCATTTGGCCTGCCCGGTCTGCGCATTGGGTGGATCGCCTGCCAGGACGCTGAAATCCTGTCAAAAATGGAGCGGATGAAGCACTATTTGTCGATCTGCAATTCAGGCCCAAGCGAGCGACTGACCAAGATTGCATTGAACAATCGCGCACAGCTTTTGCGTCGGAACTGCGAAATCGTGGATCAGAACCTGCCAAAATGGGACGCATTCTTTGCACGGCACCCGGACTTGTTCGAATGGCGCCGCCCGGACGGGTCTTGTATGGCGTTCCCGCGCTACAAAGGGGCGGAAGGCGTAGATGCGTTCTGCCGGTCTTTGGTCGAAAAAAGCGGGGTGTTGTTGTTGCCCAGCACGATTTACCGCTCTGACCTTGGCGAAACACCGACCGATCGTTTCCGGTTGGGGTTTGGGCGGCTTGGACTGGACGAAGGTCTCGCGGCCTTAGAAGCCCATATCATGGGCAACACAGCGACGTAGCAGACCCGCCTGAATCCGGTTTTGGCCCAGAAACTAGCTGATGTCCAACAACGCCTGCGCGTTCACGCTGTGACGCCGCACAAGATTTTCGATCCGATTGTTTTTTTGCAGGATCGTGCGGGCCGGTGTTTGCTCAAAACCGCTCGCAAAAATCTCCGGGAACAGAGTGTTGATTTCATCCAGCATTTCTGGCGAAAGCGACTTCAACGATTGCGCCCCCAAGAACAGGCTTTCGGTCGGTGCGTCATTGGCAAACACGATTTCATGCCGATCAAACAGCAGGTGAAAATACGTCACCGCCTCTTGATCTGCAACGATATCGATCCCGTCAATGCCAAGCAGCTTTTTCACCGGAATCAAAACCTCGGCTTCACCACAAATCCGGTCGGTGATTTTTGAGCGCACCAACACGCGGTGCTGAGGCGACAACACCAGATCCTGCTTGGGCAACCCTGTGGCCAAGGCACCTGCTGAAATGCGGATGGGTCGCAGTTTTGGATGGAGCCGAAGATCAATTGCGTCCAGCTTGCGACACCCGATCCAACGAATGGCCTGCAACCCGTGATCCTGCGTTTCGATCAAATCGCCGACAACAAGGTTTTCAACCGCAACCTGACCTTGCTCTGAGCGGATCATGCTACCGGGCGTAAAGCAGGTGATGAGGTTTTCAATCTCGCTAAAGTTAACGACCTGACCGGACGCATACGTCACCGTACCACTGGTTGAATCCCCATCGGCATCGACCGTCTGCGTCAGCGTGTATTCACCCTGCCCTGACAGATTCAGCGTGTCATAGTCGATCCCGGCGTCTTCGCCAGTGCCGCCATCGATTGTGATCGTGGTGGACCCCGTCGTGCTGGTTTGGGTAAAATCAAGGATGAAGTTGTCGGAATCGTCATCACCACTGGCGGTGTCACCGACGCCAACCGTCAGTTGGTCGTTGCCTTTGCCGCCGTCGATCGTATCATCGCCGTCGCCGCCATCGACCGTGTCATCACCGATTTGGCCAAAAATCAAATCATCGCCAGCCCCGCCCGTGATGACGTCATCGCCGTCCGGATCCGGCGTCACACTCAAGCTGACATTGTCCAAAATAATTGACGGATAGGTGCCAGAGCCTTCGGTTGCGGGACGCAAAATGATTGTGCTTACGGCCGTCGTAGGCGTGAAATCAAATTCGTATTCTTCGTAGCTGGTGCCTTGGACAACCGTACTGCCCAGCACGGTGCCTGTCGCCTGATCGACGATTTCAAATCTGACGGGAATGTCAGAAGGCGTGAACCATGTGCCGCCAACCTGATCCGCAGAAATCGCATCAAAGGTTAGGGTATAGCTTTCACCAGCCGCCAGCGGGGTTGCCAGCGTTTGCTGCATTGCCTCACCGGGGTTGCCGTTTGCGTAGGTCCACATGGTGACGTAGCCGGTGCCGTCGCTGCCCTCATTCGCGGGGTTCCACGATTCAGCTGCCGCGCCGTCGTCTGCGGAATCCGGTGACCCTGTGGTGTTTGACCAGCCATCCAGACCGTTCACGCCATTTGCAGCATGCGTGCCGTCTTCGAACGAACCGTTGGTCAGCAAATTGTCGGTCGGTGTTTCACCACCATAAATCGTGTCGTCACCGGTGCCGCCCTCTAGCGTATCGTTGCCAGCAGCGCCTTCGATGGAATCGTTGCCTGTGCCGCCGTCGACGCTGTCGTTATCTGCACCTGCATTTATGGTGTCATCGCCGCCGTTCCCTTGGATCGTGTCGTCGCCAGCGCCGCCATTCAGGACGTCGTCGCCCTCGATGCCAGCGGCCACGCCTGTCACTGAATAATCAGGATCAGGGGCCAGACCCAACATCGACGACGTCAACAAGGATTCTGAAACATTGCCAGTATCAGGGCCGGAAATCGTCGCGCTTAACGCGTCGCCGCCAGCATTTTCCCAATACCGGATCTGGACCGTGTACGTTTCATTGCTGTCAAGAACGACATCGCCGTAGCGCGTGGTTGTGCCTTGGTGAAAGTCATTGTTCAGATAGTCTAAAACGCCGCCGGTCTGGTTCGAAAAATCAAGCGCGTTGCCGGCGCTGTCAAAAATCTGGATGGTCGAGCCATCATCAGACGAGGTCGTCAGGCGGTATGTGCCACCCGCAGTTACATCCAGCGTCGATGTGTAAATGACCCCGAAATCTTCGGGGTTGCCGGTCGTGCCTCTGATCGAATTGGTCAGATTTCCTTCATCGAAATCCGTGACATAGCCCGACCCCGTGCGCACACCGCTTTCGATGTCAAACGCCTGCCCAGCAGAAGAGGAAAAGTTGTAATCATAGGTTTCATAATGCCACGCACCCGCGACAGGCCCGTCACCTGCGATGATGTCATTGCCCGCATCGCCATTGATCGTGTCATTGCCCAGACCACCCGTTAGAGTATCGGTACCAGACGTACCAGTGTGCACACTGTTACTCTGCGAGGCAGGATCGGAGCTGCTGTTCGTACTCATTACATTTTTCCCAAATTCGAAACATTTTTTGGCGCTGGTCCGGTGAAACAGATCACCTCACGCAAATTCCGTTTAGCTCTTGGGCGCGTTGGTATTATGTCAATTCCTAGGTCAATCAGGGTATCTTCTTGTTAACTTTTGGCGGTGCTGCCTTATTTGCCTATTTGATAAAAATTTTAATATGAAACCCCGCCTGCCCGTTCAAGTTGCCGCGTAAGGGGCAAAATGATTGACCAAACGCATTCACCGCTCTTTCCCCGTCTATCACCAGAAACACTGCAGACACTGCTGCAACCACCAACTAAAGGCAAAAATATGGGTCATAATTGAAACGGATCACGACCATGAAATCGGCGATCATTTTAGTCAGTCATCTGGCTATGGCCCATCGGGATGGGAAAATCACCATTGAGGCGCTGTACGCTGCTCCGTTTTCGTTCCGCACGAGGTTGCTCGAGATGATCCAGTCCCAGCCGGGTGATAGGCACGATGGATGTCAGCGGCCAACAAAATTGGTCGGACCGCTCAAAATGCCGGACCAAGCGGTCGTGCGCATGAATTTCCGCCCCGATGTCACCGGAAAGACCGTCTATCACTGCCATATTTTGCCGCACGAAGACAACGGCATGATGGCCAAAATGCGGGTTCAACTGATCCGGCTTGGCTGGCCGCTACAAGTGCAACTGCCGGGCAATCCTGCCGTTTGGACGTTTGATGCCAAAGACAGCGATTTGATCGAACCACGTGGTCGCACGATGGTCTATTCGCCTACCCGTATCGAGGGCACACAATCATTGTTCGTTTTTGATTTTGCGCTGCCCTCAACGGCAAAACCTGGTGACCACGGAACCATCCCGCTCAGCACAACCGAGCTGCCGCAATCGCTGAAAAATGTCATGCCCAACGGCGTTTTTGTCGTCGAGTTCGCTGTAATCGCCGCAAATGACTAACGCTGCTCGGGGTATTTTCTAATCACGATTCAGGCAGGTTGCGGACGCTTTCTGCGCACGCTGATCAGCAATCCGATGGTCAAAACAACCAATGCGGCAAGGCTGATCAGGCTTAGGCTTTCGCCCAAAATCAACGCGCCCAAAATCGCGCCGCCCCCCGGCACAGCAGCCAGAATAAACGAGGTATTGCCGTTGCCAATTGTCCGCGAGGCATGCGCGATGAACAGCAATCCGATCAGATTTGGCACAAACCCTTGATAGACCGCCTGCAACAGCAATGGCCCCATCGGCGCGTCAGCAATGCCAGAGGGCAACCAAAGCGCCCAAACCGGCAGATACAGCGCCGCATTGACGATTGTTCCGCAAAAGATGATTTGCATCGCGCCCAGCTGCCAGCGCTCTGACAGGATCACGTAGGTCGAAAAAAACAGCGCGCCGATCACAAACAGCAGATCACCGATCCACGCTGTTTCGCCGCTGCTTACGCTGGCGTCCCACGCCAGTGCAATCGCCGACACAAGGATCAATCCGGCCCCCAAAACCTGTTTGAAACCGGGCAAAACCCGCATCAGAACCACGCCAAAAACGATGCTGATTAACGGCAGCATCCCGTTCATAAAAATCCCCCCGTGGGCGGCGGGCGCAAATAGAAATCCGGAAAAAACGACAAGGATGTAAACGGGGCCCAAAATGAACGAAAGCACTGCGATTTGCATCAAACGCAGCCCACGCCAAGGCTTGTAATACAGGCAAAGAGGCACTGCGACCACCGAGGCCAAACCGTAGCGGAACGCCGCCAAATCATAGATCGTCAAGCCGCTTTGGTTGGCGACACGGCTTACGATCAACCAAAATGACCAGACAAAAACGATGCTCCACGCCGCAGCATAGCCGGTGACCTGAGAAGAAGAGGAGTTGGTGGACATCGGCAATCAATCTGTAAGCGCGCGGGAAATTCCCTGAGCACAGCAGTAGGTTTACACCCGCACAGAGGCAAGCGCGTACTACGGGGGCTGGGCTAGAGTCATGGCGCACGAACAGCCGCAACACCCTTTGAAAGGCACACAACGGGCCCGAAAATGTTGTTTTGTGGCGTCCTTGCAGTACAGTTCAGCCATGAGGCCATCCCCTTCTCAAGGACGCACAGTCCTTTTTGCCGCATCAATGGTGGCCATGGTGCTTGGCTCGATCCACGCATTTTCGGTTTTCCTAGACCCACTTGAGACGTTGTTTGCCACCTCGCGCGCGACCGTCAGCCTGATTTACGCCTCGGGCTTGGTGTTTCTGACAACAGCAGTTCTATTTGGTCCCGCCCTTTATTCACGCCTGCAACCGGCAACAATTTACATCGTCATTGCAGTCCTCGGGGCCACAGGGGCCGGCCTAGCAAGCATAGCAAACGGGCTGGACCTGGTTTGGATCGGGTACAGTCTGGCGTTTGGGCTTGCCAATGGTTTGGGATAGCCTGTTGTCCGGGTGGCTTTCAGATCGGGTATCGCCGCGCCGGATTCTCACAATCCTGCCGCTTCTTGGTGCTGCTGCACTCCTCGCGCTGTCGGGGTTTCCCGGTCAGACTCTTGTGATTTTGGGGATCGTGGGTTTTGCCTATGGGAGCACAATAGCGGCCTATCCAGCAGCAGTATCTTTGCTCTTTCCAAGTGACGCGGGCCCACTGGCTTACGGCCGTATTTTCACAGCTTGGGGCTTGGCAGGGTTGCTCGCACCATGGTTCGCAGGTCAAATTTATGATTGGGCGCAAAGCTATACCCCAGCCCTTTGGGTGGCCGCCGCGCTGAGCATTTTATCGGCAATCACCGCCCAAAAATACATCCAGCGCGCCTAGTCGTCCCTACACGTCAAAAACGCCCGTTCACCGCACCAAACGCGCCAACATCGCCCAACCCGAATTCGACGGCATATTTCCCCAGAAAATGCGTCAGGAACGTATTCAGAGACACCCGCACCCGCGGATCATCTGGCAAATATTGGTCTGATACATCCAGCGTCTGGTTCATCAATGTGACCCAGCGCGCCGCCCCGCGATCATTCATCAGCGCAATCGCATTGTGAGTGTGGTGGAAGCTCAGACGGAAATCAGCGCCGTGATAATACGGCCCGCCGCCCATGACATCCGCCCACATCGAAGCTTGGGTGTTGATGTGATACCCGACCCCGCCCACACGGGCAAAAACAGAAGTGAACCATTCTTCGTCCGCAAAAACACGGACGTAAAAATCCTGCACGATCTGAATGATCGGATCAGGGCCAAGCACTGAAAACAGCTGCCAAAACTGGATCGGAACATCAGGGTCGTTCGATGCCTTCAGCGACACGATATCAGCGCGGCGCATCGCATCCCCGGGCAGCAGGCCGCGTTCAATCGCCGATGCGACATACGCGCGTTGCGCGGTTTTGGTCATGTAGCCCTGCTGCGTAGGGTGATTTGGATACGAATACACGCTTTTCTACGCCTGCCTTGGGTTTTGCGAAACGAAAAAGGGCCGCATCCCTGCGGACGCGGCCCCGTAAATCACTAAAGTAGAATTTACTCTTCTTCGAGCGCCTCAACGGCTTTTTGCAGCTCGTCTTTGGACACTTCTTTATCGGCGACAGTCGCTTGCTCAACGATGTGATCTACGACTTTGTCTTCGAACAAAGGCGCACGCATTTGCTGCTGCATTTGCTGGTTTTGCTGAACGAATTCAAAGAATTGACGCTCTTGACCAGGGTACTGGCGCGCTTGATTCATGATCGCTTGTGTCATTTCGGCGTCGGTCACGGTGACTTCGGCTTTTTGACCCAGCTCTGCCAACAACAAGCCCAAACGCACGCGGCGTGTCGCCAATGTTTTGTGCTCGTCTGTGGTTTCGATCTCTGGGTGATCGTGGCCCTCAACCTCCGGGTTGTCTTCGTGCCACAGCTGGTGTGCGATTTGACCGGCTTCGGCTTCAACCAAAGATGGCGGCAGTTCAAAGCTAACCAAACCGTCCAGTTGATCAAGCAGGCCACGCTTCATGATCGCGCGCGATGCACCACCGTATTCAGCTTCAAGACGCTCGCCGATTTGGCCTTTCAACGCGGCCAGATCTTCGGCACCAAATTTAGTTGCCAGCTCGTCGTTGATTTCCGCAGCAACAGGTTCTTTAACCTCTTGGATTGTGCAATCAAACACGGCTTCTTTGCCGGCCAGATGCTCTGCTTGGTACTCGTCAGGGAAGGACACCGTTACGGCTTTTTCTTCGCCTTCTTTCACGCCAACCAGCTGCTCTTCGAAGCCGGGGATGAAAGAGTTGGAGCCCAGAACCAATGGGTACGCTTCGCCTGCGCCGCCTTCAAAGGCTTCGCCGTCAACTTTGCCAACAAAATCCATTGTGACTTGGTCGCCGTCTTTGGCTTTGGAGCCTTTTTTGCGGGCCTTAAAATCTTGGGCAGTTTCGGCCAGGTTGGCCAATGCTTCGTCGATCGCTGCGTCGTCCGCTTTGACAACCATTTTCTCCAGCTTGATCTTGCTCAGATCAACTTCTGGAATTTCTGGCAGCGCTTCGTAGGCCATGTCGACTTGTACGTCGTCGCCCGGCTTCCAGTCTTCGTTGGTCATTTTGACGTCGGGTTGCATCGCTGGGCGATCGCCTGACGCTTCAAAGTGCTCGTTCATGGCACCATCGATGGATTCTTGCATCGCTTCGCCCATCAGCTTGTCGCCGAATTGCTTTTTCAAAAGCGGCATAGGCACCTTGCCCTTGCGAAAGCCCTTCATTTCGACTTCTGGCTGCGCTTCAACCAGTTTTTCGTCGACTTTGGCGTCCAGTTCGGCGGCCGTGACGGTGATAGAATAACCGCGTTTCAGACCTTCGTTCAGCGTCTCGGTGACCTGCATGTGTGCTCCATAGGATTAGGGCGCCTAAACTGGCGCTGGCAAGAATTTGCGCCCTTCTAGTGGCGTGGCACGGCAGGTGCAAGGAAAAGCAGACGTGGTCGAGAAAACAGCACCGAATTGTCCATAAAAGACTGTCGAAAGCCGCGCGGCACATGTGCAAAGCCAAGCGCGCGCTGCGACCTCAATTCAAATAGATTTTCAACATCTTTTGCGACAGATCCAATAGCGACAGCGTGATTGGCTCCAAATCCTGCAGCACGTCGCGCGCATTGTCCGGATCCGCAAGGGCAATGTCCAACACCGGCACGGCGTTTTCCCACAGGCCCTTCATGTCTTGCATGGTGCCAAGGGCTGCCAGACTGGGCGGGTCAATTATTCCCATATCATAGTCGCCGTTGGCCATCGCATCCATCGACACCGCGAACAATTCCATCGTCGCGCGCAAATCATCTTGCATCGCGGCACGGTTGATATCGAGCGCGGCAAAGCAAAATTGCTGCCCCAGCAACATGGCAAGCATCCCCTGCCGGGCGGCGATATCAATGGTCCGGGTCATTTCCTTTTTGGTGACCAGTTTCTCGCGGTACACAGTTTCGACCAGCTCTGCGGCGATTTGAATGTCGCGCACGATGACCGGACCAAGTGCAAGCACCTGACGCACCGTGACCGACTGAATGCCGCCCCACGCAATCTGACGGGACGCTGCAGCAAATGTCTGCCAGCTGTGACCAACGACAGTGTAATTCGCCAAAATTTCAGGATGGGTTTCCGGAGGCAGCGCCAACTCAGGGTCACCGGCCTGCAGCGCGACCGAAAAGCGTTCAAACGTGTCTGCAGAGGTTTTCACCAAAGCCGCGTTTGCCTCGACGTCGACGCCGGTCATAACCATGCACGCCGACATCGAAATTTCGACCGCAAGCAACCTTTGCTGCCCAACAAGGTTGATGCGGGTCAATGTTTCAGCCTGATCCGTCAAAACGTCCGCATGCCCGACCTGCGCGCACAACACGAGCATCACCGACCAAATTTGGAAAAAACGTCGTCGCATGCTGGCCTCGAATTTTTCTTTAGGCGCACTTTTAAGGCACAACCGTTAACATGTGATTAGACACGGCCAACGCGCAAAGCATCAAAAACCGACGGGGCGTAAAACCCAAGGTGTGTTGACTCGTCAAAGCCCTGATCCATAGTCTGTTTCACAGGGCGGAATGCTGTTTCGCAGAAATAGTGGCCGCCAGACCATATTTGCTGCGTGTGATTGCAGCAATTTCAAGAATTTTTGGGAGGAAATTATGAACTACTTTACTTCTACAATTGCGATCTTGGGCCTTAGCGCCACGATCGGCGCCGCGCCGACGCTGCTTGCAGCTCAGGACTTTGAGCTGCCAAAACAGCTGAGCTGGACGGCCTATGGCACCGGTTCTGCGGGTTATAATCAATCGGTCGCGATTGGTGCCGCGTTGCAGGATGCAGCCGGCGTGAACCTGCGCGTTCTACCGGGCAAAAACGACGTGTCGCGCACCGAACCCCTGCGTCAGGGGCGTGTGCAGTTTTCTGCAACCGGCGTCGGTGGCAGTTTCATGGCCCAAGAAGGCGTGTTTGATTTCGGCGCAGAAAACTGGGGGCCACAACCGGTCCGCGTTTTGATGGCCAACAACGGCGGCGCAATCAACTTGGCCGTGGGCGTGGCGGGTGATCTCGACATCAAAACTTTTAGCGATCTCAAAGGCAAACGCGTCGCCTACATCGTTGGCGCACCTGCCCTGAACGTGAACACAGAAGCCTACCTCGCCTACGGCGGCCTTACGTGGGACGACGTCGAGCGTGTCGATTTTGGCGGCTACGGCGCCAGCTGGAATGGCCTGATCGAAGGTCAGGTCGACGCGGCATTCGCCTCCACCAACTCGGGTAAAGTCTATGAGGCCGCAGCCGGCCCACGCGGTCTATTCTGGCCACCGATTGATCCTGCCGACACCGCAGGATTTGGCAGAATGATCGACATCGCGCCATTCTTTCAGATGAACAAAGCGCGCGTCGGGGCCAATATCGATGGCACAGACGGCTATCAGGGCGCAGGCTATGCCTATCCGGTTTTGACCGCGATGGCAGCCACCGAAGACGACCTCGTGTACAACATGACCAAAGCGATGGTTGAATTGTTCCCCAAATATGACGGCAATTCGCCGGGCATTGGCGGCTGGGCCATCGACAAGCAAAACATGGAATGGGTTGTGCCCTACCACGCCGGTGCGGTGCGTTATTACACCGAAGCAGGCGTCTGGAGCGAAGATGCTCAAGATCACAATGATGCGTTGATCGCGCGCCAGAACGCGCTTGCTGCGGCATGGACCGCAACCAAAGCTGCGGCACCCGCGGATTGGGCGGCAGCCTGGGCCAAAGCACGCCGCAAAGCACTCAGAGACGGTGGGTTCCCGGTCGTATTTTGATCGCGCGCCAATGATGCAGCCGCCCGCAGCCTAGCTTCGGGCGGTTTGTCCTTGTCCATTCAGTGTGAGCACCCCCATGTCCGATCCCAATACCCCCATCCCGACAGGGCACGAGCAGGTTGCCATTGATGGTGCCACCCCGTCCGAACGACTTGCTGGCCCTGCGCGTTGGGTTGTGGTGATCGGCACGCTGCTGTCGCTGGTTCTGGTCATCAACCAGTTGTTTAACATCCAGCTTTTCGGGCTTGTTCTGATCGAAGGGCGCTATCTTTACATCCTTGGCGGCCTGTTTCTGGCGCTGAGTTTCCTGATTTTCCAAATGCGCGGCGGCAAGGGGGGCGTGCCTTCGCTGCTCGATTGGGCGCTGTTCGCCATCGCCCTCAGCTGCACCGCCTACCTGTCGCAAACCGCACAGCAAAACCTGTCGCAGGGCTGGGAATATGCCCCACCCAAAGTCGCGCAATACGTTTCTGTCGTGTTCTTTTTCCTCGTGCTAGAGGCAACACGGCGCGCAGGCGGCATGATCCTGTTTTGCATCGTCGCGTTTTTCGCGTTCTACCCGACGTTTGCAGGCCACGTGCCTGACCCGTTTTCGGGTTTCCAAAGCACGTTCATGCAGACCGTCCCCTATCACATCTATTCCGCCGAAAGCAGTTTTGGCATCCCGATGAAGGCGTTTGGCGGCGTGGTCATCGGCTTCATTTTATTCGGCGCGGTGCTGCAACGCACTGGCGGAGGGCAGTTTTTCAACGACCTCGCGCTTGGGCTTGTGGGCGGTTACCGCGGCGGTGCGGCCAAGGTTTCAATCTTTGCCAGCGGGTTCATGGGCTCGATGTCCGGCTCTGTCATCTCGAACGTTTTGACCACCGGTGCTGTGTCTATCCCCGCCATGCGCAAAACCGGATTTTCCGCCAAAACCGCCGCCGCAACCGAAGCCTGCGCATCAACCGGCGGCGTTCTAATGCCCCCGATCATGGGCGCAACCGCGTTCATCATGGCCTCGTTCCTGTCGCGCCCCTACGTTGAAATCGCGCTTGCCGCCGCCATTCCCAGCGTCCTGTTTTACTGGGGCCTGTTCACTGGCATTGATGCCTATTCCGCCAAACGTGGCCTGCGCGGATTGCCCAAACCCGACCTGCCCCGCCTCAAAGAGGTCATGCGCGAAGGCTGGCCCTATATTTTTGTCTTTGCGCTGCTGCTGTACATGATGATCGGGTTGCGCCAAGAATCTTCGGCTCCGTTTTATTCCACCGCCCTTTTGCTGGTCGTGAACCAGTTCCGCGCGCGGTTCCGTTTGAACCTGCAGCGCCTTGGCAACATGATTGTCGGCGTTGGCATGGGGCTGGCGGAATTAACCGCGATCCTGCTGGGTGTTGGGCTGATTGTCGGGTCGTTTTCAGCCACGGGGTTGGCCGGAACGCTGGTGAACGAATTGGTGTTTATGGCTGGCGACAGCACGCTGGTCTTGCTGCTGATGGGCGCGCTGACCGCGTTCATTTTCGGCATGGGGATGACAGTCACAGCCTGCTACATTTTCCTTGCTGTGGTGCTTGCGCCCGCGCTTGAGGCGGGTGGTTTGAACCAGCTCGCTGTCCACCTGTTCATTCTGTACTGGGGCATGGTCAGCTACATCACGCCGCCCGTTGCACTGGGTGCATTTGCCGCCTCGACGATGGCGGGGTCCAACCCGATTGCGACAGGGTTCGAGGCCATGCGCCTTGGCGGTGTCATCTACATCGCGCCGTTTTTCTTTGTGCTAAATCCGGCCCTCGTCGGTCAAGCGCCCGCATGGGAAATTGCCGTCGCTCTCGGGTGCGCCCTGATCGGCGTCGCAATGATTTCTTCGGCACTTCAGGGATACATCAGCCTGATCGGCCCCCTCACCGGACCAACTGGCCTGCCATTGCGCGTGATGTTGTTCTTTGGCGGCCTGCTGATCGCGATGCCGCAAAACGCACTGGTTGACCTCAGCTACGGTCTGTCCTTTGCTATAGGGGCCGCCCTGTGCGCACTGCCGATGCTTGTGGCACGGCGCGCAAATGCCACCCTTAGCCCTGCATGAAACCTATGATCCAGATCACACCACCGCCGCCCGAAACGCCGCCCACCGAAACGATTGTCGCCCGTATTCGCACCAACGCGAACGCCCATCCAGAGCGGTTGGCGCTGGTTTGTGGTGATGATCGGATGACGTGGCGCGCGTTCGACCAGCGCATCAATCGGGTCGCAAATTCGTTGCTGCAAGCAGGATTAAAAAAAGGCGACAACATCGCCATTCTGTCCGCTAATTCAATTCCTTACGCGGAACTGTTCATGGGAATTCTACGCGCTGGTGGCTGCGTCACACCACTGTCGTCTATGGCCTCGCCTGATGCCCTGCAAAAAATGCTGACTGACTGCACGGCGACCACGATTTTTGTGGCCGAGCAATACCTAGATCTGGTCGCGGGTTTTGTCACCGCAATGCCGATCAACCGCATCGCGTTGGATTTCACGCACCCCGATTTTGCCGACTACGACACCACCCTCGCACAAGCTCCAACCACCGATCCGATAATCGATATCGACATGTCCGATCCCTTCAATCTGATCTATTCCTCGGGCACCACCGGCACCCCCAAAGGCATCCTGCACAATCACTGGATGCGCGCCGCGCAGATGGAGCGTGTATCACCCAACGGCTACGACGATCACGCGCGCACGCTGATTTCGACGCCGCTCTATTCCAACACCACAATCGTGTCGTTTGTGCCCACCTTGTTTGGCGGATCGACGGTGCATTTGATGCCAAAGTTCGACGCGCGCGCCTATTTGCAGATAGCCGAGACCGAGGCGATCACCCACACGATGTTGGTCCCTGTGCAATACAAACGCATCATGGATGTCGCGGATTTCGACAGTTTCGATTTGTCCTCGATGCGGATCAAATTTTCGACGTCGGCCCCCCTGCGCGCCGACGTCAAAATTGACGTTCTGGCGCGTTTTCCGGGCAAGCTGATCGAATATTACGGCCTGACCGAAGGCGGCGGCGTAACGGTGTTGGTCGCGGATGAAAACCCGACCAAATTGCACAGCGTTGGCAAGGTCGCACCGGGCAACGAAATCAGGTTAATTGACGCGCAAGGCCACGAGGTGCCGGCAGGCCAAGTTGGCGAAATTTGCGGGCGCGGCCCCACAATGATGTCCGGCTATTTTGGTCGCGACGATCTAACTGCCGACTACATCTGGCAGGACGCCGCTGGGCAGGTTTATTTCCGCTCCGGCGACATGGGATCGTTCGATGCGGACGGGTTTTTGGTGCTGTCAGATCGCAAGAAAGACATGATCATTTCCGGCGGCCTGAACATCTACGCCAATGATCTTGAACTGGTGCTGCTGGACGATCCTGACGTCACGGATGCGGCCGTGATCGGGGTGCCATCCAATGCATGGGGCGAAACGCCGTTGGGGCTGGTGGTGCTGCGTGAAACAGCGATCCGCACCGGCGCAAACATTTTGGCAGACGCCAATGCTCGATTGGGAAAAAGTCAGCGATTATCGGGGCTTGAACTGCGCAAGGCATTGCCCCGCAGCACCATCGGCAAGATCCTGAAAAAGGACCTGCGCGCGCCTTACTGGGCAAAGGAAACCACATGACAGACGCCAAACCGAACCCAAAAACGAACTCGAAAATGAATGGGGCCGAAAGCCTCGTGCACACGCTGCTCGCCAACGGTGTCGATGTCTGCTTCACGAACCCCGGCACCTCGGAAATGCACTTTGTTGCCGCCCTTGATCACATCCCCGGAATGCGCTCCGTGTTGGTGCTGCAAGAAGGCGTCGCGACCGGTGCTGCCGACGGATATTACCGGATGAAAGGCACGCCAGCCTCAACGCTTTTGCACCTTGGCCCCGGCCTCGCGAATGGGTTATCGAATTTGCACAACGCCAAAAAAGGCGGCTCTGGCGTGGTTAACATCATCGGTGAACATGCCTCGGCCCACATCGAATTGGACGCACCGCTGACCTCGGATATCGAAGGCATCGCGCGCCCGGTGTCACACTGGGTCCACACGTCAAAATCAGCGCAGACCGTGGGCGCGGATGCGGCTGAGGCGGTACAAGCAGCGATGGTCGCGCCCGGTCAGATCGCATCGTTGATCCTGCCCAGTGACACCGCGTGGAATGACGGCGGCGTTGCCCACGACGCGATAGATTTACCGGTGCCCAAGCCGTTCGATCACGGCCAGTTGGACCACGCAGCCAACGCGCTGGCTGGCCCCGAAACACTGCTGTTGCTAGGTGGTGCCGCATTGACAGAACGCAATCTGGAAATCGCAGGGCGTATCGCTGCAAAAACCGGGTGCCAACTGCTAGCGGAGTGGTCGAATGCGCGTCTTGAACGCGGCGCAGGTCGCGTTTTTGTAGGCCGTGTCCCCTATCCCATCGACATCGCGCTTGAGGTTCTAAAACCTTTCAAACGCATCGTTTTGATCGGTGCGCGCGCGCCCGTCGGGTTCTTTGCCTACCCGGGAAAACCCGCAATTTTGACCCGCGATGGCGCAGAAATTTTGACCCTTGCGGACGCAGGCGCAGACCTGAGTGCCGCGCTAAATGCCTTGTGCAGCGCGACCAATTCCACCGAAACGCCGCCCGCGCATGTGGTCACCGCCGATCAGCCCGCGCGGCCCACTGGGCCCATCAATCTCGACACGCTTGCCGCTGTGATCGCCCGCGCAATCCCCGAAAATGCGATTGTTGTGGACGAATCCGTGACCACGGGGCGCGCGTTTTCACCCGCCACCAAAGGCGCACCACGGCACACCTGGCTGAACAATTGCGGCGGCTCAATCGGCTACGGAATGCCAGCGGCCATTGGTGCCGCCATCGCCTGCCCCGAGCGCAAAGTCATGTGCCTGACAGGCGACGGATCGGCGATGTACACCGTGCAATCACTATGGAGCATGGCGCGCGAAAACCTCGACATCACCGTGTTGATTTTCGCCAACCGCAGCTACAAAATTCTGCGAGGAGAACTGACAAACGTCGGCGTCCAAAACCCCGGCCCCCGCGCCATCGACATGCTAAGCCTTGATCGCCCCGCGCTGGATTGGGTGCAAATGGCACGCTCGATGGGGGTCGAGGCCTGCAGCGTCAGCGATTGCGCAGCCCTTGAAACCGCCCTTGATGATGGGCTGACACGCAGCGGCCCCACTCTGATCGAAGTCATGCTCTGATCCGTTGAATTCCCACAGCGACACTCCCGATTGACCACGTTTGCGGGGTCTAACGACACAAGCGTTGCGTGAATTTTACACGCTTGGAGCGTCTTGGTGCGCTCCACTGAAAACACACTCATTGATAGAAAATTCTCGACAAACGAGAATCTGCCAGCTACATTTTATTCAGAACTATATTTTTATTACCAGTCGACTTGATACGAAATTTTTATTTGGACACGACACATTGAGTTCGAACTTTAGAACTAAGTTATTGTATTTTAGCAATTAAACTTCTTCTACCTCGAACTGCGCCAAAGCCACCCGCACATCTTGGGCTGGTAAATGGGTCGTGATTTTGAGGGGAAGTTATGCCACCAAAACCTGCCACACCCACAGATGTCTTCCGTCTGCCAATTAGCAATTTACAAGCTAAAGGCGACTATACTGCGATTTTTGAAATCGGTGCGCATGACCGGCCGGTGCATTTGCTTTTGGACACTGGCAGCAGTTCGCTGGCGATCAATGTGCACGACGTTGTGTCCAAAGATCTGGAACAAACCACCTATCTGGAACACCTCAGCTACGGATCGAACCCGGCAGGTTTTACCGGCCCTGTGGTCAACACCAGCCTGACCATGACCGAGGGCGACAACACCCCCGAAGCCGGCCTTGCGACGGTAAATGTCACCCTGATTCCGCCCGCCGCCGGGCAACCCTTTGGCACGGCTGACGGGATCATGGGGCTGGCCTATGCGCCGCTGAACACCTTCACCGACATTGGCATCAAATCCGCCGCGTGGGCGTACAAAGCCATCGGCACTCCGACGAAAAAGGAAACGGTCAATCTGCCGTCCTATTTCACGCATTTGGAAACCACAGGCGTCGTCGCCAACAAGTTCGCATTTTACACGCACCGCTCGCGCATTCACTACGGCACGGACACGCCAGACACCGATCCGCTGAACCACGGCGAGGTCGTGTTTGGGGCCGGAGCCGAAGAAACCGACCTGTACGAGGGTGACTTTCAGGCAGCCCAAATCGTGCACGACGCCTATTACAACACCCACATGATCGCCGTGTATGTTGGCGATCAGCGGATCGAAGTGCCCGACAGCTTTGCAGGCACCCCGTCAAATTCCATCATCGACACCGGCACCAATGGTATCGCCGTGCCCGCCGCAGTCTACACGCAAATGCTGGCGGCCTTTGCAGAAATTTCGCCAAAATTCAGGGCTGCGATCAGTGACACCAACCTTGTGCGCACTGCGGCTGATTTAGACGGCTGGCCCGATGTCACCGTCGAACTTCACGGCACAGACGCGCCCGTTCGCCTGACCATTCCACCGCAGAATTATTGGCAGTTGAACGCGCACGAGGACGGCTCCGCCTCCTTCACCATCTTTAGCTTTTCCGCGCCGTTCATTTTGGGGCTGCCCCTGCTGAATGGCTACTACACCGTGTTCGATCGCTCTGCCGCGGACGGTCTGGGCGTGGTTAAATTCGCGTCCATAAAACGGCCCACGCAGGCCACCATCTGATGGGGCGCGTGGACACCATAAATGCAGCCCCCCAGACGGATGATTGGCTGACCCACGCGCAGCTGAAAGTGCCCGATCGCATGGGCGGGCATGAAGCGCTGTTTGATCACCACGGCGTTGCGCGCACCGGTGTGCTGCATTTGGGCGGCTCCATCGGAGAAGAGCTGGAAACCTACATCGCCCTTGGATTTCGCAATATTTTGTTCGTCGAACCGAACCCTGTGCAGTTTGAAAAACTCAGCGCGCATGTCGGATTTTGGCAGTCTTGGCTGGATCAACTGGATCGACTTTCTGACAGCCCGCGCCACGTCCGCATCGCCGCGGTGTGTGCTGCCGCCAGCGACGCGGATGGCACATCGACCCTGCATTTGGCGTGTGATCCGGGCGAAAGCTCTCTGTGCGAACCGATGCCGCAGTTCATTGAAACCCAAGGTAAAGTGGCCGTGGATACCCGCCGTGTCGACGGGCTGATCGCAGCCCAAGGCTTTGATCTAAAAGACTTTGATGTGATGGTTGCCGATGTTCAGGGCGGCGAACTGCTGGCGTTCCATGGGGCAACTGCCCTGCTTGCCAACCTGCGCATGATCGTGACCGAAGTGAATTACCAGCCGCGTTATTTGCAGTCAGCCAGCGAACCGCAAGTCGACCGCTTTCTGACGGACGCAGGCTACCGCGCCGTGCTGCAACGCCGCGCCACACCGTGGGTTGTCGCCGGTGACACGGTCTACGTGCGCGGCGCAAAACCGGAGGGTGCGAAATGAACACCCACGCTGCTCTGACAGGCGCGCAAGTTTCAGCGCCGCACCCCATACGCCCCCGTCTGGAACAGGAATTTCAGGCGCGTTTTGGCGCAACCGAGGCTGATCTTAATGCCCTCGCACGGATCAAGCGTTTTACCGACACGTGGTTGGCCGATGCCAAACTGCGCGCGCGTCTGGACGCCGCCGGGTTTGATCTGGACCTGCCCGAATTTGACCTGCCGATGTCGCCCACCGAACTGCGCCCGTATCTGTCGCCCAGTGCCACAGACCAGCCCAGCGACGCCTCGCACATCACCCAGCTGTTTGCCCACTATCTGCAATTTCGCGCCCAAAAACGGGTGCAAATGCGCGACCTCTGCGCGCCAGAAAACGCGGCCTTTGCAGACTGGCGCACAGGCCAAATCACGCGCTGCCAGACCGAACTGACAGCCGCCTACAACACCGCGATTTTGCATCTGCCCGTCGCGTTTGAGCTGACCCAAGGCTGCTCTGTCGGGTGCTGGTTTTGCGGTCTGTCCGCCGCAGGTTTAGAGCAAACTTTTCACGCAAGCGACCGCAATGTCGCCCTGTGGCGCGAGGTGTTGCAGGCCATCCACGCCTTTGCCGGCCCCGCCGCAGGACAGGGCATTTTGTTCTGGGCAACGGACCCGCTAGACAACCCCGATTACGAAATCTTTGCCCAAGAATTCCACGCAATTCTGGGTCGGTATCCCGCCACAACCACCGCACTGGCCCCGCGCCAAATCGACCGGATGCGCGCACTTTTGCAAAGTTCGTTCGCGCAGGGTGCTGATTTCAATCGCTTTTCGATCCTGTCACTGCGCCAGTTGCACACCTTGCACGCTGCATTCTCGCCGCGCGAATTGCTGTTCGTCGACATCATCCCGCAAAACCGCGGGGCAGCCCAAGCCAAGGCGTTAACCGGTCGGGCGCGCAGTGATCCCCGGGCCACGGCACGCTCCGCGATCACCGATGCCCCCGCGACAATCGCCTGCGTGTCGGGCGTTTTGATCAACATGGTGACGCGCCACGCCCGCCTGATTGCGCCCTGTGCATCCAGTGAAAAATGGCCCGACGGTTACAAGGTTTTGGCGACTGATCGTTTTGCCAGCGGCCCCGATCTGGCCCGCGTATTGCAAGGTTTTTCACACCAACATTTTGAAGGTAAAGATTGATGATTGATATTGCCCTCGTCTCAATGCCGTTTGCCTCGCCTCAGCGCCCCTCGATCGGGCTTGGCATCCTGAAATCTGCCCTTGCGCGCCAAGACATCAGCGCGCGCGTTTTTCACGCGGATCTGTGGTGGGCCGACATCGCATCCTTGCCGCTGGTCGCCACAGTCGGTAATTTGCGGGTCGAGGCGATGATGGCCGAATGGGTGTTTTCGCGCGCCGCCTTCCCCGATTTTGAACCCGACGAGGACGAATATTACAAACTGGTGCGGCTTGCTGACAGCCCGACCTTTCGCGAAGACATTGATTTTCTGCGCGATCGCTCTGCCGAATTTGTCGACATGACAGCGCGCGCGTTGCTGGCCCACGGACCCAAAGTTATCGGCTGTACGTCGATGTTCCAGCAAAACACCGCGTCGCTGGCATTGTTGCGGCGTGCGCGCGAATTGGACCCAACCGTGGTGACGGTCATGGGCGGTGCGAACTGCGAAGAAATCATGGGCCAGACCCTGCACCGCGCGTTTGACTGGGTCGATTACGTGGTGAACGGCGAGGCCGAAGTGATCTTTCCCAAGCTGTGCAAAACACTGTTGGAACAGGGCCGCGATGCGCACATCGACTTGCCCGGCGTGCACGCCCCTTGGCACCGCGCCACGCCGCCCAAAACACGCCCACGGCGGTTGACGATCGAAAATATGGACGTGTCGCCCTGCCCTGATTACACCGATTATTTCGACACGTTGAACGGCGTCGCCTTTCGCGATCACGTGTCGCCGGGCGTGCTGGTGGAAACCTCGCGCGGCTGTTGGTGGGGCCAAAAACACCATTGCACGTTCTGCGGCCTGAACGGCAGCGGCATGAATTATCGCGCGAAATCAGGCGACGAGGCGGTGCAGAATTTTCACCATCTGGCCCAAACCCACGGCGTCAAAGACTTTGGCGTTGTCGACAATATCATCGACATGACCCACCTGAAGACCGTGCTGCCCAAGCTGATCGAAGCGGACAGCGGGTACACGCTATTCTACGAAACCAAGGCCAATTTGCGCCGCGAACAAGTTGCCCTGCTGGCCGAAGCCGGCGCCAATTGGATCCAGCCCGGCGTTGAATCCTTGCACGACGATGTCCTTGATTTGATGGACAAAGGCACGACCGCAATGATCAATGTGCAATTGCTGAAATACGCGCGCGAAAGCGGTGTTCGACTGTCGTGGAACATCCTTATGGGCTTTCCCGGGGAACAAGACGACTGGTACGACGAGGTCGCCGAATGGTTGCCGCTGATCGCGCATTTGCAACCGCCCGCCGGTGTCGGCATGATCCGGTTCGACCGCTTTAGCCCCTACCACAACACGCCGGAAAAATTTGGTCTGCGACTGCGCCCGTTGCGCAGCTATTCCTACATTTATCCGATGTCGCGCGAACAACTCGATGACATGGCGTATTTCTTTGAAGATGAACGTCACGCAATCGATCTGGGCGCACGTGGTCAAGACGGCCAGCAGCACGCGAGCTTTCGCGCCGTTGTGCAAAACTGGGCGATTTCGCACCGCGACGGGCTAAAGCCGATGTTGGCGATGACGGTGCGCGACGACCAGATCATCTTGCTGGACACCCGTTCCGTTGGCACGCCGCGCCGCGTGGTTCTTAGCGGGCTGGATCGCCTGATTTATCTGGCCTGTGCTGACGCGCGATCGATGCCCAACATCCTTGCCGCACTGCCTGACGAGGATCCCGCGGCTGTGGCGGCCGCGCTGGATGAACTGGTCGCGCGCAAGCTGATGCTGCGCCTGAAAGATCGCTATTTGACACTGGCGCTGGCGGGCGATGTGCCTGAATTGCCGAACCGTTTTCCCGGTGGTGACATCACCAACATTCCCGAAAAATCAGGCAGTTACGACGCGCGCTTTGTGCAGTTCGCCTCGCAAATGGGTGTCTTTCGCGAGGCCGCAGAATGACCAAACACGACACGCAATCCACAGCCGCTACCTTGCTGGACGAAGCCATGCAAAAGGCCCGTCTGGGTCAAACCGAGGCCGCCTGCGCGCTGGCTCAATCAGTCCTGAACATTTTGCCGACGCAAGACAGTGCTGCCGCTTTGATCCAGTTGCTCAGCGGCGCAGGCCTGCCCGAAACCCCGCCTGAGCGCGAGGTTTTTGGCCGTGTTGCACTGATGATTGGCAAACTTGATGCCGCCGAGATCGCCTTTGCGACCCTGTGCGCCAAGGACACCGCCAGCGCCGAGCAGTTCGCACTGTGGGGCAGCGTCGCCCAAGGGCGCAACGACATCGACACCGCGTGGAACCGGTTTTCACGTGCTTTAACCCTTGATCCAAACAACAACACCGCCCGCACGGGACGCGCAGTGGTGCACTGGATGCGCGGCAATTTATCTGCCGCGCGTTCAGGACTTGAGAAAATCGTCAGCGACGCGCCAGAGCTGTTGAATCCGCAATATGTGCTGGCCGAGGTCATGTTCGCCCAAGGGGCCTACGCCGATGCCGTGCGCCTTTTGGACCAGATCTTGCGCCAAAATCCGGGGTTCCTGCCCGCCCGACAGGTGTTCTTGCGCTGCCTTGCAAAACTGCCGCAGGGCGCGCGTTTGCTGCCGGATGCGTCGGTGATCGAGGCCAGCTACGACATCGCCGATCTGGAAATTGAATCACTGGCGCAGGCATCCCTTGCGACGTTGCTGGACGCCACCGAAATGGAGGCGTTCTGGCAAGGTGATTGGTCTGATCCCGACGCGGTGCACAGGTTCGCAGCAACCGCCCCGCCTTTGCTCTGCAAGGTTTTGCGCCGTCAAATCATCAGCGATTTCCGGTTTGAAACCAGCGTTCAAAACCTGCGCTGCGCCTTGCTGTTGGTGTTGATTGGCAACGAACGCATCCCGCAGGCCACCCTGTGGCTGGCCGAGGCAATAGCACAGCAAAGTTGGCTGAACGAATACCTACTGCCCGCCGACCCCCAAGAGGTCAAATTGCTGCGCGATCTGGCAGCTGGACCGCAGGCTGCAACCGTTAACGGGTTGCTCGCGCAGGCATTGTTTGCACCGCTCACCGACCTGCCCGCCGCGCGGCAGTGGCTGGATCAGGGGCAAACAAGCGTGCTGGACGATCTGATCCAGCACCAAATCCACGATCTGGACCAAGAACGCGAAATCGCCCGCGATCTGCCCGCTATGGCCACGTTGGAAAATGATGTGTCACGCGCCGTGAACGCACAATACGAACAAAACCCCTACCCGCGCTGGCGGACTTTGTCGCGGACCTCGCGCACAACAATTGACGTATTTTTACGCCGTCAATTTGCCCATTGGAAGCCTCAGCGCGATTTTGCGCAGCCGCAAATTCTGGTGGCCGGATGCGGCACGGGCCGTGATCTGACCGGCGTGTCGTCGCAGTTTGACGCAGCCCATGTCACCGGCATCGATCTGAGCCGCGCAAGCCTTGCCTATGGCACCCGTATGACCCGCAAACTGGGCGTCACCGGCGTCAGCCTGCTGCACGGCGACATTCTGGGGCTCTGCGATTGGGGGCGCAAATTTGACGTGATTGTCAGCTCGGGTGTGCTGCACCACATGCAAGATCCGGTCGCGGGCTGGACCCAACTGGTCAATTGCCTGAACCCTGGCGGTGTGATGAAAATCGCGCTGTATTCCGAAGTGGCCCGCCAAGGCATCGTTGCTGGCCAGCAAATTGTGGCCGATCACGCCCTGCTCGCCACACCGCAGGGCATCGCACAAGCCCGGCGCGTGATCGCTGATTTACCGCCCGATCATCCGGCGCAATTGTGCCCCACAACCCGCGACTTTTACTACCAAAGCGGCGTGCGCGATTTGATCTTTCACGTTCAGGAACACCGGTTCACTCTGCCAAAGCTGGCCGAAACACTGGACCAGCTGGGTCTACGCCTGATCGGTTTTGAATTGCCCGGCGAAGTTCTGGCCAGCTACCGCGCGCTGTTTCCCGACGATCCACAGGCGACAAATCTGGTCTACTGGGCCGCGTTCGAACGCCTTTATCCCCTGACATTTTTGCAGATGTACCAGTTCTGGTGCGAAAGGAGGCCGCAATGATCCCCAAGGCTGTCGAAGACATCGAAATCCGGAAAATCATCTATGACCACGCCGCCGCAGACGCGCATTATCGCAGTTGCGTCGGGCACACAAAACGGCTGTTGGAACGCTTTGCCGCTGACAACAAATTCCGCGAAAAGATGGCGGTGAACCCGGTTGAGGCGTGCCAAGATTGGGGGCTGCTGCGCCATCCCGAACACGTGCGCAGCCTGTGGGATTTGAACCAACCCGCCCATCAGCGGCGCGCAGAATCTGCAGCCGCCCTGCGCTATCACGCGATGATGGACGAAAAACGTGGCCACTCTGATTTGCTGCGCACCGAAGGCACACCTGAAAACCGCACCTGGCGCATTTGGCGCGAACGTCAGATCAAACGCAGCCGCAGCCATTTGGGGCGCAAAGCTGATCGTTTGGTCCACGCGCCCTACTGTATCGAGCTGGGCAAAGGCTGTTCGCTGGGCTGCGGATGGTGCGCGGTTGCGGCCGAAAAAATGGGCACGCAGTGGCCCTACACCCCCGAAAACCGCCAAACCTGGCGTGACTGCCTAGAGGTCATGCGCGAGATTTTGGGCGAAGGCGCGCGCGGTGGCTACTGCTATTGGGCGACCGATCCGCTGGACAACCCCGAATACGAAGACTTCTTGATGGACTTTCACGACATCCAAGGATCGTTCCCGCAAACCACCACCGCGCAGCCGGAAAAACACGTCGAGCGGGTCAAGAATCTGCTGAAGCTGTCGGATGAAAATGGCGGTGTGATCGAACGGTTTTCGGTGCTGACGTTGAAACAGTGGAACGCCATTCACGAGGCATTCACCGCCGAAGAACTCGCGTTTGTCGAATGTGTGCCGCAAAACCGCGAAGCACTAGACCCCAAAAAGGTCATCGCGGGGCGCGCGCTGGAACGGCATTTGAAAATGGTCGAACTGGGCCGCGAAGAACCGATGGAAGACGATGTGACCTCGACTATCGCTTGTGTGTCCGGATTTTACATCAACATGGTCGACCGATCCGTCCAGTTGATCACGCCGTGCAACGCCACAAAACGCTGGCCACTGGGCCATTGGGTGCTGGATCACGACACGTTTGCGGACGCTGCCGATTTGCGCCGCATCCTGTTGCGCATGATCAACGAACAGATGGCCACATCGCTGAGCCACCGCGACACGGTGCGTCTGCGCGAGGATCTAAATTACCAGCCCTGCGAGGCCGGATTTACCGTCTCGACCCGTTATCAGCGCCACACCGTCACCCATGATGCCGACATGCGCGGCATCGGTGATCTGATCGCCAGCGGCACACACACGGCGATGGACATCGCGCTGGCCCTAGATGCGCCAGCCGAAAACACGATGCATTTTTTGAACGTAGCACTTTATGACCGGGGACTGCTTTTTGAAGAACCCGATCCCAGCAAGGGAGATCTAAAATGAACAAATCAGCAAACAATTGGCATGCCCCCGAAGACATTCGCCCCGTGGTGTTTCGCCGCGAAAATGCCGATGCGGCGTATCGCGCAGACCTTGGCCACACCAAGCGTTTTATCGAACGCTGGTACGCCGATGCGGTGTTTCGCGAAAAGGCGGCAGCTGATCCTGCGGCGGCCGCCCAAGAATACGGTTTAGAACGCGATCACGCCGAAATTCGCAGCCTGTGGAACGAAGAACATCGCCACGAGATCGATGATTTTGCGGCCCTGCCCCTGTCCGTCAAACGCTACCTGAATTACCAGAACGAAAAGGTCGCCGGACGCGATCGCTACCGCCGTCTTGCCACCCCGCTGAACGACCGCTTTGCGATTTGGCGTGACCGGATGGTGGCGCGCTGCGTCAGCCATTTGGGCGGCAACAAAGCTGAATACGTGGTCCACGCCCCTGTCTGCTACGAACTGTCCAAGGGCTGTTCGGTCGGCTGCTGGTTCTGTTCCGTCGCGGCCCCCAAATTGGGCAGCCAGTTCCTGCGCACACCCGAAAACCAAGCGCTGTGGAGCGACACGCTGAACGTGATCAAGGACGTGATGGGCCAAGCCGCCTCAATGGGTTTTTGCTACTGGGCCTCCGATCCGCTGGACAACCCCGATTACGAAGATTTCTTGTGTGATTTCCACGACATCAACGGCGAATTCCCGCAAACCACGACCGCGCAGCCGCAAAAGCACGTCGAGCGGGTCAAAAAACTGCTGAAACTGTCCGAGGAACGCAACGGTTTCATTGACCGCTTTTCGATCCTGACCCTGCGCCAGTGGAACGAAATTCTGAACGCTTTCACCCCGGAGGAGCTGGCGTTTGTCGAATGCATTCCGCAAAACCGCGAGGCGTTCAACCCGACCAAGTCGATCTCCGGCAGGGCGCTGGAGCGGCACAAAAAGAACGTGGCGCGCGACAAGGAAGAGCGGCTGGCCGATGATGCCACGTTCACGACGGCCTGCGTCAGCGGGTTTTTGGTCAACATGGTGGATCGATCCGTGCGCCTGATCACGCCGTGCCATGCGACCGAACGCTGGCAGCTGGGCTATTGGACCGTGGCGCAAGGCACGTTCACCGATGCCGCATCTTTGCGCGCCTTGATCGACCAGATCATCGAGGACCACATGCCAACCGAAGTCGCCCCTGACCGGATTGTCGCCTTTCGCGATGACCTGACCCACGCGCCTGTGGCCAACGGATTTAACGTCACCAACCGGTTCCGCAAACACGAGGTTCAATCCGGTCCCGCCACCCGCATGATCGGGGCGATGATCGCGCAAGGCTCCTACACGGCGGACCAAATCGCGGGGCAAGTCAGCAGTTTCCTGAGCATTCCCGCCGCGCACAGCTTTGAGGTCATGAACCAGCTTTTCACTGCAGGTTTGCTGGACGAAGAACCACACCACGGCCACGACGCGCTTGGATTTCAGGTGCCCGTGGGCGCGACAGATCAACCCCAAACGCCTGCGCAACCCCAACTAGGGGCGTAACCGAATACCGGCCGCACTTGGCCGGATGATCCCTAACGGGGCCGTAAAACAGGTGCAACCCGACAGACTGTCAAACGCGTTCAGTGCCACCCCGGCATTGCATTTCAACAAAGGAGACATCGATATGGCAGAAGGTGATAAGGAAAAAGTCATCAGAGCGGAGGTCGTGGCCAACGCCTGGAAAGACCCCGGCTTTTTGGCGGAACTGGTCGCGAACCCCGCGGGCGTTTTGTCTGACGCAGGGCTAGACGTGCCCAAAGGCACCAACGTAAAAGTCGTGCAGAACACCGCACAAGACGTCTACGTTGTGGCCCAACACGCCGAAGACTTTGAAGAAACGCGCGAGCAATTCATGAACGGCATCAACTGGATGTTGCCACTGCCCGCAGGCGTGCGTCTGCACATGTTGCAAAACACCGAAACCGACCGGCACATGGTTATCCCGCAAGCGCCAAACTTGCAGGACATGTCTGATGACGACGTGATGACCATGGCGTCCGGCGTGGGCGCAAACGTCAACAACGCGGTCAACGTCAACGAAGGTGCCAACGTCAACGTCGGTGGCAACGTCAACGTCGGCGTCAACGTGAACGCCGGTGTCGACATCGCCGTTGTGGCAATCGTGGCGACCTAAATTCAATCCATGCCCCGCCTGCCTGCACTGCGCGGGCGGGGCGTTTCACCTTTAGAAAGGAACCTTATCATGGCAAGCAGCGACAAACAAAAAGTGGCCCTCGCCAGTGTCATCGCCCAAGCGTGGCAAGACACAGATTACAAAGAGAAATTGATCTCTGATCCCGCAGCTGTGCTCGGGGATGCGGGCGTCAGCGTGCCCAGTGGGGCCAAACCGGTTGTCGTGCAAAACACCGACCGCGACGTGCATATTGTGGTGCCGGGTGCCGACGACTTTGAGGCCAGTCGCGCCGATTTTATCAACGGGCTTGGCCATTTTCTGCCCCTGCCCGACGGTGTGCGTTTGCACTTTGTGCAGAACACTGGCGACACCCATCACGTGGTTTTGCCGCTCGCACCCGACACCTCGAACCTCAGCGATGATGACATCATGAATTTGGCCGCTGCAGGGCCTCAATCGGTCAACGTCAATGTTGGTGGGGTCAATGCTGGTATAGAGTTTCAGTCCGTCGTCGTGAATGTCGGCACCAGCGCGCTCAACACCAACATCGCCGTGGTGGCAATTGTCGCGACCTAGCAGGGCCTAGGCGACAAAGAAATGATCGACGCTCATGTGGTCATAGCCCAATGTACCAGCGCCGATGCCGGTTGAATAGCGGCTGACAAATCCGGCCAAACCGGCACATCGGCGCAAGCAATCCGCCTGCACCAGCAACTGGTTCGACAGGCAATGCGTGTATTCCAGACACGGCCCGATGCTGCGGTGCAAATTGGCCCGCAAAGTCGCGCGCGCAATTGCATGCGGTTCGATCACGAAGAACCCGTGTGGGCCCACGAACGGGTGCCACGCGGCAAAAAATTCCGTCAGGTTTTGCGCCAATGCGTCACCTGTGATGATCGCGCCGTCGGGTGTTGCGGCCATGGCGTGCGTGTCGCCGGAAACCAGCGGGCCAGTGGGCGGCGTCCAACTGCGATTGTGAACCACGGATTTGGTGATCAGCAACACGTCTTTGGGGTCGATCCCGCGTTCCGTTAACGCCGCAATTGTGGCCTGCGGCGCGCCGATGTCACCAGCAATAACAAAGGCGTTGGGAAAGCCAGAAATCCGCTCTGCCGCTGTGGCCTGCGCGACACGGTTGTACTCCATCCCGATCAGCTGAACGCTGGGCGCGCGTTTGCCGATTTCGGCCAGCATCTGACCATCCCCACACCCCAGATCCAGAATGTAGCGCGGCGCTTGGGCGGATGTCAGAACATCGCGCAGCCGGTCCCAAATCGCAGGACCAACCGAGTGTTGATACACCAGCCCTGAAAATAGAATGTCGCGGGCGCGATCCACATGGGTTTCCTCTTGGGTCGCTGTTCGGGCCCGCAAGCCCATGGGATCACCGAACAAAAGTTCGCCAACTCGCGCCAAAGTCGGCAAATAGGTCACCGGATAGTGGTATGCTCCGGCTTGTGACAGCGCGATTTGGCCAAGGTCATTGAACGCGCCGTTTTCATCGATCCAACCCAACGCGCGCAACGTTGCATGGCTGTTTGGGGGGGCAATGGCATCTTGGCGTGCAGCACATCCCAGCATCAGCGGGGCCAACAGGTATCCTTGCAAAATCAGGCCCAGCGGGGCGGGGACCGACGCAATATCAGGCAGGTCACAATCGGCCCTATCCAGCAGCGCATCTGCCGCGTCCAGCAGGGTCGGAATGTGCTCAAGCAGGTCAGCCTGCCGGATCAAATCACGCCCCGCATCCGTCCAATCCCAAACGCCGTCCACCGGTTCGTTCAACCAGCCCATCGCGGCCATCGCATGCAGCAACCCGTTCAGGTAGCCGGCGTTGCCGTTCATCCGGTCTAACGTCAGCGGCGCACCCTTCAGATGCCCCGCCACACGCAACGCCAGCAGGCTACCGCCCAGTGCCATTCCGTTGATATGCCCACAAATTTGCGCCCAAACCTCAAAGGCTTTTTCTTCCGAAATCACCAGGTTGGGCGCGGCCTTGTTCACGACGTCACCCGTTCTTGATAGCGGGCTGCCCGGTCTTTCATCGGCAGGGCTGCGTTGCGGTTGATCCAGCCGCCGGGATACCCTTCTTCGTTGGATTTCGGCAGTGCCGGCAAATCGCCCGGAACCGCCAGCGCCATATAGCGCCCACCAATGTTCAGCACCAGATTGCGCGCCATCAGGTCATCCAAGATCGCTTGCACTTCGGCCTCGTTCAGCGCCGCTTTTCCGTCGCTTTGAACTGCCTTCAGCACACCACCAAACGGGCGCGCGCCGTGCAACGTGCGGTGGACCCGGTGCGCATCGCCGTCCAGCACAACGCGGCGTGCCAGCGACACCGCGCGGGTGTCCAAAATCGTCGTTTGATCGGGGTGTTCCTCCATCGCCAAAATGGGCGGCAGATTGGCCTGAAAACTGGCATGCCACACCCGCAATCGCGCTTGCAACGCATCACGACCGGGGCTGCCCAAAGACGGGAATTCCTCTAGATCGCTGGTGCCTTTCATGCGGAAAGGTGACGAATTCAGCTCAAACTCCGACGCGGAATGAAAGATGTAGACCAAGCGCGACAAACCTTCGTTATCAAGCGGATAGATGTGTTTGTACGCCCAATTCACCTGCAAATCGATGCCATATTCGGTCGGTCGTTGGTGATACGGACTGAAGCGGTCAATGCGGATCGGGCGCAATTCACGGCTGGGCTGCAGGTGCTCAATCTGCGGAATCCAGTCGGCAACTTCGGAATACCACGCATCCTCTTCGCCCGGAAATCCGCACAGGTAATTCCACGTCAGCGTGGTGCCCAATTCGCGCGACCATTTTAGCAACTGGATGTTGTTCCAAGCCGGCGTGCCCTTGTCCATCAGCTTCAGCGCGCCGTCATGAAAGCTTTCGATGCCCGGTTGCAACCACGTCACGCCCGCGTCGCGCAACAGCTGAAGCTGGTCGAAATGGATGTTCGCCTTGATCTCGTAAAACAGATGATAAGGCGCGCCACGCTCCGCCAGTTGCGGCAACAGCGTGTCGAAATAATCCAGCGGCAAGATGTTGTCGACGACCAGAAACCGCGTGAGACCATAGCGGGCGCTCATCTCGTCCAACTCGCCCATCACCTGCTCTGCTGGTTTAAAACGGTACGACATCGACCCACCGTTGAGCCCACAAAACGTGCAATGCTTGATCGCGCCCCACCAGCAGCCCCGCGAACTTTCGATCATCAGCGCCGGCGTGATTTCAGCGCTCAGCGCGTAGCCATCCAGCCCTTCGAAAAAGTCGTCAAAATCCGGCGTCGGAGAGGTGTTCAAATCGGCGCTGGCCCGAGGTGGCGCTTTGTAAGGATCAGGGTGGGTGCGGATGTTCTGGCCCAAAACGCCCGCCGGCAACGGTGTGTCAGCCAGTTTTCCGGCCAAAATCGTTTTGCACAGCGTTGGCAGCAATTCTTCGGCCTCGCCCGACACCACCAGATCGACCCACGGAAATTCCAACGCCGTGGCGACGCCCATTTCGGCCTCGCAATTGGCCCCGCCCAAAATGGTGACGATGGCGGGGTTCAATTCCTTGACCCGCCGCGTCAGCGCCAACACCGCACAGTGCTGCTGAAAGGTCGAGGTGCAGCCCAAAATTTTGACGCCCGATGCGGCGATGTCTTGCGCCATGTTTTCGATGAACGTAACCGCTTGTTTTCGCACGGTCATCAGCCAGTCCCGCACGATCAATGCTTCGTCTTCGGTCTTGGCAAACAACCCGGTGACGCGCGCCATGTAGCCGTCAATATCGCCGTCAAAGTCGGGGAATGCAGCGGCGGAAAACATCCATTCGCCGATGTTTTCCTCGCGCACCCACGCCAGTTCAGCATAAGGGGCCGATCCGATTTCTTCGGCAAAATCAAAGCTTGGGTAGGTCACTTGCGTCGACAACCCCGCCTTTAGCAGCGCCGCCTTTAAGATCCCCAACGCCAGCGACGGGCGTTCAATCGGGCCAAACGGCATAAACGGCAGCAAAATATCAGCGTCATAAGACACCGGTTTGCGCAGCATTTCGGATGGAGAAACCGGACGGTTCATAATAAATCCCTCTGTCTCGCTTGCAAGACGTGGTGCGACGCGCTGTACTCGGAAAATAATATGAGCCGTCAGCAGAGTCGGTTTAAAAATATCGAACGAAAAGTAATTTCTAGTACAACTATTGCAAGAAAAGCCTAGCATACCGAAAAGACCTGTCAAGAAGTTGCTGGTCACCTCGGGGATGGTTCGCGATAGGGAAAACCGCAATGAATGAGCGAAAACAGACCATTTTTCTGGACAGCCCGCTGGCTTTAGCGTCGGGCCAGACCTTGTCTGACCCCCACCTTGCGGTTGAAACCTACGGGGTTCTGAACGCGGATCGCAGCAACGCAATTTTGGTCTGTCACGGCATGACCAATTCGCAAAACGCAGGCGGCAGTCCGGCCCAGGATGGCGTCAAACCGTGGTGGGATTGTGCCATTGGTGCCGGCAAAATGCTGGACACCAACCGCTATTTTGTAATCTGCGCCAACGTGCCAGCGGGCAGCGGCGGATCGATTTCACCTGCGTCCAAAAACCCCGAAACCGGACGACCTTATGGCATGGATTTTCCTGTAATTCGCATCGCTGACATGGCCGACGCGCAGGCGCGCCTCTTGGATCATTTTGGCATCGAAAAACTGGCGCTGGCCATCGGTGGCTGCATGGGTGGGTTTCAGGTTCTGGAATTCGCGCGCCGCCATCACGACCGACTGAACCGCGCCATTGCGATCAGCGCGACAGCCAGCACATCGGCCTACACCATCGCGCTGTGGGAACTGATGCGCCAAGCGGTTTACGCCGATCCAAATTGGCAAGACGGGCAGTATTACGCGGGCACGCCGCCGCTGCAAGGGATCGGCATGACCGCGATGATCGGCTCGGTTTTGTGGTTGGATCGCGAAACGCTGGCCGCCAAATTCGGCCGTGCACCTGCATCTGAAACGCCCCCTGAAACCACCCAAAAATTCGCACCTGAATTCGCAGTCGAGCAGTTCTTGGCGCAAGTCCGCGCCCGCGCCACCCTGCGCTTTGACCCAAATTCGCTGCTGTACTTGACCAAGGCCGTCGATCTCTACGATTTGGCGGCGGGCTACGACAGCCTTCAGGTCGCCGTTGCAGCCATCAAAGCCCCCGTTTTGCTGGTCAGTTACGAAAGCGATTGGCGCTATCCGCGCGACGAAATCGCAACACTGGCCGAGGCCCTGCACACTGCCGACGTCCCCGTCCGACACGCCCATCTGCACTCGGAATTCGGGCACGGGGCCTTTCAATTTGACGTCAGCGCCCTGACCCCCGAAGTGCAGGCGTGGTTGACCCCGCCCGAATGAGCGATCACATTTCGCCACAACACCACGTCAGGAGATTTAGATGACGATCAAAACCGCCGTGATCGGCTTGGGCATCATGGGTCAGCGCATGGTTGAACACATGGTTCTGCACCCGGAATTCTCGGTGACCGCGATTTGGGATCCGGACGCCGCCGCCTGTCAGGCCGCCCAAAAACTGGCCCCGAACGCCACGATTGCCGCCAATGCCGCAGATGCAATTGCGGCGGCCGATCTGGTGTATCTCGCCTGCCCGCCGGTCCCGCGCAAGGCCTATGCTTTGGCCGCCGCCGCACAAAACAAAGCGGTTTTCCTGGAAAAACCACTGGGCATCGACGTCGCCGAAAGCCGCGATTTGGTCGAACAATTAGCAGCATCCGGCGTGCCAGCAGCGGTCAATTTCACCCAAGCCGCAGGGGCCGCCCTGACCGACGTGTCAGCCGCAGCGCAGTCTGGTGCGCTGGGTGATTTGGCCGGCGTCGACATCGTCGTGACCTACGCACACTGGCCGCGCGCATGGCAAATGGCTGCTGATTGGCTGCGGTTTCGGGGTGAAGGAGGCATGACCCGCGAAGTAATCTCGCATTTCCTATTCTTTAGCGAACGCATCTTGGGGCCGCTCGAATTGGTCTGGGCCCGCCCCGATTATCCAGCGCAAAGTGATTTGTGCGAAACCCACGTGGCCGCGCGTTTGGTCAACCACGCAGGCCTGCCTGTGACGATCATGGGCAGCGTCGGCGGCGCGCAGCCCGACCGCCAAGAGGTCACAATCAAAGGGTCAAAAACCAGCCGCCGCGTGTCGGATTTTTACCGTGACACCGTGTCGTCAGGTGGCGATTTCACCCCGGCAACACCAGATCCCGCAGACCCGAGGGCGACCAGCCTCAAGGCTCAACTGGATGATCTGGTGCTGTTGATGAATGGCAAACCAAACCGCCTTGCAACGATCCAAGAAGCCCTGCGCGTTCAAATTCTGATCGAAGGAATACTGGCCCAATGACGACCCTGAATGCATCGATTGAGACCTGCCATTGGGGCTACTTCGACGCCTCGCGCGCGCCCGCCGTGACAATCGCAAGTGGCGATGAAATTGTGATCAATTCGGTCTCTGGCGGGCCGATGAACTTGCCAGGTGACGGGTTCCACGTGCCGCCTGAGTTGCTAGAAATTCACGCCGCCGGTGTGCCCGCGATGCCCGGCCACATCTTGACCGGACCGGTGGCGGTTTCAGGCGCAAAACCGGGCGATGTTCTACAAGTCGATATTCTCGATGTGGCCCTGCGACAGGATTGGGGGTTTAACTATCACGGCCCGCTCAAAGGCACCCTGCCCGATGATTTCACGGATCATCACCACACTATCATTCCGCTGGATGCCGCGCGTGGCATCGCCGCGTTGCCTTGGGGATTAGAATTGCCACTTGCGCCATTCTTTGGCGTCATGGGCGTGGCCCCGCCGCCCACCTGGGGCCGGATTTCGACTATCGAACCACGAATCCACGGCGGCAACATCGACAACAAGGAACTGGTGGCGGGCACCACGCTATTCCTGCCGGTTTTCAACGACGGCGCGCTGTTTTCGTGCGGCGACGGGCACGGCGCGCAGGGCGACGGCGAGGTCTGCGTGACCGCCATTGAAACCGCCCTTCAGGGACGGTTCCGGCTGAGTGTTCTAAAGCATCGCGACCTAAGCTATCCACAGGCCGAAACCCCAACGCATTACATCACGATGGGCATGGCACCCGACCTAGATGCTTGCGTGAAAATGGCCTTGCGCGACATGATCAAACTGGTGTCCGAGCGCGCAGGCATCAGCCGCCAAGACGCCTACATGCTGTGCAGTCTCGCGGGTGATTTGCGCATCACCCAAACCGTAAACCGCGAAAAAGGTGTGCACATGATGATGGCAAAACACCTGATTGATCCGCAGAAATGAAAAAAGCCGCAATGAAAGAAAACACCATGGAAATTCGCGCCACGCACCCTTATCCGTCGCGCCGCTCGGCTGTTTTGGCGGACAACATCGTGTCGACCTCGCAGCCTTTGGCAGCCCAAGCGGGCCTGTCGATGTTGGCCCGGGGCGGCAACGCGGTGGATGCGGCAATTGCCACGGCGATCACGCTGACATTGGTCGAACCCACGGGCAACGGCGTCGGGTCAGACGCCTTTGCGATTGTCTGGGACGGCACTGAACTGCACGGGCTGAATGCCTCGGGGCGCGCGCCTGCCACATGGACGCCGGAACGGTTTTCGGGACACAACGAAATGCCATTTCGCGGCTGGGAAAGCGTGACCGTGCCCGGCGCTGTGTCCGCGTGGGTGTCGCTGTCAGAGCGGTTTGGCAAGCTGCCTTTTGCCGAGCTGTTCGCACCCGCAATCGACTACGCGCAAAACGGATTTATCGTGACGCCGGTGATCGCAGAATTGTGGCGCCGCGCCGCGCTCGATCTTGGCGACTACCCCGGTTTTGCAGAAACCTTTTTGCCAAATGGCGCAGCCCCCAAAGCGGGCGAACGGTTCATCAACGCCCCCTTGGCAACCACCCTGCGCGCAATCGCCGACACCAAAGGTGAGGCGTTTTACAAAGGCGCTTTGGCTGGCGCAATCTGCGATTTTGCGGCCCAACACGGTGCTGCCCTGACCCGCGCCGACATGGCCGCGCACACCGCTGATTGGTGCGGCACAATTTCCAAATCCTTCGACGATCTGGAACTGCACGAGATCCCGCCAAACGGTCAGGGCATCGCCGCATTGATGGCCATCGGCATCCTGTCACACACCGTGATCCGCGATCTTGACGCCGATGATCCAGCTGCATTTCACCTGCAAATCGAGGCCATGAAACTGGCGCTGGTCGACGCCGAAACCTACGTCGCTGACGCAGATCACATGAGCGATGTTTCCGCCGCAGCCCTCTTGGACGACGCGTATCTTGCCAGCCGCGCCGCCCTGATCGATCAAACCCGCGCGCAGGATTTCAACGTCGGCGCGCCCAAAAACGGCGGCACGGTCTATCTGACAGCGGCGGACGCGTCGGGCATGATGGTGTCGTTCATTCAGTCGAACTACGCCGGTTTCGGGTCAGGCATTGCGATCCCCGGCACCGGAATTTCCATGCAAAATCGCGGCGCTGGTTTTTCACTTGATCCCGACAGCCAGAACCGTGTCGGGCCGAACAAACGCCCCTTTCACACGATTATTCCAGGGTTCCTGATGGGACCGGACGGACCCCTCATGAGCTTTGGCGTCATGGGCGGGCCGATGCAGGCACAAGGCCATGTACAGATGGTTTTGCGCACGCAAATCTGGGGCCAAGACCCGCAAATGGCCATTGATGCGCCGCGCTGGCGGTTTGTCGAAGGGCTGGAAATCGCCTGCGAAGACACGATGCCGACAGCCACCCTGGATGCGCTGACATCCCTTGGTCACACGGTGTCGCTGGAGGCCCCGGACAACGCCTTTGGTTTTGGTGGCGCGCAGCTGATTTGCCGACTGGGCGACACAGGCTACAGCGCCGGATCAGACCCGCGCAAAGACGGTCACGCGGTCGGGTTTTAGCACCAAAAGCGCGTCAAAAACTGTCGTTTTCAGGAACATTTCCGAATCTGGCAAGGAACGTCGGCACGCTCACTTCGCCGGAATTCGGATCTTCGCTTACCATGTAGGCGTCCGCGCCAACCGTGTCCGCAGACCGGCATTCCCGCTCTGCGCGTTCCTGCGCCTCGGATGCCGTAGTGTATTGAATTTGCTTGCCGATTTCCAAACTTCCCTGCTGCGCGTGCCCGCTCTTTTTCTCGACGTAAGTCTGGCAAATATAGTGCACTTTCAACGTGGTTTCATGCGGTTCCATTACGGATTTCCCTTGAATGATGTCAGGAACAAAATAGGAACAATTCTAGAGATTCGCAAGCCGTCATACGCTCCAAACCCAACATCCCGACCGCTGCTTTGCCGGTTTCGAATTTGCCAAACGCGGCGTCATTGTCTAAGCAAGAGCTACGCGTCAAATCGATACGGTTGAACGGGGACATCACGCAAATATGACAACGTTGACCACAGGTTTGGGGCGGTTCCGCGCGCTTTGGCACCGCCAAACACCAGCAGCACGCGGCATTTTTCTGATGTGTCTATCGACGGTCGCATTTGCGATCATGCACGCGCTGGTGCGGTTTGTGTCGGACGCGCTACCACCCTTTCAGATCGCCTTTTTTCGCAACATTTTCGGGCTGGCATTTTTACTGCCGCTGCTGGTGCGCTCGCGATTTGCGGTGCTGCGAACCCAAAACATCGGGCTGCACGCCTTGCGCGGCGTGGTTAACATCGGCGCGATGCTGATGTTTTTCACCGCCCTATCGATGTCGCCCTTGGCCAAGGTCACGGCCCTCAGTTTCACCGCCCCGATTTTTATGGCGATTTTGGCGGTTCTGGTGCTTGGCGAACGTTTTCGCATCTACCGTTGGCTGGCGATTATTTTCGGTTTTCTGGGCATGCTGATCATCCTGCGACCGGGCATTGTGGCGATAGATACAGGTGCGTTGTTGGTTACCGGGGCGGCCGCCCTTTGGGCCGTCGCGATGGTCCTGATCAAGATCATGTCGCGCACGGAATCCAGCCTGACAATTGTGGCCTACATGGGCATATTTTTGGGGGTTTTTTCAGTGATTCCAGCACTTTGGGTTTGGCAACCATTCGGGACAAATACCCTTGGATGGCTGGTGATGATCGGCCTTTTCGGCACAATCGCACAGATGTCCCTAAGCCAAGCGTTAAAGGAAACCGACCCCACAGCCTTGATGCCATTTGATTTTCTCAAACTGATTTGGACCGCCCTGATCGGCGCGTGGTTCTTTGCCGAAGTGCCAGACATTTTCACATGGATCGGCGCTGCGGTGATCTTTAGCTCGGGCCTATTCATCGCGGTGCGCGAACGGAAGGTGAAAACCACCTAGGTTTTGCGCCCGAACTGTCACCGCAGGGAACATCATTAACCAACATTTTTTATTAAAATTGTTAGTGGTACGGATAACGCGACACGGGTTTTTCTAAATGACAGATACCTACGTTGCTCGTGCGGAATGCCATTTGCAATTGTTAGACATGGTCAATGGTAACGCTCAGCCCGAAGTGACAGACACAGGCCAACCACCGATGTCTGCTATGAGCAGAAAGTGAGTTTTGCAAAGTTACGCGGACGGCCCACAGATGCCGTTCATGCAAGCTCTCAACGCTGCGACGCGGCTTCCCCGAAGCGGACATTCGAGCAGGTGCGCAGCGATTTGACAGCACCGATGACTGCTTTGCGGACAAAGCTGCCTTTTGCAGATGCAGCTATTGCTCACGCAGCATTTGCTCGCACTCGCAGCACAACGATCTCGGCGATGCGGCGAATTGTTCCAGAGCGGACGTTCAGATGTGATCAGATGGGCAGCATCCAATCCGCTCTTTTGCTGCAGTCCGCATCAACAATCGAGGCGCAGACCTTGCCACCGTGCGCAAGTGACGCTTCAAGGTTCGGTTCCCGAAAATTGGTTTCGGACACTTAAAATTCTGGACGGTTTGTACCCTAATTGAAGCGATAAACAGCCGTGCTGTTTGGCTGAGGTTCAGATCAAGCCTGCAACACCCAATCGGTATTCCAAGAACTCCAATCTGTCTTGTCCGAAAAACCAGTCTTCACCTGTGACATAAGTCGGTGATCCGAAAACCCCTAATACGATTGCATCTCGCGTTTCGGAGGTGGCCTCGGTGATGATATCTGGCCTAAGGGCCGCCGCAAGAATTGGATCAGGTGCAATGCCCTGCCGCCTGAGTGCGGTGGCAATCTCCGCAGCATCTGAGATGTTTAAGTCATGCGTCCAAACGGCCGAAAGGATGGCCTGTGTGACAGCGCCCTGATCAAGTCCCAGGTGTTTCGCTGCGACAATCACCTGACAGGCCAAGGGCATCGGCGTAGGCCAGAATTTTGGGGTAGGATTGATCGGCAATGACAGTTTTTTCGCCCAACGCATCATGTCAGCTTTGCGTTGATGTTGGCGCACTGCTGGATATTTCGCGGGCGGGAACGACCCCGCCGCTTCAAACACCTTGGCCATATCAAGCGGATGATAGACGACTTGTGCGCCAGCCTGCGCTGCAATGTTCAAAAGGCGGGCATGCCCAAGATAGGCATAGCCCGACATTGGCGCGAAGTAGTAGTCAATCGTAATCTTATCAGGCAAACGGGCGGCCCTCTTCGATCGGCAGGCTCATGTCGCGTGACCATTCATTCCATGATCCAAAGTAGATACGCACGTCTTTGACACCCGCTTCCTTGAGGGCAAGAAAGGTGTTCGACGCCCGCGCCCCTTTGAAGCAATAGATATAGACAGGCGTGTCGGTCGTGATGCCGACACTGGCACATTCCGCCATAACCTCATCTGCGGATTTCATCATCGCACCGCCTGCTGTTGGCTTCATCATCCGGTACCATTCCAACCATTTTGCGCCGGGGATACGGCCTTTGCGCGGACAAAAATCTGGGCCATAGGGCGAGGAACTGGTGGCTATCCATTCATCGACGTCGCGCACATCCAAGAGTGTCAACTCGGCATCATCTAGGGCCGCTTTCATGTCGTCTAAGTCCAACATCAGCGCTGCAGCGGAAGGATCAATTGTAAAGGTCGCGGGCGCGGGTGAAACGGCATCGGTTGCCACCGGCATGTCTGCAGATTCCCAAGCGGCAAAGCCACCATGCAGGACTTTGATATTTGGATAACCCAAGTAGCTAAGCAGGAAATACCCACGGCACGATTGGCCGAAACCCGTGTTCATCGACTGTTCGTAGATCACAGCCGTTTTGGTTCCATCTAGGCCCGCAGCCCCAAAAGCATCGGCGAATTTCTGGGTCAGTTCGGCCATGCCTTCAGCGGTTGAGGTGGCCAGATAGGTAAAGATGTCGTGCAGGTTGACCGCACCTGAGATGTGCCCCACAGCAAAGCTTTCGGGTGCACGCGTGTCGATGATAACGATGTCATCTTCAGGCATGGCTGCAAGTTCGGCTGGGGAAATTAAGATAGAAGACATTGTATTTCCTTTTGATTTAAGCCGCCGGAAGTTCGGCCAGCATTTTGCGAAGTTGTTTGGTAGCGGGTGTCACCACTGCGATAAAATAGCTTTCGCGCAGGCGCCTTTGTGCGGCGCCTTTGCTAACGAATCCGCGCGCGCCACAATGCAGCATGGCAAAGTGCGCGGCCTCTGTTGAGGCTTCACCGCCGCGCAGACGCGCTTCCACAACACGGCGAAAATAGGCAATTGAGGTGTCGTAAGGGGTTTGAGCCAGATCCATAATCTCGGCTTCCAACGCGCCAAGCAGGACTTGAAAATCCTCGGGCTGCTTTTCGAGATATTTATTTACATGGCCCAATTGACCACGCACCTGTTCCATCAATTTTATCGAACTGCGGATCATCCCCAGCGCCATGCCGGTCTGCATCAGCACAAAACCGGGGCGAATTTTCTGTAGGTATCCGTCGATCGGGTCGGCCAGAACAAAGGCGTCCTCAATCAACGCATCGCGGAATTGAACCGAACGGGTGGCAGTGCCCGCCATGCTCATAAAGTCGTGGTCCAGAACGGTTTTCACGCCCGTCTGATCGCCACGGGCGACAGCCATGACATGCTTGACGCTACCTTCGTCTTCGACGCTAAAGACAATGCCGAAATAGCCGTCTTCGCCGACATTCGAAACCCAAGGCAATGATCCCCGAACGGTATAGCCATATTCGGTGCGCGCGCCCTTGAGTCGCATCTTTTCAATGCCAAAGAAGGTCTTCATCGGGTTGGATAAGCCCGTACCGCCAAGGGCTTTGCCCGCCGCGACGTCTGGTAATAGAGTAGTCTTCAGGCCAGCGTTGTTAGACGACGCGATGTACCACGCCAGTGCGTTTTGGCACCACATGCAGAACGCGGTTGAGATACATTCCTCGCCGCCGCGTGCAATGGCTTGGATCGTTTGGCCCATGTCCATGTCAGCAGCCACATGACTGCCGTAAGCCCCCGCAGTCCCGAAGGCACGCAGGATGTCTTCGGGGTAAAGCCCTTCGTCGATTTCGCGCACGATAGGCTTCAACTGCGAGGCGGCGACCGCATCAACGCGGGTTTGCATGGCCGATGGTTCAGCTATTTTTTCCTGTAATGTCATTGCGGTCTCCTTTGATTTGGATGGTCAGATGGTCTCAGCGACCATGTTCACGGGACGTGAAAAGGTGTTGAAAACAGGCGAATATTGGATGACATGTGCCACCAGTTCATCCACCACTGATTTGGGTGTGTTTTCGCATTCCATATCGACTTTGATGCGCACATCCGTGAAGCCGATAGGCTTAGCCACGTTCAGATCACCAGTCCCCCAAACGGCGGTGATGTTCAGATCGCCTTCCAGTTCCAGTTCCAGCTTATTCACGGTCATGCCGCGATGCACCGCGTTGGCATGCAGGCCGACGGCAACGCAGGAACCCAGAGCGGCAAGAGATGCTTCTGACGGGTTGGGTGCTGTGTCATCGCCGAGCAATCCGGGTGGTTCGTCCACGATGTAGGGTTCCAGATTGCGAATGTAGTTCGCATGACGGAACTTGCCCTCTGCTACGGTTTTGCATTTCAGGGTCTTGATGACTTCAGGGTTGGCTTTGCCATTTTCGATCAAGGTCTCAAGCCCTGTTTTGTCGATGGGGGCAAGGCAGCCGGTAAGTGCTGTAACGGGTTCGGACATGTGTTTCCTCCGGTTGGTTAAAGTTAAGCGCTGCGGGTCCAATTCAGGCGGCCAATGGCCTTCTGGCACAGCGTGTCGAGAGCAAAACCGATGACGCCAATCACCACGACGGTGGCTGATAATCGGTCGTATTCAAGGGTGTCACGGGCATCGTTGATGGCGTAGCCAAGGCCCGATGTGACGCCTAAGTATTCAGCAGGCACCAGCACCACCCATGCGACCCCAAGGGCCAGCCGGATACCGGTGAAAATGTCGGTCGCAACAGCGGGCAGGATCACAGTGGTCAGCATGTGCCACGGGTTTGCGCCAAGGTTGCGAGCCACCTTTATCCAAGCGGGATCAATGCGGCGCACCCCTGCAGCGGTGGCAAAGACAATCGGCCAGATCGCAGCAACGGTGATCAAAAAGACAATCGCCGCGTCCCACGTGTCAAAGCCCATGACGGCAATCGGCATCCAAGACAGCGGCGAAATCATCCGCAGGAACTGGAACGGGATATTGGTGATTTCGCGCAGTTGTGCGACCCGCCCGATCAGAATGCCCAAAGGCACGCCCACCACGACAGCAATCAACATCCCTAGACCAACGCGGTAAAGCGACGGGCCCGCCATATCCAGTACCTCACCGGATGTGATCATCACCCAAAGCCGCGCCATTGTGGGTGCTGGTGCGAAGTCGGCAAAGGCATACATGTTCGGATCATCGGCCACCGCGCGTCCGCCAAGCCACCAAATCACCAACAGCCCGCCCATGCCGATGAAGGCATTCATCAGCCCGCGATACTTGCCCAATGCGGGCAAGCTGCGCAGTTTTGGGATGTCTGTTATCACGCTCATAGCTTGAGGATTTCCTCGCGCACATAAGGGTCGCCGGGGTTTACCGATGGGTCGTCGAGCCACTCAGGATTGGCCTCAAGCGCTGTCTTGACGAAGTCGTAGTTTACCAGATCCTGGGTCACAAAATCGGCGTCGAGATCAGTAAGGAATGTTGTATCACCGCTGACGACGGTTTCTGACATCGCCTCGACGATCAGTTTCGTCGCCGAAGGATATGGCCAAGGCTGAAAGTCGATACGGCCGTTCTGGAACTCAGCCTGGTTCTTGATCGCGCCGCTTTCAATGTACTCGGCGTTGTCCTCATATAGCGTCATGGCGCGGGTAACGACGGGGGCCGGTGCCGGCAAATACCCTTCACCGTCTCTGGACAATAGCTGCGCCACTTCTTCCTTGTTCTGGCTTGCATAGATCGCGCCGCGCACAACCGCGTTCATGACCTTTTGGGTCCATTCCGGTTTGGCGTTTGTCGTTTCTTCGTTCATGCAAACCACACAACAGGGATGGTTTTTCCAGATATCACCTGTAAAGCGCAGCATCCGTGCACCGGCGCGCAGCTCGCCCAAGGCGTTGAACGGTTCGGCCACAATATAGGCATCGACTTTGCGGGCTGCCAAAGCAGGCGGCATGTCAGGCGGTGGTAGGACTTGCAGGTTACATTCGTCAGGGGCCAGCGGCTCATCTGCGGACTTGATCACGGCTTTGATGCCCGCCGCGCGTAAAGCATATTGCAGCACGATATTATGCATTGAATACCAGAAGGGCACAGCAACTTGCTTGCCACCCAAACCCGCGAAATCGGTGATCTCGGTATGGCCGCCCACCACAAGCGCAGAGCCATTGGTGTGTGCCCAAGCCATAATTTTCACAGGAAATTCGTTGTTATAACGCATCCAGACTGGGATCGGCTTAAGGAAGTGGACAAGATTGAATTTGTTAGATGTGAACCCTTCAATCAGGGGGGCCCAGCCACGGATCAATGTTGGTCTTTCGGCTTCAAGACCCTCATCAGCAAAGAACCCTTTGGCGTGGGCCACAAGTAATGGGGTCGCGTCTGTGATCGGCAAATAACCAATGCGCACAACGTCATCGTCTTGCGCCTGAGCCATGGACGGCAAGCTGCCTGCGAGGCCTGCCAACATGGCGGCTAAGCCACCCGAGGCAAGCAAATCTAGCGTCTGGCGTTTGTCTTGATCCACGCCGTCATGGCCACAGCATGCAGCGTGAAGGTCAACGTGGTTTTCGTTCGGGGAGTCGTCCATGGGGTCATTTTCCTTTTAGTTGTCATGACGATTGCATCGTCGTGTAAATTGCATTGAGGCGTGCCAGTTCCGCCTTGAAAGTGGGGATGCCAAGGTCGCGGTCGGTGTCGGCGAGATCAACGGTCGTATCGTCAGCGATGATCCCTGCGCCGGATTTAAGGAATACGGCGCGGTCCGCCATCAGCGCGGCCTCTGACACGTCATGGGTCACAAGGATCAGGGTCAGGCCCAGCCGCTTGGCAATGGCGCGCACGTCTTGCTGCATGGCTTGACGGGTGAACATATCAAGCGCCGAGAATGGTTCGTCTAGAAGCAGCACCTCGGGGCTTGGTGCCAGCGATCGTGCAAGGGCCACACGCTGTTGTTGTCCGCCAGACAGGTCCTGTACGTTGCGATCTGCAAATTCGGACAAATCCACCAACGACAACACCTCAGCAATCCGGCGCTCAACACCGTCTTTTTGGCCGCCATACCGCAGGCCAAGGGCTGCGTTTTGCGAGACAGTCATCCACGGGAACAAGGATGGGGCTTGAAACATCATGATCCAACGGGGCGACGGCTTTGAGACCCTCGTGCCACCTATACGCACGGAACCTTCGCTGGGCTGGATCAAGCCTGCAAGAATATGCAGTAGCGTTGATTTGCCGGACCCTGACCGTCCAATAAGTGCCACGATTTCACCCGGCCGGATGGTCAGATCAATCCCAGACAGCACCTCACCGTCGCTCGCGTTGTAGCTATGGGCAACGCTGCTGACGATGACATCTGCCTTTCCTGTCACATGGACAGGGCTTGCAGCTTTGTCGCCTGGATGATCGTGCTGCATCATCTCTTACCAGTTGTTATAGCCGAGATATTTCCCCGACATTTCAACGTTGACGCGATCACCCTTGGGGTTTTCAACGCGGGTGACTGACATTTCGAAATCAATCGCAGACATAATGCCGTCGCCAAATTTCTCTTGGATGAGCGCCTTGAGCGTCGGTCCATAGACACCGACGATTTCATAAAACCGGTAGATGCAGGGATCGGTCGGCACGGCCTGTTCCCAAATCTTTGTCGGGCTTTCCGCCAGCACGCTTTCGGCTTCTTGGGGCAAGCCCATGGTTGCAACCATCAGGGCGGCCTTTTCAGGTGGGAAAGCGTTCATGCCCATGGCCGCAGAATGGGTCCAGACCGGCGACATCCCGATTTTATTGGCAATGTCTTCCCAAGTTATTCCGGCTGTTTTCTTGGCCGAAAGGATCATTGCTGTGACGTCTTCTTTGGTCATCATGTCGGTCATTGGTGTGGTATCCTTCATACTTGGTTATTTATTACAGGCCGAGCGCGGTCAGGCCTGGATGGTCATCTGGGCGTGGCCCTGGAGCATCCCAATGAAACTTGCGTTCGCCCTCTGAAATAGGCACATCGTTGATCGAGGCATGGCGTTGCGCCATGTAACCGTCAGCATCAAAGGCCCAATTTTCGTTGCCATGGGCGCGAAACCATTGGCCCGAAGCGTCGTGAAATTCGTAACAAAAGCGCACGGCGATCTTGTTATCGCTGTGGGCCCAGATTTCCTTGATCAACCGATAGCCGTTTTCTGTCGCCCACTTTTCGGTCAGAAACGCCTCGACCTGTGCGCGACCTTGCAGAAATTGCGACCGGTTGCGCCAAGCTGTGTCTGGCGTATAGGCCTGCGCGACCTTGGCAGGATCACGGCCGTTCCATGCGTTTTCGGCCATCCGCACTTTTTGGACAGCGTTGTCATAGCTGAAGGGCGGAACGGGGGGGCGCGGCAGGGTCAGAGTCATGTCTTTACCGCCTGCAGCAACGGCTTATCGCTTTCCGCAGTTTCGGTTTTGTCGATGCGGATCTTTTTTGGCGAATGGGTTGCGCTCGCTTCATTGGGTTTCCCTGCCAATTCGGCAGAGCGTTTACCAAGGAACTGCACCAGATGATTTCGGATCGCGTAGTAGTTCGGGTGTTCCACTATGTCAGTCCGTGTGCGTGGTCGTGGAATTGTGATCTCGACACTTTCGGCCACGCGCGCCAGTGGTCCGTTCGTCATCAACAGAATACGGTCGGCGAGCAGGATCGCCTCGTCGATGTCATGAGTGATCATAAAGACGGTCTGATCCGTCCCGCTCCAGACCTTCAACAGCTCTTCTTGAATGGTGCCCCGTGTCAGCGCATCAAGCGCACCGAAGGGTTCATCAAGCAGCAGTAATTTCGGTTCGTTCGCAAAGGCGCGCGCGATCGATACGCGCTGGCGCATACCGCCGGACAGCTGGCTTGGCTTGCGATATATAGCGTCACCGGACAATCCGACCTTGTCGAGGAACGCGATCGAATGTTCTTCGACTTGCTGCTTGGTCCAGTCAGGGAAGCGCGCGGCGACCCCGAATGTGACGTTCTTCAATGCGGTCAGCCATGGGAGAAGGGAGTAGTTCTGAAACACCACGCCGCGATCAAGACTTGGCCCCGAAACTGAGTAACCGTCCATTTTGACCACGCCACTTGTCGGGTCTGACAGCCCCGCAAGGATGTTCATGATTGTGGATTTTCCGCAGCCCGAATGGCCAAGGATGCAGACGAATTCTCCCTTCTCAATCCCAAAGCTGGCGTTTTCAAAAACCGTGAATTCGCCGCCTTTGCCATCGGGATATTTCTGGGTGAGCTTTTCAATACTTAGAAATGAATTTGCCATTGGCCTGCCTTATTCGGTGTAGGCGACGCGTCGCTGGAGCAGGCCAAAGGCCGCATCCAACAACATGCCGACGACGCCGATCATGAGAATTGAAAAGATGACTGAGGTCAGGTCGAGGTTGTTCCACTCGTTCCAGACGTAATAGCCAATGCCAGTGCCCCCGACGAGCATCTCTGCCGCCACAATGACCAACCATGCGATGCCGATCGAAATCCGCATACCTGTAACGATGGTGGGCGCGGCAGCGGGTAGAACCACGGTAAAGGCCGTTTTGATCGCCCCAAGTTCATGGGTGCGCGCCACGTTGACCCAGTCTTCCCGCACACCTGCCACACCAAACGCGGTGTTCAGCAGCATCGGCCAGATGGAACAGATGAAGATCACAAAAATCGCCGAGGCCTCGGAATCTTGGATGATGAACAAGGCCAGCGGCATCCAAGCGAGCGGCGAAATAGGCCGCAGAACCTGAATGAACGGGTTCAGTGCCTTATACGCCACCGTGGACATGCCGATCAGAAAGCCAAGCGGGATCGCGATGATTGCTGCCAAAAAATAGCCCGTCAGAACACGGTAGATCGAGTAACCGATTTGGATGCCGATGCCTTTATCGTTAGGTCCTGCGTCATAAAACGGGTTCGACAATTCCTGCCATGCCTTAACCGCAACTTCACTGGGGGGCGGCACGCCTGCTTTTGCCGTGCCCGCCCCTGTCAGCAATTCGTATTCGGTCAACTCGCCAGTGTTCAGCGTTTGTGCAGTGATCGAAAACTCCCACACCAACAGCCCAACAACCAGCAAGGCAATCGACCAAATCGCGGCCCGCTTGTTTTCTGACAACAAATCCATCAGTCGCCTGCTTTGATGGCAAAGCTTTCGACATAGGCTTCTGGTTTCGCCGGATCAAAGGTTTTGCCCATGATCATATGCGATTTGTAGTTGTCCGTAGGGGCATCGTAGCCAAGATCAGTCATGACCTTGCGCGCGTCTGATGCCAGATACACCTGTTCGGCCACCCCTTTGTAATCCACATCGCCCTCAATATAGCCCCAACGCTTCATCTGCGTCAGAATCCACACGCCCATGGATTGCCACGGGAAGGGGTCAAAATCGATGCGGTCCGGCACACGCTGCACTTCGCCCAAACCGTCCGCATAGGTGCCAGTTAGGACTTGCTGGATAACGGTCACGGGTTGGTTGAGGTAATTGGTCGGTGCAATCGCCTCCGATATCTCAATGCGGTTGTCAGGGTTGGACGCGTACTGTGTCGCGTCAATGATCGACTTGAGCAAAGCGCCGTAGGTATTTGGCAATTCGGTCGCGAAAGACAATGGCGCAGCAAAAGCACAGCATGGATGACCTTCCCATATTTCTTTAGTCAGGATGTGAATGAACCCGATACCTTCATATACTGCACGCTGGTTGAACGGGTCTGGCGACAGATAGCCATCAAGGTTTCCAGCCCGCAGGTTCGCAACCATTTCAGGCGGCGGCACAACGCGGATCTGGATATCGACATCTGGGTCCAGACCAAATTCGGCCACGTAGTAGCGCAGTAGGAAGTTGTGCATGGAATATTCAAATGGCACACCAAAGGTGAAGCCTTTCCATTGTTTGGGGTCACGCTTGTCCATGTGCTGATTGGCCAAAACAATCGCCTGACCGTTGATGTTTTCGACTGCGGGCATAATGTAGGGTTCAGCGACTGAACCCGCCCCAAGCGTCATCGCCAAAGGCATTGGTGTCAGCATGTGAGAGGCGTCATATTCACCAGACAACGACTTGTCACGGGCAACGGCCCAGCCTGCGGTTTTGATAACCTGCGCGTTCAACCCGTAACGTTCATAGAACCCAAGTGGCTGAGCCATGATGATCGGCGTCGCACAGGTGATCGGGACGAACCCGATGTTGAGATCAGTTTTCTCTGGCGGCCCAAGATTGTCGAGAATTGCGGCCTTGGCTTCGTTTATCGGAAACACGGACGCAAGGGCGGCTGCGGCTGTCGTGCCGCCAACCATCCCCATGAAAGAACGACGCCCGATGTCGCTGTGCCCGAACACGGAACGCACGATCGCGCTTTCGACGGCTTTTTCCAGCATCTCTTCGCTGGACATTTGCGTGCCCTGTGATGCGTTCGACGCTTTGCAGCCTTCGCATGTGCAGCTTTGACCGTGGCGCAGGTCGGTGTCTTTTGAGAACGGATTGCCGAGACTTTTGACTGTCATGATGACCCCCATGAGTTGATTTGGGATGAGGATGCCATGAGGGTGCCGCGCCCTTAAGACGGTTTTTGGGGTGTCTAAAATCAACAACATGCTGAAATAATTGATGAAAAATTACGCAGACAGCACGATATTTCGTAATTTACGAAATCTGGTAGTCGCTTTAACACGAATCTTCGCGCCTTCTGATCGCATGGCCCTTGATTCTGACATTTCACTCACGCTCGAAAATCACCCGCTTGCGGCTTTTATTATCGAAGCCCGTCACGGGGATATCGTTTCACATAATTGCGAGGCTTCGCGCTTGTTCGCCGCAGATCTCACCGCCGTATCGCTTGGTGCAGTGCTGCAATCGCCTCCCGCTGAAATGGCTGTCTTCCTTGAGGCCGTACTTCACTTTGGGCGCTACACCACCGCCACCCTCTTGTTTGAGCGCGTCAATAGCCAACAGCTGCGCTTGCAAACATTTGGAACCCGTGTGTCGGACAATCAAGTGATGCTAAGCTTTTTGGACCTTAATGCCCAAGAACGGCACAATCATCTGGCAGAACAGGAAGCCCAACACCGTGCAGGTTTGATGCAATGGCAGAATATCCACAGCTTTTTCCGCGAGATGGAGGCCCAGAACCATTTGATCCTTGAGGCTGCAGGTGAAGGTATCTACGGGATCAACGCCGAAGGCAAAGCGACTTTCGTCAATCGTGCCGCCCAAGAGATGCTGGGCTGGAACGCGGACGATCTGATTGGGCAGGATTTGCACCAGATCATCCACCACCACCACCTGAATGGGGATCGATTTCATGCCCATGATTGCCCAATCTACGACTCGTTCAGGCACGATAAGACCGTGCGGGTCGATGACGACGCATTCTGGCGAAAAGACGGTAAACCAATCTTGGTCGAATACGTCTCGACGCCGATTTACGATCAAGGAGTGTTGGCGGGTGCGGTCGTCATTTTTCGCGACGTGACCGAACGCAAAGAAAATGAAAAAAGGCTACACGGAGCCTTAGAAGAAGTAGAAAAGCTGCGCTTCCAGCTCGAACAAGAGAACGATTACTTGCTGAAAGAGATACGCAGTGTCAGATCGCATGCGGGGATTATCGGCCAGTCCGCCTCTATCCGAAACCTTAACACTCAGATTGATTTGGTCGCGCGCACACAGACGAATGTCCTGATTTCAGGGGCGTCTGGCACGGGAAAAGGCCTGACCGTTAGCGCTATTCACGAGGCGAGCAATCTGGCCAAACGGCCATTGGTACGCGTAAATTGTTCCGACATCCCAACTCGAAACCTTGAAGCGGAGATGTTCGGTTATCGGCGCGGAGCGTTTCGCGGAGCGGTGCGCGACACCACCGGCAAGCTGGCACTGGCCAATAACGGGACACTGCATCTAGACGAGGTTTCAGATTTGCCAAAGGCATTTCAGGCCAAGCTGATTGCAGTCCTTAAGGAAGGGGCATTCAGGCGCATCGGGGACACTTATGACACGCCCGTATCGCTTCGGATCGTATCGACGACTGTCCGTGACCTTGCCGCAGAAGCCCGTGCCGAACGATTTAGCCAAGCTTTATTTTTTGAATTGGGCGTTATCCCGATTCACTGCGATGCCTTAAAGGACCGCCCCGAAGACATCCCGTTTCTGGCTCAACACTTTTTGGAACGCGCATCCAGCAGGTTGCGCCTGCCGTTACCGCGGATATCCAAAGCGAATATCGAAGCGCTTGTGGCCTATAATTGGCCCGGCAATGTCCGCGAGTTGGAAAACGTGATTGAGCGTGCTGCGATTTTGGCGCAAGGCGGAAAACTGCGAATAGAGTTCCAGTCAGGTCTTGCAGCAAAGTTCGACGATAAAGAGGACATTATATCTAATACTGATCTGAAGCGTCTTGAGCGGGACAATCTCATCAAGTGCATGCGCCGGTCACAGGGCAAAGTGTCGGGTCCAACCGGAGCGGCCCGCCTTTTGGAGCTTGCGCCAACAACGGTCTACTCAAGGATCAAAGCGCTTCGCATCTCCGATGCCGAGTGGGAAATCTAGGGGCCAAGCCGCCCGGTCGCGATGCGATGGCGTTCACAAGCATGCGCCACGCATGACGAAGGAATGCTGTTCGAAAAGACAACCTGTCACCGACCCAAAGCCTTCGCATGTGCTCAGGTCTACTTCGTCTGCAACCTGCAGATCCGACGGCTGATCTTCGCTGGGGCCTACATGAATGGCCGGTTTTCCCGCTGCGCGGCAGCACGTATTTTCTCGCTCACGCGGCATTTCCACCGCTGCGAGCGCACGCAGCACAAAATACGGATTCACACGTTGGGCTCGAAGCCGCCTTTTGCTTTCGCAGAAACACGTGATGACGCGCCAGCGGCGAAGCCGTCATTAGTATTCAGGCTATAATACGTCGTCAGCGCTGTGTTGATGATTGGGCGGGAGGGTTGGATGGAGGGCAAATCATGCCAAGAGTTCAACTTCCCGCTGTCACCCCAAAACGAAGAACCTGGAATAAGGGTAGCCTCGTTGGGCAAAAACGCCCGCTGCTACCAAAGCAGGTCTGGGCCATCCGCGCTCGCCTCGAACTCGCGGGTAATCTCCGCGATCTCGCATTGTTCAACGTCGCAATAGACAGCAAGTTACGCGGTTGCGACTTGGTGTCACTGAAGGTTATTGACCTACTCATGGACGACAGAATTCGTGAAAGAGTGTCCGTCGTTCAAAGTAAAACCAACAAGCCCGTCCAGTTTGAACTGGCTGAAAACACGCGAAAAACTGTGACCAACTGGATCAAGTCTCCTGAGATGATGGGATGCCAGTCCATGTTTCCCAGCCGTTTTCATGATCGCCCTCACATATCAACACGCCAGTATGGGCGGCTGGTTCGGGACTGGGTTGTTTCTATTGGGTTGGAACCAAGTGGCTATGGCACGCATTCTATGCGCCGAACAAAGGTGGCGGAAATCTATTGCAAAACAGGCAACCTGCGTGCCGTTCAACTTTTGCTTGGCCACACAAAAGTTGATAGCACTGTCAGATGTCTGGGGTCGAATTGGAAGACGCCCTGAGTATAGCTGAACGGATCGACATCTAAGAACCTTGACGAAAGGTAGGAGCCGTTCGTCACCTCGAAGCGGTCTTGATCGTTTGATACTTTCTACGGCAGCGCTGAGCCCTTTTCGACCGATGCTGCGGGTTGTTCGAAGGTCGGCTTTCAAGTTGTGCAGCGATGGCTGTGATTTCAATCAGTGTCACGTCGTCACCCCGGTCAGCGCCCAGACAATTTGCTGTATGTGCGGCGATGCTATCCGCACCCGTCGGATGATAAAGGGGGAGCAGGTTTATGAGATTTCCATGGTTCATCAGCCAGCGCTTCTTGCAACGAGGGTTGCGCCAACGATTAGAAAAACGACGCCAAGACCGGCGGACCATGTGAGAGACCCGCTTCGCCAAAAATCGAAGAAGAGACCGGCGGTCAGCTGGCTGGCCACGAGCGTTCCAACAGTGATGCTCGCGCCAAACTGCACATATCCTCGCAGACTTGCCAGCACGTAGAGCGTGCCGAGAATACCCGGAATGAGGAACCACAATGCCGGTGCGCTCGCGAGCCGCGCGAAGGGCCGGATGCCGTCACTCGCCAGTACAATCGCGGTCAGTAATGTCAGACCGATCAGAGAGTTGAGCCACAGTGCCGCCCAGATCGACCCTGACAGGGTGCGAGCCTGAAGCATGAACACGTTCTGGATCACCAGCCCCGCACCTCCCGCAACCAGCAGGATCGCTGTTACCAGCCAGTTCATATACCGGAACCGGGATTCGTGCGTCCATCAAGCGAAAGCTGCATGAACACGAGATCGAGCCAGCGACCGAATTTCGCGCCGACTTCGCGCATCCGGCCCACTTCTTCAAATCCATGACGCGCATGAAGGTGGATTGAGGCATCGTTCGAGCCTTCAATCCCCGCGACCATCACATGCTTGCCCATCTCACTCGCGCGCTCAATCAGTGCTGGAAGGAGAAGATTAGCCACGCCTTTCCCACGGTGATCCTTGTGGACATAGACGGAATGTTCGACTGTGAAGCGATAGCCATCCCAAGCACGCCAATCCCCGAAGCTGGCATAGCCGATCGCGTGTCCATCATGGTTCTGGGCGACCAGGACCGGATAACCCTGTTTCCGACGCTGGCGAAGCCAGTCATGACGGTTCGCGAGATCGACCTTCATCTCGTTCCAGATCGCGGTCGTATTGGCAACGGCTTCATTGTAAATGTCGAGAATGGCGGCAAGATCGTTTTCTTTCGCATCGAGGATATTCATGTCGGGCACTTCCGAGAATCAGAGCAAAATCGCTAAGTCTAATATATTAGACAAAGATGCGGCACGTCTAGCCGAACGTATTAGGGCTGAACGCATCGCTCGATCCTGGTCGCTCGGTGACATGGCGGAGCGCTCCGGTGTCTCGCGCGCCATGATCCACCGCGTCGAAAGTGGCACATCGAGTCCGACAGCAGCGCTTCTGGGCAAGATATCCGGGGCGCTGCAGATCAGCATGTCAGCCCTCTTGCGCGAGGCCTCGGTGGAGCTAGACAAACGACTGGTGCGGGCCCAAGACCGCACCCCATGGCGGGACCCGGAAACCGGATATGTCCGCGAACCGATCAACGCCGTGATGAACAAAGAAGAGCAGAGCAGTCATACCCCCCAGATCACCAGAGTGACCCTGCCCCCCGGCGCGCACGTGCCGTTCCCGCGCAGCGCATTCGAATTTATTGGTCAGGTGGTCTGGGTTCTGGAAGGAACGCTGCATTTCATCGAAGGCAATATGATTAACGAGCTTGATGCAGACGATTGCCTGACTTTGGGCGAGCCTCAGGACTGTGTGTTCGAAAACCGGTCGGACAAGCCGTGCAGTTACATTGTAGTCGTTGCCTGAAGTAGATATTTGATAGACGGCAGATTTGTCCGCAGGTCTGATTTCTGTGCAACATGAGGCGACGAGAGTAACGACGGCGATCATTCAAATGCGTCGTGCGATCTCGTCGATGTGGATGCTTGCGCAATCCACGATTGGAAAGCTTGCTTGACCGTCCACGAAGATCGCGTTGAGATCGGTGCCGCCGAGTCGGCATGGACCATCGTCAAATTCAGGTCACGTTCCGCTTGTGTGGCACGACTGATCAGGCTGCGGTGGTAGAAGTCCGTTGCGGCCGGACCGATACCGCCGATCAGCCCAATGTGCATCGTTTGAACCCTCCGATTACAGCCTTTCCCAATTCTACACCCAGAGAGCGGCACAACGACTGCCTAGACAAGATATACTCATCTGGAAAATCATTCAAAAGCTGTCATTGGCGCAAACGCAGCGAAATGGCGCTTTTTCTGCATGGCAGTCTCTGAGTTTCCATCCAGACACTCAGGTTAAGGCCAACTTTGGAACCAAACACCGTTGGATGAATGGTCTTTGTTGATTTTGGTGTGCGTAAATTGTGCGTAATCGGAGTTTCCGCCAATTCCCAACATACGAAATCGAACAGATATTTTCGCGTTGAAAACACATCAAATATGTTTTTATCGCTATAATTCAATTACTTAAGGTAAAGTGGTACGGGTGAAGGGACTCGAACCCCCACGCCAAAGGCGCTTGGACCTAAACCAAGTGCGTCTACCAATTCCGCCACACCCGCACATGTTCTATTCGAACACGGCAGCGTGTAGCAAAGCTTGCCCACAGATGCGAGCAGAAAATGCACAGCACCCGAAATCAGAATTCGACACAAAAAAATAGGCGACATTAAACATATATTGTCATATGTTTTCCATAACCTAGAGGCAGGTTACATAACAAAAGAGACGCCCATGAAACCGAAAACGGTCGGGCGCGTCGAAAGCGGACAGGATCCGCAGGCACGCGCATTTAGCACGCATGCCGGCATTGTTGCTGGCAGTATTATCTTTACATCCGACGGGGAAATCCCCGTGGAATACCTCGCGCCGGGGGATCGCATTGTCACGCGTGATGCGGGCATGGTCGAGCTGCGCAATATCACGTCCTTGCGCATCACCGCCCCTGCGGTCGCAATCAAGGCGGGTTCGCTTGGGCACACGCGCCCCGAACACAACGTGATTTTGCCCGCGGCCCAGCATGTTCTGGTGCGTGATTGGCGGGCCCAGTCGATGTTTGGGGTTCCAAATGCGGTGGTTCAGGCCGGTCAATTGATTGACGGCGAATTCATCACCGACCTTGGGGCGCGGAACATGAATTTGTTCCACCTGACCTTTGACAAAACCCATGTGGTCTATGCCGATGGTCTGGAAATTTCGGTCCCCTTGGTTGGCGTCGCGCAGTCTGTCGCCGCCTAAAGTTGGTATTACCGATGAATTGCGTAAGGGCGCGAGGGGTTTGTACCTCTGCGCCCCTTCGTCGTTTGTGCGATTCTGAGGCCCTGAAACGGGCGCGGCATCACGTTCAATTTCAGCGATTCACTTTCGCCTAAAATTTCAGCATTGCGCGCATAATTTAATCGCACCCGCGCAAATTCACGCCTTTCCCCCTGCCCGCGTCGCCCTTTTCTGGACGCTGGAATCACAACCTGAAATGACCAAGCTAGCACAAGCCGGAATACTCCGGGGCTTTGGGCCGGGGTTTTGTGCCGAAATTTCGGGCCACAAATTTAGCCAGGGGAGGCACTTCATGAAAAAGATCGAAGCGATCATCAAACCGTTCAAGCTGGACGAAGTCAAAGAGGCTTTGCAAGAGGTGGGCGTTCAGGGGCTTAGCGTCATCGAAGTCAAAGGCTTTGGACGTCAAAAGGGCCACACCGAACTCTACCGCGGCGCTGAATATGTTGTCGATTTCCTGCCCAAGGTCAAAGTCGAAGTTGTTCTGGACGACGACCAGGTCGATGCCGCCATCGAGGCCATCGTAGACGCCGCCAAAACTGAAAAAATCGGGGACGGCAAAATTTTTGTCACCCCAGTTGAGCAAACAATCCGCATCCGTACCGGCGAAACCGGTTCAGACGCGCTGTAATTATTATCAAAACTCCAAAAGGACACATCGAAGATGAGCAATAAAACTCTCGATATGATCAAGGAAGAAGGCGCTGAATACGTCGACATCCGTTTCACAGACCCACGCGGCAAACTGCAGCACGTCACGCTTTGTGCTGACCAAGTTGACGAAGATTTCCTCGAGGAAGGCTTCATGTTTGACGGCTCCTCAATCGAGGGTTGGAAATCAATCGAAGCATCAGACATGAAACTGATGGTCGACGTGGACAGCGCCTATGTTGATCCGTTTTACGCCGAAAAAACCATCTGCGTGCACTGCTCTGTTGTTGAGCCTGACACCGGCGAAGCCTACGATCGTGACCCACGCGGCACGGCCCAAAAAGCGGAAAGCTATCTGAAATCCACAGGCATCGGCGACGTCGCCTACATGGGTCCAGAGGCCGAATTCTTCCTCTTTGACGACGTGCGTTATTCCAACACAATCAACAAAGTATCCTACGAAGTTGATGCAACCGACGCGTCCTGGAACACCGACACCGAATACGAAATGGGCAACATGGGCCACCGTCCGGGCATCAAGGGCGGCTATTTCCCTGTGAACCCAATCGACGAAGCCCACGATCTGCGCGGCGAAATGCTGTCGACGATGAAACGCCTCGGCATGAAAGTCGACAAGCACCACCACGAAGTCGCAAGCTGCCAGCACGAGCTGGGTCTGATCTTTGACAGCCTCACCAAACAGGCCGACGAGCTGCAAAAATACAAATACGTGATCCACAACGTCGCCCACGCTTACGGCAAATCCGCGACGTTCATGCCAAAGCCAATCGCAGGCGACAACGGCACCGGTATGCACGTAAACATGTCGATCTGGAAAGACGGCAAGCCATTGTTTGCAGGCGACAAATACGCAGATCTTTCCCAAGAAGCGTTGTATTTCATCGGCGGTATTCTGCACCACGCCAAGGCCCTGAACGCCTTCACCAACCCCGGCACAAACAGCTACAAACGCTTGATTCCGGGCTTTGAAGCGCCGGTTTTGCGCGCCTATTCTGCGCGTAACCGTTCAGGTTGCGTACGGATCCCGTGGACGGAAAGCCCGAAAGCCAAGCGCGTCGAGGCCCGTTTCCCTGACCCGTCCGCCAACCCCTACCTGTGCTTTGCAGCGCTGTTGATGGCTGGCCTTGACGGCATCCAGAACAAGATCGATCCGGGCGAAGCCATGGACAAAAACCTGTATGACTTGCCTGCCGAAGAACTGGCAGACATCCCGACGGTTTGCGGTTCCTTGCGCGAAGCTTTGGACGAGCTGAGCAAAGACATGGACTTTTTGTTGGCCGGTGACGTGTTCACCAAAAGCCAGATCGAAGGCTACGTGGCCCTCAAAATGGAAGAAGTCGAGCGTTACGAACACACGCCGCACCCGGTTGAGTACGCGATGTACTACTCCTGCTAAGGGGCTGCGGGTTCGCCCGCGCAATACAAAATTCATCAAGGCGCAGCTTAGGTTGCGCCTTTTTTGCGTGCAGTCCCCTGCCCCCTTTACCTCTGGCAACACGCGCGCCATCATGAGGAAAACGTTCAGGGAGTAATTGATATGCCAATTTTCAAACGTGCCGCGATCGTCGCCGCACTGGCACTTGCAACAACCAGCGCGCAGGCCGCAACCTGCGGCAACACCAGCGCCGGGTTCAACGCGTGGAAAGCCAGCTTTGCCGCGGATGCCAAAAAAGCCGGCGTGAAAAAACGCGGTTTGGCCGCCTTGGCCAGTGCCAGCTATGCCAGCAAAACCATCGCCGCAGACCGCAATCAAAAGTCGTTCAAATACTCGCTCAGCAAATTCATGCAGGTGCGCGGTGCCGACACAATTGTCGCCCAAGGCAAGAAACGCAAAGCCCAAAACGCCAACCTTTTTGCAGCGCTCGAAAAACGTTACGGCGTTCCAGCCGGCGTGATCATCGCGATTCACGGTATGGAAACCGGCTTTGGCGGCTTCATGGGGTCCAGCCCCGTTGTGTCCGCGATCACGACGTTAACCTACGATTGCCGCCGCTCTGAATTCTTTAAACCGCACGCGATTGGCGCGCTGAAACTGGTCGACCAAGGCGCAATTACCGCCAACACCAAAGGTGCCAAACACGGCGAATTGGGCCACACGCAATTCCTGCCCGGCAACGCGCTGCAATACGGTGTCGACGGCAACGGCGACGGCCGCGTTGATTTTTACAACCAGACCGACGCGCTGGCCTCGACCGCAAATTTCCTGCGCCAAAAAGGCTGGAAACCCGGCAAAGGTTACCAAGAAGGCCAAGCCAATTTCAAAGTCATCAAACAATGGAATGCAGCAGGCGTTTACCAAAAAGCGATCGCGATCATGGGCGCACGGATTGACGGCTAACCCGTTGCTTTTGAAATTCTAAATCAACCGCGCGCCTGCCAGACAGATGCGCGGTTTTTCAATTCAGAGGGATCACATCATGCCCACACAAAACCCGTTCAAGGCGATTAGGGCCGTTGATTACACCGTGATTTACGCGCGCGATCTGCCCGCCATGATCCAGTTTTACGAAACCGTTTTGGGCTTTGATCTGACCCGCAGCCTGTCGCCCACCTGGCGGGAATACAACATCGGGGCCAACATCTTTGTGCTGGCAAAACCGGGGCCCACGGCGACCGACACGCCCGTTCCTGATGGCACAGCCGCGCTGCAACTCGCGTTCAAAGTCACGCCCGAAATCGTCGATCTTTGTGCGGTCGAACTGACCCGCCAGAATGTCGAAATTCTGTCACCGCCCACGGATCGTGACTTTGGTCATCGCACGCTGTTTTTCCGCGACCCCGACGGCAACTTGCTGGAAATCTACGCCGAGATTTGACCGCCAGCCCACCCCTTGCAATCCAAATTCAACGCGCCTACATGCCTGTTCCAAGGCCCTGCGCGCCTGCCGTTCGCATTTTGGTGAAGCGTTGAACACGATAATTCCTGATCCCTTACGTCGCTCATGACGTTTGGCAATGCGAACACCCGAACACCGCTCCGCGACAACAGGAGACACTGGAATGGATATTTCTCTTCCCTCACGCGCCGCGCTTAAGGCGCAAGCCAAACGCCTGCGATCCGGCCTTGCTGACACGGGCCAACCGATCAGTCATGCCCAAGCCCTCGAGGCCGTCGCCCATCAATGGGGCGCGCGCGATTGGAACACCCTGCACGCGCAGGCGCGCGATGCACCGCAGCCGCAATTCACCCCTTCGCAGCGTGTGACGGGCCTGTATTTGGGGCATCGGTTTGCCGGCAAAGTCAAAGCGGTCAACGCTAAAACTGCCGGGTTTTGGTCGCTGACGTTGGTGTTTGACGAACCGATTGATGTTGTGACGTCTGAATACTTCAGCTCGTTTCGTCGCCAGGTCAGTTGCACTGTCGGGTCGGATGGAAAGACTGCTGAAAAGACATCAGACGGGCAGCCGCATGTGGTGATTGACACCCATTGGTCACACCCCAATTAACGAACGGGGGCGTATGGTTTGTGCGCCCCCGTTCACCATCCGATGTCAAAAACGACAGGTATTTACGTCGGTTTTTGGCAATCATACCGCGCCGGTTCCGCGCACCCTTGTACGCAACACTGTGACCAAGGATGCCCAAATGAACCAGCACCACCGCGACACCCGCAAGATTGATCCGACCAAAGGCGCAACGCTGGCGGATGGGTCGCCCAACGATATGGATCGCATTGAAATCGGGCCGACACAGCTGGCGTTTGGCGAATGGGAGGCGGCAGGGCTGACCGTTCCCAACCTTGAAACAATGCGCGCATATCGGCACAAACGGCTGACGCAACACATCGTGGATCGCGGCTATGGCGGCCTGCTGATGTTCGACCCGCTCAACATCCGCTACGCCACCGACAGCACCAACATGCAGCTGTGGAACACCCACAATCCGTTCCGCGCCGTGCTGCTGTGCGCCGATGGCTACATGGTGATTTGGGACTATAAAAACGCGCCTTTCCTCACCGGATTTAACCCGCTGGTGCGCGAAGTGCGGGGTGGCGGTTCGATGTTCTACTTCGCAACCGGCGACAAAACCGACGTCAAGGCAGACGCCTTTGCCAACGAGGTGCGCGAGATCATGACCGAGCATGCAGGCACAAACAAACTGCTCGGTGTCGACAAAATCATGCTGCACGGGGCCCACGCACTCGAAGCCCAAGGGTTCACTTTGAAAGACGGCGAAGAAGTCACCGAAAAATCCCGTTCCATCAAATGCGCTGACGAAATCCACGCCATGCGCTGCGCCAATCACGCCTGCGAAACCTCGGTCAAAGCCATGGAGGATTTCGCCCGCGCCAATGTCGGGGATGGCAAAACATCCGAGGATGACGTCTGGGCGATCTTGCACGCCGAAAACATCCGCCGTGGCGGCGAATGGATCGAAACGCGGCTGCTATCCTCTGGTCAACGCACCAACCCGTGGTTCCAGGAATGTGGGCCACGCATCACGCAGGCAAACGAGATCATCAGCTTTGACACCGATCTGATCGGATCCTACGGCATCTGCATCGACATCTCGCGCAGCTGGTGGATCGGTGATCAAAAACCGCCCGCCGACATGATCTACGCCATGCAACACGCCCACGAACACATCATGACCAACATGGCGATGCTGAAACCCGGCGTCACGATCCCCGAACTGACCGCAAATTCGCACCGCTTGGATGATCAATTCCAAGCCCAGAAATACGGCTGCCTGATGCACGGCGTTGGGCTGTGCGATGAATGGCCGCTCGTCGCCTACCCCGACAAAGCCGTGCCGGGTGCCTTCGATTATCCGCTCGAGGCGGGTATGGTCCTGTGCGTCGAGGCCGCCGTTGGGGCCGTCGGCGGCGCGTTCACCATCAAACTCGAAGACCAAGTGCTGATCACCGAAGACGGCTTTGAGAACCTAACAACGCTAGAATTTGATAGGGCGCTGATGGGAGAATGATCATTGCATCACAGGCACTGCGCAAACCCATGGCCCGTTTATGCCCACAACACTAGGGTAGCGCCCGACCCTGGGGCGAAGACCGCCTTGCGAAAGGTCCAGTGGACCTTTTCAACCCACGAGGATCAGTATTGAAGGACCTATTAAACTACCCTAGGATGCATTGAATGAATTTGTGTACAGGTGATAAGTGAACAGCTCAAACGACATTCAACTATTGAACGATGTTCTTGATCAACAAAGATTAGAAATTGCTCCAAATATGACTGAGCCAGATTTCTTTGAATTATTTTGTGCCGATAGCATCCTAAAAGATTATAATCTCACTTACGAAGAATTGGAAAGCGGGATTACAGATGGCGAGCACGATGGTGGGATTGATGCTATTTTCTCTTTCGCAAATGGCGAACTGATTCAAGAAGATTTTGACGCAAAATATTTAAAGAGTAATGTACTGCTTGAAATTCATATTATTCAGGCCAAGACCTCTGGAAGTTTTTCAGAAACGGCTTTGAACAAGTTGATATCTGCTACAAACAAACTGTTCGATTTGTCAGTAAAAACTTCGGATTTGGAGGAATTTAACAGCGGAATAATTTCACAAGTGGACTGCTTCAGGCATGCTCTTAAAACTTTAGCGATCCGTTTTCCAGAGATCATAGTTCGATACCACTACGCTTGTAAAAAGGGTGAAAGGCACATTCATCCAAAGACTGAATACAAGATCGCTGAACTCAAGCAGGCGGCTAGTGAAAAATTCTCACAAGCAACAGTGGAAGTTGAGTTGCTGTCCGCCGTGGACTTGATAAAGCTTGCAAGAAAGCGGCGCAAAGATGCCTATGAGTTGGTTGTAACTAAAAGCTTAAACGCTGAAAAAGGCTTCGTTGTTTTGGCAAGTTTGCCAGAATTCGATAACTTTCTAAAAAGAGGCGCTGAACTCAAGGCCGAATTGTTTGAAGCAAATGTGCGCGACTTCGAGGGTTCAACGGAAGTAAACGATGAAATTGCTGCGACTTTAAAAGACGAGCGTGACGCAGACTTTTGGTGGATGAACAATGGCATCACGATCTTATCCAACAAAGCGACATTAGATGGCGACACTTTAACAATAGGAAACCCTCAAATCGTAAATGGGCTTCAGACATCTACTCAAGTCAACAAGTACTTTTCAGAGCGCGATCTTTTTTCTAATCCAAACGAAAAAAGAATGATAATGATCAAGGTCATTTCCTCCGAAGATGATGCAGTCCGTGATAAGATTATCAAAGCAACCAATAGCCAAAACGGCGTGCAACCCGGGTCGCTACGAGCAACGGACGAAATTCAACGCGATATTGAAACTCGGCTAAAAACACTTAACCTATACTATGACCGAAGAAAAAATTTCTATAAGAATCTGGGCAAGCCCGCGTCAAGAATAATAAGTATCTCAAGAATGGCACAAGTCTTGATGTCTATTGTCAATCAACGGCCTGATACAGCCAGAGCAAGACCATCCAACATTATCAAAGACCAAAACGAATACGAGCAGTTGTTTTCAAAGTCTAAGCCCATAAACTTATATGCTAACGCCGCTAAACTGAACATTGCCATCGAGAAAACCCTCAAGTCGAAGGATATGTCAGCGAACGACCGCACCAACATCAAATTCTATTGCATGTTGTGGGTCGCTTGCAAAATGACGCGGCAAAGAAAGCCGTCGCCACAGGATTTCGCAACCATAGATCCCCAATCATTCACCGAGAGTATACTTAGTAATGCCGTTGAGGGTGTATGGAGCCTCTACCGTGGTCAAAAAGGAGGTGACGAGTTGGCCAAAGGCAGTAAATTTACTACGCTTGTCGTTGACAGCGCTGTAAAAGAATAACAAAATTTTTTTGATCTAACTGCGGCTTGTAGCGGTCAAAATGGCCCATTTTCGTAATTATAAAAAAACACCTACCTCCTCGCCTCAAACCTTAACGCCACCCAATCCCTACCGACGCCCTAACGACCCAAAACCACTCAAATTGCGCAGTTTCAGCCCAAATCTGTGCACTTCGTCCAAAACACCCTCAAATCGCCCCCCTCAGAGGCCGCTAAACTGCGCATAATTCGGCCTAATCTGCGCAGTTCTTGCCAAAACCCCGGCGCACGGCCCGTTAACACCTGCGTGACCGCCCTGTCACAGACCTTTCCAAGCTCGTCCCCAACCCCCATCATCGGGGCAACCAAAGGACGCATCATGCCCACACAACGCATCACTTTTCCCGGCCACAATGGCGCGCAATTGTCAGCCCGTTTGGACCTGCCCGCAGGCCCGCACATGGCCACCGCGATCTTTGCGCACTGTTTTACCTGCGGCAAAGACATTCCTGCCGCACGCCGGATCGCAGCACGTCTGTCCGGCATGGGCATCGCCGTTTTACGGTTTGATTTCACAGGCTTGGGTCATTCCGAGGGCGAATTCGCCAACACGTCATTCACCACAAACGTCGATGATTTGGTCGCAGCCGCCGCCCATCTGAGCGCCATAGGCATGCCGCCTGCCCTGTTGATTGGTCACTCGCTTGGCGGCGCTGCCGTCCTCAAAGCTGCCACAAAGATAAATGGAATCAAAGCAGTAGCGACCTTAGGCGCGCCGTTTGATCCCGGCCATGTCACCCACAACTTTGCTGACGCCCTGCCTGAAATCAAAGCCAAAGGCTCCGCCGAAGTCTCCCTTGGCGGTCGCCCTTTTACCATCGGTCAAAAGTTCGTCGAAGACGTAGCCAGCACTGAGCTAAAGGCTTGTGTTGCAAGCTTAAATTCCGCATTGCTGGTTTTGCACGCCCCCCAAGATTCCATCGTTTCGATTGACAACGCAGCCGAGATTTTCGGGGCCGCCAAGCACCCCAAATCATTCGTCACACTGGATGATGCCGACCACCTTATTACCCGATCCGAGGATGCAGAATACGCCGCCGAGGTGATCACAACTTGGGCTTCGCGCTACTTGAAACTCAAGCACCCAGCCCCGCCAATCGGCGCACCAGAAGGTATTGTGCGCACCTGCGAGGCAGACCCAAAAGGGTTCCTGCAAGACATCCATTCAGGACCCGTGCATCACGCATTGGCAGACGAACCACTGGCCTATGGCGGCACCAACAAAGGCATGTCGCCTTACGGGTTTTTAGCCGCAGGATTAGGGGCTTGCACGTCGATGACGATCCGAATGTACGCACGCCGCAAAGGCTGGTCACTGGATCATGTCAGCGTCGATGTGAACCATTCCAAGGTGCATGCGCAGGACGCGGAAACCGGCAGCGGCGACAAGATTGATACGTGGAAACGGCGGATCACGTTGACAGGGAACCTAAGCGGCGATCAGCGCCAACGCCTGCTCGAAATCGCCGACAAATGCCCGGTGCACCGCACGCTCGAGCGTAGCTCCGAGGTGATCACCGAACTCGCACCCTAAGCGATCTCGGCTGATCCAAGCACCCGGAATGTAATGAGGCGCGCGTCCCGAAGGGCGCGCGCCTCACTATTGGATCAAGACAGTTTTAACCGCGTGCGCGGTCGACCATTTTCCAGACCAGTGGGAACAGGCCAGCAGCCAGCGCCAGCTTGATTGCATCGCCCATCAAAAACGGTGTCAAACCCCATGCCAAGATCGGCTTGTCCCAACCGTACAGCATGCCCAACCAGATCAAGCCTGGGACGTAAATCAGCACGTTGCCCAGCACCATTGCCAGGGCCATTTTCGGTGCTGAACGGTCCCAGCCTTTGCGCGCCAATGCACCCAACAAAACGGTCGCCAAAACGTAACCAACCAGATAGCCGCCGGTGCCGCCCATCATGTACTCAAGCCCGAATTTTTCGGCTGTTGAGCCTGCAAAAACGTCAAACCCAAGCGCGCCGATCAGCAAGTAACCAAAGATTGTGACCAGACCCAAGCGCGCGCCGTACGCCGCACCGATGCTTAGAACCGCGAACGTCCCAAGCGTGATCGGCACGGGCCACATCGGCACTTTGATCTTTGCTGCAACTGCTAAAACTACGATACCAAACACAACCAACGCAGCCTGTTTGGCCAAACGCAACGCGCCTTCGTTAACGTGAAGGACGTCGCTTAGCACTTTATGTTCATGTGCTGAATTCATCTCGTTTGCTCCTTGGCAATATTTCCTGTGCGGGTTTTCTGCCGCGCAGCGAAATATTCTGCAAGTGCATTATGCTGCTTTACGGTATCCAGTCAGCATTCTGTAATTTTTGCGAGGCCCTTGGACGCGCCAGTCCGCAGTCCAGTTGGGCCAAGCACTAAAATCATAATCCACAGCGTAGTCATCAGGGTCACACCAGTGCTGCGTTTTCCCGCCCATTGGCGGAACTGTGTGAAAGAACCGCCCGTCATCAAAATAGACGTTCAGGTCCGCGTCCCAACGGTAGCGTCGTTCTGATTGCATTGGCGGATGCCCTTGGATCACCAGCGTGCCAATTTCATGATACGCCAGCCCATCCCCATCCGGTTCAAACGTCGCATGTCCGTGAAAATCAGCCCGCGCGGCACCAACATGCGTAATGGTGCGCTCAATCGCCCAGCGCCCGACAAAATCCGCCAAAGCCCGCGTCATTTATTCCGCATAATCCGCAACGGTGATATCACCATTGAACCCGACAAAGCGGACCTGATCGCCTTGTTTTTCCAGATCAAAGCACGCCCACAGATCGTTGGGCGGCCACTGGCTGCAATACTGATCGCTTTGCACCCGCCAGACGCCCCAGCTTGCGTGCCCATCCTGATTGTACAGCGTTTTGCCCGAGACGTAGAACGTCTGGTCGGCACTTTGGTAAATCAGCTTTTGATCATCGAGGGCAGCATGAATGCCCGCCTCGTCCAGCTTGGTCCAAGCCTCTTCAGCCCCCCCGATGGTTGGTAAAATCAAGCAGGCAATCGCGGCGATCCGTCTCATTTGTGGCCTCTTAGGTTGTTGTTGCGCCCCACGCAGTCTATGAGGCCCCCGACACTTGTTAAAGTCTCTCCCTGTCAAAGTCACAAAAAGGTGCGCGCATGATCCCTCGCTATTCCCGTCCTGAAATGGTTGCCATTTGGTCGCCCGAAACCAAATTCAAAATCTGGTACGAGATCGAAGCCCACGCCTGCGAAGCGATGGCCAACATGGGCACCATCCCGCGCGAAAACGCCGATGCAGTCTGGAAAGCCAAAGACGTCACATTCGACGTGGCCCGCATTGACGAGATCGAGGCCGAAACCAAACACGACGTCATCGCGTTTTTGACCCATTTGGCCGAACATGTCGGATCGGACGAGGCACGCTTTGTGCACCAAGGCATGACATCCTCGGACGTGCTGGACACCTGTTTCAACGTCCAACTGGTGCGCGCCGCAGACATTCTGATCGCTGGTGTCGAGGGCTTGATGGCCGCCTTGAAACGCCGCGCGCTTGAGCACAAAGATACCCTGCGTGTCGGTCGCAGCCACGGCATCCACGCCGAGCCGACAACGATGGGTCTGACGTTCGCACGTTTCTACGCGGAAATGGATCGCAACTTGGCCCGCATGCATGTGGCGCGCGCCGAAATCGCAACCGGTGCGATTTCTGGTGCGGTTGGCACATTTGCCAACGTCGATCCGCAGGTCGAAGAACATGTTTGCGCGCAACTGGGCCTTGAGGTCGAACCGATTTCAACCCAAGTCATCCCGCGCGACCGCCATGCTGCGTTCTTTGCGGCGTTGGGTGTTGTGTCGTCCTCCATCGAAAATATCGCGATCGAAGTGCGCCACATGCAGCGCACCGAAGTGTTGGAAGGCGCCGAGTTCTTTTCCATGGGCCAAAAAGGCTCAAGCGCGATGCCGCACAAAAAGAACCCTGTGCTGACCGAAAACCTGACAGGTCTGGCGCGTCTGGTGCGCATGACGGTGATCCCTGCGCTAGAAAACGTCGCCCTATGGCACGAGCGTGATATTTCGCATTCTTCTGTTGAACGTAACATCGGCCCCGACGCCACGATCACGCTGGATTTTGCCCTGTCGCGCATGACCTCTGTCATCGACAAAATGCTGATCTTTCCGGACAACATGCTGGACAACATGAACAAATTCCCCGGCCTTGTGATGAGCCAACGGGTGCTACTGGCCTTGACCCAAGCTGGCGTGAACCGCGAAGACGCGTATAAAATGGTGCAGCGCAATGCCTTGAAGGTTTGGGAATTCCGCACTGATTTCCGCGAGGAATTGCTGGGCGATCCAGAGGTCTGCGCCGCCTTGTCCGTGGACGCAATCAACGAGAAATTCGACATGGGCTATCACACCAAACACGTCGACACGATTTTCGCCCGCGTGTTCAAAGACTAAATCGCAGATACAAGGCGCGTCCCCGCGGGTGCGCCTTGTGCCACAGCGCCCTTGTTGTCTTGCCCCCGATCACACCGGATCAGCGGCGCAATGCCCCCCTGAACAGACAGGTTCACAACAGGCACAGCAAAATAACGTAGCCGTGATCGAATAAACTCGGGACCTGTCGGGTTATAACGCTATGATTAACAAAAGACCCAGACAGGAGACGACCTTATGCGTACATTCATGATTGTAGCTGCTTTGACTTTGCCATTTTCAATCGCCACACCGATCTATGCGGCAGGCGGTGGCGAAGAAACCGCCCCCAAACCCACCAAAACCAGCAAAGACTGCAAAGGTGTACGTGTTTGGGACGAGAAAAAGCAGCGCTGTGTGAAGCCCAAGAAATCCAGCCTAGATGATACGGGCCTGTACGATGCTGTGCGCGAATTGGCTTATGCGGGTCGTTACGAAGACGCCCAAGGCGTGCTGGCCGCGATGTCCGATCAAAACGACGACCGCGTGCTGACGTACAAAGGGTTCACCAACCGCAAACTGGGCAACATCGACGTGGCCATGGTGTTCTACAAACAAGCGCTGGATACGAACCCCGACAACATCCTTGCGCGATCTTACATGGGCCAAGGTCTGTTGGATCAAGGCGACAAAATCGGTGCCATTGCACAGTTGCGTGAAATCAATGCCCGTGGCGGTTCTGACACCTGGGCGGCCAAGTCGCTGTCCAACGCCATTGCGACCGGTGTGACCTACAGCCACTAAAAGACTGCGTGGTCTTTGAGGGTTTCTTTACCCCTATGTGCCAAACCTGTGTGAAACAGCACAAGGTTGGCACGAATGGATCTGGTACCTATGGCCCCGATGCCTGCGATGACGCAGGGCGGGGCTGACTTCCCTTCAACTCCCAAACCGATTCTGAACCTTAGTCGCAAGGCAAAGGCAGCAATTATCGTGCGTCTGTTGCTGAACGAAGGGGCTGATATCCCGCTTGAGGATTTGCCAGAAGAACTGCAAGCGCAGCTGACCCAGCAGATGGGTAAAATGCGCGTGGTTGACCGCGATACACTGGCGTCCGTGGTCGCCGAATTCGCCAACGAAGTCAGCAGCATCGGCCTTAGTTTTCCCGGTGGCATTGCCGGCGCGTTGACGGCCTTGGACGGTAAAATCAGCAAACAAACCTCTGATCGACTGCGCAAAGAGGCAGGCGTGCGCCAAACCGGTGATCCGTGGGTGCGCATCCGTGATTTGGGCGTCAGCGCCCTGCTTCCGGTGATGCAAGACGAAAGCATTGAGGTCGCGGCCGTGATGTTGTCCAAAATTGAGATCAGCAAAGCCGCCGAATTGCTGGGCATGCTGCCTGGACCACGTGCGCGTCAAATCACCTACGCCGTTTCACAAACCAGCGGTGTGTCGCCGGATGCGGTGGATCGCATCGGGCTGTCGCTAGCGACCCAGCTGTCTGCGCAGCCGTTGCGCGCCTTTGACGATGATCCGGTCGATCGTGTCGGTGCGATCCTGAATTCGTCAACTTCACTGACCCGCGACGACATGCTTGAGGGCCTCGATGAAACCGATCAGGGGTTCGCCACAGCAGTCCGCAAAGCGATCTTTACCTTTGGCAATATTCCCGAACGTATTGCACCACGCGATATTCCGCGAATTTTGCGTGATGTTGCACCGGGCGATCTGGTGCTCGCCATCGCAGGTGCTGCGGCGGGCGGTATGCAAGCCTCTGCGGATTACATCCTAGAAAACATGTCAGGACGGATGGCTGATCAATTGCGCGAAGAGGTGCAAGAACTGGACAAACCAAAACAAGCAGATGTCGATGCCGCCATGAGCGCGATCATTGCAACGGTTCGGGCTATGGAAACGTCCGGCGACATCTTGTTGCTGGTCCCCGATGATGAACCTGCTGACGGCGAGTAATCGACGCTGGCAATCGTTGCGACACGGCCTGTTTGCGACATTCGTTGGGTGCGCGCATCGAAACCGCTTGAAACTGCTCGCTTTTCCTGCGCGTTCTTACCGTATGCCAAGGGGACGTTGGCAGCAACTGCAGGGCCAGATCATGCGACACGTGACAATATGAGCGCACCTTCTGCTTCGGCAAATCCGCGCGCCATAACCCTCGCGGTGCTGGCTATCTTTTGCTTCACTTGCATGGATGTTTGCGTCAAATTTATCAGCCCGATCACTGGCGCTATGCCCGCACTTTGGGCGCGCTACACGGTGCAAATGCTGTTGGTTCTGATCCTCGTGGCCCCGCGTCTGCGCAGTGTTGTTCGCAGCCACTATCCAAAATTGCAGATCACCCGTTCGATCCTGCTGATGATGGCAACGTTCTTTTACTTCCTCGCCTTGGGCCGGATTGGCTTGGCCGAAGCCGCCGCTGTGATGAGCCTGAATCCAATGCTGATCACCATGGGCGGCGCAATTTTCTTGGGCGAAGCATTGGGCCAACGCCGTATCGCCGCCATCGTTGTTGCAATGATTGGCGCGTTCATCATCATTCGTCCCGGAACTGATGTGTTTTCGCCCGTCGCCCTGTTGCCACTCTGCGCGGCCACATGTTTTGCCGCCTACACATTGATCACCCGTCGCATTGGACCGGACGAAAACGTCTGGACGTCGCTGTTTTACACCGGCCTTGTCGGCACCGTGATCCTGAGCCTGATTGTTCCGTTTTACTGGCAGCCGTTAACCCTGAAAGCCGTCGCGCTGATGGGTTTGATCGGCCTGTTTGGCGCCACCGGACAAATGCTGCTGATCCGCGCGCTTAGCATGGCCGAAGCCGGCCTGCTTGCCCCGTTCAACTATTCGGGCTTGGTGTTTTCAATCCTCTTTGGCCTGTTCTTGTTTGCCGAAGTTCCTGACGCGTGGACAGTTGTTGGTGCGCTTGTGATTGTCGGGGCGGGTCTATATGTTTGGCATCGTGAAACGCGCGTGACCCGCAAGGCTAAAACCGCGCTGTAAGCCCCTCTTGCCTTAAACAGGTGCCATGACGAAATCCGCCGAAAAACCCGTTGCACCGTTCAAGGAACGCGCCACGCATTACGTGTCAAACGCGATTATTTCCGGTGTGATCCGGTGTGCATTGATTCTTCCGTACACAACGCGCGTGCGCTTGCTTGGGGCCCTGGTGGCAAATGTTTTCGGGCCATTGGCCGGATACCGTCGCCGCGCGCTCGAAAATCTTGCTCATGTTTTTCCAGATTTGGACATTGAAGAACGCCGCGTGACGGCCAAAGCTTGCCTGAACAACTTCGGTCGCGCCTTGATCGAAAACTATTCGACCAAAGACATGATGGCCCGCATGGATCATCACCCGATGTCAGGCGTCGGATTCGAGGCGATCAAAGCCGCCCAAGCCGCAGGTCGTCCGATCATTCTGGTCACCGGACATTTGGGCAATTACGAGACAACGCGCGCCGCCCTGACAACGCATGGGTTCAATTTTGGTGGGCTGTACCGCAACATGTCCAACCCTTATTTCAACGCTCATTACGTTAAAACGATGGAAGCGATTGGCGGCACAATGTTTCCTCAGGGGAACAAAGGCACCGCAGGGTTTGTGCGTCATCTCAAAAAAGGCGGGCAAGCGGTGTTGCTGTTTGATCAGCACGTTTTTGGTGCGCCTGTTATGGATTTTGTCGGCAAACCTGCACGCACGGCCGTGTCTGCGGCAAAGATTGCGCTGCGATTTGATGCCTTGCTGGTTCCGTATTATGGCATTCGCCAACCCGACGGGATCAGTTTTGACACCGTGCTAGAAGAACCGATCCCGCATTCAGATGCCCTGACTATGACCCAAGCGATGAACGACAGCCTCAGCGCGCAAATTCGTGCACATCCTGACCAGTGGCTGTGGATGCACCGCCGGTGGCGCCCCGATCATTTTTAGCGCAAACGCGCCGCTGCCATGATCGGCCCAAACCGGTTTTGTTGAATGATAACAACGACTGGTTCGTCTCCGTCTAGATCCGCCGTCATGTTCAGTGGTGCACGACCATCCCATTCTTTGACGATCTTCCAGTCATGCGCGACGTTGGCATAGCTTAGTGTGTGCCCTGCATTTTCGCCCCGCGTAATCCGTGTTTTCGACCGGGGTGTATAGCGCACAAGGTTCACAACAAACGGCCCCTTTGCCCCGTTTGAAACCGCGTTGATCTGCAAATTACCGCCCTGACGTGCGATTTCGACATCCACCAGCGCAGGTTTCGCTGCGTGCTGCGCCAAGGCTTCGGACAATTGCATCGCCTTTGCGCCAACCACATCGGTTTCGCCATTGATGACCATTTGCGGAGTGTAAACCGACCGGCGGTGCCCGATTATGGCGTATTCACGCTGGCGCTTGGAATAGGCTGGCTTGGCGAATTCATCCTTCCAGCCGATGTAGTCCCAGTAATCCACGTGCAGCGCCAAGGCGATCACGTCATCACGTTCGGCCAATTCGTGCAACATTGCATCCGCAGGCGGGCAAGAGGAACAGCCCTGCGACGTAAACAATTCAACCACCACAGGCGATCCGGCCCACGCGGGGGCAGCGAGTGCAAAAAATGCGGCAGCAGTGCTGGATAACAGTCGTTTCATGGCGTTTTTGATCCGTTGTTCATGTCGTCCCTCATCCCTAATGAAGCGTGACTGAAATGACCAATCAAGGTTTCTTGAGACTTGCAACACTTCTGATCACGCAAATGCGTTCAATTGACGGCATATTTCGGTACACAATGGTATACATTTTGCCGCATAGGCCCAATTTACGGTTGATCCGAGACGTTTCATAAGGCAAACCGCACCCAAAGCCATTCCCGCAACTCTACCCCAAAGGAAGAGCCCACATGCCCATTACAGTTGGACACGACACCGCCAAGACGCGCAAGACGCTGACAGTTGGCGATCAATCTGTTGATTATTACTCGATCCCTGCCGCGACGGCCGCTGGCCTTGGTGATTTCGCCAAGCTGCCTGCCGCGTTGAAAGTGGTTCTGGAAAACATGCTGCGCTTTGAAGATGGCAAGACGGTCACCGTCGACGACATCAAAGCATTTGCACAATGGGGTGCCCAAGGTGGCAAGAACCCGCGCGAGATTGCGTACCGCCCTGCCCGCGTTTTGTTGCAAGATTTCACCGGCGTTCCAGCTGTTGTTGATTTGGCCGCGATGCGTGACGCGCTGGTGTCCCTTGGCGGCGACGCAGAGCAAATCAACCCGCTGAACCCGGTTGATCTGGTCATCGACCACTCGGTTATGATTGATGAGTTCGGCAATGCGCGCGCGTTCCAGATGAACGTTGACCGCGAATACGAACGCAACATGGAACGCTACACCTTCCTGAAATGGGGCCAGAACGCGTTTAACAACTTTCGCGTTGTACCGCCCGGCACCGGCATCTGCCACCAGGTGAACCTTGAATATCTGTCGCAAACCGTTTGGACAGATGCAGATCAGCACGGCAACCAAGTTGCCTATCCTGACACGCTGGTCGGCACGGACAGCCACACCACGATGGTAAACGGCGCGGCCGTTTTGGGCTGGGGCGTCGGCGGGATCGAGGCTGAGGCTGCGATGTTGGGTCAGCCGATCTCAATGCTGATCCCCGAAGTTATCGGGTTCGAGCTGACGGGTTCCATGATGGAAGGCACCACCGGTACGGATCTGGTGTTGAAAGTGGTAGAGCTGCTGCGCGCCAAAGGTGTTGTTGGCAAATTCGTCGAATTCTACGGCGAAGGGTTGAACCGCCTGCCACTCGCAGATCGCGCGACCATCGGCAACATGGCACCGGAATACGGCGCGACCTGTGGTTTCTTCCCAATCGACGGCGAAACGCTACGCTACTTGCGCACAACCGGTCGTGACGAGGACCGCATCGCGTTGGTCGAAGCCTACGCCAAGGAAAACGGCTTCTGGCGCGGCGATGATTACGCCCCAATCTACACAGACACCCTGCACCTCGACATGGGTACAATCGTTCCTGCGATTTCCGGCCCCAAACGCCCACAAGATTACGTGGCACTGACCGACGGCCAGACCGCCTTCCGCCGCGAAATGGAAGAGACGTTCAAGCGCCCGATGCACAAAGAAGTGGCCGTGGACGGTGAAGATTACACCATGGAATCCGGCAAAGTTGTGATCGCGTCCATCACGTCGTGCACCAACACATCCAACCCCTACGTCATGATTGGCGCAGGTTTGGTGGCTCGCAAGGCCGCTGCCTTGGGCATGAACCGCCAACCTTGGGTCAAAACGTCTTTGGCCCCTGGATCACAAGTTGTGTCTGCATATTTGGAAGCCGCTGGATTGCAAGAAGACCTCGATAAAATCGGCTTCAACCTTGTCGGTTATGGCTGCACCACGTGCATCGGCAACTCTGGTCCGATCCAAGCGGAGCTGTCCAAAGCCATCGCTGACGGCGATTTGGTTGCGACCTCAGTATTGTCCGGCAACCGCAACTTTGAAGGGCGTATTTCACCCGACGTGCGCGCCAACTATCTGGCCTCACCGCCGCTGGTTGTGGCCTACGCACTGGCCGGTACGTTGGACATCAATCTGGCCTCGGACGCTATCGGTCAGGACAAAGACGGCAACGACGTCTTCCTGAAAGACATCTGGCCCACGACCCAAGAAGTCGCTGAATTGGTTGAACAAACCGTGACCCGCGAAGCGTTCCAGACCAAGTATGCGGACGTGTTCAAAGGCGACGAAAAATGGCAAGCGGTCGAAACCACCGACGCGTTGACCTACGATTGGCCAGCCCAATCGACCTACGTGCAAAACCCGCCCTACTTCCAAGGGATGGGTGCCGAGCCAGGCGTGATTTCAAACATCAATGACGCCAAAGTGCTGGCGGTTTTGGGCGACATGATCACGACCGACCACATCAGCCCTGCCGGTTCGTTCAAGGCCGACACGCCTGCTGGCCAGTACCTGACCGAACGCCAAGTGCCTGTGCGCGAATTCAACTCGTACGGGTCACGTCGTGGCAACCACGAAGTGATGATGCGCGGCACGTTCGCCAACATCCGCATCAAAAACGAGATGCTGGACGGGGTTGAGGGTGGCTACACCAAAGGACCGGATGGCGCACAAACGTCGATCTACGACGCAGCCATGGCGCATCAAGCTGCCGGTACACCGCTGGTGATCTTTGGCGGCGAACAATACGGTGCCGGGTCATCCCGTGACTGGGCCGCCAAGGGCACAGCATTGCTGGGCGTCAAGGCGGTCATTTCTGAAAGCTTTGAACGTATCCACCGCTCCAACCTTGTTGGCATGGGTGTGATCCCGTTCGAGTTCACAAATGGCGTGAGCCGCAAATCGCTGGGTCTGACCGGTGACGAAACGGTTTCTATCTCGGGCCTCGACACAATCGAGCCGCTGCAAGAGGTGCCTTGCACCATCACAATGGCGGACGGAACTGTGCACGAGATCAGCCTGAAATGCCGTATCGATACCGCGATCGAGATTGAATACATCGAGCACGGTGGCGTTTTGCACTACGTTTTGCGTTCGCTCGCCGCTGCATAGATCGCGTTTCACATGACAAAAGGCCTCGCGGGAAACTGCGGGGCCTTTTTTGTGGATGAATGTCCGCTCAGATTTCGGCCAATACCTTTGATTGCTACGCTGCGCGCTTTTACTGCTCGCGACCGTTGCGGACACATACCGCTTAGGACTGGCGATTGGCGCTCGGCGTTTGCTGTACGCAATTTTACGGATTCCCGCGCAGCTCCAGAAACTTCAAAAAGCGTTCTTTGGCGCCGTCGGTTGTGTCTGTTTTCCAAATCGCCACTGTTTCAAGCCGCTCTGAGGTTTGTTCTAGCGGAATAACAACTAGGTTCGCACCCACCAGATTGCGCACACAATCCGTCAAAATCGTTATCCCCATGCCACAAGACACAAGGCCAAGAATTGCTGTCGTGTTGAGACCTTCTTGGACGATTTTTGGCTCAAACCCAGACTTCCTGCAAAGCGGGATCAGATAGGAAAAGAAGTACTCCCATTCGGTCGATGTGCCATGAATGATGTCTTCATCGGCCAGCTCGCTCAAGCGCACACTTTTCCTGTGCGCCAAGGCATGCCCCTTGTAGACAACACAGACAAATGTCTCAGATTGCACCAATCGGGTTTCGAAATTTTTACGGTTGATCGCCCCGGTGACGAACCCGATGTCGAGCTCCTTGTCCTGTAGGTTTTTTAGCTGAACCGCGGTCACGCTGTGATGTAGCTGCAGGTCGATATCGGGCTGAAGGTCTTGAAAAGACTTTAGTATTTCCGGAACACATCCGCTGATCGCATTTTCAGTGTACCCAATCCTCAAAGATCCAATTTTTCCTTCATGGACCCGTTTCGTGTTCTCAATGGTGCGCTCCATGCGGTTCAAAACACGGTAACATCCCTCCAGAAAAGTTTTGCCGGTGGTGGTGATGTCGACGATGCGATTTGTCCGCTCCAAAAGCGTGACACCCAGCTCTTTTTCAAGATTGAAAATGGTCCGGCTGAGGGCCGGTTGGGCGATGCCAAGACGTTCGGCCGCACGCCTAAAATGCAATTCTTCTGCAACCGCAACGAAGCATCGCAGATGGCGTAGATCAATACTCATGATGCCTCAATGTTATCAAAGATGACCTTTTTGATATTATACTTGATGAATTTCATATGCCAAGCTTAAGAAAAAACGTAACCCAACTCGGAGAAAAAGATGAAAAATTTCGGATTAAAATCTGTCACTACCTCTTTGATTGCCTTGGCAGTTTCGGCTTCAGGTGCACTGGCGGCTGACCTTACGATGAACGTCGGATTCGGCGCACCAGAAGAGTCGCTTTATGGTCGTTTTGGCAAGATTTTCGAGGCCAAAGCCGAAGAATACACCGGCGGTTCGATCGATGTAAAACTGCGCTGCTGCAATCAAATCTCTAGCGAAGACGAGGCCTTTAAGGCCATGCAACTGGGCACCGTTGATGGCTTTTTCATCACCGGGAACAACGTTTCACCCCACTGGCCGCTGATGGATGTGACTGTCCTGCCTTACGTTTTCCAGAACGGTGAGCATTTGCAACGTGTTGTCGATGGTCCTGTCGGCGATTTCATGAAGCAAAAGCTGCAAGCCGACACCAGTGTCCATCTGCTGTCCTTCGGTCCGGCCTTGTACCGCGATTTTTACAACTCGGTACGTCCGGTCAACACGATGGCTGACATGCAGGGTTTGAAAATCCGCGTGCCCAAGAACGAAGTGATGCTTGCCACATTCGCGGCCTTTGGCGCCAACCCTGTGCCGCTGGCATGGTCCGAAACGCCGACCGCCCTGCAAACAGGCACGGTGGACGGTGGCGACAACGGCACCTCGTTCATCAAAGACATGAAGTTCTACGAATTCGAGCCTCACTTGGTCATCCTCGAGCATTTTGTCGCCATGGCCCCTTTGTTCGCCTCTGACGCGTTCATGAAAAAGCTGAGTGACGAGCAGCGCGAGCAAATCCAGCGTGCCGCCACGGATGCAGGGATCGAGATGCGCGCACAGGTGCTGACCGAGACCGAAGAAGTGCGCACGTGGTTGGCAAATGAAGGCGGCATGAAGATGACCCGCCCAGATCTGACGGATTTCATCACCGCAGCCAAGACCGTCCAGGATGAATTCGCCGCCAAACGAGGCGCTGATTTTGTGGATCTGGTCCAGCAAATCCAAGCCGCCGCTGAATAAGCGACGCACGACCCAAAGGGGGGCATTCAGCCCCCTTTTTCACGCCAGATCAGCAACTTCAGGGGAACGGCGATGAGACTACTCAAATGGCTAGAGCGACACATAGAAGAGTTGATCTGCTGTAGCTGCCTTGTTGTGATCGCCGTTGCGGTCTTTGCCCAAGTTGTCGCGCGATATGTCTTTGAAATTGCCCTGCATTGGACCGAAGAAGCCTCCTCCATTGCGATGGTCTGGGCGGTCTACACTGGGGCATCGCTGTGTGTGCGCGAACGGTTTCACATTCGTATTCTGGTGGCTGTGCAGTCATTGCCACCGCGCATGGGTCGCTTTGTGATCTTTATCGCGGACGGGTTTTGGGCGTTCTTTTGTTTGTTCATGATCCGCGTCAGTTGGGAATATCTGGGGGTTTTGTGGAAATACACCACCCGCAGCCCCAGCCTAGGCATTGATCAATTCTACCCACAATCCATCCTGATCATCGGGTATACGCTGATGTTGCTGCGTCTCATTCAAACCTATGCACACTGGTGGAGCGACGGGGCTAGGGGCCTGCCCGGCATGCTTGAGGAAACCGGCGACGCGCCCCTTGACGACATCGAGGCCCACCTATGAGCCCCCTACTGATCCTCGCCATTGTCTTTGTGGTTTTTACCGTCATGGGCGTTCCGCTGTTTGTCGCCGTTGGCCTGACCACGGCCATTGCGCTTTATCTGATTGATATTCCCTACACGCTGCTGGCCCAGACCGGCTATGGCAGCCTGACCCCGTTTCCGCTGCTGACCATCCCGTTGTTTGTGCTGGCCGGTCGATTGATGGAGGTCGGCGGCATGGCCAACCGGATGATCGCCATCGCGACCAATCTTGTGGGGGCCTATCGCGGCTCGATGGGGCTGGTGACAGTCTTTGCTTGTATGCTGTTTGCAGCGCTTTCCGGCTCTGGCCCTGCGACAACGGCGGCCATCGGGTCCGTCACTGTGCCCGCAATGAAACGCGAAGGCTATGACGTGCCGTTTGCCGCCGCCATCACCGCCAGTGCCGGTGCTCTTGGCAGCCTGATCCCACCCTCTAACTTGTTGATCATCTACGGTTTGGTGTCTGAAACATCGATCCCAAGGCTATTCTTGGCCGGCGTCATCCCGGGCTTCATGGTGACGCTTTTACTGATGATCACCACCTACATCATTTCGCGCCGACGCGGATATGGCGGCAATGGTGCTGCGTTTTCATGGGGTCCGTTCCTAAAGGCGGCATGGGATGGCAAATGGTCCATCGGCGCACCCGTGCTGATCCTTGGCGGCATCTACGGCGGTGCCTTTACGCCAACCGAAGCCGCGGGTGTTGCGGTGTTTTATTCCCTGTTTGTCGGCATGTTCATCTACCGTGAATTGACCGTACAAAAAGTCATCGACTCGCTGCGCTTTACCGCTTTGCTGACGGGCATCCTGATCTTGCTGACACCGACATTGGCCTTTGGTCAACTTACCGCGTTTTATGACGTGCCCAGTGCTGTGCAAGACGGCATCACCTCGATCACGGAAAACAAAGTGTTGGTGCTGCTGCTGATTGGCGTCTTTTACATCTTTATCGGCACCTTCATGGAATCGCTGGCCCAGATCGTGTTGTTCACGGCTGTGTTCCTGCCGCTGGCCCTGTCCTTGGGCGTTGATCCGGTGATGTTTGGTATCTTTACGGTGATCACTTGCGAAATCGGCTTTCTGACCCCGCCGCTTGGGGCAAACCTGACGGTGGCAGCGCGCATATCGGGCATCTCGATTGAACGAATTTCAGTGGCTGTTTTGCCCTTTATTGTCGCCTACATCGTGGGGCTAATGATCCTGATCACCTTCCCCGAGATCGCGACCTTCCTGCCCAACTGGCTCTATGGCCCGGCCCTCTAGGAGTGCTCACAGATGTTCGACCTGATCCTCAAGGGGGGCGAAATATTCGACGGCGTCGCAACCACCAGTTTTGTGGGGGACGTTGCGATCAAAGACGGCAAGATCGCGGCAATCGCGGCCCCCGGCGAACTTGCGCTGACCAGCGCCGCAGAGGTCATCGATGTGTCAGGCCTGACCGTCGCCCCGGGCTTTGTCGACATGCACACCCATTCCGATTTCACGCTGATCGCGGATGGGCGCGCAGAAAGTCAGGTCCACCAAGGCGTAACAACCGAAGTCATCGGCCAATGCGGCATTTCCTGCGCGCCTGTGGTGTCACACGACGCCATCCGCATGGTTGCACCCTGGCACACCGATGATGCAAAACACGCAAACTGGCACGGTTTTGGCGAATATCTTGATGTTCTGGATGATATCGATCTGGGCGTGAATGTGATGGCCTTTGTCGGCCACGGCACCATTCACCGCGCCATTTTAGGCGGTGATTTGCGGGCGGGCGAACCCGAAGAAGTCGACGACATGGCCCGCCTTGTTGATCGCTGCATGGACGAAGGTGCTGGCGGGTTTTCCTCGGGGCTTGAGTATTTTCCCGGCAGTTTGGCCGCCCCCGAACATCTGGTGCCGATGTGCGAAGTCGCCGCCAAATGGGGGCGTCTGTATGCAACCCACGTGCGCAACCGCGACACCCAGTATGATCTCGGATTTGCCGAAGCGATTGCCACCGCGCGCCAATCGGGGGCCAAGCTGCAAATCTCTCATATCCAGCCGAAATACGGTGCACCCAGTCACGCGATGGAACACACGCTGGAAATGATCGACCTTGCGCGGCGTTACGATTGTGACATCGCATTTGACGTCATCCCGCATGACTGGAACCACACGCTGATGGCCGCGATCCTGCCCAAATGGGCCCAAGCGGGCGGCGTCGAAGACGTGCTAAAGCGCCTCGCCAACCCCGAGATGCGCGAAAAGATCAAAGCCAACCCGCAACCGATGTGGTTGATCGTAAAGGTCGAAAAATGGAGCGACATCGTGTTGCTGAACGCGACGCACAACAAAGACATCGTTGGCATGGATTTTGCCGAAATCGGACGGATGCGCAATTGCCACCCCTACGACGCGGTGCTCGATATTTTGCTGGAGGAAGGCGACCATTTGATGGCCTGCATGTGGTCGTCGAAATCCTTTCAGGATTCTGATGTCGACCTGTGCATGCAGCAACCCGAATGCGCGGTTATTTCGGACACCGTTGCCATCGCCAACGAAGGTATCCTCAAGGACCACATCGGATCGCTGAGTGGATATGGTTGGGCTGCGCGTTTCCTTCAATACTATGTTCGGGATCGCAATGTGCTGAGTTTGGGCGAAGCGTTGCGTAAAATCACCTCAATTCCCGCAGCCCGTTTGGGCATAAAGCAACGCGGGTCGCTAAAGGCAGGATATTACGCCGACATCTGCGTCTTTGACAAAGCCAGCATCGCCAGCAACGCCACCGCACGCCACCCGCGCCGCTACGCCTCGGGCGTGGCCCATGTCTTGGTAAATGGTCGCTTGTCCATGCGCGACGGCGAACGCACGCCGGTTAATGCCGGTCAGGTTCTGCGCGAATTTGCTGGATAGGCCGTCTGAATTTGACAAGGCCTGCTGGTGCATCTTGGTCTCGCTAATCTGAAAGCCTCCAACCCAGCAAACGGGCAGCAAATTTGAGTGCTTAGTCAGACAGCGCTTTTGTTAATTCTGGCAAGAACCGGTTCTCATAGTCACTGCCGATCAGTGGGCCTGCAAAGCGAAACAGTACTTTGCCGTTGCCATCCAGGATGAACGTTTCCGGCGGTGCGGTCACGCCCCAATCGATGGCAGTGCGCCCTTTGGGATCGAAACCAATAGCGGAAAATGGATTGCCGTCAGCGTCCAAGTAGCGCGTTGCATCGCGGGCAGTATCTTTGAAGTTCACGCCGATGATCGGAACGCCAGCAGCCTGCATTTCCAGCAATTTGGGGTGTTCTGCGCGGCACGGCGGGCACCAACTGGCCCAGAAGTTCACCAGCGTGATGTCACCGCTGGCCAAGTCCTCTGCGCTGACGGCATTGAAACCGGGTAAGGTTTCGGTTGTGATTGCAGGGGCCTGTTGGCCTGTGCGCGTGCTTTCCAGATCGTTGGGATTGTCGCGGAACATACCAACCGCAGCCATCGCTACAAACCCTGCAAAGATCAGCGGTGGAGCCAGCATTAGGGGCGAAATTTTAGCCATTCCGATTTTCCACTTTTTCCATTGCGCGTCTCACCTTGCGCCCTTTGCGCAGGGTCACAAAGACCAGAACGCCAAGCAACGCGAGAGACGCGCCGTAAGCCCACAACACGGTGCCTGCGTATTTTCCAAGTTCAGGTATCATCCGCGTGCTCCTGTTCGGGCCAGCAATGCGGCCGTGCGCCGGATGCGAATTTCGGTGCCTGTGCGGTACAAAACCAAGGCCAGAAACAACAAGCCAAAGCCGATCATCGAAATCAGCAGCGGTTGCCAAAAGACGTCAGCCACGCTGCGCTCGCCTGTCGCGACGGGCACTGAAGTGCCTTGGTGCAAGCCTTGGTTCCAGAACTGAACGGCGTAGCGTGACAGCACTGCGAACACTGATCCGACAAGGCACAAAACCGATGTGAGATCGGCGGCTGTATCCGGGTCTTCGATCGCTTCCCACAGGGCGATGTAGCCAAGGTAGAACAAAAACAGGATCAGGAACGAGGTCAATCGCGGGTCCCAAACCCACCACGTGCCCCAAATCGGTTGCCCCCAAATTGCCCCAGTCACCAGCGCGATCAGCGTAAAAACGACGCCAACTGGTGCTGCGGCTTTGGCGGCCAAGGCGCTAACGTGATGCCGCCGGATCAACCAGATCAGTGAGGCCACCAACATCATGAACCACGCATTAATGGCCATCAACGCGGCCGGCACGTGCAGGAACAGGATTTTGACCGTGGACCCTTGCAGCCGTTCGTCCGGCGTAAAGAAAAAACCCCAGATCAGCCCGGTGCCGACGCTGGCCGCGGCCAATACCCAAAGCACTGGCAACACCTGCTCGCTGAGCCGCAAAAATTTGACTGGATTGGCGTATTCCCAAAGAGACATTTAGGTTCCTTAATGCGGTTTATAGATCAGTAATGCGTTGCGCCGCGCTGCTCAACCGGCATCTTGGCAGGCCCACGTCAACGTGTTCACAGCTCATCGCAAGTTTATCCGCAAGGCGGCAGCGCTGGCAAATGGCATCAATGCGATGACCCCGGCGGAAATGCCCGCCATCAGCAGCATCGGCGTGCTGACATCCGCCCCTGCAGCGCCGCGCCGCGCCGCTTCGGCCCCGAAAATCAGCGTCGGCACATAGAGTGGCAGGACCAGCAACGACAACAGCAAACCGCCGCGTTTGATGCCGACAGTCAAGGCCGCGCCAAAGGTTCCGATGACGGACAGTGCTGGCGTTCCGAGCAAAAGCGAGACAACGAGCCAGAGGTAACCTTGGGGTGGCAGGCTCATTAATACGCCCAAGATCGGGGCGGCGAGGACCAGAGGCAGGCCAGTGGTGATCCAATGCGCGAGGGCCTTGATGCTCAGCGCGGCCTCAAGCGGCACCGGCGCTGTGGCCAGCAAATCAAGCGTTCCGTCCTCGAAATCGAGGGCAAGGATGCGATCGAGAGACAAGAGGCACGCGAGCAATGCACCAATCCACAAAACGCCGGGCGCGATGCGCGACAACAGATCGGTGTTGGCCCCGACCGCAAACGGCACCAGCACCACAACAATCAGGAAAAACGCAAGCCCAAGGCCAAGGCCGCCGCCTGCGCGCACCGCAAGGCGCAAATCGCGGATCAACAGAGCGTTCAAAGAAATGCCTCGTCGCTGGCCCCGAAACGGGCCTCGGGTTTGGCGGCAAACGGAGTGACGTCAAGGATCGCAGCCTCGTCAAGACCAAGGTCGATGTGTGTCGCGATCAGGGCCATGCCACCCTGCCCCAAATGTGCGCGCACAGCGTCTGCAAACAAGGCCACGGACGCGGTATCAAGCGACACTGTCGGTTCATCAAGCACCCAAACCGGCCGCCCTGTCACCAACAAACGTGCCAGACCCAGTCGCCGTTTTTGCCCCGCTGACAAGGTGCCCGCGAGACGGTCTTGCAGTGTGGTCAAATCAAAGGCGCGCAATGCCGGTTTGATATCGTTCTGCCCAAACACATCCGCCCAGAACTGCAAATTTTCGGTCACCGACAGCATCGCCTTTAGCCCATCGGAATGTGCGGCGTAGGCAATCTGATCTTCGTCGGCGTCAATCGTGCCGCTCAGTGCTGGTTGCAAACCCGCGATTGTGCGCAGCAGGGTCGTTTTACCAGAGCCGTTGGGACCGCGCAAAATTAGCGCCTGACCAGGATCCAGCGTAAACGACAGACCGTTCAGCACGGGCAAGCCGCCGCGCGCGATTGTTAGGTCTGTGACATTCAAACTCATGCTCAATCGTTAAACGGGCAACATCGCCAAAGCAATGCGGCGCCCTTCGCTGAGCAACACATTATAGGTGCGCGCGGCCGCCGGCGATGCCATTGCCTCGACCCCTAGGCCCGCTTCTTCGAGCTGATCGCGCAGGTCTGTCGGGATGTGCGCGACGTCCGCGCCGGTGCCGACAAACAGCACGTCGATGTCACCGGCCAGCGCCAGCAATGTTGCAGCGTCATCGTAGCCACTCCATTCAAACGTGCCTTGGCCGGAGGTCAAAACCGCCGAATGAAACACCTCTCCGCCGATGCGGAAAAAGCCGGGGCCGTAGCCCTCGATTGGCTTGGCGTCGTTGTACGTGACTTCGTTCAAACGCATTTCATTACCCCAAATTGGACCAGAACGGCAGGCCGATGATTGCTGCACCTGCCACGATAACATACGCAACCGCCCTGTATAGCGCCGCCTTGTCAGGATCAAAAATGGCGGCACCTATCAGGTTTCCCGCCGCATTCGGGATCGCCATCATCGCACCGATAATGATTGGTGTCATCGCAAGATCACCGCGAATGCCAATGATGCCCAGCAGCAAAAAGTCGGTGAAAAACAGGAACAATATCATGTTCGCGCGCACGGTTTTGACGGGCAAAGTGCTGGCCATATAAAACAGGATCGCGGGTGGGCCGGGCACACCGCCCAAGCCGCCGGAAAACCCTGACAACGCCCCGACCCCTAACGTGACGGGCGGCGAAACAGACCCCGAATACCGCAGCCCGAACACCAGACACAGCACCAGAACCAGTGCGATGCCAGACACGATGTAGCGGTACGTTTCAGGCGAAATCGTATCGAGCAACGACAAACCCACAGGAATGAGCAACACGGACCCGGCCAGCAACAAAAACAAATCCCGTTTTTGAGACGCCCGCCACGCAGGGCGCACAAGCGGGATCGGCCCGATCACATCCATCACCATCAACGTGATGATCGCCCACAACGGTGGGACAACTTGGGCTGCAAACGGCAGGTAGATCATCGCCGTGCCAAAGCCGGAAAAGCCACGCACGATGCCCGCAAGCAGCGCGCCGATGACAATGAACCACAGCCCCGGCGTTGCAATCGCGGCTGTAAAGGCCTCGCTCATTTAGGCGTCAATGTTGGCGAATTGGTTGCCAGCATTCGCGTCAGGCTTGGACCAATCGCGTTTCACACCCAAGTACAGCAGGATCGTTGAGGCAACAAAGACCGAACTATACGTCCCGACAATCACGCCCCAAATCATTGCAAAAACAAAGCCACGGATCACGTCGCCGCCCAGCACAAACAGGGCGATCAGCGCCAGCAATGTGGTGACAGATGTCATGACTGTCCGGCTGAGCGTTTCGTTGATCGAGATGTTCAGAACCTCGGCCAGTTCTTTCTTTTTGTACTTGCGCAGGTTTTCACGCACCCGGTCAAACACCACCACAGTATCGTTCAGCGAATAGCCAACGATGGTCAGCAAGGCGGCGATAATCGCGAGGTCGAATTTGATCTGAAGTTCGGAAAACACGCCAATTGTCAGCACCACATCGTGCACCAATGCAGCCACTGCGCCCAAGGCAAACTGCCACTCAAAACGCAGCCAAATGTAGATTAGAACCGCGCCAATCGCCAGAACCACCGCGAGCGCCGCCGTCTTGATCAGCTCGCCTGACACTTTGGGACCAACGGATTCAACCGACGGAAATTTCATTCCCGGATCAATCGTTTGCAAGGCGGCTTCGACTTGGACAATCGTATCGACTTCGACCGCTTCTTGGCCTTCTTGGGCCTGAATGCGGATCATCGCGACGTTTTGATCGGCGCGGAAATTCGGATCAAACACTTCGGTGATCGAAATATCGCCCAAATTCAACGTGTCCAACGCGGCGCGGTATTCACCGATTACAACGGGTTGCGTGCTTTCGGTGCGGATCGTGGTGCCGCCCCGGAAATCGATGCCAAAGTTCAGGCCCTGGATCGCGTAGGACGTAAACCCGATCACCACCATCAGCATCGAAATGCCCAACCACAGTTTCCAGCGGCTAAAGAAATCGAACTTTGTGTTTTCGCGGACTAACTTGAGACGCATCTTAAACCTCGATCGTTTTTGGGCGGCGGCGTTCAAACCAGATGACCACCATCAGCCGCGTGACGTAGATGGCAGTAAAGACCGAGGTGATAATCCCAAGGCCCAGCGTGATCGCGAACCCGCGCACCGGGCCAGAGCCCATGACGAACAGGATCACAGCGGTGATAAACGTGGTGATGTTGGCATCGATAATCGCGCTCAGCGCTTTTTCGTACCCAAGTTCAATCGCGCGCGCCGGCCCTTTTGAGGATTTGAGTTCCTCGCGGATCCGCTCGAACACCAGCACGTTTGCATCGACTGCCATACCGACGGTCAGCACGATGCCCGCAATGCCCGGCAGCGTCAGCGTCGCGCCAACAAGGCTGAGCAGTCCAAAGATCAGACCGACGTTGATGATCAGTGCGATGTTGGCAAATATGCCAAAGGTGCCGTAGCTGAGCGCCATGAACACCAGCACCGCGCCAAAGGCGACCATTGTTGCGATTTTGCCCGCGTCGATGCTGTCTTGGCCCAGTTCCGGCCCGATGGTGCGTTCCTCAAGGAAGGTCAGTTCCGCAGGCAAGGCCCCTGCCCGCAGCAGAACCGCCAATCGCGTGCTTTCCTCGACCGAGAAATTGCCGGTGATGATGCCCGATCCACCCGGAATATGGCTTTGGATGACCGGCGCGCTGACGACTTCATCGTCCAACGTGATCGCAAACGGGCTGCCGATGTTTTCAGCGGTGTAGTCACCAAAACGGCGCGCGCCCGAGGTGTTGAACCGAAACGAAACCGCAGGGCCGCCGTTTTGGTCAAACGCTGGCTGCGCATCAACAAGATCTTCGCCCGACACAACTGGTGCGGTTTCGATGATGAAATACTGCCCCGGTTCGTCCAGCGATGGAACCAGCGAGTTGCCGATGCCCGGGTTGGCGTTGCTGTCGCCCGTGCGGTTCACAACAGGGTTGAACGTCAGGCGGGCGGTTGTGCCGATGATTTCTTTCAACTCGGCCGCAGACCCAATGCCCGGCACTTGGATCAAAATCCGGTTAGTGCCTTGGCGCTGGATCGTCGGTTCGCGGGTGCCGACCTCGTCGATGCGGCGTCGCACGATTTCCAGCGACTGCTGCATTGTGCGTTCATCGGTGGACAGTCGTTCAGCGTCAGACAGGGTCACGACGATGATGTCGCCCTCGGCACTGACGGCCAGATCGGTCGAACCGACACCCGTCAACGATTGCACAGGACGCGCCAGACCGCGCACGATCACCAGTGCTTCGGCCATGTTTTCAGGGTTGCCGATCCGAACGCGCAACTCGTCGGGTTTGGACGGTTGCTGGCGAATACCGCCGATTGTGGCCCGGGCCGGACGCAAGGCATCGCGCACTTCGGGCCACGACGCTTCCATGCGGCTTTGATAAACATCCGACAGCTCGACTTCGGCCAGCAGATGCGCACCGCCGCGCAAATCGAGGCCCAGATTGACCAGACCAGAGGGCAAATAGGACGGCCAAGTGCCTGCAATCGCTTGCTGTTCGGGGGTATCCTCGCCCAACTCGATCGCCGCGACCGCGTCATTGCGCGCCTCGACACGCGTGTAAAACGCATTGGGCATCGCCAGCAGCAATCCCACCGCGCAGGTCAGCCAAATTGCGACCCGCTTCCATGCATCAAATTGCAGCATCAATGGGTCCTTTGTTCTTAAATAACCGAAGGTTAAACGGCAGAGTTACTTGGCTGGTTCGGTCTTGGACACAACCTGAGAGATCGTCGCCTGAACCACACGCACCTTAACGCCGTCAGCCACTTCGACCTCGACTTCGCCGTCATCCATGACCTTGACGACCTTGCCGATCAAGCCGCCAGCGGTCACAACTTTGTCACCACGACGCAGCGCTGCCACCATCGCCTGGTGATCTTTCATCTTTTTCTGCTGCGGACGGATCAGCAGGAAATACATGATCGCAAAGATCAGAATGAGGGGCAGAAATTGGCCGATTTGGTCCATGGTTTTGTCCTTGATTTCGGGCGCTTTGGGACGCGCTGATTTTGGCAGAACCTATGGAGTGTTGGGGGGCTTTGCAAGGTCACGCGGGGTGGTTTTTAAGGTATGTTTGGGATGGGCGGGAAACACGCGAAATTGACGCTTGGCGACGTCACAAATGCGCGCCATGGTGGTGGGAAGATTTTGAAAGGTCGCGCAATGATTGAATCGTATTTAACAATTGTAAACCACCCCGTGACTTGGGTTTTTATTGTGATGGTCGTGCTGGTTTTTTGTGTTCAATGGCTGGTCTCTACAGAAGTCCCGAAGCATCGCTTTCAATTAAACTGGATACAACGAAATTACGTTATGCTGATCATCATAACAGCATGCACTTTAGCAGTTATGGCGTTAAGTTTGTATCTCGTAGAAATCGGCGTCAGCTTAACGAAATTAGTTGATCGACTAAAAGCCGATGCATCCAATCCAGACACGCCCGCATTGGATATTCGGAACATTGCGACATCTGTCGCGCTTTTGATGGGTGTCTTAGCAGCTGCCGCCACGGTTTTCTTTTCCGTTATCCGTGTATGGATCAACGAGCGAACCGCAAAGGCAACTGAAGAAGGGCTGATAAACGACCGTATTTTCAAGGCAGTACAAGGCTTGAGTGCCGACAAACCAGTCCGAAAACTCATTGAAACACCAGTATATGTTACGGACAAAAATGGCGAAACTATATATGATGACCAAGGGCCCTTGGAACTCACTGATCCACTTGGAAAAGCGGTGATTGAAAGAACAACCTACGAGTTTACTGACGTGAACATCGAAGCGCGAATTGGTGCTATTTTTTCGCTTCAGCGGTTGTCAAAAGACAGCATCCAAGACCACATTACCATTTTACGTATTCTGTCTTCATATGTGCGTCAAAACACCCAAATTCCTGTTGGACCTTCTGTAGATTTGCCACCTCTAGGCTATCGCAATAAAGATCAAGGCGTTTTTCTCGTGGAATTAGATATTCGCCGGACCCGCTTGGGCAGATTTGGCAGAGCTTTTTTTGAAGGGCAAGCTTGGCTCGCAGCGAGAAACTTGCGAACTAGAGCAGACATCGAAATTGCGATTCAAGTATTGGGAACTCGGACATCTGCTTTGCGTGTACATGAACAAAATGCAAAGGAATTTGGGCAAAGTGGTTTTAAAATAGACCTCAGGGGATGCTACCTAGGGGGGTGCAACTTTAACGACATGAAGTTGGGTGGAGCAGTTTTAAGCGAAAGTAATTTGGATGGAATTTCAGGTGCAAACTTGATTTTTCAAAGTATTTTGGGCCAAAAAATGAATGCGAGAGGTGCAAGTTTTGCAAATTGCGATTTCGAGGGCAGTAATCTTACTGAAGCTGATTTCGAAGGAAGCTCGTTTGTACGATGTAATTTCGCAAATGCAAATCTAACGGGAACGCGATTTAATGGCGCAAAGCTGGAAGATTGCAATTTGCAAAACACTGCTTTGAGCCATGCTCAGTTTGAAGCCACCGCAGTATATCGGTGCGACTTTAGCAATGCTGAAGGTGATAACCTCAATATGTGCGGCACAGACTTGTTCAACTCCTCTTTTAAAAACTCAATTTTTGAAGACTCATTTTTTGATTTCTCCACAAACTTTCAGGGTACGAATTGGCTTGGGTCAGTGATGTTAAACCCCATGCGTCCAGACACAGAAAGCTACCCATCTTCACATTTCAAAGGGGCTTATGTTCGGTAAGGCATAAACACTTGATGTCTGGCTACAGTTCCCAACTTCGGGCATAACCCGACCAAATCGACTCAAATCCAAGGACCATCCCCATGCATGACATCAAAGCGATCCGCGAAAACCCTGCCGCTTTTGACGCCGCTTTGGCGCGCCGTGGGGATGATGCGGTGTCACCGACCTTGCTGGCAATGGACGAGGCGCGCCGTGCCAAGATCCTTGCGGCTGAAACTGCGCAAGCCGAGCAGAACAAAGCCTCAAAAGAAGTCGGTGCTGCCAAAGGCCGTGGCGATGAGGCCGAGTTTGAACGCCTGCGCGCGCTGGTCGGTGAGAAAAAGGCCGAAGTTGCAACCATGCGTCAAGAGGCCGATGCGCTGGACGCCCAATTGACGGATGCGCTGGCCCGCATTCCGAACCTGCCTGCCGACGATGTGCCCATGGGCGCGGACGAGGCGGACAACGTCGAAGTGAACCGCTGGGGCACGCCTGCCACGTTCGATTTTGCACCCAAAGAGCATTTTGAAATTGCCGCTGTCGCCGCGTCGATGGACTTTGAAACAGCAGCCAAAACATCAGGTGCGCGCTTTGTCATGCTCAAAGGGGCCGTGGCCCGTGTACACCGCGCGCTGGCGCAATTCATGGTCGACACCCACGTGGATCACAACGGCTTGACCGAATACAACACACCGGTTTTGGTCCGTGACGAGGCGATGTACGGCACCGACAAATTGCCGAAATTCGGCGATGACAGTTACCAGACGACAAATGGTTGGTGGCTGATCCCGACGTCCGAAGTGACGTTGACCTATTCCGTGTCTGGCGACGTGCTCGAGGCCTCAGCCCTGCCAATCCGCATGACCGCGCACACGCTTTGCTTCCGCTCCGAAGCTGGATCGGCGGGGCGCGACACGTCCGGCATGCTACGCCAACACCAGTTTGAAAAGGTCGAAATGGTCTCGGTCACCTTGCCCGAAGACAGCGATGCGGAACAAAAACGCATGTTGCGCTGCGCCGAAGATTTGCTGGAACGCCTGAACGTCCCCTACCGCACGGTTGAATTGTGCACCGGCGACATGGGGTTCGGTGCGCGCCGCACCTACGACATCGAAGCGTGGTTGCCGGGCCAAGATGCCTACCGCGAAATTTCGTCCGTTTCCACAACTGGCGACTTCCAAGCCCGCCGCATGAACGCGCGTTACAAGCCAGAGGGCGGCGGCAAACCGCAGTTCGTGCACACGCTGAACGGATCGGGTTTGGCTGTTGGGCGCTGCTTGATTGCCGTGCTTGAGAACGGGCAGCAGGCGGATGGGTCGATCGCCCTGCCCGAGGTGTTGGCCCCGTATCTGGGTGGCAAAACTGCGATTTCGGCGAACGGTCAGCTTAGCTAAAAAACTTGGCCAGACTGCCCGGGCGGTAACTTTGGATCCCGCTCGCACGCGCCTCGGCTGAGGGATGCAAGTCACGCTTGTGTTGCGGACCCAAACGCCATTTTGCAAACATCTTGCGCCGCGCGAAAATGCGCGGTGCAGGTGCCATCGGGTCAGGGTCCGTCACCGGAAAACGTACACCTGGTTTTAGCGTCAAACGCCCAGCACCTTGCACGATCCATTCCAGTGGCAGCACCGACAGCGGCTGTTCCGGCCCTGCACCGCCAAGGGTTTTGTGATCGCCCACAAACCACATTTGCTGAAACGGGCGCAGCGGACCAACGTCACCACCATTCAGGCCGGCTTTGTCAAAATGATCATCTAGATTGTCCCACAACGCAGGTGTGTAAAGCGGTCGTTGCTCATCCAGCGCCAACGCGTGGCGCGCACTTTTTACAAGGCTGGACAAGGCCATGTCATGAAATTTGTACCGCCGGTTCCAAACCGATGCGACGGGGCCCAACAAGGACGGCGGGATGCCTTGCGCCCCGACTGTTTCCCACACGCCGATGTAGGCAATCTGCACAATATCCGCACCACCACGGGCCTCGGCATCTTTGGCTGACGTTGCAAAATCAGGCGACATTGCCCGCCGCGCGCTGAGAATATGCGGCTGATCTGGCGCGTTTTCAGGCCCTGATTTGCGGTACAGATCAAAGGCAGCGTTGATCCCCTCGGGCGAAGTATCCTTGGCGATGCCACATTTTCGGATCATGCCAGCAACCGAGCGCGCCGTGTACGCGCCCCGTGAAAAGCCGAAAAAATACAGCTCGTCCCCGGCGCTATAAACGTTGCAGATGAACTCATAGGCTTCTTTTACTTTACCATCGAGCCCCCAACCAAACGCGCCGCCCCCCCATTTGTTCAAGAACTGCGCTGTGTGCCCGTCAAATCGGTCGTCCGTGCCGACCCCGGCAAAATACGCGGCAACTTGGCCTTGCAAAGGGTCGCTCAGAACCGCGTTTTGCAATTTGTGAATGCTGGTCGTTTCAGGGATACTCGACGAGTTCCACGTGCCGTCACAAAAAATCGCAATGCGAGTCATGGTTTGCGTGTCCAAAATAAATAAATCTATCAGGCAACTTTACTTGGACGTGATCCGTTGTAAATGCAGGATAACAATCACAATCGACCGGAGCCCCGCCTCATGACCGATGCCACCGCCCGCCTGACCGCTGCTTTGACGCTGATCCTAAGCGTTGCTTTTGCCGCATCGCCATTTCTGGTGCCTGGATTTGGCGGCTTTGATCCGAACCAGTTTCCGGTGCCGCAAATCAACCCAAGCATGCAGCCCGCAGGCTATGCGTTTTCGATCTGGGGGCTGATTTATCTGTGGCTGATCGCTGGTGCGCTCTTTGGGCTGTGGAAACGCCGCACGGACCCTGACTGGGCAGCGATGCGCCCTGCGTTGATGGTATCGCTGGCCGTCGGCGTCGGTTGGTTGCCTGTCGCACTCCTTAGCCCGCTGTGGGCGACCGTGTTGATCTGGTGCATGCTGATCCCGGCCCTGATCGCCCTGATGCGCGCACCTTTGGGCGATCGCGTTTGGGCCAGCTGGCCTGTCGGGTTGTACGCAGGCTGGCTCAGCGCGGCCAGCTCGGTTGCTTTGGGGTTGATCGCTGCGGGCTACGGATTTCTGAGCGAAACCACAGCAGCTTGGGTCTGTGTTGGGTTTGCGATTGTGCTGAGCTTTGCGATCCAGTGGCGATTGGCACGCGCACCGACTTACGGAATTGCGGTGATCTGGGCACTGATTGCCGTGGCTGTACGCAATGAATTTGCAGTGGATAGCGTTGCGGTTCTTGCAATTCTCGGTGCAATTGCAGTGGCTTGGCCAACGCTACGCGCGTTTAGATAACGTGGGGGTAAGGTGGGCGTGTCGCCCACCATCCCTTGCCGTCAGTCAGAGCGACGACCTTGCGTGTGTTTGCGCAATTTGGACGGCGGCGCTTTTTTACGGCCCTTGTAAGGGTTCTGGTCGTTCTGACCGCGCATGTACAAACGGATCGGCGTGCCCGGCATGTCAAAATCAACGCGCAAACCATTGACCAGATAGCGCGAATAGCTTTCCGGCACTTTGTCGGGGTGCGAACACATCACCACAAAGCCTGGAGGCCGCGTTTTCGCTTGGGTCATGTAGCGCAGCTTGATGCGTTTGCCTTGTGGCGCGGGGGGCGGATGCGCCTCCACCATGCCAGACAGCCAGCGGTTCAGATGTGCGGTGGTCACCCGACGGTTCCACATGTCGTATGCGCGCATAATGGCAGCCTGCAATCGATCCAACCCACGACCGGTCTTTGCAGAAACCGTGATCAGTGGTGCCCCACGCAACTGCGGCAACAGTCGCTCAAAGCTTTCTTTGAGATCCTTAAGCTTCGCCTGTTTTTCGTCCTCGACGTCCCATTTGTTGACCGCGATCACGACAGCACGCCCTTCGCGTTCCGCCAAATCGGCAATCCGTAAATCTTGTTGCTCGAACGGGATTTCAGCGTCCAGCAGAACCACCACAACTTCGGCGAATTTTACGGCACGCAGACCGTCCCCGACGCTGAGTTTCTCTAGTTTTCCCTGAACCTTAGCTTTTTTGCGCATGCCAGCGGTGTCAAAGATACGCATTGGCACGGCGGGTCCGTCCGCCCCCGCCCACTCGATCCGCAGCGAAATTGCATCGCGGGTGATCCCGGCCTCGGGACCTGTCAGCAAGCGTTCTTCGCCGAGGATTTTGTTGATCAGTGTGGATTTTCCCGCGTTCGGACGACCAACAACAGCAACCTGCAACGGTTTGGCGTTGGTCGGCACCGGCACGTAGTCAGGATCGTCTTCGTCCTCGTCAAACGCCACATCAATATCAGGCGTATCTGTTGCTTGATCCGCGCGCAGATCAAATTCATCAGACAGCGGTTGCAGTTGCGAATAGAGATCGTTCAGACCTTCGCCGTGTTCGGCAGACAGGCGGATCGGCTCGCCCAGACCCAACGAATAAGCTTCGATTACCCCAGCATCTGCGGCCGATCCTTCGCCTTTGTTTGCGGCCAAGATCACGTGATCCGCCCGCTTGCGCAGGATTTCAGCAAACACTTGGTCCGTCGGCGTCACCCCGACCCGTGCGTCGATCATGAACAGGCAAATATCAGCCATGTCCACGGCGCGTTCGGTCAGCTTGCGCATCCGTCCCTCAAGCGATTCATCAGTGGCCTCTTCGAGACCCGCCGTGTCGATCACGGTGAACTTGAGGTCCGCAAGGCGCGCAGCCCCTTCGCGCAGATCGCGGGTCACACCGGGCTGATCGTCGACCAAAGCCAGGCGTTTGCCGACAAGGCGGTTGAAAAGCGTCGATTTGCCCACGTTTGGGCGCCCGACAATGGCGAGGGTGAAGGACATCTGGTCCGCTCCGAATAACTGGGTGAGCCGCACAGACGCGGCTCGAAACGCTGCCTTAGACTATATCGCGTCTAACGGAAAGCGTGCAGTTGGCCTTTGCGCCCGACCACATACAGCGTGCTGCCGACAACGATAGGTGCAGTGGTGGCCCCGCCCGGTATTTCGCTAGAGGCAATCAACGACCCATCGCGCGGATCAAAACTGCGCAACATGCCGTCGTTTGAGGCGACAATCACCCGCCCACCGGCCACGATCGGCCCGTGGTGGGCAAAGATCTCGGCCGTCTTGCGCGGTTTATTCTTAAGGAAATTAGGCAGTTGCACGCCCCAGACACGCGATCCGTCGTTGGCGTCCAGTCGCACCAGCTCGTTTTTATCGGTCACGGCAAAAACGCTGTCGCCCGCAGGCCAAACCGGCCCAACGGCCCCGTCGCGGGCTGTCCAAAGGCGCGCGCCACTGCGCACGTTGATTGCGGCAATACGTCCAGCCTGGTTGCCTGCATACAGCACGGAACCGTCCACAACCGGCGTGCCTGTCACGTCATCGATGTTCGACAAGGCCCGCCCGGGGCGTTCGCCCAAAATGGACGCATCCCAGCGGCGCAAACCGCCACGACGGAACACGGCCTGCAATTCGCCGGACCCAAAGGCAAAGATCGCCAGATCATCCGCGACAACCGGTGCCGGTGCCCCTAGCACATTTGACACGCTGGCAGCGCCTGTGATTTGCCATTCGATCCGTCCGGTTTTGGTATCAAGTGCCCAGCCCGTGTCGTCCCCCGCAAGCACATAAACCAGATTGCCAGACACTGTTGGTTGGCCCGAGCCCGTCGCATTTAGCTGCTGGCGCCAGCGCACAGCACCGTTTGCCGCGTCCATTGCGACCAATTCGCCAAAGCCCAACGACACATACAGCGTGCCTTCGTGCACGGCCAAGCCGCCACCCGTCGCATCATCTTTGGAATCCCGAGGCGGGCGAATGTCTTTGGACCAAGCAGTTGCGCCGCTGGTGTTCGTTGCGGTGACTGTCGATGTGGCATCAAGCGTGTAGATTACGCCTTTGTCCGACACCGGATCTGCGGTGATACGGTGCTTGCGGCTGTCGCCTGCCCCGATGTTCGCGGACCATGCCAATTGCAACGATGATCCCAGTGCCGGGTGCGTCGTGCGGTAGGTCTGCGTGCCGGTCCCGTGGGTCCAGCTGGCGTTATTCGTGGTTTTACCCAGTGAAATCGCGCGGCTTTGATTTGCGGCGACTTCGTCAAGGTTGATTTGTTCTGCAGGGTCCTGCAGCACAGAGCGCAGCGTTTCGCGTTTGCCTTGCAGGATCACTTCGGGTTCCGAACAGGCCCCCAGGAAAATGGCCGACACCACAGCGGCCCCCGTCAAAAACGAAGGTCTGCGCACACTGCGGCGTGCGTCCGCGTCTGATCGGTCCGTGTTAAATCGAATGGATTTAGATCGCATCGTCATGGGTCTGCTCGCTTTGTTGCGGTCCTGTCTTTTGCGCAGGATGTGACCGTTTTGGTCATTGCATCGTTGCGCAACGTGTCGTCGCTCGTGGCTAGTTACCTGTGCCTGCGGCTGCTGGGCCGGTCACTTGGCTAAGGTCGGGTTCTACGCCCAAGGCCACCATCACCTGTAGGACGCGCTGTTGCAAGTCCGCCGTAACTTCGCTGTCGTCCAGAATGGCTTGCAAACGCGCGGTTGCGCTGTCGGTATTGCTTTGTTCGATGTCGATGAACGCCAATTGCTCTTCGGCCAAAAGCCGCAGGGCATTGCCGGGCTGGGCCAATTCGCTGTAACCGTTCGCGCGCTCTTCGAGGCTAAGGTTGGCGGCATTGACGCCCAAGGCTTTGAATGTTGCGATCTGGCGATAGATCAGCGGCAACTCGTTTGTGTTCGCCACAGTTTGTAGCGTTTCAGCCGCGCCTGCTGCATCGCCTGCATCGGTTTGCTGCGCCGCAGTCATGAACGCCAGAACAGCACCGGCGGCAGGATCGCCAGCCTCAACCGTTTGCAGTGCGGCGACACGGGCGTCCGCCTCGTTCAGCTCAAGCGCGTTCATCATGCCGTCGCCCAATGCCTCGGCTTGACCGCGCGCAATCCGTTTGTTGTTTTCGGAATATCCAACACCGCCGACCAGCAGCAGCACGGCCACAACGCCGATCCAGCCGTATTTACGAAGCGCTGCAAACAGCTTGTCGCGGCGGACTTCGTCGTTGACCTCTTCGATGAAACTGTCTGTGTCGCTCATTTTGATCCCCAAATGCGCTGGATGCGCACGATCTAACCTGTGACCTATTCAAGGTCGTTAACGCCTCTCTTAACCCGCCAAAAGCACCAAGCCAAGGGCTGCGAGGTCGCAATTGTCATCGGGCGGATTTGAGCGCCGCGATACGTCGCACCCTTTGGCAATTTTGGGTCATTGCAAGCCCTTTGCGAAAAAAGTAATCTGAACTGGTTAGTTTAGCGCACAAGAGTACCTATCTAGCGTATCACAGGACCTACATTTCGGGCCCAAGCAAAGTCAAATCGAGGCGATACATGCGAATTTTTCCTTTAATTACAGCCATTGCGGTGGCGGTCTTGTTGTATTTTGCGATTATCGAACGCGATAGAGCACTGGAGTTTTTAGGGCTACGTGAACCCGCAGACGTCGCCCAAAACGCTACCGACGACGCAGAAAACCCGGCGCGTGAGGCAAAAACCGAAAATTTAATCAAGGTTGTCGCCCAGCATTCAGTTGCACAGAAAATTGATAGTGCGGTGGTGTTGCGGGGCCAAACGCAAGCTGCGCGGCAGGTGGATGTGCGCTCAGAAACATCCGCAACAGTGTTGTCTGCCCCTTTGCGCAAAGGCACCTTTGTCGAGACCGGCCAGTTGCTGTGCCAGCTTGATCCGGGAACCCGTGGCGCGACCCTCGCCGAAGCCAAGGCACGACTGGCCGAAGCCAGAGCCCGCCTGTCCGAAGCGGAAAGCCGCGTGCCAGAATCACGTGCCAGAATCCTGGAGGCCAACGCCGTTTTGGAAGAGGCCATGACCAACCAGAACGCCGCCACCAAGCTGAGCGTCGACGGTTTCGCCTCTGACACCCGCGTCAAAAGCGCAAACGCACAAGTCGCGGCAGCAGAAGCCAGCATCGAGGCTGCGAATTCTGGCCTAAGTGCTGCGCGATCCGGCATTCAATCTGCTGCGGCCGGCATCGAATCTGCCCAAGCCACCGTGGCTGCCGCCCAAAAAGAACTGTCCCGTCTGGATATCAAAGCGCCGTTCGCAGGGCTGCTAGAAAGTGACACTGCGGAATTGGGCAGCTTGTTGCAGCCCGGATCGTTGTGCTCGACCGTCATTCAGTTGGACCCGATCAAACTGGTCGCATTTGCCCCGGAAACCGAAGTTGATCGTATCGAATTGGGTGCAACTGCTGGTGCGCGTTTGGCCGCAGGTGGCGCACAAGTAGTCGGCAAAGTCACATTCCTGAGCCGCAGCGCAGATCCGACCACACGCACATTCCGCGTCGAAATCGAAGTGCCAAACAAAGATCTGAAAATCCGCGATGGTCAAACCGCAGAAATCTTGATTGGCGCGGCTGGCGCACAGGCGCATCTGGTGCCCGGCTCTGCCCTGACATTGAACAACGACGGCGCATTGGGCCTGCGGGCCGTGGATGACACCGGCCTCGTGCAATTCCACCAGGTAGAAATGCTGCGCGACACGGTCGACGGTGTTTGGTTGGCAGGCTTGCCTGACACACTGGACATTATTGTTGTGGGCCAAGACTACGTAACTGCTGGCGTAAAAGTCGCGCCCACATTCCGCGAGGTCACCCAATGACCGGTCTAGTCGATTGGGCCGCCTCGCGCGCCCGCATGGTCATCGCCTTTGTGGTGCTCTCGATTTTGGTCGGGGGCTTTGCCTATTCCACCCTGCCGAAAGAAGGCGAACCAGACATCGAAATCCCGATGTTGATCGTGTCTGTCCCGTTTCCCGGCATTTCGGCCACTGACAGTGAAACCCTGTTGGTCAAACCGATGGAAAACGAATTTGCCGATCTGTCGGGTTTGAAAAAGATGACCGGAACGGCAGCAGAAAACTACGCCAACGTGGTGCTGGAATTTGAATTTGGCTGGGACAAAACCCAAGTCATGGCGGACGCGCGCACCGCCATGAGCAACGCCGAGGCCGAGTTCCCGTCAGGCGCCGATCAATATTCGATCACCGAGTTCAACTTTTCCGAATTCCCGATCATCATCGTGAACCTGTCAGGCCCTGTACCCGAGCGCACAATGGCGCGTGTTGCCAAAGAGTTGCAGGACGAGCTTGAGGCGCTGGATGCAGTTCTTGAGGCCGCGATCACCGGCAACCGCGACGAGATGCTAGAGGTGGTCATCGACCCTCTGCGCCTTGAGGCCTACAACGTCACCGCGGGCGAATTGATCAACGTTGTGCAGAACAACAACCAGCTGATTGCAGCGGGCGAGGTCAGCACGGATCAAGGCACGTTTTCCGTCAAAATCCCGTCGTCCTTCACCGAACCGCGCGACGTTTACAACCTGCCGGTCAAGACCAATGGCGACCGCGTTGTCACCCTTGGCGATCTTGCGCAGATCAATTTGACCTTTGAGGATCGCGAGGCCACGGCCCGCTTTAACGGCGATGACACCGTCGCGTTGCAAGTCGTCAAACGCAAAGGCTTTAACCTGATCGACACGGCCACAACCGTGAAACAGATCGTCGCGGACCGCTCTGCCGAGTGGCCCGAAGGTCTGATCGCAGCCGTCGAAGTTGGCACGTCAAATGACCAATCGCGCGTCGTGGATTCGATGGTCAAACAGCTGCAAGGATCGGTCTTTACCGCCATCGCCTTGGTGATGATCGTGGTGCTAGCGGCCCTTGGCTTGCGCGCCGCCTTGCTGGTCGGTTTCGCCATTCCCACGTCATTCCTGCTGTGTTTTGCGATGCTTGCCGTCATGGGCATTTCGATCTCGAACATCGTGATGTTTGGCCTGATTTTGGCCGTTGGCATGCTGGTGGATGGTGCAATCGTGGTGGTCGAATACGCTGACAAACGACAGGCCGAAGGGGCCGGTCCGATGGCCTCTTACGTCGATTCAGCCAAGCGCATGTTCTGGCCGGTGATTTCATCAACCGCCACAACGCTTTGCGCGTTCCTACCGATGCTGTTCTGGCCCGGCGTTCCGGGACAATTCATGGGCATGCTGCCCGTCACGCTGATCTTTGTCCTCAGCGCGTCACTGGTTGTCGCCCTTGTCTACCTGCCCGTTATGGGCGGTGTCATCGGCCGTCTGATCGACGTGGTCCGCAACAGTGTGAACGCCGTTGCGCGGCTGCCCTTGCTGATCAATCTGCTGCTGCCGTTGATCGCAGGCATCGTGCCATTTGCCGCCCTCGGCATCGGTGCATTGTTCGGCATTATCTCGCTGGAATTCGCAAATCTGGACGGCCTTAACATCATTGGCAGTGTCGTTCCGACATTCTTGACCGTCTTCATTTTAGGCGTTGGCGTTGTGTTCTTGGGCTTTGTCGCATTGGGCAGTATCCTGATCGCGATGTGCGCGGTTTTCGCGTTCCTTCCCCGTCTTGGACGCGGCGGCGCATGGTTGCTGCAACGCCTGATCGGCAAGCGTCACAAGACCGTGCGCTCAGGCTACAAACGCTCGGGCTTTGGGCATCTCATGGAATTCATTGTCGGCAATCCGATTATGCCGCTGGTCATGGCAGGCTTCGTGTTTGTGTTCGTTGGGGTCACGATGATCTACTTTACCAACAACAACAAAGGCGTTGAATTCTTTGTAGAATCCGAACCTGAACAGGCCATCGTTTACGTCCTTGCGCGGGGCAATCTGTCATTGCAAGAAAAGGATGATCTGGTCCGTCAGGCAGAAGACATCGTACGCCTGCACCCTGGCATCGACACCGCATTTTCCTTTGCGGGCAACGGTGGCTTGAACGCCAACACAGGCGGCGCGCAGGCCCCAAAAGACACCATTGGCCAGATCCAGTTGGAAACGATTCCGTGGGAAGATCGCCCGAACGCGACCAAGCCATGGTTCACCATTCCGTTCATCGGCTACACCGTCAACCAAGAGGTTAAGGCCGAGGCATTTGACGGCGACACGGTCATCGACGAACTGATGGTATCGCTCGCGACGTTGCCCGGGATCAAGGTCGAAATCCTCAATCTGTCGCGCGGTCCTGCCAGCGGCAAACCCGTGCATTTGCGGATCAAAGGCGACAATTGGGACGACCTGATAACGGCGACATCACTGGCGCGCCAACAGTTCGACGCGACCCCCGGCTTGGCCCTGATCGAAGACACACGCCCCCTGCCCGGCATCGATTGGCAGATCAACGTGGACGTCGAAAAAGCCGGTCGCTACGGCGCGGACGTGGCCACAGTTGGGGCCATGGTTCAGCTGGTCACGCGCGGCATTTTGCTCGACACGATGCGCGTTGATTCCTCTGACGAGGAAATTGAAATTCGCGTGCGCCTGCCCGAAAAAGACCGGGTTCTCAGCACTCTTGATACGCTCAAGGTACGCACAGCAGATGGGCTTGTTCCGCTTGCCAATTTCATCACCCGCACACCTGTCCCCAAGCTGGCCGAAGTCAGCCGTATCGATCAAAAGCGGTTCTTTGACATCAAGGCCGACGTGACAGCAGGTTTGCAAAAACTGATCCGATCGGCTGATGTCGATGGCGCAGAGGTCGAGCAAATCGTGGCGACATTGCTGCCGTCTGACCTCGCAGATGTGACGGCCGTGGATGGCAAAACCTATGCCGTTCTGGATCAGTCGGATCCGTCGGTGAACCTGCAAAGTGACCTGAATTCCGGCGCGCTGCGCATGATCCCGGTCAATCCCGGCGAACGCATTGCCCAGCTCGATAAATGGCTGGAAACCAAGCCATTTGCCAATGGGTTGACCCATGAATGGACCGGCGATCAAGAAGACCAAGCAGAATCCGGCGCGTTCCTTGCCAACGCCTTTATGGGTGCGCTGGGGTTGATGTTCATCATTCTGCTCGCGCAATTCAACAGCTTTTACAACGCGATCCTCGTTCTTGCAGCGGTGATCCTGTCGACAACTGGCGTGCTGATCGGGATGCTGGTGATGGATCAACCGTTCTCGATCATTATGACGGGTACGGGGATTGTCGCGCTCGCCGGGATCGTGGTGAACAACAACATTGTTTTGATCGACACCTATCAGGAATACGAACGCTACATGCCGCGGATCGAAGCAATTATCCGCACCGCACAAGATCGCATTCGCCCGGTTTTGCTGACAACGATCACGACAATGGCGGGCCTTGCTCCGATGATGTTTGGGCTGTCACTGGACTTTGGTGCAGGCGGATACACCGTCGACAGCCCCACTGCGCTATGGTGGAAACAGCTGGCAACAGCCGTGGTCTTTGGCCTTGGGATCGCGACAGTTTTGACGCTGATGGTCACGCCGTCCCTGCTGGCAATGCGCGTTTGGGCCACGACCTACGTGCTGTGGTTTGCGCAACTTCTGGGCAAGCTGTCCTTGGGGCGCGCCAGCAATTCCGCACGTGATTGGGCCCTGCAACGGCAGTCAAAACACTCCGAGAACCGTGAGTTGATTTGGGATTTTGATGGCGACGTGGCAGACTTGCCTGTGTCTCTGCGCGCGGCTGAATAGACCCCCGCGCTTAACATCAAAGTGATGAGACATTCCGGATCAATTGTGTTGTCTTGCGCGTTCAAGGCAACACAAAGGATCTCTGAATGACCCAACTGATCACGAAACCTAGCCCGCATTCCGTGGACGTCACGTTGGACCGCCTAGAGGCGGCGATCAAAGGGGCCGGAGCCATCGTGTTTGCCCGTGTTGATCACGCCAAAGGGGCGGCGTCCGTCGATCAAGTCTTGCGACCGACGCAGATGTTGATGTTCGGAAATCCGATGCTGGGAACGCCGTTGATGCAGGCTGCACAAACGGCGGGTTTGGATTTACCGTTGCGGGTGGTCTGCTATCAAAATGCATCTGGTGACGTGCACCTCAGTTACCACGCGCCTGCAGAAATTGCGGCCACTCACAGCGTACCCAGCGACGCCGAGACCATAACCAAAATGACCGGCGCGCTCGACAATTTGACCAACAAAGCCATCGCTGCGGATTGAACGTAAGGTGGGCGTGTCGCCCACCACCTTCGCTTTAGGCGACCATTTCATCAGCTTGCTGGCGATGCCACAGCTGCGCATACCGCCCGTTGCGCGCAATCAAGGCATCGTGCGTGCCAGTCTCGACAATCTCGCCCTGTTCCAAAACCACGATCCGATCTGCCTCGGCAATCGTGCTCAGGCGATGCGCGATCGTCAAAACCGTGCGCCCGCGACCAACCCGCATCAACGCCTCTTTGATGTCTTGTTCAGTCTCAGAATCCAGCGCCGAGGTCGCCTCGTCCAGCAGCAAAATCGCAGGGTCCTTAAGCAGCGTTCGCGCGATGCCCACTCGTTGCTTTTCGCCCCCTGACAGCTTCAACCCGCGCTCGCCAACCGTCGTCTCGTACCCATCCGGCAGCGAAACGATGAAATCGTGGATTTGGGCAGCACGCGCAGCCTCTTCGATCTGCTCCACACTTGCCCCGTCCTGGCCGTAGGCGATGTTGTAGCGGATCGTGTCGTTGAACAGCACCGTGTCTTGCGGCACGACGCCAATGGCCGCATGCAGGCTGGTTTGCGTCACATCGCGCACGTCCTGCCCGTCGATCCGCAACGCCCCGTCGCCCACGTCGTAAAACCGGAACAACAACCGCCCGATGGTGGATTTACCCGACCCAGTGGACCCGACAATCGCCACCATTTCACCTGGTTCGGCAACAACTGAAATCCCTTTGAGGATCGCGCGCTGTGGATCGTAGCCAAAATGCACGTTGTCCAGTTCGATCCGCCCGCCGGTGACCACCAATTCCTGTGCATCAGGGGCGTCCTTGACCTCGGCTGGCTGTTCCAGCAGGTCAAACATTTCGCCCATGTCGACCAGCGCCTGACGGATTTCGCGGTAAACTGTGCCCAAAAAATTCAGCGGCAGCGTAATCTGGATCATGTAGGCGTTGACCATGACAAAATCGCCCACCGACAGCGCGCCATTTTGCACCCCTACAGCCGCCAGAACCATCACACCGACAAGGCCGCAAGTGATGATGAATGACTGTCCAAAGTTCAGGCCCGCCAGCGAATACGACGTCTTAAGTGCTGCCGCCTCGTATTGCTCCATCGCGCTGTCATACCGCGCCGCTTCGCGCCCTTCGGCCCCGAAATACTTGACCGTTTCGTAGTTCAGCAGGCTGTCGATGGCCTTTTGATTGGCGTCCGTGTCTTGGTCGTTCATCACTTTGCGCAGTTTGACCCGCCATTCCGTGACCTGAAATGTGAACCAGACATACAGCGAAATCGTGACGCCCAAAACTGCCAGATACCACATGTCAAAATACAAGGCGAAGATGACCGAAATCATCAGCAATTCCAAAATCAATGGCCCAATGGAAAACAGCAAGAACCGCAGCAAAAATTCGACGCCTTTGACACCACGTTCGATGATCCGGCTCAGCCCGCCAGTCTTGCGAGTGATGTGATAGCGCATGGACAGCCGGTGAATATGCTCAAACGTTTCTAGCGCCAACATCCGCAGCGCACGCTGTGCCACAGGCGCAAAGATGGCGTCGCGAAGCTGTTGAAACCCAACGTTAAAAACCCGCCCCAGCCCGTAGGCAACGGTCAGACCAATCGCGCCTAACGCCAGCGGGTTCACCCCATCGCCGCCCATCGCATCAACGGCGCGTCCAAAGATGAACGGCGTGCCAATGGCAACCAGTTTGGACATAAACAACGCGATCATCGCCCAAACGACGCGCCGTTTGACCCATGCTTTGTCGGCGGGCCAAAGATAGGGCGCAACTTTGCGCAAGGTGCGAATGCCAGAGGCGCGCGCGCGCTCGTTTTCACTAAGTGCAGGCGCTTGATCGGGCGGAGTAACAGCAGTTTCGGGGGGCATAAATCGTCCTAGACAGTTCAGTGCCTAGACATAGGGCGCACGCAGGGGATGTGCCAGCGTTTCGCCCTATTTTTCTGAGTGTGTGCGTTTATTCCGGCAGCTCGAACACCTGACCCGGATAGATCAAATCAGGGTTGCGGATGCTGTCTTTGTTGGCGTCGACCACCCGCACAAACAAGGTGCCGTCACCGTAACGATCACGCGCGATGGCCCACAGGGTTGCTCCGGTTTGAACGGTTATCGCCTTGACCGGCGCATCAACCTCGCGTTGCGCGGCGGCCAAAATCGCCGGCGCTTCGCGTTTGAAGGGCGTTTCAACACGGCTGGTGACGTCGCCAACATCGTCGACCTCGTCCACGCGCAGGGTGTAAATGCCGGTGTCCACGTCCGGCAAATCGCCGCGCCAGCGCCCTTTGGTGTCGACCTCAAGCGTCGTGACAACTGCGTTGTTCAGGTAGACCCGCACGACAGACGCTTGCGATTGCGCCCGCCCGCTTAGCAACACGTCGCCGTCTTGCGAATAGCTAATGGTATCGATCGCCACGTTTGACATGACGTCCGGCGCGCTGGAGCGGTTGATGATTTCAACGCCGGTTTCGTTCGATTTGAGGATCGCGACCTGTTCGGTGACAGGCTCTGGCGTGGTCTGCGGATCGGGTGCCGCCGTTGTTTCAGGCACCGCAGGTTCTGGTGCCTCAAGCGTTGCGACTTCGGTCACAGGTTCCACCGGCGTTGCAACTGTCTCAGGCTCCACTTGCGTTGCAACTGCCTCAGGCTCCACTTGCGTTGCAACTGCCTCAGGCTCCACTTGCGTTGCAACTGCCTCAGGCTCCACTTGCGTTTCGACCCTTGCGGCAGGCGCAGTTTCAGTAGCAGCAACACCCCCAACCACACGCGTGGCTTCGGCAGCGGGTTCGATAATTTCAAGCGTCGCTTTGGCCGCGGGTTCCGCCGATCCGACAACACGCGCACGCGGTGCTAAAATGATGTCATCGGCAGCCAGATCAACGCCGCCGGTCCGTTGCAAAATGGTCAAAACCTGCGCATCGCCGTTCGGCAACAGGAATGTCACCGCAGCAAACGCCCCGTCATTGCCCGCCTGCACAGTCATGTTTTCAACGCCATCAACCAGCAAAACCACGTCGCTGCCCGGCTCTGCGCGCCCGGCGATCACGGTCAACCCGTCGGCCTCATTGCGCACTTCATCCACGGTAGGCGCCGTCGCGGTGTCTTGGGTTGCTGGCGCGGGCGTCTCGGGTTGCGTTGCAACGGCTGCTAGCTCTGGGGCGGCCACAGCGGGCTCAACGGCGACAACTGCTGTTTCAGGTGGCGCGACCATTACCACCGCCGGAGGCGTGGCATCTTTTGGTGCCAAAACGCCCAGATACGCACCGACACCAATGGAGCCGACCACGAACACGCCTGCTCCGGCGATCAGTCCGGAATTGGATCCTAAAAAGGCTGCTAGTTTGCTCATCAATCGGTCCCCTGAACGGTGGTGCCAAATGGGCGGCAACTGTCTGCCCATATGCTTTGCGCATCACGATTGAGCTTACATACCAAGCGCGCTATCACCGGTCAAAACCCGCGCTATCACATTTCCATTATTTGTCATCAATCGGAGCCAACCATGCTGCCAAAATCTGTCTGTGTTTACTGTGGATCACGCATGGGCGCGGACCCTGCCTATGCCAAAGACGCCCATGATCTGGGCGAAGCACTGGCGCGCAATGATTGGCGTTTGGTCTATGGTGCGGGCGACGTTGGCCTGATGGGCACGGTGGCGCGTTCGGCCCAAGCAGCTGGCGCTGTGACCTTTGGCGTGATCCCGCAACATCTGGTAGATTGGGAGGTCGGCAAGACCGATTTGACCACATATGTTGTCACCGAAACCATGCACGAGCGTAAGAAAGTCATGTTCATGAACTGCGATGCTGTGGTGGTTTTGCCCGGTGGTGCCGGATCACTAGACGAGATGTTCGAAGTGTTGACATGGCGCCAATTGGGCTTGCACAAAAAACCAGTTATCCTAGTAAATACAAACAGGTACTGGACACCCTTGATGCAATTGATGAAGCATGTCGTAGCGCAAGGTTTTGCGGACGCCAGCGTGCTCGATTACATCACTGAGGTGCCGGATGCTGCGGCTGGCGAGGCCGCATTGCGCGCGGCTTTGTCCTGAAGCCACAACACGCTGGAATAGATGATCAGCGCCGTCCAGATCAACGCAAATGCCACCACGTGCCACCCTGTGAACAACTCTGAAAACACCACAACCGCGCAGAAAAATTGCAAGGTCGGGTTCAAATATCCGACCAATCCAATGGTCGCCATGCTGGCGTGGCGAGCCGCATAGCTGAACATAATCAACGGTACCGCCGTCAAAGGCCCTGCAAAAATCAACAATGCCGTCGTGGTAAAATCACTGCCAAACGCGGCGTGCCCATTGTGCCATGAAAGCCACAGAAACAGGGCGGCAAAGGGCGCGACCAGCACAACTTCGGCTGTGACAGAGACCACCGGCCCCACCTCTAGTTGCTTTTTGATGACGCCGTAGATGGCGAATGTGATGGCCAGCGTCAGCGCGATCCACGGCGCGCCGCCCAAGCCATAGGTCAGCACACAAACGCCGGCTGCCGCGAGCGCGATTGCGCCCCACTGCACCGTGCTTAGGCGTTCGGAAAACAGCGCCCAGCCCAGCACCACCGACACCAGCGGGTAGATGTAGTAACCAAGGCTGCTTTGGGTGGCACGCCCGGTTTCGATCGCCCAGATAAACAGGAACCAATTGGCAAGGATCAACAAGGAGGCCGTCGCCGTGATTGCGCATGTGCGCCAATTGGCGAACGCACGACGCATTTCGCCCAGCCGTCCTTGGATACCTAAAAGGACCACAAAGAAAATGAACGACCAGAATGTGCGATGCGCCAGCACTTCGATGGCAGGCACGTGGCTGATTTGCTTGTAGATCAGTGCGGACAAACCCCAGATCGTGCAGCAGCCGATCATGGCGAGGATGCCTTTGGCGGCTGACGTCATTGGGGTTCCTTTGGCAATAGCCTAGCTTTGCGCCAAATCCCCCGTTCCTGCAACGCAAAACGCCCCGACGGTGAGGTCGAGGCGTTTAGGTGTTCTATCGTCGCGTGATTACATGCGGGATGCGACGTTTTCCCAATTGACCAAGTTGTCCATGAAGTTGGTCAGATAGACCGGACGCTTGTTGCGGAAATCGATGTAGTAGGAATGTTCCCACACATCACAGCCCAGCAAAGCCGTTTGGCCAAAGCACAGCGGGTTCACGCCGTTTTCGGTTTTTGTGACCTTTAGGCCGCCGTCGGTGTCTTTGACCAACCAGCACCAGCCAGAACCAAACTGGCCCGCGCCAGCCGCTGCGAATTGAGCTTTGAAATCGTCAACGGAACCAAAGCTATCCTTGATCGCCGCTTCCAATTCGGATGGCATCGCGGATGCGCCCGGGCTCATCATTTCCCAGAACTGGTTGTGGTTCCAAAGCTGGCTGATGTTGTTGAAGATGCCGTTTTGCGCGACAGAGGATGCGTCATAGGTGCCGGTGATGATGTCCTCAAGGGATTTACCCTCCCATTCGGTGCCCGCAATCGCCGCGTTGCCGTTGGTGACATAGGCGTTGTGGTGCAGGTCGTGGTGGAATTCCAGCGTTTCAGCAGACATGCCGTTGCCGGCCAGCGCATCATGGGCGTAGGGAAGATCGGGAAGTGTAAAAGCCATGTTCGGGCCTCCTGTTGGGATGAAATCTAAGTCTTCACTGACACGAAGCGCGCAGGCGTGCAAGATCAAGGGCCCTGCACGTAATTTTCTGCAATTTCGCCGTTTGTTCGACGGCTACACAGGCTTACACCGGCCATTGCCACTTTCGCGATTGTCATACCCATGCACAGTAGCACTGATCGTGAACGACTGGCGGCCTTGATCAAATCGAACTGTATAAGCGGTTTTTATCGTTCCATCGCTGCTGGTAGGGACGTCCAGAGTAAGCTTTAGACGGTATTTTTGGTCAGAGATTTTAACAGCTTTTGCTGTGAACGGTTTATGAGTATTTAGTCTATCATTGGAAAAATACAGATCTGCCGTGGTCGCGTCTGGTTCAATCACAATGTACATTTCTGATGGAATAAACCCACCTCTCGATGCTTTCGAGGTGATTTCGCAACTGTACGTACTGGGTGCAGCAATCGCCTGCGAACCCAATGTCATGGCACCCATCACGGCGGCCGCTTTAAATGCTTGTTTCAAAGACTAATTCCCCCCTAATTCGGGAAAAATTAGATCGCATAGGTTGAAAACGCAACGGCAAATTGACGCCAATTAGCGACACAGCCAATTAACTGTACCTTATCGCGTTCGGGCACAAACGGGTGGTCCTTAAATCAAAGGAAACCGACTTCACTGCCCGGTTGCGCCGCTATTTTCAGAACCTCGAATACGTAGTCCGCGACGGATCGAAAGCACACGATCTGAAAGGTTTCAGCGTCGGTCATCCAGAATGCAGCGGCCACTTGGGCCATGCGGGTACGGCGGAACATGCCCGGCTCAAAGCTGCCCTTGGCAAGGTCCACAGGCACCAGTTTCGCCATCGCATCGCGGGCATTTGGCCCTGACACAGTGAACGACGCGCGCGCGTCTGATACGTCGACAGCCAGGGCATGCGTCTTGGCCAGCGCTTTTGTCATGGTCGCAAGGTTTGCCGCAACGTCGCCGTAGGGGCATAGGATCAACAGCTCGTCCGTGCTCATCCACGTGATGCCGCTGTCGCCGTTCATGTTCGCCTGACCTTGGCCCGGCATGTCGACGCCAGCCGCCGTTGTTGCTGCTTTTTTGATCGCGGCTTTGCTCAGGTCGCCACGCAGGGTGATCATGCCTTGCAGCGGCACTTCGGTGATCGTGGCAATGCCATTTGCATCGGATGCGCCGTTCAGCGCGGTCACAAGATTAGACATTCGGCTTCTCCCCTTCGGGGTCATAGAAAATCGGCGACACAATTTTGGCCTCATAGTTTTTGCCGTCGGTGCCAGGAAAGGTGATGACCTCGCCCATGCGATCCGGACCGTGCAAAACCAGACCCATGGCAATGCCCTTGTTCAGATTTGGCGAATGATACGAAGACGTGACCCGCCCGATCATGTTGCGCTGACCATTGGCGTTGGTGCCCTCGCCCACAGCATACGCGCCGTCCGGCAGGGTCGATCCGTCGACCGTTTCAAGGCCAACCAGCTTCCAACGTTCGCTTGATGCCATGTGCTCGCGCTCTTGTGCGCGCTTGCCAAGGTAGTCTTCTTTTTTCTTCGAGATCGCCCAGCCTAGGCCCAGATCCTGCGGAATCACGGTGCCATCGGTTTCATCCCCGATCATGATGAAGCCTTTTTCGGCGCGCAGAATGTGCAGACATTCCGTGCCATACGGCATCGCACCCAAATCAGCGCCCACAGCCATCAAGGCATCCCAGAACGCTTGGCCCTGTGATGCAGGGACCGCAATTTCGTAAGACAATTCGCCCGAGAACGAGATGCGATAGGCGCGCACGTCAAAGCCGCCCAGCGTGCCGTCTGCCCACTCCATAAAGCCTAAGCTTTCAGCGCTCACATCCATACCGCCAAGACGTTCCAACGCGGTGCGGGCATTCGGGCCAACAACCGCAACTTGGGCGTATTGCTCGGTGACGTTGGCGACGTAAACGTCCCAATCCCACCATTCAGTTTGCAACCATTCTTCCATGTGGCCGTGAATGGTTTCGGCACCGCCCGTGGTCGTGTGGCACAGGAATGTGTCGTCATCGATGCGCGCCACAACGCCGTCATCGCTGAGGAAACCGTTTTCGTTGCACATCAAACCGTAGCGGCATTTGCCGACCTTCAGCGTGCTCATCATGTTGGTGTAGAGCATGTCGAGGAACTTGCCCGCGTCAGCGCCTTTGACGATCAGCTTGCCAAGGGTGGATGCATCAAGGATTCCAAGAGCTTCGCGCGTGTTCTTCGTCTCACGCATCACCGCGTCATGCACGGTTTCAGCGTCCCGCACATAGGCATACGGGCGACGCCACTGGCCAACTGGTTCCCAGTCAGCGCCGTTTTCATCGTGCCAATCGTACATCGGCGTGCGGCGCACGGGCTGGAACACGTGGCCCCGCGCTTCACCACCGATCGAACCCATCGAGATAGGCGTGTACGGCGGGCGAAACGTGGTGGTTCCGGTCTGCGGAATGGGTTGATTCAAAGCATCAGAAAGGATCGCGAGACCGTTGATATTGCTGAGTTTGCCCTGATCCGTCGCCATACCCAAAGTCGTGTAACGCTTGGCGTGCTCGACAGATTCAAAGCCCTCTTGGGCGGCCAATTGCACATCGCTGACTTTGACGTCGTTCTGATAGTCCAGCCAGGTTTTGGAACGCAGTTTGTAACCGGCACCTTGCGGCATCAGCCAGACCGGCATCATTGCGGCCTCTGCCACGGTGACGGCCGACGGGGCTTGCTCGGTTTTGGGTTTAAATCCCATCGCCGTTGCCGCAGCTTTGCCCGCCGCATCTGCGTCAGTCATGATTTCGGCCAGACCCATTTCGCCGTTTGCGCTGCCTGCGCAGGTCACAAAGGCTTGGCCCTTGTCGCCAGTTGGTGCACGGGTTGGATCAGGGCGGAAGTGCGCCTGCGCGTCATCCCACGTCAGTTTGCCACCGCAGTGTGACCACAGATGCACAACCGGCGACCAGCCACCGGACATGGCAACCACATCGCAGGTGATTTCCTCGAGCACCGATCCCTCGCCCGCTTGGGAACACACAGACACGCCGGTGACCCGTTTGCCACCCTGCACCGATGAAATCGCGTGGCCCATGAGGACACGAATACCCAAAGCTTTGGCTTGAGCGACCAGAGCAGAATCTGTCGCCAGAACCCGAGCATCCAAGATCACAGGCACGTCGAGGCCTGCGTGTTTCAGCGTGATTGCGGTGCGGTATGCGTCGTCATTGTTGGTCACAACCACGGTGCGATCCCCGACGGATACCCCGTAGTTCACGGCATAATCACGCACCGCGCCCGCCAGCATGACGCCGGGAATATCGTTGCCCGCAAAGGACAACGGACGTTCAATCGCACCCGTTGCCGTCACGATGTGTCCGGCGCGAATGCGCCACAAACGGTGGCGCGGGCCTGCAAGGTCAGGCGCGTGGTCGGTCAGGCGTTCGTAACCCAGAACGTAGCCGTGGTCATACACACCAGAGCCCATCGTGCGGGTGCGGATGGTGACGTTTTCCATCGCCGCAAGCTCTGCTGTGATGGTTGTGATGAATTCATCGGCAGATTGGTCGTTGATCTGACCACCATCCACAGGTGCGCGGCCACCAAGGTGGGCATTTTGTTCCAGCAGCAATACTTTGGCACCCGAGGATGCGGCGGATTTGGCGGCTTGCAGACCTGCAACCCCTGCCCCAATCACCAGCACATCGCAAAACGCGTAAAAGTGTTCGTAAGTGTCTGCATCCAGATCTTTGGGCGCTTTGCCAAGACCCGCTGCCGCGCGGATGATCGGTTCATACACGTGCTTCCACAAGGGGCGCGGATGGATGAACATTTTGTAGTAAAAACCAGCAGGCATAAAGCGCGAGAGTTTCGCATTTACCGCACCCACGTCGAATTCAAGGCTAGGCCAATGGTTCTGGCTTTCGGCGGTTAAACCATCGAACAGCTCGGTTGTGGTGACGCGCTGGTTTGGTTCAAATTTGCCGCCCTGCCCCATGTTTACAAGGCCGTTTGGCTCTTCAGCACCTGAGGCCACCAACCCGCGCGGGCGGTGGTATTTGAACGAGCGACCAATCAACATTTGATCGTTGGCAAGCAAGGCCGAGGCAAGCGTGTCGCCCTCAAAGCCTTTCATTGCGGTTTTGTTAAAGTTGAACGCGACCGCGCGGGCTTTGTTCAGCAGGCGGCCGCCTGTGGCGAGACGTGTGCTCATGTGATCGGCCCTTTGGTGGCGGTGACAGTGTGGATTTGAGTATTTTGGATCAGAACAATCATGAGAAGCGCCCCCATGACCAGCCGGGGCGTTTGGAGCTGATTTTTGCGCAAAGGTCGGCCGGTGGTTCATAGGTTTGGGCGAGGTATGTGCCGAAGACCTCAAGCGTCATGGTGCAGCGCGCCGCGTGGAACCATTTTCCGCAACCGTTGTTGTGACGCCAGCGTTCAAAGTGTACGCCTTTGGGGTTTTCGCGCATGAACAGGTAGTTCTCGAAATCCGCATTGTCGGAGCCGGGGCCAAAGCGTTTCAGGTGCGCTTCGCCGCCTGCGTGGAATTCGGTTTCTTCGGCAGTAACACCGCAGCAAGGGCAAGTAAGGATCAGCATGGGGCCGCTCCGATCAGAGGTGAGAACGCACAAAAGGCGGACGCCGAGGGGCGCCCGCCTGATGCGGTTGGAATGTTGTGATTTACGTTATTCGACGGCAGCCGGGTTCGATTCAACCGGTGCAGCTGGGGTGATGACACCGTCAGCGCCCAGTTCGGCACCTGTTGCGCCACTTTCGAGACTGCCTTCTGGTACAGTTGATGCACCCAGATAAGCGAGCGCAAAGATAAATGCGACAAGCACGGCAACAGCGATAAGCAGCCCGCGCCCGGTGATCCCTTGGCCACGGTGAATGTTTGGGTTTGTGTAGTCAGACATTGGAAGCCCTCCTTTTCCAGAGACCCCACAAAATCAGATTTCAACGGCAATTCAACATAGGCGGGAACCCCCGCTGCTTCTGTGCGAGTGCCAGCCGGAATGACGTTGCGCGATGCGCTGAAAATGGCCGAAGCCACCTGTTGCAAGGCGCTTTTCTCGTCAAAATCGCCAGTTTTGCTATTCGCGCGCAGCCTGCGTCCTGCATCAATGGCGGTCGCAGCATGGCCGTTCGCTAGTCTGATAGCACGTGTGGCAGGCATCAGTGCGCCACCCCTGCAGCCACGGATTCATCGATGAACCGACCCTCGATGTAGCGTTCCATCCCGAAGGCATCTGTCAAAGGCGAGTGCCCTTTTGCCATCAATTCCGCCATGGCCCAGCCAGAGCCGGGGATCGCCTTGAACCCGCCTGTGCCCCAACCGCAGTTGATGAACACGCCGTCCACGGGCGTTTTGGACAGCATCGGGGATCGATCCCCTGTGACGTCCACGATCCCGCCCCATTGGCGCAGCATTTTCAAGCGTGACAGCATCGGGAATGTCTCGTTCAAAGCGCGCACGGTTTCCTCGACGTGGTGGAATGATCCGCGCTGGGTGTAGTTGTTGTAGCCGTCTGTACCGCCGCCAATGACCATCTCGCCTTTGTCCGATTGCGACAAGTAGCCGTGCACGGTGTTGGCCATGATGACCACATCCATCGCCGGTTTGATCGGCTCTGACACCAGCGCTTGCAAGGCCACGGATTCCAGCGGCAGACGAAAGCCCGCCATTTGCGCAAGATCACCAGAATGGCCCGCGACCACGATGCCCAGTTTATCGCAATCGATCGCGCCTTTGGTCGTGTCAACGCCAACGACTTTGCCACCTTCACGACGGATCGCGGTGACTTCGCATTTCTGGATCACGTCCATGCCCATATCCGAACAGGCGCGCGCATAACCCCATGCCACCGCATCGTGGCGCGCTGTGCCACCGCGGGCTTGCCACAAGCCACCCAAAACCGGATAGCGCGGGCCATCCAGATTGATGATCGGGCAAAGCTCTTTGACTTTGGCGGGTGAAATCCATTCCGTCTGCACGCCTTGCAATGCGTTGGCGTGGGCCGTGCGCTGATAGCCGCGAATTTCGTGCTGGGTTTGGGCCAGCATGATCACCCCACGCGGGGAAAACATGACGTTGTAGTTCAAGTCCTGGGACATGGTTTCGTACAGCGAGCGTGATTTTTCATACAAGGCTGCGGACGGATCTTGCAAATAGTTCGACCGGATAATCGTGGTGTTACGGCCGGTGTTGCCGCCACCAAGCCAACCTTTTTCAATGATCGCCACATTGGTGATGCCGAAATTCTTGCCCAGATAATAGGCCGTCGCAAGGCCATGCCCACCAGCCCCGATGATGATCACATCGTATTTGGATTTCGGCTCTGGCGCGCGCCACGCCCGTTCCCAACCGGAATGATAACGTGTCGCTTCTCGGGCGATGGCAAAGGCGGAATAACGTTTCATAAGCAGGGCTTTCAGCAGAGACGACGAAAAAACTGCGCGTACATCGACGTCGCGAATTCGAGATTCGCGCAGGCTCGCGCACCTTGGCCTTGTTCTGCGCTACATGCAAAAAAAGAGGATACCGCGCGCGGCATTTTTTCCCGTATTTGCGACATATATCTGGCTGGAACGCGCGTTATCTATCAACACAAGGGGTCACATGGGCGTGCATTGCACCCGCCTGCGCCCAATTGCCCCTTTTTCTATGACGCATTGGCGGTTACATCTGCATCACGATTTTCAACGGGAGTCCGCATGGCGTTCTGGATCATTACCTTGGGTTTGGCGCTTGCGATTGCAGGCCTTTTCGCGCTGGCGTTGCTGCGTGCGCCTCGATTTGCAACAACGGCGGCGGATTATGATTTGCGGGTCTACCGCGATCAACTCAGCGAAGTTGAACGTGATCTTGCGCGCGGTGTGCTCAGTGCCGCAGACGCCCAGCGGGTCCGCACCGAAGTGTCCCGCCGCATTCTGGCCGCAGACGCGATGGCAGACGCTGACAGCACATCCGGTGGTGCCCCGAAAATTATGGCCGCAGTGGTTGGCATTGTTCTGGTTGCAGGCAGTTTTGGCCTGTATCGCGGGATCGGCGACACTTACGGTTTGGGTGCACCGGGTTACGGCGATTTGGCCCTTGCTGACCGGATCGCAAGCGCTCAAGAACGCCGAAGCACTCGCCCCGACCAGACACAGGCTGAACAAAGCCTGCCACCAGCGACACCGCTCGAAGGTTTGGACGAAAACTATGTCGCACTGGTCGACAAATTGCGCAGCACGGTCGCCTTGCGACCCGACGATGTGCAGGGCCACATTTTGTTGGCGCAAAACGAATCCAACCTTGGGAATTTCGCCGCCGCGCACAAGGCACAGCGCGCCGCCATTGATCTCAAAGGCGCATCCGCCACGGTCGCTGACCTGACGGATTACGCTGACATGTTGATCTTGGCTGCTGGTGGGTATGTTTCCCCTCAGGCGGAAAACGTGTTGCGCACAATTCTGGCCCGTGATCCCGGGAACGGTCCTGCGCGCTACTACATGGGGTTGATGATGTCCCAGACCGGCCGTCCGGATGTTGCGTTTCGCGTTTGGGATCAAATGCTTAGGGCTGGCCCGCCCGATGCCCCTTGGATTGCGCCGGTTTTGGCACAGATCCCGGATGCCGCCGCCCGTGCAGGCATAAACTATCAAATCCCGACGATCGGAAATGGCGCGGCCCTGCGCGGTCCATCGTCGGACGATATCGAGGCCGCAGGCGACATGTCCGGTGCCGAGCGGATTGAAATGATCGAAGGTATGGTGTCTGGCCTGTCTGATCGTCTTGCCACCCAAGGTGGTCCCCCCGAGGAATGGGCGCAGTTGATCGGGGCGCTTGGTGTTTTGGGACGGCGCGATCAGGCGGCGGCGATCTATGCCAACGCCATGCAGGTGTTTGCCGAAAACCCCACTGCCATCGATCTGATCACCCGCGCAGGACAACGCGCAGGGGTGGCCGAATGATCCTTGATGACGTGCATGAATTTCACGCAGCGCTGCCCCCCATGCGCGCCCTGATCGGGCTGGATTTGGGAACAGTGACCATCGGCCTGGCCGTGTCAGACCCGTTTCACAGCATCGCGACGCCTTTGGAAACCATCAAGCGCAAGAAATTCGGGCTGGATGCCGCCCGTCTGCTAGAGGTCATGACCCATCGCAATGTCGGCGGGCTGGTTCTGGGATTGCCACGCAATATGGACGGATCAGAGGGGCCGCGCGCGCAATCTACCCGCGCCTTCGCCCGCAATCTGGAAAAGCTCTGGGCTGACAAAAATACCGACATGCCAATTACCTTTTGGGACGAACGCCTTAGCACCGTTGCCGCCGAACGCGCCCTGCTCGAGGCGGATACGTCGCGAAAGCGTCGCGCAGAGGTCATTGATCACGTCGCCGCAGGGTATATCTTGCAAGGTATGTTGGACCGCTTGGCGGTATTGAGGAACGCGTAGATGACTGATGCACCCGTGTGGCGGCGCGCCGAAATCCAAAGCCCCTGTGTGCAGGTTTGCGTGGTGCATCCTGAAACGCGGCTTTGTGTCGGCTGTTCGCGGTCCATCGACGAAATCGGGCGCTGGTCCAAGATGCATGCAGATGAGCGGGCCGAAATTATGGCAGAGCTGCCAACTCGTGACCCATCGCCCAAAACCCGCCGTGGTGGGCGGATGGCCCGGCTAAAGCGCTAAGGGTCCGCCGCAAGCCATTGATCTTGCTGGGACACTTCGGGCCTGAAGAATGCGATCATGCGCCCCTCTGCTGGCAGTGGACCAAAATCCGCATCCCAGACATCCGTTCCATGCAGCGCAAAACGGTGCAGCAGAAATGACTCACCCGGTTTTGCGTTTAACGGGATCATCTCGCAGCGATCAAACACGTCGCGCCGCGCCGCTTGGTAGATGTCGGTGACGTCGACCTGCGTCGGGTTGTCCGCACCAATTGCCTTGGCCAAGGCTGCCTGCATGATCAGATGACTGCCTTTCCACACCACGGTCGGCGCAGTCGCGACATCGTTCAACGGCAGCCCCAGAATATAGGCGTGCAGTTCTTGGGGATAGCGCCTACGTGCAGCACCGACCGGCAGCAACCCGTCTACATGTGCCGCCTTGCGACTGATCCGGTAGCGGTGGTTGGCATCGCTTTCGTCTGCGTCTTGCTGCGGATAGCCGTTGTAGACAACCGACACTTGCGCTGGGTGCAACGGCAATTTTGGCACATGGCTCTGCCATGGTCCAACAAGCGGTACATCAACGATGGATCCGTCTGGTCCATTGTTCAGCGTATCGACCCCCACAAACCACGTGTTTGCATGGCGCATTTGCGCAGCTTTTGTGACCGGATCAGACAGGATTTCTGACGTCCTGGCATGGGCCGCCGCAGCCCAAGTCGCGACATCCCCATCAAACCCGAACGTCACAAACCCGTCGGCGTGCATCATCCCATCAACGCCTTGCGCAGCATGTTCAGCGCCACCAGCACCAAGAACATCCCGAACGCGCGCTTCAGCGGCTTCGGGTCCATCGCATGCGCTAGTTTCACCCCCCAAGGGGCCGTGATCAGCGTCATGGCGATAATGATCCCGAAGGCGATCAGATTGACGGCACCGATGGTGAACGGCGGCACCGCCATCGTCATATCTACCATCAGGAAACCGATGACCGCAGGCACGGCAATCACCACTCCAAACCCCGCAGCAGTGGCCACGGCGCGGTGGATCGCTGTGTTGAACAGCGTCATTGTCGGCACCCCGAAACTGCCGCCACCAATGCCCATCAACACCGACATGAACCCCAACAGCGGCGACAAGATCAGGCGCAGCGGGCCTGATGGCATCGCCTGCGCGACGCGCCATTCCGAACGCCCAAAGCTCATGTACAGCCCGACGATGAGGGCCAGAATACCAAAGATCGCCTGCAACGTTGCGGATCGCAGTTGCGCCACAACCAGCATGCCAAGGATCGCGCCCGCGATGATGCCCGGAGCCCACGTGCGCAGGATCCCCCAATCAACGGCACCCTTTTTGTTGTGGCTATGAACCGAGCGCACAGAGGTCACAATAATTGTCGCCAAAGATGTTGCCAGACACATCTGCATCAGCTGTGGGCCGTCATAGCCAAGCGTTTGAAATGCATAAAAGAAGGCTGGCACCAGAACGATGCCACCGCCGACCCCCAACAGACCGGCAAGCACGCCTGCAAAGGCCCCGATCACCAGCAAAAGCACCAGCATTTGGGTCAGCAACATCGGGTCATTCATTTGGGACATCCTTGGCTATTGCCAGAATTGCTACACCGCTTCGCCCTGCTGTGCCAGTGCCGTCACTTGATCCATTGCCGCCAACAGCAGTTCGGGCCCAGCGCCCGGTTTCGTCGCGTTTTCAGATAGCGTCCGGCGCCACGCACGCGCACCGGGGCGCCCTGCAAACAGGCCCATCATGTGGCGCGTGACTTGGTTTAGGCGACCACCCGCAGACATGTGCGCCTCGATGTAGGGCAGCATCGCATGCACGGCTTGTTCAGCCGTTGTGACCTCGCCCACGCCAAAAATCATCGGGTCAGCAGCACTTAGAATGTCGCAAGGTTGATGATAGGCTGCGCGCCCGATCATGACCCCGTCAAGCCCCGCATCCAGAAACCCGCGCGCCTGTTCCAGCGTGTCGATGCCACCGTTGATCGAGATGTGAAGGTTCGGAAACAGCCCCTTCATCGACTGCACCAGTTCGTAATCCAGCGGTGGAATATCGCGGTTTTCCTTCGGGCTTAGCCCCTTGAGCCATGCCTTGCGCGCGTGGATTGTGACCCGCTCGCACCCTGCCCCAACAATGCGGGCAAGAAATTCTGGCAGCACCTCGGATGGGTCTTGATCATCGACGCCAATCCGACATTTCACAGTAATTTCAACGTCTACCGCGTCACACATCGCTTTGACGCAATCCGCAACGACCGCAGGCGAACGCATGAGCACCGCACCAAACGTGCCCGATTGAACCCGATCTGACGGGCAGCCGACGTTCAAGTTGATCTCGTCATATCCCGCCTGCGCGCCCAATCGCGCGGCCTGCGCCAATTCAACCGGATCAGAACCGCCCAACTGCAACGCCACAGGATGTTCGGCAACATCGTGATCCAACAAATGCAATGCGCCCCCACGCACCAACGCCGGCGACGTGACCATTTCAGTGTACAATAACGCCTGACCAGACAGCAGCCGATGCAAGTAGCGGCAATGCCTGTCGGTCCAATCCATCATCGGAGCCACGGATAATCTGCTACTTACGCCAATCTGCGATTTTACCGCCTTTTCCAATACTTAGCTCCGATTTTTCAAGTTTGTCTATGTTCGATATCTTGCCATTTAGGCCCATTATCTGCTACATTTACAACACGTGTTGTAAAATGAAAGGCCATGTTGTAAATCATGGGAACCATCATAAAGCGTCGTCGCAAGAATGGCACCATAGCTTGGCTCGCTCAAATCTCAGTGATGCGGCAAGGTAAAGTCTTACTACGCGAAAGTCAGACATTCGAGCGCAGATCAACCGCTGCGGCGTGGATTGAAAACCGCGAAGAAAGCCTGGCACGGCCCGGTGCCCTTGATGCGCTCAAATCTCAACCAAAAAGCAAGAAGACACCGACTTTGGCCGATGCCATCGACAGGTATGTAGGCGAAAGCAACAAGCAGATCGGCCGGACCAAGACCCAGGTTCTGAAGAGCATCAAGACGTTTGATATCGCGGACCAACACTGTGACACGATAACCAGCGCCGATATCGTCGAATTCGCGCGAGAAAAGCTCAACAGCGGTGTTCAGCCTCAAACAGTCTCCAACTACCTTTCCCATCTCGGTGCAGTGTTCTCCATCGCCAGACCCGCCTGGGGCTTTCCACTAAGCGCGCAGGCTATGGAAGACGCCCGGAAAGTGGCTGACAAACTGGGTATCACCGGCAAGAGCCGAGAACGAAATCGGCGTCCCACGCTCGATGAACTAGATCGACTCATGCAGCACTTTTTGGACCGCTCCCGACGTCGCCCCACGTCCATCCCCATGCATAGGATTATCGCCTTTGCCATCTTTTCCACCCGACGTCAGGAAGAGATCGTCCGCATTCGCTGGAAAGATCTCGACGTGGAAGGCAAACGTATATTGGTCCGGGACATGAAGAACCCCGGCGAAAAAATCGGCAACGATGTCTGGTGTGACCTGCAGGAACAGGCTCTGGCGATCATCGAGGCCATGCCATTAATAGAAGACGAGATATTCCCCTACTCGACTGATGCTATCAGCGCTGCATTCACGCGAGCTTGCAAGTTCTTGGAAATAAAGGGACTTCACTTTCACGATCTGCGGCATGACGGTGTTTCACGCCTGTTCGAGCTCGGCCTCAATATTCCGTACGTTGCCGCCAACTCAGGCCACCGGTCGTGGACTTCGCTGAAGCGCTATACGCACTTGCGTCAAACTGGCGACAAATACGCGGATTGGACCTGGTTGGCCGAAGTCACGAAGCGGGACAAAGCACTTAAATTGGTCCGGAATGGCCAATTCCCTCGGAAACGCCGCTCAGACAGAGGCGTTTAGCTGAGCTCAAGATGTTCAGCGCAAGTTACCGAGTTGGGGTAAATTCCCATAAAACATATTGAACCTTATGCGATAAGTCAGTTGTAGCCACGGCACATTCTATTCTGTCAGTTATTGCAATCGAGGCAAATCCCGGCCCCTGAAAACAAAACTTAGCCGATTGCGATCAGCTTGAGAAATTCAGTTTCTCCTAGGATCTTGATTTCATGGCCTTCACGTTGCAGTTCTTCCGCACGTCGGTGTTTGCTGCTTTTGTTGTGACCAACCAACGTCGACAAGTCTTGGTCACCAACGATCAAAAGCGTTACCTTCTTGGAAACACCGGTTTTTACGGTGACCCCCGCTCCGGCAGCGAACGTCGCAGCCTCAACGCGAGACATGGCCAATTGCCCAGTAAAACAAGCAACATGTCCGTAAAGTGCGCCATTCTGATTTCCCAAAATGGTAACCGACGTTTGGTACTTCTGCTTTTTGGACTTCGCCAATTCCGAGAAATCCTTGCCGGTAGCCGCCTCCGCCAGAAGCACAACTTCTGCAGCAGCACGGGCATCTTCTTCAGCGTCGTGATGCTCAAAATCTAAGTCCAAATGGACCTTAAGATTGGCCAAGCCATGACCACCGTTGCTTTTCAGTTCCGGCCAAGCTTTCCGCGCAATCTGAACGCTATCGACCCAATTGGCTCTCAATTCTGGAACACCATAATATTTGCTAGCTGCATTGAATGCCTGCTTGTCAAAATTACTGTGTTGCACAAGGACATGGCGTTCAAGCAACGGTCGCAACATTTGAAGAATATCTTCAAAAGTGGATGCGTCTTTTACTGTTGCTTCATCAATGCCGTGTAGATCGACGTTAAAAGTTTCGAAGCCTTGTTCAGGGTCGATCAAAATGCTGAGCGTCTCGATATCCCCGCTTGCGGGCACCATTGCCAATCCAACTTGGCAAATGCTGCTGTGTTGTCGATTTGCAGTTTCCACATCCACGGCTACAAATCGATAGGTCCGGTTCAAAATAGACTGAGGGTTAAGCGAATTTCTTCTTTTGGACATCGTGGTAGTTGGCGAGCGCGCAATTACTTCTTTTGGGACGGTTTGGATCGAACTGGATGAATGCTCAGCCATGTGGAGCGCATAAGTCTTACCGCTCTCGATCCGCGATATCTCCCCAGCTTTCTCTAGCCAAGAAATCAGGTTGCTAACATAGCGACCATCTTCCTCGCCGAGTTCCGCTTTCATTTTGTTCTGCAACACACCTGGCTTCGACGTGACGAGTTGCCGAATGCGTTCAAAAGTATCGATAGATTTGAGATGCTTAATCGCATCGGATCGATACTCAACTAGGTGGTCAAATTCGAACACGAGGTCGCGAACACTTTCAAGCCCTATGATGTCTCCTGTTATGGCCATCATAGTACCACCCTGCTGCAAAGCAGGAATGCGGAGCTTCAGACGTTCCCCATCTCCTCGGGGGTCGCTCAACCAATCCTGAAGAGGTGCGATACTTTTATGGGCAGCCTCCGCAGCCTCTAAGTATTTCTTCTCTGAGATTGCGCTTTGAAGCTTCTCAAGTAGCTTGAAGTAATCGCCCCCAGGCATCTGTGCGGACATCAGTTCCAGCTTTTCTCTGCTTTCTCGCTCGATCTCTTCCCAGACCGCAGCATCAGAAGAAGGCGATAATTCGCTACCGACCTCCACCGGCTGCATTTCTGTCGCGTGGTTGTTCACGCTATCAGAAGCTTCTTTGCTCCCCAAAAACTTTTTGAAAAAACCAAACATCCTAAACTCCGAGATTGCATTCAACGATGAGCCAACTTTTCAATGCTGCCTCTAAAACGTACTAGCGTTAGCGCGGAACCTTTTGATTTCTCCAGGTTCCCAAGACACCTGCTACATCTAGCTCAACGGGTTCTTCGCTCCAAAACGCCGTGAATGATGCATCAGCGCTGTCAGGAGCCGGGTTAGGTCTGTCAACTTTAATGCGCGTGGGCATAATCATGGAATCGCCTATAAGGATGGCCTCGCCACGTCTCAAGGATGAGAACATCGATGTTATTCCTCTTATCGAGTCAGGCAGCAGATTGCGAACATATGATTGGTCGTCTGGATTCGAAATTCGTAAGCACAAGAAGCTTCCGCACTGCGATAAGATCGTGGACGACATCTCTCTCGGTCGCTGGCTTATTACAGTGAGACTAATCCCGTATTTTCGGCCCTCTTTGGCGATCCTTTCAGCGGATTCTCTTGGTGCTTGATTTGATGCTGAGTCACTCAGGTAGATGTGCGCTTCATCTGCAAAAATGGCGATTGGAAAGCGAGACCCTTTAAGGCGGCTATGCCAGTAAGAGAAGTCAAACAAGCATCTCAATGTTAAAGAAATTAAAGAACCTCTAACATCGAAAGGCACTGGGCTTAAGTCAAGAACGACTATCTTCTTCCGATTTGAGTTTTCCTCACCAAGAAGCTTGCGAAAAAGGTCATCCATGGACGCGCTGGTGTTATATGTCTGCGGCTTGAAAATAAGGTCATAACGTCGGTCGTTTAGCCTAGATTCCAGCCGCATCAGAAGGCGCGTAAACTGCCCATGTAGCGGCCCCGACTTTGGGCCTCGCTGGCCTGCAACCATTTCGATATCAAGACGCCTAAATTCGTCTATGATTTCCATGAGATCAAAATACACTGGTGTGTCGATAGTCACCTTTTCCAACCCAAGAGCGGCATTCTCAGGTTGGTTTTCCTTCGCAGCTTGTAACAATTCTTTGAATTTGGCGTTCTGGTTGTCTGACGTCAGCGCTTATGGGTCCAAATAGGTATATTTGATAAGAGAGAGTTGTTGGCTCATCGTAACCACTGAGGAGTGGGACATGAGACAGACAACTGGAACACGCAAAAGCCCTGGCGAGAAGATCGTCAAAGACATCAAGCGGGCCACGCGCAAGCATTATTCATCCGAAGAGAAGATCAGGATCGTCCTGGACGGTCTGCGTGGAGAAGACAGCATCGCCGAACTGTGCCGCCGTGAAGGCATATCACAGGGCATCTATTACAAATGGTCCAAGGACTTCATGGAGGCTGGCAAACGGCGGCTAGCTGGCGATACGGCACGTGCTGCAAACACAGATGAGGTTAAGGACCTGCGCCGCGAAGCCCGTGATCTGAAGGAAGTGGTGGCTGAACAGACGCTGGAACTGCGTCTTCTCAAAAAAAGCATGTTCGACGGTGGGGGCGACCCCGAATGAGATACCCTGCATCTGAGAAACTAGAGATCATCCGGTTGGTCGAAGAAAGCCACCTGTCAGCCCGCCTGACGCTCGCCAAGCTCGGTATCCCCCGCACCACATTCTACCGTTGGTATGATCGCTACCTCCAGCGTGGTGAGGCTGGGCTGCAGGACCAGTCTCCCAGGCCCAAGCACGTCTGGAACCGCATCCCTGACGACGTGCGTCGCAAGGTGGTCAAACTGGCGTTGAAGGAGACAGAGTTGTCACCGCGAGAACTGGCGGTGACGTTCACAGATACAGAAAGCTACTTTGTATCAGAGGCTTCAACGTATCGGATCTTGAAGGCGCACGATCTGATCACCAGTCCTGCCTTCATTGTGATCAAGGCCGCCAGTGAGTTCAAAGACAAAACGACGGCCATCAATCAGCTGTGGCAGACCGACTTCACCTATCTGAAGATCATCGGTTGGGGCTGGTTCTATCTCAGCACGATCCTGGACGACTACAGCCGTTACATCATCGCGTGGAAGCTTTGCACCAATATGCGGACCCGCGACGTCACTGACACGTTGGATCTGGCTTTAGCAGCGTCGGGATGTGACCAAGTTCATGTCGTCCACAAGCCGCGACTGCTCAGCGACAACGGCTCCAGCTACGTCTCGGGGGAACTGGCCGAATGGTTGCAGAATAAAGGTATGAAGCACTCGCGCGGTGCGCCGTATCATCCGCAAACCCAGGGCAAGATCGAGCGTTGGCATCAGACTTTGAAGAACCGCATCTTGCTGGAAAACTACTTCCTACCCGGTGATCTCGAAGCCCAGATTGAAGCCTTCGTCGATCACTACAATCATCGGCGCTTCCACGAGAGCCTGAGCAACGTCACACCGTCTGATGTCTACTTCGGACGGTACAAAGCCATTCTACAGCAACGAGAAAGGATCAAACATAAGACGCTCGAAACGCGACGCTTGCATCACAGACAACGCGCCGCATAATCAAACCAACCAGATGAGCCAAACTCTGTCTTAGCTTAAGCTGCCATTGGTTCCAAAAACCCTGACGACGGACAGGCGCAAACGCTCGTGGACTGGGTCACTATCACACGATCTATCGCAACCCCACCAAAGAATACGGTCGTCATCGATGATCGATCTTATGACAAATAAAAACAAACACTTAGGGTCACATAATGTTTTATGAACCGTCGGAACCTCCTTCAAATAGCATGTCGGAATTCGTAATTAATGGGACTGAATTAATGAGACTCAACATCCCCACTTTTCAATGACTTGGATTTTTTCAACTAAGCGGTGTTCAACTCGCAAATAACAGCGATGCCGCCCTCTTCTGACTGCTTTAGCGGACCTTCATACTGATCGCGGCGAATGAGCGGCGCGAGCCCGCTTTGCCGGAATTCTGCAGTGCCGCGAATGTCCGGAAACTTCTCCAACCGTACTTCGGGCATCTTTGGGTTGGCCGTTTGTGGGAAGCCAAGCATGCGTTTGCCGATAGGCGGCTTCCTGATCTTTCTGAAAAATTCGAGTTCAGCTGCAACATCCTGCAAAATGCCCTCTACAAAATTATCCTCAAATTCCGCAAACGTCATCCACTCAGACGTTGAGCTGTGATCGACTGTTCTGGAACATCAGGTCGCGCTGCGTCGGTCCAGCAATTTGAAGGTCGCCAACACCGTCACGAAGGCCATCGTGTAAAGGGAGACCAGTGCAAGCGAGCTGTAAATGTCCGTTGCGTGCCAACTGTGACCATCGAGACTTTGCACAACGGCATCTTCGGCGAAGACCGATTTGCTCAGGAATTCGACCACGATTGCGCCGTACATCATGACCGGCAAGATCAGAAAGTTATGACTGCGCCCTGTTAACCCGACCGCTTTGTCGGTTCGGTTCAGATACAACGCGAAGGCTTGCAGGATCGTGTAGACGCACAAGTGCCAGCCCACGTAGTTTAAAAATGGCACGCCAAAATACGCGCCACCGTCTTCCCAAATCCAGGTCTGACCAAGAGTTGCCCGCGCAGGGTCCATCGACAGATCCCACATGACCACCACAAAGGTGGCCACCATCGGTACGGAAAACAAACGTGAGCCGCTCAGCCCATCCTTGTAGTGATCCAAAAGAACATGCGCAATGTGCCAAGAGAAGTAACAGACTGCAAAATACGCTGGCATGATCAGCAAGGGCACCAACCACAGTTTGGGCCCAAGCACATCTGTGTAATGGTAATTCCCAAAAGGGAAACCCGTCAGGATGCTGAGCGTTTCGTAGCTCCAGCTGATGGCAAAAGCGAATAGAAAAAAGGCGGCCATCGTCTTGGCGTTATAGCGTGAAATGCCATGTCCGAAGGCAAATATGCTCATCAGGAGGATACAGATAAATGGCGCGAGCTTGCCGATGGCGCTGTCGCCTGCGCTAAATCCGATGATTAAATTGGCGATCGCAAACAGGGCGACCATCGCCCAACCAAGACGGGAGCGCGACGTTTCATGGGTGGACTCTATTGTAGTGGTCTCAAGTTTCATTGGGTTATCCTTTCCTGTGTCGGGTGAATTTTGGTGCGGCGGGACATGCCGGATCTATCGATCTCATTGGGGTGTGGACTGGTTGAAAACAGCGACGTTCATTTTCAACATTCAGGTCATTCAGCCGGATACAATTGACCTCGAATATCTCCGAAGTATGTTTGGCCAGACGTATGAAGATTGTAGTATAACTCCCGTTCATGGGCGATGTGCGCGAGGCCCGCGACAGTCACGACTTTGTCGGTGGGGACCGCCACTGTGATAGGACATCCAGCGGTAAAGGCCGCGACAAGGCCGTGGCCATGTTCCGAGGCCGCAACAATGTCTTCATTGGTGATTTGCAACGACGCTTTGCCGTCGGCAAACACTTCGGTCAGATCATTTTTCAGGCCAAAATCAACGATGATGGGTCCCAGCTGCCCCGGGCGACCACAATGTATGTGGAACATCACGATGTCTTCGGGATTGACGCCTTCGATCGCGATATGGGCGTAGGCGGTGCTGAGGTCCTGCGAGAAAGCGAGGGTCGCGTGGCCACGTGATGGCCGCTCATCGCGGTCAACAGAGGGTGTGGTGGATTTGAAGGCGTCGGGAACCAAACGCGGTGTGTCCTGTTCTTCACCGCCCTCTTGGTGCGGCGACATCCAAGTTTCAAATATCGGTCCTATTTTCGCACCCGCACTTGGATCAAGCGTGCTCCCGCTCACCGGCGGCACCTCTTGGGCGGTGGCGACACCTGCTGCAAGAAGAAAAGGTAAAAGAAAAACGTGCATATTGCTCTCCGATTCGTTGTGTTCGGATAAGCTTTAGCCTATTGGGTATACCCTACAGTCAAGCACTAATATGAGGTTGCGCTATGATGATTGGCGAACTGGCAAAGCGATCCGGCCTCTCAAAGGATGGCTTGCGTCATTACGAGGCGCTCGGTCTTATTCATTCTAGCCCTGTGGCTGCTGGAAGCCGAACCTACCGCATTTATGACGACACAACGCTGGAACGACTTTCTCTCATCTCTCTCGCCAAGCGACTGGGTTTCAAATTAAAGGAACTCACTGAGTCATTGGATCGGCTGTTTTCCGATACGGTCTCGCGCGAGGAGCGTGCCCAGATCATTTCTGAAAAGGTGGCAGAAGTGGACATCAGGATTGAAGAACTCACAGCTGCGCGAAACCTTCTCGCTGCTTTCATGGTCACGCCGGACAAAGAATTCATGGATGCGATGTTGAAAGATATGGGGCTGTGGCTGGAGTGAAAATCGCGGCTAGCGTCGCTTGTTCAGTTAACAAATACTCATCTTAGAAAAAGCTCGCTTAGCGGACCTACGCGCAATCGCAGCGAAATGGTGCTTTGTCCCGCATCTTAACAGTTCATGCGCGCCCGCAGCAGCGTGCGCGCATGAACCCTTGATCGGGCGTGCTCACACCGATCCGTATCGCCAGGTCGAAGCCCTTTTCAATGATATTGTCGACGCGGTCCGACAGCGACATTTCGATCTGGGTCTCTGGCCATCTTTCCAGATAACGACGCACGGTCGGCAACAACAGCCGCCGTCCCAGGGCATCCGGTGCAGTTACTCGGAGCACGCCGCGTGGAATGCCTCGGTCGCTTGCGATGCTGTCATCCGCCGCCTTGATCGCTGTACGAATGGCCTGTCCATGCTCGTAAAGGCGTTTTCCCTCTACGGTTAAGTCGAGGGCGCGCGTACTTCTGTTTAACAGCCGAGCGCCATAGCCGTCCTCCAGCCGTGCGATGGCCTTCCCGGCTGTCGAGCGCGACAGTCCGAACATCTTGCCAGCAGCCACAAAGCTCCCGGTCTCGACGACCGCGAGAAACAGTAAGATGTCGTTCACCTTCGATCCCATCATGGCCCTTTGTAGCGCAAAAATCGTGACTGCAGCGAACCCTATTCGCCAAGTCTAGCGTCTAAGTCTTTCGCCATGACAGCCCATGAAAGGAGAAAAGCATGTCCGCTGCAATCGATCGAATGAACCCACCCGCCCTGCCAAATGCTGGAAAGGTTGGTTATTCTCAAATATCCATCACACACCCTGCGCCTTTGGCTTTTGTGTCGGGTCAGGTAGCTTGGCGACCTGACGGAGCGCCTGCGCCCGCATCGCTGGCCGAACAAACTGCCATTGTTGTTGAGAACTTGCGAGCGGCCCTTGAGGCGCTTCAGGCCACGACCGATGACATCGTGCAGATGCGCATTTATGCGACCGACCTAAACTCCGAGACGCAAGAGATCGCAATGACCGAGATCATGCGCTTTCTCGATGGTGCACAGCCAAGCCTCACAGGCATCGGCGTTGCCGCGTTGGCAGGCCCTGACCTGCAGATCGAGATAGAAATGGTTGTCCAAGTGGCTGCCTGACTAACACGCAGAACGGGCCCCGAAGATACGCTTTACCTGCGAGGTGTCTGAATGGCCGCGACGGTTAGAGCGCATTGCCAAGCAGCAACGCGCTCAACCACAATCCCAATCCAAAAACCGCATGTGTGACAATGCCTCTCAGGCGCATTTCCCATGGCTCAGGCGCTTTTGAAACGGCAATCCCCCACCCAAAAAGCGGCTGAAAGATCAGCCAAGGGACTAGGACAGTTGCGAGACCAAAGCTTAGTCCTTGCCATGCTTTGGGTTCGCCAACCGCCGATATCCCGAACAGTAAGACAAAGCCGATCCCGAAGAGCAAACCCAATATGATATGCCCACCCCAACCAAGTATGGCTTCTGCGGCGACGGGTGCGGTCGCACGTATGTCGTTGTGGAAGAGGCCGACGCTTGGAAACGATCCGATCCAACGTCCAACCAAGCGATAAAACCCGTCTGTTGCGGCCCACCCTTGGCGCAAAAGTCCGACGAGGTCAGTGAAAATGGTTGCGCCGAAACCGACAGCGGCACCCCAAGACAGATATTCTACGAAATTCATGGGCTTTCCTTTTCTGATGAACCCCGCAATAGTTTTGCAACTTGAAGCAAGGTTTAAGTCAATATGTTCCGCATAGATATTGCAGAGGTCGCGCGACGCAGCGGATATCGTCCATCAACCCTGCGCTACTATGAAAAACGCGGTCTTATCGTTTCAGACGGTCGGCACGGATTGCGCAGGCAATATGATGATGGCGTGTTGACGAGGCTTGCCTTGATCGGGTTGGGGCAACGCGCAGGCTATTCGCTGGATGACATCGCATCCCTCTTTAGCCCGAAGAGAGATGATTTGACTCTCAGTCGAGACGATTTGCGAAGCCAGGCGATAAACTTGCGCAAACAGGCGCAAGAATTGCAAGCAACTGCCGACCTGCTGGATCATGTCGCAGATTGCAATGCGCCCTCTCACCTCGAATGCCCCCGATTTCAGGCGATACTTCAGGATGTACTCACGACGCGTTCGCAGTAAATTTGTGCAAACGGTCGCACCGTCCCTTTTGGTTCATGCGTCTGAAGAAAGGCCTACTTTTAGACACAAAGGCAGAGTGTCGGTTTTGTCCGCCATAGTTGATCTTGAGCTTTTCAGATCACTCAACAAACCTGATCAAAGTGGCTAACGGCAGGAGTGAGTCCATTTTGACCGATGCTGCGCAATAAACGAATGGCCGCTTCGTCGACGCCGCTTGCTCTGTAGTGCTCTGGATTTCACCAAATCAGATATGTTTATATAAACCTGTTATTCTGAAACGAGCGCACCGCCCAGTCGATAAACACGCGCACACGCGCTGAAAGTTGACGACTTCGAGGATACAGCAGCGAGACCGGCATAGATGGGACGATATAATTTTCCAGAACCTGACGGAGGCGTCCGTGCTTGAGGTCGTCGTCGATGTGAAAGAGCGGCATTTGTGCCAGTCCAAAACCAAGCAAGGTGGATAAACGATAGCTCTCAGGGCCGGTGACTGACACGCGCGTCGACGGTGATACGTTCTTTATTTGGTCATTCACGTCAAAATGCAGGGGTCTGACGATGCCCGTGGTCAGCGAACGCATGCCGACCATTTTGTGGGTCTCCAGATCGCTAAGCGAAGTCGGTTCACCGAATTTCTCTAGGTAGTCAGGCGAAGCACAGGTGATCCGTTTTGCCATGCCCAAGAGCCGCACGATGAGGTCACTGTCGGGCAGCTTGCCCCACCGCAAAACACAATCGACACCTTCCTCAACAAGATCGACCCAGCGATCCCTTTCGCTGATGGAAATCTCGATCTCGGGGTACGTCGCCAAGAAGTCCGGCAGTCCCGGCATCAGAAAGTGTCTGGCTAGCGTGCCCTGAACCTCAATCCGAAGGTGGCCTTTCGGTGGCGCGCCGGCAAAGGCACTGTCGGCCTCTTCAACGTCGTTAAGTATCGAGAGGCATCGCTGATAGTAGGCTTGCCCGTCCAGAGTCGGGCGCACGACACGCGTCGTACGGTGGAGCAATTGCACACCAAGCCTTTGCTCCATCTGCTGGATAACTTCCGTGACCGTGGATCGCGGTGTCCCGGTATCGTGCGCGGCGTCAGTAAAGCTGCGGCGTTCGACGATCCGCACAAACAATTGCATTGCGTCAAACCGGTCCATGGCATCCTCATTGTTCGTGCGGGGCGAATAGAGATGTCAAAATATACCCCATTATCCCGCTCCAGCAACGACGTATCTGTCGCCCACGTCCCGCACGGGGCTGGCAAATAGAAAGGAAATACCATGACAGATACAAAATCCAGAACTGCAATTGTCACCGGCGCGTCGCGCGGAATTGGTGCGGCCATTGCCGAACGTTTGGCATCGGATGACTTCAACGTCATCGTAAACTATTCCGGCAGCGAAAAAGCGGCGGCGGCCGTCGTCGACAAGATCGAGGCCGCAGGTGGCAAGGCCATTACTGCCAAAGCAGACGTATCCGATGCTGAGGCTGTGCGACGGATGTTCGATGCTGCCGAGACCGCATTCGGCGGTGTCGATGTGCTCGTGAACAATGCGGGCATCATGAAATTGGCGAAGATTGCCGACAGTGACGACGCCCTGTTAGACGCGCATATCGCGGTCAATCTCAAAGGCACATTCAATACGCTACGCGAGGCTGCGGACCGGCTGCAAAGCGGTGGGGCCATCGTCAACTTCTCGACCAGTGTCGTGGGCACGAAGCTTGAGACATACGGGGTCTACACCGCGACCAAGGCAGCCATCGAGACGCTGACTGGCATCCTCTCAAAGGAGCTGCGCGGGCGCAGCATTACCGTCAATGCCGTGGCACCCGGGCCCACTGCCACCGATCTATTCCTAGACGGCAAGTCGCAAGACCTGATCGATCGTTTCGCCAAAATGGTGCCGCTCGAACGGCTCGGAGAACCCCGCGACATTGCCAACGCCGTGTCGTTTCTGGCCGGACCGGACGGCGCTTGGGTCAACGGACAGACATTACGCGCAAACGGTGGGTTGGTCTGAACGGGCCAAACCGCCACTTGAGACAAAGGAGAAATCAAATGACAAAGGAAACAGAAAAACAAATCATCGTGGTCACCGGCGCATCAAGCGGCTTCGGTGAAATGACGGCCTACGCGCTCGCCGATGCAGGGCACACTGTCTATGCGTCCATGCGCGGCATCAGCGGCCACAATGCGGATAAGGCAAGTGCCGCAAAGGAGTATGCCAGCAAGAAAGATGTCGATCTGCGCGTGGTCGAGATTGATGTGGTGGACGACGCGTCCGTCGCTGCCGGGATTGACCAAATCTATGATGAGGCTGGCCGTCTTGACGTGATAGTCCACAATGCGGGCCACATGTCATTCGGCCCGGCAGAGGCGTTCACACCCGAACAGCTCGCGCAGCTCTACAACGTCAATGTGCTGTCGACGCAGCGCGTAATGCGCGCAGCTCTGCCAAAAATGCGTACGCAAGGCCAAGGGCTTATCGTTTGGGTGTCTTCGAGCAGCGCGCGTGGTGGTACGCCGCCGTTCCTGTCGCCCTATTTTGCGGCCAAGGCAGGCATGGATTCGCTCGCCGTTTCCTACGCTTCCGAGCTGGCACGTTGGGGGATCGAAACGTCGATCATGGTGCCGGGTGCGTTCACTGCCGGTACCAATCACTTCGCACATGCCGGGTCACCCGACGATCAGGCGGTTGCCGATGCTTATCTGACCGGTCCCTATGCTGACGTCCCTTCAAAGGCGCTCGACGGGCTTCGGTCTCTTGAGCCTGCCAACGCAGACCCATCGGCCGTGGCGCGGGGTATCGTCGACATTGTGAACGCGCCGTTCGGAAAACGACCGTTTCGGGTCCACGTTGATCCGTCGCACGATGGTTCCGAGGTTGTGAGCGGGGTGGCGGATCAGGTCAGGGCAGAGATGTTCCGAAGGATCGGTCTGGACGACTTGTTGTCTCCGGTCAGACAGGCAGCAAGCTAAATCACCCGCCGTGGCATTGCCGATAAATCCTTCGGCGATGCCACATCATAAAACGACACGCATTTAAGTGCCGCATAGGGGTGTCGTACAGATATTAGCCAGATTGCCGCATTCTCTCCAACATTGGCGTCTCGTCGCTGCGCAGGGTCAAAACCTCGACGCCACCTCTCGTGACCGCAACTGTATGCTCGAACTGTGCTGAGAGCTTCCGGTCTTTGGTCACAACCGTCCATCCGTCGCTCTCGGTTGCGACCCTGCGACTGCCCTTGTTGACCATCGGCTCGATTGTAAAGACCATGCCTTCGCGCAGCTTCATGCCTGTTCCCGGTCGTCCGAAGTTCAGGACCTTGGGTTCCTCGTGCATCTCGCGACCAATGCCATGTCCGCAATATTCCCGCACGACCGAGCAGCCGTTTTTCTTGGCGTGCCGTTCGATTGCGAAGCCGATATCTCCCAAATACGCTCCGGGCCGCACCTGCTTGATGCCCTTCCACATTGCCTCTTGGGCGATCCGCACCAGCCGTCTTGCGGCAGGCGGTGCCTTGCCAACCAGATAGGTCTTGCTTGAATCTGCGATATAGCCGTTCTTTTCGAGTGTGATGTCGAAATTTACGATATCGCCGTCACGGATGATCTCATTCGGATCTGGCACGCCGTGGCAAACAACGTGATTGATCGAGCAGTTCAGGACATACTTGAAATCATACTGACCTTTGCTCGCCGGACGGGCATCGAGGTCCACTGTGATAAAGTGGTCGACCAGATCGTTGACCTGCAATGTCGACATGCCATCGAACTCTTGCCCGTCCAACATCTCAAAGACAGACGCCAGCAATCTACCGGACACGCGCATCAGATCCAGTTCATCTGGGGTCTTTACCATATCATGCCGCCGCTACGTCTGCGACACGCACTTGCGCGGCTTCCAATTGCATCTTGAGGATGTCGTTGAAGGACGAGGTTGGACTGGCTTCGGCCAACATACCAATTTTCATCCAGAACTCGGCCTGCGCGTTGATGGATCGGCACATCACGGTGCTGGCCCGACGGATTTCTTCATGCAGGTCGTCGTCGATTTTCACGATGCCCATTGATATCTCCTGGAATTAATAACGATACGAAACGTATACGTTTAGTATCGTTATTAGTCAATCAGATGGTGTAATAACTTCGTTGACTGTACGACGGCAAAGAGTTGAACCGTGCGATGTCAGCATTAGGCTGTCGCCCTTGATTTCCCTTGCCTCCACACATCCGCGTTGGCCGCCACGAAGTCCGCCAACGTCCGCGCCGGACGTCCTGCCATGCGCGCCACCGCATCAGTAGTGCGGTCCTCCGACCCCGCAGCGATTTCTGCATCCATCTGTGCGAGTGTTTGCGCATAGGCTTCTGGCAGGCCGGATTGGGCCATATGTCGCGCGGCAAGCTCGGCCACGCTCAGGTGATGATGCTTGACCGGGTGATCCAGCACATCGCTGAGCGTCTGCGCCACATCATCGTAACTGAGTGCCGCAGGTCCGGTCAGGATCATGTCGCCTGACACACATTCCGGCAGGGTCAGTGCTTCGACTGCGACGGCTGCAATATCCTCCGCATCGATGAACCCGATCCGCCCGTTACCCGTCGCGGTAAAGAGCGCACCCTCATCGCGGATGGGGGCAAGAAGTTGCCCTTCGGAGAAATTTTGCATGAACCACGTCGGACGCAGAACCACCCATTCTGGTGCGTGGTCGCGCAGCCAGGCATGTACCATCCCCATCATCGGGCCACCTGCGTCCAATGATGATGCGCTGAGCAGCACAAAGCGTTTCACACCTCTGCGGATCGCCAGTTCCATGAACGGGATCATCACAGGCAGCGGCTCGGCGATGCCGCTGGGCGCGACGAGGTAAATGCTCGGGGCTCCCTTTAGGGCCGCCGCCCACGTGGTTTCGTCGACCCAATCAAAACGGATTTCATTTTCAGCTTTGGGGCTGCGTGTTGCCACGCGATAGCGAAGACCGCGCGCCGAAAGCTGAGCGGATACACGGCGTCCGGTCGTGCCAGTGCCGCCAGTGACAAGGATTGTATCAGGCACGGGTAAAACCCTCCCCTTCAGGCTCGGGAACTGCATCACCGGTCGCGGCGAGTGTGATCCGTGGATCCCAATAATCGGCGTAATAGACGATCTTTCCGTCGCGCGTCTCGATCACCGATATCCATTTCTGATCATAGGTCGCACCGGTCCGACCTTCGCCGCGGCCGCGAAACTCTAGCACAACCTTGTTCGGGTCCGCCATTTCGCTGACCCGCAGATCGAAAAAATCATCAATGCGAATAAGATCGGGCAAAACCATCAGGTAACGCTCCAATGCGTCGCGGCCATCGATGCGGGTGATGAAACCCGGCGGAGCATAGGGAGCCTCAAACACACAGTCTTCGGCGATCATATCAAGAAAGCCTTCCGCGTCCGGAGCGAGTCGGGCACCGAGCCCTTCACGCAGAATATCGGCAAGGCCTTCAAAACGGGTTTGTTGAGTGGTCATTGACAAATCTCCTTTTTGGATGGAACGGTGTCGTATCGACCATATAGGAGATTAACGGATGGAACGCAATCGTTCCGACGAAAATTTAGAGGTGAACGCTGCCCCACGTGCGCCCAGTGGCGCAGCCGTGATGCGCTCATCTGTGACCGACGCGCTGACCCGTGCGTTTTTTGAAGAATGGGCACAGACAGGCTTGGGCGCACTCAGTTTGGAACGTGTCGCCAAGCGGGCCGGCGTCGGAAAAGCGGCGCTCTACCGCCGCTGGCCCTCAAAGCAGGACATGGCGATTGAGTTGATCAAAGCGGTTGGCCTGAACCTTACGTCCATCCCCGACAGCGGATCGTTATTGGAAGATCTGCGGCTGATCCTGCTGTCCCTGCGTCGGACCCTGCGCCACCCGTTGATCCGGCGCATTCTGCCCGACTTGCATGCCGAGATGGCCAGGACCAGCGCATTGAGTTCTGAGATTCGAGCCACCCTGCAATATGAACGCCGCGAACGCGGCAAGATGATCGTTGATCGGGCGATTGCACGCGGTGAGTTACTCGCAAGCGCGGACCGCGAGCTTGCCAACGATGCGCTTGCGAGCATCCTCTATTGGCGGATCATTGTGACCGGAGGTCGCGTGAACAGAGCGGAAATAGAAAAGATCGCGCAGTTCATCGCTGCGGGCTTGACTGCATAGTGCAGTCCATTGCTGCGCGGGCTTCAATGTAGTCGATCTTTGGTCGCCCTGATCTGCCGCACATACTCTTTCGGCGGACGCCCGACAACGCGGGTGAAGGCCACGCTGAACGCGCTGGGTGAGCCATAGCCAACGCTGTAAGCGATCTCAGAAATGGAGCTGTTGCCTGCGCTTAGCTTGTCCTTGGCCAACGACATTCGCCAATTCTGCAGATACTCCATCGGTGAGATGCCGACCACACGGTTGAATTTTGCGAAGAAAGCTGACCGTGAAAGTGCGGCTTCGCGCGACAAGTCATCAACCGTCCAGCCGCGTGTGGGGTCTTCGTGTATGAGGCGGATGGCCTGCGCGATCTGATCATCTGCAAGCCCGCGCACGAGCCCCGCAAAGCCACCTTCGTCAGGCAGGGCGCGGAAGGCTTCGATGCACAGGACTTCAAGCAAACGAGCAAGGATCACATTGCGCGCATTGCGCCGATTTCGATACTCGTCGTCCACCAAACCCGCGAGCGCGGCGAGGCGATCACTTTTCCGGATAATGACAATCTGAGGCAAGAGCGAGACCAGCAAGGACGCGTCAGGTGAGCCAAAGAGGCAATAGCCGATCATCATCCTGACATCGATCGGTGCATCCGGGTCGCCTACGCGATATTCCCCGCCGGACAGATCAATGGGAAGCGCCGAAAGGGCATCGCCAGTCACAGCGATCTTGCTCGATACCGTGAAACCAGCAGCCGAGGGGACCAAGAGGAAGTCGCCAGCGTCGACGACGACTTCCGCCTGTCCATCCGCTTGGAATCGAAAGCCCCCATCCAGCGCCAATCCATAAAACACCCGATCCGTGATCTCTCGGCGCACACGCCACGCGCCACCCCCATAAACCAGCTTCATCGCGGCCGGCTGCGGTTGCAGCAGAGAAATTACATCGGTCAGTGGATCAGTCACGCCAAGACTCTCGCAAATGAATGTCGGACTTTGAGCTATCGATAGTACACAGTCGAGCCGCTATTTTGTCAACAGAGGATAACCAAACAGAAATAGGATTTCACAATGAAGACTGTACTCATTACAGGATGCTCCTCCGGCTTCGGGCTGGAGACGGCATTGTTTTTTCTCGACAAAGGGTGGTCCGTCATCGCAACGATGCGCACCCCGCGCGAGGATTTGTTCCCGCCGAGCGACCGCTTGCGGGTGCTGCCACTGGACACGACCGATCCTGACAGCATCGCCGCCGCCATGGAAGCTGCCGGTCCCATCGATGTGCTGGTCAACAACGCTGGTATTGGCATGCTGAGCGCTGTCGAAGGCACCGATATGGCACAAGCGCGCGCCATCTTTGAGACCAACACGCTCGGCACGATTGCAATGACGAAGGCCGTCTTGCCAGCGTTTAGGCAGCGGCGGTCGGGCGTCATCGTGAACGTCAATACAAGCACGACGATGAAGCCTTTCCCTCTGTTCTCATTCTACAGCGCCAGCAAGGCAGCCATCATCGCGTTCAGTAATTGCCTCGCGCTTGAGATGGAGGAATTCGACGTATCCGTGAAGGTCGTCATTCCGGGGCAGGCCGATACGCGCTTTGCCGAAAGTGCGCAATCGCGCGCAATTGACGGTATTCCCGAGGCCTATGCCGCGTTCGCAGAAATGGCGTTTGCGGGTCTGGGCGCGCCGTCTGCCACGACAAAGATCGCGGACGTGACCGAAGCGATCTGGCGGGCGGCAACCGATCCGGACTGCCCTGACCACCTGCCTGCGGGCGCGGATGCCTGGGCCCTCGCCAACATGGCATCTCAAACCTCATCACCCAAAACCCAAACCAACTGATCGAAAGGAAAATCTCATGTATCTTGTATTCGGAGCAACCGGAAATGTCGGCGGCGAAGTCGCGACCCAACTTTTGGAAAAAGGTCATGCTGTGCGCGCCTTTGTGCGCGATGAAGTCCGTGCCAGGAAGCAATTGCCGGAGGGTATTGAATTTGCCGTCGGCGAGCTTGACGACGCGAAAAGCATCGCCGAAGCGACACAGGGTGTTGAAGGCGTTTTCTTCATGCAGCTCGAACCGTCCGTTGAGCAGGCCCAAAGTATGATCGATGCAGCCCATGCCGCCAATGTAAAACGGATCGCCCTGCTTTCATCACTCGGGACCAGCCTGCAACCCTATCCAATGATCGGTGCCATGATCGCCGCCCGCGACGAGGTTTTTCACAAGTCTGATCTGGACGTCACCTATCTGCGGGCCAATGGGCTTATGTCCAACGCCTTGTGGTGGCTTGACGCGATCAAGAAAGAGGGTCGTGTGGTGGACGCGACCGATCCCGGCGCCCTTGCGATCGTCGATCCCTATGATGTGGCGCGCATCGCGGTGCTGGCACTGACCGAGCCGGGCCATGCGGGCCACGCCTACATCCTGAACGGCCCCGAGGCCCTGAGCGCCCGCGAACAGGTCGCGACCGTCGCAGACGTGCTCGACCAGCCCATTGAGTTCGTATCGGTGACGCCTGAAGAACTTGAGCATCAACACATCGCGGACGGCATGCCTGAGCCAAATGCCAAGGCTCTGCGCAACCTCAACGAGACGTTCCGTGCAGGGCGAGCAGGCTTCCTCGCCAACGATATCGCGAACCTGACCGGCATCGCGCCACGCACCTTCCGCGCATGGTGCGAAAGCCACGCGGCCGAGTTTGCATAATTTTGTCGATGATCCGGAACAACGCGGGGACCACGTCGGTCCCTGCGTTCAGCCATATCTGTTCGAAAAGACTGCCGTAAACATGCGCCCGCCAGTCCCAGAGACTTTGCATGAAAATGGTCCAAGGAATTGGTGCTGACAAACAGCTGCCGCGAGCAATGCCTCCGAGCCGAAAATGTCCGACAGAAATCGTAGGATGGCCGCTTTAGGACCTAAAACTACCGTGTGCACGACACGCCCTTGCAAGAACGGCGAGTTCCAACATACTGCCATGATCAAGCGAGGTCCGTAATGCAGCGAGAGGCTACATGTTCGTGCGAAAAGCTGAGGGCGCTTTGCCATGGTGAACCAAAATTGGTGTCACTTTGCCATTGTATTGCCTGTCAAAAGCGCACAGGCACTCCATATGGAATTGCAGCATTTTTCCCAAAGGAAAGTGTATAATTACAGGGCCTTACAAATCATACAGGCGATCATCGGATTCAGGGTTCGGGTTAGTATTTCACTTCTGTGGTGAATGTGGGTCAACCGTCTTCTGGGAGCCATCGCGAATGCCCAATTTAATAGCCGTTGGTGTCGGTTCCTTTGTTGAGTCGAGTTTTCCAAAGCCCAGTCAGGAAGTACATACAGAATGCCGACATAGCTGGGTCGCACCGCTTGATGACTTGCGAGACTAGGTGCAGCCAAGTCCGCTTAAGGCGTCAAGCGGCACCCTTGCCCGAAAATCTGAACCCTCGCAATTGCCTCAAATGTCCGCCAAGAGCCCAACCCAACAAACGCTACGGCTTTTACGAACATTCACAGTCTGCGAATAAGCAGACAGCCGTTTCATTACAGGCTTCTCATACTTATGGAGGCGATGACGATTGAACTTGGTTTGCAAACTGTCTGGGTGGGCTGCCCACGATCCGTTTGAACGCGGTGTTGAAAGCATTTTCCGATTGATACCCGACGCGCTCGGCAACCTCTGAAATCGTATCACTTGATGTCATAAGTTGATCGCTCGCTTTCGCCATGCGTAAGTTTGTCAGATAGTCCATTGGGGTCTCACCCAATACGTCATGGAAACGCCGTGCGAATACGGACCGAGACATGCCCGCGTGTTCAGCCAGAGACTTGAGTGTCCATTTTTGTCCTATGTCTGCGTGGATCGCGGCCAGCGCCAGAGAGAGCTGTGTATCTGCCAGCGCCGCCAGCCAGCCTAAGCCGCCGTCCTGCGCCACGTGTCGGTGCCGCAGCATTTGCACCAAAAGGACATGGGACAGATGCTGGGCGATCAATAACCCTCCGGGACGGGCGGCGGCGATTTCATCCAGAATGCGTTCGACCAGATATTGCAACTGCGCAGCAGTAGCCTCTTTGGCGGGGATCACGATGATCGGGGGCAGCATGAAGATAAAATGCGCCGGTTGGACCTCTGACACCGTAAAGCGACAACTTGCGATCGTCGCATGACCCCCGCCGTTTAGGACCGCAGGTTGCTCGGAAAGAGGTGCCGACAGGAGATGCTCTACCGGTTCGGGCGTGCGTGACGGATCCGTTGCAACCGAAAACGGTCGACCACTTGGAAGAACAAAGAAGTCGCCTTTCTCAATCAAAACGGGCGTTTCACGGCCCTCAACAGCCACCCAACACTGCCCCGAAAGCATCGTATTGCATTTCAGCGCCCCGGCCTGATCGGGAAAAGCGACTGCGGTTGAAGGGCCTAAGTCGATCAGACCTGCGAGATGGCTCTGCGGTTTAAGGATCGAAAGAATGTCAGACAGGGGGTCCATTTTGTTTACTCGGTTGTTCAGCTTTGATTGAGAATACCAAACCGATTATCGCAAAGCAACAAATTGGGACGTTTGCGAAGACATTAGCGACCACCACACATTCAACGTATCAAAGATTCGCGTATATTTAGTCTCATGAGATTTGGGTTGGACGACCGACCCAAGCGTAACAAAGGAGATAGCTATGCGTGTATTCGTAACCGGAGCAACAGGTTATGTCGGCCGTGCCGTCGTTCGCGACCTGTTAGACAACGATCATTCGGTCATTGGGCTTGCACGGTCCGATGCCTCAGCTGAGGCTCTAAAAAAGGCGGGAGCTGAACCACATCGAGGCACCCTCGAAGACTTGGCCAGCCTGCGTGAAGGGGCCGCCAAGGCTGACGCGGTAGTCCATCTTGGCTTCAATCACGACTTCTCGAAGTTCGCCGAAAACTGCGCCCATGACGCCGAGGTTGTTCGGGCCATTGGCGCGGAACTGGCTGGATCGGACCGGCTTTTTCTTGTGACATCGGGCACCGCAATCTTGTCACCTGGGGCATTCTCGACCGAGACCGACCTCGCACCCACAGGTGAAATGGCGCACCCCCGCGTGGCGACAGAACATGCGGGCGCAGAAATGGCGCGGACGGGCGTGAAGATTGCTGCCGTACGACTGGCTCCTTCTGTTCATGGTGCCGGGGACCACGGTTTTGTGCGTATGCTGGCCGACATCGCGCTGCAGAATGGCGAGGCTGCCTATGTAGATGAAGGGCAAAACCGCTGGTGTGCCGTGCATCGGCAGGACGCCGCACGACTATACCGGTTGGCACTGGAGCGGGGCGAAGGCGGCGTACACTACCATGCCGTGGCTGAGGAAGCCGTACCGTTCAAGGATATCGCCGAGGCGCTCGGCCAAAGCCTTGATTTGCCCGTGTCGCCCAAGTCCGGCGATGAGGCGCAGACCTACTTCGATTGGTTCCACTTCATGGCCGCTTCTGACACCCCGGCGTCCGGCGCGTGGACACGTGAGGTGTTGAACTGGAGCCCGTCCGAACCGTCTTTGATCGCAGACATCGACGCGGGTTTGTACCGCCCAACCGAGGCTTAAGGAGGAACAGCTATGAAACACGTATCTTTCAACCGTCCAAAGTTTGGACATCTCACCAAGATGGCTGTCGCGGCCTCGGCATTGATGCTCCAGTCAAGCCTGGCAATCGCGCAAGAGGCTCAGTTTGCACCGCTTGCTGAACAGTTTGGTCCTCTGAATGCGCAAACTGGCGATCGCCACACGCCCCAGCGGGTGCTACCGATCCCCCAAACCGCAAGCGAGGCGGCACAGGCTTTGATCGCGGCCCCGTATTCCCCATATTGGAACTTGGCTCCGACCAGCGATGAAGAATGGATCGCGACTGTCGCAGCTTCATCGGAATATGGTGTACAAGAAGCCACCGCTCTGCGCGAAGCGCACGGCATAACCATCGAAGATGCGACATTGGGCGGGGTTCCGGTCTTCATTTTGCGCCCCGAGACCGTGCCGGAGGCACATCAAAATCAAGTGCTGATCAACCTCCATGGCGGCGGTTATGTTTTTGGCCCCGGTCGATCAGGGACGAGTGAGGCCACAGTCATGGCGGACATTGGCGGCTATGAGGTCATTGCCGTGGATTACCGGATGCCACCCGAAGCACCGTTTCCAGCCGCTGTCGAAGATGCGTTAGCGGTCTATCGCGACGTTCTTGAAACCCATGATCCAGCAAATGTTGGAATTTTCGGGACATCTGCCGGCGGCGGCCTGACACTCTCCCTTGTCCATAAGATCAAATCCGAAGGCTTGCCAGTACCGGGGGCCATCGCACCAATCTCGCCATGGTCAGACCTAACCGAAACAGGCGACAGCTACCGCACGAATGAATGGATCGACAATGTTCTTGTTTCCTATGACGGCTATCTTGGCCGTGCGGCAGCGCTTTATGCGGACGGCCATGATCTGAGCGATCCTCTCTTGTCCCCGATTAATGGCGACTTTGACGGTTTTCCACCGACAACACTGACGGCAGGAACGCGGGATCTCTTCTTGAGCAACACGGCGCGCGTCCATCGGGGCCTGCGCCAAGAAGGCATCGCTGCTGAACTGCACATCTTCGAAGGACTGTCGCACGCGCAGCATATTTTCGACTGGTCGATGCCCGAGACACGAGAGCTCTATCGCGAGATCACGGCGTTTTTCGACGTGCATTTGTCGGACTAGAAAGAACGCAAAGCGTTTCGAGGTTGGACCCAAGAGCTAAACACTTTTATCCGGACATTCGCCCAGTCAGCCAGAATGTCCGGATTTCCCCGCAACTTACTTTGTCGTGACGCATGCCGCGAACGACCGGGGTCCGAATACCGCGATCTGAGCCTCCGCCACGAACTCAAATATTTAGTTTTTAAATCAATAAGTTAAGCTATTGTGGGGTGTGTGTGCCCCCCATTTTAACCGCCATTTAGCTTTGACAGGCAGTCATCACTGGAATGGTTTCGTCACTCAGAATAACTAGTTGCTGCCTTCTTTAGCACAACTTGTTAATGGCATCTTCAACAAGGCTGAAGAAGTAGACCCCTGCGTCGGCATGCTCAGACAGCTCGATAAAGGCGTAAAGATCCTCTATTTGTCTTTTTTCTAAAGAAATCAGCAGTACGTGACCACGATCCGCAAAATGTTTGTTCTTCGCGTTAGACATTACCTCCGCCCATTTTTTGGGCGTACCAGGCTGACTTGCCGCGGTGCATCCAATGGTGGCAGAGAGCCCATTCTACCGAATGCTGCACAGCACACGAACGTCTATTTTGCCGACATTATCAAAGCCTGACACAGAAAAGATGCAATAAGTTACAGGCATCGCAATTTCTGAGGTGCCGTGTAGCGAGTGATTGATCTCACGCAACGCTGGCGAGTAGCGGGGCGCATAAGCGATGAAAGCATCTAATTGATGTCGGCCGCAGAGCTTTTAGCGGCGTTAGGCCAGTGCTGCCGATATGGCCTCGCGCAATGCGACGTCCCTTGGATCGGGCTCAACGCCCGGTCCAATGCGGTTTGTCACATATCCATAGCCTAAACCGATCGCAGGGTCGGCATAGCCAAGCGAACCGCCTGCACCTGGCGCACCAAAGGCGTCCGCGTGACCGAACGAAAAGCCCTCAAACGGCTTCATGAAGCCCAGTGCGTATTGCGCGTCGTCCCGAAGCACCTCATCAAAGAACCCGCGTGATGGCGGTACGGCAGGTGCTCTCAGTGCTGCCAGCATTTCCGGCTGGAGCCCGAGTTCCGATGCACCTGTCGCGAAGACGCTGTATGCCTTTGCAATAGCGCGTGCTGTGCCGACGCCGCCGCCAGAAGGAACTTCAAGATCACGCGCATATATCCGGTCCTTGTCCATAACCACACCTGCGCCCAGGTTTACGATGCAGGCCCGAAACGTATCGGACCAAGGGTTCATCAGCGCCCGTATCATCGGAAATGGATATCCGAAAACCGACTTGATCAGGCCAGCTTGGGTGAGTGGCGCAAGCCGTTCGTTCGGGATCACACTTGGAAGACCAATGTAAAAATCGAGATCAAGCGGCCTTGCGATTTCGTCCTGAAAGAACTGCCCAAGCGTGCGGTGCGCCGGATCAATCCGACGCAGCAATTCACCTTCATAAAAACCAAGCGATAAAAAATGATAGGCGTTGCAGGTGCCTGGCGGCCATTTGGGTGCCTCGCGCGCCAAGATCGCCGCCAATCGATTTGGATCGGCAATGATGGCGCGGTTGATCTTTTGATGGATCGCATGCAGGCCAGCTTGATGCGCCAGCAATTGTCGCACGGTGATTGCCTCTTTGCCGTTCTGCGCAAACTCTGGCCAGTACTCCGCGACGCGCGCCTCGTAGTCCAGCCAACCACGCGAATGCGCTAATGCGAGTGTCAATGCTGACATCCCCTTGGTCAGCGAGAAGACAAGGACCATGGTGTCCTCTTCCCAAGGCGCATCGGTCGCTGGATCGCGCACACCGCCCCAGAGGTCAACCACCTTTTCGCCGTTTAAATAGACGCAGCAAGCGCCGCCCAGCTCGTCGCGCTTGGTGAAATTTTCTTCAAATGCTGTTCTTACGCCCGCAAATTTTGGGTCCACAAAACCATTCACAAAGGCACCTGATAGATTGCTCATTTCCTACGTCCTTGGAAAATCGCCTTTAACTACCAGTTACAGGAGGAGAGGCTTTGATCTAACGCAATCAGACGGATCTCGATGATTTCGCAAAATGTGAGGTTTGGTCATCTCACAATAACAAAGCGTCGCACATCAGGGAGCGGTCATTGGCGAATTTCACTCAAAGGTCGGCTTTGTCCGACGCCGCTGTCCTTAGCGAATTGAACGCCGACGTAAGGTTATCCTACGTCGCCATGAAGCCGCCATCTACGGCAAGGACGTGTCCAACAACGAAGGATGCCGCATCCGAGGCGAGCCAGACGACCGCGTTGGCCACTTCCTCCGGCTCTCCCATACGGCGGATGGGCAGGCCTGCTGCGACGGCTTTCATGTCCATGACCTTGGATGACAACATCATGTCCGTCACGACCCGTCCGGGCGCTATCACATTGATCCGCACACCCTGTTCGGCCGCTTCCATCGCCGCCGATTTCGTAAGTGAAATGACAGCGGCCTTCGACGCGGAATAGATCGAAAAGCCCGGATTGGGGTTCTTCATTCCGCTGACCGAAGCATTCACCACAATTGCACCGCCGCGGTCTTTCATCGCCTGAATCTGGCGCCGCAGCGACAGAAAGACAGCGCGAACATTCGTGTCGAAAACGCGCGCGTAAACGTCCGGCGTCTGGTCGACCAGGGGTGCCTTGGCTTCCTGATACCCGGCGTTGTTGAAGGCAATGTCGAGCCGCCCGTATTCGTCCAGGATGCCATCGTGAAGCACCTCGATCTGGGTCGGATCGGTCAGATCCGTCTGGATGAACGCGGCGCGTCCGCCCTGCGCCTTTATTTCGTAAATCGTTGCCTCCGCCTTGTCCCTGCGCCGGGCTGCGATGTGTCTGACGTCAGCGCTTATGGGTCCAAATAGGTATATTTGATAAGAGAGAGTTGTTGGCTCATCGTAACCACTGAGGAGTGGGACATGAGACAGACAACTGGAACACGCAAAAGCCCTGGCGAGAAGATCGTCAAAGACATCAAGCGGGCCACGCGCAAGCATTATTCATCCGAAGAGAAGATCAGGATCGTCCTGGACGGTCTGCGTGGAGAAGACAGCATCGCCGAACTGTGCCGCCGTGAAGGCATATCACAGGGCATCTATTACAAATGGTCCAAGGACTTCATGGAGGCTGGCAAACGGCGGCTAGCTGGCGATACGGCACGTGCTGCAAACACAGATGAGGTTAAGGACCTGCGCCGCGAAGCCCGTGATCTGAAGGAAGTGGTGGCTGAACAGACGCTGGAACTGCGTCTTCTCAAAAAAAGCATGTTCGACGGTGGGGGCGACCCCGAATGAGATACCCTGCATCTGAGAAACTAGAGATCATCCGGTTGGTCGAAGAAAGCCACCTGTCAGCCCGCCTGACGCTCGCCAAGCTCGGTATCCCCCGCACCACATTCTACCGTTGGTATGATCGCTACCTCCAGCGTGGTGAGGCTGGGCTGCAGGACCAGTCTCCCAGGCCCAAGCACGTCTGGAACCGCATCCCTGACGACGTGCGTCGCAAGGTGGTCAAACTGGCGTTGAAGGAGACAGAGTTGTCACCGCGAGAACTGGCGGTGACGTTCACAGATACAGAAAGCTACTTTGTATCAGAGGCTTCAACGTATCGGATCTTGAAGGCGCACGATCTGATCACCAGTCCTGCCTTCATTGTGATCAAGGCCGCCAGTGAGTTCAAAGACAAAACGACGGCCATCAATCAGCTGTGGCAGACCGACTTCACCTATCTGAAGATCATCGGTTGGGGCTGGTTCTATCTCAGCACGATCCTGGACGACTACAGCCGTTACATCATCGCGTGGAAGCTTTGCACCAATATGCGGACCCGCGACGTCACTGACACGTTGGATCTGGCTTTAGCAGCGTCGGGATGTGACCAAGTTCATGTCGTCCACAAGCCGCGACTGCTCAGCGACAACGGCTCCAGCTACGTCTCGGGGGAACTGGCCGAATGGTTGCAGAATAAAGGTATGAAGCACTCGCGCGGTGCGCCGTATCATCCGCAAACCCAGGGCAAGATCGAGCGTTGGCATCAGACTTTGAAGAACCGCATCTTGCTGGAAAACTACTTCCTACCCGGTGATCTCGAAGCCCAGATTGAAGCCTTCGTCGATCACTACAATCATCGGCGCTTCCACGAGAGCCTGAGCAACGTCACACCGTCTGATGTCTACTTCGGACGGTACAAAGCCATTCTACAGCAACGAGAAAGGATCAAACATAAGACGCTCGAAACGCGACGCTTGCATCACAGACAACGCGCCGCATAATCAAACCAACCAGATGAGCCAAACTCTGTCTTAGCTTAAGCTGCCATTGGTTCCAAAAACCCTGACGACGGACACGTGCGCCTTCAAGATCCGATACGTTGAAGCCTCTGATACAAAGTAGCTTTCTGTATCTGTGAACGTCACCGCCAGTTCTCGCGGTGACAACTCTGTCTCCTTCAACGCCAGTTTGACCACCTTGCGACGCACGTCGTCAGGGATGCGGTTCCAGACGTGCTTGGGCCTGGGAGACTGGTCCTGCAGCCCAGCCTCACCACGCTGGAGGTAGCGATCATACCAACGGTAGAATGTGGTGCGGGGGATACCGAGCTTGGCGAGCGTCAGGCGGGCTGACAGGTGGCTTTCTTCGACCAACCGGATGATCTCTAGTTTCTCAGATGCAGGGTATCTCATTCGGGGTCGCCCCCACCGTCGAACATGCTTTTTTTGAGAAGACGCAGTTCCAGCGTCTGTTCAGCCACCACTTCCTTCAGATCACGGGCTTCGCGGCGCAGGTCCTTAACCTCATCTGTGTTTGCAGCACGTGCCGTATCGCCAGCTAGCCGCCGTTTGCCAGCCTCCATGAAGTCCTTGGACCATTTGTAATAGATGCCCTGTGATATGCCTTCACGGCGGCACAGTTCGGCGATGCTGTCTTCTCCACGCAGACCGTCCAGGACGATCCTGATCTTCTCTTCGGATGAATAATGCTTGCGCGTGGCCCGCTTGATGTCTTTGACGATCTTCTCGCCAGGGCTTTTGCGTGTTCCAGTTGTCTGTCTCATGTCCCACTCCTCAGTGGTTACGATGAGCCAACAACTCTCTCTTATCAAATATACCTATTTGGACCCATAAGCGCTGACGTCAGACAGGGCCATTAAAAAAATACCTCCGCTCTACGGTAACTGCGTCAAACATGTATTGGAAGTTTACGCCCAATTCTTCAAAACTATTATATGTCATACAAAACTATCTTTCTGATTATTTTTTATTTTTTCGGCAATCTAAATACCGCCAATTGTCTGCAGGTGGAGTCATTCCATTTTCGAGATTTTGCATCCAACATACTGCCGCATCGAAATCGCTAATACCGAAATCGATTGGTGGATAGTGAAGCCTAGTTCCGAATTCCTTATATCCCGGAACAGGCGTGCCTTTAATTTCTCCTACAACTTGAAAGCGTAGGCTTGCGATTAGGGCCAGAAATGTGGCCTCTTCACAAAATCGGCCACCCAAGAGCATGCCAGTGGCAGCTTCAGAAAGCCCAAGCGATGGACCATATTCTGTCATTAAGGCCGTCCGGTAAGACCAAGCCAAGAAAAATAGGGGATCCCTATCAACGCCTTCGATCTCGGCCCTTTGGCTTATATACACTGCAAGTTCGCGAGCATTTGCCATTGACCCCGTTTTCGCGTCAGGTAAGTTTTCAGATATCGATCGCGCCAATTCTATTGACTTTTTACTATTAATGAATTGCGCATCGTATGGAACGCACTCGCTTGACGTAACCGCTACTTCTTTGGCTATTGCTGCTGTACAAACGGTGTGTGTAAGTAGGCTGGCAGCAGCAATTTTTAATACTATTCTCATCTAAAATCCATCACTGCACTCTCTTGCTATCTAAGGCTGAATGCGAGAAGACGTACTGTCAACCTTAGATTTACTCTCTGTGAGAGATTTTAAGGCACCCAAAAAAGAGAGTTTTTCGGAAAACACCAAGCGTGTTGGAAATTCCAGCTAATACTTTCCATTAGGTTTTTCCTGAAACATACAGACTCAGTTTCATTATCTATTTGTGGGATTTTCGCTAAAGTGTGTCAAGTAAACGACCGTTAACCTGATACGCTGCCCTCTCTGCTAAAGCTGACCTTCATGCGAAGTGCAGCATCAGGTAGATTGGGCTCGACCCGGACCTTCGCCGCAATAGTCACGAAGGACTGCTAACCGAAACGTGCACCCTTTTATCGAGGCTATTCCCTAAATCTGCTGGGCCGCACCGCCGTTTCCCTGTCCTTCTTCGCCGGAGTGCTACTACGCCTTTTACACTGTTGCGATACCCCTAATTCCAGTTCTCTTAATCGTCCCCGATACCGGGCCGTCATGTGACGTCCCTCCAACCGAGGACGAGCATGACTGTTTTACAACAACACTCAGAGGCGATTTTACGCGGCAGTCGCATGTTGCGGACAGCGCTCGGCGCCGCGATCGCCCGATATCTTGACGATGCGCAAATCGTCGAAGTCATGCTCAATCCCGATGGACGGCTCTGGATCGACCGGCTTTCAGAGGGGCTCTGCGCCACCGATGATTGCCTCTCCGCTGCCGATGGCGAACGGATTGTCCGCCTAGTTGCCCACCATGTCGGCGCCGAGGTTCACGCCAGTAGCCCGCGCATTTGTGCCGAGTTTCCCGAGACCGGTGAGCGGTTTGAAGGGCTTTTGCCACCGGTCGTAATCGCACCGACTTTCGCCATCCGGAAACCCGCTGTCGCCGTCTTCACACTCGACGACTATGTGGCATCGGGGATCATGTCCGGCGCGCATGCGGAAACACTCCGAGCAGCGGTCGCCGAACGCCTGAATATCCTCGTCGCAGGAGGCACCTCGACGGGAAAAACAACTCTGACCAACGCACTGCTCGCCGAAGTCGCGAAGACCGAGGATCGCGTCGTCCTGATTGAAGATACTCGCGAATTGCAATGCGCCGCTCCGAACTTGGTTGCACTCCGCACCAAGGACGGTGTGGTTTCTCTTTCCGATCTCGTGCGCTCGTCATTGCGTCTGCGGCCTGACCGTATTCCCATCGGTGAGGTGCGTGGCCCAGAGGCGCTCGATCTCCTCAAGGCCTGGGGCACCGGTCATCCCGGCGGCATCGGCACGATCCATTCCGGGACCGCTCTGGGCGCTCTCCGTCGAATGGAGCAACTCATTCAGGAGGCTGTCGTCACTGTCCCGCGTGCGCTTATCGCCGAAACGATTGACCTCGTCGCCGTCTTGTCCGGGCGTGGTCGTGCACGCCGCCTCTCCGAGCTGGCGCAGGTCGAAGGCCTCGACCCGACCGGTGACTATCATCTTTCCCCCGCAACCGACACCAGCAAAGGATCTACTTGATGTTCAACAGCTTTCTACCAAGCCGCCGGGCGGTCGACGCCTTCTGCATTTCCGCCTTCGTCTCACTGACATTGGCCTCCCCCGCCCGCGCAGCAGGCTCGTCGATGCCTTGGGAGGCGCCGCTGCAGGCAGTCCTTGAATCCATCGAAGGCTCGGTCGCCAAGATCATCGCAGTGATGATCATCATCATTACCGGCCTGACCCTCGCGTTCGGCGACAGCTCGGGTGGCGCGCGGCGGCTGATCCAGATCGTCTTCGGCATCTCCATCGCCTTTGCGGCGTCGAGCTTCTTCCTGTCATTCTTCTCCTTTGGCGGCGGGGCAGTGATCTGATGCTCGATCCTGACGCCATCCCCGGCTTTGTCATCCCGGTACACCGCGCCCTGACCGAACCGATCCTGCTTGCCGGTGCGCCGCGGTCCATCGCGATCCTCAACGGCACGCTTGCCGCAGCCGTCGGGCTTGGGTTGCAACTTTGGCTGGTCGGTCTGCTGATCTGGATCGTAGGTCATCTTGCTGCCGTATGGGCCGCCAAGCGCGATCCACTCTTTGTCGATGTGGTGCGCCGTCATCTGCGCATCCCCGGCCATCTCGGAGTGTGAGCGATGATGAACCTCGCCGAATACCGCTGCAAATCTTCCCATCTGGCCGATTTCCTGCCCTGGGCGGCGCTTGTCGGCGCGGGCGTTGTCCTGAACAAGGACGGATCATTTCAGCGCACTGCACAGTTTCGTGGTCCCGATCTCGACAGCGCGGTGCCCGCCGAACTGGTCGCCGTTGCGGGTCGGATCAACAACGCGTTGCGGCGGCTCGGCTCCGGCTGGGCGGTGTTTGTCGAGGCGCAACGGGTGCCCGCGCTCTCCTATCCCGACAGCCAGTTTCCCGATGCAGCGTCGGCTTTGGTCGATGCAGAGCGCAAGGCGCAGTTCGAAGAGGAAGGCACGCATTTCGAGTCGCGGTATTTCCTGACGTTGCTGTATCTGCCGCCCGCTGAAGAAGCGGCCCGCGCCGAGCGTTTCCTCTATGAAGGACGCGATCCTGAGAGCGGAGCCAACGCGCGCGAGACGCTGGCAGGCTTTGTCGACCGGACCGACCGCGTGCTGCAACTTCTTGAGGGGTTCATGCCGGAGTGTATCTGGCTCAATGATGTCGAGACCCTGACCTACCTGCATGCAACGATCTCGACTAAAGTGCAGCACGTCCGCGTGCCAGAGGTCCCGATGCATCTCGACGCGTTGCTTGCTAACCAGCCCCTGACCGCCGGGTTGGAACCGATGCTGGGGGACGCGCATCTACGCATCCTCACGATCACCGGTTTCCCGAGCGCAACAACGCCCGGCATCCTCGATGACCTCAACCGGCTGGCCTTCCCCTATCGCTGGTCCACCCGCGCGATCATGCTCGACAAGACCGATGCCGCGCGGCTCCTCACCAAGATCCGGCGTCAATGGTTTGCCAAGCGCAAATCCATCGCGGCCATCCTCAAGGAGATCATGACCAACGAGACCTCGGCGCTCTTGGATTCCGATGCCCACAACAAAGCGATGGATGCCGACGCGGCCTTGCAGGAGCTTGGATCCGATCTGATTGGCGAAGCCTATGTCACTGCGACCGTGACGGTCTGGGACGCAGACCCACGCATCGCCAACGAGAAATTGCGGCTTGCCGAAAAAGTCATCCAAGGTCGCGACTTTACCTGCATTGCTGAGACGACCAATGCGGTCGAAGCCTGGCTGGGCTCCCTGCCCGGCCATGTCTACGCCAATGTCCGCCAACCCCCAGTCTCGACACTCAACCTCGCCCATATGATCCCGCTTTCAGCCGTCTGGGCGGGTCCCGCACAAGACGACCACTTCGCGGCCCCGGCGTTACTCTTCGGGCAGACTGAGGGCTCGACCCCGTTCCGGCTCTCCCTGCATGTCGGCGATGTTGGCCACACAATGATCGTCGGGCCGACCGGCGCGGGCAAATCAGTATTGTTGGCGCTGATGGCCTTGCAGTTCCGTCGCTACACAGGAGCCCAGGTCTTTGCCTTCGACTTCGGCGGATCGATCCGGGCTGCGGCGCTTGCCATGGGCGGTGACTGGCATGATCTCGGCGGCGCGTTGTCCGAAGATGTGTCCGACCCCGCGGCCCTGCAGCCGCTGGCCCGCATTCATGAACCCGCGACCCACAACTGGGCCGCAGACTGGATCGCCAACATCCTCACCCGCGAGGGCGTGACGGTGACGCCTGACGTGAAAGATCACCTTTGGTCCGCCCTGTCGTCGCTGGCCTCCGCGCCGGTGGGTGAACGCACCCTGACGGGCCTGTCGGTGCTGTTGCAGTCCCAAGACCTCAAACGCGCTTTGCAGCCCTATTGCATCAGTGGCGCTTTCGGCCATTTGCTCGACGCCGAAGACGAGCAACTCGGTACGGCCACCATCCAGGCCTTCGAGACCGAAGGTCTGATCGGCACTGGTGCGGCCCCTGCCGTGCTGGCCTATCTCTTCCACCGCATCGAAGCCCGGCTCGACGGCTCGCCAACGCTGCTGATCATCGACGAAGGCTGGCTGGCGCTGGATGACACAGGTTTCGCGGGACAGTTGCGCGAATGGTTAAAAACCCTGCGTAAGAAGAATGCCAGCGTCGTCTTCGCCACCCAGTCATTGGCGGACATTGACGGTTCAGCCATCGCGCCTGCGATCATCGAAAGTTGCCCGACCCGACTGTTCCTGCCAAACGAACGCGCCCTTGAGCCGCAGATCGCTGATATCTACCGCCGCTTCGGATTGAACGACCGGCAGATCGACATCCTCGCCCGAGCCACACCAAAACGCGACTACTACTGCCAATCCCGGCGGGGCAACCGGCTCTTCGACCTCGGTCTGGGCGAGATTGCCCTCGCCTTTACCGCAACCTCGTCCAAATCCGATCAAACCGCGATCACCCGCATTCTCGCCGAATACGGGCGCGAGGGTTTCGTCTCGGGCTGGTTAAGCGAACGCGGTGTCGATTGGGCCGTCGATCTGCTTCCCAACCTGACCAATCTGGTCCCCATGCCACCAGCTTCGGACATCGAAGAAAAAAACCCCAAAGTTCCATCGACAAGTCCCACTCCCCTCACCCAAAAGGAGACTTCCTCATGACTGCCAAACACCTCACAATCCGCCTTGCAACAGCGCTTCTCCTCGCCGTTCCCGTGACAGCAACACTCACCGCCCTCCCTGCCCATGCGTTTTTTGGCGGCTTCGGGCGGATCGTCTACGATCCGCAGAACCACGCCGAGAATATCGTTTCCGCCGCCCGCGCGCTCGAACAGATCAACAACCAGATCACCTCGCTGCAGAACGAGGCGCAGATGCTGATCAATCAGGCACGCAACCTCACCAGCCTGCCCTATTCGGCACTGCAAGATTTGCAGCAATCGGTCCAGCGCACGCAACAGCTTCTGGGCGAGGCGCAGCGCATAGCCTATGACGTGCAGGCAATCGATCAGGCCTTTCAGACCGACTACGGCCCTGCCTCGCTGACGGCCACCGATCAGGCCTTGATCGATGGTGCTCGCGAGCGGTGGCAGACGACCGTCGGCGGCCTGCAGGACGCAATGCGGGTGCAGGCGGGGGTCATCGGCAATCTCGACACCAACCGCGCACAGATGTCCGCGCTGATCGGTGAAAGCCAGGGTGCGACCGGGGCCTTGCAGGCGACACAGGCAGGGAACCAACTGCTCGCCCTGCAATCGCAGCAAATCTCGGACCTGACAGCGCTGATGGCTGCGCAAGGCCGAGCCCAGAACCTGGAAGCGGCACAAATGGCGGCGGCACAGGAGCAGGCCCGTGAGCAGCGGCGGCGGTTTCTGGAACCTGGCACCGGCTATCAGCCGGGCAATGCCCAGATGTTCCAGAACTGAGGCAAGAGATGAAGGGCGCATTCCTCCTCCGGCTAGGCGTAGGTGTCGTGGCCTTCATGGCTGTCCTCGGCGCATTACTGGAGATCGCTCGCGAGGATGACATTGATGTCTGGTCCAGCCCCGAACTGCCCGAGGTGAATGAGCCGCTGCAGGCAGCGCTGCAGCGCTGCCGGGACCTTGGAAACGCCGCTTTGAATGATCAAGACTGCGCCGCCACCTGGACCGAGACCCGCCGCCGTTTCCTGACCCCGGCCCCATCCTCAGACCCGGAGGAGTGAGCCAATGGGTGGCACAGGCGTCATCGACCGCTTCCTTGAAGTCTTCACCAGCTATATTGACAGTGGGTTCGGCCTGTTGGGTGGCGATCAGCCCAATATCGAAGAGGCCATGGCCATCGTGCTGGCCGCCCTTTCCCTTCTTGGCCTCGGCATCTTCGGTCCCGGCATCGCCAACGGGCTGATCTCCGGCGGACCGCAACTCAGCATGGGCGCAGCCGTGGGCACCGGGCTCGTCGCCGGAGGTGTCACCGCCGTCGGCATGGCCGGAACGGGTATGGCCGCAGGCGCTGCAGGACGCGGCGTGCTCGCCGGTGCCCGCGGCGGGGCCGCAACCGTCGGTGGGGCTTCCGCAGCGTACAGCCTCGGATCCGCCGGACGAACCGGAGCCGCAGGAGTCGCCTATGGGGTCGGTGGTATCGGGCGGGCCGGTGCTGGTGTCGCCACCAGTCCCCTGCGCCAGGCCGCGTCAGCCTTCAGCGACAGCGCCCAAGGCGGGGCACGGGCAGCGGTTGCGGCCAGCGGCGGCGCTGTAACTGGCGGCGGCAGCCCCAATGCCCCGACACCTTCGTCCAGCCCGCCCGCTTGGGCCGCGCGCATGGGTCGCGCACAAACGCTCCACCATGGCGCGACCGCCGCCACCCATGCCCTGCGCTCTGGCGACAGCCCCGGCGGTGGCACCACTGTCAGCCTTTCGGAAAGGGATCCCTGATGCTCAAACGCCCCTCGCTCAATTATGGCAAGACCCCGGAACCCGAGACCCCCTATCAAAAAGCGGCACAGGTCTGGGACGACCGCATCGGATCGGCCCGCGTCCAGGCAAAGAACTGGCGGCTGATGGCCTTCGGGTCCCTGTTTCTGTCGGCCGGACTAGCCTTCGGTCTCGTCTGGCAATCCGCGCAGGGCACCGTCATCCCTTGGGTCGTCGAGGTCGACCAACTGGGCGAGGCCCACAGCGTCGCCCCCGCCAGTGCCGACTACGAGGTGAGTGATCCACAGATCGCCTATCACCTCGCGCAGTTCATCGAACGGGTCCGCGCCATCCCGGCCGATCCTATCGTTGTGCGTCAGAACTGGCTGCGCGCCTATGAGTTCACCACCGATCGCGGCGCGATGGCACTGAATGATCATGCCCGGTCCAACGATCCCTTCGCTCAGGTCGGCGAGGTCCAGATCTCGGTCGATGTCTCTAGCGTCATTCGCGCCTCACCAGACAGTTTCCGTATCGCCTGGACAGAGCGGCGCTATCAGGACGGCAGCCTCGCCGCGACCGAGCGCTGGACAGCGATCCTGACCATTTCGATCCAGCCACCGCGCAGCGCCGAACGACTCCGGCAAAACCCCCTCGGCATCTATGTCCACGCCATCAACTGGTCCCGGGAGCTTCAGCAATGAGACGCGTAAACACTACTATCCCTATCACACTGACTGCGTGCCTCCTGCTGAGCGCCTGTGCAAGCTACACCCCGCCCGAAATCGACTATGACAATGATGTCCCCGCCTTGCCCGCGCCTCCGCCACCCGTGGTCGAAGAACCGCTGCGAGCGATCCACACGCCGCCGCCCTGGACCCCGTCGCGCGGCGGCGACGCGGATGCCGCCACCGCAGAGGCCCGCGTCATCAATGCCAATGCGGCGGCCCGGGTAGAGCCTCGCCGCGAGGGCTACTACAATGCGATCCAGGTCTTCCCCTACAGCGAAGGCGCGCTCTACCAGATCTATGCCGCTCCAGGTCAGATCACCAACATCGCGCTCGAACCCGGCGAGCAATTGACTGGCGCGGGGCCGATTGCAGCCGGAGACACAACGCGCTGGATCATCGGGGACACCGAAAGCGGCAACGGGCGCGCCGCCCGTGTGCACATCCTCATCAAACCGACCCGGCCCGACATCTCCACTAATCTTGTCATCAACACGGACCGGCGGACGTATCTGCTGGAATTGCGTGCCAATGAGACTTCCTACATGGCTTCTGTCGCCTGGTCATATCCGCCGGGGCGCGTCCAACCCCGCTCACCGGCAATCCAGCAGCCCGCAATCCCGCCTGCCAGCCATCGTAACTATCGCTATGGGCTGCAAGTTGAAGAGAACACGCCACCTTGGCGGCCGGACGGCGTGTTCGACGACGGCCGTCGCGTCTTTGTCGTCTTCCCGCGTGGCATCGTGCAGGGCGAGATGCCGCCCCTCTTCGTGCTCGGGGCCGATGGGAGCGCGGAATTGGTAAACACCCGCGTCTTCCGCAACGTCCTGATCGTGGATCGGCTCTTTGCTGCCGCTGAATTGCGCCTTGGAGGTGACGATCAACAGGTGGTCAGGATCGTGCGCACCGATGGCAGGCCGCGCCCATGACCACGTCAGCCGCAGACTCCAGAGTGTCGCCCGCGGCCAACCCAAGTGATCCGTTCCGGCTACGGCCCGATCCGCCCCGCGTCGTGCGCCTCTCCCGCAAGGTCCTCGGCGGCCTCGCCGTCATAACGGCTATTGGCATCGGCGGCGCACTAATCTTCGCATTGCAGGATCGCCCGGTCCGAGATCGCCCCGGTGAGCTTTTCACCACGGAAAACCGCCCCACCGCCGACGAGTTGCGCCGCCTGCCTTCAGATTACAGCGGCATCCCGCAACTTGGACCCGCGCTGCCTGGAGACCTCGGACGCCCGATCCTGCGCACACAGGACGCGGGTCAACCCGTCCCTGCTTCGCCCATGCCAGGTCCTGACCCAGCCGAGCAGCGTCGGGTCGCGGAAGAGGAAGCCGCCCGCACAAGTGAAGTGTTCTTTGCAACACAATCACCGACCGCTCCATCGGGTTTCGCTGCACCCAGTACCGCGCCTGCGAGCAGCTTCCCGGCCCCGCAACCCGACGGCAGAGCACAGACAGATCAAGGCCGCCAACTCGCCTTCCTCAATGCCCCTGTCGACCGTCGCATCGTTGCCCCGGATCGTGTCACGCCGCCCGCCTCGCCTTACGTCCTTCAGGCCGGGTCCATCATTCCCGCCGCCCTCGTCACTGGCATTCGCTCTGACTTGCCGGGCCTGATCGGCTCAAGTGACCCAGAACGTCTATGACAGCCCTTCGGGGCGCTATCTCCTGCTGCCGCAAGGGTCTCGCCTCATCGGCGAATATGACAATGGCGTCGGTTTCGGCCAACGCCGCATCCTGCTCGTCTGGACCCGGATCATCCTGCCCGATGGCCATTCCATTGTTCTGGAACGGCAACCTGGAGCGGATATCACAGGCTATGCAGGTCTCGAGGACGGTGTCGATCACCATTGGGGCGGTGTATTGAGGGCGGCGCTTCTTTCTACAGTGCTCAACATCGGTGCCGAACTGGGGACTGATGATGACGATCCCATCGCCACTGCCATCCGCGACGGCGCACAAGACACCATCGGTGATGCAGGCCGCGAGATCGTGCGTCGTCAGATTGATATTCCGCCAACCTTAACAATTCGGCCGGGATTTCCGGTGCGCGTGATTGTGACCCGTGATCTGATCCTTGAACCACAGGGAGGACACTGATGACCAAATTGAAACTGGACGCGTTGCCGGACGACAAACCGGTGAAAGTGACAGTGGCATTGCCAGCTCAAGTCCACCGCGACCTTGTCGCCTACGCGAAAGTTCTGGAACGACAAAACGGCCAGACGGTTGCAGAACCGGCAAAACTAATCGCGCCGATGGTCGAACGCTTCATGGCAACGGATCGCGGCTTCGCAAAGCTACGACGAGAAGTACCGAAGTAGCGCAACTCGGCTAATGAGGGATAGGTCCACGCAGCCGTGGCAAGTTATTCTACGACGCCACACCTCGCTAAGGTGACCTATCCTCGACGAAACAACCACATAGCCGCCGAAGTCCACCGCCTGCTCCCGTTGATTTGCGCCTGATTCCGGCCGATTTTGATACAGATTCCATGATCTGCGAGGCCGCTATGAACACATTTTTCCTTTTGATGGCGCAATATGACGCCCGCGCAATTGTGCCTGCAGAAACCGTCTGCCGAGATTACTTTTCGCATCTGACGCTCGCTAAATTTCTACGGAAAATTGGTTCTGGCGACATCGATCTGCCGCTGACACGCTCGGAAAGAAGCCAAAAGAGTGCGCGCGGCGTCCACATTCAAGACCTTGCGGAATATCTGGACAGGCGGCGAGCGGTGGCTTTGTCAGAAGCCCGCGCCTTTCAGGAAAGAGCCTAAAGTCGAAACCTGAGGCGAACTCAAATACTTCGTGAATTGTCCGATCAACACCACCGACGTCCAAATTCCTTTACCAACATCGCTGGGGGAGCGACGGCATATTGAAATGCGCGCATCTCCTCGGTGATACGACCCCCTAGGATAGCGGCCATTGATCCAACTTGCGGCGAATAACTAGAAAGAGCCCACACCGGACCTGTTGATTTTTTGCTGCGTGTGCGCGCAGCGTGAAAACTGCTGTAATAGCGTAGATATCTGCGCCGCTGTGCGGTAGGAAAACCGGACATTCATGCGAACCGCAGCGCGAACGAAAGAGCTATGCCCAAAAGTTGGTGACGGTTTGATCAGGCGGCGTTTTGAAGTTTCTTGATCCCTTCCTTGAATTAATCCCTTCAATTATCTCAGGCATTCAGTTGGCCCCAGCGAGCTTGCGCCATTCGTCTTATACTTAGATCATCAGCTCAAGCGCCATGGCGTGGCCGGTTTTGCGGCTGAGGCAAGTTACGCAGTTGCGACTTGGTGACACTGAAGGTCAATGACCTTCTCAGCTATGACCGAATTCGCGAAAGAGTGTCCGTCGTTCAAAACAAAACCATCAAGCCGATGCAGTTTGAACTGGCTAAAAACACGCGAGAAACTGTGATCAACTGGATCAATTTCCCGGAAATGATCGGATGCCAGTTCATGTTTCCCAGCCCTTTCCATGATCGTCCGCACGAAACCATACGTTTGAAGTGCATTGATCCAATTTCTGAGTAACAGGTTCATGCTCAGAGGTCTTGCCGATGATGGTGCTGTGTCCGTCTTGTGCAGTTCGAAGCCTATTGACCAGCGGCCCTGGGAGTTAACAATTCTATCGGTTGGCTGGCACCTCGGAGCGGCTGATTGCCAAGTGTTTGCCAGCCATCGGCCGATCCGCATGCTGTGAGAACTGGCTGTGACACCACAAATTCTAGGTCCTTACTTTTGGCAAAGGCTTCAATCCGCGACGCTTCATTGACCGTCCCGCCGACGACAGAGAACTCCAGCCGACGCATGTCACCAATCGCGCCTGCGATCACTTGGCCAGAATGCACGGCGATGACGATACGTACGTCCTCGCGACCCTCGGCTAACCGTCTGCCGCTCCACTCATTTACTGCTTTCAAAAGCGTCTGGGCGAAATTAACAGCATCCCGGCACCCCTGCGACAGATCGCTGTGCAGGCCGAAGATGATCAGCGCGCCATCGCCGATGAACTTGTCAATGATGCAATCCATATCAGCGGTGCAATCGGTCACAATTGACCTGAATTCAGTCAGAAGGCTGCTGGTGTCTCTTGCACCAAGGGCCTCTGACATGCGCGTGAACCCACGAATGTCGACGAAGACGATGGCAAGAGGCAAAGAGCGGCCTTTTTGTAACTCTGCAAGAGCAGCATCGCTCAGATCGTGCCCCAATTCTGTCGGAAGAAACCGGGTGGTGTTTCGCTGGATTTCGGTTTGGCGTGCGACTTCAAACAGACGCCGTCGCGCACGCCACACTGCGAAGACAGCCAGACCGGCAATCAGCGCATAAAGGACCACCCGTGCTGTATTCGTGATCGGCGTGAAGGCAGTCTGCAGGTAACGAATGTTTGCGCCCGGAAGGGTTTCGACAGGCTGCAAAAACACCAGGAACGCAATCATCAAGACCATGGACAGCGACAAGGCTATCTGCAGGCGTACGCGATATCGGAACATCTGAAAAATAAAGACAACACAAACCAGCAATGCCACCGGTGTCGACAGCGCTAGCATTGAACTGGCTCCGCTAATTGCGAACGTAAGGTAGAGGTTCAGGGAGACCAAGCTAACGTCGGTGAGCCCGAATCCCCAGGCCATCCATGAGCGATAGATCCCTCGGCGCACGACAAACACTGCCAAGCAGCCAATGGCAAATGTCGCCAGGATGACAAGGGCGGCGAGCGTGAGCGTGGTCCGGGCGCTCCCCGGTGGGTTGTCTCCCACCAAGGCCAGACCAATCGCGGTCATCCCCAGGATCAGAGCAATGGCGATCCTCACCCATCCGATGACCTCTTCGGCGTTGGCATCCGCTCTTTCGATCAGGTTTTCAGCATAGGATCGCACGGCTGTTCCTTGTTATTCCAAACCCGCGATCCGTCACGCAAAGATCAGGCAGGCAAAAGTAGCTGACACAAGCTCTAGCACTCCTCGGCATGCGCGATCCATTGTCGGATGATATAACATCTGTCGTCGACCCGCCACTAGGCCGGGGTGCAGGTTATCTGCGGATTAACAGCCAGATCATCGCCCCGATGAAGGCAAAGGTCGAGAGATTCAGTGTCGTATCAACCGTTTCACCGATCAGCATTGGTCACCTCCTGACGCAAGCCCCGTACCAGACAGACACAAAGCAATACGCAAACAAACACGAAAGGGAGAGCACCGATTGCAATCAGCTTTTTTATGGCATCGATTGATCCCGCCAAGATCATTGCTGCGCCTAGCACGCCTAAGAGCGCGCCCCAGATTAATCTGATGCGCGGGCTGGGATTGGGGTCACCCCCTGTTGAAAAAGTCCCCAACACAAAGGCGGCGCTTACAACACTTGTGACGATGAACAAGAACGCAGCGACAATTGTCGCCGCCGTGGTCAACGTCGGCAGTGGAAGGCGTTCCAGCAGTGCGAAGGTGACGCGTTCCACATTGGTTCCGGTGAGTGCCAGTAGATCGCCGCTGCCAAGTAGGGCGTCAAACAGTCCGATGCCACCAAATGCGCCAAACCAGATCACGGAAAAGACGGTTGGGCCGATCAGAACACCCAAGACGAATTCACGGATTGTACGGCCTTTGGATATGCGCGCGATGAAGACACCGACGAATGGCCCCCAAGCAATCCACCAGACCATATAGGTGAGGGTCCAGTCCTGGAACCATGCCCCCAGATCATCGCCAAAGAATGTCAGGGTTTGGAAGCCACGCGGGATAGCCGCGAAGACATAGTCGCCAAAGCTGTTCACAATGGAGTTGAGAAGGAACTCTGTTGGTCCAAGGATCACCGTATAGAGCACCAATGCGATTGCGATGATCATCGCGGTGTTGGACAGTCGAGCCATGCCAGCACCCAGATCGACCATGAGCGGGGGCAAGTAAGCGGCGACCATGGTAGCAAAGACAATCGCGATTAAAGTGCCGCTGGCCTGTTCTCCGCCCATCATGATGTCCACACCATCGGCGACTTGAAAAACACCCATCGCGATGGATCCGCCAACACCAATGGCAATTGCCACAATGGCCATGAAGTCGGACAGCCATCCGACAATTTTGGCCCAAGTCTCATCAGGAAACAGCGTCTCAATCGGCCCGCTGACCAACATCGGTGCGCCGCGCCGGAAGGTGAAATATGCGATTGCAAGGGCGGTGGCACCATAGATGCCCCACGCGTGTATGCCCCAGTGAAAATTGGTGGCGAGCAAGGATTGCTGTGCCGCTATCGGTGGAGGCATGATTTCTTGCGCAAATGCGAAGTGTGTCAAAGGTTCTGCCACAGCCCAAAACAACAAACCCACGCCCATGCCCGCCGCGAACAACATTGCGATCCAAGACGGTGTTGAAAACTCGGGACGATCATCATCTGCACCCAGCCGAATGTTGCCACAAGGCGAGAAGGCCAGCCAAATGCACATGAAGAGCATTGCGGAGACGGAGAGCATGACAAACCAGCCACGGCTTTCAAAATAGCGATCCACAACCAATGACGACTGGGTTACCAGACCATCTGGGTCGACCACTCCCCATCCTGCGACGACCGAAATCGTCAGGAGAGACGCAAACAGAAGGGTTTGGGACCGGCTCATCGTTGAGGGTTCGGCGAGTTAGGCATGAGCATTTGAAGCGTCCCTTGATATGACTAAATGCCAACGTGGCTTCCTTCTGTCAGACCAGATTTGGCTCATTCAAGCAAATGCTATCCGATGGCAAAGAGTAGGTATTTAGCGGTTTAGCTTCGCAACGAGGCCGGTGAATGGTCTAGCCTCTGTTTCCATTTACACCGCCTTGGCGCAGCGCAAGGCTGAATATCTGCCGAAACTCCTCGGCTGAGATGACGGGGTTTTTCCGCAGACCGTATGTCGCAACTGATACCGCGCGACGGCCTTGAATTGAGACAGAGTTCAGATCGCGTGAAAACCGAACGCATTTGTTTAGAGCACAAAAATGTCCCGATGATACTCGAACGCTTGAGGACTGGGCAGAGGCTGAGCTGCTGCCGAAGGTGAGCGTGGCCGCCGCAACTAAAGCCAGGTACTTCATAATCGTAATTCCTCTGTTGAAATGTGGATGAGTATTAGTTGGTACGTTCCTAGCGAATAGCAACCCGCCGACTTAGTCCTGTGACAAATGCCCCGTTCTACAAACTGACGAAAAGTTGGATTATCACTGCATTCGCGAGATCAACGAAGAACGCCGAAACCAGCGGCAACACGATAAATGCCAACGGGGCGGGGCCATAGCGTTTTGTCACGGATGACATATTTGCGATAGCCGTGGGTGTCGCCCCAAGGGTGAACCCGGCAAAGCCCGCACTGAGGACCGCACCCTGATAGCTGCTGCCCATCAGGCGGAAGAAGATCAGCAGGATAAAGGCCACAGTCATGATGACTTGCAGCACCAGAACGGCCAAGATCGGGCCACCCAGTTCTGCAAGCGTCCAAAGTTGGAGGCTCATCAACGACATCGCTAAAAATACGGAGAGGCAATAGTCTGAGATCACCGCGAGGGATTTGGTACGAGCGGGCCAGGCGATCTGGGGGAAGAGATAGGGAACGGTGTTGGACATCGCGATGCCAACCAAAAGGCACGGCACGAAGAGCGGCAGTTTCACACCGGCCTCAATGATGCCGAGGTGCAGAATGTAGCCCAACAGGATCGCGATATGTACTGCCAGTATGCCGCGCATCAGGCTCACGTGGTTGATCAGGTCGTCTGGGTTTTCTTTGTCCTCGAACTCAAGACCGACAATCGGTCCTTCGGCCTGATCACTTGTGAGACTATTCCTGTCGATCAAACGCTTTGCAATCGGCCCGCCAAGCACAGCCGCAAGGATCAGCCCAAGTGTTGCCGAGGCCACGCCCATCTCTGGTGCCGCACCAAAGCCAGTCAACTCTTCGATCTGTGGCCCCCACGCAATGGCGGTGCCATGGCCGCCGATGAGCGATGCCGAGCCGACCAGAACCGAAGTCGCCAAGGGCAGACCAAACAGGGTCACACCGAGCAACCCGATGAGGTTTTGCAGCACCATGAAGGCGAGGGTCAGGCCCAGTAGAAAAACGAGCAATCGCCCGCCTTTGAACAGGTCCGAAATCTGTGCGTTCAGACCGATTGTGGCGAAAAACACCACCAGCAAATAGTCTCGTACCTCAAGGTCAAAAGTGATTTGCTGCCCCGTGAATGCAAAGAAGACCCAAGTCAGCAGCGCGACGGCGAGGCCCCCAGAGACAGGCTCTGGGATGTTGTAGTCCCCCAAAACCGTGATTTTGCGCGTCAGGAAGACGCCAAGAAAGAACACCACAAACCCTAGTGTGACGGAGATGAAAGCGGGGATGATGATTTCTGGCATGGCTTACCCCTGCGGCGCACGGGCGCGGATGACGCCGTCTGGGCCAATGTCGAATTGCGACAGGTCAAGGTGCCCTTTGCGGTCTGATCGCACTAAGTCGCGCAAGACTGCGATGGCTGCGGGGGATGTCATCGGCACCAGATGGTCAAAGTTTGAGCCATCTGCCAGTGCTGTGAAATCAAACAGTGTGATGTTGAGGCCAGCCACGTCTTTAGCACGGCTTAGGTCGCCCACTTTTTGACGGCCAATGTTCAGGAAGGCCGACAGGTTCAGGGCGCGGTCTTGACTACTTGTCATAATGACGAACGGATCAGGAAGCGTGCCAATGGCCCTTGCCTGCGCGCGAAAGATATCCGGGTCGATGTCAGGAGCAAACAAGGCGACAACGCGTAAATCATCTAGCACGTCCCGCCTGCCGGTGATCGCAAGCTGGCGCAGCACTTCCATCGTCAGATGCGCGCCCATTGAATGCGCCATTAATGTGATTTCTTTATTCGTTGTCCTGCTGATCTGGGTCAACAGGTCCGCCAAGGGGTCGCGCGAAAACAACACGCTATCACGGTCATAGACATAACCCGTCGCCCTACCCGCAGAGGGCCAGGCGAACAAAATGCGCGGTGATGTGATTTCAAAGTCATGTCCGATTTGCGCAAACCGGTAAAGCGCCTCGGATGGGGTATTGTTGTAGCCATGTACAAAGATGGCGACCTCGTCATCGCGCTCGGCCTTGATACGATTGATGAAACCTGTGCTGTTTTCAAGATCATCGGTGCCAACGACGGCAAAGTCGGTATTGGGGTCGACTGTTTCATCTGGCCATTCGATCTGCCCAAGCGCATGGGTCGGAGGGATTGAAACAGCATATTTTACAAACCGCGTTTTCGCGTTTCTGTCCTGCTTTAGGTCAACCTCACCGGTGCTTGGTAATCGTCCAGTCGTCACATAAATATTCTGGAAACTGGCCGATGGGACCGCCGTCGAAAAGGCAACCCGGTCGGGCACCGGCGTGCAGGATGCAGCAAAGGCCAGGCCAAGGAGCGGCAATCGTATCGCTTTCATGTCACCCTCGCATCACGTTGCATACTGCCCTGATCAAGCCCCTATTCGGTCGCTGTTTCGTCGCCGCTTACGCGAAAGAAGATCGCATAAAGTGCTGGGACAACAATCAGGGTCAGGATAGTGGCAAAGCTTAGGCCGCAAATAATCACCACCGCGAGGGATTTGAAGAAGGGGTCCCACAACAGCGGCACAACACCCAGCACTGTGGTCAAAACGCCCAAGGACACAGGCCTCACGCGGCTGACGGCGGCATCGACCACCGCTGCCATACGCGCCTTGCCATCGGCGATTTGGGTGTCCGTTTCGTCAATCAAGACAATCGCGTTTTTGATCAACATGCCTGTTAGCGACAGGATGCCGAGGATTGCCATGAACTCAAGCGGGGTTTGCGTGCCCGCAAGACCGTAGATCACGCCAATTAGGGCAAGCGGCACAGCCAACCAGATGATGATTGTCTGCCGCCATGCGTTGAACAGGAACAATACCACGATGAACATTGCACCAAAGCCCAGCGGCATAGTTGAAGCAAGGCCTGCGTTGGCCTCTTGGCTGCTGCCAAACTCGCCCTTCCATTCCATGCTGTAGCCAGAAGGGAGCGGAATGGCTTCAACGGGGCCTTTGACGGCGTCGAAAAGATCGCCTGACAGAACACCGGGTGCGTTGTCGGACTGTGCAGTGATTGCCAACGCTCTGTCGATCCGGCGCAGGTTGCCAGCCTCAAACACGATATCAAAACGGTCTACAACTTGGCTGATCGGGATATAGCCGCCGATGGCCGCACTAAAGACTTGGATGTCGCGCAACTGAGCAATGTCATTACGCGCCTCCACAACCGGGCGCATCACGACGCTGCGCAGTTCATCCCGTTCGCGATAAAGGCCAAGGGTTGTGCCTGTCAGGTGGCTGTAAATCGCGTTAGAAATCTCTCCTTGTGTCAGACCCAAACGACGTGCGTTTTCGATGTCTATTACGGGACGCACCACTTGAACCTGCTCGCGCCAGTCGTCTTTGACAGCGATGGCACCAGCGTCAGACATGATCGTCTTGGCCTGACCCGCAAGTGACCGCAGAACCGCCGGATCAGACCCAAAGAATCGTGCCTCAACCTTGGAACCGCCACCTGGGCCCAAAACAAATTTCCAGACCTTGGTGTTGGATTCAGGGTACGTCTCATCAATGTGGGCCTGCAAATCGGTCCGTAGCCCGTCGATGATGGTGTAGTCCTCAACATCGACCAAGATTTGCCCATACGCGGCGTTTCCACCCTCTGCCTCATAGATCAGCATGAACCGCAGGTGACCGCCACCGACAACTGTGTTGGTACCTGTCACGCCTTCCAATCCTCGCGCATGTTCAGCGATTTCAGTTAGGTCCGCTTGGGTGCGCGTGATGTCTGCGCCTTGGGGCAAGAAGTAGTCGATCACAAACTGATCGCGCGTCGAGGAAGGGAAGAACCCTGCAGGCACCGCACTGAACATCGCGATGGCAGACACGAACAGCGCCACCGTGATGCCAACAGTGATCCAGCGCACCTTGATCGCAAGGGCAAGTAACGAGCGATACGCCTTGAGGATTGCATTTTCTTTGGGCTCTGCATCCGCCTTTCCCTGTTTGAGAAGGACCGTGCAATAATAAGGCGTCAGCCAGATCGCGACGAGCCATGAGAACAACAGTGCGATGCCGATGGTCCAGAAAAGGCTGCCCGCATATTCGCCTGTGTTGTCAGGGGAAAAGCCTACGGGCGAGAAGGCCAGAATGCCAACAACAGTCCCACCAAGCAATGGCCACATGGTTTGTTTCACCACGGCGTGCGATGCCTTGGCCGCATCCTCGCCGCGTTGCACGCGCACAAGCGTGCCCTCAACCACAACGATGGCATTATCGACGAGCATACCAAGCGCAATGATTAGCGCACCCAGCGAGATGCGTTGCATGTTCAACCCATATAGGTACATACCGAACAGGGTTCCTGCGATGGTGACAAGCAAGATGCCCCCCATCAAGATACCGGATCGCAATCCCATAAAGATCAGAAGCGTACCAACGACAATTGCCAAAGCCAGCGCCACGTTGACGACAAAGTCATCCACGGATGTTTTGACCGCCGCCCCTTGATCCGAGATCGGCGACACGTCGATGCCGATGGGGCGTTCATCAAACAGTTCGGCAATGCGGTCTTTGACCGCGTTGCTCATGTTCACGACATTGCCGCCGCGCTGATTGGAGATACCAAGGCCAATGGCAGGTTCGCCGTTGCGGAACAGCAAGGAACTGCTGGGTTCTTTCAAGCCACGCGAGACCGTAGTGATGTCGCCAAGACGGAAAGACGTCCCAGTTTGCGCGTTCGTGATCAGCAGGTTTTGGATCGCTTCAATCGAGCCCACAGCGGTCTGCGGTCGCACATTAAGACGGGATAATCCCGCTACGATTGATCCGGCGGGCGTGACAAGGTTCTGCCCTTCGAGCAGCTGCTGGATTTGCGAGGGCGCAAGACCCAACTCGGTCAGCCGCGCTGGCTCATATTCGACATAGATCACTTCGTCCTGCACGCCATTCAACACAACCTTGGACACGCCTTCGACGGTGACCAATTCGCGTTGCAAATCCTTGGCGTATTCATAAAGGTCAGTGATGGTGAAGCCTTCGCCTGTGATCGCATAATACTGCGCGTAGACATCGCCAAAATCATCATAGACTTGGCTGGGCAGCGCATTCGGCGGCAGTTGCGATCCTGCATCTGATATCTTGGCCCGCATCTTGGCAAAGACCTGATCCAGCTCAGTGTAACTGGGCGTTGCGGCAATCGTAAACTCAACAGTGACCGTGCTGAGACCCGGTGCGGAAACAGAGCGCACCTCATCAATGCCTTGCAACTGCTGGAGCGCGTTTTCGACAACTTCGCTTACTTCTTCGGCGACTTCTTCAGCCGATGCACCGGGGTAAGGCGTGACGATCTGGGCTTGTCTGATGACAAACTCGGGGTCTTCAAATCGGGGCAAAGCTGTATAGGCGAAATACCCTGCCAGCAGGATCAGCACCGTCGCAACAGCGGAAATCAGGCGCTTTTCAAGCGCGAAACGGGCCAAATCCATCTGATCAGTTCCCCACGCGTGTGATCGGACGGATGGTCATGCCGTCAATTATCTTGCTGACACCGGCTGACACGATGGTATCGCCATCAGACAACCCTTCGCTGATGACGACGCTTGCGCCAGTTGCCTCGCCCAGTGACACCTTTTGTGCAGAGACTTTGCCATCATCCGACACCAACCAGACGAAGGGTGACCCATCGGGTTCTGCTGCGATGGCGGAAAGAGGTGCTGCGACTTGTGCAGCTGATCCTTGTGTAGAAGAAATAACGCTCGCAACCATTCCGGGCAGGATAACGGCCCCTTCAGGTACAGTCACTGAAACGCGACCACGGTAGGTTTGTGTAGCGCTGTCGGCCTGCACAGAAAACTCTACGAGTTCGGTCTCGAACTCTTGACCACGCAAGGAATTAAAGGTGGCAATGTTGGTGATGCTACCCGGTCCATTGCGGGTAAGTTCGGTGACATCAATGCTTGGAATATCAAAAGCCAAATGCACAACTTCCAACCGTTGAAGCAGGGCGATGCTTTGGCCTGCGGATACGTTTGAGAAATTCTCAATATCGCGCCGCGCGATGATGCCATCAAAAGGGGCGGTCAGTGTCGCATCGGACAAATTGTCCCGTGCTACCTTAATCTGGGTGTCGATCCCGCGCAAAACCGCCTCAGACGCTGCAATCTCTTCCGGACGCCCACCGATCTCGCCAATCCGCAGTTGCTCTTCCTGCGCCCGCAAATTCGCTTGTGCTACTCGCGCTTCTGCCTGTGCGCCTTCAACTTGCGCCCGCGTGGCCACGCCCCGCTCCAGCAACGCTTCGGCGCGTGTCAAAGCATCGGTTGTTTGCTCTACTTGCGCTTGGGCCGATGCAACGGCGGCCTCTAGGGCTGCAATTTCTTCGGGTCGTGCGCCTGCTCTTAGGGCCTCAAGCTGTGCTGTAGCTTGGTCACGACTGCTTTGGAGTTGAGAAATCTGGTTCTCAAAGTCGCGCGTGTCGATCTGTGCGATGGTGTCTCCTACGCTCACATTAGACGCCGCACGTATTGGCAGATCGATGATTTGGCCCGACACCTTGAACGACAGTTCGATCTCTTGCGACGGCAACACAACGGCGGGGTATTTGCGCGAAATAACGGTGTCAGACGCGACCACCGTAGCTACCTTGGCAGGGCGCGGGGTCGCATCTTGAGCAAGTGCGCTGGTACTCACCATTGCCGCGATCAAGCTGAGAACTCTAATCAAGTCGTTTCGTATCATATTAATTGCCCCTAACCAAAGTCTGTGTCTCTATCCGTGTTGACCTAATCTTAGACCAAAAAAGAGGAACGCACTATGGGCGCAGTCGAACAAATCCTTCTTGGAACAGGACTGCTGACATTCAGCGCACTCGTACATATCGGAGCTATCGCATTCAGCATTCCATGTTTTCCGAAACTAGCGGGTATGTTTGATGCCACCAGATGGCCGCGCCTGCAGCCGGTGGCATTGCTTTTATTCGGCGTATTCGTGCTTGTGTCGGCGCACACGCTGCAAATCTGGACGTGGTCGGTGGTATTTTTGTGGATCACCGATCTGCCGAACTTGGTAACGAGCTTCTACTTCGCCACGGTGACGTATACGACGCTGGGCTATGGTGACATTGTTTTGGGTCCCGACGCACGGATCGTCGCAACCTTTTGTGCGATCACAGGCTTATTGACATTTGGGATCAGTACAGCTTTTCTCATTGGCGTTTTATCGCGGGTCTTGCCGGATGTTTTTGAAGGCGACGAGTAGACTTGATCCGGCCATTGTTGCTTCGGGCATTCTGCCGAATTTAATCTACTGATCGGATTGGCGATCAGTGCAGCAACGCTCAATTAGCATCACTGCATTTTTATGCATCGGTAATGACCGCTTCGACGACTTAGACGGTGCTAAAGTGAATTGTTTGCCGCTCACGCAAAGCGATGCTGCGCTAGCAAAGACCAAAAGTCGAAAGTCAGGTTTGTCCGCATAGCTGACCCAACGACTAACCACGAAGAGCGACCGCTTACGACAGGCAAGCGGACATCAACCCAGAGCTCCATCAAGTATTCTGAGCTAGTCCTTGTCACGCTGATTTGACGTAGTCTGCGTGGTTGTCCGTCCCATCAGTCGCCCCAATCTCCGGTGGATTTTACAACATCACCTACAACATTGACGTTCGCAGAATGTCTACTCATTGTTTTATAATGTATAAATTGAAGTCATGACCCAATCCATCATGGGCGCAACGGATAGGCGAGCTGAGCGGTTAATATCTGATTTTATTGTATTTTTTCGAAATTTACTCAACTTTCATTCCGGCGCATTTGATATGATTTTGCCCTATTTTCGCCTGTTTCGACATACTGTATGACTCGGAGTCATACCAAACCAGAGAAAGTCATACACATGGCGACGATACGTTCAAAGACCCGCAAAGACGGAAGCAAGTCATACTTGGCTCAAATCATACGCCGCAACTTCAAGTATCAGGAGTCACGTACTTTCGACAAGGAGAGCTTGGCTAAGAAGTGGGCGGCAAGGACCGGCACTGCGTCAGGAGATTTCGGAAGATGTAAACAAGCTGAAGTGAGCTTCATGGATCACAGCAGAAAACAGGAAATGAGTGCAAAAACTGCGATTGGTACGCATTGGAATGCACACTATGCATCATTAGATGCACGTGACTTGCGCAGGAAATCTACGTGACCCCTTGAAAAGATTACTCGTTCCATCCACTCCTCCATTGGATCACGCGCCAGCAGCCTGTCAGGAAAACGGCCCGCGCAACACAGGCGCGTTTCTGGCAGGTCCCGAACATTCATTTGTGGCGTGACTGCGTATCATTTCACGCTGCCGGCCTATTCCGCCTCGGCCCTTGATGGTCCAATTATGGTCACCACGACCTGACATGTGCGGCCCTTGCCCGGGTATCGAATGGACAGCCCATCAATCGCGCACTGGTCCGCAACGATCCGCGTCTCACCATGACCGATATTGTCGGGGTCCTTAATCGTTATTTCGATCCGACCGTGTTCACTTTCGAGTATGATCTCTGCGTGTCCCCAGTTGCTTGGTAGGCAAGGGTCCAACCGTACGCCACCCGCCTCGGGCTGTATGCCCAGAATACCCGAAACACCCAACTGCCAGGTCCATCCGGCCGCACCGGTATACCACGACCACCCCCCCTGACCGATCTGCGCGCCTACACCTGACACATCGCCAGCAAGAACGTAGGGTTCGCGGCGGTAGTGATCTGCATCTTGCAGGGTGCTGGTCCGCGCGATTGGGTTGATGATGTCGAAGATGCGATGCGCAAGATCACCCTCTCCGACCTTAGCGTAGGCAGCGCCCAGCCACGCCGCAGCATGGGTGTATTGACCACCGTTTTCCCGCACGCCGGGCGGGTAGGCTTGTATATATCCGGGATCACGGCCCGTCTTGTCAAAGGGTGGCGCAAGAAGCCGGATAAGACGCGCCTTTTCGTCCACCAGATCCGCGCCCGCCGATTTCATCGCGGTACGGGCGCGGTCATCCAGCGGCAGACCCGACAGAACCGACCACGCTTGCGCAATCAGATCAATCCGGCACTCGTCGTTCCGGGACGACCCCCAAGGCATCCCGTCATCGTCAAAAGCACGCAGATACCAGTCGCCATCCCATCCATAAAGATCCAGCGCGCTGACCAGATCATCGACGTTGGCCTGCCACAGATCTGCGGCGTCCATATGCCCGGCCTGCCGTGCGATTGGCGCAAAAATGCCGATCGTCGCGATCTGAAACCAAGCAAGCCAGACGCTTTCGCCCTGCCCTTTTTCACCAATACGGTCCATGCCGTCATTCCAGTCACCGCCGCCCATAAGGGGCAAACCATGCGACCCCGTAGCCATCATTCTGTCCAACGCGCGGGCGCAATGATCAAACAGGGTTCCTGTGTCGCCGGTATCAAACAGTGCATAGCGGTCATGTTCTTCGGGGCGCAGGTCGGGTGCCCTCAGGAACGGGATTTCGACATTGAGAATTTCCGTATCGCCCGTGGCCTGAACATAGCGGCCCGTCACATAGGCCAACCACACATAGTCATCCGAACACCGCGTGCGCACACCGCGCCCCATCGGTGGATGCCACCAGTGCAACACATCGCCTTGTTCAAACTGGTAATGTGCCGCCCGAAGAATTTGCGCCCGCGTTCGATCAGGATCAGTCAACAGCAACGCAAGCACATCCTGCAATTGATCGCGAAACCCGTATGCCCCGCCCGCCTGATAGAACCCCGCGCGCGCCATAATCCGGCAGCTCAGATTTTGGTAGGGCAGCCACCTGTTCACCATCAGATCGAATGCCGTATCAGGGGTTTTGACCTGAACAGCACCCAGCCGTTTGGCCCAAGTGGCCTGCAAAGTCTCGAACGCATGCGCCGTTGTTTCAGGGTTCCGCCACTCTTCGACGATCGGGGCCAGTTGTGTCGGTTTCGCGACCTCACCCAAAACAAAGACAACTTCCGTCTCTGCACCTGCGGGGATATCCAGATGCACCTGATAGGCCGCGCAAGCGTCGCTGCCTTGGGGGAAGCGCCCGCCCAGATCCCAACGTCGCAATCCTTCGGGATTGTGCACATCGCCCTCGCGGCCCAGAAATTCGTGCCGATCGCCGGTCATGCTATAAGGATCACGCGTTGCTGTCAGAAATGCCGTGCGCGATGCAAATTCCGCATTCCAAAGGTTGCGACCGACGATGGCCTTCAGGTCTGCGTCATAGCGGCTGATGACATGGGGGCGGGACGCACTGTCAAGTGCACCCAACAGCCATTGCGCGTAATAGGTGGCCGTGATCCGGCGGGGCTGATCCGACGGGTTGGTCAGGCGCAGCCGAACAATCTTGACCGGGTCATCCACCGGCACAAAGCACAAAAGCTCCTGCTCTAATCCATGGCTGTTCTTACACCAACGGGTGAACCCCGTTCCGTGTCTGATCTGACAATCTGTGCCCATCCCTATCGGCTGCGACGTCGTCGTCCAGACTTCGCCACTGGCCTCGTCACGCAGATACAAGACTTCGCTCGGCACATCGGCAACCGGATCGTTTGACCACGGCGTCAGACGGTGCTCGCCGCTATTCACAGCCCATGTCATGCCCAATCCAGCCTCGCTGACAAGGCAGCCGAAACCGTCATTGGCCAGAATGTTGCACCAAGGTGCCGGGGTGTGGATACCGGTTTCAAGATGGATCAGATAATCACCGTTTTCAGGATCAAAACCGCCATATCCATTATCGAACTGCAAATTATCGGGCCTGACGATGGCAGAAACCGGAATGTACGACGAATGTGGTTCCGGCACAAAAAGCAGGGGCTGGTCCTGCGTTTCCAAGGCCTTGTCGAGCATCTCTCGAAGGCTTTTATTGTCATGCTCCAGCACAACACAGGCCGACGCCTCGACCCCACGCCGCATCGTTGCCGACATCTGATCACCCGCAAGCAGGTGAATACCCCCGCGCATGCCAAACATTCCCGTTGCTTGGGCATCGCTGATGATGGACAAGACCTTTTCGCGCAGTGGCTCTTCATAGCTGCTGGCCGCGTCGCGCAGAATGACCAAGTCACACTGTAGGCCAGAATGGTGCCAAAGCCGGTGACCGCGCACCAAAATATCCAGAAGCGACGCTTTTTCCAAATCCGATAGCTTGAGCAACAAAATCGGATAATCCCCGGAAATCCCGAAACGCCATAGGTCCTGCTGGCCATGCCACATGTCCGCATTTGTGGGCTGCATGGTGCGGTATGTTCCGTGGGGATGCACCAGCAACGATGACAACACCTGCAACCCGGGCAAATGTTCAGGGGCAATCCCAAGTTTGCGCACGGTACGCCCTGCCTCAAGCAAAGCGTCGCGAAAGGTGCGGTCAATCATGGCAACGGGATATTGTTTGGCGACCTGCAAGGCCGCACCGCGCGACGACGCGGCGACGCTCAGGAAGACAAGCTGTTTGGTTTGCATCGGTTTCAGCGATACCCGCACCTGAAGAGACATCACCGGATCAAGCGTCCACCCTGCCGCCTTGCCAAGACCACGTTGCACCCCTTCGGGCGCGCGCGCAGTCTGATTGAGTCCGACAAACTGACGGCGGTCTGTGTCCCACGCTGTGACTGCAACATCCGGGTCGCCGGCAACCAGTTTATGCAACAACACCGGCGGCTTCGTTTCCGGACGGCGCGGCCTGCGCGTGAACACCAGTGCCTGCGCGTCGGGCAGATACGCACTGTGTACAAAAAGCTTGCTGAATGCCGGGTGCCGTTCGTCGTCCAGTGGCGGGGCCAAGGTGACCTCAGCATAGGTCGTGACATTGATTGTTCGCGCGACCTCGCTTTCGTTTATCAGGCTCACACGGCGGATTTCGACGTCATCATAAGGGGCCACGGTCACGTCCATGCGTGCGACAATCCCATCGTGTCGGCACAGCAGCTCGGCCATGTGTTGGTGAAAAACACACGTGGTGTCGACATCTGTACGCCCTGTCGGTGCAGACCCCAGCGACCATAGATCACCGCTTTCGACATCCTGAAGATAGAGCCACACCCCATCACCGGTGCGAACAGGATCAGGTCGCCAGCGTGTTAGGCCCGTGTCATCCAAACTCAGCCCGCCACCCCCACTTTGCGTGATCAGGGATGACATGCGGCCATTCCCCAGCAGATGCACCTGCGGTACGACCAGATGCGGCGACGGCACCCACGGTGCGAGTTCGGGTGCTTGGTTCGTGTCGGCGGGATGATCCCAGACTTCATCCGCACGCCCAAGTTCCAGCGGTACGTCCCACGGTACGCGTTCTTGCAACAAAAGACCCATGGCACGTACGGTCTGTTCGCGCAAAAACCGATGGACCATGATATCGTCTTGCAGGGCGTTGACGATGGCCGTTTGAACCATGCCTTGGTGATGCGCCATAAATGTCGTGACCGCGACAAAGTCACGCGTCCCGACACTTCGATCAGGCGTAAAATCCAGCGCCTCGATAAACCCGTATCTGGTCAGCGCACCAAGCCGCGCAAGTTCTGCGAGATTTTCGGCTGCGGCCTCTGGCCACCCGCACAGCGCCAAAGCCGATCCATAGGGCGCGATAACCAGATCATCGGTCAGCCCGCGGCGTATCCCAAGACCGGGCACACCAAAGGCGCGATATTGAAAGGTTCCGCGCATGTCCGTTGTGGCGAATGCGGATTCTGATATCCCCCAAGGCACCTTGCGTTCAGCGCAATACGTGCGTTGAAAATCGACGGCTGTCAGCTCACTCTCTCCCAGCAATGTGTCGCGGTAGCTGGGCAGGAACAGCGGCGGCATCAGGTATTCGAACATCGACCCATTCCACGACAGGATCGATGGCTTACCCTGAAGTCGGGTGATCGGGCGGCTGAAGGAGAACCAGTGCTCGATCGGCGCATCATGTTTGGCAATGGCAAAATAGCTGGCCAGACGCGCCTCTGTCGCCAACAGGTCTTAGTGGCTGGTGTCCATTTTCTCCAGACTTTGGTTGTACCCAATCCAGAACAGTCGTGCGGACGTGTCATACAGAAATGAAAAATCCATATCAAAGGCCAGCTGATCCGCCTTTTCAGCAAGATCGCGAAGGGCAAGGCGCAGTGTCTCTTGCTTGGCAAAACCCGTTTGCACGGACAGGCGCAACTGATCCAACCATTCCTTTGTCTGAGCGGAGGCTTCGGGGTGCGTTGCCGCCCATGCGTCCAAGACCGAAATGAATGTCTCTGAGGATACCCTGTGGCCCAACCAGTCAGGTTCAGAATACAGTTGGCCCGCCATCTCATAGGCGGCAGAAGAAACTGCGTCCGGACAATCGGCGATGACTGCTAGCCAAGGCATGAAAGCATCAATATCGCGGGCAATGGCGTTCAGGTTATGGTGGAACCTTTCCAGCCATGTCGTGATGTCCCTCGCCTGCTCAGCTGTAAGATCAGGGGATTTTTCTATTGCCTCCAATGCAAGTATCTCAAGCGCCTGCCAATGCACGCCATCGAGGGCGGCAAGTCCTTCTTTCAACCGCAATGGCGACGCGATGATCTGTGATACTTGATCCCGGATCGCGCGCTCTGTTCGGTCCAGAGTTGAATAATCGCGCATCGGCACGCCGCGTAGTGCTGCGCACAACAGATCCAGAGACACCTCAAGACTGTTGAAATTTGCAGGTACGATCACGGGCGCATCAACAAGATCCAAACACCCCTGTTTTAGCGTGACCAACGACACCGCCAAATTGCCGCTATCAACGACCGAGACATACCGCGGCTCAAGTGGGTCCAGCGTTTGGGTGTCGTACCAATTCATGAGATGACCACGATATTTGGCCATACGCCCAAGCGTGTCGAGGGTATTGCGCACACGCGCAGCAAAGTCGCTTGTGGTGATGAAACCCATGTCACGTGCGGCCAATGCTGACACAAGGAACATGCCAATGTTGGTCGGCGAGGTGCGGTGCGCGATCTCTTCCTTCTGGCCGAACTGATAATTGTCAGGTGGCAACCAGTTGTCATCGGGGCCAACGAACGTCTCAAAGAAATGCCAGGTGCGCCGTGCCGCAAGGGTCAGGAATTTGCGCTGTGGGTCATTCAATGATTGAGCGCGAAAATAGCGGGGTTGTGCGCTCCAAACCGATATCTCCGGCGCGATCAGCCAAAGCACGAGAACCGGCACAGCGCTCCAGAACCCCTGCAAATCAAAAAGCGCCAGATGTCCTGCGATCACCACCGCGAGCGCCGAGGACGGCCACATCAGATGCCATGACGCGCGCCGGATGCTGCTGTGCGATAACCGCGTCGATGCGTGCGCCGCCGAGGTCCATTCCAACCGGTTTTTACCCGTGACATAAACCCGCCAAAGCGTGCGAAAGATTGCATCCAGCGCGATCAGCGTGTCGCTGACCAGAAAGGCGATGAAGAAAAACCAACGTCCGCTGGTGGTCCGAATATTGTGGACTGCATTGCCCAGCGCGCCGCGCCGCACACCGCCCGTTGCAATGGCAAACGTTTCGCCGATCAGATAACTGCCCGGTGCCGCAAGTGCAAAACCCGACCAGACCAACGCACTGCCCGGCATCAGCAGCCAACCAGCAAGAAAAAACAACAGCAACGCGGGTGACATCAGACTACGGCGCAGGTTGTCCACCAACTTCCAGCGATCCAGCCCTGACAGCGGTGTCTTTTTGGTCCAACCTTCCGCTGTCGGCACCCTACGTCCAAGCCATGGAACCAACTGCCAGTCGCCGCGCATCCAGCGATGCTGACGCATGGCAAATTCCGGATAGGTCGCGGGTAGGTCTTCGTACAAAACAAGATTGCTGACCAATGCTGCCCGCCCATGCAGCCCTTCGAACAGATCGTGACTTAGGATGTGGTTATCGGGCACCCGGCCCAACATGCTTTGATGCAAGGCCGCGATATCGTAGATGCCCTTGCCGACATAGATGCCAGTCCCGAACATATCCTGGTACACATCTGACACGGCCCGGCTGTAGATATCTATGGCGGTGTCGCCGCCATAAAGATGCGTGAAATGCGTACCTTTGCCTAGCTTTGGTAAAATCTCGATGCGCGGTTGTAGAATGGCATGACCTGACACAACACGCCCGCTACTTTGATCAACGACGGCCCTGTTCAGCGGGTGTGCCATGATGCCGACAAGGCGTACCGCTGATCCCGGCGGCAATTGCGTGTCGGCATCCAGCGTGATTGCATACCGGATACCACGCAGTGTTTCGGCAGGGCCTGCAACCACGTCAAACGCGTCTTTTCCATCCCTCAAAACGTAGCGGTTGAACTCTTCGAGTTTGCCGCGTTTGCGTTCCCATGCCATCCAGCATCCTTCGGCGTCGTTGTATTTACGGCGACGATGCAACAATACGAACGGCGGACTGGCATCCACAGCGTAGCGACGGTTGAGGTCTTCAATCCGCTTTTGCAGCGCGGCCTCTACCTCGATGTCTTGTGGTAATGTTTCGGTTTGTGCATCGGCAATATCGGATAAAATGACAAATCGAAACGCGAAATCAGGGTTGGCAATACGCAGAATTTCAACCTTTTGCGCAATTGCATCCACTTCGCCGGGGGATGCGATGATCACCGGGACAATGATGGCAGTGGCATAGTCTTGCGGAACTGCCTTTGAGAAATCCATCTCGGGTAAAATTTCCGGGCGGCTAAACCGGGCAATCAACCAATGGCCGAACCAAACGCTCGGGATCGTTGCTGGAAGAACGGTAATTGAAAGGCCGGTCAGCCATTGGGTCAGAGTTGCATCTTGAACCCATAAATAGATCACCGACACCAAGATCGCTGCAACCACAAGCAAGATCAATCCGGCAGCATAAAGGGTGCGATTGTAACCCGACAAGCGACGCTGCAATGCTAAGACACCCGAAACACGGCACTGCAGCGCGTCCTCAAGCGTCAGCAAGCCCTCCTCGACCAGCCAATATCCGACATGCCAGCGGCAGGTATCTGTTTCCTGATTGCGCGACAAAGCGACCGCCATGCGCGCCACTTCGGGTTCCGAGTGATCGCACCGCGATGCCAGTTGTTCAACCACGTCGCGGTACCGGTTGCGGGTCTGAAATGTCATGGCTGGATAAATGTCGGCGGGATCGTTTGCCAGCTCCGCTTCGATGCAGCTGACCTCATCGACAAAGTCCGGCCATTTTATTGCATTGACAGCAATCAGATTTGTAATTGCTTTTGCAACGGCATCGACAGGCCGGGTTTCGGGTGCGGTCAAGGTCTCTGTGCTCAGCTTTACCTGTGGCATCAGTGCTTTATCCATCGCCCCAACAGCGTGGATGAACCGCTCCAGGCATACCAGCCGCAGCATCGATGGCATTGCCCAAAGTTCAGCGTTAGTCAGTTCTGCGGACTGCTGATATTGCGCAATGAAATCGGTAAGGCCCGTCAGTGTGATCTGTGGCTCTAAAACATTATAGACGGCCTGCGACACGGCAAACGCATGCGGCGTTCCTGCGCCATCGGGTTGGGCAAGCGCTGGCAGTCTTTGGTAGAATTGCGGAGGAAAATCCTCATCCAAGCGCCGCAACGCGCGGAGGATTTGGTAATCGTTGTCCAAGATCCAGTCTGCTGCACGTTCCTGACTGGGCGGCGGTTCGGAACAATACCTGCGAACCCTTTCAAACCATTCACCCAAGGTTGGCAGAACCCGGTAGATGTCAAGAAACGTGGGTGGGCCTGAGACAACTCGGTGGTGCAGCGCGTCCGCCTCCGGCCCGGTTCTTGCATCAATCAAAGGCCTGTCCGGTGCAGTCATCAGTCCGTGCCAGCCGGTTGCCTGACCCCCGTTGACGACAGCTTGCCGAATGCGTGATTGTTGTCACGGTTGTTTCGAGGACGTACCAGCAGCACCGGAATATCCGCATTGGTCAAAACGTACCGTGCCACATCACCAGTGGGCACGTCTCTGTGTCCGCTTTGTCCATGTGTCGTCATAACCACAAAGTCCGTATTTTCTTTTGATATGATGTCGATCAATGCGCGTCGCGCATCACCACTGTGGGAAACTCTGACTGAAATTTTCAGGCCGTTGCGTTCAAACCGTTTCCTGATCCGGTCAAGATAGGTTTTGCCAGCTTGTTCATTGCGATGCCTGACAAGGGCGTGCAGACGCTCGGTCTCAGGGTCCCCTGCCGCGAGCTCTGTCAGGCTGGGCGCGGGCAAGACGTAACATACGATCAGTTCGGCGTGTTCAGCCCGAGCCAGCTTCATGGCCACCGGCAACGCCGCTTCTGCACGGGACGACCCATCGAGAGGTACCAAAATTCGGCGGTATTGCGCATTCGGCTCAATCGCTGCGTCATCCGGGATCATCAGAACCGCGGCACTTTGCGACAAAAGCACACCCCAAGCCGTCTCGCTCAAATACCACTCTATATCGCTGCGGGGTCGCAGAGACGCAGCCATGTCGCCCTGTCGGTGTTCCATGAACGCCTTGATCCGGTTGACGCATTGCCCCTCAAGAAGTTCGACGCTGCAGGGTTGGTTGGCCCCTTCCGATCCCTTTGTCAGCATTCCCAATTGCTTTAGGGTTTGTTGTTTCTTTATGTCCCATTCCACCGGATCAATCGGACCGTTGCCGTTTACAGGTTTACACAACACCTGCACCAAGACCACTTTACCGCCAAATACGCCCGCGATTTTTTGTGCATGGTTGACGCCCGCCGCAGTTATTGCCGCGTCTTCTACAAACACCAAAACATCCGATGTTTCAAAGGCCTGTCCCGGTTCTGACAGTCGGTCCTTGCCGGGCGGCATTGCCTGTTGTGATCGGGTCATTGTGCGCGCCATCCTTTGATGCAGATGTCTCTGGCAAAGCCATAAGAGTCCGAAAAACGAACTTATCTCGCGTTGGCATTCAGAGCATTTCAGTACGGCTACCGTGCAATCGAGCAACGAAACCACACATGACCAGACTAGACCCGAAATCTTTTCACCGATTGATCAGTGTCAATATGGTTTCTGTTTCATGCGCGAAGCTAGGCAAACTGACGGCATCGTTCCGGATGATACGCGGCTATCCATCGCGTTTTTGAATATGATTTACCAGCACGCACAGTACCTTTCTCGCCGCCTGATTAGACCGAGATAAATGTACCCAGGACAGAAAGTGATCTGATGATCCAGTTTGCAGAATACGCGCTCGACAGAATGCTGCGGTCACTCATACAAGACGGTGCACTGCACGTCATCATGCCGTCCGGAGATAGTCACAGATACGGCACCTTGGGCGGCGATCCGGTAAGAGTTCGTTTGCGCGACACCGCAACCGTGAGGCATCTGGCATTGAATCCGGAATTGGCCCTGGGCGAAGCGTACATGAACGGGGCGCTGATGATTGACGGGGATGATTTGCAGGAATTTCTGGCGTTGATCGTACGGAATGTTCAGCGTGTTGCAGGGAATCGGGTCTGGTGGCAAAAGCCGCTGCTAAAATCCCGCGCCGCCCTTCGCTGGCTGACGCAAAACAACATCGTCGAGCGCGCGCGCGGCAACGTGGTACACCATTATGACCTGTCGGGGCGTCTGTATGACCTGTTTTTGGATGAGGACCGGCAGTATTCGTGCGGCTATTTCAAAACACCGACCGAGACACTGGATCAGGCGCAGGCGCATAAAAAGGAACACATCGCCCGCAAACTGATGATCGAACCGGGCATGACGGTCTTGGACATCGGATGCGGTTGGGGCGGAATGGCGTTGACGCTGGCAAAAGGCTTTGGTGCCCGGGTTGTCGGCATTACACTATCGCAAGAACAGCACATCTACGCAACGCAGCGTGCAAAACGCGAAGGTTTGGCGGACAGGATCGACTTCCGGCTCTGCGACTACCGTCATGTTGAAGGCAGTTTCGACAGGATTGTCTCGGTTGGGATGTTCGAACATGTGGGCCTGCGCCACTTTAATAGTTATTTTCAGACCATCCGCGACCGGCTCTCTCCTGACGGCATTGCGCTCATCCACACGATTGGCTGGATTGCGCCTGCGACGGGAACGAACCCTTGGCTTGCCAAATACATCTTTCCGGGCGGCTACATCCCTACTGCTTCAGAAGCCATCCGCGCCGTCGAAAAAGCCCGATTGTGGGCAACGGACATTGAATGTTGGCGGCTGCATTATGCCTATACGTTGCGGCACTGGTACGATCGGTTTCGACAGAATGAAGATCAGGTCGCGGCGATGTATGATGATCGCTTTGTCAGGATGTGGCGCTTCTATCTTGCTGCGTGTGAGCAAACCTTTCGCAATGGCCCACAGGCGGTTTTCCAATTCCAGTTGTCCCGAAATATCGATGCCGTTCCACTGACCCGAGACTACCTTTATGACCAATCAGATTTGGGCGCGACCACGGATGCGAATGGTACGGCACGCCCGGCGATTGTCGCCAAAGATGGGCGGCCAATTTGTTCGCACGGATCAGATAATTCACATTTCAACTCTCGTAAGGAGCAAGACAATGATCAACAAAATTCTTCTAGCCGTTGACGGGTCGCTGACCGCGCAACGGGCCGTCGACGTGGCAGCCGAATTGGCAAGCAATTTGCACGCAGATCTGTTTATCGTGCATGTCTTGATGCACGGTCGTCCAGCCGCAGAGCTCGTGCATATGGCCGAGGTAGAACATCTCGTCAAAGAGGCGCAAAGTGTTGTCTCGCCGGGCACGGCGTATGTACCAAGAAGCTATCCTGAACTTCTGGGCGGCGACGCAACAGACGCCAGGACGGCAAGGATCATTGCAGTTCTCGGCGACCAGATTGTCAACAGAGCGAAAGCGCTTTGTGCAGAAAAAGGTGCCAAAACCGTCGAGATATCAGTGCGTTCGGGCGATTATGCCGAGGAAATCCTAAAATCGGCCGCGCAATTCAAGGTCGATATGATCGCCATCGGGTCACGCGGACTTGGGGCTCTCGAAGGCACCGTATTGGGCAGCGTGTCGCAAAAAGTGCTGCATTACGCGGCCTGCAGTGTTCTAGCGGTCAGGTAGTCCAACGCATCAGCGACCCCGAACACTGCCGTGCTCAAGGCGCAATGGCCTCAGATTTCGCCGTCAATTTTCCAGGCTTGCCGAAGGTCAGTGACAATATCTTTGGGAATCTTGAAATAGCGCCCAATCTCAGGATCAGACAGCCCCAGATCCGCGAGCGATTCTAGGCAGCGTTTCGGCGTTGGACCCAGAACATGCAGGTATTTCTGCAAGTCATGTGTCAGTTCTTTTCGGTTTGACTGAATTTGGCATGGAAGTGACCGCCCACCGGGGCCAAGCTTCCGCATGATATCCAGGGTTCCAGAATGGTCTACCATAGTAAATTCCCCACCTCCACACAGGACAAAGTACGAACGTGATTTACGTGTTTCAAAATATATTCATCGCCGATTGATTCCAATCAAGATGTCCGTATCTAATTTTTATCTGGCAAGAATTTGCTGATGAAATGTCCAGAAGGCGGTGGCATTCGGGCGTTGGCCAATTGATGCGCATCATTCTCATGCGCCGTAGACGCGCTACAAGCGACAGCCAACTTTGGAGAAAATGCTATGCACGCAATGGTTCTGCACAAAGGTGCGACTAAACTTCGGTATGAAGATGTCGCACCGCCAACCTGCGGCCCTCGACAGGTGCGGGTCGCTATTGAGGCGTGCGGTGTGTGTCGCACGGATCTGCACATCGTCGACGCAGAACTGAAGAACCCGGTGCTGCCACTGATCCCCGGACACGAAATTGTCGGTAGGATCGTGCAAGTGGGTGGTGATGTCGAAGGGTTGGCCATAGGTCAGCGCGTGGGTGTGCCATGGCTGGGACGGACCTGCGGTCGCTGCCCCTATTGCAGCACAGGTCGCGAAAACCTCTGTGATGCACCCGGCTTTACCGGATATACGTTGAACGGTGGATTTGCCCAAGAATGCGTTGCCGATGCGGCATATGTGTTTGCGCTTTGCGGTGATGCCGATCCGGCCCATTTGGCACCACTGCTGTGCGCCGGACTGATCGGGTATCGCAGTTACACCATGGCAGGTGAGGCGCAGCAGCTAGGGTTCTATGGATTTGGCGCGGCGGCACACATCCTTGCCCAGATCGCGGCATGGCAAGGCCGCGACGTCTATGCCTTTACGCAACCGGGCGATAGTGTTGGGCAGGATTTCGCGCGCGCGAATGGTGCCATCTGGGCAGGCGGTTCAGACGAGGACCCGGATCTATCATTGGACGCAGCGATCATCTTTGCACCCGTGGGTGCGCTTGTCCCCAAAGCTTTGAAAGCGGTGCGCAAGGGCGGTCGCGTCGTCTGTGCAGGTATTCACATGAGTGATATCCCATCCTTTCCCTATGCCGATTTATGGCATGAACGACAGATCATGTCCGTCGCCAACCTGACGCGGCAGGACGGCGAGGCATTTTTTCCGCTTGCTGAAAAGGCCGGTGTTCAAACCCATACGACGGCCTATGCGCTCAAAGACGCAAATGAAGCCTTGCGCGACCTACGCAACGGCCATCTGAGCGGTGCTGCGGTGCTTGTCCCCTAGAGTATTTTCAAGCGGTTTAAATTTCGTGCCACGATTGACAAAACTCAATCTCGAAACGCCGCAGATGCCATATCCTTGACGCTATGGAACAAATAGCCTTCACATTTGCAGGTCGCGCTGACGCAGGTCGGCAATTGGCAGACGCTTTGGCGGGGCTGGAACTTGACAGGCCGCTGATTTATGCCCTGCCCCGTGGCGGTGTGCCCGTCGCAGTCGAGGTCGCAAAAAAGCTTAACGCGCCGCTTGATTTGCTCCTTGTGCGCAAAATCGGTGCACCCAATAATCCGGAGGTCGCCCTCGGTGCGATTGTCGAGGGTGCTACCCGCGAAATTGTCATTAACAAGGACGTCAAACAGCTTTCAGGTGCCGACGGGGATTATCTTGAACGGGCTGTGGCCGATCAAAGGGTTGAACTTGAGCGTCGCAAAAAGCGATATTTAGGAGATCAGCCAAGGCTAGACCCAAAGGGTCGAACCGTTGTTGCGGTGGACGATGGGCTGGCCACTGGTGCCACAATGAAGGCGGCTCTGATCGGGCTGAAACGCAACAGTCCGGAACGGATCATCGTTGCCCTCCCGGTTGCCCCAAAAGCAGCTTTACAAGAGATATCCGATCAAGCCGACGACATCATTTGCCTTCATCCTGTGACGTCATTTCACGGTGTAGGCGGCTTTTATCGCGACTTTCATCAACTCACCGACGACGAAACAGTGGGCCTGTTGGGTCAAGTTTCGACCGGCACGACACATACCGCAGATACGGCCAAGAAACGCATCCACAAACGGCAAGTGGCCATCCCACCGCTCGGGTTGCTCGGTGATCTGACGGTCCCGCCGGACCCGCGCGGCATCGTTCTGTTTGCCCATGGCAGCGGCTCCGGTCGAAACAGACCGCGCAACACAGATGTGGCTAGGAAACTCAATGCGGCAGGGTTTGCGACACTTCTGTTCGATCTGCTGACACCGCAGGAAGGGCAGGATCGCCGCAACGTTTTTGCCATTCCGCTGTTGGCCGACCGCGTGATTGAAGCCTCAATCTGGATCACCTCCGAGCCTGACCTTGAAGATCTGCCACTTGGCCTATTTGGGGCAAGCACAGGTGCCGGGGCCGCCCTTGTTGCTGCCGCTGAACTTAAGAGCCGGGTGGCTGCGGTCGTATCGCGGGGCGGTCGGCCCGACCTTGCCATGGAGTTTCTTCCTCAGGTCTCCAGCCCAACATTGTTGATCGTCGGTAGTCTGGATCACGATGTCATCCGGCTGAACAAACAAGCTCTTATTGCCTTGAAATGTGAAAAGAAGCTGGAGATCGTTTCAGGTGCCGGCCACCTATTTGAAGAAACCGGCACATTGGACAGTGCGGTTGATCATGCTGCCAATTGGTTCAAAACACATCTTCGCACACAGGCCACGACACAGCCAAAACCCGTACCGCCGCCAAGAACCGACACCGTACGATCTGTCCTGCGCGCCGCCGCCGAACCTTTGCCCCAGATCAATGATCCTGATTTTGCCAAAGCGTTCGATCGGTTCGGATCAAAGCGTGTGGTGCTTTTGGGCGAAGCATCTCATGGCACCTCGGAATTCTACCACGCACGGGCCGCCATCACCCGGCGCTTGATCGAAAAACACGGCTTTTCCAGTGTCGCCGTCGAAGCCGACTGGCCTGACGCTGCAATGGTTGACCGCTACATCCGGCAAAAGCGGCCCGGGTCGATGAAACCTTCGCCTTTTGCGCGCTTTCCCACATGGATGTGGCGCAACGTAGAGTTCGATGCGTTCACACGCTATTTGGAGCAATATAACCGGGCAAGAAAAGCCGATGATCGCGTCGCTTTCTATGGCCTTGACTTCTATAATATGAACGCATCGATTGCGGCGGTTCTGGCGTACCTTGACCGGGTAGACAGAGCGGCGGCCGCTGTGGCCCGCTCGCGCTACGCGTGCTTGTCAGCGTGGTCGCAGGACCCCGCGTCTTATGGTCGCGCCGCCCTTTCACCCGGATTTTCCAATTGCGAAAAACCGGTTACGCAAATTCTGATCGACCTGCTTAAGCAGCAATTGGACTATACCGCGCAAGATGGTGACCAGTTTTTTGATGCAGCACAAAACGCACGACTGGTTACGAATGCGGAACGCTATTATCGCGTGATGTATTACGGCTCCCGGCTGTCTTGGAACTTACGCGACAAACACATGTTCCAGACGTTGCGCCAGATAATGGCCCATGCAGGCCCAGACAAGAAAATCGTGGTCTGGGCACATAATTCCCACATTGGCGATGCGCGTCACACCGATATGGGCAGGGTCCGTGGCGAGTTGAACATCGGACAGCTGTGCCGCGAGGAATACGGCGATACGGTCGCCTTGATCGGATTTGGAACCGCATCTGGCACCGTTGCCGCCGCCTCCGAGTGGGACGCCCCGCTGGAAACAAAAGACATCCGCCCGCCGCGGCCCCAAAGCTACGAGGCACTGTGTCACGACGTCGATCTTGAACGTTTTCTGTGGGATTTCAAAAAGGAACACCCCCCTGAATTCCTGCGGCTCCTGAACCAGCAAAGATTGCAGCGCTACATCGGCGTCATCTACCGGTCCGAGACTGAACGCGCGAGCCACTACAGCTATGCCTACTTGGCAAAACAGTATGACGCTTTTGTCTGGTTTGACCAGACACGGGCGGTCTCCGCGCTGCCCACACTGACAAATATCAAAGAGGACAAAACCTATCCGTTTGGCTTGTGAACTAGCCTCGCGATCCCGTCGGTCAAGAACCCACTTGAGGAAGATAAAATGAGACCCATTGAACTGCCGCATTGGCTGCCCCCAAAATTTCTATCGCGGTTCTTGACAGCTCGGGGATCGCTTCCCAAATCGTTTGCCGGAGATGCCGGTAACGGGTCTTCGGGAAATGGAACAATGGATGGCGGGCGTGATGCAGCCGTTCCTTTGGCTGCCATTCAGGTCCATCAAGGTGCGCGTGCACCGCCGGCCTGTTTGATCGTTCAGCGTTCCATGCCTGACCGCGATCCAAACGCACCTCTCACACATCGCTTGCCTATCCGGACGTCTTTGGAGCCGAAATCCGTTTCCGTCCGGGGGCGGTACAGCGCCTGACCACGTCACATCAAAAAGGAGTACTGCAATGCTACAAACAGTTTTTTCCCCACTCAGCAATGGCGATCCGTTCGCCGATATGCGCCGGATGCAAACGGCCATGAACCGGCTTTTTGACGGTGTCAGAACGCCCGGCCAATCCGCCACCTACCCGCCGGTCAACTTCTGGGCCGGTGAGGACAGCATCGTGATGACCACCGAACTGCCCGGTCTGACCGAAAAAGACATCGAGCTGACAGTCAAAGACACAATGCTGTCCATTCGCAGCACCTATCCGGAGCCTGAAAACGGCGAGGATATCGTCTGGCATCGCCGCGAGCGTGCGGATGGGGCTTTCCTGCGCTCGGTCGATCTGCCGTTCCGGGTCAATCCAGACAAAATAGATGCACGCTTTGACAACGGTGTTCTGACGGTCGAAATGCAGCGGCCCGAAGGCGACAAGCCCAAGCGCATTGCAATCAAAACCAACTGAAACCACGATTGAAAGGAGAGTATCATGGCACAAGAACTCGCACCCCAAGACACACGCGACGTTGCGACAAACAACGGTGATGCAAATCGCAGAGCGATGGCGTTTACACCCGCAGTCGACATCTTTGAGCGTGACGAGACCACGGTGATCACAGCCGACATGCCGGGTGTGGCACCGGGTGACGTCGACGTGACGCTTGAACGTCAGGTTCTGACCCTGCGCGGCACGGTCAAGCCCTATGCCCCCGAAGGCTACCGCGCACTGTCGTCCGAATACCGGGTCGGCGACTACGTCCGCATCTTTACGCTTTCGGATGAAATCGATCAGGCCAAAATCAACGCCGAATTCAAGAACGGCGTTCTGTGGCTTGAGTTACCACGCTCGGCGGAAACCAAGCCGAAAAAAATCTCTGTGAAGGCGGCATGATCCGCCTTTGCGACTGATCAAAACAGCAATCGGAGGACCAAAAAATGCAAATCAGCGATCTAATCCCATGGGGTCGGGACAAAGAAAAGAGCCCGGCAAGTGAACGAGAAAACGGATCAAATCCGTTGGTTTCGCTGCAACGCGAGATCAACCATGTGTTCCAAGACTTTTGGGACAAGGTAGAAGACGGTTGGACTGGGCGCAATGAAGTGGTGGGCATGTTCGGTCCTAGCACCGACGTCACCGAGACCGACAAAAGCGTCGACGTCACAATCGAATTGCCCGGCATGACCGAAAAAGACATCGACATATCGCTCACCAGCGACGCGATGACCATCCGTGGCGAAAAGAAGATCGAACACGAGGAAGAACGCAAAGGCGTCTACATGTCCGAGCGTTCTTACGGGTCGTTCTACCGCACGGTGCCGCTTCCTGCGGGCGTCGACGCTGACAAGGCCGACGCCAAATTCAGGAACGGCGTGCTGACCGTAAGCCTGCCCAAGACTGCCGAGGCGCAGGCAAAAGTCAAACGCATTCCCGTAAAAGCTGCGTAGCGGATTCAGGGGCCGGGCAATGCCGGCCCCTACCCCTGAAAATCAAGGAGATAAGCAATGGCTGTTCTTGTTTCTCGTCTTGGCCACATCATGGTAGTTCTTTGCATTCTTACCATGGGACCCGCGGTGCCGGTGGCCTCGCAGACGGTGGATCAACCGCTCTATTTGAACGACGATGGGCTGCCAACACTGGCCCCCTTGCTGGCCGAAGTGACACCGGCCGTCGTCAACATTTCGGTCGAAAGCCGCCAAACGGCCGAATTAAACCCGCTGTTCAACGATCCCTTCTTTCGACAGTTTTTCGACATGCAACCGATCCCGCAGCAGCCAGAACCGCGCCGCGAGATGAGCGCGGGATCCGGCGTGATTTTTGATGCCGACGAAGGGTACGTGCTGACCAACCACCACGTCGTTGAGAACGGCGACCGGATCATCGTGACGCTCAAGGACCGGCGGCAATTCGATGCACAATTGATCGGCAGCGACCCCGGCACGGATATCGCCCTGCTCAGGATCGAGGCCGGGGATTTGACCGCGCTTGATCTGGGCGACAGTGATCGGCTGCAGGTGGGCGACTACGTCCTGGCAATCGGAAACCCGTTTGGCCTTGGCCAGACGGTGACGTCCGGCATCGTCAGCGCCTTGGGCCGTAGCGGGCTCAATATCGAAGGCTACGAGGATTTCATCCAGACTGATGCATCTATCAATCCCGGCAACTCCGGTGGTGCATTGGTAACCCTTGATGGGCGGCTGGTTGGTATCAACACGGCGATCATCGCACCGTCGGGTGGCAATGTCGGGATCGGTTTCGCCGTACCTGCAAACATGGCCGACGCTGTTGTCGATCAACTGATCGAGTTTGGAGAGGTCCAGCGGGGACAACTTGGGGTGATGATCCAGGATTTTACGCCTGACCTTGCAGAGGCCCTAGGTCTAGAGGCCGGCGTCGGTGCAGTGATCACCCAAGTCGAGCCGGACAGTGCCGCACAGGCGGCGGGATTGCAGCCCGGTGATCTGATTGTCTCTGTTGATGGTCGTTCTATTACCGGATCTGCGGATTTGCGCAGTCAGATCGGGCTGAAACGACTGGGCCGCGACATAGAAATCGACATCATCCGCGATGGCCAAACGCTGACACTGACAACTGCGTTGCGCAAAGGCGCGCAGCTTGGTGCGAGAGCGGGCGAGCGCGGGCTCGGGCGGCTTTCAGGGGCTGAACTGCGTGACCTGCAACCGGGTGATCCGCTTTATGGCGATGTTTCCGGTGTTGTCATCGCCCAAGTGGACGCTGACAGCCCCGCCGCACGTTCAGGTTTGGAAGCGGGTGACATCATTCTGGCCGCCAATCGGGTCCCGGTCGCTTCAGTGGCCGAATTGCGCCAGCAACTTGCCTCCATCGACGGCGCGCTGGCGTTGACCATCCAACGCGGATCAGCCCGCATATTTCTGCTTGTCCGCTAGCGCCAGTAACCCATGAAAGGAACGCAGCATGGAAGAGAACAAAGACGAGATCAATCAAGCCACCGATGATCCGGTAGCAGATGAACCCAAAGCAACCACCCGGGACCCGGAGGCGGAACTGGAGGTACTTACGGACAAATGGAAGCGCGCACTTGCCGAGGCCGAGAACGCCCGCAAACGCGCCGACGTGGCCCGTTTGGACGGGTGTGACCATGGCGTAGCCCTCGCAGTAGAGGCACTTGCCCCTGCCTATGATGACATCTGTCTGGCGATTGAATCCGCGCGCGCCAACAAGGGTGCCGATGCCCCCCGCATTGCCGCGCATCTGGAGGGTCTGAACAAAACCAAGAGTGCCTTTGAGACCGGACTAAAGGCGCTTGGTGTCAGACTGATCGAACCGAGGAACACTCCTTTTGATCCGGTGCTGCATGAAGCCCTGCAAATGCAGGAAACCGACAAAGCCAATCCCGGAGAGGTCCTTGTTCTGCATCGGCTTGGATTTGCACTGAGACAGCGGCTGATCCGCCCGGCTCATGTGACCGTGAGCGCAAGCCCCAGCAAGCCGAAAAAGAACCCGAGCAAAAAGGAAAAAGACTAAGGCCGCTGCATCTTGCGCGGCTCGTGAAAGTCTTGAGGCAAAGAGTCCATCAACTTTTGCCACATGAAACCTTAGCCTCTGTGATCACGGATAGACTGCCTGACACCAGTCAAGATGCAACGACGTCGGCTGTTCCACTCAGCGGTCGACCTTCCCTTTGACGGCACACCTAATCTGGCACAACGGGCCTGCCCCACCAATGCGTGGTTGAGACCGTTTTTCTGACAACGGGGCTCAAGCTGATCAGCAAGATCGCTATTGAGAAAAGGCACCATATCGCAGGCATCTCGTTTGGGTTTGTTGTCAGACTGGCGGCAAGGATCGGCCCCGCGACCGCATGAACGATGACAAAACGCCACGCGCCATAGATCAAAGGCAAGATAAACGCAGCAATCATATATGTTGGAAATCCGGAATAAATGCCAAATATCCGCTCTACCCTGACGAGCAGACCATTATAGGGGACATCCCATGCAATATGCCAATCACCCGAAACCGTACACCATCGGTCAGCACACAACGGGCTGCCGGGTTGGCACGCCCCAAGTTGGGATGCGGGTGAAATTTGCGCCAGCATTACAAGTGACGACACTGCGCAGGCTGCAAATACCCAGACCCGCACGCGGCGTTTAACAACGCCGGGGACAAGCTCCATGGCCAACGCGTTGATGAAGAATGGCTGTACCGCAATGTGTAGGTAGGACAGTACTGTCACCGACGTGTTTGAAGCTGTCCCGCATTGGTCGACAACGCCGTATCCCGCGACTTGCAGCGCCTCCATTATCGCAAAGAACCCCAATGTCAGCCAGATTGCAGGCGGGTCGCCGCGCCGGTACGTGACTGCGGACGCAATTGTACCGACTGCGACCATCCCAACGGACGCTTCTACACTCCAACACATCGTCGCATGATCCTTTTCATCCAAAAGTAAGGCCTGCTCACCCGGACGGGTTGATGCTGATCAATTCTCGTCTTTGATGTTGTCACTGATATCTGTTTCCCAAACCGTTGCCCCAAAAGGAACCGCATATCACTGGAAACCCTGGTGGAGACCCAAATGAATTCCAGCCCGTTTGCCAGACCCAGAAGGCGCAAAAGCGCGATTGATGAACGCCAATTGATCAGAGTCAATTGGCCCGACCCGCCGTCAGCTAATCCTTTCATTCACACCTCAAATGCAAAGGAGAAGCCAATGGAAGGCGTTGAAAAACTGCTGAAAGGCACCGTGGAAGAACTTGACCGTTTACTGAACGCCAAGAATGTCCTTGGCGATCCGATTGAACGTGACGGCGCGACTGTTATCCCAATTGTCAGCTATGGCTTTGGGTTTGGCGCAGGCGGAAATGCCGGCCAGAAATCGGGGAATTCAGCCGGAACAGGCGCTGGTGGCGGGATCAAACCACTGGGTGCTATCATCATTGACAAAGACGGCGCGCGGGTTGAATCCGTCAAGGGGGCATTGACCAGTATGACCGAAATTGCCGCCGAAGCTGCGACCGCCGTCGTGGACAAGATGGCAACCTCAAAAGCCAAGTCAGACGGCACCTGAATTGCTATGGCATTGCTGATCGCAATCATCCTGTGGTTATTGCTTTTCATACTGGCCTTGGTTTGTCTGGCCCTAATCACACCAGTGTTTGTCAGGGTGCATCTGACCACATCGCCGCAATTCGCCTACCGGGTCGAGATGCGCGCACTGGCCGGACTGGCCCCCCGTCTTACGCTGGCGGATGGGCCCCGCAAAGGTCCAGTCGCCAAAGACAAAGCCGAGCATAGGCCAAAAACGGCAAGACCGAAACGACGCAGAATACCCTCGCGTAAGCGCGGTCATGGTGCTGCGGTTCGGGCTTTGCCGACCCTAGTCATAGGTATCTTGCATCGCATTCATCTGAAAAAACTGCACATTGACGCGGATTACGGCCTTAGCGATCCTGCAGAAACCGGACGGCTGTGTGGGCTGTTGATGCCCTTGCAATATGCTGGCCCGATACCTACAAATGTTACGCTGGATTTGCGCCCGGACTTCACCAAACCCAGCTTGGATGGCAGCGTGACGGCAGTCGTTCGTGTCACTGTGGCCGCGCTGCTTTTCCCGGTCACGCGGTTTGCATGGCGCGCGTTTGGACCGGGACGATGACAGTTTCGCTGGATCAGATGATCAACGTCGGACCGTCGCGGATTGCGGTGCTGTCTGACCGCGCCGTTAAAGTCATCCACAGCAATGGCATTGTTTTCTTTACTGGACGAAAACACCCAGTTGCGGTTTTGATCAGGCAAGGCGCGGCATTGAATGCCTTTGGGCTAGAAGGCAATCCAATGACGCGTGAACATGTGGAAAATCTGTGCCCCGGTGCTTGGCGCACCGTGCTTGATGCGGGTTAACCGGCATGACCCAGACTTCCCAATCCTTCGAAAAGCAGGACGAAGTGATCGCGTTTCTTTCGTCTGGCGATACGCATCCCGGCGGCGCCCCCGTCGACGTCGTCCAGACACACGGTGCGATTATTTTTCTTGCAGGCGATGTCGCGCTCAAGATCAAGCGCGCCGTATGCTACGATTACATGGACCTGTCGACGCTTGATTTGCGCGAAAAGATGATCAGACGCGAGTTGGCGTTGAACCAACCGATCGCCCCCGAGATTTACCAAACCGTGATCCCTGTCACCCGCGCGGCGAACGGGCAACTTGCGCTGGATGGCGATGGGATACCTGTCGAATGGGTTCTACGGATGCGCAGGTTCCCGACGTCGGATGAATTGTCAGTGATTGCGGATGAGGGGCGACTGGATGACGCGCTTGCCCGCGACCTTGGGCAGAGCGTGTTTGACTACCACGCCAAGACGCCGCAGCGTACCGCTGACGGTGCGACGCTGATCACCGATATATTGGATGAATTGGACCGGGTATTTGCAGAGTTGGATGGCGTGCTGGACACTGCACTCATTGCCCGGTTTCATGCGCAAAGCCACGCCGCATTAAATAACATTGAGCCGCTTTTACGCCAACGCAGCGCTGAGGGTCATGTGCGTCGGTGCCACGGCGATCTGCATCTGCGCAATTTGGTGATGTTGGGCGGCAAGCCGGTTCCCTTTGATGCGCTGGAATTCGATGAAGTGCTGGGAACATGCGACGTCCTATATGATCTGGCGTTTCTGATTATGGATTTGCGACATCGCGCCCTTGATCGCGCCGCCAATATCGTCCTTGGATCCTATCTGCTGGCGGCCATGGGAAACCAGGACAACGGGCTGACCACATTGCCCCTGTTCATCGCGGTCCGCGCCGCAATTCGCGCAATGGTAGCGGCCCAAACGGCCCTTGCGACAGGATCGCCAATTGATAAGGACGCCACACTTTATCTGGCCGAGGCGCTTGCCGTTTTGTCCCCACCTGAACCTGTGCTTGTCCTGATTGGTGGTCTTTCGGGGAGCGGTAAAACAACCGTGGCGCAAGAAGTGGCACCCAAAATCGGGGCGGCACCCGGGGCGGTCCTTTTGCGCAGCGATACAGAGCGCAAGGCGATGCGCGGCGCAGCCCCCAGCACCCGCCTTGGCGCGTCCGCCTATACGCCCACAGCACGCACAGCCATCTATGACAGGATCATTCAACGTGCACGCAACACCTTGAATACCGGCCATTCCGTGTTGATTGATGCGACGTTTCTGAACCCCGACGACAGGGAAAGGGCAACAAACCTAACAGCGGGTACCGGCATTGCGTTGCATCGGTTTTGGCTGGAGGCCCCACCCGACATATTGATTGATAGGGTGACGGCTCGGCGCGGCGATGCCTCTGACGCTGATGCGGATGTGGTGCGGGCACAAGTTGCAAATACCGCGCCGCCGCACGACTGGACGATCATTGCCGCCGCTGGCTCGATTGCGGACACTGCCCTGCGCATCGACCTTGTGTTGAGGGAAGCTGGCGCAATCCCCGCCGCAGATTGATCTGTCCGCTCTCTACACACCATACACACCATACGCCCGATCCCCATTGATGGCGATCAATAAGGAACGCTTGCGGCTGAGTTAAAGTGAGGAAAGGAATTGATCGGAGGATACCATGGCTCCCCAACCTGCACCCGAGGACGCTTTGTCCGAAAACCGCTTTGTTGCTGACAAACTGGATGAAGTGGCACGCCTTTTGGACCAGCAGAACGCATCGCTGTTCCGCGTCCGGGCTTACCGTGATGCGGCGAGTTACCTGCGCGGTTTGCCCCATCCCGTTCGGCTTGACTATCAACGTGGGGGCAAACGCGGGCTGGATGATTTGCCGACTATCGGACAATCCATCGCGGCCACCATCGCCGAAATTCTCGATACGGGTGGATCGGGCGTGTTGGACCGGCTGCGCGGTGCGGCCGACCCTGAACAGATACTGCGGACGGTTCCGATGATTGGCCCGGCGTTGGCCCGCCAAATCCATGAGGATCTGGGCATTGAAACATTAGAAGCACTAGAGGCCGCAGCCTATGACGGACGACTGGCCGCCATCAAGGGGATCGGTCCGCGCCGGGTCGAAAGCCTGCGTCATTCTCTGGCTGACATGCTCGCGCGCAGACGTCCACGACACGCCCCAATAGATCGACAACAACCGTCTGTCGCTGACATCCTTGCGGTTGATCAGGCTTATCGCAGCAATTTGGATCGGCTACCCACGATCAAACCCCGCAGGTTCAATCCGACGGGCGATACCCGATTACCAATCCTGCATACTGAACAAAACGATTGGCAGTTCACCGCACTCTTTTCCAACACGCCAAACGCGCAGCGCTTTGGAAAAACCCGCGATTGGGTGGTGATCTATTTCGAACGTGCTGATCAGCCTGAGGCGCAAGTCACAGTTGTTACGGAACATGGTGGCCCGCTGGACGGCAAGCGCGTTATTCGTGGGCAAGAGAAGTCCTGCGCGCTTCACTACAAAGACCTGGGCCCAGGCCCATGATGAGCACATGAACCCCAAATTATAAACGGAGAACAGGCGATTGAGTAAACGTAGAAAATGGATATTCGCGGCTTTGGTCCTTGTTGTATTGTTGGCGTTTTGCGCATTTCCGGCAACGACAAGGGCTGAGGTCTTTCAAACACAGTTGGACAAAGCAGGCGTGCCCTATCAGGTGCCTGCGGTTGGCAAGGCCATCCTCGTAAATATTCCTTCCTTTGAGCTTGTTGCGTTTGATAAGGGCATACCCGTGCTGCGCAGCCGTATCATTGTCGGCGCACCATGGCACCGCACCCCCCGATTGAACACCTATGTCTCGTCCGTCCGCTTCCGTCCGACATGGCGGCCGCCGCCCTCAATGATTGCCAGCGGCGAATATGCAAATCGCGTCTGGCCCGCAGGCCCGAACAATCCTCTTGGTCTTGCTGCCGTGCGGTTGCAGCCGGGGTTGTTGGTCTATTTGCATGACACAAACAATCGGGAAAAATTTGATCAGGAATATCGGGCCTTGTCACACGGGTGTGTGCGGGTTCAGCAATGGGATCGATTGGTCGCATTTGTTCTGGGAATGGATATCGCAGAAGTGCATCGTTTGGCGAATGGCCGACGTACCTTTGATGCTCCCGCCCCGCCGATACCGGTGGGTCTGGCGTCTTTCACGCGGTTTCCAAATGCTGCGGGGCAGATTGTTGATCATCCTGACATCTATGGGCTGGGACGCGCGATGAATACTGCCTTGCCGGATGCAGCGACCTGCGAGGTTGCAGACTTGGCTGATTGATATCCGCGCGCGGCGCTTCAGACTTGGGCGACCCCAACCATGTATTTCTCACCATAGGCTTTGGCGCATCTTGGGCAAGTCGTATAGAAAAAGAACACATCCTTGGCGGTCTTTCCAATTGCCTTTGCGGCGACTCGCATATCGTGTTCAAAATTCTTGGCGTGGCGGTATGGCCCTTCAAACACTCGAGTTATGAAATCGCCCGAAAGGGTGGTCATTTCCTCACCGGGGACGTCTTTTGGAACGGCAAAGAAGTGTTCGCCTTCCCAGGCAGACAGGTCGTGGCTGAGGACAATCTCGGTTGCCGGGTCAACGGCATTGTCCGTCGTCAGGGTTTTTGGAACCAATGGCAGCTTAAGCTAAGACAGAGTTTGGCTCATCTGGTTGGTTTGATTATGCGGCGCGTTGTCTGTGATGCAAGCGTCGCGTTTCGAGCGTCTTATGTTTGATCCTTTCTCGTTGCTGTAGAATGGCTTTGTACCGTCCGAAGTAGACATCAGACGGTGTGACGTTGCTCAGGCTCTCGTGGAAGCGCCGATGATTGTAGTGATCGACGAAGGCTTCAATCTGGGCTTCGAGATCACCGGGTAGGAAGTAGTTTTCCAGCAAGATGCGGTTCTTCAAAGTCTGATGCCAACGCTCGATCTTGCCCTGGGTTTGCGGATGATACGGCGCACCGCGCGAGTGCTTCATACCTTTATTCTGCAACCATTCGGCCAGTTCCCCCGAGACGTAGCTGGAGCCGTTGTCGCTGAGCAGTCGCGGCTTGTGGACGACATGAACTTGGTCACATCCCGACGCTGCTAAAGCCAGATCCAACGTGTCAGTGACGTCGCGGGTCCGCATATTGGTGCAAAGCTTCCACGCGATGATGTAACGGCTGTAGTCGTCCAGGATCGTGCTGAGATAGAACCAGCCCCAACCGATGATCTTCAGATAGGTGAAGTCGGTCTGCCACAGCTGATTGATGGCCGTCGTTTTGTCTTTGAACTCACTGGCGGCCTTGATCACAATGAAGGCAGGACTGGTGATCAGATCGTGCGCCTTCAAGATCCGATACGTTGAAGCCTCTGATACAAAGTAGCTTTCTGTATCTGTGAACGTCACCGCCAGTTCTCGCGGTGACAACTCTGTCTCCTTCAACGCCAGTTTGACCACCTTGCGACGCACGTCGTCAGGGATGCGGTTCCAGACGTGCTTGGGCCTGGGAGACTGGTCCTGCAGCCCAGCCTCACCACGCTGGAGGTAGCGATCATACCAACGGTAGAATGTGGTGCGGGGGATACCGAGCTTGGCGAGCGTCAGGCGGGCTGACAGGTGGCTTTCTTCGACCAACCGGATGATCTCTAGTTTCTCAGATGCAGGGTATCTCATTCGGGGTCGCCCCCACCGTCGAACATGCTTTTTTTGAGAAGACGCAGTTCCAGCGTCTGTTCAGCCACCACTTCCTTCAGATCACGGGCTTCGCGGCGCAGGTCCTTAACCTCATCTGTGTTTGCAGCACGTGCCGTATCGCCAGCTAGCCGCCGTTTGCCAGCCTCCATGAAGTCCTTGGACCATTTGTAATAGATGCCCTGTGATATGCCTTCACGGCGGCACAGTTCGGCGATGCTGTCTTCTCCACGCAGACCGTCCAGGACGATCCTGATCTTCTCTTCGGATGAATAATGCTTGCGCGTGGCCCGCTTGATGTCTTTGACGATCTTCTCGCCAGGGCTTTTGCGTGTTCCAGTTGTCTGTCTCATGTCCCACTCCTCAGTGGTTACGATGAGCCAACAACTCTCTCTTATCAAATATACCTATTTGGACCCATAAGCGCTGACGTCAGACACCTTCCGCGATGGTGAGTCCCTTCTCCAGCAGATCACGAAAGTTGCCGAAGATAAGTTCGACATATTTAACCTTATTCAAATTTGACCAAGTGGTAAAAATACTTCCGACCCTTTCAAAAGGCTACCCTCCCAGCTGACTCAAAGCTGCCGTTGGTTTTGTTGAGAGCTATTTCGGCTCTGCGGGACAAAGCCGCCGTTCCGCGCAATTTTGGTAAAGACCGCTCGCTGCCCAAAGCGGTCCGTTGTGCACAGCGATCAAAGGCGCGCGCGTTCGTCTCGTCACTGCGTGAAAGATGCAAGCAGAAGGCGAGAATGCTGCGCCCTTCGGTTCGTTGAAAACAGTCTGCCAACTGACCTGCATGAGGGCGCTCTTATCCAGCGTCACGACGTCCTTGCCTAATCCACCTAAGCGCCATAGCGTAATTGCAACACCCTGCGTACATTTGAAAAATGGAGCAGGTGCAAGCATTTGGCGCCCTTGGCCAACCGCATCGATTGATCATAAGGCACGCATCGGTGCCGGTAACCCTTCGGTCGGGACACCCTATAGGCGAATCGCAACACGACTTAAGATTTGAACTGGAGCCTTTTTTGAAACCACTTACATTCATCACCGCGACCATGCTGTCTCTGACCCTTGCCCTACCGGCGATAGCTGCCTGCGACGAATGGCCGAAAGCCTATGCAGATTCGTCAGGTTGTGACCTGACCAACGCGCCCCTGCCCCACGCGGACCTGTACGAGGCGAACCTGACCGGCGCTAACCTGACCAACGCGGACCTGACCCACGCGACCCTAGAAGGCGCGACCCTGACCGGCGCTAACCTGACCGGCGCGAACCTGAGCAGCGCGAGCCTGATCAACGCGGACCTGAGCGGCGCGGACCTGAGCGGCGCGATCCTGACCAACGCGGAGCTGTCCGGCGCGGACTTAACCAACACGAACCAGACCAACGCGGACCTGCGCAACGTGAACCTGAGCGACGTGGTCCTGACGGGCGTGAACCTGACCGGCGCGAACCTGAGCGACGCGGACCTGAGCGGATTGGACCTGCGCGGCTTGGTCCTGAGCCGCGCGACCCTGTCCGTCGCTGACCTGAGCGGCGCGAACCTGCGCAACGCGATCCTGACCCACGCGGGCCTAACCGGGAACCTGACGGGCGCGGACCTGACGGGCGCGATCCTGACCCGCGCGGACCTTACCGGCGCGGACCTGACCAACGCGACCCTGATCAACGCGAACCTGACCGGCGCGAACCTGAGACAAGCGGACCTGACTGGCGCGGACCTGGCGGGCGCGAACCTGACCGGCGCGGACTTGGATGGCGCGATCTTGGATGGCGCGGGCTTGATCGGCACGAACCTGACCCACGCGAACCTGAGACGCGCGGACCTGACCGGCGCGTTTCTGAGCAGCGCGGACCTGACCAACGTGAACCTGACCGACGCGATCCTGATCAACGTGACCGTGAACGGCAGAAGGTGTGTCTCGCCGTCCATAGGTTCGTGCGATTAGAGATGACCTGATGCCTTAGCGCGATGCTGTGGTCAAAAGCACGAAGGGTAGACGTCAGCGACCTTTCCCGAAAACCTTGTGCCGGGTAACTGGCGATTGAGACGTGTTTGTTCCTGCGACAAGATGTAATACAGATGCCGGATTTGGCGCGCACAGAGCTGACCTCGGTGCGCGCCCGAAACAAAGGTCCGAAACCTGCCCATGTGTTAACCAACCTACCGGAATTGGTTGACAGACTCTCACGCTAGCACGGTGCTGGCTGACAAGATGTGCTGTTTTTTTGTTAATGCTTAGGTGCCAACTGACACATCGGCATAGTCAATGTCATCCACCTCAGACCAAGGTTATTTGCAATCTCCGATGGAATTCGCGGCGCATACACGGCCATCCGGGAATGTTGCGCCGGATAGAGGCACGCCATCCAGGATCGCGCCGGTCAGGTCAGCGCCGGTAAGGTCAGCGCCTTCCATGATCGCGCCGGCAAGGTTAGCTAATGTCAGGGTCGCGCCGGTCAGATCCGCACGGCGCAGGATCGCGTCGGTCAGGTCCGCGCCATCCAGGAACGCGCCGGTCAGGTCCGCGCCGGTAAGGTCAGCGCCTTCCATGATCGCGCCGGCAAGGTTAGCTAATGTCAGGGTCGCGCCGGTCAGATCCGCACTGTGCAGGGTCGCGCCAAACAGGTCCGCTAATGTCAGGTCCGCACGGTGCAGGGTCGCGCCCGCCAGGTCCGCGCCTTCTAGGGTCGCGTGGGTCAGGTCAGCGCCGGTCAGGTTCGCCTCGTACAGGTCCGCGCCGGTCAGGTTCGCTTGTCTCAGGTCCGCGTTGGTCTGGTTCCTGAGAATAACGCAATTGCTCCAATCTACACCCCGTCCTGCGGGGTCTAAACAGGTGGTGTCTGCGCTTACGGCTGCGGAGAGAAAGAACACAAATGCCGCAATAGCCATTTTGCACGTGGATTTAGCGAGAGTTATGACGTTCAAAGTTACAATTCCTTAAGTCGGCGTTTACTAGCCTACCGGAATTGGTTGCCAGACTCGCACGCTAGCACGGTGCTGGCTGGCAAGATATGCCTTTCATTTTTGTGGGGTTTCGCGAGGTATAGGAGCCGCTGGCGCTCTGCGTTCTGCACCATCATTTCAAGCGAAACCAACACCACCAAGAGGCCAACCGTCATCGACACACCGCTAAAACACAAATAGGGGTTGGCAGTCGCGTTCCCGATCAGACTTGCTATTTAACGGCAAAACCAGATCGGTAGCTCAGCCCGCATAGCCCGCCCTAACATCACTCAATTGTTTGAGGAACGTGTAGATGTCCGCGCGTAATCTGCATTATGGGGCTCGGAGCAGTCATCTGACTGTTTAGGTCGGGTTCAACGGCGCAAAATTGGCGCGAAAGGTCCGCTATGCGGAGAGGCTATGTGAAAACTCCACCCCGTGATCTCTCTCGCCTCGTTCGCTTTGAAAGCTTGAGTAAAAGTTCAATCAAAAGCGCGACAGAGCGCAGCTAACGGGAGGTTTGAGCGAATATTGTTGGACGTCCATAGTTTTCACACATCCTCCGGACAAAACAAACTTTCGCTGCGGTTACGCCAATGATTGCTTTTCCAATTTCACTATACAGCATTTTTGCACTTAAACGCGCTTTTTGCGAAAGTGGGGGAAACTGACTAAAACTGCCAGATGATAGCAATGAACCCGAACTTACCGGTGTAAGGTTCCCAACGGACTTCCTCATTCAGAATGTCCATGAATTTTGGTCAGAGAACATTTACAGACTAAATCGTTGCATGGGCTCAAAAATTGGTTCTTATGTTTCTGCGTAAGCTTAGTAAGTTTACTAGGTAGAACACGACAATGGGCAAGTTCGTATGTTGAAAATAAAAGCGATTATTTCTGTCCTTCTTGCAAGTATGATTTCTTTTTCATCAGACGTACGGGCTGATCCCATTAAGGAATCTGTAAGATGTCTTCAAAATCAATTAATGCTCTTGGTTTGGATGCGGGGCCAGTCGACGGTTTATTCGGAACGAAGACGAAAAATGCGGTCGACTTACTTCGAAAACAGGACGCCTTCGCAGAAGTACCATCTGTTAACCGGGGAAATGCGGTTGTGTTGTGCCGTACGTTGGCAGAAATTGATCGAACTTTGGATAGGTTCTTTCCCTCTGTTAATGGGGTGGCAAATGCGGAACTGGGTTCAAATCTCAATGTAGGAACTGCGGCTCTCACCAGAAGCGCCTTTGATCAAACAATTTCGGATCTACTCAAATTGGTTGGTCTGAAGTTACCTCTCCCAATTGAATTTTTCTTTTCTAACGACACCTCAGAATTGACTGAACGCAGCTTCTTGGCTTTCAACAAAAAAATTTCAAAAGCAAAAATAAGACGCCGCTGGTCATCTCTTTGCCAAGGAATGCAATTCACAGGAGCTATGTCACCTGAACTAATTATTGTATGCGGAGCTTCATTTGATAGAAATTCAAGTCCTTCTCGACTTCCCGCAAAAGGCATTCGCATACTCATTGCACATGAATCCGCTCACAATATCCAATACCAACTTTCTGGTGCAGAAATGCGAGACGGGCTCCCGCTGCGTAGGATTCGTGGCGAGAGGTGGCTTATCGAAGCCATTGCCCAAGCTATTGCTCTTGAATTGATAGAAGGACCAGAGATTGTACAGTCATCTCTGGAGAAAGGCTCAGTTATCAGTTTGTCTGACTTGAAGGAGCTAATCAAGAAAGAGCGTTTCTTCAACGAAGATTATGACGCGTTGGCTCTGTTACTTTGGAGGCTAACTAAAGGTCGTTCAGCGGTAGAGGCGCTAAAATACTTTGAAAATCTTGGGCTAGGGGATACGGAAAAAAGGGCGTTCGAACGCACCTTTGGCATCACGAAACCCCAGTTTTTGTCCAAAGTTTCAAGCGAACCATAAGATGTCAGGTAAGAATAGTTTTGCACTCAGAATGGAACTCGTTGGACTTTAGAAATTCTATTGTACCGCGCAGCTCGCTTTCGTCGCAATCTGTGTAGCGCAATATTGTGTTCAACCAATACTGGACATAGATAGAACAGCCTGATGAATTTCGAAGTCAGCTTTCTGCATAGCGGCCATTCATACTGGATGCAGCATCGGTCGAAATGGGCTCAAAGCGAACACTCGTCGAAAAATCTGGAACGACGGCCTTCTGAACCGGAATGGCACGCTTTCTTGGCTTTGATCCCGCAAACATCAATATTTTGAATAACTTGGCATAGGTCACCGCGAATTTGTCCAACGGCAGGTCTGAGAACATCAGATGACCGTCCGTCGCTGCATCACCGGATGGCGGCTCTGAGTGAGGTGCCCCTAGTATTGTAGACGCTTTGCTTGGTAATTTTGGAACCAAGGAGAGACGGTTATGAACAAGGGAATACGATTTACAGACGAGTTCAAACAGGACGCCGTGGCGCAGGTTGTTGAGCGTGGTTACGCTGTCAGCGAAGTGGTCGAGCGGTTGGGTATCAGCACCAAATCCTTGTACACTTGGAAGGCGCAGTTTGCGAAGTCACCACGCGCCCGATCTGAGGTTGCGGAACAGGCTGCTGAGATAAGACGGTTGAAGCGCGAACTGGCCCGGGTGACCGAGGAACGCACCATCTTAAAAAAGGCGACCGTCGCGCTGCCCGGCAGGGTATTGCGCAGCAATGCACGAGAGGGAACTTCGCGCGAGAGTCTCAGTGAAGTACGCATTTATTGAGGCTCATCGGGCGGAGTTTTCGGTGCGGTCAATGTGTCGTGTGCTGATGGTGCATTTCAGTGGCTTTTACGCATGGGTTAAAGAACCGTTGAGCCAGCGTGCGCTTGAAGACGCTCGGCAAACTGATCTGCTGCAACAGGCATGGACGGACAGCGGCAAGGTCTACGGCTACCGCAAACTGCACGATGATCTTTTGGATCAAGGCGAGACCTGCTCAGAGAACCGTGTTGCACGTTTGACCAGCTTAGCAGGCATCTCGGCACAGATTGACTACAGACGCCGTCCAGGGCGCTATGGCGGCAAGCCTGCTGTTGTTGCCGACAACACCTTGGACCGTCATTTCGAAGTTGATGCGCCCGATACGGTATGGGTGACAGACATTACCTACATCAGAACGCATGAGGGCTGGTCGTATCTCGCTGTGGTCATTGATCTGTTCTCGCGGCGTGTCGTTGGCTGGTCAATGCAGTCGCGCATGACAACTGATCTTGCTTTGCAAGCACTGTTAGCTGCTGTTTGGCGGCGCAAACCAAAGACCAAGGTGATGATCCATTCTGATCAAGGATCGCAGTTCACGGGCAAAGAGTGGCAATCGTTCCTGGACAAACACAATCTGGATGCCAGCATGAGCAGACGTGGGAACTGCCATGACAATGCGGTGGCTGAAAGCTTCTTCCAGCTTTTGAAACGGGAACGCGTCAGGCGGCGGACATATGTCACACGCGATGCTGCAAGGCAGGACGTGTTCGACTACATCGAGATGTTCTACAACCCGACCCGCAAGCACACCAACAACGGCATGCTGTCGCCAGTTGACTATGAAACAGAACAAAGAAAAATGAACAAGGCGGGCGTCTAGGAAACTAGGGGCACCTCACGCAGTTACGCCAGCGTCATAACGGTGAGCACCCACCCCAGCGGCTTCATTGACGCTAACCAAGTTGTCTTCATCTGAAAAAGGGTCATATTTGTAACAACCCTTTGTCATCACACCATCCGCCTGCGCCTGACCTGAGGAATAAAAAACCTTGCTGTAGACCTTAAATGCCATGAAGCGGCCAAAGCCTTTTCCGCCACGATCATACTTGTTGCCAGTCAAAGGGGTTAGGAAGGCGGACAGATTCCCCTCATCAAACCCCACGCCATAATCAACGACAGCAACTTCGCGTTTGAGAGCATCAAAACTCACGGACAGTTGCCCTTTGTCTTCAAGTTCATCGCCCCATCGATCTTCAATCGAATGAATTGCGTTCCAAATTGCTTCATACATTGGGAACAAAAAACCATTCATTCCGTCAGGCAAAACTGCGCGTTTGACCTCTGAGGCCAAATCAATCGCCTTATGCTTCAATTTTAAACCACCTCTCAAAAGCGCCCATCCCGCGAACACAACGCGCGCGTCGCTCACTCTAGCGATAAGCTACAAAAAGCAAACGTCATCAAGCCACGATCCCTGCAATAAAGGTAAGAAAATGACATACAAAATCCAACGCTTTGCAAACATCACCCCCCCTGATGGGGATGACGCGGTTTTTTTCGAAGTCTGGGATGTGATCCATGTGGACGGAGAAGAGCGCCTTCATCGGAACCATGATAGAACATTCAAAACAGAAGCTGAGGCGCAAGCATGGATCGATAAGCAGGACGCCTGAGGCAAATCTAGTGCGCAAAAACGTCACCAAAATCAACCCTTACGAAGGTGTCCCTGTATGACTATCGTATGACTCACTGCATCATGCGTATCTAACACGCTGATTTTACTTAGCCTTTTAAAACACCAGTCCAATCCATCATGGGCGCAACAGAGAGGCGTGCGTGGTGATGTAAATTATATCTTTTGTTTTCCATCGCTTAGCACTTTTGCCCTTCTTTGTTCGTCAGAACGCGGGGATAGTGCAAAATCGGGCCAACAACAATCGGCAGAACCAAGCACCGACAAGCCTGCGGTTTTCGACTACTGCGCGTCCACACCATCATTGCACCTCGGCACGCCCTGTTCAAAAAAGCTCTTGGGGATGTGGCGGGCTTCGGTGATAATCAGGTTGCTGTTGGCATCCCAGACCATATCACGTGTCCACACGATCCGACCTTCGGGGCCAACTTCTAATACTCGCCCGTGTTCGGCGTTGGTCAAAAGGAGGTTGCCGTTCGGCAGGTATTGATGCTTGCCGCGCCGCCATGTGTAAAATGGCAGGACCTCGTTCCCTGCGAACTCTGTCGACATTTCGCCGGTTTGCGGATCGACCCGTCGGATCAAGGACCGCCCCGTTCCAGTCGCGTTGTCAAAAACCGTGATCGTCCCGTCAGCGTGAAAATCGGGATCATGTTGTTTCAGCCAAGGACCGTGCTGCGACCACCGCAGGATACCGGTTTTCGGGTCCACAACCGCGACAAGGTTCAATTCTCGTAGGCTGAACAACAAATCACCCGCCTCGAACATGGGAAAGGCATCCGCCATTTCCGGGCGCAGCATTTCCACGTCGTTGGGATGAAACGGGTCGTACAAATACATCAGCCCCTCATCTGCCTCATTGGGTTCGATTGTGCGGATGTCAAAGGTGGCGCGTTGTTCACCATCATTTGCGGGGATGACGTCGCGTACGAGGCTTAGGGTGAACGTCTTTTCGCCAGTTTCCTCGTCAAGCCGCACCATATCGTCGCCCTCCCACGTCCAAAGCCCGCCGTCACCGCTGCGTGTGATGGAGTGGTGAAAACCGCCACGCACGCTCCACATTGTTGCGCCACACGCATCAACGCGCGCGATGGCTTGGCCCGTGTCAAAGGTGGCGACGATAGACCCGTCCTCGAACACCTCCATCCCGTGCAGCATCACGTTTTGCGGCGGGATAATCGGGTCAAAATTGTCATATTCGATGGGCCAACGATGGACCTCGGTGCCTGTGGCATCAAACATCCGCACAACATGTTCTGATGTTTCTTGGTCATCGCTAAGACCGGCGATCAAGGTGTAACCCGGTTGCGGTGACGCACCTGGAGCAAGCGCAAAGCCACGTTCAGCCGACACATCACCGGTGTCGTTGGGCGGCACCAGATGGCGCGTCGGCTCAAGCCCCAAATCGTTTTTCCAATTGGTCGAAACGTCCAGATACGTGCGGTGTGCAAGGCCCAACTGTGGCGCAGGAAACCAGCCCCACCAAGATGAAACAATCCCATAAGTCATCGCAATAAAGACGAGCGACAGCAAAAAGCCGCCAAAGAACAGGCGGTCCGACAGCGGTTTTTTCACTTGGCGTTTCCTTGTTTCGGGAATGCAGCACCGGCAGAAAGACGGCGTAATTCTGCGTATAATGCGTCGGCACGTTGCAGCAGTGCCAGCGGGACATCGTTCAGATTTGGCGGCGGGCCAGCGGGGCGCAAAATCGCGCCTCTGGCTGCCAGCTCGGCGTCGCAATCAAGGCCCATCGCCTGCGCGATTTCCGGCAGAAAACCAGACGGATCAGCGCACAATGCATCATGATCGACAACGACGACTGCGGGGCCGGCAGTGGCCAGAACATGTTCGTACGCGGCGATCCAATAGGTTAGCCAAAACGTCGTGTCCTGCGCTGTGGCCGGATTGGGCGACGCGTCGTCAAACGCGATTGGCCGCAGCGCCTCTCCGAATTCTAGATGGCCCGCCCCTTCCATGTAGCGTCGCGCAAATGGTTCGCGCGCATGAAGGTCACAGAACCGTTGGTGTTGCCGCATGAGAGAGCAAACTTGGGCACGCGGATTGCGGATCGGAACGATGATGGTCGCATCTGGAAACAGGCGTTCGATCAGGCCAAGGCGTGCAATATTGGCATTGTTTTTAGATAGATAGCGCGTCGCCCCTGGTTTGGTCGCAACGATCTTGGCCATGTGGGTGCGAAAGAATGTTTCGAACTCGGGGTGCCTTTCGTCAGCGTCCCAAGGCGTGATTTTGGTGTCGTCAAAATGCTCGGGCCAGAATGCTATCCACAGCATTTCCTCAAAGGCTTCGGGGCTGTCAAAACCCACTTTGATACCGTCGCCGTGGGCGCGCTCGACCGTGCCGCCAGACTTGCGGAACGCACCGGAAAACCCGCCCCACAACAACGGTGACAAGGTGAATGGCATGTGCCTGTACGTGGCCGAGGCGAACTGCGGCAAGCCTGCCAGCATTTCCAGCATGATCGTGGTCCCGGCGCGTGGCAACGAGGTCACGAACACCGGGCGCTTTGCGTGATCCATATTGATGCGACGCCGGAACAGTGCGGTTTCGAATTTCCCTAGACTGCGCTGACGACCCGGCGCGGCAAAGGCAAAATCATGCAAGGCAATATCAAGCGTGTTATACGGCACATCGCCACCGTCATTTGTGGATGGTGCCGTGGTGCGTTTCAATCGATCAAGGCCGACCCAGACAGCAATAGCAACGACGCTCGACCCGACAATAAACGGCCACCCGATAGCAATCGCCATCGCGCGCTCGAACCGGTACAAACCCAAAGCAGCACCGCCCCAGACCAACACCACAGATGCCGCAAACGCCATCACGCCGATGGATGCGATCCAAAAGAAACGCCCAATCAGTTTGAGCGAGGCGCGGCGCACCTGCATTTCTTTTTCTGCGTCAGTCACGTCAGCGTTGGCCATCACCCCGATCGCATCTTGGGTGGTCGCGATGACCTCGCCTGCGACTTGGGCCGCATTAAAGACCCGCAGCACAACGATGAATGCCAGCAGGCCCATCATCAGGGCCGCAACGCTCATTCGCGCGGCTCGGTTCTTTCACTCGCTTTTGTGGGTGCCTTGGCGGTGCGCATCAAGCGTTTGACCGGATACCAGACAAAGCCGACGAGCGCGAGGATCAGTGCCGCAAACAGCGCCACCATCGTGCCAATCGCCGTAAGGCCAGCACCGGGGCCAACATAGGCCTGAGCGGTTGCAGGCAAAATCGCAATTCCGATACCAAGGACAACCGTAAAGGCGTTTCGTCGCGTTGGGTGTTGTGTTGGTTTCATGTCGTGCTCCTTGAGGTTGATGAGTGACGGGACCTCAGAATTGAGAGAAAGCAGTCACGCGGCACCACACTCGTCAGCTAAATTTATGAGGTTACTTGGATGCGGCCAAGCGGGCTGTGCGAAAATGGCGAAAGCCTGCCGTTGGCAAAAACAGCGTGCGGTTTTTCCAGTTCGGGTTTGTGTTTTTCCGCGCGACTTGCCGTTGGACTGAAGGGGACACATCGCTTTGCCGGGTTCAATGCGCAGGAACTGTTTCTGCGCCACCAAAATTGTCTCAACCTGCTGTAATTGAGAGGGAAAATACGATTTTCGAGAATGAAAATCAGACAGTCAGTCATGCCTACACGTGGTGTCATAGGCGACCTTTGAAACAGGAAACATCCGGTATTCGAGATCGCGCAGAGCAATGCGCAAAACACTGCCGAAGGGACACCAGAGCATCGCGTCACCTTGGTTTCCTGCAGATTGTTAGTGCGGTGACTTGCCCGTTCCGCCCGCTTTCGTTGCATCAAACGCAGCAGCGCAATCAGTCTATCGGTGTTGTCGATGTGTCTGTTGGATCCACCTGCGCGGCCAACGTTTCAGTGCCAATCTGTGCCTTCATCAGGAACACATTATACAGCGGTTTCCACCGCGACATTGTGAAATACAATGTGCCATCGACATCACCACCGGGCACAATGTAGGGCGCATAAAGACCGGGGTAGTCGCGACTGTCGGCGACGGTTTGCATGTCGCTCCAGGGTCCCGTCAATGCAGTTGCGTGGCGCAAAACAATCGCGCGCTGGTTCGGTTCATAGTACATCATCAGCCAGCGATTGTTCACAGCGCTCCAGGCGACGGAAACCTCGCCGATCGACGGGGGCACGATGTTGGCCGCAGCGTGAATGTTGGACACCCACTTTGCGCCATTCCAGTAGTCGTAAGACGCAGGATCAAAGATCGCCTCAGGCGTGACACGCCCCAGTTTTGCGCCACCAAACCGCCCTTGCGGGATGCCCACGACATAGATGAAGCCACCGTCTTGCACATAGGCAACCTGTTCAAATCCGGTGCCCGCAGGCCAGATAGCGGTCTGCGATCTGGTCCACGTCTGGCCGTTGTCCTGCGATGCAGCAAGGCCCGAGCGCCGGACATACCAGCGGTCATCGTCACCCCACGCGCGCACCGACATATAGTGCATGACCATCTGCCCTGCCGCTGATACCGCGTTTGTCGGGATCACTGTCCATTCAATGCCCGGCACCCGAGACGCACGCACAAGTTCGCTAGCGGTGCCGTCGACGGCCTCGGTCATTCCGGCAAAGGAAAAGCCGTTGCGAGGATCAGGATCAGCGATGCGGGCCAACACATTGCTGCGCCAATCACCGCCTTCAGGGCCGTAGGTGTCGCCAAACATCATGTACAGATCGTCGTTGTGCATGAACATGTGCCCCAGATCGGTGCCATGCACATTCCATCTGTCGGCTGTCGCATTCGTCGATGCGGCACCCGTTAACTGGTGCACAACCTCGGCCATACCAACCGTCAAATCGGGCACTGCGGTGGGCACGTCTTTGCCCCCCAATGATGCGAACATCATGGAACTGATCGGGGTTTTCCCGATGTCCAGATTGGGGGCCACAGTCGTGTGACTGGCGCAGGTCGCCAGCGAGATCAAAAGGACCAGAGAGATCGAAAATGTCTTGAACATAAGCAGTCTGCGCTCCCATGACGGAGTTTCAACGGACGCTCTGATCATGGGGTTGCACGGCAACACACGACTCAGGCATGAGCGGTGTTTGACCTATATCAAAGCAACAATAAAGCAATTTATCGCTTATTATTGCCGATTCTCACATTTGTGATGGACACGACAACAGACCCAAGAATCAGTTGGCGTCGTCAGCCTGATCTGGTCCGGACAGGGCTGGTCGGTCTTCGCATAAAAAAGCGTAGGCGGGCCAAGGTGTTCCGGCAGGTTGTTCAACTGGCATGGTCCGGCAGATCAGATCGGGGTGGCGATATTCGATCCATTGCAAGAATTGTTCGCCATCGGTGGGCACAACCAGCCCGCCCACCGGATCGCGCTTGGCAATCTCGGCCGGCGTGCGCCACGTGACCCGATAACTTGCCGGTTTTGGCACCTCGCCCAGCAACTCGTGATACAGCGTCGCCATGCGTAATTCGTAGGTCATCGACACAACCGGATTGTCGACGGGCGACTGCGGCACGATCTGTTCGAGCGTCTCGACCAAGTTCGGGAAAATCGGTTCGCGGATAGACAAATACCCCGCCATTTCGCTGGTGCGCACAACGCCCACCGCAAGGAACGCGACGCCAACCCACAGGCGCACCGTAGGCCAGCGCCCCAACCACCAACCCACAGACGCAATCGAGCCTATCAGCAGCGGCCCGAGAACCGGCAAATGAAAGGCGCGGATGTCATAGGCCCCGTACCAAAGCATGAACGGCGTAAAGGCCAGCCCGATCCCCAGTATCAACGCCAGTCCAATCCACCCCGCATCACGCTTGCGCCACCCCAACACAAACGCAAGCAAGCCCAGCGCAATGACGGGTCCCGAAAATCGCGGATGCGCAAACGCCAAAGTGTTCAGCAAGATTTCTGTGGTTTGGGTCGACCCAAGGCCTGCCCCGTACAGATCGCCAAAATAAGTCCCCGCGATATATCGAACCAGCTCGCCCGCGCTCGGAGGCAACGGCAGATATTCAGAATAAACGGTCGAGGGCGCATAAGTGACCCAAGCCAGATACAGGTACTGGCTGGCCCCCAGCAGCAACAGGAACAAGACGGAAATGATGATCTTTGGGCGCAAAAGAATGCGCCAATGCGCGGCGATGATCCACAAGAACACCGGCACCATCATGATCATCATCAGATGGTTGCCAAACGACAGCGCGTAAACACCGCAAGCGGCAATGAAATGGCCTGTCCATTTTGTCTCGTTGAACCGCAGCAACAAGAACCCGATCGACAGAATGAACGCTAGTGCCAGCGGATAGACCTCTGCTTCGGTCGACTGCACGGCCATCAATCCGGCGCTGCCCAAAAGCAGGCCCGCCGCCAGACCAAAGACAATGCTGCGTGTCAGTCGGCGAACGACCAAAAACGCCATCATATTGGCGATTGCACCGGGAACCGAGGCCATCAGAAAGGTCATCACCCACCATGGCTCCCACGGGAGGGGAAGCACGCGCACGAGTGATCCAAGCATCAAGATAAGCGGATACCCCGGCCCGTGCACCAGAATAGACGTGTGACCGAGTGTCTGGAATTTGGCGGAATCTCCGGCATTCAGCACCCCACCCAGCCCCGGAAACAGGCAATACCCGTAAAACACCAGCCAGAAAAACAGCAGGCAGGTTGCGATAAACGGCGTGCGCCAGCGCAGGCTGGTCGGCGAGGAAACAAAAAATTGCATTGGGCTGTAATTTGCTTTCATAATATCTGGCTGCGGGGATCGCGGAATCAATCTATCAATTGTCAGCATCGGTTTTGGTTTCGGGCCGCGCTGTTGTCACTTTGGGAACACCCGCGGCAACCACCAGCCCGAATACGGTGCCGCCCACGCCAAATGGCAGATCAACCAGAGTGTCCGTGGACCGCGCGCCTGCGTCAGGTGTCGACAACAGCACCGCATTGCCACCGACATTCATCGTGCCTTGGGTCAACTGGACCTCGCCCAGCATGTTGATGCCGAACCGCTCGCCCTCGATGGACACCCGCGAAACATTGGCGATACCGGATGCCAAATCGACGCGCGCGTCCAACTGATCGAACTGCGTGCGCCCTGCCGCGGGGATTAGCGGGCCGTGCTCTTCTGTCATGAACTCGCGCCCTTTGACCAATGTTTCGAGCGTTGCGACCAGATCCGCGCCCACCAGACTGCCGCCCTTTAGCTGTGCGGTGACCGACCCGTTCATGCTGTTGACGATCTGGCCCAGCGTGCGGCCACGGGCGCGGACATCAAAGGTGCCGTTCATCAGCCCTTCGGGCAATTGCGCCGTACCGATCAGCGGCGGCGACCCCATCGTCGCCAGCAACTGCGTGATATTGGCGACGGACATCGTATCGACGCGCCCGGACGCCATCATTTTGACCGGCGCACCGATCTGGTGCTCAAGGGCGATCTTGGTCTGCATTTGGCCAAAGCCTTCGATGTGTCCGGCCAGATCAAACGACGTCGTGCCATTGCCAACAGTAAGGGAAACTGCGGCGGCATCACGTCTCGGCGTCGCGTTCGATGGAGTGTCCCGAACCAGCGCAATATCCAGATCAAGACCATCGAGCCAGGCCATCGACACAGGGGCATCGACCCAACGACGATCCGACATGTTTGTGGCCTCTGCGACCAGTGCGTGCACGGCATCAGGCAGGCCCAACAACTGCGCAAACACCGGCCGGCCAGCAGTTTGCGCGCGCATGTGACCTTGCATTTTCACGCCACCAAGCGAATAGCGTGCATCAAACATGGAGACCGCCTGCGGGGTCACCGACAATGTTCCCTCAGCGGTCAGCGCACCAAACCCGCCCCAAGGCAGGCCAAAACGATCCGCAGTTTGTCGTGCTTTTTCGATGATTTCGTAGGGCAGTCCTTGCGCGGATGCCGCCACGTCGCCCTCGTCGCTGTTGCGGCGTGCGCCCAAACGGACGTTTAGTTTTGCCTGCGATCCCGCATCCGAAACCAATGCGTGCAAGTCATCCACTTGCAAATCAACACGCAGATGGCGTGCACCCACGAACACGCCGCCCTGTATCGCCACGGCGTTTGTCACTGCATCGCCACCCAAGCGCAGATTAAGACCCGACACCTGATGACGGCCCATCGCACCGCGCAACCGCAGGGTGCCGTCGACCAAAATCACGTCACCCAGCTCAGGTGCGGTTTGGTCTACGGTTTCTGGATTGCCGGGTTTTGTGAAATGCATGTCAGGCCTGCGCAAATCGATGTCTGGACGCACCAGAACAAGCTGCGCGATTTCGATCCGACCAAGCAACAGCGGCAATAACCTGAGCGGTGCTGCAATGCTGTCCGCGGTCACGACAGGTGCCGCATCGATTTCGTTGAGCGACACAAACGCCGGATCTGACACCGTCACACGAAACCCGCGCGCGACCGTAAATTTTGCATCAGCGCGCAATCGAAATGCCCCACCCGTCCAGCGCCCGATCTGTTCATTAATCTGTGCTTGGACAAGCGTATGCGGAACCAAAGCCGGAGCGACAAAATACACAGCCGCACCGATGCCAGCGGCTGCCACGATCCAGACGAGCCACTGGCGCAGATGAAACACCATGTTCTTCAACCTCATGCGCGATTGCATTGTTGCTCCCTTACTTCTTTATGCGTCACGGCGACAAAAACCGTGCCGCCGAAACGGACCGGAACAGACGATCGACGCCTGTTTGAACCGATCAAGGCTCCCTGCTTGGACAGCCATGCGATGGTCTGTCAAAATATCTGCTTTGCACCCTAAGGATGAACCGCTCAGCCACAAGCAAGCGAAACGGATTTGATGCCAACACTCTGAAAATCATGCCTCAAACCCGAAAAACTTACCATTTTTCGCCTGTGCACCGCGAATTCTGGCACTTTTTTGCCAGACCGGATGGTGCGCAAGAAACACGCTCGCATCCTGATGAATGTACCGCCAATCTGAACTGGGCCCGTTTTTCACCCATCTAAAAGGGGTCTGAGTGTTGCTAAAACAAGGTGATCGCGATGTACGCCGTCTTACCAATTTGTTCGCCAGGATTCTGTGACTTCGCAGTCATAGCTGTCCAAAATTCGGGGCCTACTGGATGCTTTGCCGCGTCCATGCCGTGCGCTGGATCTGCGTCAACAAACAGCGACCAAGGAAGGGTCCGGGCATGAATTACAAAGTAAACATCGGACCACTTCAGAGCACGGCCGCTGGCGTCATTGATGCCGATCTTGGCACGAATGCACGGCGCAACAGCCCGAGCGCATCGGCGCAACATTCTTATGTCGACACCTTGGATATGGATGCGACCATACCGCTGATCGTCGATCTGGACGGTACGCTTTTGCGATCCGATCTGCTAATTGAAACTGCGTTTCGACGTCTTGGGGGCAATCCTTCTGCCGCCTTTGGCATGCTGCGCGCGCTCAAAACGGGCAAAGCCGCGCTAAAGCAGTTTATATGCGACGACGCAGATTGCGCGCCCGAGACGCTGCCATATGACGACGCGGTTCTTGGCCTCATTCATCGTGCGCGTGATGCCGGGCGCAAAGTTTATCTGGCCTCCGGGTCCTACGAAAATTTCGTCCGTGCGATTGCCACCCATCTGGGGGTTTTTGACGGGTATTTTGCCACAACGCCGTCTGTCAATTTATCGGGCCAAAACAAAGCGCAATGCCTGATCGAAACGTTTGGTTTGGGCAAGTTCGACTATATCGGCAACGATGCTGCAGACCTGCCCGTGTGGAAAGCCGCGCGCCATCCGATTGCGATCCGTACCTCGCGATCCGTGGCAGCGAAACTACGTGAAATGGCACCAAACGCATTTTTTCTGGACCATCAACGCGCCACGTTGAAAAGCTGGACAAAGCAATTGCGGGTGCACCAATACGCAAAGAATGCGTTGGTGTTTTTACCGATGTTCGCCGCCCACATGTTTGACGTCGCCAGTTTGCTAACGGCCACCCTTGCGGCGGTGGCGTTCTGTTTCGCGGCCTCTGCCTGTTACCTGCTGAACGATCTGGTGGACCTGACGGATGACCGCACCCATCGCAGCAAAAAGAACCGCGCCCTCGCGAAAGGTGAAATTCCACTGATCCATGCGATCATCGCCATACCCATATTGCTGCTGCTGGCGGGCGCTGTGTCGCTCTCTATCTCGGTTGCATTCGCCGGGGTGCTCGCTGGGTACTTCATGTTAACAACGCTCTACACGCTGCGGCTCAAGCAGGTATTGCTGGTCGATGTCCTGACCCTGTCTGGCCTGTATACCATCCGGATGCTGGGGGGCGCGGTCGCGCTTGATATCAGCCTGTCGTCTTGGCTTGTGGTCTTTTCCCTGTCGATTTTCGTGTCACTGGCGCTGATGAAGCGGTTTGTGGAACTGGCAGCGCGCGTCGATTCCAAACTGCCGTCCCCTGCCAATCGCGATTACGAGAACATTGATCTGACCATGCTGGCCGCGCTGTCAGCAGCCGCAGGTTTCAACGCTGTCACGGTGCTGGCCCTGTATGTTTCGGGCTACTCCGTCAGTTCGCTGTACACGCATCCCGATCTGTTGCTGTTTGCCTGTCCGATCCTGACCTACTGGATCGGTCGCGCGCTGATCCTCGCGCAGCGCCGCCAGATGCAAGACGATCCGGTGGTCTTTGCCCTCAAAGACCCGATGAGCCGGCTAAGTGGTTTGGCGATGCTGGCCGTCTTTGTGGCCGCATCATGGTAGCAGTGATGCGGTTGGTTTCAGACCGCCACCCCTTTGTGCGCTACGCGATTTCGGCAGTCGTTTCGGTTGCGGCCAATCTGGTCGCACAGCAGATCACAGTTGTCGGCGCACCGGCGGCACCCTTGATGGTTTCGATTCTTATCGGCACCATCGCGGGCTTTGCCGTCAAATATGTCATCGACAAGATCTGGACCTTCCGCGAGGCCTACACCAGCCCCGCAGCAGAGGCGCACCGCATCACTTTGTCCGGCCTGTTCAGTGTGCTGACGACGCTAATCTTTTGGGGGTTTGAACTAGGTTTTTACGCGCTCTGGCCGACTGATTTTGCAAAATATTCCGGCGCGGTGTTGGGGCTAAGTATCGGGTACATCATCAAATTCCAGCTTGATCGGCGTCACGTGTTTCGGGACGCGACCGTATGAAAGACCTAAGTGGGTGGGGCCGATACCCCCGACAGATCGGTGCGCTGACGGCTGCATCGACCCTTGATGAGGCAGCGGGCGTAACCGCAGGTGGCACTGGCCTGATCGCGCGCGGGTTGGGCCGGTCGTACGGTGACGCCGCCATTGGGCGCGACGCTACATTGTCGATGACAGGGCTGGATCGGATGCAGTCGTTCGACCCGCGCACAGGGTTGCTTGCGGTTGAGGCAGGCGTTTCGCTAGCCGAGATCATCGACTGCTTTTTGCCCCGCGGGTTTTTCCCGACCGTGGTGCCCGGCACGCGTTTTGTGACGGTTGGTGGCATGATCGCATCGGATGTGCACGGCAAGAACCAGCACAACGACGGCACCTTTGGACACCACGTTGCGTGGTTGAAACTGGCCCTGCCCGATGGCCGGATCCTGCGCTGTGCGCCGCACGAAAACCCGGAGTTGTTTCACGCCACAATCGGCGGAATGGGGTTGACCGGTACGATCCTGTCGGCTGGTTTCCGGCTAAAACCTGTACAAAGCGGATGGGTCCGTCAAACGACACACGCCGCCAAGAACCTGAAAGACGCCATCGCGCTGCTGCGTCAGACCAAAGACACAACCTACACCGTCGCGTGGATCGACGTTCTGGCGCGCGGTGCAGCCCTTGGGCGCTCGTTGATCCTTGCGGGCGAACACGCGACCCAAGACGACCTGCCAGACGGGTACGAACAGTTTCCCCCCACCCGCAACGGACGTCTGGGGGTGCCGGTCGAATTGCCGGGCTGGGTGCTGAATACCGCGTCAGTGTCCGCCTTCAACGCCGTTTACTATCGGCGCGGTTTCAAAAAATCCGGGCGCACGACGCTGGTGCCCTGGGACAGTTACTTTTTCCCGCTCGACGGTATCGCCAACTGGAACCGCATCTATGGCACGCGCGGATTTGTGCAGCATCAATGTGTGATCCCGAACGAAAGCGCCGAGCAGGTTCTGACAGCGATCCTTGATCTGTTGTCGTCTCGTGGCGAAGGGTCTTTTCTGGCGGTTCTGAAATGCCTCGGGCCCGGTGCTGGTCTGATGTCATTTCCGCGCGATGGGTTGACGCTGGCGCTAGATTTGCCGGTCAGCGAAAAACGGTTGGCACTGTTGGCTGAAATTGACCTGCTTGTCGCGCAGGCGGGCGGGCGCATTTATCTGGCCAAAGACGCCTGCCAATCCCGCGCCACATTTAGTGCTGGATATCCGAACATCGCCAAGTTTCGCAAAATTCGACGGGATGTCGGAGTTGTCGACAAAATAGCGTCAAAACTGTCCGAAAGGCTTGATTTATGAGTAACATGCACACCCCCGTCGTCCGTGATGCGGGCAAAAGGCTGCTGGTTATCGGTGGTACGTCAGACATCGGGCGGGCCGTTGGCGATGCCTATGCGGCCAAAGGCTGGCGTGTCGCGTTTGCTGCGCGCAACGTTGAGGCGGCCACACGTAACGCCGAGGACATTCAGACCCGACGCGGTGCAGATCAGGTTCCAGTTTACCCCCTCGATATCCTCGAAACCGGCAGTTTTGACGGGTTCATCGACAGCCTTGGCGATCTGCCCGACACCATTGTTTGCGTTGTTGGCATGTTGGGGGATCAACCGCGCGCCCAAGACGACCCGGACCACGCGACTGCAATCATGAGAACCAATTTCGAAGGCCCAGCGCTGTTGTTAGAGCTACTCGCAGGGCGGTTTGCCACGCGCGGTCACGGGCTGATCGTCGGCGTCAGTTCGGTGGCGGGCGATCGCGGACGGGCATCAAACTACGTCTACGGCGCAAGCAAAGCCGGGTTTTCAGCCTACCTGTCAGGTCTGCGCAACCGGTTTGGGCAAACAGACGTGCGGATCGTGACAGTCAAACCCGGCTTTGTGGACACCGCAATGACCGCAGGCATGAACCTGCCCAAAGCGTTGACAGCCAGCCCCGAGGCCGTCGCGCAGCGCATTCTGGACCTGCAAACGAACAAGGCGAATGTCGTTTACACTTTCCGCGTTTGGCGGCTGATTATGGGCATCATTTGTGCCCTGCCCGAGCCGATCTTTAAACGCCTGAAGCTCTGAAGGTTTGCAAATGCCACGGCCTTTCAGCATGCTTTCACCGATCGCTTTGACGGTTATCGTCACCGTTGTGATCTGCAGCGCGATCCTCATTTTGCCGGGGGCAACGGCGACCTCGCGATATTTTAACGATCTCTTGATATTCCTTGATGGCGGCTATCGCGTTGTTCAGGGCCAAGTGCCGAACCGCGATTTTCACACAGCGTTGGGCCCACTGTCGTTCTACATTCCGGCGTTGGGATATTGGATCAGCGGCAATCTCGGGCTGGCGATGCCAATAGGGTTGTCGGCCCTGATGGTCGTGACAGGGCCCATCATGATCCATGTGCTTGGCACACGGGTTCGACCCCTGATCGCGGTGCCATGGGCTATCGTTTTACTGTTGCTGATGATCACGCCGATGAACACCGGAGAAATCGTGATAAATATCTCGTTTGCGATGTTCTATAACCGGATCGGCTGGGCGCTGATTGGGATCCTGTTGATCATGCATTTGCGGCCCAACCGACCGGTGCGTCACCAACTGGCGGGCGACACCTTGGCGGCGAGCGCGTTGACGCTGATGTTGATCTACACAAAGGCAACCTACGGCGTCGTTGCCTTGGGGTTTTTGATCCTCATGCTTGTACATCCGATCCAAAGACGTTGGGCAGCTGGTGCAATCTTGATCATCGCCCTTTCTGGTGTCGTGATCGAGATGTTTTGGGGCGGCACGCAGATGCACATCGCGGATCTGGTTGATGCATCAAACGTCAGCGCCGTTTTGCCGCCCCGCGACTATGTTGTGTCATTGCTGGAAACGTCAGGCGAATACGTCTTGTTCGGGTGTTTGGCGGCACTGGCCGTTTGGCAAAGAGGCCGCGTTAACGACGTGCTGTTCTACGGGTTTTGCGGCTGCGCAGGGTATGCATTGCTGTTGCAGAATTTTCAAATCCGCGGCGTTGTGACATTGCTGGCAGGCGGGGTCGTCGCCGGTGAACATCTGGCGCGTCAATGGCGACAGGGTTTGCCCAACAGCGCCGACATGGTGACACGCGGCGCAGCAGTTTTGGTGATCGTTTTGATGATCCCGATCGGAGTGTCCTCGGCCGCTGCATTGGGATTGCACGCCGCAATGGTCGCAAGCAGCGCAGGCATCGCTTTGGGAACCCCAAACGGCAAAGACATCCGCATCGTCAACACGCTCGATGGCGGGCAATTCAAATTCTACTCTGATTACGCCGAAACTTTGGAAAAAGGCGTCTTGATGCTGGCATCCCTGGAGCCACCAGCGGACAACGTGCTGGTCCTGGATTTCGCCAGCCCGATGACGTCGCTTGCAGGCATCAATCCCCCCCCGGGTGGAACCGCATGGATGCACGACGGGCGCAACTTTGACGCCGATTTCCATCTTTCAGCGCAGGATTTGTTGGGGGGTGTCGATGTGGTAATGATCCCGAAACGGCCCATTGCCACAACCACGACGGACCTGATGAAGGACATATACAGTGCCTACATCAAGACCCATTACAAAGCGGTCCAGCAGACCGCGCTGTGGCAGGTTTACCGGCGCAAAGAGCCCACCCTTTGACACGCTAAAGATGTGTGCGACGCCAGTTTCAAGGGAATCCGAGGGTGCCTAGAATGACGGTTGGCGCGTTATTGCCCCTAACGCGCGCTCCAGAATCTTCAGCGCTTGGCATGGGTAACGCCAGTCTTACCCGCCGTGCGAGGACGCGCATCTGCCTATCCCCCTGCGGAACCCAACACTCGGCAAAAACCGGCCCATGAAACATGACTTTTTGATAAAAACCTCAGCAATTCCTTGCCGCTTTGAGGTCCGGCGTTTTGTGACATCGCTGCGGGTCGCTTATGTATTTATCAATACGCTGAACTCTGAATGCAGAAAATACCAACCTCATCGGCTTCGGCCCTTTGATCTTTTTGGCACCACAGTCCTAGCCAAAAAGATCAACACATAAGAAAGTTGACTTCGTTATGATGATCTCCCGACGCGCCCTTTTGGCTGGCATCGCAGCCTCGACTGCGACCTCTCCTTGGTCTGCCGCCTGGTCTGCAGAAAACTTGATAACGGCAGAGGCACCGTTCAGCACAGAGTGGTTATTGGAGCACGCCCGCGCACTGGCACAACAAGATTACGAACCAAAGCCACTGATCCCCGCGCCATGGCAAAACCTGTCTTTTGAAGACTTCAACAAGATCCAGTTTGATCTCGAAAACGGCATTTGGATCGATGAAGACCGCCCCCTAACGATGGACCTGTTCACAGCTGGTTTGTACACAACGCGCCCCGCCACGATCAACATCGTTGAGGACGGCATCGCCAAAACGCTCGGCTATGATCTGTCGTTGTTCGAGATCAGGGGCGATCTGCCGAATTTGCCTGTCGATGATACGATGGGCTATTCTGGGTTCCGCCTGAGGACCACCTTGAACACGCCCAGCCACTTTGATGAATTCGTTGTGTTCCAAGGGGCCAGCTATTTCCGCGCCGTTGCCAAAGGTCAGGGCTACGGCTTGTCAGCGCGCGGATTGGCGTTGCGCACCGGCGATCCGGGCGGCGAAGAATTCCCCGACTTTACCGATTTCTGGGTACAAGCCGCCGCACCGGGCGACACGGTGTTTACCGTTCACGCATTGCTGAATTCGCCGTCAACCACCGGGGCGTATACCTTCAAGATATCGACGGGCGACACCACCAATGTCGATGTGACAGCCACGCTGTTCCCGCGCGTTGATCTGCACCATGTCGGGCTTGGTGCGCTGACGTCGATGTTCCTGTTTGATGAAACCAACCGTGGCCGTTTCCAGGATTTCCGGCCCGGCGTGCATGACAGCGACGGCCTGCTGATGTGGAATGGCACCGGCGAGCGGATTTGGCGGCCACTTGCCAATCCAAAAGAGCTCGAGATCAGCGTTTTCAACGACGAAAACCCACGTGGTTTCGGCCTGATGCAACGCACCCGCGACCCCGAGAAATTCGGTGATTTGCAAGCCTTTTACGAGAACCGCCCGTCTCTCTGGATCACCCCGAACGGGGACTGGGGGGCAGGATCGGTGGAGCTGGTTGAAATCCCGTCTGACAAAGAAATCTACGACAATACCGTCGCGTACTGGCGCCCCGCAGAACCAATGGCAGCGGGATCAGAATACAGCTTTGGCTACGCAATGGCATGGGGCGACAAAGCAACCGGTTTGCCCGATTTGCCGCGCGTGTCGAACACACGGATCGGCAAGGCCTTTGATAAGATTGACACAATCGTTGCCATCGACTTTGCGGACCATGCGATTTTTGCAGGTGATTTGTCCGACATCCAGATGCTGATCACCAACGACGCAGGCAAAGTATCCGAGGGCATTTTGCAGCGCAATCCGGGCACGGGCGACGTGCGATTGGCATTTCACCTCACCCCTCAGGATGCGACTAGAATTGAATTGCGCGCGCAATTGCTCAAGGGCGACACACCGGTCAGCGAGGTTTGGCTTTACCGATGGACAGCATAACCCCTTTGCAACACGGCGGGCGAATGCCGGCACCGCGGCCCTTGCTGCGACCGATCCAGCGTCTGGACCGGCCATTTCGCGATCCCAAAGCGGTGGCAATGCAGGCACATTCAACGACGCGTAGGTGGCGGATTGGCGTCTTTCTGCCAGCGATCTTGGCCACTTTGGGGTTGCTTGCCGCCTTTACGCAGTGGTTCGCAATCAACGGTTTTTCCTGGTTTGAAGGCGTCGTGGTCGGGTTGATGGCCTTCACGTTTTTCTGGATTTCGCTGTCTGTCACCACGGCCGTTGCCGGGGTTGTGGCAATGCGCCACCCGCGCCCCTGTGCCACCACACAGGGCCTCGTCAAACCACTTGATGTGGCCCTGTTGATGCCAATCTACAACGAAGTGACATCCGATGTTTTTGGCAACGCCGCTGCGATGATCGCTGCATTAAAGATCGAAAAATCGGCCCATACCTTCACGCTTTTTGTGCTGTCTGACACGCGCGATGATCTGACGGCCAAGCGGGAATTGGAGGCGTTCCAAACATTATGGGCGTCGTTTCCGAACAAAGTTTTTTACCGTCGCAGGGTCGAAAATACCGATTACAAAGTGGGCAATCTGACCGAGTGGGTCGAACGCTACGGCGGTGCCTACCCCGCGATGCTGGTTCTGGATGCCGACAGCCTGATGAGCGGCGCGGCGATTGTTGAATTGGCCGATGCCATGGGCAGTGATCCAGGCGCGGGGCTGGTCCAGTCCTTTCCAAGGCTTATCGGGGCGCAAACCCTGTTTGGAAGAATGTTGCAATTTGCCTCGCGCATCCACGGGGCCGCCCCCGCCGAAGGACTAGCACGCTGGACGGACCGCGAAGGCAACTATTGGGGGCACAACGCCATCATCCGAACCGAAGCATTTGCCAGTTGTGCCGGCCTGCCCCGCCTGCCGTCGCGACGCGGTCCCTCGCATCTCATTTTGTCGCACGACTTTGTCGAGGCCGCATTCCTGCGCCGCGCGGGATGGTCGGTCAGGTTTTTGCCCCATATTCAGGGCAGTTATGAGGAAGCCCCCGCGACCTTGATCGACTTTGTCTTACGGGACCGGCGTTGGTGCCAAGGCAACCTGCAACACCTGCGTCTGCTTGGCATACGCAGTTTTCATCCGGTGTCACGCCTGCATCTGCTGTGCGGGATCATCAGCTATCTGACCTCGCCCGCCTGGCTGATGTTGTTGCTGGTCTGGGCGCTGTTCGGGGACGGTAAAAACACCAACGCTGTGCATTACTTCAGCGGCTATGACCCGCAAGTCAGCTGGCCAGAAATAAACGTCGGCAACGGGCTGGCCATCCTCGGGTTCGTATACACGATGCTTTTGGCCCCCAAGATCATCGGGGCAGTGATGGCCCCGCGCACCGGCATTCAGATGCGAGACGTTGGCGGTGCACCGCAGTTCGTCCTGTCAGTTGTGACGGAAATCATCCTGTCTGTGGCCTACGCACCGATCCTGATGGTCCAACAATCCATCTCGGTTGCGCGCAGGACAATAGGAATTAGCGAAACCTGGACACCGCAACAACGCGGGGGCGGGAAATATTCTGTCGCCGTCATGACCAAGTTTCACCTGTTCGAAACCGTCATCGGCACGTTGCTTGTCGCGGGGATCGTGCTGGGGCTTGTGACGTTATGGCTGTCGCCGATTGCCGCATCCTTGTGCCTTGCCATCCCATTGTCCGCGCTGAGCGGGATGAATTTGAACGCACACAGTTGGTCCGCCAAACAGCTTGGCACGCCCGAGCAATTGGCCCCGCCGGACATCATCCGTTGTGCTATGGCAGAGCGCCACAGGTTTGCGACGACACTATCAACATCCCAGCCAATCGCCGCTGAATAAGACCTCGAAAGGCGCGAGAGCCCCCTCTTTTGGTGGGCGGCCATTCTCGTTCAGAGCCGCCTAAACCAGTGACGGCAACCACAGCACGATACCCGGAAAGGCAACCAGCGCCGCAATTGTTGCAGCGTCCGCCACGAAAAACGGCATCACGCCTTTGAACACATCCTGCACGGTCAGGTCATCGCGCACGCCTGCCACCACAAAACAGTTCAGCCCGATGGGCGGTGTGATCAGACAGAACTCTGCCATTTTGACCACCAAAATCCCGAACCAGATCGCGCACATTGGGCCCGACATTCCGAACGCACTGTCCGCCGCAGACACGTATTCGCCGCCGTTCAGCGCCATGACCGCAGGGTAAACCACCGGCAACGTCAGCAGCAGCATTCCGATAGCATCCATGAACATGCCCAACACCGCGTAGGCCAGTAAAATGCAGACCAAAATCAGCATTGGCGACATTTCTAACGAGGTGATCCAATCCGAAAACGCGTCTGGCAATTTGGCGAAGCCTAGGAAGCGTACGTAGATCAGCACGCCCCAGATGATGGTGAAAATCATCACCGTCAACTTGGCGGTTTCCAGCAGTGCTTCTTTCAATTGCCCCCAGCGCATGCCCCGATACAGCGCCATGCAGAAGACGATGAACGCGCCGATTGCGCCGCCTTCGGTCGGTGTGCCCCACGCATCGCCAAACGGGTTGTAGACGAAAAAGATGATGATCACGACCACCGCCACGATGGGCAAGGCCGGTGGCAAGGACGCAAACCGCTGCGTCCACGTAAACCCGCGCACGGGCGGGCCAACCGTCTTGAACGTCATCGCGATACCGATGATCAGACCCGCGTAAACGATCGCTGAAAACGCACCCGGGATGAAGCCCGCGAGCAGCAGTTTGCCCACGTCTTGTTCCACAATGATCGCGTAAATCACAAGGATAGCCGAGGGTGGGATCAGCGAGGCCAACGTGCCCCCTGCCGCCACGACGCCTGCGGCGAATTGTTTGTTATAGCCCAGCTTTAGCATCTCGGGGATGGCGATGCGCGCGAACACAGCCGCGGTCGCCACAGACGCCCCAGACACCGCAGCAAAGCCTGCCGTTGCAAAGACGGTGGACACCGCCAAGCCCCCCGGAACCCAGCCAAACCAGCGTTTGCAGGCCTCGAACAGGGCCGTTGTCAGGTGGGCGTAGTAGGCCAAATAGCCGATCAGAATGAACACAGGGATCAGCGACAAAACATTGGCGCTGACTTTGGATTGTGGGGTTAGACCGGCGATCCGCACGCTGATTTGCAACGCCTTGCCGAATTTCTCGGGGTCGTAGTCAAATCCGTTCCAGCGCAGCCAAACCAGCCCGACAAAGCCCGCCATACCGGCGGCAAACGCCACCCGCATGCCCAGCAAAACCATCACCAGCATGCCGCCCGACACCCACAATCCGATTGAAATACTATCCATCAGTCTGCCCCTTCCAAGGAACGGGCCTCGATGGCCGCCTGCTCTGCTACGGTCAGGTTCAAAGGAACGCCAGCGGGGTTTTCGAGGTTGAAAACAAGCGCGCGGCTGTAGCCCCAAACCTGCAAAATCAGGCGCAAAACCAGCACTCCAAAGGCAAACGGCACCACCAGTTTGGACGGCCAAAGTGGCAGATAAATATCGGTGGTGCTGTCTTTGCTGCACCAAGGGCGCGCGCAATCAAACGAGCGGGCGAAGTGATCCCAGGACCCCCACATCAGCGCCAGCATCAAGATCAGGATCATCAGAACCGACACCAGTTCGAACAGCCACAAGGTGCGCCCGCTCAGCTTGCTGACCAGCATATCCATGCGGATGTGCGTGCCATCACGCTGCACGTAAGCGACGCCCATGATCGCGATGATCGGCATCATCAACTCGATGATATCGACGTAGCCTTGCATGGGCGTGCCAAAGAATTTGCGCCCCGATACGGAATACGCCGCAAGGAACATCAGTGAGAAAATCGCGAGGCCGCTGATCAACGCACACACACGTTCCAGCGGTAAAAGTGCACGATCCAATCTACTGAGCAGACTGGAATCCTCCAGCACAGCACCTGAGCCTGCCATGGTCTATCCCCCCGTTTTTATCGGCATTTTCACCGTTTTTGAACAAGGGCCCGCTTGGGTCGTTGATCGAAAACGAAGTAGGCCGCCCCGATTGGGACGACCCAGTTGTTTGGTCTTAATTAGTCGCCTTGGCCTCGGCCAATGTTTTCACAACCAGATCATACAGCTCTTGGCCCGGCAGGCCTTGGGCTTCCATGTCTTTGATCCACTCGTCGCGGATCGGGTCAGCGGCGATTGTGCGGAATTCAGCAATCACGTCGTCGCTGATTTCGACTTTTTTCACGCCTTTTTCTTCCAGAACGCTGTCCCAACGGCCCAGCAATTCGCCGTAGTTGGCCAGATAGTGATCCAGCGCTTCGGGAATTGAGGAATCGAGCGCTTCACGCTCGGCATCAGACAGTGCGTCATAGGCGTCGATGTTTGCGACAACCGGGCAGTTCACCGTGCCGGGGTTCAAGTTGGCTGTCCACCACGTCGCTTGGTTGATCGTGCCAAAGGACAAGTGCGCGTGCTGGGCAAACGCAACCGTGTCGACCAATCCACCTTCCATCGCCTGATACGCTTCGGTCGCGGTCACAGATGTCGGAACGCCACCAACGGATGCAAAGGCTTTGCCGATGCCGCCGGTTGCACGAACGCGCATGCCTTTGAAATCGTCCAGCGTCATGCGCGCGTCACCGGTGCCGACCAGATTGTACTGTGGCATTGGCGAGGTCATCAGCAGTTTCGCGTTCCACTGAGCCATTTCTTCGGCCGCTGCGGGGTGGGCGTAGACGGCTTTGGACACCGCAACTTCTTGTGCGAGGTTTTCAACGCCCAAGAATGGCAGTTCCAGAACCGTTACAACGCGGTTTTTATCACGGTGGTAGCCCGCGCAGAACTGCGCCATTTCGAACGCACCGATAGAAATCCCGTCGAGGTTTTCTTTGTTCTTGGACAGACCACCATAGCTGATGTTCATGGTGAATTCGCCGTTGGTTTTTTCAGATACCAATTCGGCCAACTTTTCGACGTGCTCCGTAAAGGCGCGGCGTTTGCCCCAAACAGATACGTTCCATTCGGTTGCGGCTGCCTCTAGTGCAAAGGCGCATGTCAGCGTGCCAGCAATGGCACCCAGTGCAATCTTGTTCATTTTTTTCTCCCTATGTGCGGGCGCAGATGCCCAACTGAACCAGAGGCTAGCCGACCCCCCACAAGGTGCCAAGGGTTTATGTCAGAATTACCGCACAGGCGTACCGGAGGTTGTGCCTGCACACATTACCCGCATGCAGTATTGTGCACATCCTTCTGTTCAGAAGTCCTGAAATGGCGAAACGTCGACGTCACGGGATGACGACGATATTGCCAACGTGGGTCTTGTCGATAAAGGTTTGCTGGGCGTCGCGCAATTGCGACAGCGGAAAGGTTTGGGCCAGCATCGGGCGGACTTCGCCGCGTTCAATATAGCCGATCAGGTCGCCAAAAATATGGGTCGGAACCACAGTCGATCCTGTGAACGTCAAGTCGCGCAGATAGAACGTGCGCAGGTCCAATTCGACAATCGGGCCAGCGATTGCGCCGGAACACGTATAGCGCCCACCGCGCGCCAAAACGTCGATCACGGTGCCAAAATACGGGCCACCCACGATGTCGGCAACAACGGTAACCGTGTCTTGGCCGATCGCGGTCTTCAGTGCTTGTTTCAGGTTTTCAGGGCTGCGCGGCAACAGCGCGTCGGCCCCCAGACCGGCCATTTGGGCATGCTTTGCCTCCGATGCCATTGCGACGACTTTTGCCCCGCGCCGTTTGGCCAGTTGGATCAGAGCCGACCCGACCCCACCAGAAGCCCCCGTCACCAAAACCACATCATCTGCACCAACATTGGCGCGCGACAACATGCCTTCGGCGGTGGTGTAGCTGCATGAAAACGTCGCCAATTCTGCATCGGACAGCGCGCTGTCGACAACACCCACGTTGCGCCGGTCAGCAGTTGTAAACTGCGCAAAGCCACCGTCACGTTCGCTGCCAAAATAACCCGTCTTGTCGCGGTTCATCGGGTCGGACCAGTCGCGCTGCCAGCAATCTGTCATGACACGTTTGCCGACCAAATCCGCTGACCCATTGGCCCCAACAGCCACAACCACACCGACGGCATCGGCCCCTTGAATACGTGGCATCTGGATCGGCGCGCCACCCCAGCTTGGGTCTTGTTGCGAGACATCATCGTAGGCACCACCGGTCGTCGCCTCGGTCACTGTGCTGGAATACCAGCCCGAGCGCGTGTTGACGTCCGTGTTGTTCAGACCGCAGGCTCCGACTTTGATCAGCACATCGTCCGGGCCAACCTGCGGCATCGCCCAATCGTCGTGAAAGTCCATCGCGTCCATGCCACCGTGGCGGTGCAAAACAAACGCGTTCATTGTGGTGGGCAAAGTGTCAGGCATTTGGGGGTCCTCAAAGTTGGTGGTGTCACGCATCAGTTTGTGTGGTGCATCAGGTGTACGCAGGTCCGTAACCGCCAGCAATGGCACATTTGATGTCGGCTCTGATCGCTTGGCCTGCCTCCATTATCGCGATAAAAGCGCGGACAAATGCACACCACTTTTCACCCAAGGATACCAAACCCATGAGCCTTTTTGACGAAGATCTTTTCCAAGCGGGCCTGACCCAGCGCAAAGCCACATTGGGAGGCGACTATGTGCAGAAAAATCTGGATGCGGCGGATGATTTCAACCGCCCCTTCCAAGAGGCCATGACCGCATGGTGCTGGGGTTTTGGGTGGGGCGACGACGCGATTGACGCCAAAACCCGCAGCTTGATGAACCTGTCGATGCTGGGCGGGCTTGGCAAAATGCACGAATGGGAAATCCACTGCAACGGGGCCATAAACAACGGCTGCTCGATCGAGGAAATCCGCGCCGCTGTGCACGCCATCGCGATCTATTGCGGGGTGCCTCAGGGGTTGGAATGCTTTCGCGTGGCCCGCAAAGTTCTAGAGGAACGCGGGCTTTTGTAAGCCACTTCTGATTCTGGCCAAAATCGCAGGAAAATCGTCAAGGAAACAATGTGTCGCAGGGCATTGTTAACCTTTACGAAACTTACGCAACGATGCCGGCGAAATTGTCAAAGGCTTCACTGCAAAGGCTTTGACAGGCAAAAGGTGGAAAACACGGAGAAATTTACAGCCTTTACAGCTAAATTTACAAACCACAGTTGCGCAGGGAAAAAGATTTACAAGCAAACCCTTATATTACCGTAAGTTATTCCTTTCTTTTCAGATCGCGGTATTATCTCGGCCAAGGGAGGACGCGGTGCGATTGTCAGCGCCGTCGTTCCGTACGAACAGAACACACCGTCAGGAGCGACCAATGTCAGACACCGCCGCGAAAACTTTTCCTCCATCCGCCGAAATGGCTGCAAATGCCCATGTCGATGCGGCGAAATATGACACGATGTATGCGGCGTCGATTGCGGACCCGGATGCGTTCTGGGGCGAACACGGCAAGCGCGTCGATTGGATCAAACCCTACACGCAGGTCAAGGACGTGTCCTATGATTTGGGCAACGTGTCGATCAACTGGTACGCCGATGGCACACTGAATGTTGCCGCCAATTGCGTGGACCGGCATCTGGCAACACGCGGCGATCAGACGGCGATCATCTGGGAACCAGACAGTCCCGACGACGAAGCCTTGCACATCACCTACAACGAGCTGCACAAGAACGTTTGCAAAATGGCAAATGTTCTCAAGGACTTGGGCGTTGGTAAAGGCGACCGCGTTGTCATCTACATGCCAATGATCCCCGAAGCTGCCTATGCGATGCTGGCCTCTGCCCGCATCGGCGCGATCCATTCCATCGTGTTTGCAGGCTTTTCGCCCGACGCTTTGGCCGCCCGTGTCAACGGATCAGAAGCCAAAGTTGTGATCACCGCAGACGAAGCCCCACGCGGCGGGCGCAACACCCCGCTGAAATCAAATGCGGACCAGGCGTTGCTGCACACTTCGGACAATGTGAAATGTCTGGTTGTGAAACGCACAGGCGGGCAAACCACATGGGTTGATGGGCGCGACTACGACTACAACGCCTTGGCCGCCGAGGCGTCAACAGACTGCCCCCCAACAGAAATGAACGCCGAAGATCCGCTGTTCATTCTGTACACATCCGGATCAACTGGCATGCCAAAGGGCGTGGTACATTCGACCGGCGGATATCTGGTTTACGCCGCGATGACGCATGAAATTACGTTCGATTACAAAGACGGCGACATCTACTGGTGCACCGCAGACGTGGGCTGGGTCACGGGCCACAGCTATATTGTCTACGGCCCGCTGGCGAATGGCGCGACAACGCTGATGTTTGAGGGCGTGCCAACCTACCCCGACGCCTCGCGGTTCTGGCAGGTTGTTGAAAAACACAAAGTTGCGCAATTTTACACCGCCCCCACCGCCTTGCGTGCACTGATGGGGCAAGGCAACAGTTTCGTTGAAAAATGTGATCTTTCGTCGCTGAAACTTCTGGGCACAGTGGGTGAGCCGATCAACCCCGAAGCGTGGAATTGGTACAACGAGATCGTCGGCGGCGGCACCTGCCCCATCGTCGATACGTGGTGGCAAACCGAGACCGGCGGTCACTTGATGACACCCCTGCCCGGTGCCCACGCCATGAAACCCGGATCCGCGATGAAGCCGTTTTTTGGCATTGAACCCGTCGTTCTGGAACCTGCCACAGGCGAAATCATCGAAGGCAACGGCGTCGAAGGTGTGCTTTGCATCAAAGACAGCTGGCCCGGTCAAATGCGATCGGTCTGGGGGGATCACGAGCGGTTCGAAAAGACCTATTTCGCAGATTACGCCGGATATTATTTCACCGGTGACGGCTGCAAACGCGACGAAGACGGTGATTATTGGATCACTGGCCGCGTCGATGACGTGATCAACGTGTCTGGCCACCGCATGGGCACCGCAGAAGTCGAAAGCGCCTTGGTCGCCCACCCCAAAGTCGCCGAAAGCGCGGTTGTAGGCTATCCGCACGACATCAAAGGCCAAGGCATTTACTGCTACGTCACCTTGATGAACGGCGAAGACCCAACAGAAGAGCTGCGCCTGGAATTGCGCAAATGGGTGCGCAGCGAAATCGGGCCAATCGCATCCCCCGATCTGATCCAATGGGCCCCCGGTTTGCCAAAGACCCGCTCTGGCAAAATCATGCGTCGTATCCTGCGCAAAATTGCTGAAAACGACCACCACACGCTGGGCGACACGTCGACATTGGCAGACCCGTCCGTGGTGGACGACCTGATCGCCAACCGCATGAACAAGGCGTAAATCGACATGGATGGAACCGACACAGCAACGCCGCCCGTCCTGATTTTGCTGGGCCCTCCGGGGGCTGGCAAAGGCACGCAAGCGCGGATGTTAGAAGGTAAATTCGGCTACGTTCAGCTGAGCACCGGCGATTTACTGCGCGCTGCTGTGGCTGCTGGCACTGATGCGGGTCGCGCCGCTGAGGCCGTGATGAAAGCCGGCGATTTGGTCAGCGATCAGATCGTCATCGACATTCTGCGTGATCGCCTGAGCGAAGCAGATTGCGCCAAAGGCGTGATCCTTGACGGGTTTCCCCGCACCGATGTGCAAGCCACGGCCCTAGATGGGTTGCTGCAAGAAACCGGTCAAAAAATCGACGCAGCCATTTCTTTGGACGTTGATGACGCCGCAATGGTCGAACGCGTCGCAGGTCGGTACACGTGCGGCAGCTGCGGCGAAGGGTACCATGACACGTTCAAAACACCTGCAACATCAGGGGTTTGCGACAAATGCGGCGGCACCGAAATGAAACGGCGCGCAGATGACAACGCGGAAACCGTTGGCGACCGCCTAAAGGCGTATCACGCGCAAACCGCCCCTTTGATCAGCTACTATGACGCCAAAGGTGCACTGAAACGGATCGATGCGATGGGTCCAATTGATCAAATCGGGATCGATTTGTCGGCATTGGTTCAACAAAGCACAAACTGACGCAGGCGCATCACGGGCGGTGGACAATTGCGCCGCCTCGTGGCACCGCTTGCGTCCATGAGTGATGAGCAACGATTTACCCCCGGCCCTGACACGCGCGATGACTTTCGCGCGGCTATGGGTCGTTTTGCGACAGGTGTCGCGGTGATTACCACACAGTCCGAAATCGGGCCGCTGGGGATGACCGCAAATTCGTTTTCCTCGATCTCGATGGATCCACCGTTGGTGATGTGGGCCCCCGGCCGCGGATCGCGGCGTCATGATGCATTTGTGACAGCACAGTCTTTTTGCATCCATGTTTTAGGCGCGGATCAATTCGCACTGGCCAAGCATTTTTCGACGCAAGGCGACGGCTTTGACGGGTTCGACTGGACGGTTGGCGCGGATGACGTGCCACTTCTCGCGGGTTGTGCGGCGCAATTTCATTGCACGCTTCACACGACCTACGAGGCAGGCGATCACACGATGATCTTGGGCCAAATCACGCAAGCCGCCTATCGCGACGTGCCCGGTCTGATCTTTCACCAAGGGCAGTTCGGGCAGTTTCAAGCATAAGTATCCTGGTCAAACCTTAGCTACGTAATTGATGGACTGTCCGCGATCCTCAGGCACAGATCCATTCAAACGCTACTTAGCAAACGGATCGCACCTTAAGGCGCATCAATCAAATCACGCACTTGTCACGGTCGCGGTTCGCGCCAATTGACCAACAAATCACGCCATCTTTGACAACGCCCTGTATCCTTTTGTCAGGCAGACGCCTATTTTGACAAAAACCATCAGCGGATTGATCATGACGGACTACGCCCCAAAATACAAAATCGCCCGCACAATGGAGCAATTCTGCGCGCTGTTGCAAATCTCGCTCGACGACGTTTTGACTGAAATGGATCTGCCCGCAGACTACCTTGAAACCGAAGGCCGGGGCGTCAGTGCAGAGCAGTATTTTGACGGGTGGAGCACCGCAGTCGAGCTTGCCAATCGCCCCGATTTACCGCTGTTTTTAGGTCAGGCCTATGCGCGCGGCCCCTTCAACCCGGCATTTTTCGCGTTCACATGCAGCCCGACGGTCTTGGTCGGACTAGAGCGTTTGTCGGTGTTCAAACCTTTGGTCGGCCCGTTGCGTTTGGACATCTTACCCGATGGCAATGATCTGCGTTTGGTGAAATCGAGCACTGTTACCGGCCTCGATTTACCGCATCAATTTGCCGCCACCGAGATGGTATTTTTTGTCGAGGCCATGCGCATTTGCACAGGGCACCCTGTGCGCCCGTCAAAAATCGTTTTGTCTGAAAAACTGGAATGTCACGACGCGCTTGTCGCCTATTTCGGCATTGAGATCACGTATGGCAATGCCCCCGAACTCAGCATTCTCAAAGAAGACGCCGCACGCCCCTTGCTGTCCCGGAACCCCGCGCAATGGGCGACGATGGAACCCGAATTTCGCCGTGAACTAGAAGCGTTGAGTGCAGGACAAACGATGACTGCGCGGGTGCGAAAGACCCTAAGCGAGATGCTGCCAAGTGGCCTGTCAAACATCACCGAAACGGCCAGTCGCATGCACATGTCGACACGCAGTTTGCAGCGACATCTATCGTCAGAAAGTCAATCTTATCAAGCCGTTCTGGATGATACTCGGCGGACATTGGCCCTGCATTATTTACGCCATACCGACCTAAACACCGAGGAAATTTCGTTCCTATTGGCCTACCGCGATCCGAATTCGTTTTATCGCGCTTTTCAAAGCTGGACAGGCATGACGCCCAAAGCTGCGCGCATTGCGAGCTAAAGCAAATGCAGGCGATGTTTTTCAAGCAGATCTACGATGATCCGCTTGGCCTGCGCACGGTGGGCGCGGTGAATGCGCCCCGCTTCGGTCACATCGCCGCGTTTTATGGCATCAAAAACGCCGCGGTGATCGTCGTTTGATTTAGTCGGCAGAGGACGAATAAACAAGGTCATCGCGCGCGCACGACGCACCTGATCGCTCATCATTGCGACGATGCTGGTCAGGCGTGAATTTTGCCCCAAGCGCACCAATTCAGTGTGAAACCGTTCATCGGCCTGCGCCCATGCATCCAGTTCTTGATCGTCAATCGCGCGGTCCATATCAGCGATAGATTGACCCAAATCCGCAAGCGCGGCGTCGCTATACCCCGCCTCAGCGGCACGTTCTGCGGCAAGCCCTTCGAGTTCGGTCAGAACATCGTAAATTTCGCGCATGTCATCGGCTGAAACAGGCAAAATACGCACACCTTTGCGCGGTCGCAGGGTCAGTAACCCTTGGGTTTCGAGCGTCAACGCCGCCTCGCGCACCGGCGTTCGCGACATTTGCAAACGATCCGCCAGCTCGCTTTCCAAATGGTCAGAACCGGCCGCCAATTCGCCGGAAAAGATCAGTTGGCGCAACTCGTGAATTGCACGCTGGGAGCTGGATAAAGGCATGTATGCCCTCCTAAATTACTCCTCCAGCGTCACCTTTTTTCCGTGCAACGCCGAGGCATAGATCGCTTCTTCTATCTCGATGACCTTCAGATAGTCATTCGCGAGGTTCTCAAAAGGTCTGTGGCCCAAAAAGGCTGAAATCACGTGACTTTGCAACCCGTGAACACAATCGCCGCCAAATCCATCAAATATGTCCGGTGCCAGCAATTCTGTTTGAGAAATTCCGCCGAATTTACGCAAGTGAACCGACCCATCACCGGCCAAAGTCAGCGTGCCTTTGGTGCCCTCGACCAGCGCTTCGCCCATGGTGCGCCGGTGATTGTCTGCGGCGTGATCAAGGTGGCGATTGCCGTCGAAAAATGCTCGCACGCCGTTCGCATGCTCAAAGATGAAAAACCCTGCGTCTTCGCCTGCAATCGCAGGGTTGATTTGGCGCAGATCTGCGTAGACAGAAACCGGGTTCCCGAGCAAAAACCGGAACGTATCAACCCAATGCACCGCCGTTTCGTGGATCAAAAACTTTGGCATTTGTTGGAAATAGGGCTGGCGATCCAGATAGGCATTTGGCCCCTGCCCGTCCCCTGGGCGCAGTCGGAATGTCATCTGCAACACGTCGCCGAGCAGATCATCGTCCAGTGCTTGTTTGATACAGCGATACCACGGTTGGAACCGGAAATTTTCGTGCACGATAATGCGCACGCCGTTGGCCTGTGCCTCGTCTGTGATCTGGCGGGCTTGCGCTAGGGATGCACAGAACGGTTTTTGGCAAATCAGCGTTTTGATGCCCGCCGCGAGGGCCGTTCTGATCGCCTCGGCGTGGGCGTGTGGCGGTAAAATGATGTCCAGAATGTCAGGTTGCACCTGGTCCAGCATCGCGCGCAGCTCATCAAAGGCTGGCAGGCCCGTGGCTTGGGCGCGCGCGACGTCCAGATCGCATGCGCCCACCAGCGTCACATCGTCCATGCGCGCCCAACTGTCGTAGTGGAATTGCGCGAAATACCCCGCCCCTATGCAGGCCACATTGATCATGCGAGCGATAGCGCCCGCTTGACCGCAGTTGCGGCATCAAAGGTGCTGGCAATGCCGCCCAAATCACGGGTCAACACGGTGCCTTCGGAGACAACCTGCTCAACCGCTTCGCGCAGGCGAACACCGTCTGCGACCATCGCCGGATTGTCGTGGCGCAGGCCCAACCAATCCAACATCATCGCCGCAGATAAAATCATTGCCATGGGGTTCGCCGCCCCTTGGCCTGCGATGTCCGGTGCCGATCCGTGGCACGGCTGAAACACCGCGTTGTGCAGCCCGATGTCAGCAGACGGGGCCAGCCCAAGCCCGCCCATCAAGCCCGCCCCAAGGTCAGACAAAATATCGCCAAACATGTTTTCGGTGACCATGACGTCAAAGTCCCACGGCTTTTGCACCATCCAAAGAGCGGTCGCATCGACGTAGGCGTGATCGGCGATCAGGTCGGGGTGCTTGGCGGCTTCGGCATCGAACATTTCGCGGAAAAAGGCAAATGCGCGGAACACGTTGGCCTTGTCCACGCAGGTGACTTTGCCGGGGCCACGGCCAGCATCCTTGCGGGTTTTGGCCAGATCAAAGGCGAACTTGAACAGCTTTTCCGAAATGTCTCGGGTGATCAGCAGCGTTTCGCGGGCTTCGTCTTTGGTCACTTCACCGCGCCCTTGAGTGTAAAATAACCCTTCGGTGCTTTCGCGGATCAACACAAAATCAACGTCCTTGCCCGCAGGCAAATTCAACGGGGTTGGCTGCCCTGCTTTGATTGTCACAGGACGCACGCCAGCAAACAACACCAGCGCTTTGCGCAGATCGATTTGCGGCGAAATTTCGGTGCCGTCTTTGTACCGCACATTCGGCAGCCCCATCGCAGACAGCAAAATTGCGTCAGACGCGCGGGCAATTGCCATGGACGTATCAGGCAGGGATTCACCGGTTTGCGCATAATGCGCCGCCCCTGCAGCGGCCGTTTTGAACGACAAGGAATATGCAGGGTTACCGTGCGCCATGGCCATCAAAATATCGACAGTCGGTGCTGTAATTTCTGGCCCGATGCCATCACCTTCGAAAACGGCAATATCAAAATTCTGTTTCATATGGGCCCCTGTAAATCGCCAATTTAAGCTGCTTGTTTATGGCGTCATATCCTAATTGTTGTCAATGCATACATTATCGAATACATTAATGGCGAACCGATCCCCCCACAACTTTCCGAGTGGTTTGAGCATGACACCAAATCGTTGCAAGAAAAACCATGCTGCAGGCGCGCAAAACTTTGCAAAATCTTCCCGCGCCGTCATAAAGAACCTGAATGCCGCTTGCCAATTTCCCTGCGCACTGCGCCAAAAATGAGAGACCGCTGATGTTTGCCGTTGTTGTCACCCTGACCATTGATCCTGCGCAATGGGACGTTTTTTTGCCGCTTATGCACGCCAATGCAGATGCGTCGCTGACCGAATCCGGGTGCTCGTATTTTGACACGTGCACTGACCCTGACCGCCCGAACGAAGTGTTCTTGTACGAGCTTTATGAAGACGCCGCCGCCTTTGCCGCGCACCTGAAAACACCGCATTTTCTGGCATTTGACGGTGCCGTCAAAAATATGGTGATCGGGCGTGATGTGCGCACATTTGCTGGCGTGCGCCAGTGAACGCCTCGGATGATTGGGAAATTCACGCGGTCAAATATGCGGATCGCAATGCGCGCACCCGTGCGGACAGCTTTATCTTTGATGACAATCACGATGCCCCACACGCCATGGATTATTTCATGTGGCTGCTGCGCCGTGGTGATCAAAACATCCTTGTCGATACCGGCTATGACACCGCCGAAGCCAGCACGCGCGACCGCCCTATCCGCCTTGATCCGGTTGCAGCGCTTGCGCCGCTGGGCATCACGCCACACGACATCACCCAAGTGATCGTAACCCACCTGCACTACGATCACGCCGGTGGGTTGCACTTGTTTCCCAACGCCACTTTGCACCTGCAAGAGGCCGAGATGGCCTTTGCCACAGGCCCCTGCATGTGCCACGACACACTGCGCATGCCCTACACTGCCGACCATATTTGCGAGGCGATCAAGCGGCTGTATTCTGGCAAAGTCCGGTTTTATGACGGCGACGCACAAATTGCCGATGGCGTCACCGTGCATTGTATTGGCGGGCATTCGCGCGGCTTGCAGGCCGTGCGCGTCAAAACCCAAAGCGGTTGGATGGTGCTGGCCTCGGATGCCGCGCATTTCTACGAAAACCTGTACCAGCGCAAACCGTTCCCCATCGTGGTCGATCTGCAAAACATGCTGGACGGGTTCGAGCGGTTGATGACACTGGCCAGTGCGCCGAACCTGATTATTCCCGGGCACGATCCGCTGGTGCGCGACCGCTTTGCTGCAGGTGTTGCCCCTCACATTCACCGGCTCGATCTGGGGCCGATCAAGGATTTCGACACATGAAAATTGGCGTCATCGCAGATGATTTCACCGGCGCGAGCGACATTGCCCTAACCTTGGCCGAGGCCGGCATGCGGGTGTCCCAGTTCATTGGCGTGCCAGATGCTGCGGCTGACAGCGCGTTGGATGCTGGCGTTATCGCGCTCAAAAGCCGCACAGCGCCTTTGGCCGATGCAATCGCCGCGTCGCTTGCGGCCTGCGACTGGCTGTTGGCGCAAGGGGCAAGCCAGATCATCTTTAAGGTCTGCTCGACCTTCGACAGCACGGCCAAAGGCAACATCGGTCAGGTGCTTGACGCGCTGGCCGACCGCATGGGCGTTGCGACCACGTTGGTGTGCCCTGCGTTCCCCGAAAACGGGCGCTCGGTTTACCAAGGGCATCTGTTCGTGAACGACGTTTTGCTGAGCCAAAGCGGGATGCAAGATCACCCCCTAACCCCAATGACAGACCCGGATTTGCGTCGTGTTTTGGCGGCACAAAGTACGCGCGACGTCGGGCATATTTCCGCGCAAACCGTCGCCAAAGGTGGCGAAGCGATCAAATCCGCGATGACAGCAACCAAAGGACATTTGATCGTCGATGCCATTCAGGATTCAGACTTGTTCGACATCGGTGCCGCCGCAAATGGCACCGCGTTGCTGTGCGGCGGATCAGGCATTGCCCTTGGCCTGCCCTACAACTTTGGCATCGCCCCCAGCGCACCCGCTTGGGTCGGCGTGTCGCAGCGCGGCGTTGTGCTATCGGGATCATGCAGTCGCGCCACCCGCGCACAAGTCGCAGCCTTTCAGACCCTAGCCCCCAGCTATGAGGTCACCGCCCAAACCGTAATCCTTGGCGAAGCAGACGTTACAAAAATTGCCGATTGGGTGATGGAACAATCGACCTCGCCCTTGGTCTATTCTTCTGCTGATCCAGATGTCGTTCGGGCAGCACAAACCACATTTGGTCAGGATGCCGCCGCGAAAGCCATTGAAAACATGTTCGCAGAACTGGCGGCTGTGCTCGCGCAGCGCGGCATCAAACGCATGGTCGTTGCAGGTGGCGAAACCTCGGGCGCGGTCGTATCCGGTCTTGGGGCAAAAGTGCTCGAAATCGGGCCGCGACTGGCGGCTGGCGTTCCGGTCGTACGGCTTGGCGACATGGCGCTGGCTTTGAAATCCGGCAACTTTGGCGACACGAACTTCTTTGCAGAGGCCCTTGGCAAGATGGAACAATCCCAATGACCGAAGGTGCCCGCCTGCGCGAAGACATCTGCCGCATCGCCAAATCGATGTTCGATCGCGGACTGACCGGTGGGTCGTCAGGCAACATCTCAGCGCGCCTTTCTGATGGCACAATTTTGATGACGCCGACCGGCAGTTCGATGGGTTTTTTGGACCCCGCACGCATTAGTCATCTGGACGAAAACCTGACCCTGCTGTCAGGCGACCAACCGACCAAAGAAATCCCGCTGCACACCGCGTTTTATGACACCCGCAGTCAGACCGGCGCCGTTGTGCATTTGCATTCGACCCATTCGGTGGCGCTGTCGATGTTGCCGGACACGGACGCAGACAACATGCTGCCGCCAGTGACCCCCTACGCAATTATGAAACTAGGCCGCGTGAAATTGCTGCCGTTTTTCATGCCGGGTGATGCAGGTATGGGCGATGCGGTGCGCGGGCTTACTGGCAAGCGGAGTGCCGTCGTTTTGGCCAATCACGGCCCCGTTGTCGCTGGGAAAGACGTGTGGGCCGCCGCCTATGCCATTGAAGAACTTGAGGAAACAGCGAAACTGGCGTTGCTTACCAAAGGAATGGATCCGCGCATGTTGTCGCCAGATCAGGTCGGAAAACTGGTCACCCAGTTTGATGTGGATTGGGGATGATTTTTACCCGCTATGCGGTCTATTTGACACCTGACCCGGGGCCGTTGGCACAGGCCGGCGCGACGTGGTTAGGCTGGGATATCGCGACGGGATCTGCGGTTGGGACCCCTGATGACAGTATCACAAAACGGCCACGAAAGTACGGATTTCACGGCACAATCAAACCACCATTTCGGTTGATTGATGGCCAAACACCAGACGGGTTAAAACACGCATTCAAACGCTTTTGTGCTGATGTCCGACCGGTCATGCTGCAAGGGCTGACGCTTGCACAGATCGGCGGCTTTATCGCACTTGTACCCACCGGTGATGTTTCGGAACTTGCTAATCTCGCAGGGCGCGCAGTTTCAGATTTGGACAGTTTTCGCGCACCGCCAACGGACCAAGACCTCGTCCGTCGCCGCCAAGCCCGCCTGACTGCGGATCAAGATGCAAATCTGTTAAAATGGGGATATCCTTATGTTTTCAAAGACTTTCGATTTCACATGACCCTCACAGGCCCATTAAAACGCGATCAACTCGACACCGTTATAACGCAAGCAAACGATCATTTCGCACCCTGCTTGCCCGCCCCGTTTTCAATCAAATCATTGACCCTAAGCGGCGAGCGCGAAGACGGCATGTTTCAGGAAATCTTGCGCTGTCCCTTAGGATAACGGGCTAAAACGGGATGTCATCGCACCCAGAAATAAAACGCGATACGACGTTCTTGGTTCCAGCTTTTTCGAACGCAATTTCCAGCTTATCGCCTTCAATTCCAGTGACAACACCGTAGCCAAATTTCTGATGAAACACCCGTTCGCCCATCGTAAAACTGCTGACCGCTTGCAGATCAATCACCGTATTTCGGTTCTCCTTGGGTTGGCTGACGGGGCGTTCTTGGGCGCGCGATTGCAGACGCTTCCAGCCCGGGGAATTGTAGACATTTGCCTCTCCTGCCGCCTCGTGCAGCGACGATTTCGGGGCCGCGGCACCGTAGCCGCCGCCGTACAAACCGGGCGGCGTTAGCACGTCCACATGGTCTTCTGGCAGTTCGTCAATAAAGCGGGATGGCAAGGAGGATTGCCATTGACCAAAGACGCGGCGGTTGGCGGCAAAGCTGATCGTGCACACCTCTTCTGCCCGCGTGATGCCAACATAAGCCAATCGACGTTCTTCTTCTAAGCCTTTGATTCCGCTTTCGTCCATAGATCGTTGCGACGGGAAAAGCCCGTCTTCCCACCCAGGTAAAAACACCTGCGGGAATTCCAAACCTTTGGCTGCGTGCAACGTCATGATCGACACTTTCGCGCCGCCATCGTCGCTTTCGTTGTCCATAATCAGGCTGACGTGCTCAAGAAACCCTTGCAGATTTTCGAACTGTTCCAGCGCTTTGACCAGCTCTTTGAGGTTCTCCAATCGCCCAGGGGAATCTGGGTTTTTGTCGTTTTGCCAATGCGCCGTATAGCCGCTTTCATCCAGAATTATTTGCGCCAATTCAAAGTGGTTCAGTTCGGGCTCGCCGTACTCAACCCGCTCGGGCGCACCGTCATCAATGACGTCATCGTCGCCGATAGTCCGCGCAACGACGGGTCCACGCGTCATTTTTGACCACCGCGCAAGACCGTCCACGAGCTTGCTCAGCTCCTTGGCACCTTTGCCTTTGATCAAGCCTTGCTCGACGGCCAAACGCGCACCTTCGACCAAGGTCACACCGTTGCTGCGCGCGGTCATTTGGATCGTCTGTTGTGCCTTATCGCCCAGCCCGCGTTTGGGCGTATTCATGATCCGCTCAAACGACAAATCGTTGTCGGGGCTGATCACAACGCGAAAATAGGCCATGGCATCGCGGATCTCCATCCGCTCGTAAAACCGGGGGCCGCCGATAACGCGGTACGGCAACCCGATGGTCAAAAACCGGTCCTCGAACGCGCGCATCTGATGCGAGGCACGCACCAAAATCGCCATTTCATCCAATGACTTGGGGGCCATTCCTCGTGTACCACTTTGAGACGATTCAATCTCGTCGCCAATCCAGCGTGCTTCTTCTTCGCCGTCCCAGTGACCGATCAGACGAACTTTTTCACCTGTCGTTTCTTCGGTCCACAGCTCTTTGCCAAGGCGCCCCGTATTGCCTTTGATCACCCCAGATGCCGCGCCCAAAATATGCGGGGTGGAGCGGTAATTCTGTTCCAATCGGACGACATGACAGCCAGGGAAATCGGTTTCGAACTTCAGGATGTTGCCCACTTCGGCCCCACGCCAACCGTAGATCGACTGGTCATCGTCACCGACACAGCAGATGTTTTTGTGCCCAGCCGCCAGCAATCGCAGCCAAAGATATTGGGCGACGTTGGTATCTTGGTATTCGTCAACAAGGATGAATTTGAACCAGCGCTGGTACTGCTGCAACACGTCCGGATGGTTCTGGAAAATCGTCACCATGTGCAACAAAAGATCGCCAAAATCTGTCGCGTTTAATTCTTTTAGGCGGGTTTGATACTGCGCATACAGCTCAATACCTTTGTGATTGTATGCCCCAGAATCCGCGGCCGGCACTTTGTCCGGCGTCAAAGCACGGTTTTTCCAGCCATCGATAATGTTCGCCAACTGGCGCGCGGGCCAGCGTTTGTCGTCAATCTCGGCGGCGCGGACAAGTTGTTTCAGCAGTCGCACCTGATCGTCGGTGTCCAGAATGGTAAAGTTGCTTTTCAACCCGACCAATTCCGCATGACGGCGCAGCAACTTCACACAGATCGCGTGAAAGGTACCCAACCACGGCATGCCTTCGATGCCGACGCGATTCTTCATTTCGCGCGCGGCTTTGTTGGTAAAGGTCACGGCCAACACTTCGTTCGGGCGCGCATGCCCTGTGTTCAGCAAATGGATGATGCGGGCGGTCAACGCGCGGGTTTTGCCCGTACCAGCGCCCGCCAACATCAAAACCGGGCCATCGACATGCAAAACCGCGGCACGTTGCTCGGGATTCAATCCCTCGAGATAGGGTTGCGGACGCGCGGCCATCGCGCGCGAAGATAGGGATGCGCCTTCAAAGGCGTCCATTTCGTCATAACTGCTCATGGGCCGCACCATAGCGCGGCCCTGCGTAAAGCGAAAGCTGTTCTTGCTATGTTCCCGACATCAAATTTGAACCCATGCAGACAGGGATCAGGAGGCTTCGGCGAAATCGTGCAATGGTGCGATCACACGCGTCACCAGCGGTGATTGTGGCACGATAGCTGTAGCGTTTGGCACCATGATTTTGGCATCCGTCGACGCAGGCGAATAACACTTTCGCGCACGCAAGGACGCAAGGCCCAATTGTACAGCAAAGGTGTTGGAAACGTCCTCACCCAGCACACAATGCAATGACGGAAAATGCGGCAGCAGTTCATCATGATCCGTGCCAACATCAGGCGTTCGCAGGATCGTCACAAGATGCGGATTGCGTTCTTCTGCCATACCCAACAGATCGCCGAACGCATCCCCGATCGCGGTTTTTTCGATGACCAACAGATCAACCGACATGCGTGAAATGCAGATTTCTGCGACATGGACACTTGCGGTTCCTGTCACATAAACACCCGCCTCCATCAATGAGATTAGGCTGTGATCTAGGCGTGCGGCCTCTTTGTCGATTATTAGTGCCTGCATGTGTTCAGCTCCTGGAATGAATGCGTGTCCGATGATTCTCATTTTGATCAAATGCTATTAAAAAATGATTTAAGTTATTGCTGATTAGGTGATGCGGCTGGACATTTAGGGGGCTGGTCGGTCACAAGGCGAAATGAGCTTAGATGACAGATACCCCGCCCTCTCCGATTTGCGCGAAGGTGCGCGCCGCCGTATCCCGCATTTTGTTTGGGAATATCTCGACAGCGCCACAGGCGAAGAACGCACCAAAGCCCGAAATCGCGATCGATTTGACGCCATTGGGCTGATGCCATCCGTGCTGCACGGCGAATTCACGCCGGATTTGTCGACCACCTTTTTGGGGCAGAAAATGCCTTTGCCGTTCGGGATTTCGCCCATCGGCATGTCGGGCCTGATCTGGCCGGGCGCGGAACGGATGTTGGCGCAAGCGGGCAAACGATTGAACATCCCCTACAGCCTGTCCACCGTCGCCACCGCCATGCCCGAGGACATCGCACCGCATTTGGGTGAACACGGCTGGTTCCAGATGTACCCGCCGCGTGACGAAGAAATTCGCCAGGATATGTTGGATCGGGCCCGTGCCGCCGGCTTTAAAACGCTGGTGCTGACGGTCGATGTGCCTGTCGCATCACGGCGCGAACGCCAGACCCGTTCCGGTCTGACCAATCCACCAAAACTGACGCCGCGTTTGCTGGCGCAGGTTGCGACAAAGCCCGCATGGGCCGCAGGTATCATGCGCACCGGCATGCCTCACATGCGGATGCTGGATAAATACACCGACGCCAGCGCCAAGGGCCGGTCTACAACTGCGCACGTTGGCTATTTGCTGCGCACCTCACCGGACTGGAGCTATATCAAATGGCTGCGTGACGCGTGGGATGGTCCGTTCATCGTTAAGGGCGTCACCCGTCCGACCGATGCCAAAAAGCTTGAGCAAATTGGCGTTGATGCCATCTGGGTGTCCAACCACGCGGGCCGTCAATTTGACGGGGCCCCTGCCACCATTGACGCGCTGCCAGCGATCCGCAAAGCGACCGCGCTCCCGCTGATTTTAGACAGTGGCGTCGAAAGCGGGCTCGATATTCTGCGCGCGCTCGCATCGGGTGCAAACTTTGTGATGTTGGGTCGTGCGTGGCACTATGCCTTGGGGGCCTTGGGCGAAAAGGGCCCTGATCATCTGGCCAGTGTATTGGCCAAAGACCTTGAGGCCAACATGGGCCAGCTGGGTGCCGAAACCCTCGCTAAACTGCCCAAACCGTTCGAATTGCGCAGATAAACTCCTGATTTCGTTCACGATGGTATACATCCGTTCCGAAAGTGCCCTTAGGGCACCCATTCGGCGTTTCAGGTCGATTTAATGCCGTTTTAAGGTCATTCTACCCAATTCTACGCGTTTACGCAGGATGTGAATCACCCTAACAATGCTGCAACTGCAAACGGGAGCCACCATGACCGAGTTCAACAAGATCCTTATCGCCAACCGAGGCGAGATCGCAATTCGCATCATGCGCGCCGCAAACGAGATGGGTAAGAAAACCGTCGCCGTGTTTGCCGAAGAAGACAAGCTGGGCCTGCACCGCTTTAAGGCGGACGAAGCGTATCGCATCGGCGAGGGCATGGGGCCGGTCGCCGCCTACCTCAGCATCGACGAAATTATCCGCGTCGCGCGCGAATGTGGCGCAGACGCAATCCACCCCGGTTACGGACTGTTGTCCGAGAACCCTGATTTCGTTGACGCCTGCGAGCAAAACGGAATTACGTTCATCGGGCCCAAAGCCGCAACAATGCGCGCTCTTGGTGACAAAGCATCAGCCCGCCGTGTCGCAATGGAGGCCGGTGTACCAGTCATTCCAGCCACCGAAGTCCTTGGCGACGATATGACAGCGATCAAATCCGAGGCAGCCGAGGTCGGCTATCCCTTGATGCTTAAGGCGTCATGGGGCGGCGGCGGTCGTGGCATGCGCCCGATTTTTTCTGAGGACGAAGTCGAGGAAAAGGTGCTTGAGGGCCGGCGCGAGGCCGAAGCAGCCTTTGGCAATGACGAGGGGTACCTCGAGAAAATGATCATGCGCGCCCGCCACGTCGAGGTGCAAATTCTCGGCGACAGTCACGGCGGCATGTACCACCTGTTTGAACGTGATTGTTCTGTGCAACGTCGCAACCAAAAAGTCGTCGAACGCGCCCCTGCCCCCTATCTGACCGATGAGCAGCGCGAAGAAATCTGCCAGCTGGGCTATAAAATCTGCAAGCACGTGAATTATGAATGTGCCGGCACCGTCGAATTCCTGATGGATATGGACGACGGCAAATTCTACTTCATCGAAGTAAATCCGCGCGTCCAAGTCGAGCACACCGTGACCGAAGAAGTAACCGGCATCGATATCGTGCAGGCGCAAATCCTGATCGCCGAGGGCAAAACCATTGCCGAGGCCACAGGCAAAGCATCGCAATCCGAAGTGCAATTGACCGGCCATGCCTTGCAGACGCGCATCACCACCGAAGATCCGCAGAACAATTTCATCCCCGACTATGGCCGCATCACGGCCTTTCGCGAGGCAACCGGTTTTGGCATCCGCCTGGACGGTGGCACGGCCTATTCAGGTGGTGTGATCACGCGTTATTACGACAGCTTGTTGGTCAAGGTCACGGCCAAGGCGCAGACCCCCGAACTGGCCATCGCCCGCATGGACCGCGCCCTGCGTGAATTCCGTATTCGCGGCGTATCGACCAACATCGCGTTTGTGGAAAACCTGCTGAAACACCCGACATTTCTGGACAATACCTACACCACCACGTTTATCGACAACACGCCCGAGCTGTTCAAATTCGTCAAACGCCGTGACCGCGGCACCAAGGTTTTGACCTACATCGCGGACATCACGGTGAACGGTCATCCCGAAACCAAAGACCGCCCCATGCCCGCTGATGGCATGAAAGCGCCCAAGCCGCCGGCCTTGTTGGCAGAGCCACAAATGGGCACGCGCAATTTGTTAGAACAAAAAGGCCCGCAAGCCGTCGCCGATTGGATGAAGGCACAAAAGGGCCTGCTGCTGACCGACACCACAATGCGCGACGGGCACCAATCGTTGCTTGCCACGCGCATGCGGTCCATTGACATGATCAAGGTCGCCCCTGCCTACGCCGCCAATCTGGGGCAGCTGTTTTCGGTCGAATGTTGGGGCGGTGCGACGTTCGATGTCGCCTACCGGTTCTTGCAAGAATGCCCGTGGCAACGCCTGCGTGACTTGCGCGAAGCGATGCCAAACGTGATGACGCAAATGCTGCTGCGCGCCTCCAATGGCGTCGGCTACACCAACTATCCCGACAACGTTGTCCAAGCGTTTGTGGCCCAAGCAGCGGCATCCGGCGTTGACGTCTTCCGCGTCTTTGACAGCCTGAACTGGGTGGAAAACATGCGCGTCGCGATGGATGCAGTGGTCGAGGCGGGCAAGGTCTGCGAAGGTACGATCTGCTACACCGGTGATATTCTGGATCCGAACCGCGCCAAGTATGACCTGAAATACTACGTCCAAATGGGCCACAATCTAAAGGCCGCAGGCGCGCATGTGCTGGGCCTCAAAGACATGGCGGGCTTGCTGAAACCAGCTGCTGCCCGCCAATTGGTGCGCACGTTGAAAACCGAAGTCGGCCTGCCGATCCATTTTCACACGCATGACACGTCCGGCATCGCCGGCGCGACCATTTTGGCCGCAGCCGAGGCCGGCGTCGATGCGGTTGATGCAGCAATGGATGCGTTTTCTGGCGGCACCTCGCAGCCCTGCTTTGGATCCATCGTCGAAGCCTTGCGCAACACCGACCGTGACACTGGCCTGAACATTTCGGCGATCCGCGACATTTCCGATTACTGGGAAGGCGTGCGCGCGCAATACGTGGCGTTTGAATCCGGCCTCGCGGCCCCTGCGTCCGAAGTGTACCTGCACGAAATGCCCGGCGGTCAGTTCACCAATCTCAAGGCACAGGCGCGCTCGCTTGGCCTCGAGGATCGCTGGCACGAGGTCGCCCAGACTTACGCCGACGTGAACCAAATGTTCGGTGACATCGTCAAGGTTACACCGTCGTCCAAAGTTGTTGGCGACATGGCGTTGATGATGGTGTCCCAAGGGTTGGACCGTGCCGCCGTCGAGGATGCAGACACCGATGTGGCGTTCCCTGACAGCGTGGTCGACATGATGCGCGGCAATTTGGGTCAACCTCCGGGCGGCTTCCCTGCGGGCATCCAAACCAAAGTTTTGAAAGGCGAAGCGCCAAGCACGGCACGCCCCGGCGCGCATCTTGCCCCTGTTGATCTGGACGCCGCACGCGCAGAGCTCAGCGCTGAGCTGAACGGCAAAGACATCGACGGCGAAGACCTGAACGGCTACCTGATGTACCCCAAGGTTTTCCTTGATTACATGGGCCGCCACCGCACCTACGGCCCGGTTCGGACCCTACCGACGCACACGTTCTTTTACGGGATGCAGCCAGGGGACGAGATCGCAGTTGAAATCGATCCCGGCAAGACCTTGGAAATCCGCCTACAAGCGGTCGGTGAAACCAATGAGGACGGCGAGGTCAAAGTGTTCTTTGAACTGAACGGTCAGCCGCGTGTCATTCGTGTGCCGAACCGTTTGGTCAAGGCCACGACCCTGCAACGCCCCAAGGCGGAACTGGGCAATGCCAACCACATCGGCGCGCCAATGCCGGGGGTTGTCGCGTCGGTTGCAGCGACTGTCGGGGCCGAGGTCAAAGAAGGTGATTTGCTTTTGACCATCGAAGCGATGAAGATGGAAACAGGCATCCATGCCGAACGCGACGCCACGGTCAAAGCCGTGCATGTGGCTGCTGGTGGCCAGATCGATGCAAAGGATTTATTGGTCGAACTCGAATAACGCGCAGATGGTTCCAGTTGCGATAATGATAAAGGGTAAACATGTTACAAGATCGTTATGGCAACCCGCTTAGCACGTCGTCGCAAGTGGCCCGTGATGCCTATGTTGATGCGGTTGATCGCACCTTGGCCGCAACCGAAGGGGCCGCTGAACAGTTTGAGGCGGCTATCGCTGCTGACCCCAATTTCGCGCTCGCGCACATCGCGCTGGCGCGTCACCATCAGGTTTGGGGCAATCGCGACGCCATTGCGCCAGCTGTTACCGCTGCCCAATCTGTCACCGGACTAACCACGCAAGAACAAGCGCATGTGAACGCGTTTTCCCTGTTGCTGACAGGCAAAGTCGCTGCCGGATACGCCGCCATTCGCGCGCATGTTCTGGACTACCCGCGCGACGCCTTGATCGCGCAAACCTGCACAGGCGTGTTCAGCTTGATCGGGTTCAGCGGACAGCCGGGACGCGAGGCGGAATTACTGGCCTTTACCAGCCAATTGGCCCCTGCGTACGGGGACGATTGGTGGTTCACCGGCCAGCACGCCTTTTCGCAGATGGAGGCCGGTCAGGTTGGCCCCGCCGCCGCGATGATCGAAACCTCGCTTAACGGCAACCCACGCAACGCAAATGCGGCCCACATCAAGTCGCACCTGTTTTACGAAAACGGTGAAACCGCCGCCGGTCGTGACTATCTCAGCGACTGGATGCACAACTATGATCGCACCGGATTGCTGCATTGCCATTTGTCTTGGCATTCGGCCCTTTGGGCGTTGGAACAGGGCGACACGGATCAAATGTGGGCAGTCATTGATGCCGATCTACAGCCCGCAAAAACGCAAAGCCCAAGCCTGAATGTTATGACCGACATGGCCTCGATCCTGTACCGCGCCGAGCGGCGTGGCGTGCAGATTACACCGGAACGTTGGCATGCAGTCAGCGATTACGCCGCGCAGTGTTTTCCCAAACCGGGGCTGGCTTTTGCGGATGTACACGCAGCATTGGCCCACGCAATGGCCGGCAATTCGGACGCGCTGTCACGGATTATCGACGGGGCCAAAGGACCTGCAAGTGATGTCGTCAAAGTGCTGGCACAGGCCTTTGGCGCGATTGCGGCGCAAAACTGGGCCGAGGCCCAAGCGCATCTGACAATCGCACTTCAGGACCACGCCCGCATTGGTGGATCACGCGCGCAGCGTGACTTGGTCGAATTTGCCATGTCCAGCGTGTTGCTGCGCCAAGGGCAAACGGCAACTGCACGTCAATTGCTGGCGATCAGGCGCCCGAACTGCACGCACGAGGGTTCAGTTCTGCAATAACAGCGCCGGTTTTTCACGCCGTGACACAAAACGGGGCACCTGCCCTGCGCAAACCAATTGACTCATCCGCATCTGTGTAATTACACTTATAGGTAGTTCGTTTCGGCGAGCTTATTTTGAGATATTTTTTTAAACAAGTCGATTGGAAGACCATGTCAAACGTAGCTGGCAAGGCATATGCGATGAACGTCGTGACGCCAAGCAACCCGAAAATCACTTGGATCAACCGCTTGGTGTTCATGGCCGCGCGCGGAGTTCCATCCAATCTGATGGGCCTGCTGGGCCTGTCGCTGATCCATTTTGCCCGTTGGGTCATTATCAAACCGGATCAATGGCCCGATCTTGGACAAGGCAAGCAAACGAACCTCAAGAACGATTACGTTTTGTTTTGCTCGAATTTTAACGGCACGTGGGATCAGTACATCGATGCATTTTCGGACGGTATTCCCAACGGTTTGAACCTGTTTTGGTATTCCTCGATCAAGTATCCCCTGTCGATCCCGATCACGCCGTTCAAGAATTACATCACCTACAATCAGATCGGCAACGACTACTATTACAACGCAACGCCCGGATCTGCGCAGCGCGACATCAAAAGTTGCATCAAAGTGTATGACGCCCTGTTGGGGTTGGAAAAAGCCCACGCAACGCAATCCGCCGAAGAGTTTCAAAAGACCTACAATGCCGCGCTTTTGAACATCCAAGGCGACCTTGGCGACCCCGGATTTGGCCCTGTCGCCAGCCTCGATACCGAGCGCGCAGATGTGCACCGCGAACGCTACGTGCGCGAGCAACAAGATACATTTGACAGCGTGCGCAACGCTGCACCTTAAGGATATTTTAGATGGCTGATTTAGACTCAGGTCATATTTTTCTGACCACTTTCGCCCCGATCAAAGATTCATCGGAAAGCAACGCAAACCACACCTCGTTTGAACAAAACGTGCGGATCGCCTTGGCCAAATTGCCCACAGCGATGCAATCCCCTGCGACCCAGAATACCGGCATCAACAGCCCGTTTTCGCGCAACAAACGCAACCACCTGGCGCGGATGTTCGTGCTGAATGACGCGGTTTACAACGGACGCATCGGGCAAAACGCGCTGGTCGCTACGGTCAAGGGTGTGAACACGGTTGTGCCCCAACACGTTGACCAATTGAACTGCGCCTATCTGGTGTTTGCCGCAGACATCGACGCGATCACGCGCGACGGTGAACCGCTGCCAACCAACCTCAGCAAAGCGGAACAAAAAGACGTGCGCGCCGCCTATGCCCGCGAACTTTGGAACACGATGGAGCTGGAAATTCAGGACGTCTATTCCAATTGCGTCGGCTTTGAAGACGTTGATACAGCGGATGACTTTGCCGAGTATCTGGACAAATGCCACGTCGAAACAACCATGCCGTTTCATGATTACTACTTGGAATTGCCCAAGTTTCACCTGCTTGCAACCAAACCACTACTCTTGGCGGTCTTGATCCCTGCCCTTGTGGCCGTGATTGCGTTGGTGATGCGCATTTTGGGGTGGATTGATGTGCCGATGCTAGGGTGGAACACGCTCTGGACGTTTATCATCGCCGCAGCATTAACCGTGCTTTTCGCGTTTATGGCTGTGAAATACGTTATCCGAAACGGCGAAAAGCCGCTGACCCCGGCCACCTATGACGATCTGCCATCGGTGCTAAAATCGCTTTATTCTCAACAAAAATTTTCAACGTTTGCAGTGGAAAACCAAGGCGCTTCTGCCGGTGATCTTCACAAAAATTTCGCGGCGTTCCTGACGGCAAACAAGCCATCAGATCGCACAGAACCTACACAAATTCCCGGCGTCATTTCAATGGCTGCCATGGATAAATTGAATAAAAAGACTGGACGGAGCACATGAAACGCCCCCTCAACCTCGAAGACATTCAAGGCAATGTCACCCGCGCTTATGGTCGATTCTCATTCCCTTTTGCGCGCTATTTTTTCCTGAACATCGCAAGCGGTGAAGAAGGTCGCAAGTTCGTCGACAAAGTGCGTCGGCAGGTGACAACATCAGCGCGTTGGCCCTCAAAACAAGAACTTGAGGCCGGGGTTGTCGGCCCCGAAAAACCACAATGCACGATGAACATCGCGTTCACATTTTTCGGGATGTTGAAACTGGAAATCCCGTCGCGCACGATGCAAGGCATGCCGTTTGAATTCATCGAAGGCATGAAAGCGCGCGCATTTATGCTGGGTGATCGCGACCAAACCGAAACCTCAGAAGAGGCCGGCAACTGGGACAAGCATTGGGACCCCATTTGGCAAGGCAACCGCGCGGGCGACGGCAATGACGCCAACAACGTGCACATGTGGATTTCGCTGAATGCCCAGTTGAAAACACCCGGCACGGACGAACCCGTAGACGCGCTGGAAGAGCAGACAAACCTGCTGCGGCAGTGGTGCAAAGAGTCTAATGGCGGCGTCAAAATCCTCAAGGGCAACAGTCGCGATGGCAAGGCTGAATTCCAATCTGCCTCGGCCGTTTTCGAGGACGTTCACGGCGTGAAAATGCCAACGCCCAAGGAACACTTCGGCTTTACCGACGGCATCGGCGATCCGGTGTTCAAAGGCCAGTACCCGGACGACCGCATGAAGACCGCAGTCGTTGGCCGCGGCAAGCTGATGGGCAACGGCTGGGAACCGCTCGAAACCGGTGAATTCATCATGGGTCATCCCGACGAATCCCAGGAATTACCCCCCTGCGCCCGCCCGTTCGAATTTAGCCACAACGGCACATTCATGGCGTACCGCAAGCTGCACGAAAACGTGGGATCCTTTTCGCAAGTTGTTGAAGAAGAAGCCGAATCTTATGCCACCCAGATGGACGTACCACTGGACGAAGCGCGCGAAACCTTGATGGCAAAGATGTGCGGTCGCTGGTCCGATGGTGTGCCGTTGTCCAAGGTTTCGACCTACGCAGAATGGCGCGCGTTTGGCAAAAAGATGGGGTTCGATGTTGATCCCGATGCGGAACATCCAGTCGCAGAAGCAGGGCGCGCGGCCAAAGCGCAGATCGACTACATCCGATCCCCGGAGGCGTCAGATTTCCGTTATGCGGATGACATGGCGGGCCTGAAATGCCCTGTCGGCGCGCACATGCGCCGCGTCAACACACGTGACTATCTGGACCCTGTGAACGCGGTTGGCGTTGATCCTGAAACCGGTGTGCAGCCCGAAAATAAGGACGCAACCACAGCCCTAAACCGCCGCCGTCGCGTGTTGCGTCGTGGACTGCCCTACGGTCCGTCAAACTTTGACAGCAAGGACGACAACACCGAACAGGGCGTGGCAATGATGCTGATGGGCACCTCGTTGTTCCGTCAATTCGAATTCGTGCAGCAGCAATGGATCCAATACGGTTTGGATTTTCATGAAGGCAATAACACCTGCCCGATGTTGGGCAATCACGAGCATCACAAGCGCCACACCATCGCCTCTGATCCGGCCACGGGCAAACCGCCCTACGTGATGAACAAGCTCAAAACCTTTGTGGAATGTCGCGGTGGGGATTACTTTTTTATCCCTTCCATGACGTCCTTGCGGATGATCGCGATGGGCATCGTTGATCCCACTTAACCCATTGAAAGGGTTCATTTCATGTCTGCGATTACAAATATTTTCACGACCCTCTTCAGGGTTATTTTGGGCTGGCTTCAAGGGATCTGGAGCCTGATCCGCCTGATCGGTGTTGGCATTCGCGCCCTGTTCGGCGGGGGTGGCGTTAAAACCAACCTCGCAGCCGCGTTTGGCAAGGCGACGACCCAGCGTTTGGTGTTCGGTTTTTTGCGTGCTTTTGTACCGAATTTTTCGATCTCAAAGGTATTCGTCAAAGCCTATGACAACACCGGCACCGCCGTCATCACCCGGCACAACGACGTTCACGACGTCCTGAACCGCGATGCGGATTTTGAGGTCGTCTATGGCTCGCGGATGCGAAAACTGACCGACGGCGACAACTTTTTCCTCGGAATGCAGCCCGGCTGGGACTACACCCGCGACACCTCTGCGGTGCATTTGGCGATGCGCAGCACGGACGTCAAAGAACTGGTTCAACCCCGCGCAGAACGCCTCGCAAACGAGATCGTCGGGGCCTCAAAAACTGGCAAGATGGATATCGTGCCAGAGCTGACGTTGCAGGTGCCGTGGGACATGACAAACACCTATTTCGGCGCTGGTGGCCCGGACAAAGAAACCATGCAGGACTGGGCGACCATTCTGTTCTGGTATCTGTTTGAGGACCTTGGTGCAGACCCTGATTTTGACGCAAAATCAATGCGCTACGCCGCTGAAATGCGGAGCTATTTGGATAAGGTGATTGGTGATCTTAAGGCAAATCCATCCACCGATCCAACCATACTTAGCCGTATGCTGGAACTGCAAAGCGCGGACACACCCGGCATGGATGATCTGGGTATCCGCAACAATATTTTGGGGCTGCTGATTGGCGCGATCCCGACCATTTCCAAAGCGTCCTGTTTTGCGTTGGACGAGTTGCTGAACCGCCCCGACGCACTAAAAGTTGCGCATGAGGCGGCCTTGCGTGGTGATCATCAAGTGGTGGCTAACACGATCTGGGAATGCTTGCGGTTTAACCCGCACAACCCCGTTGTTTATCGCCGCGCAACCCGTGACACGACGGTTGCTCAGTCTACGCTGCGACAGGTCAAAATCAAAGAAGGCACCATGGTGTTCGCCGCGACGTTTTCGGCGATGTTCGACAGTTTAGTGATTGATAAGCCGAACGAATTTCGCACCGACAGATCGTGGGAAACCTACATTATCTGGGGCTACGGCATGCACACTTGCATCGGCGCGCAGATCAATATGGCGGTGATCCCTGCTATTCTGACGCCCCTGCTGAAACAGAAAAACCTGCGTCGTGCCAAGGGCGCTGCCGGTCAAATCGACAGCAATGGCACCCCGCATCCTGAACATTTCCATGTTGAATTTGACACCTGAAGGAAGATTGAAATGGCCGCAGACAATCTGCTGATCACGCTACTGCCGTCCACGGATGTCGATCTGGGGCGCTGGATGTTGGAACACTACGAGGTCCCATTTACCGAACGTCCGCATGCGCCGATTTTTCACGTTCTTGCACTGAAGTCTTGGGGGGTCGGGGCGGACGAATACCCGCTGTTTGTCGTTGATGGTAAGAACACAGACGCCAACAAGATCATCGCCGACCCGAATATTCTGGCGCATTTTGATCCGCTGGCCACGGCTGACAAACGGTTGCGACCTGATGAAACTACCGAACCTGATCTGTTCAAACAAATGGACGAGTTGCAGCATTTTGTGCGCCACGACGTTGGAAATGCGGTTGTGGCATGGTCATATTTCAACCTGCTGCAATATAAATCTGCTGTCTGGTCGTCGATCACCACAGGTGTCCCTTGGTACGAAAAACTAACCTGCTTGGTGGCGTTTCGGGTGATCAAAGCGTTGATGTACAAGGGACTAAAACTGGATCAGCAGGTGTCTGACGATGCCCTTAAAACGATCTACGCAGGTTTTGACAAATATGATGCATTGCTGGCCGACGGGCGTGAATTTCTGGTCGGAGATCGGCTGACATACGCTGATCTGGCAGTGGCAGCATCGCTTGGACCGATGGTATTAGCCCAAGGTTATCAAGGGTTTCTGCCCAATCAAGCCGCCTGCCCCGCCTACATGCGCGAGGTCTACCGCGAACTGCGTCAGCGGCCTACGGGCCTGTTCGTGCAACGCATGTATGATCAACACCGCAACCGTTAATCTAGATCAGAAACAGCGCCCGCCTTTTTACCATGCCGCGCGGCAAAGGGCGGCGCTGTGCGGTTGCGGTACTTCGTTGTGATCTCAAGCGGTGCGTCGTTTTCATCGTAAATGCCCAGCACAATGCCACGCCCACGTGATTTGGTCCGCATTTCTTCGAGCTGCGCGCGCGAGCGTGTCGTACGCTGTGCAGGCCTGCGCGCCCATGCAAACAAATGCGCGTACATTTCTTCGATTTTGGGCTCGTGATCCGCGCTTTGCCCCAGATCAACCAGCTCGTCAGGGTCATTGATCAAATCAAACAGGATCGGGGGATAGCCGCCTTCGCAATGGATCAATTTCCACTGCTTGTTCGCAACCATGAACATCACCGCGTCACGCACATTCGCCTGCAATTTGGTCGCGATGGGCGAACCGGAATAGTCGTATTCACAGATCGCATAGTCACGCCGCGTGCTGTTCGTGGTTCCGTGCAAAATCGGTAACAGGGATTCCCCCTCAAGGACGTGATCAGGCACCTCGCCCGCGACGGCATCGACAAAAGTTGCGGCCATATCAATGCTTTCAACCAGCGCATCGCAGACGGTACCGCGAGTGCTGTCAGCCTGTGGCGACGGGTCGTAAATGATCAGCGGCACCTTGGTTGAGGCATCGTGAAAGAACGTCTTTTCGCCCATCCAGTGATCCCCGAGAAAATCACCGTGATCCGAGGTCAGCACGACCATCGTGTCCTCCATCCGCCCCGTGTCCGTCAGCCATTTGAACAGCACACCCATCTGGTCATCGATCTGTTTTATCAGGCCCATGTAGGCAGGAATAACCGCATTTCGCACGTCTTCACGGCTGAACGCTTCGCCCACGGGCGTGGTCATAAACGCCTTTAGCACCGGATGCGCGCCCTCAAATTCCGCGTCCGTGCGCACAGGGGCCGGCACGTGATTTGACCCATACATCGACGCATAAGGTTCGGGCACAATGTAGGGCCAATGCGGTTTGATATAGCTTAGATGGCAGCACCACGGGCCGTCGGTTTGTTCCATAAATTGCATCGCACGGCGGGTGAGATAGGGTGTCTCACTGTCGTCTTCTTCGATATTGGCTGCTTGGGTTGAATTCTTAAGGAACCAGCCGGACAACACGTTGCCCTCATCGTCCAAGCCCGAATTCGCAAAGTCGTGCCACGGGTTGTCGCTGTCGTAGCCTTTTTCGCGCAGATAATCGTTGTAGGCCAGTGCACCGTTTTCGTCGTATGGCCCGTCTGGCCCTTCGGGGCGCATGCCGTCATCGCGTTCAAAAACGTCAAATCCGCATTCCGCCACGCGCGCCCCAATGACGCTGTCGGGCGCAAGACCAAGACGTTTCATGCCCTCGACATCGGCCTTCATGTGGGTCTTGCCCACAAGGTAGCAATCCATGCCGGAACTGCGCAGATGATCGCCAATCGTCAGCTCGCCGATCTTGAGCGGAATATTGTTCCAAGACGCGCCGTGGCTGTGCACGTAACGCCCTGTGTAGGTGCTCATCCGGGACGAACCACAGATCGGAGATTGAATGTAGTGGCGCGAAAACCGCACGCCGCGTTCTGCCAATTGATCGATGTTTGGCGTGTGCAAATGCGGATGCCCGTAACAGCTCAGATAGTCCCACCGCAATTGGTCGAACATGATGAACAGAATGTTTTTAGTCGAAGCCATGGGACCCTCGCACGCACCAGAATTCCCCTGACCTTAGAGGCGCGCGTGCCCCTGAGAAACCCGAAAACTGCGTTGTGCGGTTTTTCCCTAGATCTGCTCCCACGGAAAGCTATCGAGCCGTTCATAACCGTCTTGGGTGATCAGCACCTGCGTTTCCAGTTTGACGCTTTCGGATCCTGCTTGGGCCACGAGGCTTTCGACACACAGCACCATTCCGGGTTCGAATTCACCGGTCATCGCAGTGTCATCAAAATCGACGTGCAGGGGCACAACCGGCCACTCATCCGCCATGCCGACACCGTGTACGGCCAGCGAATACCGGTAGTCCTGGTGGGCGGCAGGGATCGCCCAACTGCGTGCATTAAATTCGGCAAATTGCATACCCTGCTGCATCAATGCGAGGTTGTGATCAATCTGGCCAAGCGCCGTCGCGTAGATCCGTTTTTGCGTGTCAGTCATCGGCACATAGCCGCAGGTCCAAGACCGCGACAAGTCCGCACAATAGCCGTAGGGACCAACCATGTCCGTATCAAAAGCGATCATTTCGCCCTGCTGGCACACCCGATCCGAACATTCGCGGTACCACGGGTTTGTATTGCGGCCGCAAGTGAGCAGCTTGGTTTCCAACCAGTCCCCGCCCGAGCGCGCGTTTTCAAAATGCAAATGCGCCCAAAGTTCACGTTCCGTGACGCCAGCATGCGAGTTTTCATAAATCCGTGCCATTCCCGCTTCGCACACGCGAATGGTCCAGCGCATCAGCTCGATCTCGGCCGGCGATTTGATCGATCGGGCGCGCTCGGTGATTTCTGAGCCTTCAACGTAGCTAAGGCCGCGATCTTGCAGGGAAAACACACCCGGTGCGTCCATCTTGTCGACCGCAATGCGCGCGTTGCCGCCGCCATGTTCGCGCACCAGATCGGCAATCTCGTCCGCCCATTTCACAAGGTTGCCGCCCGCCTTGTCGCCTTTGGCCATGAACATCCACGCAATAGACGTGCGCAATTCGTCGATGCCCGGCAGGCCATCATTCAGATGCTCGCAGCCTTTGAATTCCCACATGATCGCAGGGCCATCCGCAAGGATCATCGCATAGCGCATCGGATTGTGTGCGGTTCAACCCTGCATGTTCGAACAGTCAAACGCATAGCGAATATTGATCGGATCATAGAGCAGCAGTGCCGCGACATCCGCCTTTTGCATCTGATCGCGAAACCGTTGCAATCGATAGCGGCGCGCATCGTCTAGAACCTGTGCAGGCACCGGCGAGATCAGCGGCTTGTCAGCGCCCTCGGCATTCAAATACGTCAGTTTGCGGTCGTCTTTAAAAACCGTGCGTTCAGATACCATGCCCCGCCCCATTTGGTGTGATTGGAACGATGGCACGTCACTGCGCACAATGGAAACATTGAAATCCGCAGTCGTTAGATCGACGACCGGATCACAGCCAAGGCTTGCGCAAGGTCGTCGATCAAATCGCGCGGGTTTTCCAAGCCGATGTTCAACCGCACCAAACGGCCGCCGTAATCTGTGTCAGGGCGATCAACCTGCGGATACACCACAGCCAGAGAATTCACGCCCCCCCAGCTAAGTCCGATTTTGAACAGCCTGAGCGCGTCCAGAAATGTGATCGCCTGTGCACCCGTCACGCTGTCTTTGAAGACAAAAGAAAACACACTGGTGGACCCTGTGAAATCACGTTTCCAGATGTCGTGACCTGCGCAAGACGGCAATGCAGGGTGGTTCACTGTTTCGACAAAATTGTTTTCATCCAACCACTTAGAGACTTCCAATGTCGACTGCTCCAATCTATCCAGCCGCACAGCCAAGGTTTGTAATCCGCGCAAGGCAAGGCTGCAATCATCTGGTGACACTGCCAAACCAAGCTGGCGATAGATCGGGCCCATCTGTGCGTATCCCGCCTCGTCGCGCACAGAAACCGATCCCAAAAGCAGATCACTGTGCCCACCGATATACTTGGTCAGCGCCTGCATGCTGACGTCCACGCCATGCGCAAACGCGTCAAAATAGACTCCCGCAGCATAGGTGTTGTCCAACGCAACCGGAACGCCGCGGGCATGAGCGGCGGTCACAATCGCTGGCACATCCTGGATTTCCATGGTCACGGACCCCGGGCTTTCGCACCAGATCAGTTGGGTGTTTTCGCGGATCAAATCGCTGATCCCGCTGCCGATCATTGGGTCGTAGCGCTCAACCTCAACTCCAAAATTGGCCATCAAACCTTCAGCCATATCTTTGTTCGGGCCATAGGCCGAAATCGGGATCAACGCATGCCCCCCCGCACGGCAATACGACAGGTAAACCAACGCAATTGCAGCCTGACCGCCGGGCACGATAAACGAATGACGCGCGCCCTCAAGATCGGCGATACGTGCCGATAATTCCAGCGTCGTCGGCGTGCCGTACAACCCGTAGGAATAGCCGTGTTCGGCCTGTTGCCAACTGTCACTCACGGCCGCTTGGTTTTCGAACACCACGGTCGATCCGCGATACACAGGGGTCGCAAGCGACGTGTAATCGCGCCGCGCAAACGGGGCCGGATCAAGAAGTTTTGTGCGCCAATCCATATCGTTATCCTTTGGTGTCCATAAGCGTTTTGATCGCAGAGACGTAAATTTTCACAGCATCGACGATTTGGTCTACTGCGATGTATTCGTTCAGTGAATGGCATTGCGCCAGATCACCCGCACCGCAAATGACGGTCGGACAGTTGAAATTCGGGGCGTCAGTTGACCCAGGGAAAACCTGGACAACGCTGGGGTGTCCCAGCACCTGCGTGCAGGACGTTTGCAGGGCGCGCATGACGGGCGCGTCTTGTGCAGTATCCAAGGGCGGTAAATTTAAAGACGGCGTGCAATAGTGATAATTTAGCTCGGTACGACTGCTCTGCACGCCCTTCATCACGGCCTTCAGTTCGGCCATGACGCCCGCAAACGTTTCGCCCGGAATGGTGCGTCGATCAATGTCGATCTCACAGAAATCAGGAACCGAACACGCGTTGTCGCCGCCGCGAATGACGCCTACGCTAAAACTCGGCACACCGCAGAACGGATCAGGTGCGCGCTGACTCAGCGCGCGCGCGTAGTCTTGGAGCGCACCGAGTACGTCAGCCATGTGGTAGATCGCGTTCACGCCTGCATCGGGCATGCTGGAATGGGCAGACACACCACTGGTACGCAGTGTCATTAAAATTTGCCCTTTGTGCGCGGGGCACAGGGCCAATTGGGTCGGTTCCGCCACGATCGCGCAGTCGGCTTTTGGGCCATTGATCCCGAAATCAACGGAGCCTCGCATCGCGTGTTCTTCGTCGATCACACCCGCAATGATCACATCACCGGACAGTTCCTGCCCCGAAGACTGAAGAATGCGCGCGACTTCTAAATAGGCCGCCAATCCCGCCTTCATGTCACACGATCCGCGCCCGTAGATGCGCCCGTCTTTGAGTGCAGGCTCGAACGGGGCGGCGTATCCGGCGACACCGACGGTATCCATGTGCCCGGCCAACAAGATCGTGGGCCCGTCACCACGTCCCTTTAAACGGCCCCAAACATTGCGGCGACCATCCGCAACCGTATGGCTATGGACCGCCAGCCCGAGGGCCAAAAGGCGCGATTCAAAATAGTCAGCCATTCCGGCTTCGGCGGGGTTCGCCGGATCATCCGCGCCAAAACGGTTGACGCTAGGGATGCGGATCATGGCTGAAAGGTCCGCGACCAAGGCGGTTTCATCAACTACAATCACAGTGCTGCCTGCATCTGGAACAAGCGACCAAATCCAGTTTGCGTGTCGGTGATGCCAGCCAATCGCAGCAAGTGCCACGCAAGCGCGTGATTGCTCGCCGTCACCGGCTTGCCCAAAACCTGTTCCGCCTGTTCAATCAGCCCGGTGGTGCGCAAGCTGGTGCAGGATACAAAAACCCCATCGCAATCGCCCCGCCCTACGGCCAAAGTTGCCTCTAGAATAGATTGCGCGTCGATCCGTCCGACAACCCGATCATCCCGTTCATAGAACGATCCGATCAAGGTCACATTGATCCCTGCTGCCTCAAATTTTGCCTGCATCGCCGTGGTCACATCCGGCGCATAAGGCGTTAGCAACCCCAGCCGTTTCACCCCCAATGCGCGCAATGCAGCTTTGGCAGCAGTCAGCGGGTTGGTCGATGGCACGTTCGGGTGGGCTGCATCCAGAATGTGCGCAACGCGGTCTTCGCCGATGATCGTGGACCCAGATGTGCAGCCATATCCGATTGACGCAAGGCCCATATCTTGTGGGATCAGGGCGGCCGCGATGGGCAGCTCCGCCTCCATCTTGGCCAGCTTTTCCGGTGTGACATCAACGTCATTTGCAAGGCGCGCATGATAGATCGAAACGCCGGGAAGATCGGTCAGGACGCGAAATTCGGCCTCCATCGTTTGATCGGATTCCAGCACCATCAGACCAATACGCGCCCGCGCACCAGCCCCTTGGTCTGTCGTGAACGCCAACCGCTTGATTGGTGTCGATGTGTCGCTGGCCTGTCCCAAACCGCTACCCTTTGTAAAACCGCTACGCCGTTATTGTGTGACGCGATCAGACGTGCCAAGCAAGCATAACTGCGATTATTAACGGCTTGGGAGGGTCGAAATGTCAGTGCAAAATCTTACTCCACCTACGCGCGGGTTTCCCGCATCCGAATTTCAGGCGCGCACGCAAAAGGCGCAAGCGCTGATGGCCGCACAAGGGCTGGACGGAATTTTGGTGCTGAGCGAACCCGAGGTCCGCTATTTCACCGGTTTCCAAACGTTGTTTTGGCAAAGCCCGACGCGCCCGTGGTTCGTGTTTATTCCCGCCTCTGGCAAGCCCATCGCCGTGATCCCTGAAATTGGCGCGGCCTTGATGCGTCAATCCTGGATCGACGATATCCGCACCTGGAGCGCGCCTGCCCCGGACGATGACGGCATCAGCCTGCTGCACGATCTGCTGCACCCGCTAAAACGCATCGGCCTGCCCAAAGGCCACGAGACCGCGATGCGGATGCCACTGGCGGATTGGGAACGCCTGATGGCGGGTCTGCCAGACCTAAACGTTGTGGACGCAACGGCAATCACCCAAGGGCTGCGGATGGTGAAATCTGACGCTGAGATCGAAAAGCTGCGCCATATTTGCGCGATTGGGTCGGCCAGTTTTGACGCCGTGCCAGAATTTGTCAGCGTCGGGCAACCGCTGGATCAGACCTTTCGTGAATTCAAGCGCACAGCCCTAGGGCTTGGGGCCGATGACGTGCCCTATCTGGTCGGATCGGCAGACACAGGTGGGTACATCGATGTCATTTCGCCGCCACCGCCCCGCCCGTTGCAAACCGGCGATGTGCTGATGATGGACACAGGCTGTGTCTGGGATGGGTATTTCTGTGATTTTGATCGCAATTGGGCCATCGGACAGGCCGACGACACGGCCAAGCGGGCCTATGATGTTTTGTGGCGCGCGACCGAAGCAGGGTTGGCTGCGGCAAAACCTGGCAACACGTGCCGCGATCTGTTTTCAGCAATGTCGAGTGTGATCAAAGAGCTGGATGACAGCGGTGGTGACATCGGGCGCCTTGGGCACGGATTGGGGATGCAACTGACTGAACAGCCGTCGCACGCCGCCTTTGACACCACCGTCTTGCAAGACGGAATGGTACTGACGTTGGAACCTTCGCTGGGGTACGGCGCGGGTCTGATGATGGTGCATGAGGAAAACATCGTCGTGCACGACAGTGGTGTCGAATTGCTAACCAAACGCGCCGCGCCCGACCTTCCAATTCTGAGGTGAAATGATGAAACTGACAGGTTTCAAAGCCCTGACATTCGACGTCTATGGCACGCTGATTGACTGGGAAAGTGGCATGATCGCAGGTCTTAAGCTGCTGACAGACAAGGTCAGTCGCGCCTTGCAGCGTGATGACATTCTAGAGGCACATGCGTATTACGAAAGCACGGCGCAGGCGTGGACACCTTCGACGGTTTCCCGCGACTTACTGCCAATTGTGTAACGTCGTTTGGCCGAAGAATGGGGCGTGATCGTCACGTGGGAAGAATGCGTCGCCTATGGTCAATCGGCGCGCCAGTGGCCCGCTTTTGAGGATTGGCGAATGCGTGGATTTACCGACGCTTTGACAAGGACGGGTTTGGCGCAACGATGACCCCCGGAACCATGCCAACAGTTGATTTCCAGTTCAACTGTATGGCGGATTTGGCAGCGGCGCATGCGGCCGAGGTTGCTGATTAAATAGAAAAGGCGGTGCCAATTGACACCGCCTTTTTGAGTATTTTTGATCAGAACAAGCTGATGAGCCCGCGACCTTAACGCGGGTTACGCTTGCGTCGATGAGATTCGCGGCACAAGCGCACGCACCAGATCCAGCATATCGATCTGACCCACGGCCTCTTCTCCGTTCAGGACGCGGTAGGTTTTGCTGGTTTCACCACCCGAGGACGCGATCAAGCTTTCGAGGTTGTCGTTGATCTGGCAATCGCCTGCGTATTTGGCACCCTTCGCCAAAGGTTTCATAATCGAGCGCGCACGCAAGACGCGGGCACGGTTAATGTCGCTTACGAAATCTTCGATGTAGGGATCACAAGGGTTCAGCAGAATGTCCTGTGGTTCGCCCTGCTGAATGACCGCGCCGTCCTTGAGGATCACGAGGTGATCGGACAGTTTCAACGCTTCATCCAGATCGTGGGTGATAAAGATGATGGTCTTGTGCAGCTCTTCTTGGAGTTCGAGCAGCAGGTCCTGCATGTCGGTGCGGATCAATGGATCAAGCGCCGAGAACGCCTCGTCCATCAGCATGATGTCGGTGTTTGCGGTCAACGCACGGGCGATGCCCACACGTTGCTGCATGCCACCGGACAATTGCGCCGGATAGTGGTGTTCGTAGCCGCCCAGCCCCACCCGATCGAGCCACTTTTGTGCCTCGCGCATTTGGGTTGCCTCGTCCTCGCCGCGCACAGCCAAAGACATGGCCGCGTTCTGGATCACCGAGCGATGGGGCAGCAAAGCGAACTTTTGAAACACCATCGACATCTTGCCTTGGCGCAATTCGCGTAGACCCGTTTCATTCAGACCCATCACGTCGATCCCGTCTACTAGAATCTCACCCGCGGTGGGTTCGATCAAACGGTTCAAGTGGCGGATCAGCGTTGATTTGCCAGAGCCCGACAGGCCCATAACAACAGTGATTTCACCCGCTTGCATGTCGACGTTGATGTCTTGCAGGCCCAGCACGTGTTTGTGCGCGACCAACAGTTCTTCTTTGCCCATGCCGTCTTGGACATGTTTCAGCGCGGCCTTACCGTTCGCGCCAAAGATTTTGTACAGACCCCGTAGGCTGACTTTTGGTTCTTGTGTCATGTCAGTCGCCTATCAATGTTTCACTTGGGTCATGTCGACCCGTGTCAGGGCCGCTTTTGACACGCGATCCAAGATCACCGCCAACAGCACAATGCCGATACCCGCAACAATTCCGACACCCAATTCAAGGTTCCGAATACCGCGCAGAACGTTCACACCAAGGCCCGGTGCAGACACCAGCGATGCAATCACAACCATTGCGAGGCTCATCATGATGGTCTGGTTCACGCCGGCCATGATGTTTGGCAGCGCAAGCGGTAGCTCAACCCCCAGCAGTTTTTGGCGGGACGTCATGCCAAACGCGTTTGCCGCCTCGATCACGTCTTGATCAACAAGGCGAATGCCAAGGTTGGTCAGGCGGATCACCGGCACAATCGCGTAGAGGATGATCGCAATGCCATAGAGTTTGGATTCAGTCACCGAGAACAAGAAGATCAGCGGGATCAGGTATACGAAGGACGGCAGCGTCTGGAGCAAATCCAAAATCGGGATCGCCCCGTTCTGGAACCTGTCCGATTTCGACATGCCAATGCCGATGGGCACGCCCAACAGAACCGAAATGCCCGTACAGACAAAGATAATCGACAGCGTTTGCATCGCAACCAAGTAGTGGTCAACCAGCCCCATCAAAACGATCGCAAAGGCCACAAACACCGTGACCGCAACCGAACGTGACGCCCAAAACGCGATGGCGACAAGGATCGGGATCATGATGAACCACGGCGTCGTCGTGAACAACCACAGTGCACCATCCAGCAACCAGCTGAGCGGTTGGGTGATCGGATCAAGCACGGATTTCATCGCCGGTTTGGCAGCCAAAAACCCTTCTTCGATACCTTTGGTCACATCACGCGATTGCAGGATGCTGCCACAGCTTTCGTTAAGATTATCCAGCGATGGAAACGGGAAAAACGGCCCCTTGGTCGCTTCACCGGAATTTTGCGCGAGTAAATCTGCCATCGACATGGGTGCAGCGGACGAACCACCAGCACACCAATCGCTCAGGCCGAGCGTGTTAAAAAGCCCATCGTAAAAGGCCATATCTGTATTCCCCTATTGAAAAGACCTCCCCGCCTTCTGTGGGCGGAGAGGTCGTAGTTAGTACGTCCAGATTACTTAAGCAGAGCAGACAATTTGGCTGTCGCGTCTTCGTTCAACCAACCGGCCCATGTCTCTTTGTTGTTGGACAAAAAGTACACGGCGGCTTCGTCGTAGGATGCGTTGTTGTCCAAGCGCCAGGCCAGAACTTCGCCCATTTGTGCGTTTGTGAACGACACGTTTGCCATCAATGCTGCTGCATCTGGCTCACGCTCAACGAACGCTTTGGACGCGGCGGTTACAACTTTGGACGCTGGATAGGCTGATACTTTTGGATCAGCGCAATCTGCGTCGCCGTTGCAGGCGTGCGCATCTGCGTCGTATGCTGCAACTTCAACTTTGACCATCGGGTACTTGCCCAAAACAGCTGTTGGGGCCCAGTAGTAGCCGAACCAAGGTGCTTTTTCGTCATAGGCCGCAGCAATAGACGTTTGCAGTGTTTCACCGGAACCGTGCTGGAAACGCTCAAGGCCGGACCCTTCGATGTCCAGTGCTTTGAGGTTGTTGTTGTTGATGATGTCACACGCCCAGCCTGATGGGCAATCGTGGAAACGGCCACCGACTGCCGCAGGGTTGGCCATGATGCCTTCCCATGTTGTCAGCTCTGGGTTGGATTCGGCCAGATACGCCGGGATCCACCATGCTTCGACGCCGCCGTCGGACAGAACGTTGCCCAATTCGACCAGCTTACCTTCGGCCAACAGTGGCTCGTAAGATGGCGTGGAGTTTGCCCAAACTTCGGTCAGAATGTCAGGCTCGCCTGTTTCTGCCAAAGATGTGAGGGCTGGAACTGTGGATGACGGCACAACTTGAACCGTGCAGCCGTAGCCTTGTTCCATCAGGAACTTGGACACAGCCGTTACAACTGCGGCAGATGCCCAGTCCATTTGTGTGATCGAAACTTCACCACAATCTGCTTGAGCCGCTGTTGCGCCCATTGATGTTGCTGCGGCGAAACCCGCGGCGATTACCATATTTTTCATTGTTTTCTCCCTATTTTGGCCAATCACTCTCTTCAAAGAGGCTCGGCACGCGCAGACAAGCACTAAAACCGTTCGAGATTCGAGCCAAAAACGACACTTGAGCCGAGAAAGCGTAGTAAATGCGTCAAAAGCGGTATTTTGACCATTTGCTGTGCAAGGTATGCTGGCATTGCCTTTGGCACGGGGTGCGCGTTGGGCAAAAGCGTCTAAACGCGCTAGATCCAGCGACCGGCGCATGTGACAGTTTTGTTGTGCGGTGGCAAATACGCAATAATGCCGCACGTCAGAAAACCTTGGGCATATCTGGCGTCGTCTGCGGTTGATCAGGTCAGTGTGACACCCGAGGAATCCCTAGCCGAAGACATCGTCGGAAAAGCAGTTTTCACCACCAGCGCCGTGCAAGATGCTTTCCAATCCAGTTTGACTGTGCGCAACATCGACACCACTGCGGATATCAACAATGTGTTCGGAGAAGACCTGAACATCACATTGGTTGATGATTTCACAGCTCTTGATGGCGCGTCGGCTATCGAGACCGACGAAATTAAGCGCCCCATGCTTGGCCTTGCGTCGCTCAACGGTGTCGCTCAGAGCGGTAGACCGGCACGGGCAGGAACAAAGGGTCGGGTCACAGCCGCAAGGTGCTGTATGTCATCGGCCATGGTTCTTTATACGTGTCGCGAGACGCGGAAAATGAAGAGCGTTTCGTGTGAAGTGACGTGATCCTCCTCTCCCGCAAGCGATCCCTGCTATCATTTGCGGCCAACCGGGTTGCATTTGTTACGCGAAACTTAGGGCGAAACTTAGGGCGAAACTGAAAGCCGGCGGAAGAATGAACGATGATCAGTGCGAGATTTTATGATGCTCTCGTCCTTGCCTGGAAGATAGAGCATCACAATCAATACGCGAGACGCGGGCACGTCTCATATTCGCACGAATTTGGACAATAAAAACAACCATTTTCAGGTGGTCGAAGGACGTTCAAACGACAAGTAGATCGTATGCAACATCTGTTGCAAATACCCCGACAAGGAAATCCTCAATTGTCTGGGATTCTGTGATGTCCATCGTGAAATAGGCCTCGACCGCAATCGACGTGCTCTCCGATGGAAGCCCGACGTTGTAGCTAGATGTGTCTGAATCGGACGTGTACCCGATGATTGTGTATTCGTCCTCAATCACGGCATCCGAGCTTAAGGCGTGAAACCCGTATGAGACCAAGGTCCCATCTTCGTAATCATCCGCCTCCACACTCACCTTGCGGCGAGCCTGCGTGCTGGATGTCACCGTCGTCGTTTCGGACAGGCTGCCACCCGTTGTTGAAGACACCGAACCGGAAAACCCGTTTAGCGACACACCGCCCTCAACCGACGTGGACCAGTTAATCTCGTCCGAAACCGAGTAGGATTCCCCTTCTTCTGCAACCCACGTCGTGGAGGCCGGCGAGTTGTTGGCCAGAAAGGACTCTGACAGCTCTGCTATTGGCAGCAATTCGTAGTTCTCGTGGTCATAATCCAGAATAGTTGCTGTCGTTTCATCGGTGTTCACAATCGCCCAATTCATGTGTTCGGTATAATTTCCGTCCCCATCCAAATCGACTGTTGTGCTGTCGTCAAAAATCAATTCCCCGTCATCCCATGCTCCGGAATAACCGAATGTGCTGTCGGCAGTTGCGCCAAAGGCGTTGCCGTCTTCGGGATTATTTGGGGTGGTCGACTCGGGATAATAGTCGTCAAATGTGCTGAATTCGATGCTTGTGATCTCAGCGTTCCCGCCCAATGCCGCGTTTTGCTCGGTCAGGGTTTCGGCAAAAACAGCGAGCGCGGCCGCGTCAGTCGCCTCAGCGGTGCCGTACTCGGTCTCAACAGTATCGGTCTCTTCGACGTCGGCAAATGTGGCGATGACATCTTCATCCTCACCGCTCAGAGCGGCAACGATTTCGGCCCCGAAGTCACCCACCGACACGTCGCCAAAGACGTTCTGGTACGCGGTTTCGGCGACTTCTTCTGCCAATGCAGCGCGCAAATCATCACCCTCAAGGCCAATATCGAGGATAATTTCGTCGGTGTCGACAACCGCCGCGCCGTCTAGCGCCGTGCCATCAAGAGCTGTGAAATCGTCAACCAATGTAATGTCTAAATCATCACCGTAGAGGTCAATAACCTGGTCAGTGGTCTCAAGGTCAGAATTAAGGACCCCGGTGATCTGGACTGCTGCAGTTTCAAACACGGCCCAATCACTTGGGCTGAGATCTTGAAGCCCGACACCACGTGACGTTAATCCGCTTTCGACCGCTTGCAATGCTATGCTTGAGGTATAATCGGCCTCATCCCCGTCAGCTCCATTTTCAATCAGGGACGCCGCTTCTGTCACCGGCGGCATCAGGGCATAGTCGCCCAAAAGGGATTGTCCTATGGTGTTTATCTTTGCTTTGTCGTTGAATTCAAAAACATCCGACCATACAAAAGTGCGATCTTTGGCTTGTTTGTAAAGTTCCATGTAACTTTCCTTTTTTGCTGTTTCACCAAAAAAGACAAAGTATCTCTGCTGCGAAACAACGAGTTGTTCCGCCTATTCAGACCGTTCTTTAAAAAGAGATTTTTGCCTCTCGTTAGGGACGCGTTTCGAAGTCGCGAGAACTGCCAGAAGTCACCAATACGGAGCAACAATCGGCAGCAGTTAACGTAAAGGAAACATCTACACGCATGAGTTGCTATCGAAATTTGGGATTTGTCAAAAATAGGCTATTTCTTGCGATTTACTGCCTAAACCTGCCGACAGCTACGTTATGGAACGGCTTTCAGGCAATCAACGGTCAAACTTTCAAAAGCCCCGGCGTGGTGATCCTGCAATATCATCTGGTCTTTGACGAGGTTATGGCAAAGATTGAGACGGACGCAGAATGAAAAAGCTTACCGCCCACGATCACACCGCCGCCTTGTCCCGTATTGCCGCCGCCTCATACATTGGCGTTTGCACTACCACGCTTGATAAACTTGTGGACGCGGGCGCAATTAAGCCGCCGCGTATGATAGGTACAGTCAAGCGGTATCGCCATGTGGACCTTGATGAAGTGTTATCAGCGGCCCCTTTCGCGGACGGGGGCGACGGCGAGGTGCCGCCGCTCAACCCATTTGATATTCGACTAGGCGTCTATGATGCGTAAGAATCCGTTTCCCGGAGTTACTCGCGTATCACATCGGCATGGTAAGCCCCGTTTTCGATTCAGGCATAACCGCGAGAGCCGACATTCAAACAACCGTGAACCGCGAATTTTTCTGCACCGCCGCAAGGCGGCTCTGAGCCCACTTTGACCAATGCTGCAACGCGTTCGAATGTCTGCTGTTGGGAGCGATATGCAAAATATACCTCGCTCGTATCTCGGTTAGCTAACCCAGTTGAACTTGGCTGCTTCTTCGAACACCGCCCAGAGCTTTCCCATGACAGCCTTGTTGCTGGCATGGGGATCTAGTGTCCTTTGCCGACCGGACCTTGGGTGTGCGTGGGTCAGTTTTAATTGAAAGTTCCAATAAAGGTGCAAAGTGATGACATGGTAAACACACTGGCGATCTGTGAATGCGCAGTCTGGAGGCGGTAAATGCGCCGCCCCCAAAAACTTCTCACCTTACTCGAAGTGACCGATGTCGCTGCGGGTGATAACAAACTTCATTAAGGGTGCCCTGCCCTGTGAGGTCTCACCAAAAGCGCGGATATAGCCCAGATCTTTAGTCATCCTCGTTTTTCCATGGGAGGAGTTTGATGCCATTTCGGTGAGATGGCCCTGGTGGTTTCTCATGACATTGGCGAACCAAGGTTGCGTCCATATTCTACAGTTCTCGGCCTCTCCGGCGCTTACCGAAATTTGCCAGACACAAGGCTCGTCGTGGCCGTCTATATTGTAGAAGAGTGAGCCAATGGCACCGCGCCCCCAACCGGCTCCGCCCCAAAGAAAGACTGACCATTGACCCGGATCAATCCGCGCGTCCGGCTCGTTCTTGTAGGGCTTAGCCCCGCTGGCGCCCCAGATGCTGCGGTAGTTCAGCGGGTTGTCGGAGCCATTATAGATCATCATCATGATCGCAATGCCGTTGCCATAATCCTTTGCCATCCCATAGACTTTTTCGGAGGCAGCTTGTTCGGAATCGCTTTGTTGATTCATCGCCTGCTTTGCCATGGCTTGGTTGGCAGCAAGCAACTGTTCCGGCTTTGTATCATTAGGGTCCCGGATGCCGAATTCTCTTTTTAGGTAGGATCCGATGAATTGTTCGCGATCAATTGCTGTTCCGTATCTCATGGTTTTTCCTGTCTATAGTTGTTGGTAAAATCGTTTATCCAGCCATGCCTCGCGCCATGGATCTTGCCATTGGCAAACCCATGGAGCGAGACATCGGGGCGGCCATAAGGCGGGCCATGGCGGACGTGTCGCCAGTAAGGTTGAATATCAGGTCGAAGAGGAAGTTGAAGGATTCGACCGCGGCGTAAGTGACCGCAATCACAAGGCCTGCTGCCGCGATGGCGATGGCCACTGGCGGAACCTCTCCGGTGACGCCTGCGGCGGCGAATATCGTCGCCAGCGCAGTCCCGATCCCAGCCTGAACGGTGGCCGATCCAACGACAGCGCCGACAGCGAGGCCAATGCCCAGAGCCGCCGCACCCTTGGCCAGCACCTCGCCCCAATGTTCGCTTTGCGCGATGGATGCAATAACGACGCCCACAACGGCAAGAGCTGTCACGGCAGGGCCCAGGTATTTCGCGATGCGCCCGAAGAACGTCGCTATTTTCCCACCCTCGCCCCAGAACTTGCTGGCTTTCATCGCAGTCAGGACGTCGTCAATTTCGTCCTGACCGTAGACCATCATGTCATCCAATGTCGCAAAGCCGCCCTTTGTGCCAAGCGTCGACATCTCAACCGCGAGATGGCCCGCCAGATCGGTATAGGCCCGAGGGCGTGCAGCGATATCTCTAAGGGCCTCTGCCGCGTCGTGGGCCTTAGCCACAAATTCCGTGACCGCGTCATAGATCTTAGACTCCGAAAGGCCGCTGAGCTGATCGATATCTGTCGCCCGCTGTTTGGCTGCGCCGCGAAGGCCCACCAGTTTTCCGGCCCGCATATGTGGGGCCACCGCGTCGATCATGATGAAGTCGATGGCGGCAGCAATGGTTACGCGGTTCGCCTCCCACGCGGGCATCGCGGCGGGATTTGACGGGGCATCCTTTTCAAGACTGTCCACCAAGTCCATCGCGGTATCGTAAGACGCCTCGATCTGGTCGGAGGCGGCGGATTTCCCAGCGTAGTCAGGCCAGACGACGGCGTTGAACGCATTGAGATCATCGCCGTACAGATCCCTAATTTTTAGCCGGAGGTCTGCAATGAGTTTAACTGTATTCAAATCGGACAAATTAATAACTTCCAAATCAACATTCCCCAAGTGGCATGCCACTTGATGCCAAGATCACCTGATTTCGCTTATACGCAAAGGAGACGTGTAATGTCGGGCTGTGTCTATATCCCATATGGGACATAAAACGCGATTTCTTTAACTTTATGCGGACACTTCTTAGAACGCAGTTTCAGGTGATCGGCGCTTTTGGACGGATGTTTGACGTTGCTCTTGGTAGAGTTAGATCAAAAAATTCCGCCTTCTCATTTCACCAGAAAGCGTTCAACCAAATCAAACACATCATCCGGATGCTGGAAAAATAACCACTGACCCGCCTCTGGGTAAATATGAAAATCGATCCAAGCGTGCCTTTCCTGATTTTCGGCAACTGTATCAGCGTGCATGGACGGATCTTTCAATCCATTTAAAGAATGATAGGGCACGCCGTCCGCTTTTAACCGAGGCAAAAGGGTCAATTGTTCTGGATCATGGTAAGATAGGCATTGCAATATAAAAGCTTCATGCGCGCTGTGTTGATCTGACAAACCAACATCGCTGCCCTCAAGAACCGCGGCGCGCACGTCGGGGTTTTCGAACAACTTCAAATCATGTGGCGCGTTTTTGAAGATCAGCTTGATCATCACCTCTTTGCCCGTTTTGCGAATGAAAGCGAAGCTGGCCTTAGCGACAAAGGGCAGCAAACGCGGGAAATAGCGGGCGGTCGAATGCATCAGCCTATGTGTCGCATGTTGCCGCGCGGCTTGATCGTCATTTTCGAATGGAAAACAGCCGCTAGTGGCGATGATGGCCTTCACCGAGCCAGGGCGCAAAATGTGCATATAGGCGGGAAAGGCATTGTCGGCGGCTATAGAAATGACCGGAAGGGAAGTGATGCCTTCATGGTCCATTACGGTAAGCAAATCCTGCGCAACCTGTTTTGAAAAGCTGGCGTTCTTCGGCACAGGGTCAGAGTTTCCAAACCCTGCGCGGATGGGCGAGATAACCCGCATCCCACGCCTGCGGGCGTTGTCTTCGACAAATTGCGGTAGCCGTGTGAGGCCAAGTTCGGTTTGCAGATAGATGACTGGTGCACCTTCCGGGTCACCAAGGATCAGATAGTCCAGATTGCGCCCGTCTGGGCCGGTAACGCTGTTTACAGGTACATGGGGAAGGCTGGTTGGCGCGGATTTGCGTTGCAACGCGCTGTAAATAGCCTTGTCATCATCGAAGGCAGCCACTTGCATGATGGACATCGCCAGCCGAACCAACTCCGCCTGATTGCGCGATCCGGTCTTGGCGAAAATACTTTTGACTTGATTGCGGATGGTGCCTTCGGAACGTCCACGACTGTGCGCGATTTCCGTTATGTTTTGGCAATCCACGATCAATCGAACAATTTCGCATTCGGCAGAAGTTAGGCCGTAGGCCCTGTGCAACCATTCCTGATATTCGTTTGGCCAATGCACGTTCGAGGACACGGCAGCCAAAAAAGTGCGATCTTCATGAGATACGACTCGGATTTGGAGAATGATCAGTCGCTGACCATCTTGATGTCTAACCCGCAGGAACGATTGTGTATCCTGACCTTGAGCCAATAGCTTGTTGGCGTGCTGCAACAATGGCGGGATGTCCTCTGGTAGGATCGGCAAATCGGAAATCAGATCACCCGGTTTCAACGAAAACGATTGTTGAGCGGCACCAGAGCCTGAGACAATTTTTAATTGATCATCGAATAGCAAAACGTTTGTATTCGAAAGCGCGCCGGTTTGATCGAGGTGTTCGGATAATTGTGTGTCTGGCATGTGCGAAGAGATATGGGCCAGAATGCCCTCGGCTCTTTCAAAATGCGACGCAAAGTAATTTTCCAGATCCGTGTTGTCTGAGTCCTCGATTTTCGGCCAGATCCATTGTTCGAACGCAGTAGTTAGGGTTTGGAAAGAAGCAGGGTCGGCTGAGACATCGTATACGACGTTCAAAAGGTCTTCTGTTGAAGCGCTGTCTATTGCAACTTGATCCATCTATGCACGTTTAGTGTATTGTTAAACGGTTGTCATGGTGAAGATAAAATGTGCCAAGAGCCGTTGCGCTGAGGGTTCGTTTTGTCCTGTGTGGATGTCGAACTAATAGAAATACTCTTCAGGGATTGAATGTCTGCTTCGAGGAAGCTGCACTGCGGCGTGGTTTGGTGCATTAGTGCTTTTGGAACTGATGTTTCCCAAGCAACAAGCGGCGCCGACCCGCGCGCTGCCAATCTGATGCTGTCCCTGCCTGATGCATTCAGCGACTGCCCTGCTGGGTATAGATTGCGCAGCGACATCGAGCTGCGACGCTTTCAGGAAGTCGACCCTTGGGGAACGTGGAAATTGCCACTTCGCTGGTGTGACGCAACGTCCAACACTGGCTCTAATGGCCCCAATACTTAGGTGAAATCGTAATGATGAATGGTTCAACCTGCCCGTCTGGGTTCCAAAAAGCGGATGGAAGCGATGGAAGCATCGTCAGTATAACCGGCAATGAGAGTTTGTTCTCAGTTATCAGCAATAATTACGGTGGAAACGGACGGGACCATTTTGCGTTGCCGGACATGTACGAGATATTCGAAGGAGTGCCGGGAACGGTCTGGTGCATTGCCATGACAGGAGAGTACCCTTCGCCGTCATAACAATCCGCTGCGCAAAAAATGGTTGTGCAAGGCGTTACACTAAAGTTGTGAAAATGGGGCCCCAAGGCTTGTTCATCGCGCTCCTGACCAGAGCGGTTATGACTGACGCGGAATGGTTAGAATCCCGTAATTTGGAACATGCAACGGCGTGCAATACAACAGCGCCGGACGGCAGTTTGATCAACCGCGATTGTTGATACATTGACTGGCACTTAAGCATCCAGAAAAGAACAGCGTATCTTGTCAGCCAGCACCGTGCTAGCGTGCGGTTCTGGCGACCAATTCCGGTAGGCTGGAATAGTCGAGGTCCTAAGAACAAGTCCTGCTAAGGGACAATTGCTTGTGCTGGCCACGGACCCTATGCCTTTTCTGATAGACGAGAATATCTCGGCAAAAACAATAGGAATGGACCCACAATGGAAGACCTACCGATTTGGGTGAAGCTCATCATATTCGTGGTGTTTGTGATCGTGCCTTTGCTTTTGCTTTGGGCGGGTGTGACCGTGATTAGAACCGCTTTGAAGTTCAGCAAAGGCGCCGAGCGTGTCATGGGCACCATCGTTTCCATCAGACAGGAATACACGTCGGGCACAGATGATATGCCGAGCAGATATACCTACTACCCGACTTATGAGTATAAAGGGTCGGACGGCGTGAAATATCAAGGAGAGACGGCCGCGGGGGCGACGAACTGGAATTATCCGATCGGGCGACAAGATGAAGTTTTGGCAAACCCAAATGATCGAACCGCAGTCCGCTATCCGGGACCAGGTCATTTCATCATGGGTGGCGTCATTTTAGCATTTGCGACCGTTTTCCTTGGAACTGGCGCTTATATGCTAATTTTCGATCGCTTCTGACGTGTAACGCTTGCGTCCTGTCTTCTCTCAAACGATTCCCAAGTTCAGTTGAGGTTTGGCACCAAGACAAGCCAACCTTGAAACATTGGAATTTTCCACCCTTTCCATAGAAAGATTGTAACGACTGAAGTCGTCATAGTAAGTGCAAATGAGTATGAACGCACACCCACCATCGTCGCCACTTGCTTCACCGATAGGTATCGGTATGCGCAAATGAACCGAAGTATGGCGACGGTTCGTTTTGAGGTGCCCCTAGTTTCCTAGACGCCTGCCTTGTTCATTTTTCTTTGTTCTGTTTCATAGTCAACTGGCGACAGCATGCCGTTGTTGGTGTGCTTGCGGGTCGGGTTGTAGAACATCTCGATGTAGTCGAACACGTCCTGTCTTGCTGCGTCGCGTGTGACATATGTCCGCCGCCTGACGCGTTCCCGTTTCAAAAGCTGGAAGAAGCTTTCAGCCACCGCATTGTCATGGCAGTTCCCACGTCTGCTCATGCTGGCATCCAGATTGTGTTTGTCCAGGAACGATTGCCACTCTTTGCCCGTGAACTGCGATCCTTGATCAGAATGGATCATCACCTTGGTCTTTGGTTTGCGCCGCCAAACAGCAGCTAACAGAGCCTGAAGAGCGAGATCTGTCGTCATGCGCGATTGCATGGACCAAGCGCCCTCACCCCAAAGACCCATGGGGCGTCCGCATCAATATCGGCTCAAGGCACCTCGCGTTGTATGGACTAGGCCGTGCCAAGGCGCATGTTGAGGACACGCTGGCCGCTTGGGGTATCCGCTTCCAAGCCGATGACGTCAGTATCGCCCGCGTCGATTTCTGCGTTGATGTGTTTGCACCGTCGTTCACGTTACAACCGGAACATTTTGTCATGCACAGTGGCACCGGTCGGCGTGATTACATCACCGACACGGACAAAGCCGTGAACGGCAAGTCAGGGCGCACCACATCCGTCACCTTGGGCAAAATGCCAAACCGCCAAGTCATTGTGTACGACAAACGCGCCGAAGTGATTGCGCGCTCCAAAACCTATTGGTGGGCGATCTGGAACGATACGTTACGTAAGCAAAACCTGCCGCCCCTACGTTATGTAACAGTACGTAGGGAGAGTGGGCCTGACGCCTCCCCCGTTACGTTACCTTATGTAGAGAACGCGGATCATTTCATCGACGCCACACAGCCGGACATAAGCCGTGTATGGCGGGTCGAATTTCGGGCGGGCAAAGACTACCTAAAGGACACATGGGGCATCCGCACATGGGGGCAGTTGTTCGATCTATTTGGCGATCTTGTCCGACAAACGGGCGAAACCGTGCGCTACACCGCCCCCAACAGTGACCCCAATCGTAGCCGTTGGCCGAACCATCTGATTTGGGCAAAGGTGATTGCTGAAATGAACGATGACTTACTGGAAATGCACAGTGGGGCTGATCCAAACCCGATAAAAGAGATCCACAAAGAAACACACATTTCCGTTCTTATCCGCAACATTTTGGGAACCAGTATCTCACTGGCCGCGTTGAATGGTGTGGACATTGAGGGAATTGGCGATTTCTTCGACAAGACCGGAAATGACCTGAAATGTCTGGCAATGAGCAATATGACAAAGACGGAAAAACAACTAAATGACGCAAAAGATCGGTATGTTTTTCTGAATGGGACAAAAGGTACCAAATAGTATGTAAAAGCACACATTGCATGGTTTTTACTATGCTATTGGGTGCTTTTACGTTCCTTTTACGGACATGGTTTTCCACCAATACATCGGAAATGTCCGGTTTTTCCCACAACGGCGTCTGAAGTGCGCCTAACTTCAAATCAACTATCTGTTTAATCAGCCTAGACCATCCCACAACGCCTCCATACAAAGAACTTGCACGTATGGGGTGAATGATGAGCCAACGCTTAATAAACAGATATCTTGCTGACTTGGACGAATACCGCAAAGTCAGCGGCTCCCTTACCGAAGGCGTCATTAGCGAAGCATTCAAAGACCTGCTCAAGGCGTGGGCCAAGTCCGACAATCTGACGTTCATCAACCAATACCCGATGCAATCCAGCCTCAAGAAACCCATCAGGCCAGATGGCGCAATCCTGCACGATGTGCGTGTGCCACTGGGATATTGGGAAGCCAAAGACACCGACGATGATCTGGATGCGGAAATCGACGCAAAACTGCGCACAGGCTACCCCCAAGACAATATCATTTTCGAGGACTCGAAAACCGCCGTCCTTTGGCAAGATCGCAATGAAATTTTCCGCTGCGACATGACAGACACCGACGGGCTGGAACAACTTCTAAACCTGTTCTTTGGTTACCAACGGCCCGAAATTGCGCAATTCCGCAGTGCTGTGGAACAATTCAAAACCGACTTACCTGCGGTGCTGGACGCCCTGCGCGACAAGATCGACACTGCATACAAAAGCAACGCTACGTTCAAACCCGCTGCCAAGAAATTCCTCGACCACGCCCGCGAAACCATCAACCCGACGCTGGGGCGCGATGATGTACGCGAAATGCTGATCCAGCACATCCTGACGGAAGAAATCTTTGCTCGCGTATTTGACGAGGCAGATTTTCACCGCGATAACAACGTCGCCAAGCTGCTGTATGAACTTGAAGGGGCGTTCTTTACCGGACAGGTCAAGAAATCCACTCTCAAGGCGCTGCAACCCTACTACGCGGCAATCAACGCCAACGCCGCGCAAATCACGAGCCACACGGAAAAGCAGACCTTTCTCAAGGTGATCTACGAGAACTTTTACAAGGTCTATAACCCCGACGCTGCCGACCGTCTGGGCGTGGTCTATACCCCCAATGAAATCGTCAAATTCATGATCGAAGGGGCCGACTGGCTGACCGACAAACACTTTGACAAACGGCTGATTGATGAAGGCGTCGAAATCCTTGACCCCGCAACAGGCACTGGCACCTATATTTGCGAGCTGATCGAGTACTTTCGGGGGCAACCCGAAAAGCTGAGGCATAAATACACCGAAGAACTGCACGCGAATGAGGTCGCAATCCTGCCATACTACGTGGCGAACTTGAATATCGAAGCGACCTATCAAGCGGTATCGGGTCAATATGCGGAATACCCGAACTTGTGTTTTGTGGACACGCTGGACAACATTGGCGGCTTGGGTATCAAATCGGGGCACCAGTTTGATATGTTCGCGTCCGTGTCGGATGAAAACGTCGCGCGGGTGAAACGCCAGAACAAACGCAAGATTTCCGTGGTGATCGGCAACCCGCCCTACAATGCCAACCAGCAAAACGAGAACGACAACAACAAAAACCGCACCTACCCCCACATTGACGACCTGATAAAACGCAGTTTTGTGAAAATGTCCACGGCGCAGAAAACCAAAGTCTACGACATGTATGCGCGGTTTTTCCGCTGGGCGTCGGACCGTTTGCACGATGACGGGGTGATTGCCTTTGTCACCAACCGCAGTTTTATCGACAGTCGCACCTTTGACGGGTTCCGCAAATATGTAGCGGAGGAGTTTGACGAGATTTATCTGGTCGATCTGGGCGGTGACGTGCGCGCCAATCCTAAATTATCAGGAACCAAGAACAACGTCTTTGGCATCCAGACGGGCGTGGCGATTTCATTCTTTGTGCGCAAGCAACTGGGCAAACGCAAAAAACGCGATTGCAAAATTCACTATGTGCGGCGGCCAGAGTTGGAGACGGCGGACGACAAACTGTCGTGGCTGAGTGCCGTGAAAGCGTCGGATGCAAAGTACGAGGTGGTGACGCCAGACGACAAAGCCAACTGGATCAACCAGACCGTAAATGACTGGGATGATCTGCTGCCTGTCGCGGATAAGAAGACCAAGGCGGCAAAGGTGAAATCGCAGGAGCGGGCGATATTTAAACGATATGTGAGTGGAATTAAGACAAACAGAGACGAATGGAGTTACTCTTTTGATAAGAAAACCCTCAGTCAAAAGTATGATTATTTTCGCGAAATTTATGACGCCCAAAAATCCGAAAACTTCGACGGACGTATAAAATGGTCGCGTGATCTAAAGAACAAATGGCGCGGTAAAGTGAAGTTAACATCCCGTCCACTAATTACTACTTCGATGTGGCGACCATTCGTGACACGTGCATTCATCTGGTCCAAGCCAATGAATGACATTTTCTATGAAGAACACGTCAAACTATTTGGCGGCAATGGCAACACAAATACACCCTATTTTTCCATTAGCGGCACATCAGCGGCCAAACCATTTCAAGTCTTGGCTGGAGAGTCAGCACGTGACTATGAAGCGGTTGAAAAAAACAATCTGCTTCCTTGTTTCTTTCATGGCGAGAATGGCCAACGTATCGACAACATCACCGATTGGGCGCTCAATAAATTCACCAAACACTACGGCAAGGCAGCGAAAATCACCAAGGATGACATCTTTGCCTATGTTTACGCCGTCCTGCACGACCCCATCTACCGCGACACCTACGCGATCAACCTGAAACGCGAATTCCCTCGCATCCCGTTTTATCCCGATTTCCACCAATGGCGAGATTGGGGGCAACGCTTGCTGGACCTTCACATCGGCTATGAAACCGTCAAACCGTGGAAATTGAAACGCAACGATATCGAGGACGAAAAAGCCACCAAGGCAGGCCTGTCCCCCAAAGTGGCGCTAAAGGCCGACAAAGACGCAGGCACCATCACGCTGGACAGTGTTACCACTCTGTCGGGCATCCCGCCCCAGTGCTGGGATTACAAACTTGGCAACCGCTCCGGCCTTGAATGGATCCTCGATCAATACAAAGAAAAGACGCCCCGCGATCCCACGATCCGCGAAAAATTCAACACCTACCGCTTTGCCGATTACAAAGACCAGGTGATCGACCTGCTGGTGCGCGTCACCCGCGTCAGTGTCGAAACGATAGAGGTCACCGAAGCCATGCGCGCCGCCAATCGTGCCACAACTGAAGACACAGCAGATGGCTAACGTCACCGCCCCCACCCCGCCCGTTGAATACGTCAAAGCGTGGAACAGGCTATTGAATGATATGGGTCCGGAAACTGTCCGCATGCGGCTTTGCAATGGCGGGGTACGGTTGGGTGACAATGTTTTTGTGTCGTTTGCGACTGTATCAGTCAACGGCCAACGCGTGACGCCCAAACGTCCTTTTGTGGAACAATGGCTTTCAGCTCAAGATCGAAAATCTAGGCGCAGAGCATCCATGCAAAACATTCTGGTTTGGATCGGCGCACTTGCCGCAGTGATCGGTGCAGCTACTGGCCTAGCATCTGTGTTTGGGTAATCCGCACTCACGGCGTCCACCAATAACCGTCAACTGATATTCTGCAAAAATTTCACAATGTGATTCCCACGATACAGAAATTTGGCAAGATCAATCGGCTTCCGATAAGCTTCCGGATTTTTCGCCCAAAATATTATCGCAACGCAGCACCCCTTAAGGTGCTGATTTTATTAGGTAAATGGTGCCCCCACACCGCATGGCATTCCAGTCTCAGCAGGCCCGATGTAATGCCATATCTGTTTGGAAAAAATGGATTTTCCTGACCCAATGCTCTCAGGGAAACTTGCGACGTCGCAGCAAATCCCATATTCTGTGGGGGATAATCTGGGGGATATAACCTTGGGGAACCTAACAGCCCTTTTCATCAAATCCGCGCCACCCGGCAAGCATGAGGATGGCGATGGGCTGCGCCTGATCAAGCGCAAGGATGGCGGCGGTCAATGGGTCTTCCGCTATACCCTTTACGGGCGACGCCGAGAAATGGGTCTCGGCGGCCTGAAGGCTCTCTCCCTGAAGGATGCTCGCGACGTCGCCTCCGAGTATCGAACTATGGTCGCAAAAGGCAAGGACCCCATTGAGCATCGGCGCAGGCAACGCCAAGACGCCATGCGCAACCGCCACCTCCTAAGGGAAGTCGCGTTGGACGCCTTCGAGAGCCGCAAGGCCGACCTTAAGGGGGACGGGACTGCGGGACGATGGTATAGCCCGTTGGAACATCACGTGTTGCCCAAACTTGGACGCATGCCCGTCACCGAGATCACCCAAAGCGATATCCGGGACGCCTTGGCCCCGATCTGGCATGCCAAGGCTGCAACTGCCTCGAAGGCCGCCAATCGCCTCAAGATCGTTCTGGATCACGCAGCCGCTCTGGGCCTCGATGTCGATTTGCAGGCGGTCGCCAAGGCGAAGCAGCTCTTGGGTCGGCAACGGCATCAGGTGACGTCGATCCCAAGCATGCCATGGGAGGACGTGCCTGCGTTCTACGCCTCCATTGAGGAGCCAACGATCACGCATCTCGCGCTGCGACTGCTCATCCTTACAGGGCTTCGCTCGCGGCCCGTGCGGTTTACGCGGCTGGAAGAAATCGACGGCGATATCTGGACCGTGCCCGCGAACAACATGAAGGCACGCCTCGGCGCGGCGGAGGACTTCCGCGTCCCTCTCAGCGAAGAGGCACAACGTGTTATCGAGCTCGCCCGTCCCTACGAGCGCGACGGGTATCTGTTTCCCTCTGTCCGCAAGGGCGTCATCAGTGACGCAACCATGGCGCGGCTGATGGAACGCAGGGAGCTTGAGGCCCGCCCGCATGGCTTCAGAACAAGCCTGCGCACTTGGCTCGCAGACCAGACGGACGCGTCACATGAGGTCGCCGAGATGGTGCTGGCACATGTCTCAGACAGCAAGGTCGTACGGACTTATCGCAAGACCGACTTCCTGGATCAGAGGCGGCCATTGATGGAGAGGTGGGCAAAGATTTGCACGGGGCAATGCCCCTAACATGTCGCTGGCCGCTGACTTCTGGACCACTACCGGCCCAAGGGCCCATCTCTTTTCTGAGCGTCTTCGAACGCTTTCCTCCCCTTCTCGGCCCAAACTACTCGTGCATGATCGCCTTGTTCGCCCTTGAGCTTTTCTGCCATCCAGAGCAGCGCGCCGTAAATCATAGCGCGGTCATCGCCGGTGAGGTCTACAATCCCTGCTTTGACGACGAGTCCACCCAATTCGATCAGATGCCGTGTGCGTTTGCGGCGTTCGACCTGCCAGTTGCGCATGTCATGCCGCGCCCGGGCGGCCTGATGCCGATGGCGCGCCGCCAGATTGCGCCGCAGCGCTTTTTGCGTCGCGGTCAGCTGTTTTTGCAGGTTTCCGCGACCGGCGCTGAAAGAACGCAGCCCCGCGTTTTGACCAAGCCTCCCTTTTTGCAGTATCAGTTGTCTCGGCCAGCACGATCAACGCACCGGCGAGTTCCTCTGCACTGAATGCATCGGCTCCAGTGGCGACGACGAGCTCGCCAAGCTGTTGCACCTTGCGGGTTTTCAGCTCTTTCGTCTTCAGCTCCAGCGCCTTCAATTCCGCGTCGTAATCCCGTGGTTTGCGCATTGCATCCTCCATAACGTTTTGATGCAGAGAGGATAGCGGGGCATCTTGCAGAAGGCAGCAGAGTCGCCAGGACGGCCGGGGACGCGCCGGTCCTTCCCGAGATTTTATTGAGGGAGGGCGCGCTTATACGTCGTTCCGACGTGGGCGTTTTTGTGTAGATGATTGCGCCATCATGGCAATCTATCATCTCCACGTGAAAGTCATCGGGCGCGCAGCTGGTTCCAGCGCGGTGGCGTCCGCTGCCTATCGCGCGGCATCGCGGCTGCGTGACGACCGGATCGAACGGAGCCATGACTTCACGGCCAAGCGCGGTGTCGTGCATTCCGAAGTGCTGCTACCGGAGACCGCGCCCGATGCGTGGAGCGACCGGGAGCAGCTCTGGAACGCGGTCGAAGCGGTCGAGGTCAGGCGCGATGCGCAGCTGGCCCGGGAGGTAGAGTTCGCCATTCCGCGCGAGATGAGTAAGGCAGAGGGCATCGCGCTCGCCCGCGACTTCGTGCAGTCAGAGTTCGTTGATCAAGGCATGATCGCTGATCTCAATGTGCATTGGGACAGGGGTGCGGATGGACTGCCCAAACCACATGCCCATGTCATGCTGACGATGCGGTCTGTCGATGAAGATGGGTTTGGCAAAAAGGTGCGCGACTGGAACAGCACCGGGATGGTCGAGCGTTGGAGGGAACGCTGGGCGACGCTTGCCAACGAGCGGTTGGCTGAACTCGACATCGACGCACGCATCGATCACAGGAGTCTGGAAGACCAAGGCATCGCGCTGGAGCCGCAAAGCCAGATCGGCGCGCCCGCGCAGCGTATCGCGGGCGAAGGGAGCCCTGCCGACCGGACCGAACTGCATCGTGAGATCGCACGCGACAACGGAGCGAGTATCATCGCGGAACCTTCGCTTGCACTGGACGCGATTACCCATCAGCAATCTACCTTCACGCAGCGCGACATGGCACGCTTCGCCCATCGGCACAGCGACAGCGTGGAACAGTTCAATGCAGTGACCAGCGCAATCCGAAGCGCGCCCGATCTGGTTGGGCTTGGCCAGGATGGGTGCGGCGAGGACCGTTTCACCACCCGCACGATGATCGAGGCCGAACAGCGCCTGCATCGGGCCGCCAAAGTCTTGGCCGAGAAGGAACGTCACGACGTGCGGGATGCGGATCGCAAAGCAGCCTTGGCGCGTGCGGAAGCGCGCGGTCTGGTTCTGTCGCGCGAGCAAGCTGACGCTCTGACACAGATCACCACCGGGCGCGATCTGGGCATTGTCGTCGGCCATGCCGGGACGGGAAAGAGCGCGATGCTCGGGGTGGCGCGTGAGGCCTGGGAAGCGGCGGGGTATCGGGTGCGCGGCGCAGCCCTGTCCGGCATCGCGGCAGACGGCCTCCAGAGCGGATCGGGTATCGCGTCGCGGACCATCGCCAGCCTGGAACACGGTTGGGCGCAGAACCGCGACCGGCTCACCGCGCGCGATTTGCTGGTTATCGATGAGGCCGGCATGGTCGGCACGCGGCAACTTGAACGGGTCCTGTCCAATGCCGCCGGTGCTGGAGCCAAAGTTGTCCTAGTCGGCGATCAGCAGCAGCTGCAATCCATCGAGGCGGGCGCTGCTTTCCGGTCTCTTCAAGAGCGACATGGAGGAGCGAAGATCGGAGAGGTCCGCCGTCAGCGCGAAGATTGGCAGCGTGACGCCACCCGCGATCTGGCGACCGGCCGGACCGGGGCGGCAATTGATGCCTACGACAACCATGGCATGGCGCATGGCGCTGCGACCCGCGACGAAGCGCGCGTCGATCTGATCGACCGCTGGGACCGCGACCGTCAGGCGGCACCTGATCAGGGCCGGATCATCCTGACCCACACCAACGCCGAAGTGCGCTTGCTCAATGAGTTGGCGCGGCAGCGGAAACGCGCGGCGGGCGATCTGGGCGAGGACGCCTCCTTGACGGTCGAGCGGGGTGACCGTTGCTTTGCCAGCGGCGATCGGGTGATGTTCCTGCAGAATGACCGCGGCCTTGGGGTGAAGAACGGCACGCTCGGGATCATCCATGAGGCCAGCGCGCAGTCTATGTCCGTCCAGACCGACGACGGGCGCGACATTGCCTTCGACCTCAAGGACTACAAACACCTCGACCATGGCTATGCCGCGACCATCCACAAGGCCCAGGGCATGACGGTGGACCGAACCCATGTTCTCGCGACGCCGGGCCTGGACGCCCATGGCAGCTACGTCGCCCTGTCGCGGCATCGGGACGGACTAAACCTGCACTACGGTCGCGACGACTTCTCCTCGCAGGATCGGCTGATCCACACCCTGTCCCGCGACCGGGCCAAGGACATGGCGCTCGACTACGCCAAGGCCGATCCGGCGCAGGACTTTGCCGAGCGGCGCGGGATCACGTTCCAGAAACGTGTCATTGAGGTCCTGCGCAAGATCGTGCCCGAGAGACTCCGAGATAGGATTGATGGGTCGCGCCCTGCCAAAGACGGCGCGCTTGGCTCCGATGTTGCGCAGGGGCCGGGAAGGGAAGAGGCAAGAAAGGATATCCGTCCCAGCGTGGATGCGCTGCAAAAGACCTTCGCGGACGACCCGGAAGCGGCAAGCCGAAAAGCCCGCACCGCAGCCCTCAAACGCCATGCCCGCGCGGTGGATGCGGTCCTCACGGCTCAGAAGCGGGGCGGCCCGGGCACACCCGACGAGTTGCATAACCTCTCTGAGTCCCGCGCGGCGTTCGAGGAGGTGCGGCCTTACGGATGGCGCGATGCCGAAGCAGCCTATGCCAAGGACCCGACCCTAGCATCCGAGGCCGGATCGGGTCAGGTCAATCGAACCATCCGGGCGCTTCAACTTGAGACGCAGCTGCGTACCGCTCCGGAGCGCAGGGCCGCACAGTTTGTGGAACGCTGGCAAAAGCTCCACCGGACCAGCCTGAAGCACTACCGGTCGGGGACGATGTCCGATTACCGGGCGACACGCGCGGAGATGGGCGAGATGGCGAAGAGCCTCCAACGCGATCCGCAGCTGGAATCCCTTCTTGCAAACCGCAAGGCCGAGCTGGGCATCCGGATGGACTCGGGTCGCCGACTCGGTGCGGAATTGGCTTATTGTCACGGCATCGACATCACCCGGGGACGCGGACTCGGGCTCTGACACCCGTCCGATCTGCCGCCCATTCCACGCCCTGCTGCGACGATGAGCCGGGCGCTCTTGCGCGGTCAAAAATGGTGTGGGCTGACTGGTTCAGGACTACTCAGAAACAACCAGCAGGAGGCAATAAACCCATGTCCGAGCCAGACCGCATCATCCGCCTGAACACCGTCCTCGACCGAACTGGCCTGTCCCGGTCCACCATCTATCGCAAGATCGCTGAAGGCACCTTCCCAGCTCAGCTCAGGATCAGCGTGCATGGGGCAGGATGGCGGGAATCCGACATCAACCGATGGATTGAAAACCCAGTAGGCTGGCGATTGGCGCGAGAGGAACGCTGACAGCCGCGAGGGCTTTACAGTGTTGCTGGGTCGCCTCGCGCATCAGCCAGAGATGTCTGGCGAAGGACAGGCTGCAAGACGAGGCGGTTGCTCGTCCTGGTGCCAGCAACTGGCTTGAACGGGCAAATGCCGACATTGCCGTCGACATCCGACGCTACGGTGCGGCCCGTATTTGCTGACTTTCGCTGCAGTGGCAAATCCAGTTGGTTGCTGGACTCACACAATGCGGGACTTTGCAGACCTTGGGTTTTCTTGATTCGCAGATGGATGCAGTATGGCTTCGCCCATGAAACACGCTCATTGCTGACAAACCTCGGAGTGGGTGCCGAAATTCACCGTAGTATGCTCTTAAGTTGCCTCAAAACTCACCGCACCATCATCATTATTATTCCGGGTGGTCCAGCTTCTTTTCGCAGAGCTTGTTAACACCTGCATGCAGCAGGATTGTCAGAACAGCAAGTACAAGCAAGGCAGCAAACATCAGGTCAGTCTTCGCGCGGCCGTTGGCCAGCAACATCAGATAGCCCAGTCCGCGAGACGCGCCAACCCATTCACCAATGATCGCCCCGATCGGGGCATACACTGCCGCCAGTCTGAGACCTGATGCAAAACCCGGCAGCGCGGCCGGAATGCGGATGTGCAGCATCACACGCGCGGGGCTGGCCCCCATCGCGCGCGCCATGCCCAACCAATCCCTATTGGTGCGCATGAGCGCATCGAAGAATGAGGATGTGACTGGGAAATAGATGATGATGAGGGCCATCACAATCTTGGACCATAGCCCAAACCCCAGCCAGAGCGTCAGAATGGGTGCCAGCGCGAAGACGGGCACCGATTGACTGAAGACGAGGATGGGTCTGACCAACGCCCGCACCGTCGGGGATGCGACGAGCAGAATGGCCGTCACAAACCCAAAGATCGCACCAAGGACAAGCCCGATGAGCACTTCGGTCATTGTGATGAACGCATGTTCGGCCAGCAACGCGCGGCTCGTCCAGATCGTGTCCGCAACCAGCATCGGGGGCGGTAGAATGAAGCGGGGCACGCCGGTGATCCAGACAATTGCCTGCCAAAGCGCAACAACGACAAGGGTCGCCGCCAGCCCTGCACGCCAGCCGCTCATCGCGCGACCGGGAACCCGGCCCATGCCGCATCGAAAAAGGCCCGTTCGAGGGCGACGGCCTTGGTAAACGTCGCCTCGACATCTGCACGGGCGGTGTCATCAAAATCCAGCCAGACCGCATCAAGCTGCTCACGCAGATAGGCGACGACGCCTTCAAACCCGTCACCGGAATGCAGGGTGATCCATTCGCCCAGCCAGAACGGCAGGTCATCGGCCTTGTCCTCAAATGGCGCGGCCCAATCGAGGTAGATCCACTCGGCCACGACAAGCACCGACAGCATAATTTCATATCGGCCCGAGCGGCGGGCGTCGTCCATCAACGCTTGGAACGCGCGAGTTTCGGGGGCGGCCGCGTCAGCCTGCGGCACGCCGAGCGCCTCCAACGCGCGCAGGAAATAGGTGTTCTCCGGCCCGCAGATCAGCCCAAGGAACTGCGCACCCGGCACCGCATCCGCCAGACGGGGCGCATGGGCCACGGCAGAGGCAAGCAGTCGCACGAACCCTTCGACGAAAAGATAATCCTGTTGCAGGTATCCGGCCATCGTGTCGCGCCCTAGCGTTCCATCGGCAAGGGCATTGGTAAACGCATGGGTGGTGGCCGCGCGCCAATCGTCGGCGGCCAGCGCGCGGAGGGTTTCTGTGGTGCTCATACGGGGCTCCTGAGGTCATTGAGAAGTCTGGTTTGCGTCGCAACGACGTCCGGCGCATCGACGGGGCGGGGAATTGGGCCGCCGGGTCTGGGAATGTCGATCAGCTGTGATGGGGTCATGATCTTGATGTGCTCGCCCAGCCGTGCGGCCTCGGACGGGTCATGGGTCACAAGCAGAACGGTGCGTCCTTTCAGAAGCGACGCGGTCAGTTCCTGCATCTGCAGCCGGGTGAGCGCGTCAAGGGCAGAAAATGGCTCATCAAGGAGGACAAGGGGCAGGTCCTCAAGGAGCGTCCGGGCCAATGCCACCCGCTGCCTTTGCCCGCCAGACAGCGCATGGGGCCGCTTTTGCGCATGATCCTCAAGACCAACCTGTTCCAAAAGCTGCATTGCACGGTCTGTGTCAGGGGTCTCACCGCGCAGGCGAGGCCCGATCAGGACGTTGTCCAATGCGCTGAGCCAGGGCAAAAGCAGGTCTTGCTGTGCCATCAGGGCGACGCGGCCCGGATCGGTGATGTCACCCTGAAACGCGACCGCATCGGCCAGACCGGCAAAGAGCTTGAGAACCGTGGATTTGCCAACCCCGCTGGCCCCCAACAGGCAGGTCCATCTGCCCGGCTCCAAGGTCAGATCAAGGTGCGAGAAAACCGGCACGCCTTCGATGGTTGCCGACCCGCTGAGCCGCACAGCCTGTGTCACAGGGTCAGCCCCATGTCCCAGAAACCGACCTCCAGCCGCGTTGCCGTCGCAAAGCGCTTTTGAAGTCTGGGCCAGCGCGGGCTGGAGTGCGGGTCCTCCCCCAGTCGGCTTTGCACCGCCGTATCGATCAGGGTGCCGACATCGCGGCAGACCTGTTCATAGTCTTCACCGGCATAGGTGTCGATCCAGTCGGCATAGGTGTCGGACGTCTTTGACGCGGCGAGCGCACGGCCAATTTCGCCATAGCCCATCACGCAAGGCGCCAGCGCCGCCAGCAGATCAAGCAGATCACCCGAATAGCCCGCATCCAGCACATAACGCGTATAGGCCAGATTTTCGGCGCGCTCTTCGGTGGCAAAAAGTGTCGCCTCATCAATCCCGGCATCGGCGCAGATTTTGATATGCAGCGCAATTTCTTCGTTGATCAGGCCGTTCACCGTGCCTGCGGCCAATCGCATTTCCGCGACCGTGTCCCCCTTGGTGACGGCCAGCCCCCAGGCGCGCGAGAAATGGATCAGGAACACGTAGTCCTGTTTGAGGTAGTGCAGGAATGACGCAGGTGGCAATGATCCATCCCCAAGGCCACGCACAAACGCATGTTCTGTGTAGTCAGACCAGGCGGGGGTTGCCCCCCGCCAAGCCTCAAAGACCTCTCCGTAGCTCATTCTGCACCCAGATCGACGGCAAGTGCTGAAACGGGGCGCGTCCCCTCGACCAACCCACTGTCGGCCAGAAACTGTTCAAAGCGGGTATAGCGGCCGTCGTCCAGCGCTTCGGGACGCAAGGCAAAGCGGGGCAACGTGTCGACCCATGCTTTCGCGTTCAAAGCATCGTCCAGTTCCGGCGCATAGCCCTTGAAAAGCTCCCAGGACGCTTCGGGGTTGTTGACGATGTACTGGGTCGCCAGCTCCGTCGCACGCAGGAAGCGGCGAACCTGATCCTTGTCCATCAGTTCGGGGTTGGCGACATAGATCAGCTCATCATAGGTCGGCACGCCCTCTTCCTCGACATAGAAACACCTGCCCTCGACCCCTTCAATTTCCATCTGGTTCAACTCAAAATTCCGGTAAGCGCCAATCACCGCATCCACCTGACCGGACATCAGCGAGGGGCTGAGCGAGAAGTTGACATTGACCATCTCGACCTCATCAAGGCTGACACCGTGCTTGCCCAGCATCGCCGTCAGCACGGCCTCTTCCACACCCGCGACCGAAAAGCCGATTTTGGCACCCGCCAGCTGGCTGATCTCTTGAATGGGCCCGTCTTTGAGGACAAGCAGACAGTTCAGCGGCGTGGCGACCAGCGTGCCCACGCGAAGCAGCGGCAGACCTTCGGCAACCTGCAGGTGCTGGCTGGGCTGATAGCTGACGGCGATGTCCCCCTGCCCCGCGGCGACCAGTTTTGGCGGGGCGGATGGGTCCGCGGGCGGGATAATCTCGACCTCAAGGTTCTGATCGGCGAAAAGCCCAAGCTCTTCGGCGACAATGATCGGGCCGTGATCGGGGTTGATGAACCAATCCAACAGCACGGTCAACTTGTCCTGTGCATAGGCTGGGGCCGCAATCAGCAATGTTGCGGCGGTTGTCAAAAGAACTCTCATGTGGGTCTCCTTAGTCTTCCAATGCAAGGAGCTTGATGTCCCCTTGCCAGTGTTGCGAAAGCCGCTCGGCCGCCTGCCAGGCGCGCAGCCCGCTCCGACAGGCCAAAACGGCGCGCGTGTGGTGCGTGGGTGTGGGCCCGCCCGCACCGAACGCAGCAACGGTGGATCGGATGGCGTCGGGCAGCGGCGGACCGCCCTCATCGCTTCCGCGCAGGTCCACCAGAAAGTCTTCCGCGGCAATGTCACAGGGCGCGATAAAGGCGGGGTTGGGCGCAGGATCGGGGGCGCTATCAAAGCGAAAGCCGCCAAAGCGTAGGCTGCGCGCGTCATAGGTGACCAGCTGCCCGAGTGGTGCACGATCACCAACAAGAACGGCCAGTGCCATGTCCGCTTGCAGGCTGCCGATCACACCTACGCTGGGGCCAAGAACCCCATCGCTGTCACACGACCCAAGCCGGCCGGGCAGGTCAGGAAACACCGCACGCAGGCCCGATTTGCCACCGCAGAAGCCGCCGACATATCCGTCTGAGCCGACGACGCTGGCACTGATCAGCGGCTGGCCCGTCTCAAGGCAATGATCCGACGCGATATAGCTGACCGCAAAGCTGTCGGCGCAGTCCAGAACCAGATCAACACCCTCGCAAAATGCCGCAATATTGGAAGGGTCCATGCGGGTCGAGACCGCCTCAATCCGCACGTCACTATTAAGATCGGCAAGGCGGCGCGCTGCCACCTCTGTCTTGTGCTGGCCAAGGTCCGTTTCGCGAAACAGCGTCTGGCGGTGCAGATTGCTGAGGCTCACCACATCCGCATCCATCAGCCGAATATGGCCCACGCCAGCGCCCACAAGATATAGCAGGACCGGGGCTGCCAATCCGCCAGCCCCGATCACAAGAACCCGGGCATCGGCCAGCCTCTGCTGCGCCTTAGCCCCAAGGACTGCGGTTTGGCGGGCATAGCGACTCATGCGCAAGCCTCCAGCCACGCGCGGACGCGCGCTTCGGAGTCGTCATTCAAAGTGATGTCCGTCACCACAGACACGATGTCGGCCCCGGCGGCAAAAGCACCGGGCGCACGTTCAACACTCATCCCGCCGATCGCAACTAGAGGAACGTCGCCGATGCGCTCTTTCCAGATCGTCAATTTCTCGACGCCCTGCTGATGCCATTTCATTTTCTTGAGGATGGTGGGATAGACAGGGCCAAGCGCCACATAATCGGGGGCAAGGGCCAGGGCGCGGTCAAGTTCTGCGTCATCATGGGTCGAGACACCCAGCTTCAACCCAGCTTTGCGGATTGCAGCTATGTCGGCAACATCCAGATCCTCTTGCCCCAGATGCACCCAGTCGCAGCCCAATTCGATGGCCAGCTGCCAGTAATCGTTGACAACCAGCACGGCACCCTGCGCGCGGCAGAGATCGCGGGCCTCGGCCAGTTGTACCCCGACAATGTCATCGGGTTCATCCTTGATCCTGAGCTGCACAAGCTTGATCCCCAGAGGCAGCAAGCGTCGCAGCAAGGCAACATCATCAAAGATGGGGTAGAAGCGCGCGAGGGTCATAGAAACGCCTTCCCCAGAACGGGGGTCGACGGTGCCGCCATATCGCGCGGCTCCATCGGGTCGGCATGGGCGGCCAGCGCTCCGGCCTCAACCGCGCGCGCGAACCCCTCGGCCATCGCCGCCGGATCACCGGCCTTCGCGACGGCGGTGTTCAGCAAGACCGCGTCATATCCCAGTTCAATCGCATGGGCGGCCTGCGACGGCAGACCAAGGCCCGCATCAACGACCAACGAAGTTTCGGGAAAATGTGCGCGCAGGCTGCGCAGCCCGTAGATATTGTTCAACCCGAGCCCCGTGCCAATCGGTGCGCCCCAGGGCATCAATACCTTGCAGCCCACCTCGACAAGACGTTCACACAGCACCAGATCCTCGGTGCAATAGGGAAAGACTTCGAAGCCATCATCGGTCAGCTGCCCCGCCGCCTCAACAAGACCGAAAGGGTCGGGTTGCAGCGTGTCCGCATGGCCGATGACCTCCAGCTTGATCCAGTTCGTATCAAACAATTCACGGGCCATCTGTGCTGTGGTGATGGCCTCGCGGACAGAGTAGCAGCCGGCGGTATTGGGCAGTACCGCGACACCAAGCTTTTGGATCAACGCCCAAAAATCCTGCCCCGCCTGTTCGCCACCGGCCTCGCGCCGGACGGAGACCGTTGCAATCCCGGCAGCCGACCTTCGAAAAGCATCGGCCAAAACGGCAGGTGAGGGGTATTGCGCCGTCCCCAGCATCAAACGCGACGCAATCTCTTTTCCATAGAAAGTGGGCATCTCAGCCCCCCTGCCTTGGGGCAACGATCTCAATTCGGTCGCCGTCGGCCAAAGCCTGCGTGTCGCGCATCGCCTTGGGCACAAACGCCTCATTCAGGGACGTGGCAACCTTTGCATCGCCTTTGCCCAATTCGGCCAGCAAAGCCGCCAGGGTTGGTGACGCGGTGTCCACGGCCTCACCGTTCACGATGATCTTCATACCAAACCTCCGGTGTTTTGCCCTCAAGAACGAGGTCAGCTGTCATGCGCGCCAGTGCAGGGGCAAGCAAGAACCCATGCCGAAACAGATCATTTGCGCAGATGCGATCGCTGAGATGCCGAATGCGCGGTTGATTGTCAGGAAACGCCGGGCGCGCATCAACGCCGATTTCCAGCAGTTCGGCTTCGCCAAAGGCAGGATGAAGCGCGTAGACCGCGTTCATCAACTCCATCACTGAGCGCAGTGTCGCGCGGCTGCGATCGCTGCTTTCGATCTGGGTTGCACCCAGCATGAAGACCCCATCCCCGCGCGGCACGATGTAAAGCGGAAAGCGCGGGTGGAGCAGCCGCACAGGGCGGGAAAGTGATACGTCCCTGCAGCGCACCACCAACATCTCACCCTTGACCCCGCGCAGGTCCGCCAAGGTGTCGTTCGCTACAAGCCCTCGGCAATCGATGATTTGACCGTTGATGTGATCATCAAAGACAACCCCGTTCTCAGCGAGCCGCGCATGAAGGGCCATCAGGGTTGCACGCGGATCAAGGTGTGCCTCTGCATTAATGAAGAGCGCTTTGGCGAAGTGATCCGCCAAATGCGGCTCAAGCGCGTTTATCGCCTTGCGGTCCAAGCTCCGGGCACTTGGCGCACGGCGGGCAAAGGTGGTCAATTCGCCTTGATCGCGTTCCAAAGCAACCACGAGTATTCCCTGATGCGAGACCTCTGCTCCATGGCGTTCCCACCAATCAGCGGCCATGCGGCCTTGCCGCACAACCTCTGGCTCTGCGCTGACCCCCTCGCAATCGGGTGCCAACATGCCTCCGGCCCACCATGAGCAAGCGTGTTCACCGGGGGCACCATTGAGATCAAAAAGAGTCACTTGTGCGCCGCGCGATGACAGCTCTGCCGCCATAGCGAGGCCGCAGACACCGCCGCCGAGTATGGTGAACGCATTACTCATGCCCAAAGCGCGTGGAAGTGGTGAACAGGGCCATGACCGTGCCCGACCTCCAGCGTATCCGCCTGCACGATTGCCTGATGCAACCAGTGATGCGAACGCACGACGGAGGCCTTCAAGGTCAGACCTTGTGCAAGACATGCGGCAATCGCGGACGAGAACGAGCATCCTGTGCCGTGAGTATTGCCGGTTTGTATACGAGGCGCGGACAACTGATGCGTTGCATCGCGTGTCACCAGTGCATCGACGCATGTCGCCCCGTCGGCGTGCCCGCCTTTCATCAAGACGGCTTGCGCTCCGAGATCGAACAGCCGGGCGGATTGTTCTGCGAGTGTCCCGGCACCAACGAGACTTTCAGCTTCGGGCAAGTTTGGGGTGAGCAAAGTTGCGCGCGGGATCAGCTGTGTTGTTAGGGCGTCAATAGCACTGTCGGCCAAAAGTTTATCACCTGACTGCGCGACCATCACAGGATCGAGCACGATCGAACCCGAAAAGTTGCTGAGCGCTTCGACAACGGCCTTAATCAACGAAGGTGTCCCCAGCATTCCAATCTTGATGGCATGAATGTCAATGTCGTCCAAGACGGCTTTGATTTGCGCTGCTACAATATCATCCGGCACAGCATGAATGGCCGTCACAGCTTGCGTGTTTTGGGCAGTAATAGCGGTGACAACGGACGCGCCATAGACCCCCATTGCAGAGAATGATTTCAAGTCAGCCTGAACGCCTGCGCCACCACCCGAATCCGAGCCTGCGATCGTTAAAGCTTTGGCTATCACGATACCGATCCTTTAATTTCTTCGAATAGGACAGGTGCCGGAAAAACAGAATTTTCCATACCAGCCCTCACTGTTTACTCCGCCGATCCTGAGCTGATTAGGCTCAATAGGTTTGCACCAAAACGCATCTCAGCCCGGGACTGGCATCAAAACATAAGTAGTTACAGACTAATTGTTGCAGTGGATTCGTCAATGCTGCCCCCAAGAGGTGCCCGGAGAGCCCGATTTGTGCAACAAGCCCTATAGAAAAGGATACGCGACACGAAAAAACGGGACCCTGGCTGAACTGGCCATATACCCTGATTAATGCAACAGTTCCTCTGAAAGATGCTAGCTTAAGGCAAACGGACACAGGAAAGGCGGTCCATGGAACATCGCATTTCGGTCGGAGCGCTTGTCCTGAGAAGCAACCGGCTTTTGTTGGCTCGACATACTGTTCCCGGACGCTTTGATTTCTGGGCACCTCCTGGTGGCGGCGTTGGCGATGGGGAAGAGCTTGAGGCTGCCGTTGCCCGAGAAACCTTCGAAGAAACACGGGTTATGGTACACCCAAAGCAACTCGCCTATATCGACGAGTTGATCGATGATAGCGGACGCATGGTGAAGTTCTGGTTCGTCGCGGACTATCTCAGTGGGGAGATTGATACGGCTTCAAACCCGGCCCTGGAGGAGGCGATAACTGAGGCCGGTTGGTTTGCGCAGAACGCATTGCCGGCCGGGCACGTTTTCCCCGAGATTATCCGCTCGGTTTTTTGGGAGCATCGCGAGGCGGGTTTCGAACAGATTCGAAGACTCCCCTTGCAACACTCAATATTCTAAAGATGACGTATCGCCCTTGCCATTGGAGCAATCCTGCAGACACTGTGAAGTCTCCAAGAAGGCCAACCAATGTGTGCTGCCAAACAAATTGCGAAACGCAATCGTATGTTACGACACCAATTTTCAATTGGGGATCATGCTCCGACAATCATTAACGCCGTCGTAGAGATTCCAAAAACCGAAGCGATGACTCAAAAACTGGAGGTCGATCTTGGCTCTGGGAAGGTCATTGCCGCGCGGGAGGTGGATCCCCCTTTGGAAATCCACTGGCACTACGGATGTGTCCCAGAAACGATCGGAGACGAGGGTGAAGCACTAGACGTACTTGTCTTCGAACCGATGCCGCAAAATAGGAAGACAGGTGACGTGGTCGCCGTTCGCCCGCTAGGCATACTCAAAACCCACGATGACTGGGAAATACGGGATGACAAAATCATCGCATTGCCCTCGGGTCAGATATGGGAACACATCCAACAGATCGATGATCTCCCTCTGATCCAGCGTGGGGCGCGTTCGAGATGCAGTGCCAAGGATGCGATAGAAACCTTCTTTCGTTCGTACAAACGGCTGGCACCGTTAGCTTTGACCGGTTGGGGTAACGCTGCCGCCGCAAAGAATGCTATCTCGGAAGGTCAGAAGCGATATAGCTCTATACCAAGCCCTTTGAGCGTCGAGACAACTCATGCGTATCAGCAATTCCAGCATGTCTTTGTTCCTCCGCCACCAAAACATTTTGGTCCCACCAGATATGTGGAAGACATTCAGACCGTACGGCAACTCTTCGAGCAACAAAACCCGCACCCAGAATATGGCCAGATCGTCTCCGGCCAGAGCCTCAAAGAGGCTATTCGTTCAGCTGGCCACAATATCAGCCGTTCTCGGCTGATCGGACATGACCGAGAGTGCTTGATCAATGAGCGGCTTCGTATAGCAGAACTGCTAAAGAAATACGGTGCCAAGGTCTTCACAGCATCCAACGACCGTGTCTGGCTTAAACAGGCAAGCAATTCCGGCATTGTCGCTAGTTTCGTGGATCATGAGAGCTACGAGGTGGAAAACGTGGCTGGCCTCAGTGCACAAGACCTCAAAACCATTCAATTTCAAAGAGCGGATGGCACCAAGGTTGTAATCGCCGAAGCCGGGGTGGACGAACACGCAATTCTCGACCGTCTACTGAAAATCGGGATTGACATCGAAAATGAACGCTGCCTCGTACTCAATGCGCCTGACAGGATGATACCGTGGGAGGTTCCCGCGCGCGGTCCTATCCGCATGACGCAGCTCACAAATTGGATCGACTACGGATTCAATATATGGCCAGATCGTAACAACCTGCCACATTTGGTAATTGGCGAGGCGTTGGAGCACATCGCCGCCTTTCAGGGAAGGCATGCAGCACTTGGTGATTTTATAGCCCAAAGCAAGGAGGTCTTCGAGGGCGTTCACATCCTCCAGCTTAGTGATGGCGCACCATTCGGAAGCCCTACGAACAGTATCGACGTAGGGACGGCCATAATTAGTAACACCAGCCTTTCCGCTCGGAGCCGTGATGCCATGCAGGAAAGGCTTGGCCGCCCTATCGACAACTCATTGCTCGTTAACGAAGACGCGCCCGGCCTGCGTTGCGCCGTTGTTCCGGTCGACAAGGTGACATATGCCATGCTTTTGGAAGGAGATCCCCTATATCATGCTTCGATTAATCGTCGAGAGGTCGACCCGCTTGATCCCATGGATGCCTTTTTCGACCTGCACGGCTCCGCACACCAAAGTCTTGTCGCACGTGTGCAAGCGAAGCGCGAAGCACACAAAGAGCTTGATCCCCATCACCGTCCAAGAGGGCCTGCGCTTCATCAATCGAGCGGAGAAAAAGACAACTAAACAACCGATCGGCGCCAGCCGGTCACTTGTTTACCTCGTTCCCGTCAGATGCTTGCTGTGATGCGCAGCAAAGACAGATTTTGCCGCCGCACCGCGGCCTCTACAAGGCCTAACTAGACCGAACGTGCATATTTGGGCATCTTGAAGAACAAGTTGAGAACATTCGGGGTTCGCTGACTTTCGCTGCGCCAGCCATGAACTGGTGAGACGCGGACTTTTCAGCCGTTGTACTTCCGGGTGTTTGCTAACGCAGCATCTGCTCGCGGGTGCGGCACACATATCGCTGCGTTGCAGCCGATGTCGCCAGAGCGGTCATTGAGAGCCAATCTGAGGCGCGAAATTCAAACTGTCCTTTCGCCGCAACCGGAACCGACCATCGTGGAGCGGACTTTTCTGCTGTTCAACTATCAAATCTAAAGGTCCGATGTTGAGGAATCCATATCCTGTTCTCAGGCTGTCCCCAGGTTGCCCAAATCACCAAAGCTGCGTTCAATTTCCACAGTGGGAGGAGCGCGCAGTGTTTGCAAGATGACACAGCTTCGCTCCGCTGCATCGATCAGCGCGTTTAGGTGCGGCGTTGACATGTCACACTCTGTTTTCAGATCAACCTTCATGTGCGCAGTTTGAAACCCGACGGGCACATTGTCGCCTGTCATCAACGCTCCGCGAACGTCGGCTCCTAAGCTGACCTGCACTTCAAGGTGGCTCAGTTCGATGCCCTTGAGATTGGCAATCATGCGGATGGCGGTATCAAGGCAGCCGGCCAAGGCTGCGGCCAGAATTTCGCCTGGACATGGAAAGTCGCTTTCGCCCCCTACAGCTTTGTGGACAGATATTGGGATGTCCACTGGGATGCCTTCGCCGCAGACCACATGCCCGTGGAGCGGATGGTTTGCGGGAGCTTGGGCATCAACGGTTTTTGCGTGATCGTACACCCATGCTGCGTCAGGCGTGCCATGATAACGGTTTCGCAAGGGGAGTTGCCGGTCGAGAATGCTGTGCGGTTCTGTATCTGTGAAAGACTGAATGTGGCGCAGATGTTTGGGGTCCAGTGTCATTTTGCCGCCCTCCGCCCAATACTGGGAATAAACGCGGGAACCTCGTTTTGATACGTGATGTAGTCATCACCGATCTGGACAATCAGGTCCTTTTCTTCGAGACGTAGCACAGCGATGACGATGTATCCTGTGGTCACCAACGTAAACAATAGATGCCCGGCGGTCATGGTCGGCGCGGCCCAAAAGGCGATCAGAAACCCGGTCATGATTGGATGGCGCACCAGTCGATAGAGCCCAACTTTCACAAACCCCAGTTGGACGGTTTGGCGCTTTTTTAGATTTGCGTAAATTTGTTTCAGACCAAACAGATCAAAGTGGTCAATCATGAAGGTTGAGGCCAAAACGACCAGCCAGCCGACCCAAAACAGAACGGTCAATGCTGTGCCGAGGACCGTGTTGCTGACGTCCCATACGACCGCCGGAAGTGGTTGCCAGAACACGAAAATCAGGATCAGGGCAACGCATGTCATCAAAATATACGTGCTGCGTTCGGCAGCTTGGGGAATAACATTGGTCCAGACACGTTTGAATGCTGGACGCGCCATGATGCTGTGCTGAAGCGCAAAGAAGGCCAGCAACACCAGATTGATCACCAGCGAAGCGACGATTGGTCCTTGCGGGCCGGAATCGATGGATTTTGGCACCAGCACATTCCCGACAAACCCGATGGAATAGAGGAACGTCGCCAGAAAAATGACGTAGACGGCAATGCCGTAGGTAAATGTAATTGAGCGGCCCATGCCAAACCCCTTTCAATAGGAAATCGCCCGAAAGACCGGGCTTGGTCATATGGTGCGCGCGGCGTGCATCGGGGGATACTTCGCAATCCGTACTAAACCACTACGGAATCCGTAGTAGTCACGCGGCCCTGGTCGCTGTAGGCATGGCTGATGGACAGCAACACAAAAAACATATCGGGCAGCTTATGTCCGGCGATGGCCTCTGCCGACATCCTGGGGGACAAATGGACGCTGCTACTACTGCGCGAAATGTTTCTGGGCACGACGCGCTTTGGCGCTTTTCAAAAAGCGATCCCGCGCATGTCTCCTTCGATCCTGAGCAAACGGCTCAAAACGTTGGAAGCGGCAGAGATCATCATCCGCAAATCCGCGCCGACCAGCCAAGCTGCCGACTACAAGCTGACGCGTTCGGGGCGAGAGCTTGGACCAATTGTCGAAAACATGGCCATCTGGGGAATGCGGTGGCGCAAACGCAGTATCGCGGCGCAGGATTGCGATGTTGGTGGGTTCATGTGGGATTTCCATCGCACACTGAATACCGAAGGCTTGCCGGACGGGGAAACGGTGATCCTTGTGCAAATTTCCGACCGTACCGATCTTAGTATGTGGTGGGTAATTGCGAATAGTGAATCCGTTGACCTGTGCCCCACAGACCCTGGACATGACGTTGACGTGTACCTCACAGCTACGCTTGCAAATCTTGTAGCGCTTTGGTTGGGGGATGTGGGCGTGCGCGAGGCTGTCGAAGCCAAGACAGTCTTTTTGGACGGGTCAAGGCATCTGACAAATACGGCACATGACTGGATGGCCCAGTCCCCTTTGGTTGGGGTGAAGCCTGCCTCGTCGGGTAGATGACCTTTAAAGGCAAGACCCTCGTTCATCTTGTCGTTTTTGTTGGCTGGAAGTCCGAAGGAAACAACAAAACCAGCATAGCGGCCGTTCATGCAAGACGCAGCATCGGTTGGTGTGGGCTCAGAACGCTTGAACGCCGCATGACGGACGGACAACCGCTTCGAAATGGCGAACGGCAAGACCGTTCGCCAGGGTTCGTTAGATGTCGATGCGCTCGGCTATGCTCAGAGCATCTTCCAGTTCGACACCAAGATAACGCACCGTGCTGTCAACTTTGGTGTGACCAAGGAGCAGTTGCACCCCGCGAAGGTTGCCAGTCTTGCGATAGATCTCGGCAGCCTTTGTTCGGCGAAGCGAGTGTGTACCATATCCACTCGGCTCCAAACCAATCGCCTTCACCCAGTTGCGGACAAGTCGACCGTACTGACGCGTTGAGATGTGTGGTCGGTCGTGAAACCGGCTTGGGAACATGAACCGGCAAGCAAGCATCTCCGGATTTCTGACCCAGGTCAGAACGGTTTCTCGCGTGTTTTCCGACAGTTCGAATTGAACAGGCCTTTTGGTTTTGCTCTGGATCACGGAAACACGTTCGCGGACGCGATCACCTTTGACAAGATCAGTAACGGCTAGCTTGACCAGATCACAGCCTCGAAGTTTGCTGTCTATGGCGACGTTGAACAAAGCAAGATCGCGTAGGTTGCCTGCAAGTTCGAGCCGCGCACGGATCGCCCACACCTGTTTTGGCAGCAATGGACGTTTCTGCCCGATAATTCGTCCCTTGTTCCAGGCCCTGCGTTTGGGGGTGATTGCGGGAAGTTGGACTCTTGGCATGATATGCCCTCCGATCCTCCCTCCAAGCCCAATCATCAGCACCGCGCTGACCGGGCGAGTGTACAACCAGTGCTGAAGGCCCGTTTGGGGAAGCCAACCAAATAGGCGTCTTCTGCGCGCGCATTGGTCTGCAAGGAGCCCAAACCAGAAGTGCCCAAATCTAGCTGCGCGTACTCGCAGCACGAAATCCTGCTGCGATTCCAGAAAATCGCTGCTGCATCGCAGAGGCGATTGCGGCCATTCAGGCAGTATGAAGTTACCTGTACACCTGAAACTCAAACGCTGCGGGCGACAAGGGCCTTTGATCACCGTTCACGTCCCAATGCACCATTTCAGTCAATGAGGATTTGGGACACATAAATTGACAATTTCTGCTGTCGCGAGTCCTGACGAGTGAAATGCTCTGTGGTGTCTCCTTCGGCCACCTGCCGACTTGAATGCGTATGGGTTCAACTGGGTCGACAGCGTTACCTACGATTTAGTAGGAGGCGATCAGGCCAGAAACGTTTGAGAGCACGCACAAGGTCCATAATTCTACGCCCCGCTCACGAAAGAGTTCGAAACCTTCCAGCGCTGGATGGATTGACAGGGCATTGAATGTCGCCCAAGAATTAAGAATGATGCCGAAGCAAACCATTTCTGACTGGTTCAAATCACTCGCCTGCCTCGCGTTTGTATTTGCTTTGGTGTTGTCACCTCCAACAGCGTCTCATGCGGCTTCTGGAATGCACGACGAGCATCATGCAATTCAGGACAATGTCGATCTTGATGTTGAAAGTCATGATCATGGTGCCAGTTCGTCTGCGCATAAGCATGAAGAACATTCATCTGTTTCTAACAAGATTTTTAATGACCAAAAGTCTGACCAATGCTGCAATGACATATGCGTTTCAGCTGTTCTCAACGAGACTGGCCATGATTTCGCGATTCATGTTGAAGGTGGCAGATATCTGATGCGCTACGCCCAGAGAAATTCTGTCGACCCATCACGCTTCCTGCGCCCTCCCCAATTCCTGATCTGATCTAAGGTTCGCAGAAGAACCTTCGTTTTACGCATGTCTGTGCGTGAGTCCGAAGTTCATCAGTCAGGTATTATTTATGAAAATCCATCTAATTTGGGGGGCTTGTGCCCTCGGACTGGGCGCATGCGCTTACGAGCCCACGCCCCTGCCAATCGTTGCGGCACAACAAGCCGTCACAAGTACGGCAGTCGCATCACCGATCAGATATCAAGATCCATTGGCCGGATACACCTACCGTGGCCCAACTGGTCCGCGTGACTGGCGTTCCGTCAATGAAGAACAAACGGAGGGCAACTGATGCGTATTTCAACACGACCCCTCGTCTTGATTGTCCCGTTGGTCCTTGGTGCTTGCGCCGCTGAAATACCAGCAGCGTTCACCGAGCCGAAAGCGGGGTTCGCCAACGTGGCTGGCCAGATTGCGCCGGCAATTGGGAAGCGGACCGTTTTTGCGGAAACTCAGGCTGAAAACGAAGCGCTGAGAAAGCAAGTACATGGGATGGTGCACCGCAAGACAATTTCCGCTGATACCGCTGTTCAAGTCGCGTTACTCAACAACAAGGGCCTGCAGGCATCCTACGCAAATGTGGGGCTTTCTGCCGCCGAAGCCTGGCAACAAGCGACACCTGAAAACCCTGTCGTGTCCCTTGGTATCCTGGGGATAGGCGCTGCGGAATTGGGTGCTTATCGTGCAATCGAAGGCATGATCGCGACCAATATTCTGGATGCCAAGATCCGCAAACAACGGATCGCTTTGGCTGATGTCAACTTCCGGGCAGCACAGCTAACCGCCGTGAATGATACACTCTCTCTGGCCAATCAAACCCGTCAGGCCTGGATAAATGCGGTCGCGGCTTTTGAGGCTGTGAGTTATCTCAAACGCGCAAAGGCAACGTCTGACGCGGGCTCTGAACTCGCGCTCAAACTTGGCGAGACGGGCGCTTTGAATAAGGCGGGACAAGCGCGTGAGCATGCTTTCAACGCCGAACTTGCCGGGCAATTGGGTAAAGCAAGGCTGAACGCGGCCCGCGCCAAGGAAGACCTGACCAAGCTTATGGGCCTGTGGGGCGCTGAGGTTGACTATTACGTGCCAGATTCGCTGCCCGCGCTACCCCGATCCATTGGGCGCGTCACAAACGTTGAAGGCAAGGCGCTGCGCAACCGCGTTGACTTGCGCGTTGCAAAATTGGGGCTTGAAGCACAGGCCGCTGCATTTGGTTTGACCGATCAAACCCGGCTGGTGACCGATCTGGAAATCATTGCGGGATTCGAGACCGAGCGCGAAGCCGAGGATGGCGAAACTGAAACTGAAACAACGCCACAACTGGAATTGGAATTCGCGATCCCGATATATGATACAGGCAAGGCGCGGATGCGCAAAGCCGAGCTGATGTATCTTCAGGCGGCTAATGTGCTGGCGGAGCGGGCAGTGAATGTACGCTCGGAGGCGCGCGGGGCGGAAAACTCCTATCACGCATCCTACAAGATCGCCCGGCACTACCGCGATGTTGTGGTGCCTCTGCGCATGACCGTCGAGGAAGAAGCCTTGCTGTCTTACAACGGTATGATCACCAGCACCTTCGAATTGCTGACAGATGCGCGCGAACGCCTGGGCGCATCGCTGGAGGCTGCGAATGCGAAACGTGATTTCTACTTGGCTCAAGCCGAGTTGACTGCCGCGATCTATGGCGGCGGTTCCGGCAGCGCTGGTGCTGGTGGAGAGAGCGCAACACTTGCCGCTGGTGGCGGCGCAGGACACTGAAAGGAAGACGACATGTTAAATAGACGTCAATTGCTCGGGGCCGGTGCCGCAGGTGCAACGCTGGTCTCTTCCCAGGCATGGGGTAAGACCCTGAATATGGGCCTGCCCGAGGCCGCACAGATGGATAGTGCTGCCACTGCGATTACAGCGCGCCCCAGTTCAGGGCCGGATTACAACCCTGTCGTGACGCTGAATGGCTGGACGTTGCCACATCGCATGAACAATGGTGTGAAGGAATTCCACCTTGTTGCCGAACCCGTGGAACGCGAGCTGGCAGATGGTATGATTGCGCATCTGTGGGGCTACAACGGCCAATCCACAGGCCCCACAATTGAGGCCGTGGAAGGCGACCGGGTGCGGTTCTACGTTACCAATAAGCTGCCTGAACACACGACCATTCACTGGCATGGATTGATCTTGCCATCAGGTATGGACGGTGTCGGCGGGCTGAGCCACCCCGGTATTCCACCTGGAAAAACCTATGTTTATGAGTTCGATCTGACCAAGTCTGGCACCTTCATGTACCATCCCCACGCCGATGAAATGGTGCAGATGGCGATGGGAATGATGGGCATGTTTGTGGTCCACCCCAAAGACCCGACCTTCATGCCCGTTGATCGTGACTTCCTGATCATGTTGAACGCTTTTGACATTGATCCGGGCACCTATGTGCCGCGGATCATGACGATGACGGATTTCAACCTGTGGACCTGGAACAGCCGGATCTTTCCCGACATCGATCCTTTGGTTGTAAATCATGGTGACAAGGTCCGCGTTCGAGTTGGCAATCTGACCATGACAAACCACCCGATCCACATGCACGGCTATGACTTCAAAGTGACCTGTACCGACGGTGGTTGGGTGCCGGAAGCCGCGCAATGGCCCGAGGTCAGCATAGACATCCCGGTTGGGGCGATGCGCGCTTACGAATTTGTGGCCGAGCATCTGGGCGACTGGGCGATCCATTGTCACAAATCGCATCATACGATGAATGCGATGGGCCATGATGTGCCGACATTCATTGGTGTGAACAAGAAACCTTTGACCCGGCAAATTCGTGAGTTCCAGCCGGAGTATATGCCTATGGGCACCGCCGGTATGGCGGATATGGGCACGATGGAAATGGAACTGCCTGACAACACTGTCCCGATGATGACGGGTTGGGGTCCGCATGGACCCATCGAAATGGGCGGCATGTTCTCGGTCGTGAAGGTGCGACAGGGGATTGACGCTCACGACTACTCTGATCCCGGTTGGTACGAAAATCCTCCGGGTGAGCAGGCCTACGAATGGACGGGTGAATTGCCCGACTTTGCCTCCAACACCAGCCCCAAAACCCTTCTGACTCCAAAACCGACGTCCAAGGGCTGATCTGCCCTTTGATACAATCGAACATTCAAAGTTACAGGAAAAACTGATGAAAAACCTACTTTTGACAACCGCGCTTGCGCTTTCCCTTTCTGCACCTGCTTTTGCGGCTGGAAACAACGATCACAGCCACGGTGATGATCATGCCGACAAACATGCTGAAATGATGATCGGCAAACCGGGTGATGCAGCAAACGTTGATCGCACCATCGACGTCACCATGCGTGAAACAGACGGTGGTAAAATGATCTTTGAACCTGCGTTGCTCGAAATAGCAAGGGGCGAAACCATCCGCTTCAACATCACCAACAAGGGCGAGCTGGAGCATGAGTTTGTGATCGATACGGTCGAAGGAAATGTCGAGCACAAAGAACTGATGGCAAAAATGGATATGGAGCATGATGATCCGAACTCCGTGCGTTTGGACGAGGGCGGAACTGGCGAAGTCATCTGGAATTTTACCAATGAAGGCACGTTCGAGTTCGCCTGCCTGATCCCCGGCCACTACGAGTCTGGCATGCGCGGGCCGATCACAGTGGGTGAGAAGATGGCACAGGCGGATGTGGAGTACGCCACAGGCAAAATCAAGAAGATCAATGCAAAAGCCGGGAAGGTGACCATCATTCATGGCCCATTGCCAAGCCTTGACATGCCCGCGATGACAATGGTGTTTCGTGCAGACGAAGCCACATTAGCAAGAATGTCAGTCGGTCAGGAAATCGAATTCGTCGCTGAACGTATCAAAGGGAAATTGACAGTTACGCAGATGAAGTAAGACTGGCACAGGGCTTCGTCACAGCCGACGCCCTGATTATTTTGGCCCCGGTTCAACAGCAGTTTGGATCGTTCCGGTCCCTTCTCAGGAGGAGGCACTTGGGGTTGGCAACACTTTGAAAACGGGAGCTTGAACAAATGCGAGGGGCAGCCATAATCCTTACGCTGGTCGCGGTGGTTGCGGGCGCGTGGTTCCTCATGCAGTCAAGTAACCATGAAGATGAAAGGGCACCTGCCACAAGCCCGATCTTACCGGATGGGGCGATAGTTGCCGTTATTGTGCCAGGCGTATTCTCAGATCAGCAGCCGCTGGGCGCACGGGCCTATGATGCCGCTTGTGCTGCGTGCCATGGAGCCAATGGGCAAGGTCAAGACGGCGTTGGCCCACCTTTGGTACACAAGATCTATGAGCCGAGCCACCATGGCGACATGGCCTTCTTGTTGGCAGCGCAAAACGGTGTCCGCGCGCATCACTGGAAATTCGGAAACATGCCTGCAGTTGAAGGAGTGACCAAAGCAGATGTTTTGAATATCGTGGCTTACATTCGCGCATTGCAACGCGCCAACGGGATCAACTAACCATCTATCTGCTGGAAAGGAGAACGCTTGCTGCGTCATCAGATGAGAGTTGAACATGCGCGATATCGCGAGCCTGTAGAGCGCCGTGCCCTGCGCGCCATTCTGAGCATTGCAATTGGTATCTTCATCAGCGTTGCCAGTTTGGGACTTGCCCAAGAAGCTGCTGCTTTCAGCCTTCGCGAGATCAGCACCCCAGTCGGACCGCACGCCCGAGAACCGTCGCTGACAACCCTTGCAGATGACCGTGTTGTGATGAGTTGGACGGAAGACCGCGGCGCCGATGCGGCAGTACGGATGGCTTTGCTGGAAGGCTCTGAGTGGTCACCGATACGCACAATCCACCAATCGCGGACGATGTTCGTGAACTGGGCGGATTTCCCCTCAGTGGTGGCGCTCTCGGATGGAACTTTGGCGGCACATTGGCTCGAACTCAATGGGCCAGGTAGTTATCAATACGACGTCAATATTGCATTTTCTTCTGATGAAGGGCGAAGTTGGACCGCGCCAATGGTCCCTCACGATGACAGATCACAGCGCGAACATGGCTTCGTCTCTTGTTCCAGACTCAATCGGGGGGCTGACAGCGCTTTGGTTGGATGGGCGCGCCTATGACAATCAGGCAGAGAACGACAGCTTTGATAATGCCATGCAGGTTCGTGCCCGTCGCGTAACCCCTGACGGAACAATGGCCCCCGAAAGCCTGCTTGATGCGCGCGCCTGTACCTGCTGCCAGACTTCTGCAGTCCGCACAGGCGCGGGTGATATCGTTGCCGTCTACCGGGATCGAACAGCAAAAGAAATTCGCGATATCTCCGTCATAAGGATGCGCGGGGGGGGCTGGAGCAAGCCTGCAAGTATCCATGCGGATGGATGGGAAATAGCAGGCTGCCCGGTCAATGGTCCGGCAGTCGATGTGGTGGGAATGGACGTGGCCGTTATCTGGTTTACCGGGGCCAACGGCGACGCAAACGTCAAAATAGCCTTTTCCAAAGATGGCGGTGCGCAGTTTGATGACCCACTGCCCCTTGATCTTGGCGCACCCGGAGGGCGGGTGGACGTCCTGCAATTGTCGGATGGCACTGCACTGGCGCTTTGGATGGAATACGCGAAAGAAGGGGAGGCCATCATCATGTGCCGCGTTTCACAAGAGTCGGGGTGCACAACGCCAAAGGCCCTGCACGTCAATCTCGGTCGGGAATCTGTTGGGTTTCCCCGGATGGCCCGCAAAGCCGGGGGGGCTTACGTTGCATGGACCGGATCAGCAGAGGGCTCAGCCGGAGGTACAACCATCCGATTGGTAGAAGTAGCTATCGCTCCATAACAACGCGGACCCGAGCATATTGGTGACTTGGCAACCGACCAATGACTCGCTTTGAATCGGGCTGACTTGCGTCTCTTCCGACAAGCGGCTTAACAGACATCAAAAGCCGTGCAACGGTTGCTGAAATAACCGGGGTTGCATCTACAATGTCTGTAAAGATGGTGGAGGGCGAAGGTCAAATCACATAACGGTTGTGGTAAATGTTACTTAACTGCTCAAAATTGATTGAACGGGTCGACTATTTTCCGCCATTGGATCGAATCATGAGGTGGGCGCATCGAAAGGCAGCAAAGCCTGTGTCTCGATTGTTGATCTACGTTGCAAGGAAAGAGCGATTTGAGCATTGGACTCTGCTTGGGCAATCAATGGCCGGTTCGGCAATTCCTGCGGCATTACAGCACAAGATAAATTGCTAACGCAATCGATCTCTGCATGAGCATTAGCTGCTCCTGCACAAATCCGCGATGTCCCGCAACCTGAGAATTGCGGTCCAATACTTTGCTGCGCCACGAACGAAAGGCGACTATCCCTGCCGCCGCGCAGCGTCGAAGACCGAGCAACTGCGGCGATTTACATGCTGCGAGCGCGCGCAGCGAAAAAACTGAATTCACAAATTGGGCTCACTGCTGCCATTAGATCGGTCGCAGCATGTTCATCTCGATCTAAGACACGGACGGCCCAAACCGGTCACTCGACCATGTACTGGATTGCTGCAGTCGCAGCCCGCTTTCCGGACATTCGCTGCAAGCTGGCAGTAAAAGGTGTCCCTTAGTTCAATAGTTGAGGCACCTGCGCGGCGTTGCTCCATTGCCGGGGCGACTGGCCGTACATCCGTTTGAACTCACGGCTGAATTGAGAGGAGCTTTGATAACCCACGTCCCAGGCTGCTTCCGACACGGTCTTCCCTTCGGCGATCTTCATCGCGGCGTGGTTCAGCCGCATGGATTTCACGAACTGTATCGGAGACATTGTCGTGGCTTCCTTGAACCGCCGATGGAAGACCGCACGGCTCATGCCAACGTGGTCGGCCATGTCGTCGATGGTGAGCTGCTCGTTCAGGTGGGTTGAGAGGTAGTCGATGGTCCGCGCGATTTCGTTACCGACGCCAAAGGCCCGTCTTGCGGCGGCCCCGGCCTCGCCCATGAGCACCGCGTAACACAACTCGCGCATTCGCCCTCGCCCAAGCACCTCCAGATCAACCGGATTGTCGAGCAGCTCAAGAAGCCGCAGCAGTGTATGCGAGAAACCAACATCCCAGGGCGCTAATGCCAAAGCAGACGGCGCTTCGCCCTGGGACTGTCTAGTGCCACCGGCAGCCGCCTCTATCTCCATGGTGAGCGCGCGCATTATACGCGAATCCAAAGTGATCATTACGCCGAGCAAAGGATCCTGTTCCGAAGCCTTTGGTGTGCCTGCTTCAACTGGCAATGTCATCGGGCACAGCAGGTATTTGTCGCTGCCATAGACGTGACGTTTACCGTCCAGCACAGCCTCCTTGGTCCCGTTGAGTATTGCCACCACCGTGGGCTCGTACACTGCAGGCACGCAGGGCATGGCCTCGGTCACCCGGAATAGCTGGACGCCTTTCAACGCGGCATCGACGAGGCCTGCCTCTGGCAGACGGCGCTCGATAAGGTTTTTGATCTTGTCTTTGCTCATGCACTCTTGCTGGCAGAGGACTTTCATCTTTGCAATGGGGTTGAGACGATTGGGCAAGTAATCGATAGGATATCGCCTGTTTTCGTGCCCAGCCAAGTTCTATATGTGCCTTCAAGCAACAACACCTCAAACCGCCAGTTTGGGCTGGCAGGAGACAGAACATGGCAGATACGACATTCGGACCCAAAGGCTGGACACCCGAGCGCCTCGGCGACCAGTCAGGCCAGACCTACATCATCACCGGTGCCAACGCTGGAGCAGGCTTTCAAGCCGCGCGCATCTTGCTGAAAAAGAACGCCAAGGTGGTGATGCTGAACCGCTCGGCCGAGAAATCCGAGGCGGCAATCGCGGACCTGAAACAGGAATTCGGCGGACAGGCCGACGTGAGCTTCATTCGCATGGACCTGTCCGTTTTGGATAGCGTGCGCGAAGCCGCCGAAGAAGTTCTGAAAACGGTGCCTCGGATCGATGCGCTGATCAACAACGCGGCCATCGCGCAGGTGCCGACGCGCACGCTGACCGTCGATGGGTTCGAAAGCCAACTTGGCACCAACCACATGGGGCATTTTCTGCTCAATGGTCTGCTGTTTGACCGCATCGCCGAAAGCAAAGGCCGGATCGTGGTCGTCGCCAGCCTCGGCTACAACATGGGTCTCAAGACCATCAAGTTCGATGATATGAACTGGGATGAGGGCTACGGCGCGAACACCGCCTATTCGCAGAGCAAGCTGGCGCAGATGATGTTCGCCTACGAATTGCAAGACCGGCTGGCCGCAGCGGGGCGCAAGGATGTCGAGGTCTTCGTCTGCCATCCGGGCTCGTCGGCCACATCGCTGATCTCCACCAGCGGTGGCCGCACGATGCGTTTCATCTGGTGGCTGATGACCAAGACGCCAATGGTCCAGACTGCGGAACAAGGCTCATACCCCGAGGTCATGTGTGCAACCGAAGAAGCCCTGCCCGAGCAACGCGCCCTCTACGGCCCGACCGGTCGCATGGAAACGGTCGGCCCTGTCGGCAAGGGCACACTGAACACGCATGCCCATGACAAGGCTGTCATGTCGCGTCTCTGGGAGGTGTCCGAAGAAGCTGTTGGGTTTGAGTGGAAAATCTGATCCCAATGCCACCTGCTTCGCCAAGGCAATTGCACACCGGCTGGGCCAAAGGGACGCCGAAATGTGATGCAACCCTGCCGTTCGACAGGCCCTAGCAGTGATCTCAACTAGGTTTGTTTTGATGCCCCCCAATGCAGTTCGGCTCGGGGGGCGCCTTGATTCAAAATGGCGCAAACCCATCGCTGTCAGCAGACACTATGGCCCATCGTTTATGCGGCTCAACTTGATCAGGCTTCACCCCATGCGGTGGGATCTGGCCTTGATTGCCATAAAGCCAAAGGACGAAGTTCGACCGCTCGCCTTGCGTAATTGGCATCGATTCATGGGGCACGCTGCCGTGGTGAATCAACGCCGTGCCGGAGGCGAAGGTTAGCTCGCTCACTTTGCGCGTTTCGCGATCAAAGAAGCGGACGCCGGAACCTGCAAAATCTTCACCCGGCAGGTTAAGGTTGATGTTCAACGTGACCGATGACGCATCGGTGTGGGCGCGCAGTGACGTGTCGGCATCGGCCTGCCACTGGATCGAAAATCCAAATGTTTGCGTGTCATAGCCCATCACATCCGAGAACAAGAGCCGCGATATGGGGCGCATGTATGCGTCCATCAGATTGCGGTAAAAGACTTGAAAGTTCGGCGCGGCAAGGTAGCCTTCGGACCGGCTATCGAGCATCGCGCCACCTCTGTTCAGTGAGATGCCGTAAGGCGGGCGCAGCGGGATGCCTGCATCAGCGACCTTGGTCATGTAGTCCCGAAGAATTGAGAGCTTGGCAGGGTCAAAGAACTGCGCTTCATACACGCCGGGAAACACCTCTTTCCACAGGTCTTTGACAGCGCCTTCCTTGGTGGGGTCAGCCCACGCCTGTTCAACCGCTTCGCGCAGTTTGGGATCATAAAGCGATGCATCCAAGGTGTGCCCGTTTCCGCCCTGTTCCCATTCCGCCCAAGCGTCTTGAAACAAGTCGCGGTTTTGGCTCCAAAAGTGGTGAACAGAGATGTCACGCTGCAACATCGCGTCGCGGGAGGGGCGCGCAATCGTGCGCGCGGTTTCGAGTGAATTGCGGTCCATGGTCTTCATCTTTCCTGTTTGGCTTCAAGCCAGCGTGTTTGTGATCTCTTCAATGGCTTGCATCACGTCTGCGCTGTGTCGCGGATCCATTGCTGCTGCGTGCGGCTGCGCGAACTGCTGGCTATCGTTGTCAAAGTACTTGCCGGTCGCATCGGCAAAGGACGCGCCTAATGCGGCCTCGCGCAGAATGTCCGCACCGATTTGCAGGTCGTTGCCCGCGACGCCAAAACCTTCTTTGACCATCTTTGACGCGAGGAGTGAGCCCGGGTTCACAGCGACGACGACAGGTCCATTCGCTAAGTCTTTGGCCATTTCGCGCGACCAGATGGTGATGGCAAGCTTGCTTTGTGCATAGGCCCCCATATCGTCCAGTTGTACGCGCCCCTGCATGGCGTCCAGATTAACAGGCGCTTGTGCGGCAGAGGATAGGTTCACGATCCGCCCATCCTTAGGGATGATCGGCAGTAGGGCGCGGGTCAAAACGTAGGGTGCAAAAGTGTTGACCATAAAGCGTGCGTCGAACCCATCGGCGGTCAGTGTATCCTTGATCTTCAACACGCCAGCATTGTTGATTACGACATCAAGCTGCCCGTGATCTTTGCGGATCGCATCAGCCATTGCCGTCACATCCGCCATGCGTGAAAGATCGGCCACATAGCTGTGCGTGGTGCCGCCGACCTTTTTCGCAGCAGCCTCAAGCCTTGCGGTGCTACGACCATGAAGCAAGATCGTATGGCCCTCGGACGCGAGGCTTTTCGCGGTAAGCAGCCCAATGCCATCCGTTGCACCGGTGATGAGAATTGTTTTTGTCATGGTGATCCCTTTCAAAAGGTAATGTGTCTAGTAGCGCACCAAAGTGCGGCTCTCGATGCTTTTGCGCACCGTTTGGATGGAGGGGTCCTCAGTCATATCTAAAGCGCTATGCGCGACAGATGGCTGGCCCCGACTGTCGTAGATGTTGAAATACGCGACCTCATCCGGCGTCATTTTGGACATATAGATCCAGCGATGCTCCGGATTGACCGCCAGCCCCATGATCTGACCTTTGCGATCAGGATAGATCAAATCGAGCGTGATCCAATCTGCATCCGCGACGCTGTCCGGCACAACAAAGCCCAAAGGAGCCGAGTTGATCGGATCCCCCACAGGTCGCCAGATGTTGATGAAGGCGTAGTGCCCTTTGGCCCAATGCGCCGCTTTTTCAGCCCCAAGAAGATCGACCAACCGCTGTTCCGCACCGCTTTTGCTGTAGTCGCTGTGAACATTACGCGCGGGCTTACGGTCGGCGTTTGGATCATCAATGCGGACAGTGTGGTCGAAGACGATGACCTCTTTCGCGTTCAGTTCAGTTTGCAAAATCTGCGTTAGCTCAGCGTCATAGGTAGGCCGCCAATCTTGTGTATCCCCAAACGATTGCACGCCGGTAGCCGCTTGTTTGAACTCCACAGATGTGTCCGAGAAAGCGCCAACATTAACAGCACGCGCATCCGCGACATGGACCTTCGTCGGGGCGAGTTCGGGTGAGATCAGATTGCCAACGATCTCGCCCGCGTCCAGTTCAAACGCCTGACGTTCGTCTTTGTGAACATGATAATTCACCATGGCGGTCCGGGTCATGAGGTGCTCCTTTGTTGCCTTGACCTCCTAACTAGACTTTCCAAAATTTAAATAAACTGGCAGTAAGTGAATTCAGTATTCGGGAAAAATATATAATATGGATACCCAAAGCCTCCGTCTGTTTGTGCTTGCCTGTGAGACGCTCAACATCAGCGCGGCAGGTCGCGCCCTGGGCATGGCCCCGGCCGTGGCAAGCAACCGGATTGCCAAATTGGAACATCTCGTGGGTGCTGACCTGTTGCACCGCTCAACCCGCAAGGTGTCATTATCGTCAGAGGGCCAAGACTTTTTGCCCTACGCCCGCGAGATGATCGCGCAGGAAGAGGCAGCCCTTGCTGCCTTGGGCAAAGGCAGGGCGCAAATCTCTGGTACGCTGCGCTTTGCAGCCCCCAGCAGCTTCGCACAAATCTATATTGCGCCGCTTTTGCCGTTGTTCATGGATAAATACCCCGACCTCACGCTAGACCTACACCTGTCAGACGCGCGTTTTGATCTGATCGAGGGCAGCTATGATCTGGCCTTACGCAACGCGGTGCTCGAAGACAGCAGTCTTACCGCTCGCAAACTGGCCGACGATCGCCGTATATTATGCGCGTCGCCCGCCTACCTAAGCCGTTTCGGTGTTCCGCAGACGCCAGACGACTTAGATACACATCGCTTGATCGCTTTCGGTGATCTGGAACCGCGGGGCCTTGTATCACGGGGCGAGGAAACCGGAGAGTTCGATCCCAAGCGCGCAATGCAAAAGGTAGTGCTGAATGATGGGCTGACGCAAAAGAAAGCGACGTTGGACGGCGCAGGCATCTCGCTCAACTCACTGTGGCTGGTGCATGAAGACATCAAAAACGGAACACTGAAACGCGTGCTGCCGACCTTTGAGGCCGCAGACCAACCCGCCCTGTGGTTGATCTATCCCAAAAGCAACGTTGTCTCGGCCAAAGTGCGGGTCTTTATGGACTTTCTCATCGAACACATTGGGAAACGGCAGACCTGGTAAAACGTGCGGCGTAGCACCTCAGCTGCAGTTGATCAGCCAGAGGCAACTACGGCCCAAAGCTGCCGTTCAGCGACTGGTCGGCATGCCGCAGTCGCAGCCCGCATTCCGGACTTTCGTGCGACAGGCAAAAAGTTAGTGCCTCCATGCCTCCTTAACAATTCTTGGGTAAATTTTTGAATTTGTAGGTGCAATAAGAGCCTTGAGGCACCACTCATCAGTAGCAAAGCGCTCCGACACCTAACACTATTACCCATAGTATTTAAGTCTCCTGCCATCAGCTCAACATGATGGCTTGCGTTCTTTTCGCTTAAGGGTTGTAGTTGGTTTATTATTATTGAGTCCGTTTCATGAACTTCCCAACCATAAGTGATCCGACGTTTTACTCTGCACTTTCTGCCAAACAGGAAGGCTTTGCAGGTGCGCATATTAGAGCTATCTGCTCGTCTTTGGGCTGTGGTGTCGCAAAGCCAGAGCCAGACGATGACAAACTAGATTTTACAATCTCTTCAAAAGTTCGCGGGAAAGTCATCAACAAGCCCAAAATTGATGTGCAATCTAAATGCTACTTAGTACATTCGCCGTTGCCAACCGAACAACAGGACTTCGGTTACCAAGTTGATTTAGAGCTTTATGATAGTCTTCGTGACGTAATGGTGGCGAGTCCGAGGTTGCTGGTAGTAACTTTAGTTCCTTACAATTGCGACGCTTGGATCAAATATACCAACGAAACAACAAGTTTGAGTTTTTGCTCATACTGGATATCACTTAGGGGAATGCCTTCGCTCCCCGAGGGGCAACAGTCCAAAACTCTTAGGATACCTAAAGCTAACATTTTCTCTGCGACTTTCCTTCATGAAGCGATGCAAGGGACAGCCGACGGTCAAGATTTGTTCGCAGCGAAGGGGCCAACCGATGAGTAATTTTGATACAAGCATGTTGACGCTATTAAAGCCTGACAATGTCTTGGGGTTTCTTGGGGCCAACGGCTGGGAACAATATAGTTCGCAGCCCTATTTTAGCGTTTGGACAAAAGGTGACTATGAGGTCTTAATCCCGAAAGAAGGAACACGAGATTTCCCGTCAAGGATGTTTGAAGCCTTGGAGGAAATTTCTTCGGAGAAAGACCTAAATACCGAAACTGTATTTCGCCAAATGCTAATGAGCGGTTTTGAGACGCTGAAAGTGTCGACGGTTGGCCCCAGCTCCATGAACGGAACCGTCTCTTTGAGTGATGGGGTTAAGCTGATAGGAAATGTCCGAGATTTACTAATTTCCTCCGCAAGTGCGGTGATCGAGCCACGCAGATCCTATGCGGGGAAAAGAGCTGGGCTTGCAGAGACATTCTTACAAACTGCACGTTTGGGCCAAACTGAGCACGGAAGTTTTATATTGACCGTTCTTGCTCCCGTTATGAAGGAGGAAACTAATGTTTTGCCCGGTTTCGAGCCTCCGCAGCCTTATGGTGCCAGAGTTGTGGAAACCTTGCTAAATGCCACTGATGAAGCGGCAAATGCAGCGAAGTTGTCATTTGAAGAATCAAACTGGTTTGATGAACGGTTCGTTCCGCTGGTTACGAAGGGCGTAAATGCTAACCTGTGTTCAGCGGTCAGCAATTTACTCAAGATTGAAGGTACTGAACGCGTAATTTTTTCTATAAACCCTAGTTCCAACTTTCGCCCTGAGCGAACTAAAGTGGATATTCCCGCCACACTGTCTGAACGGTTTGAAAAAGCTGCAATTGAGTTCCGTAAGGATCCGCCTTTGGACAATGTTAACGTTCATGGAAAGACCATCAGCTTTAGGCGTGAGGCTGTAACAAAATCCGGAGTGGTGTCTATTAAGGCGAATGTTGGCGGCGAAAATAAGCGCATCAGCTTCGGCCTGTCCCCCGATGATTACAACTTAGTTCTAGAGGCTCACAAATATGGCCATCCAATTAGTTTTACTGCTGACCTGCGCAAAAATGCACGGTCGTATGAGGCCTTGAATATTCGGAACCTCAAATCTTTAGCAGGAAGTAACCTTTTCTCGCCTCAATCGTGAACTCCAAATTCAACTTTTATGGTTAACAGACCTAGTCATCCACTATTTTTTCAAGCGGCCCGCACCCTGCTAATCACCGATGGGTCGCACACGGTGCTTTGCGGCTACATTGCTATAGGGGCATAAGCCCCTGTATGTGAAGTTTACGTCGATCTGTAGGCTACGCTGATCGTCCGCTTTCGACAAGGAGAATAGAAAATTTGCAACTGCAGCAAAGGTCCGGAATCCGCCCATTCTGTCGAAAAACAACGTGTTGCGGGCGCAGAAAGTGGTGAGACGATGGTTGCGCGAGCGCCTTTCTGGTCAGGCTTTTCGCGGTTGCTGCGGTGCAGGAAAGATCTTGGCCAGTTTGCGGAGGTTTTGTGCGGTGGCGGCGAGAAGGAATTCGTCATTTGCACCGCATGGACCGCGTAGTCGGAGCCGCCCCAGGCCGAGGATGCGTTTGAGGTGGGCAAAGAGCATCTCGACCTTCTTTCTGAGCTTTGCTGAGATCTTGTATTGGGCTGTCTTGCGGATGGCGCGAGCCACATCACGGGCGTCTTCGTGTTCTTCACGGGTGATCTTGCGACAGTCGGCCTTGGGGCAGCATTTGGGTTTGGACGGGCATGCCTGGCAGATATGTTTGAGAGCCTGGTATTTGACGACGCCCTTACCGGTGGGACCGCGATTGGGATCCGAATAGTTCCGGCGGAATTGCTTTAGCGCTTCCCCTTCAGGACAGATATATTGGTTGTTCTCAGCGTCCCATTCAAAGTCTGCGCGGGACCATGTCCCATCGGTGCGACCGGCTTTGTTGATAACAGGGATGTGCGGCGCGATCTTGCGGTCCACCAGCCAGCCGAGCATCGGGCCAGAGCCGTAGGCGGTATCAGCAATCAGCCGTTCAGGATGTAGGTTGAACCTTGTCCTAACCCTGTTGAGCATAGCTTTGGTGGATCCTACCTCGGCCTGCCGGATCGAGCGGGTGGCTTCGACATCAAGAATGACACCGTGATCGGTATCGATGAGATAGTTGTCGGAATAGGCAAAGAATGCAGGCCCTTTGCGCGCTGCGGTCCATTGACTGGCGGGATCAGAGAAGGATGTGAACTTTGGCTGCACGGGTGTTGCAGCCCCGAAGGCGGCCTCATCTAGCGTGTCGAGATACTCTTTCACAGCGCGTGGCGCAGCTTCGACATCGATCCGGCCTACGTCCCATTCTTCCGTGGACGCAGAGAGCTGTTTGTTCGCATCCGCCTCGATCAGGCTGGCATCAACAGCCATGCGCTGCCCGCTGACAAGGCCTTCCCCAATACAGCGTGCAACCGTCGTTTCGAACAGATGGCGCAGCAGTTCGCTTTCGCGAAAGCGCCCATGCCGGTTCTTCGAGAAGGTTGAATGGTCCGGAATACGGTCGCTCAGATCAAGACGGCAGAACCAGCGGTATGCCAAGTTCAGATGAACTTCTTCGCACAGTCGCCGTTCCGACCGGATACCGAAGCAATAGCCGACCAGTAGCATCCGTATCAGCAGTTCGGGATCGACGGACGGGCGCCCAGTGTGGCTATAGAAATCGGCCAGATGAGCACGAATGCTGCTCAGATCAACAAACCGATCTATGGAGCGCAGCAGGTGGTCCTGTGGGACATGATCTTCCAGCGAGAACTCATAGAACAGCGCCGCTTGCGCTTCCTGTCTTGGTCCCAACATCGCCAATCCTCCAACTCGTTGGACGAATTGAATCAGCAGTTCATGCCTCGATCAAGCAAGAGTTTTTCAACAAAATAAGCCGATGAGCGCCTATCATCGAGACCATTAACCGATCACTATCGTAAGAGCGGACCAAAGCATCTATGGCTCAACCGACCTGTCGAAGAACGTAAAACAGGATTCCGGCGGGGGATGCATTGGGGGATAGGTCTGCAGAAAATACATATAAGTTACTGTAATAAATGTATTTCTAATAAATAAATGGTGCCCCCACACGGACTCGAACCGCGGACCTATTGATTACAAATCAATTGCTCTACCAGCTGAGCTATAGGGGCACTGCGAGGTCATTTAATGTGATTGCCCCTGTGGCGCAAGACGAAAAATGACACGTCTTTCAAGGTTTTCCTAATCCTCTTTTGCGATATAAGAATAACATCAAAAACATTGGGTTTTGGGGGATCATGCAGCTCGTTTTACATGCCGGTGCGCACTTTACCGAAGAAGAACGACTGCTGAAATGCTTGCTGAGCAATCGTGAGTCGTTTTCCAAGCGTGGGATCGCGGTTCCGGGCCCCGGGAAATATCGCGATTTGATCCGCCATACCTTGCATGCTCTAAAATCTGCGCCGCCAGCCGAAGGTGCGCGCGATGTGTTGTTGGATGCAATTCTGGACGAAGAAGACGCAGATCGAATGATCCTGTCCAACGGGCATTTCTTTGGCTTTGCGATGTCGGCGGTCCGCGACGGTGTTATTTACCCGACCTCGGCGGTAAAATTGCGCCAGTTTTGCAGCCTCTTTCCCAATGATGAAATCGAACTGTTCATGGCAATCAAGAACCCAGCGACGTTCTTGCCAGCTGTGTATCAAAAATCGAAAGCCCCTGATTTACAAAGCTTTTTGAGCGTCCCTGATCCGTGTGACATTCGCTGGTCGGACACTCTCAAAGCATTGCGCGCCGCCTGCCCTCAAGTCGCTATTACAGTGTGGTGCTCAGAAGATGCGCCGTTAATCTGGGCGCAAATCGTGCGTGAAATGGCAGGGTTAGAACATGGGGAAAAGATCATTGGTGGCTTTGATTTGTTGCGTGAAATCATGTCGCCAGAAGGCATGAAACGTTTTCGCGCCTACCTAAAATCACACCCGGTCATGACAGAAATGCAAAAACGCCGCGTGATTGCAGCGTTTTTGGACAAATTTGCGCTCGAAGACGAGATCGAAGAAGAACTGGATATGCCCGGCTGGACCACTGAAATCGTGGACAACTTAAGCGATACTTATGACGAGGACGTCTTTGCCATCCAGCGCATTCCGGGCGTAAGCGTCATGACGCCCTAAAACGGCATCCCAGAACGCTTAGCCAAAGTTGGCTACATGCCCAGCGCTTCTTTGTACATTTCCAGAATGGCTTCTTCTTCGGCGATATCGTTCTGGTCACGCTTGCGCAGCGAAATGATTTTACGCAGGACTTTGGTGTCGTATCCGCGCGACTTGGCCTCGGCCATCACTTCTTTTTGTTGCTCAGCAAGGTCTTTTTTCTCAGCATCCAGACGTTCAACCCGTTCAACGAATTGACGCAATTCGTCTGCAGTGACGCGGTAGCTTTCGGCATTTGTGGCGGTGTCGGTCATGTCGGGGGCTCCTGAATATTGCACAGACGGGGTGACAAACCATTGGATACCCGTGCGATCTAGGGCCTGCAATGGGCGATCTTGCCCGTTCTGGTTTTTTAAGGTAGCGAGCGGGCATGGAACAGCAAAACACTTCAATTTTCGACATGATTATCTGGTCCGGAGCCGCCATTTCGCTCGTCGGTCTACTGGGCATTTTTTGGTGTATCGTCAAAGTCGCTCGTGCGCGTCGCGCCAAATTGGCCGATGATGACATGCAGGCCGTTTTGCAATCGGTCTTGCCGCTCAATCTGGGCGCGTTGTTTCTGTCTGTGATCGGTTTGATGATGGTCGGCGTCGGAATCGCTTTTTCTTAACACCTGAACATGAGGGCCTAACGATGCCAATAGACTGGATATTTGGATTGATCGGCGGGCTACTAATTGGCTTGGCCGGCGCGGTTTATCTACTCGGCAATGGTCGTATTATGGGCGCGAGCGGCATCATCGGCGGCCTGGTCGATGGAACGGCGCGCGGTGCATGGGCTGAACGCGGCGCATTCTTAGCCGCATTGGTCGCGGTCCCTGCGGTTTTGCAATTTGGTATTCCTGTCGTAACGGGGGCCGCCAGCGCACCAGTATTATTGATCGCGGCAGGTCTATGCGTTGGCATCGGAACGCGGATCGCCAACGGATGCACATCCGGTCATGGCGTTTGCGGAATTTCACGGTTTTCCCTGCGCGGCATAGTCGCAACACTAATCTACATTGGTGCAGGCGTTGTGACGGTTGTTGTTTTGCGTTTGATGATGGAGGGCATGTGATGCGTATCATCTTTGCTTTGATCGCGGGCGGCCTGTTTGGTGCCGGCCTACATATTTCGGGCATGACCGACACCACCAAGGTCCAAGGTTTCCTTGATCTTTTTGGCGCTTGGGACCCGACTTTGGCGTTTGTGATGGGCGGCGCGATTATCCCTATGGCACTCGCGTGGCGCATGGTTCCGGGTCGAACACCCCTGGTCGGCGGAGAATTCGCCCCTGCCCCAGATCCACTGTTAGACCGTCGATTGATCACCGGATCAGTTTTGTTCGGCGTAGGTTGGGGGTTAATCGGACTTTGTCCAGGACCCGCAATTGCATCGCTCAGCTATGGCGGCTGGACCGGCGCGCTGTTTTTCATAGCCATGTTGGCGGGGATGTGGGCAACACCTTTGCTCAGCCCCTATCTAGACAGATCAGATCAAGCGGCCTAAATCATAATCATGGACATCCGAGCAATTACCGACACCTACTATGTGGCCCCCCAGATTGATCCAACCGATCTGCCTGACATTGCGGCTGCGGGGATCAAAACTATCATCTGCAATCGCCCCGATGAAGAAGTGCCGTCAAACCTACAAGCCGCACAATTGGAAATCGCAACGCATGCGGCCGGATTGCAATTTCACGTTTTGCCTTTGACGCACCAAACTATGACCTTGGATGTGATTGCGCGGCATATGGAGTTGGCGCAGCACGAAGGGCCTGTTTTGGCCTATTGCGCATCTGGAACCCGCTGCACCGTTGCTTGGGCCATTGGATCGGCTATGCAAGGTTTGGACGTCGATGATATTCTGGCGTCCGCGCGTCAAGGCGGCTACGCCCTAGAAAGTATGCGCCCCACGCTAGAGGGGGTGTCGAAGACAGCCGGCAAAGGTTAGCCTGTTTTTGACAATGCAGCCAGATCCGGCAGGTCCGCAAGATCAGGTAAATCATCCAGCTCTGGCAGCCCACCGATATCTGGCAACGTTGCAATTGCCCCACCGCCACTGAGATCAGCCAAATCAGGAATTTCGCCGATATCGCCGCCTGCGTCATCAATAGTGGTGGGCAGATCAAGAGCTGGCAACATGCCGCCCATGTCCTCCCCCAATTCCAAAGACTCCATCCCGTCAGATTGCCCCGCGAATGATCCGGATGCGGCATTATTCCGGCGCGGCGCATCTGGCAGGGCTTCGATCTCGGGTAAATCCAAGTCGTCGCGATCAGATAAGCGACGGCGCGGTTGCGTGGCGTGGATTGGATCGCGCGCCAAACGCAAGGCACGCACCCCGTCTATCTGACCCAATGTTCCGGTTCCGATAATCCGCCCGGTCGCAGCCACAATTTGGGTTTCAGGAAACGTGTTTTGCGGCAGTGGCAAGGTTTGCCCGACACTTAGCCCTTCGATAGACGCCAAGGGCAAGGTTACGTGACACAACACCATATTCAATTCCGCAGGCAATCGCATAACGCTATCACTCAACGTTTGTGGAACAGCAGGTTGTCCGGTCTCGTTCTCAGCGGCGTCCGGATCAAATAGTGCAATTTCCGGAACATACGGTAGCAAAATCGTCATGTCACCCTGACGCGCGCCGCCAGCCATGTCAATCGTCAAGCGGACCACATGATAGTTTTGCGCATCCAGCGCCATCCCCAAAACGCGTGGACCTTCGACGTGCGAGCCAAATTTGTAGCCCGTCATCATTCGTTTTTCTTCTTCGATTTCCAGCACCGGTGTGACCCGCTCAAACAGGGCGTCGAGCAATGGCGCCACCATCGCCGCATCCGTGGAAGTCATCCCACGTGTGTCACCCAAAGGTGCTGTCACGCGACCCATTGTCTGTTGCTGGATCAAGCCACCGACAATGTCAGGCGCAACAAGCGCAGCCCCGACCCGACGTTCCGGACCGTCGAGCAGAACCAACAAGGCATCCTCGTCAAAGTATTTAGCGCACGCCTCACCTGTTGTTTCTTCAATCACGATGCCAATGATCGCCAACGGCAAATCAAACAGGTCATCCGCGATACGCGCAGCTTGCAAGCGCATGGCCTTGGCAAGGGTCATTACCCGCGCCTGGTGCTCCTGTTTGCCTGCTGACGCTTTACGTTGCAGAATTGAGAGTGGTTGTTCTAAGCCCATCGCCTCCGCCAAAGTTGTCGGATTTATCGTTATGTCGATAGATAGACCTGCAGAAGTTACCAACGCCTTTAAACGCGCAGTTTTAGGCAAAATATCTGCGCCAATGCGCGGAAAATGTTAGATTATTGGGCCACCAGCGCCAAGGTTTGTGGCAAACGCACCACAAATCTGTTGCCGTTTGTCATGGGCAAATAAAAGATATCGCCGCCCAATCGCGCCATAATTTCGCGGCAGATCGCCAGCCCAAGCCCCGCACCGCTGCCGTCTTGATCATCAATGCGCGCGAATTTTTCAAAAATTAAAGCCCGCGTATCGTTCGGGATCGGCACGCCGTTGTCGGTGAAATAGACCTCGACGTTGCCTTGTTCCTCACGCAGTTCGATCGTCAATTCCGGCACATCGGCTTTGCAGTATTTTTGGGCGTTGCTGACAAGGTTAATGAACACCTGCGCAAGACGATCCAGATCGGTGTGCACCATCACGCGAACCGGCCCGTTTACGCGTGCGATCCGTAGCGTCGCACCGCCTGCTTGTGTCGTGGCGACCGCGTGATCGATCACGTCATCCATCGCGCCCGTCGCTTCGTTCAGGCTGACTTGTCCGTTTTCCAGCACACTCAGGTCCAGCAAATCATCCAAAAGCCTGGTCAATCGAATGGCTTCAACATGGATGATCGACGCGTATTTTGTCTTTTCCTCGCCGCTAAGCCGCTTGGTATCGCGCAGGATTTCCGAGAACGAACGGATCGATGTCATCGGTGTGCGCAACTCGTGACTGATCTGGCTGAGAAACGCATCCTTTTGGACGGACAATTGGGTCAGTTTGGCGTTGGCTTCGCGCAGCTGCAGCGCTGTGTGCGACAGCTCTGAGGATTTCGCCTCGAGCTGGCTGGAGTACTCAAGCAATTGTGCGGATTCGTCGGCCACAGCCATCAAATCTTGCACCGACACAGACGTGCCACCAACCAACTGGCTGATCATCGCATGGGCCGTCGCAGCCCCAACGGAGGCCGATAATTCACGTTCTAACCGTTGTAGAAAATCCGGCGTTGGTTCAGGCAGATGCCCGTCGACGCCCTGCTTGCGGGCCTCTGTTCGAAACAAATCCTGCGCTTCGCGTGCCCCGAGAATCCGCTGCGCCATAATCATCAAATCTTCGCTCTCCGCGACAGAGGCGCTCCACCCGCGTGCGTGCCCCGAGTGGGCAAAAATGTTGACGAACTGTGCGCCCTGCAATCGTTCCAGCGGCGTCGGGAACGACACGAGCGATCCTACGACAAACGCCCCGGTGTTCAGCAACAATGACCACAAAACCGCGTGCACAGTGGGGTCCAACCCGTCGACGCCAAACAAGGCTTGGGGCCGTAGCCAGTTGATGCCCAAGGGGCCCATGTCGAACACGGACTGGCTTAGCACCACGTCCGCGCCGAAACTGGGCAACAGCGATGCATAAATCCAGATGGTAAAGCCGGTGACAAGACCACACAATGCCCCGACACGCGTCGCCCCGCGCCAGAAAATCCCGCCCAACATCGAGGGCAAAAACTGTGCCACACCGGCAAATGAAATCAAGCCAATCGCGGCCAAAGCACCACTGCCGCCCGAGATGCGGTAGTATAGATAGCCAAGCGCGATGATGATCAGGATCGATGCGCGCCGCGACAGGATCACGACACTGCGCACGTCACCCGACACGGTTGCACCCTCGCCTTGCAGCGACAGGTAAATCGGCATGACCACGTGGTTGGACACCATCGTCGACAGCGCCAAGGTCGCCACAATCACCATGGATGTCGCCGATGAAAACCCACCCAAGAAGCTAAGGATCGCAAGGCCGTCCTGCCCCTGCGACAACGGCACGGTCAAAACGAACAGATCGGGGTTTGATCCAGCTGGCAGCAAATCCAGACCAACAACAGCGATGGGCACCACAAACAGGCTCATCAACATCAGGTAGATCGGAAAGGCCCACGAGGCGATGTGCAAATGCCGCTCGTCATCGTGCTCAACAACCAAGACCTGAAACATGCGCGGCAGGCACAAAAACGCAGCCCCTGACAGAACGGTCAGGGCCGCCCAGCGGCTGCGGTCCATGTGCCATTGCCCGATTTCAGAGGCATCAATGCGGGCCATGGTTTCGGTGATCCCACCTGAAATGCCCCAAACAACAAATATCCCGACGGCCAAAAGCGCGATCAGTTTCACAACCGCCTCAACAGCCACAGCGATGACAACACCGTCGTGGCGTTCATTCGCATTCAGGTTACGGGTGCCAAACAGAACGGTGAACAAGGCAAGGCCCAGCGCCACCCAAAAGCCTGCCGAAAGCAAGTTCATGCCTCCGTCCGTCGCACCGCTCGGGTCTGCAAAAATCGACAGAGACAACGTTACGGATTGCAATTGCAGCGCAATGTAGGGTGTGACTCCAATCACGGCCATGACCGTCACGATGATCGCCAGCGTGTTGGATTTACCGTAGCGCGATGAAATCAGGTCCGCGATTGACGTGACCCGCTGCGTGCGCCCGATGCGGACCAGCTTGCGCAACACCCACCACCAGCCGATCATCACCAGCGATGGGCCAAGATAGATCGTCACGAACTCCATCCCCGAGCGCGCCGCGTAGCCAACCGCGCCGTAAAATGTCCAAGCGGTGCAATAGATCGAAAGGGATAAAGTATAGACGAGCGGTGATCGCAACCACGCGCCCTTGCCCCGTGCGGCGGCACGTTCGGCAACAAACGCCACCCCGAACAGCAGCGTCACGTAGCCCAGGCAAACACCGATCAAAAGGTTGAGGGACGCCATTATGGACCTGTCGTTTCAGCGTCGTCATCGGATGGGTTCCCCGACGAGACATCGTTCAGGCGGCTCCATAACCCCGCTGTCGCAAAGATCAACGCCAGCCAGACCGCAAAAACATAAGTGATCGCTTGGGACATTTTGATCGGGGGCACGTCCCCTGTGTCAGCAACCGGCCACAGCACGGGCACCATCCACAGCATCATCCCCACCAGTGGCAACAGGCGCAGCGCATCCATTAAACGACGCTGGCGGTAGCTGCGACGTTCCAGAAACACCGGCGGGTTTTGCTCTTTGCCCATGCCTCAGGTGTACGTCAGATCGCGCACAGCGTTCAACACTTCGGTGTTCGAGAACGGTTTGGTCATGAAACGGCTGACGCCTGCCTCTTCGGCTTGGGCACGGTCACGCATTTGCCCCCGCGCCGTCAGCATCAGGATCGGCAAAGCCGCGTAATCGGAATCGCTGCGCAGTTCGGTCAGAATGTCCAAACCACTTTTGCCCGGCAACATGTGATCCAGCATCAGCAAATCAGGTGCAAGATCGCGGACCTTGTCCACGGCCGTTGCCCCGTCTGAATGTGTGTCGACATGCCAGCCTTCACGGCTCAGCAGAAATGTAATGGCTTCGATGATGTTTGGTTCATCTTCCACCAGCAGAACACGTTTTCCCATGTTCAGTCGTCCTCCCCATAAGACACACGCGCGAACAGACTGGTTGTTCCTCCCTGCGCGGGTGTCCGAATTTCACATAACTATCCTTGGTTTTGGCAGAGCTGTCAAAATCCTTCGCTTAAAATCGACGGTTCGCGTCTGCCCGGGCATTTGGATCGCGCACACACACGGCAGGTTGACCCGACCTCAAGCGCATCCTGCGCCGTGTCGAACGTTGTGGTGACCGGCACGATCAGCATGGTCGCCTGAACCAGCGGCGCACTGTTATACGTTGCCTGCCCTGCGGCCTCGGCCACCGCGAAACAGTCAAATTCAGCACTGCCGCGCCCGACTTGTTGCACACGCCGACGCGCAACCTGCCCGGGCAAGGCAAAAACATCAAACAACGGCCACAGCGGGCATGCGGCCCCGAACCGTGGGATAGCAAAGCCGGACACGGGCTTGCGAAACACAAAGCTGCCAGAGCGGTCACAGACCACCAATCCGGTTTGCAAATCCGGCATCGCCGCCAGTCGGCGCAGCATCAAGGACACCGGCACGTCAAAACGGCGGGCCAAGCTGATTGGATCTAACGGATCAGCCCCCAGCGCATCGCGCAACGTGACCAGTGCCACCCGCTTGGCGTCTGATTGCAACCGTTCCAGTGTTTTGCGCGCGATGTGCTGGGCGGCGACCGACGCCAATTGCGGCGTGTCTTGCAACACTGTGTCCACATCGGCGCTGCCGTCCTCAAGGCTTGGGAATGAATAGTCATGCGCCTCCAGAAACGCGTCCAGTTCGTCCTGCGGCGAACCGCCGGTTTGCGCATCGCTTGCGTGTTCTGTGGCATCCAGATAGCCCACCAGCGCTTTTGAGCTGTCGGACAAACGGCGGCTGTCTTGATCGATGTTGGCGTGAAACCTGTCGCGCCATTCCTCGGTGATGGTCTTGTCTTCGGCCAGAATCGAGGCCGTGGACCGGATTGCCGCGGCCGTCGTCAACAATTCGTGCACGGACGCTGCGACCTGCGGGTCATGCGCCATGCGATCGTTCAAGGTTTCGACCGTGCGTTCCAGACCGCTGATGCGGCGATGCGCAGCACTTAGCACCTCGGCCCACCCCGGAAAGCGACCTGCGAATTCTTCGGCGCGGTCCAATTCATTTGTGGCGATGTTGGCCCCTGCCGCAGATTCGCGCAGGCTGGCGATCAGCGCGGCCTCGGCCCCTTCGGTCAACGCGCTGGCCTCGACCCCCAAGGTCGCAGCGATGTCGAGCAGCAGTTTGCCACCGATTCTGCGGCGATTATGTTCAATCAGGTTGAGATAGGATGCGGAAATGCCGATTTTGCGCGCCAAATCAGCCTGTTTGAAGCCCGCAATAATGCGGCGCTCGCGAATGCGGCTGCCGGTCAAACCCTCTGACGCCATTTTCTAACCCTCGATTGTGTCGCGTTTTCAACGGTTTTCTGCACCGCAACATAACAAACTTTACAAAGTATACCGTCGCATTGTGCAGTTGTTTACAAAATAGTTGTGATTTTCAAGGGGGTTATTGCGCAATTTTCTGAAAGCAGGCGATAACACCTTTGCATCTTTATGCGCGTGTCCAGGGTCTAGGGAGGCCTACGAGCACAAATCAACAACTGGGAGGATATTTATGTCCAATTCTAACTTTACGCGCCGTGGCGTGCTGAAGACAGCCGGTGCCGCAGGCGCTGGTCTGGCAGTACCAACGTATCTAAGCGCGGCAAGCCACGCAGGCTATACGAACGCACCAACAGGTTCGACCGTCACGCTGGGCTTCAACGTTCCACAAACTGGCCCGTACGCTGACGAAGGCGCGGACGAACTGCGCGCCTACGAGCTGGCAGTCGAGCACCTGAACGGTGGTGGCGACGGCGGCATGATGAACACATTCTCGTCCAAAGAGTTGCAAGGCAACGGTATCTTGGGCAAGAAAGTGGAATTCGTCACAGGCGACACACAGACAAAGTCTGACGCAGCCCGTGCATCCGCAAAATCCATGATCGAAAAAGACGGCGCAGTGATGATCACTGGCGGCTCTTCTTCGGGTGTTGCGATTGCTGTTCAAGGTCTGTGCCAAGAAGCTGGCGTTATCTTTATGGCCGGTCTCACACACTCCAACGACACAACTGGTAAAGACAAGAAAGCCAACGGCTTCCGTCACTTCTTTAACGGTTACATGTCTGCGGCGGCTTTGGCCCCTGTTCTGGAAAACCTGTACGGTTCCGATCGTAACGCGTACCACCTGACAGCTGACTACACGTGGGGCTGGACACAAGAAGAGTCCATCGCCGCAGCAACAGAAGCTATGGGCTGGAACACAGTGAACAAAGTACGTACGCCACTCGCGTCTACTGACTTCTCTTCCTACATTGCTCCAGTTTTGAACTCCGGTGCTGACGTTCTGGTTCTGAACCACTACGGCGGGAACATGGTTAACTCTTTGACCAACGCTGTTCAGTTTGGCCTGCGCGACAAAGTCGTCAACGGTAAGAACTTTGAAATCGTTGTTCCATTGTACTCTCGCCTGATGGCGAAAGGTGCGGGCGCAAACGTTAAAGGCATCCACGGTTCCACAAACTGGCACTGGTCTTTGCAAGACGAAGGCTCGAAAGCATTCGTTAAATCGTTCGGTACAAAATACGGCTTCCCACCTTCTCAGGCGGCACACACTGTATATTGCCAAACGATGCTTTACGCAGATGCGGCACAACGTGCGGGTACATTTAACCCATGCGGTATCGTTGAAGCGCTCGAAGGTTACGAATTCGACGGCTTGGGCAACGGTAAGACTCTGTATCGTGCAGAAGATCACCAGTGCTTTAAGGACGTTTTGGTTGTGCGCGGTAAAGAAAACCCGACATCCGAGTTCGACCTTTTGGAAGTTGTTGAAGTTACGCCAACATCACAGGTTATCTACGAAGCAGATCACCCGATGTTTGCGGGCGGTGCACTGGGCGCATGTAACCCAGGCGCGTAATTTAGCGTTTCGCGCTAATTTGGGTGGGCATTCGTGCCCACCCTCCTCAGACCGACAAATCAATAAATTCCGACGCACCACCTGCACCCACGTTAACTATCACATAGTCGCGTGCGCGGCCCTCTCCGACATATCAAGGCGGGACCAATGGACCAGATCCTTCTGCAAATTCTCAACGGGCTCGACAAGGGCTCTGCCTATGCGCTGATCGCGCTCGGGCTTACTCTCATTTTCGGCACGTTGGGCGTTGTTAACTTCGCTCACGGCGCATTGTTCATGATCGGTGCGTTCTGCGCCGTCACGCTACAGCGTATCCTGAACCTGTCGTCCGTCGTCGAAGACCCGACGCAAAAGGATTTCCTTGGCAATGCGCTGAAGGTCAAAACCCCTTATGTCGAAAGCTGGTTCGGGCCAGAGTTGGGGGCGTCGATCATTGACTGGTCCGTCCCGCTGGCCATTCTCTTTGCCATTCCGATCATGATCATCGTTGGTTTCATCATGGAACGCGGATTGATCAAGCATTTTTACAAACGCCCGCACGCGGATCAGATCCTTGTGACCTTTGGTCTGGCGATCGTTCTGCAAGAGCTGATCAAAGCCTTCTACGGTGCCAACCCGATCCCGACAGGCGCACCTGATGCGTTCCGTGGATCGTATGATTTCGGCGTCATGCTGGGCTTTGATGCCAACAAAATCATCTACCCCTACTGGCGCATGGTCTACTTTGCCTTTGCTGCGGTGATTATCGGGGCTGTGTTCGCCTTTCTGCAATTCACCACCTTCGGGATGGTTGTGCGGGCCGGCATGGCGGATCGTGAAACCGTCGGGCTGTTGGGCATCAACATCAACAAGCGCTTTACCATCATGTTCGCGATTGCGGCCTGTGTGGCGGGGCTGGCAGGTGTGATGTACGCGCCGATCAATTCGCCCAACTATCACATGGGAATGGATTTCCTGGTCCTGTCGTTTGTTGTGGTGGTTGTCGGCGGCATGGGGTCGCTGCCCGGTGCGGTTCTGGCCGGTTTCATGCTGGGTATCCTAGAGGCCTTCGCCTCAATGAACCAAGTCAAAGCATGGTTCCCGGGCATTGACCAAATCATCATCTACCTTGTCGCAATCATCATCATCCTAGCGCGTCCGCGTGGCCTTATGGGTCGCAAAGGCGTGATGGAGGAATAATTAAATGCTGAACCTTACAAAACGCGACACAACGCTGTTTATCATCGTGGCCATCATGGTCATCTTTGCCCCCTTCATCCTGAACCCCTTTCCCGAGGGCACGTCGCTGGCGCAAATGTTCAACGCGGGCTACCCCGATTTGATGCAACGGTTTGTGATCTTTGGCATCCTTGTCATCGGCTTTAACATCCTGTTCGGACTGACGGGCTACCTTAGCTTTGGGCACGCAGCGTTTCTGGGCATAGGATCGTATTCTGCGGTCTGGATGTTCAAACTGCTGGGCTACAACGTATTGCCGGGCATCTTGTTGTCGGTGGTTGTTGCTGGTGTGTTTTCGCTGCTGATCGGCTACGTATCCTTGCGCCGCTCCGGCATCTACTTTTCGATCCTGACGCTGGCCTTTGCGCAAATGTCGTACAACTTGGCCTACTCGGTCTTGGGCAATCCAAATTCCAGCTACAACCTGACCAACGGCGAAACCGGTTTGCAGGTCTATTCCAACGACCCGCAGTATTTCAAGCTGGACAGTATGCCCGAGGTTCCACACCTGTTTGGTCTGGCTATGCGCGACAGCTACCAGCTGGAAATCGGCAACTGGTTGTTCACGTTTAACGCTGGTTACTATCTCAGCGCGATCTTCTTGCTGATCTCGTTTTACATCTCGATCCGGATCTTCCGCTCGCCTTTTGGAATGATGCTGCGGGCGGTTAAATCAAACCAGCAACGGATGAACTATACCGGCCTGAACACCAAACCCTACACACTGGCAGCGTTTGTGATTTCTGGCATGTACGCGGGCCTTGCCGGTGGTTTGTTGTCCTCAATGGACCCGCTTGCAGGTGCCGAGCGGATGCACTGGACCGCCTCTGGTGAAATCGTGATCATGGCGATTTTGGGCGGTGTCGGTACGCTGATCGGGCCCATCTTGGGCGCAGGGTTCAACGAGTACTTCAAGAACATCCTGTCCAAGATCAACGACAACGTGCTGGAACAATGGCTGTCCTTTATGCCCGACGGTCTGGAAAATCTGCTTGTTGGTTTCTTGCACTACTTTGTGGGCAAAGGCTGGCATCTGACACTGGGTCTGTTGTTCATGATCGTGATCATCTTCTTGCCCGGTGGCTTGGTCCAAGGTGGCCAAAAAATTATCGCCCTTTTCAAACGCAAGAAGGCACCAGACACGCCTGACGGCAAAACCACACCTGCGGAATAAGGAGCAAATCAATGGGTATCCTTGAAGTCAAAAACGTAGGCAAACGGTTCGGCGGACTACAAGCGCTGGGTGACGTGAACCTGAGTGTTGCCGAAAATTCGGTACACGCCATCATCGGGCCAAACGGCGCGGGCAAATCCACGCTGCTGAACTGTTTGGTCGGCAAACTGATCCCGGACACCGGATCGGTCATGTTCGACGGGCAATCCGTGCTGGGGCGCAAACCGTTCGAGATCAACCAGATGGGCATCAGCCGCGTGTTTCAGACCCCTGAAATCTTTGGCGACCTGTCGGTTCTGGAAAACATGCTGATCCCTTGTTTTGCCAAGCGGGACGGCGCGTTTCACATGTCAGCCTTCAAGAATATGCTGGATGACAAAGAAATGGTCGAACGCGCGGAACACATGCTCGAAGAGATGAACATGTCCGACAAGATCGACATGCATGCAGCGGCCCTGTCGCGTGGTGACAAACGTCGCCTTGAGATCGGCATGTGCCTGTCCCAGGAACCGCGTTTGTTGCTGTTGGATGAACCCACCGCCGGCATGGCGCGGGCCGACACCAACAACACCATCGATCTGCTCAAGCAAATCAGCGACGAGCGTGACATCACCATCGCCATCATCGAACACGACATGCACGTGGTGTTTTCGCTTGCAGAACGGATCACCGTTTTGGCCCAAGGCACCCCATTGGTCGAAGACACGCCCGACAATATCAAAGGTCACCCCAAAGTGCGCGAAGCGTATTTGGGCGAGACCCAAGACGCGGCGTAAAGGAACAGAACATGACAGCATCAAACGCCAATCACGCCGCCACTGCCCCGGCCTACCTTTCGGTTTGGGATTTGCACGCCTACTACGGCGAAAGCTACATCGTGCAGGGCATCTCGTTTAACGTCCACGAGGGCGAAATCCTCGCGCTATTGGGCCGCAACGGGGCCGGTAAAACATCGACCCTTCGCGCGATTGCCCGTCTGGATGATCCACAAATCACCCATGGCGAAATCTGGCTGGATCACAAACCACTGCACGAGATGGCGAGCTTTGAGGCATCGCAACACGGGCTCGGCCTTGTCCCTGAGGATCGCCGGATCATCGCCGGTCTCACGGTTGAGGAAAACCTGAAGCTGGCGCAGATCGCACCACCCGTTGGCTGGTCTATCGACCGCGTCTACGATCTGTTCCCGCGTCTGCGCGAACGTCGCAACCAAGAAGGCGTGACCCTTTCTGGTGGCGAGCAACAGATGCTGGCCATCGCCCGCGCCCTGTGCCGCGACATCAAGGTTTTGCTGCTGGACGAACCCTACGAGGGCCTTGCCCCCGTCATCGTCGACGAGATCGAAAAGACGCTGCGTATCATCAAAGACCAAGGCATCACGACAGTGATCGTGGAACAGAACGCTGTGCGCGCCCTAAAGCTGGCGGATCGGGCAGTGATTCTCGACACTGGCGGCATTGTTTTTGATGGCACAGCTGCCGAGGTTCTGGACAACAAAGAATTGCGCGAGGAATACCTCGCAATCTAGTTTCCACCCCCACGGGAATTCCAACCAGAAACATTGAAGAAACCGGCCCCCGAGGTCGGTTTTTTTGTGCAACCCACACGCCCAGAGTGCATTGTTTCCAAACGAGAAACATCAAAATTTTCATCTAATTAGAGGTATGATCCGCAGCCCAATTAAGGCTAAATTAAGGCATTCAAAACTGGGGAATAGAACAATGCCAATTCAAACACTCGATTTAATCTATCAAGGCGTCACCGACTTTCCGGAAGTCGATTTTGCCGGTACATTTGATTTAGAATTCACGAATGACAACCCGGGCACTGGCGGCTTTTGGATGGTTGGATACACCTACGCAGCCGCAGACTCGTTTGTAACTAACAACGGTTTGATATCAGTCTATCTTAGCGCCCAGGGCAATGGCGACGCCGTATTGTTGAACAACAGCACCGGCACGATCGGCGGCGGCTCTCCGTTTGGGGATGGCGACGTCACCGGCGCAATCACAATGTCAGGCAGTGGTACCCATCTGATCGCCAACTTGGGCACCATGATTACCAATATTCAATTGGGCAACGGCCAAGACGGTATTTACAACTTGTCCCTGCTGGACGGCGACGTGCGCATGGGCGGCGGTGACGACTATTTCGTCAACGACTCATCCACTGTGATTGCAGGCGGTTTGACCGGCGTCGTGACCGGCACGGTCAACATGGGCTCTGGTAACGACGTAGTTTTGAACGCAAGCCAAATGGGCCGCGTCAATCTGGGGGCCGGCGATGACAGCTATGCAGCGATCCACCCGGGCGATGTCGGCAACAACTTTAACAACGCAGATGCCATTGCAGACCGCGTGTCTGGCGGGTCAGGCAATGACACCATGTACGGTGGCGCTGGCGATGATCGGTTTTACGGCAATGACGACGATGATGTTTTGAATGGCCACAATGGCGACGACAAGCTGACAGGCGGCAACGGCAACGATCGCATCAATGGCGGCAACGACAACGACACGCTGTACGGCAACCAAGGCGAAGACCTGTTGAACGGCGGCAACCAGAACGACAAACTGTACGGCGGTGACGGCCATGACCGTGTGAACGGTGGCAACCACGACGACATCCTGTACGGCGGCCAAGGCAACGACACGTTGAACGGCGGCAACCACGATGACGTCCTGTTCGGTGGCGACAGCAAAGACACGTTGAACGGTGGTCGCGGCGACGACACATTGGATGGCGGCAACGGCGAAGATCTGTTGACGGGTGGCGCTGGCAATGACGTCATGACCGGCGGATCAGGCGCGGACTGCTTTGTGTTCACCGGCAATTCGGACGCAGATGTGATCACCGACTTTGATGTGGGCGCAGACAAAGTGCGCTTGCAAATGGGCGGCGAAATCTTTGAGGATTTCTACTTTGGTGCTTACGGCGACGCGGACGTGCTGTCCTTTGTCACCTACGCAGACGGCAACGCCGTGCTTGACCTGTCGGGCCTGTACCAAAGCATTCCGGGCGAAAACGATTTCTCGGATGCAAACGGTATCAGCGTGACGTTCCTGAACGTGGCAGAGGACAGCCTGACGGGCGACAACTTTGTCACGCCAGAAGACTACTACCCACCGTTTGATCTGGTTCTGGGCTAAGCCAGCTGCGCACGTAGCGATGTTTTCAAAACCTTGCCGTAGTTATTCTTCGGCAAGGTGTCTAACCAGACGTAGGCTTTGGGGGCTTTGAACCGCGCAATGTGATCGCGGCACAACGCGTCCAGCTCTGCCTCTGACGCCTCTCCCACCACACACGCAACGACCTCTTCGCCCCAATCTGCGTGGGCCCGGCCAATGACCGAAACTTCGCGGACGGACGGGTGCCGCAGCAACACTTCCTCGACTTCGCGCGGGTAGATATTGGACCCACCCGAAATGATCATGTCCTTTGAGCGATCCATCAGCGTCAGATAGCCATCCGCGTCCAGCGCGCCGATGTCGCCAGTCGCAAGCCAACCGTCGTGCAACGTCGCCGCCGTTGCCGCCGCGTTGCGCCAATACCCCGGCATCACGACCGCGCCGCGCACCATTATTTCGCCAGCCTGCCCTGTCGGCACCCCATCGCCAACGCGCAGCTCAATACCTGTTTGCGCGACCCCAACCGACGCCAGACGGTCCCGCCAGCGCGGATGCGTTTCATCCGAGATCACCGCGCGCGGCAGCACTGTGATCGCCATCGGGCATTCGCCCTGCCCGTAAATTTGCACAAACACATCGCCGAATTGCGCCCGCGCCCGCAAGATATCGGCCACATACATTGGTCCACCAGCGTAAACGATGGTGCGCAGCCCTGCCCCGTCGCGGCCCGTTTTGGCCGCAAAAGACGTCAGGCGCGTGACAATCGTCGGCGCGGCAAACATGTGGGCACGCTGGTGAAACGCCGCCAAATCCAACACTTCACCCGGATCGAACCCACCAGAGGCTGGAAACACATGCCGTGCCCCCATGCGCACGTGCATCAGGTTGTATAACCCCGCGCCATGGCTCATCGGAGCGGCATAAATCGCGGCATCCTGAGGCGTCACAGTATCCACATCGGATTGGTAACTGTCAGCCATCGCAGCCAGCATCCCATGCGTGATTTGCACACCTTTGGGTTGGCCCGTCGTGCCGGAAGTGTAAAACAGCCACGCCAAGTCATCCGTACTGCGCGGAGTAACGCCGCCAATTGGATCAGCCCTGGGCAGTCCGTTTGACGTGTTCACAATACGCGTTGTGCAAGGTTCCAAGGCAGCGGCCTCAGCATTTGTTGCGAACACCAGCAACGCTTGGCTGTTGTCCAGAATGAAGGCAGCCTCGCGGCCATGCAGCTTGGCGTTGATCGGGACAGCGACACCGCCAGCCGCCCAAATCCCGTACAAAACAACCAGATAATCTGGTACATTCTTCATAAAAATAGCCACACGGTCGTTCGGCAGAACGCCCTGTGCACGCAACCATCCGGCGACCCCATCCGCACGAGACATAAATGCCCCATAGCTGGCGACTAAATCTTGACCCAAAAACAATGCAGGGGCGTCGGGCCGCGTGCTCCCTTGGCTCCAAAGCCAGTTGGCCAAATTCATCGCGCTCTCCTGATTTGCATGGGGTCTTCAACACAGCGGACATGCACCCTATATGAGCAATGGCATCACGACGCTTTCCTTAGGTCAACCCTTGGCCTATAACCTGAGCGCAAAGAACAAGGTGCCCCGAGGCCGCGACATAGTCGCAGTTATCGGCAAGCACCACAGGGACAAGGCACGAATACTTATGACAAAAAACACCCGCGACGCAGATGTGGCATTCATCCAGGCATTGGCCGAAGTGCTGCGTGAAAACGACCTGACCGAGGTCCAAGTGAAACGCGAATACGCCGCAGACGACAGCATGAATGTGCGCGTCAGCCGCCAGCAACCACAACAAGTGGTGACGCAAATGGCCGCCGCCGCACCCGTTGCCGCAGCGCCTGCCACATCGGCCCCTGCAGCTGCCGCCGCACCAGCCACCAGCGCCGATCCTGCATCGAACCCTGCGGCCGTGACATCACCCATGGTTGGCACCGTCTACATGGCGGCCGAACCGGGTGCTGCGTCTTTCGTCAGCGTCGGGTCGGTTGTGGCCGAAGGCGACACCATCCTGATCGTCGAGGCCATGAAAACCATGAACCACATTCCGGCCCCACGCGCAGGCAAAGTCACGCGCATACTAGTCGATGACGGGGCCGCAGTAGAATTCGGCTCGCCCTTGGTGATCCTCGAATAAGGCGTTCAAAATGTTCAAGAAAATTCTGGTCGCTAACCGTGGAGAGATCGCGCTGCGCGTCATCCGCGCCGCCCGCGAAATGGGTATCGGATCTGTTGCGGTACACTCGACCGCGGACAGTGACGCGATGCACGTGCGCATGGCCGACGAAAGCGTTTGCATCGGTCCGCCTTCGTCCCAGCAGTCGTATTTGTCGATCCCTGCGATCATCGCAGCCTGCGAAATCACCGGCGCCGAAGCGATCCACCCCGGGTACGGGTTCTTGTCGGAAAACGCTAATTTCGTGCAGATCATCGAAGACCACGGGCTGACATTCATTGGTCCCACTGCCGAACACATTCGGGTTATGGGCGACAAAATCACCGCCAAAGACACGATGAAGGCCCTGAACGTCCCGTGCGTGCCCGGCTCTGACGGCGGCGTGCCAACCTTAGAAGATGCACAACGCATCGGTGCCGAAATTGGCTATCCTGTCATCATCAAAGCCACTGCTGGCGGCGGCGGCAAAGGCATGAAAGTCGCCCAAACCGCGGCCGACATGGAAAGCGCATTTATGACTGCGCGCGCCGAGGGTAAATCCAACTTTGGCAACGACGAAGTCTATCTTGAAAAATACCTGACCACGCCCCGCCACATCGAAATTCAGGTGTTTGGCGATGGCAAAGGCAAAGCCGTGCACTTGGGCGAACGCGATTGTTCCTTGCAACGCCGGCACCAAAAAGTATTCGAAGAAGCCCCCGGTCCGAGCATCTCGCCCGAAGAGCGTGCGCGTATCGGCAAAGTTTGCGCGGATGCGATGGCTGATATCAACTACATCGGCGCGGGCACAATTGAATTCCTGTACGAAAACGGCGAGTTCTATTTCATCGAGATGAACACGCGCTTGCAGGTCGAACACCCCGTGACCGAGGCCATCTTTGGTGTCGATCTGGTGCGCGAACAAATTCGCGTCGCCGAAGGGCTGCCGATGTCGTTCACGCAAGACGATCTGGTGATCAACGGCGCCGCAATCGAAGTTCGGATCAACGCAGAAAAGCTGCCGAACTTTACGCCCTGCCCCGGTAAAATCAGCCAGTATCACGCGCCCGGTGGTCTAGGGGTACGCATGGATTCCGCCCTTTATGACGGCTATTCTATCCCACCGTTTTACGACAGTCTGATCGGCAAATTGATCGTGCATGGGCGTGACCGGCCAGAAGCCCTCGCGCGTCTGAACCGCGCATTGGGTGAGCTGATCGTTGACGGTGTCGACACCACTGTGCCGTTGTTTCATGCCCTATTGCAGGAACCTGATGTTCTGGATGGCAGTTACAATATCCACTGGTTGGAACATTGGCTGGAAAGCAATCTAGCGTCCGAGTAAACCTGTCATGGCCCTCAGTGCGGAGCTTTTGTTGCACGGCTATTCCATCGGCATCTTTCCGATGGCTGAAAACCGGGACGATCCAGAAATTTTCTGGGTCGATCCTAAAATGCGCGGCGTCATGCCGTTGGATGGGTTTCACATCTCACGATCGTTAGCGAAACGAATGCGAACGACAACGATGACAGTCACCGTTGATCAAGATTTCGACGCTGTTGTCGATGGATGTGCGGACCGGGTCGAAACCTGGATCAATCCTGAAATTCGGAAACTTTACAGCGCCTTGCACAAAACAGATCGCGCCCATTCACTAGAGGTTTGGGAAGGCGATGCTCTTGTTGGTGGCGTCTATGGTGTCACTCTGGGGGCTGCATTTTTTGGCGAAAGCATGTTTTCACGGCGAACCGATGCATCAAAAATAGCTCTGGCTTGTTTGGTAGAATTGCTCGGGCGTGGGGGATTCAAACTGTTTGATACCCAGTTCATCACTGAACACTTGGCAAGCCTTGGCGGCGTCGAAATATCCCGTGCGCATTATCATCAATTGCTGGACACTGCACAGGCGCAACCTGCGCGATTTTTAGCGCCTCGCAGCCCTCAGGACGTCATGCAGCGGATGACCCAAACGTCATAGCGGGCGTGATCCATTGCGCTAAGCGCTGGGGCAGATGCGATCATCCAGCCGGAAAATACTGTGCCAGCTTTGCCAATTTCACTGATTTCTAATGCCGCATAGGCATTGCCGGATTTGTTGCCAGCGGGATAGCGGCATTCCATCAATGTGATGTTTAAGCGGCCAAACCTAGCAATTTCACCCGCACCGATTTCAATATCGATCGACATGCCGCTGAACTTGTCCAAACCGCGTAAAACTGCACCGGACCCCGAACTTACCTTTGGCTGAGCAGCAAGTGTCGTGGCCAAACATGAGGCGCAAAGCACAATAGCGGCGGCAACCCGAGCAATCATTCGCCAGAGCCGCCAGACACGAATTTTAACAAAAGCGAGATCAGGCTGACCGCACCTTGCGTATCGGTGATTTCATCACCGGCGGCAAAACTAAACGGCGATCCACCGGGCACGATTTCCACGAAATTGCCGCCCAACAAGCCCTCAGATGCAATCACGATTGCGCTATCGTCAGGGATTTCGATACCTTGCTTGACGTTGACTGTCGTGTCGGCGCGAAAGGTTTCTTGGTTCAGCGCAATGTCCGTGACCGTGCCAACCTTGACGCCAGCAAGGCGCACATCAGTGCCAACGCTGACACCCTCAAGGCTGCGGAAACTGGCATTTAGCGAATATGCATCGCTGCCGCCGCCCGATAGGCCCGCGATTTGGGCTGCGTAGATGCCAAAGGCCAAGGCCCCCGCCAGAACCACCCCGCCCACGATTACTTCTGTAGTGTTTTCAGCCATTTTGAACGCCCCTATTCCGGAGTCCACGCCTCGTAATCCGCACGAGGAGCAGGATCATTGCGACGAATTGACCCCGATGGGGCATATGCCATGGCCGTACCGGTCAGGTTTTCCTGATGCGGCTTTTCCCAAGACTGATGCTTTAGCGGCTTTTCGGTGGGTGGTTCATCCCAAGTGCGGTGCAACCAGCCGTGCCATTCGGGATCGATCCGCGTTGCCTCGGCTTCGCCATTAAAGATCACCCAACGTTTGGAATCATCCGCGTTGTTGTAAAAGATATTGCCTTGCGCATCTTCGCCCACACGCACGCCTTTGCGCCACGTGAACAATTGCGTGTTCAGAGTTTGACCGTTCCACCACGTTACAGAACGTAGCAATGTGTTCAGAATGCCCATAAATTAGCCTCCGGCGTTTCAAGTCTGGTATGGCGTATCCCAAACCTCGCGTCCAGTGACAAGCGGCGCAAATCAGCTTGCCAAAAGCGCTGTTACTTCAATCTCAATTTTGTATTTCGGATCGATTAACGCGCATGAAATCATCGTCGCGGCGGGTGGGTTGTCACCAAATGTCGCCGAAAGAATTGGCCAGCATGCTTCAAAGTCAGCCGGATCAGGCAACATGTATGTCACGCGCACAGCATGGGAAAAATCACTGCCAGCCTCTTTGAGTGCCGACGCGATCACATCCAAAGCAGATTGGCATTGAGCCTGAACTGTGTCGCCCTGTCCGACAGTTCCTGCCACGTGCACGAACCCGCCGGCAACAACCGCGCGGCAGTATCCAATTTTTGCCTCAAACGGGCCGCCGGAATGTATGCGCTTGATTGTCATCTTTGCCCTCTGTTTCCCGATGGTGCTCGTATCTGGTCAGTTTAAATGGAAAAGGCGCGCCAGAGGCACGCCTTTTGTTTCGAATGCAAACACCGTCGGGTAGATTACCCTGCACTTGCCGGTTCTTTGGCCGTGTCTGCGTGGATCATCAGCGGTTGCGCGTCCGACATCACGGCTTCTTCATTGACAACCACCTCGGTTACGCTGTCCTGGCCTGGCAAATCGAACATTGTGTCCAAAAGGATTTCTTCCAGAATTGAGCGCAGACCACGTGCACCTGTTTTACGCTCGATGGCGCGTTTCGCGATAGCGCTCAGCGCGTCTTCGGTAAACGTCAGTGCTGTGTCTTCCAACTCGAATAGCCGTTGATACTGCTTGACCAGCGCGTTTTTAGGCTGGGTCAAAATCGTAACCAACGCATCTTCGTCCAAGTCTTCCAGAGTTGCCAAAACGGGCAAGCGGCCAACAAATTCAGGGATCAGGCCGAATTTCAGCAGATCTTCTGGTTCAAGATCCGTAAAAATCTCGCCTACACCGCGATCATCATTGTCACGCACGTCCGCACCAAAGCCCATCGCCGAACCTTTGCCACGTGCTGCAATAATCTTGTCCAGCCCAGCAAATGCACCGCCACAAATGAACAAAATGTTGGTCGTGTCCACTTGCAGGAATTCTTGTTGCGGATGCTTGCGGCCACCTTGCGGAGGAACCGAAGCAACCGTGCCTTCCATCAGCTTTAGCAGCGCTTGCTGCACTCCTTCACCCGATACGTCACGGGTAATTGACGGATTTTCAGACTTACGCGTAATTTTGTCGACTTCATCAATGTAAACGATGCCGCGTTGCGCACGTTCAACATTGTATTCGGAAGACTGCAAAAGCTTGAGAATGATGTTTTCGACGTCCTCGCCAACATAGCCGGCTTCGGTCAAGGTGGTTGCGTCAGCCATCGTGAAAGGCACATCAAGAATACGCGCCAGCGTTTGGGCGAGCAGAGTTTTACCGCAGCCCGTGGGCCCCATCAGCAAAATGTTGGATTTCGCCAGCTCGATATCGCCGCCTTTTTGGGCATGGTTCAGACGCTTATAGTGGTTATGCACGGCCACAGACAGCACACGTTTGGCCATCGCTTGACCGATAACGTAGTCGTCCAGAACTTCGCAAATATCTTTCGGAGTCGGCACACCGTCTGTCGCTTTCAACCCCGAGGCTTTGGTTTCCTCGCGGATGATATCCATGCACAGCTCAACGCATTCATCACAGATGAACACAGTTGGGCCCGCAATCAGCTTGCGCACCTCATGCTGGCTTTTTCCACAAAAGCTGCAGTAAAGCGTATTTTTGCTGTCGCCGCCGGTATTCGATGCCATGACAACCCTTTCAGGTTTTAATGTTTCGCTTTGCGCATTTTGCGCGAAAATAACTGATTTGGCTTAGCTTAAGTCAGCCCCCCCGCGGCCACAATCGCAAAATGACAGCGATCGCGACGCGCAGGGGACGACAATTTACTCTTTAGCGTCGTCTTCTTTGTTACGGTTCTCAACGATTTCATCGAGATGGCCCCATGCCAACGCCTCTTCAGCGGACATAAAGTTGTCCCGCTCAAGCGCTTTTTCAACGGCACTTAATGTTTGACCGGTGTGTTTAACGTAAATTTTGTTGATCTGATCTTTGATCTTTTGCGTTTCTGCAGCGTGGATCATGATATCGGTGGCTTGCCCCTGATACCCGCCGGACGGCTGGTGCACCATAATGCGCGAATTGGGCAGCGAGAACCGCATGCCTTTTTCGCCTGCGACCGAAAGGACAGAGCCCATAGACGCCGCTTGGCCCACAACCAACGTGGACACTTTGGGTTTGATGTATTGCATCGTGTCGTAGATCGACAGGCCAGCGGTCACGACACCGCCCGGCGAATTGATATACATCGAGATTTCTTTGTTTGGGTTTTCAGCCTCAAGGTGCAACAGCTGAGCCACAACAAGCTGGCTCATGCCATCGTGAACCGGACCATTCAAGAAAATGATCCGCTCCTTTAGGAGGCGTGAAAAGATGTCATATGCGCGTTCGCCGCGGCTGGTTTGTTCAACCACCATCGGGACGAGGTTCATATATGTGTCAATTGGATCGTTCATAAAATGTCTGCCTGCACTCTTGTCTGTGAGGACCATACCCCGCCAGACGTTACTTGAATCTTAGTGTCCCGAACAGAGGGCTGCAAGGGGGGCACATGCGCTAAACGATCAGACAACATCCGATTTATTGCGACCACGTCGATACGAATCTACCCAGATGAAATGACACACCTGAACTGCACCTAAAGCGCTATGATGAACGCGGTGTTAACGATGCGTGCGCAGCGCGCGGAATATCAAGCAATGTGTTGGTTCGATCTCATGCTCTATAATCGCATCGAAGAAGCCATTTCAGGCGAGCAAAGTTAACAAAGTCGCTTTGACAAAAGGCTCGGCTTTCAAATTTCGAAAACAGCCCTGCCAGTGCCGTTTCATCGTCCTTGTTTGTGGGTCAAAGCATCTCTTGCAACGGCCCCCAGTGGATGATGCAACGATTGGATTTAATTTCAAATGCCCACGCCCAAATCGGTTCAGGCGTGGTTAGGATTGACCTTTCAACATCCACGAAACTATTCGCCAAAGTGCTCGATACGATCAGTTCCGATCAATGCCGTCCACGTCATTTGACCAACAACCCCATCACGAGACAAGCCGTTGGCCGATTGGAAATTGCGCACTTCGGTGTCGGTCTTTGGCCCGAAAATGCCGTCGTCCTTAATCATCAAGAACCGCTGCAGCAACGCGACAGCCTCGCCACGATCGCCACGACGAATTGTCGGCAATGCATCAGGCATCCGTTCGTTGTGCGCGGCATGCGCCAAGGGACGGGTGCTGGCACCGCTCAGACCCAAACGACCGAATTGATCCAATTTCAGAATATCTTTGTAAAAATATACGGGACACGCTTTGGCCGCGACTTCTTTGTGGCCATGAAACGTCAGGTTACCGTTGTACGCATTGTTGATTTCGACACACAAAGCCGTCAGCGTGTTGTACTGGGCGTTGGTGAAATTGGGTTCATCCAGACCATGCATACAAATCGCAATTGTACCGGTGTTGTGACCGGCCTGTGCAGCTGGTGTTTTCTCCAGTGGTCGACCTGATTCAAGCTGACCGCTTTTGCGAATGAACAGATGATACCCGACATCCGACCAGCCACGCCCTTGCGGTTTGGGATCAGTATGCCACTTGCGCATCGTCGCCACATTGTCGTGCGATGCAACATCAGAGGCAGAACAGTGCAAGAATACGCGATCAACTTTTCGGTTTGGTTTTGTAAACATGATTTTCTCCAAAAATATCGTTCAAAATTGAGCAATAAACAGCTCGAACACGCTGCTTTTATAAAGAATGCGAGAAAACACATGCAGCAGGTTCACCCATAGGTTATCCTTAAACAGCATTTGAACAAGTCAGGTATTCCTGCCCATTTCCGGAAATATTCGGCGCTGTTTTGACGTCTGCTTGTCATATACCTGTCATTCGATTGTTACCTGAAACCCGCAAAACACAGTGGAACTTGATCAGGGTTATCCCGTAACCCACCCCAGCTAGGAGCGCCCAAAATGGACCGCCAGGACATCATCAACGACCCCGAAATCGGTAACAAAGCCGAAGCCTATGAGGCTTTTGACGACATCCCCACAAACCCGAACCTGACGGCCACAATCGGCGATGTGATCAATACTCGCTACGGACGGCGCGGCGTTTTGGCAGGCATGCTGGGCGTCTCGGCGACAACCGCATTGTTTGGAACATCCGCATTGATCGCCCCCAACTCTGCCGCCGCAGCCACGGACGCGGCATCGCGCTACATCTTTGACGAACTCGCATGGGGTAACGATGAAACCCACCACGTCGCCGATGACTATGACGCGCAAATCCTGCTGCGTTGGGGTGATCCGATCACCGCAGACGCCCCCGCCTTTGATGTGATGAACCAATCCGCCGCCGCCCAATTGCAGCAATTTGGCTACAACAACGACTACGTCGGCTTTACCGCGCTCAATGATGATGGCAGTCGCGGCTTGCTTTGCGTGAACCACGAATACACCAACGAAGAAGTCATGTTTCCCGGCCTTGGTCGCCAAGACAGCGCTGGTTTCTCGGGCATGACACCCGAGCTGATCGATCTGGAAATGGCCGCGCACGGTGGATCGGTTGTGGAAATCGAACAGACAGACGGCAAATGGTCGGTTGTTTTGGACGGTCCATACAATCGCCGCATCACGCCCTTGAATACCGAAATGACAATCGATGGCCCAGCCGCCGGTCACGCGCGCATGAAAACCGTCGCGGATCCGGACGGCATGACCGTGATCGGCACCATGAACAATTGCGCCGGCGGCATGACGCCGTGGGGCACCTACCTGATGGCCGAGGAGAACTTTCACGGCTATTTCTGGACCGAAAACCTGGATGGCGACGGCAAACCCGACATCTCGAACCAATCCGAGGCCGCCAGCATGAAACGTTACGGTGTGCCCGGCATGTGGTACGCGTGGGGCACGACGCATGACCGCTTTAACATCGACAAAGATCCCAACGAATCCAACCGCTTTGGCTGGATTGTCGAGGTCGATCCGCGCGACCCGGACGCCAAGCCGATCAAGCACACTGCACTGGGCAGATTCCGCCATGAGGGGGCCGAAACCACAGTCTCAACCGACGGGCATTTGGTGATCTATTCCGGCGACGACAACCGCTTTGACTACCAGTATAAATACGTCTCTGGCGGCATCGTTTCAGATGATCGCGCGGCAAATTCGGCACTGTTGTCAGACGGCACACTCTATGTGGCGCGCTTTGACGCCGACGGCACGATAACATGGATGCCGCTGACATTCGGGACTGGCCCGCTGACCGCTGAAAACGGGTTCAACGACCAAGGTGACGTGATGATCGACACCCGCATCGCAGCCGATTTGCTCGGCGCAACCCCGATGGATCGGCCCGAAGACGCGCAACCACGCGGCGACGGCACCGCCTACATCATGCTGACAAACAACAACAAACGCAAAGCGGGCGACGAAAACGCGGCCAACCCGCGCGCCAAATCCGACTTTGGGCACATCATCGAAATCAAAGAAGCAGGCGGCGATCACGCAGCGACCACTGGCATGTGGTCGATCCTTGTGAAATGCGGTGATCCATCGCTGGCCGAAGTCGGCGCGCACTGGAACCCTGAAACTAGCGAAAACGGCTGGTTTGGTTCCCCCGACAACGCCGCAATGGATGCCTTGGGGCGGCTTTGGGTGTCGACCGACCAAGGATCAAAATGGGGCAAAACCGGTAAATCCGACGGGCTGTATGCCGTTGAAACCGAAGGCGATTTGCGCGGAACATCCAAACTGTTCTTTCGCTGCCCGATAGGGGGCGAAATGTGTGGGCCGTATTTTCATGACAACGGCGAAACCCTATGGGTCGCCGTCCAACACCCGGGCACTGACGGCACCAAAGACCTCAAAGGGTTCGAACGGTCCTCGACCTTCGAAGATCCGGCCACCCGCTGGCCTGACTTTGACCCAACAATGCCACCGCGCCCGTCCGTTGTGGTGATTACGAAAAAAGACGGCGGTAAAATCGCCGTCTAACGCCCTTCGTCATCTTTATTTTCCGGCATTGGCCCCGTTTTCGCGGGGCCAATGTGTTAACAACACTCAAGAATTTAACGATTTTGACCCTGCCAAATTCTGGATTTGGCAACATCCCAAGGATAAACTAGTCGCTCAGGCAGGCCTCAAATCCGTCAGCGATGTTTTGCAGCATTTTCCAGTACATTTTGTGATCTACAGGCAAATTAAACCCAATCGGGTCAATCGTTCCGACGCGTACTTTACCTGAAACAGCATCCACAATTCCCGAATTGAACTGAGGTTCGGTGAACACGCAAACAGCGCCTGATTTCTCGATAACGTGTTCGATTTCACGCAATCTACGAGGGCTTGGTGCCTGTGCATTTGACCCTGAAATCGCACCCGCAGCTTCGACGTCATAACGTGCCTCAAAGTAGTGAAACGCATCATGGAACACGACAAAAGGGCGTTCTTTGTATGGGGTCAATTGTTGTTGTATTTGCGTATCTAACACGTTCAGGCTTTGCGTTGCTTCTGCACTGTTCTTTAAATATTTTTCTTTATTTTCTGGGTCTTGGGCAATCAGTACTGCGGTAATTTTGGTCACCCACGCTTGCGCATTTGTAGGGTCCAACCACATGTGCGGATCGAATTCTTCAGCTGGCTCGTCTGCATGCTCATGAGCTTCATGTTCATGCGCCTCAAACTGGGCACCTTCGCGAAATGGCAGAACTGTGTCCGCGTGATCCTGCAACGCCAGATGGGTCGCGTTGGGGGCCAATGCACCAATCGATCCTTCCAGCCAAGGGGTCAACGTTGGCCCCATCCAGATCACGATATTAGCGTTGGCCAAATCGCGCGCTTCTGACGGGCGCATCGCATGATCATGTGGGGATGCGGCTGGTGGCACAATCAAGTCCGGCGTCCCGACACCTTGCATTATTTGGGCGACCAAGGATTGCACGGGCGCAATATCAGTGACCACCCGAGGGACCTCTGCCCAAGCGGACGTCGATAACACACAAGCAGCGGCAGTTAACAAAATTTTCATGATGGACCTCTTTCTAACGCGTGATTGCTAAACGTAATGTTATACTATATCAACCCCTCAATTGACCAAGGAATTCCACAATGTCCGCTATCGGCTTTGAGCACCATGACCACGCCAGCTGCATCGTCTCCACACTTGCCCGAGCCGAAGCACACTGCGCTGAAAAAAAGCTAAAATTTACGCCGGTAAGACGCAGGTCGCTCGAGATTTTATTGCGCGAACACCGCGCTCTTGGGGCGTACGATCTGCTAGCAGCTTTGGGAAAAGACGGGCACAGCGCACAGCCTCCGGTTGCTTATCGCGCGCTAGATTTTCTCGTCAGCGCAGGATTTGCCCATAAAATAGAACGACTTAACGCCTACATTGCCTGCTCGCACTTGGGTCATGACCACACGCCTGCCTTTCTTATTTGCCGCGACTGCCGTGCCGTAGCAGAGGCCGACGCGACCGCCGTTGAAACCCGTCTGAGTGTCGCGGCCCAAGATGCAGGATTTCAAATCGAACGTACCGTGGTCGAGGCCGAAGGGCTGTGCCCCTCTTGTCAGGAAAACCCGTAATGTCGCTTATAACTGCCAATAAAATGACGCTTAGCCACGGCACCAAAACCGTTTTGCGAGATGTGGATTTTAACATTGAAACCGGCGAAATCGTCACGATCGTCGGCCCTAACGGCTCTGGAAAATCCACCTTTTTGCGTGCCATGATCGGTGCAATCACCCCGAGTTCCGGAACCGTCACCCGTAGTGCGGATCTGCGCATCGGCTACGTTCCGCAAAAGCTGCACATCGACGCCGCATTGCCCCTGACTGTGCGTCGCTTTCTCAATATTCCCAAGCGCGTCAAAGCGCGGGTCGCCAGCCAAGCTCTTGAGGCAGCGGGGGTGTCCGAGCAGGCAGACGCCCAGATGGCGCATTTGTCAGGCGGGCAATTTCAACGGGTTCTGTTGGCGCGTGCGCTGTTAAATCGCCCGAATTTGCTAATTCTCGATGAGGCTACGCAGGGTCTAGATCAACCCGGATCAGCCGCGTTTTACCGGCAAATCGAGGACGTCAGGCGCGATCTTGGATGTGCGGTTGTCATGGTTAGTCACGATTTACACGTGGTCATGTCCGCCTCTGACAGGGTGCTGTGCCTCAACGGTCATGTGTGTTGCGAAGGCACACCAGACGTCGTTGCCAGCGCACCAGAATACCGCGCATTGTTTGGCTCTGGTACCCAAGGTACGCTTGCACTTTACCGCCACCAACACACACACGATCATCACCATGATCACGATCACTCACACTAAAGGTCTTTGATAATGCTTGATGATTTCATGGTTCGCGCCGCCTTGGCCGGTGTCGGTGTGGCCGCTGCCGCTGCCCCTTTGGGGTGCTTTGTGGTGTGGCGACGCATGGCATATTTCGGCGATGCGACCGCGCACGCCGCCTTGCTGGGGGTTGCACTTGCGCTGGCCTTTGACGGACCAATTATGCTGGGTGTCTTGGCGATTTCCCTGTTGGTTGCGATTATGGTCAGCACTCTTTCCGGCCGTGGCCTGGCCGAAGATACACTACTAGGCGTTCTTGCCCACACGATGCTGGCGCTGGGTCTGTTGGCCGTCTCATTGATGAGCGGCGTGCGCATGGATTTAATGGCCTATTTGATTGGTGATATTTTAGCCGTTTCAAAGAGCGACGTGGCGTTGATCTGGGCCGGGGCCGCTGGCGTGATCGGTCTGTTGATCTGGCGTTGGCAAGCGTTGCTCAGCGTTACACTAAGCCCCGATTTGGCCACGGCCAGCGGCATAAATGCGCGACGCGAACAGCTAATTTTGACACTGGCGTTGGCCGTTGTTGTGGCCGTCGCGATCAAAGTGGTCGGGGCATTGCTGATTTCCGCGCTGCTTATCATCCCCGCCGCTGCCGCGCGCCCCCTCGCCCGCACGCCTGAAACCATGGCACTGCTCGCCGCGTGTATCGGGGTTTTTTCGGCCCTTGGTGGGTTAAATGCCGCATTCCGATGGGACACGCAGACCGGACCGACAATCGTTTCGATTGCCGCCGCAGTCTTTGTCTTAACCACTTTAGTTGGTATCGTGCGCAACCGCGCCTAGGATATTTTCTGCGTTTAAGTCACGCGATTTCGCTGCTTGTATTTGGGCGCGTCCCATAGGCGATTGTTCATCACATCTGCGATGATCGCGACGGCACCGCGCACATCACCCTCGTCGATGTAGAGCGGAGTAAAGCCGAAGCGCATAATATCAGGCGCGCGGAAATCACCGATCACTCCACGTTCGATGATGGCCTGCATTGCCGCGTAACCATCTGAAAATCTAAAAGAAACCTGACTACCACGGTCTTGCGGGTTGCGCGGGCTTGCCAATTCCAGTTCCGGCACTTGCGCCTCAAGTTCTGCAATGAACAGCTCTTGCAGGCCAATTGAAGCAGCACGAATATCGTGCATATCAATGCTTTGCCAAATCTCCATCGCAACCTCGAGCGAGGTCGATTGCATCACCGACGGGGTACCCACGCGCATGCGTTCAATACCTTGCCCCGGACGATAATCGAGATCGAAATCAAACGGTGCGTCGTGGCCTAACCATCCCGACAAGGCTGGTTCTATCTGGTCCTGAAGGTCATGGCGCACATAGATAAACGCAGGGCCGCCGGGGCCAGAATTGAGGTATTTATAAGTGCACCCAATCGCGAATTCGCAGTTAGACGCAACCAAATCAACCGGCAACGCACCGGCACTGTGTGCCAGATCCCAAATCATCACAGCGCCTGCATCATGCGCCAGTTTGGTCACGGCGTTCATGTCGTACAAACGACCCGTGCGGTAATCAACTTGGGTCAACATCACAGCCGCCACGTCGTCGTTGAAATGCGTTGTGACTTCGGCCGGATCGACAGTTTTCACCTCATACCCTTGGTCCAGCAATTTAGCCAATCCATTTGCCATGTACACGTCTGTCGGAAAATTGCCTGTATCGCTCAGGATCACACGTCGCTTTGGGCGCATCTTGATGGCTGCCGCGACGGCCTGAAACACCTTGATCGAAAGGGTATCGCCCAGCACAACGGTGCCATCCGGGGCGCCAATCAACGTTGCAACTTTGTTACCGACGCGCGCAGGTTGATCCATCCAACCGGCCGTGTTCCAGCCCTTGATCAGCATGTCGCCCCATTCGTCCGTCAACATCTTTTGCAAACGCTCTGGCACCGCCTTGGGCAACGGACCAAGCGAATTTCCATCGAGGTAAATGACCCCTTCTGGCAAATGAAACATTTCTTTTCTAAGCACCGACGTCATCACAAATCTCCTCTGACATGCCAAAGTTCCGGGAACAGTTCTACTTCGAGCATTTTGCGCAAATATGCCACCCCTGACGTCCCGCCTGTGCCGCGTTTGAACCCGATTATCCGTTCAACGGTGGTCACATGGTTAAACCGCCATCGACGAAAATAGTCTTCTAAATCAACAAGCTTTTCGGCCAATTGATACAGTTCCCAATTGTCTTTCGGGTTCTCGTAAATTGCCTGCCAGCGGGCTTGAACGTCATCGTTTGCTGCCCATGCGGTCTGCCCCGGCGGGCCTGCATCCGCGCCAATCGCGGTCAATGCCACCTGATACAGACTGGGCAAAGCCAGTTCATCTTCCAATGCGGCCAGCGCGTCTGGCTTGTGTTCATGCACTTTCTTTAGCGCCATCTGTCGATTGCCCAAAAGATATTCAATCAATCGATATTGGTGCGATTGAAACCCTGAGGAATTGCCTAAACTGGGGCGAAATTCAGTGTACTCACTGGGCGTCATGGTCCGCAAAACGTCCCAGGCGTTGTTCAACTGTTCGAATATCCGCGCTACCCGTGTCAACATTTTGAAGGCTGGCTGCAAATCGTTTTCCATGATTTTCAGGCGCGCATTCTGCAGCTCGTGAATGGCCAAGCGCATCCACAATTCCGACGTCTGGTGCTGAACGATGAACAACATTTCGTCATGCGCATCGGAACGCGGATGCTGTGCGTTCAGCAGCTGGTCAAGACCGAGATAGTCGCCGTACGACATGTCATCAGCAAAGTTCATCTTGGCACCGTGGTGATCGCTCATGAGGGGCTCCTGTTGTGGTCATCGGATTCTTTTTGAAAGATTCTGGGCGTTCTGCGAGGTACGCGTAGGGTTAGGTTAGAGGTGCGTTTCAATTGCTTCAAGCAGAAATATTTTAAGCATAAAGGAAATAACCAGACAGAAACCTTCGACATGCAAAATTACCACGACACCTTGCACACATACCCAAGTATTTTAAGTCTGGATTGTTTTGGGATTAGCGATATCGTGCACCGAACTAGAAACATAAGATCGCGCGAACATGACAGACAACACCATCAATTTCATCGGCTGGATTTTATTTTGCGTCTCGGCTGTCGGCTTTATTATTGCATCCGTCGGCAGCTTTTGGGCGATGTTTGGGTCAGTGTTTTTCCTGCTGGCGTGCCTGATTTTTATGATCCCGTTCTTTCGCCCAAGAAAATAATCGCTATAGCTGCACCCAACCCTCTGGCGGCTCTTTTCCGGGGTGGATTGTGCCACACTCAGGGCATTTGCGCTGCTCTTCAGACGCATAAAACCTGTCGTAGACCGGTGGCAAATCATCCACGATTGACGTCAATTGCATCTCTGCGCGGTGCACCAAGGCACTGCACTCAAAGCAATACCATTCAATTGCGTCCAACTGCCCTGTCGCCCGTTTGGGTTCGATCACAAGACCAATTGACCCTTCTTGCGGGTGCTGCGGCGAATGACGTACATGCGCTGGCAGCAAGAAAATCTCGCCTTCACGGATCGGTACATCGTAAAACTCAGTGCCATCGTAAAGCTTCAGCAGCATGTCACCTTCGAGTTGATAAAAGAACTCTTCGACCGGATCGTCGTGGTAATCGGTGCGCTTGTTTGGACCACCAACAACCGTGACCATCATGTCGGAATCCGACCAAATCATCTTGTTGCCAACAGGCGGTTTTAATAGATGACGATGTTCTTCGATCCACTTGTGAAAATTAAAGGCAGCCAGTTTGGACATTTTGTTTTCCTCGTGATGACACGTGCCCAAGTGTGGACACCAAGCCATGTTTCGTCAACGTATCAGGCGTTTTTCAGGTCAACAATCGTGCTGACCACGCTCATGGCTGCCAGTGCTGACGTGCGCGGATTACCGGGCAGAACCTCGCCTCCGATTTGAAAAGCAAAGCTGCCAAAATCGCCGCGGGCGCGAATTTCATGGGTGTTAACCTCCACATCCGCGTCTGCGATCAACTGTACTTTGGTGTCATCAAAACCGATGCCTGCGATGGCCACTGCCGCCGCGACATTGGCGTTTTTGGGGTAGGCCAATGCGGCATCCCGCGCGCTGCCTTCAAAGTGAACTGCGTGACCGGATGTGAGTGTCGTTAGGTCGAGCGTCGCCTCGGCCGGCGATCCTGCCCAGCCCATTGGTGGCTTGCGCCCCACGTAAATGACCTCGTGCAGCGTCCCAATTTTCGCAGCCCTCAAACAATCCAGCGCGCCAATTGCACCGCTGGCCAAATGCAACTTGGAACCACCAGCCTTGGCTGCATCACGCAACGAGGCCGAAACGGCATCATCGGCAAGCGCCCCAATTGAAATTGTGACAAGGTCAATCCCCGCACACATCACGTCTGGCCCGATTTCACGCAACGCCTGATGCCCAGCGCAGTCAACAACCACGTCGATATCATGATCTAAATCAGCCACTTGATGAACGATTTTCATGCCGGAAACTTTCGGCGCGCGCCCGGCACGCAGGACAATAGCCGCCACCTCAAAACCATGACATTGCGCCTGCTCCATCACAAATTGCGCAATTGCGCCCTGTCCAATCAGTGCAATTTTCATCCTAGTCCTCGTCTAAATCCGGATACTCTGTCACAAACTCCTTGCATGCTACCGTTTGGCTGGCAATATTTTGACCGGCATATCCGTCTTTTTTACCACGCTGGAAACACGCCCGTTATGACCTTGTCACCCCCAGCGAACCCGCGATTGATCAAACGAGAGGACTACGATCTGATTACTGGTCGGGGTCGTTTTGCAGATGATGTGCCATTGGAGTCGCCGTTGCATGTTGTCTTTGTGCGCGCAGCGGCCTCTGAAGGTAAAATCGTGGGGCTAGACGTGGCCGGGGCGATGAATGCACCGCAAATTCACGCTGTCCATACTGGTGCAGATGTCAAAACGCTTGGCGCTCTGTCGCTGAATCCGGTTCTGGAAACCAGTCACACGTTGCCCTTCGAAATCCTCGCTCAAACCCATGTTCGCGCCGCAGGTCAACCTGTCGCTGCGGTGTTGGGGACGTCAACACAATCCAGCGCAGACGCTACTGATTTGATCGAAGTGGATACTGAAGCCGATCCCACACAGCGCCTGAAGTGTGTCGGCAAACAAAGTTGGCAACACGGGTCAGCAGCCTCAATCTTTGACGCAGCACATCTTGTCGTGTCCTGCACAATCCAGCACCCGCGACTGGCCCCCTCACCGATGGAACCGCGTTCAATTTCAGTGGCCTACGACACGAAAACAGACTGCGTCACCGTTTGGCATTCCACCCAGACACCGCACCGCAGCCGTTCCGAATTAGCATCGATCCTTGGTATCGATATCAGCCGAATTCGTGTTGTTGCCCAACACGTTGGTGGCGCATTTGGGATGAAAGCCTCGCTCTTTCCAGAAGAGGTATTCACGGTCTGGGCCGCCTTTCAGCACAAACGCGACGTCAAATGGACCGCCTCGCGCAGCGAAGACTTCTTGGCTGGCACTCATGGGCGGGGATTGACGACAAAAGGGTGGCTCGCCTGTGACCCGCGCGGAAAATTCCTCGCGCTCAAGGCCGAAATCGAAGCGCCAATTGGAGCATGGTTGCCAAATTCGGGCCTGATTCCCGCATGGAACGCCGGCCGCATTTTGCCCTCGGGATACGGCATAGATGCCTTAGATATCACAACCCGCGCTGTCCAGGACGGGCGCGGACCTACAGGCATTTATCGCGGCGCGGGACGGCCCGAGGCCAACATGTTGATGGAGCGTTTGGTCGACAAAGCCGCGCGCGCATTGGGGCAAGACCCGTTCGAGATACGCAGCCGGAATCTATTGCGCAGCGACGCGTTCCCCCACCTGACAGCGACCGGTAACACGTTAGATTCCGGCGATTATCATCACGCCATGACCGCGCTACGCGAAAAATCAGCGTACATCTCACTGATGAAATCACGCGATGCGCGTCGCCAATCCGGCGAATTGGTCGGCATTGGCACAGCCTTCTATCTGGAGCCATCAGGCAGCGGCTGGGAAAGCGCGACCGTAACGCGAGAGCCAGACAACAAGGTGATCGCCGCGAGCGGATCATCATCACAAGGCCACGCGCGCGAAACAACATTTGCCCAAATCGCAGCGCAGGCATTTGACCTGCCAGCCGCCAACGTAACGGTCCGCATGGGCGACACAGATCACGCCCCCGCTGGCATCGGCGCCTTGGCCAGCCGCTCCACGGCCATCGGTGGCAGCGCTGTTTTGCAAGCGTGCCAACAGATCAAGCAACGGGTCAAAGACGGCGAACCACTGCCCATCACGGTTCAAACTCGCTATGAAAACAAAGGTCAGGCTTGGGGGTATGGCGCGTATCTCGCTGTTATCTCTATTTGCCGCGATACAGGGACCCCAACCCTGGAACGGGTGGTGTGCGTGGATGACGCAGGTACGCTCGTGGTTCCCGATTTTGTTCATGGCCAGATCGTTGGCGGCTTTGCCCAAGGGTTTGGCGAGGCCATGATGGAGCAGATCACTTACGACGAAGACGGCCAATTGCTAACCGGTTCATTCATGGACTACGCGATCCCGCGCGCAACCGATGTACCGCGACTGGAGGTGCACAGTTTCGAAACCCCAAGCCCAATGAATCTGCTCGGGGCTAAAGGCGTCGGCGAGGCTGGCACGATCGGTGCGCCTGCCGCTATTTTGAACGCAGCCCTTGACGCCCTTGCCCCGCTTGGTGTGACTGATCTGCAAATGCCGCTGACCCCGCATCGTGTCTGGTGCGCGATGCAAAGCCGGCAAAAAGGACCTGCGACATGAAATATTTGAAATCCGAGGCCAAAGAATATGCACGCGAAAACATGCGCGGCATTTGGGCAGCAGCATTGAACCCCTTTGATCAAGACGGCGCATTTAACGAGGCGGGATTGCGTCGTAACATCCGTCACTGGATCGATGATCTGGACATCGCAGGGCTGTTTATTGCCGGCAAGCAGGGCGAGTTTTTCTCGATGTCGCTGGATGAACGCAAACGCAACATGGACATCGCCGTGGACGAGTGCGGCCAAACCGCCGCCACGATCATGTCGGTGTCCGACCAGAACGTGGACACGGTACTAGAATTGGCCTTGCACGCCCAAAATTGCGGCGCAGATTACATCGTCGTGCATGCGCCGGTCCTCAGTTTCTGCCATGATCGCGATGAGGTTTTGTACAATTATTACAGCTACCTATGTGATCGTCTTGATATAGCTATCGCCATGTGGAGCCATCCTGACAGTGGGTATCTGATGGAACCGGAAACCTGTGCGCGCATTGCCGAACTGCCCAACATCGTTGCCATAAAATACTCGGTTCCGCGTGAAATGTATGTGCGTCTGACCCATCTTGTAGGCGACAAAATTCAGGTCTCGACCTCGCTCGAGGACGATTGGCTCGACAATATCGAACAGCTTGGGTGGCAACTGTATCTGTGCTCTTCGCCGCCCTACCAATTGCAAACCAAAAACGACAAACGCATGCATGACTATACGCAGCTGGCTTTTGCTGGCGATTTTACTGCCGCACGCAAACTGCGCGACAGTCTTGAACCCGTGCGCGCTGCAATAAAAGCGACAAAGCCTGCTGGCAAACCCACAGCGCATGGCAAATATTGGCAGGAATTGCTCGGTCAAGTTGGGGGCACTGTCCGCCATCCGATGTTGGAATTGACCGAAGCCGAAAAACAGGCCACGCGCACAGCATTTGAAGCTTGTGGCCTGAAATTGTGACGCTTTGCGAATGAATAATCGAACCCCGCAATGGCGCACCATGGACGCAGCGACGCGTGCGCAGGCTTATTCTCCTAGCTCCGTGCTAGATGGTCCGATTGATCCGTTTATCCAAGCGTATGTGGATAAAAGTGCTGCGGCTTATGCCGCTTTCGAGAACGTACAGACGATCAAATATGGCTTCAAATCAAGCAATTCCATCGATCTATTAATGCCATCTGGGTCCAAATTGGCACCGCTGCACATTTTTATCCATGGCGGATATTGGCAACTGCTCAGCAAACGCGATTCATTCTTTCCCGCACCTGACACCCTAAAACGAGGTATGGGATTTGCGGCAATTGACTACACACTTGCCCCAGACGCCAGCCTCGATGACATCGTTAGCGAATGTTGCGACGCCATCGAATGCTTGCACGATAATGCGGCCCAATTGGGGTATGATCCATCTGCGTTTATCCTGTCCGGCAGTTCCGCAGGCGCGCATCTGGCGGCCATGTGTTGTCTGAAATTGCCTGCAATCCGTCGACCAAAAGGACTGGCGTTGTTATCCGGGATTTACGAATTAGAGCCTCTGATTGGCACCTACATTAACGACGCCGTCGGCATGGACGTGGACGTGGCCAAACGCAACAGCCCGATGCGGGCCAATCTGTCGGGCTTTCCCAATACGGTGATCGCTTGGGGCGCGCAGGAAACCGACGAATTCAAACGGCAAAGCAATCAATTCGCCGATCACTTGATCCAAGCCGATGCAACCGTCACCCGCCTAGAAGCACCTGAACGCAATCATTTTGACATCGTCATGGACCTTGTAAATGACACCGAACTTGGGTGCGCGCTGGCAGATTTAGTGTCAAATTGAATTGCTTTCGCGCAGCCATCTTTTGCTATTGGGGCGTTCTAACGATTTTTCGCTTTCCATGCTCGGCGTCCTGATTATCGTGGCGGTCAGCACGCACCCTTTGTGATTGGGGCGCGCGCCTCATGTAACGGCCCCAACTCATGCGAACAGAGTGATGATGAACGAGACGATTTTTGCCAATGCCCGCCTGATCTTGCAAGACGAAGTGGTTCTCGGATCGCTGCGCATCACGGACGGGGTCATTTCAGAAATGAACACTGGCGGGCACGTCCCGAACGGTGCGTGCGACATGGGCGGTGATTTTGTCGCGCCCGGATTGGTCGAACTGCATACTGACAATCTTGAACGCCACCTGACCCCGCGCCCAAAGGTGGATTGGCCACAGCGACCAGCTATTCTGGCCCATGATTGCGAATTGGCTGCGACCGGGATCACAACCGTTTTTGACGCCATTCGCGTCGGATCGATCATCAGCAATGACGCCAAACGCTACAATAAATATGCCCGCAAAATGGCGGATGAAATTCTGGCAATGCGCTCTGCGGGCGCGCTGAGGGTTCATCATCACATTCATCTACGCGCCGAGATTTGCTCTGAAACGCTTGTGGCAGAGCTAACCGAATTTGGCCCCAAAGATCGCGTTGGCATCGTGTCCATGATGGACCACACGCCGGGACAACGCCAATTCAGCGACATGAAAAAATACAAAGACTACGTCTGTGGCAAACACGGTTTGGACCCCGCTCGCTTTGAGGACTACGTGACGTTCTTGCGCGGGGTTCAAAGCGAATATGGGGCCGCACATGAGGCCGCAGTGGTCGCTGCTGCCACGCATTATGGCGCGACGTTGGCCAGCCACGATGACACAACGGCCGCACAGGTCGCCACCAGCCAGTCATACGGGGTCATGATCGCTGAATTTCCGACGACCCTTGAGGCGGCACAAGCCTGTCAGGACCACAAAATCGCAACAGTTATGGGGGCCCCGAACCTCATTCGCGGTGCGTCCCATTCCGGCAATGTCGCAGCCCTCGCGCTCGCAGAAAAAGACCAGCTGGACATTTTATCGTCTGACTACGTGCCAGCAGGGTTGCTGGTCGCAGCGGTGCAATTGGGCGATTTGTGGGGAAATCTGGCACGCGGTATCGCAACTGTGTCCTCAACCCCGGCAAGTGCGGCGGGGCTGGCGGATCGCGGCGCTCTGCGCGTCGGGGCCAGCGGTGATCTGATCCGCTTTGCGATGATGGGCGACGTCCCTGCCCTCAAAGAAACGTGGTGCCGAGGTACACGCGTCTTTTAACGCGCGCACTTCCATCGCAGGTAGGCGTCCGTCAACAAATCAATGGTTTTGTCTCATCACACCCCGACTTACCTGTAGACTCCTGAACATTTAGGTAAGAGTGGTACGACACTGAAAATCTGGAAAGAATCGTATCAATGTGCCCGGCTAAAACGATCGAAAATACGCAGCGTGGATGGATCATTCCTATCGGCGGCGGCGATAGAAAAGTGCGTTCCTCTACAATTTTGCAGCGGTTGGTTGAACTTAGCGGCGGGGCGGATGCGCGCATGGTCATCATTCCGACCGCATCGCAATTGGACACCGCAGGGCACCGCACACGCGACGTGTTCCAAGAGCTGGGTGTCCGCGACATCGAAATCGTAGATTTAGCGACCCGCGCTGATTGCGAAGATCCAGCGTTTCTAGACAAACTGAATGCGGCCACGGGCGTGTTTATCACCGGCGGCAACCAGCTTCGGCTTGCCACAACCATCGGCGGAACCTCTGCGGCAAAAGCATTGCGGTCCGGAAACGCGCGCGGCGTTCACATCGCCGGAACATCCGCAGGGGCTGCGTTTGTGTGCGAGCATATGATTGCGATCGGCAAATCCGGCGGAACCCCAAAACGCGGCATGGCATCATTGTCACCCGGTCTGGGCCTGACCAACCGTGTGATCGTCGATCAGCATTTTCGTGAACGCGATCGGCTTGGCCGATTGATGACCGCGCTGGCCTACAACCCCTTTGCGACGGGTGTGGGTGTCGACGAAGATACCGCAGCGTTCATCGGACCTGATGACGTCATCGAAGTCTTTGGCAGCGGCGGTTTAACCATCGTTGACCCCTCAGACATTGAGTTCTCATCCATGGCCGATGCCGAGATGGGGGCAGCTGTCGGATTGATTGGCGTAAAATTACATATCCTTCTGGCTGGGGATCGGTATGATCTAAATTCACGCCAAGCTTTTCCGAGTGGAACCGCATAAGCGACCAACCAAAATACACCTAAAAGGGGACCGTATATGAAGATTCTTGAGACGTCTGTTTTTCGAGGTCCGAATATATACGCAAAGTTCCCGGTCATTCGACACGTCGTCGACATTGGCATTTTAGAAGACTGGCCATCTGCCAAAATTGGCGACGATTTTATCGAGCAATTGTTAGACGCTCTGCCCGGCTTGCAAGAGCACGGGTGTTCGTACCGCGAACCCGGCGGGTTTATCCGACGTCTACGCGAAGACGAAGGCACATGGATGGCCCATATTTGGGAACACATGTCCATTGAGCTGCAAAACGTCGCAGGTCTGGATGTGACATTCGGGCGGACCCGCGACGCTGGCGAAACCGGCATCTACAATATGGTGTTCCAATACGAACAAGAAGAAGTCGGCCTACACGCCAGCCAGCTTGCCCTCGATTTCATTCATAATCTGCTGCCCGATAATCTTGTCGAAACTGGCGAACGCGTGGACGGGTTCGACTACACCGCCAAGCGCGAAAAATTCATCAAAGCCGCACAACGCAAAGCATTGGGGCCGTCGACCGCTTCCCTCGTGAATGCAGGGATCGAACGTGACATCCCGTGGATGCGTCTGAATGAATACAGCCTGATCCAGCTGGGGTACGGCAAGTATCAAAAACGCATCCAAGCCACGATCACTTCTGAAACCGACTACATCGCCACCGATCTTGCATCGGACAAAAAGGCGACAAACCGGATCTTGGGCGATCTTGGCTTGCCGGTGCCACGTCAAATCGCCGTAACCAGCCCCGAGGATGCCGCTAAGGCCGCCAAACGCATCGGCTTTCCTGTGGTGGTCAAGCCGCTGGACGGCAATCACGGCAACGGCATTTCAATCAACCTGACGTCAGCCGAGGCCGTGATCGAAGCATTCGATTTCGCGCTTGAGTACAACAAACGTGGCCGCACCGTCATTGTCGAGACGTTCATCCAAGGGCTGGACCACCGCATGCTGGTGATTGATGGCAAGCTTGAGGCAGTGTCCAAACGCGTGCCGGGCCACATCGTCGGCAACGGCAAAAACACGGCCGCCGAACTGATCGATATCGTGAATTCCGATCCGCGTCGCGGTGTTGGTCACGAAAAAGTTCTGACGCGCCTAGAGCTGGACAAAACCGCCAGAGATCATCTGGCCGAGGTCGGCTATGACGAAAACACCGTTCTCAAGGACGGCGAAACCGTGTTTTTACGCTCCACCGCGAACCTGTCGACGGGCGGCACAGCGGTCGACGTCACCGACATCGTGCATCCCGACAATCGCAGCATGGCGGAACGCGCGATCAAAGCGATTGGCCTTGATATCGGCGGCGTTGATTTCTTGTCGGCCGATATTTCGCAGTCCTACAAAGACATTCCCGCCGGCATCTGCGAAGTGAACGCAGCCCCCGGTTTCCGTATGCACGTCGCCCCCAGCGAAGGAAAATCACGCGATGTTGCTGGCGCAGTGATGGAAATGTTGTTTCCAGCAGGCACGCCCAGCCGCGTCCCGATTGCCTCGATCACCGGCACAAACGGCAAGACAACCGTGTCGCGCATGGTTGCACATATTCACAAGCTCAGCGGCAACACCGTCGGGTTGGCGACCACGGACGGCGTTTACATCGATGGGAATTTGACGGTCAAAGGCGACCTGACTGGCCCACGCGCGGCACAAATGATCCTGCGCGACCCGACTGTCGATGCAGCAATTTTGGAAACTGCACGCGGCGGTCTGTTGCGCAGCGGCATGGGCTATGAACGCTGCGACGTTGGCGCGGTCTTGAACGTCGATGCAGATCATCTTGGCCTGAAAGGCATTGAAACCGTTGAAGATTTAGCGCGTGTCAAACGCATCGTCGTAGAGGTCGCCACCGATACCGCCGTTTTGAATGCGGATGACGAGCTGTGCCTGAAAATGGCCAGCCACACCCAAGCAGACAACATCTGCTACGTGACCATGAACGCCAATCACCCGCTTGTGCGCGAACATGTTCGCATCGGCGGGCGCGCCATTGTGCTTGAACAAGGCATGAACGGGCACATGATCACGATCTACGAAAACTCCTCCAACATCCAATTGATGTGGACCCATTTGATCCCTGCAACGATCGACGGCAAAGCCATGCACAACGTGCAAAACGCGATGTTTGCGGCGGCAATTTGCTATTCAATGGGCAAGTCACTTGAGGATATCCGCCAAGGTCTGCGCACGTTTGCCACCTCGTATTTCCAAGCACCGGGCCGTTTAAACGTCTTTGAAGAGCACCCTTTCAAGGTCATTCTGGATTACGGGCACAACCCTGCCGCAATCGAGGCGATGACCAAGCTTTGCACGCAATTGGAGCCCAAGGGCCGCAAGCTGATTTGCTTTTCGATGCCCGGCGATCGGCGCGATGAAGACATCGTTGCGGCTGCCAAAATCGTTGCCGGAAAATTTGACCACTACATTTGCAAGGCCGATGACGGGCGACGCGGGCGTGGTGACGCCGAAGTCCCTGAAATGCTGCGTAAAACTCTGATCGAAAACGGCGTGCCAGACGATCAAATCCAGATCATCCCGAGCGAAGTTGATGCTGTCGATGCTGCCCTTAACATGGGTGCGGTTGATGATTTGTTGCTGGTTTTTGGCGACAACATCGCGCGGACGTGGAAACAGATCATCTACTTTAATCGCCCACAAGACGCGTTTGAAAGTAGCGCTGAGGAAGAGGCAGGCCCGACACCTGCGCCTCAGTCCAGTGCTGACGGAGCACTTGATCCGCTCGCTGGTGCAACCCCGGTCGAAGACGCACCCGAAGTCCCGGAAAATATTCTGCTGGGCGGCATGCGCATGATCCGCGATTCACGTGGTGTACGTCTTGAGGATTCAGGAGACGAAGATGGCGATTGAGCCGCAGCTAAAAAACACGCGTCGCCTTACTGGTGCAAATTTCCTGATGTCCAGCGTCGGTGCCGCCGCCGAGGCGCGCATCGATGATCAGAACAAACCATTTGCTATGGCCCTGTGGCGCGCTGCGGCCCGCACGCTGCTGGACGGTGTCGGCTGGACCGACAGTACCATCGCGATGCGGGCGTTTGACGGGGGTGCAACACTGCAAGTCAGTGCGCCAACTGATGCGCTGTACGCGGCCACCGATTTGGTTGAGGCATCCTGGGCTGCGACCACCGCGACGCTGGCGGGTGAGACCTACGACACCGATGCGACAGTTCAGAAATTGCGGGATCAGATCGCAGCCGAACTTTCCCCAAAAGAAGTTGCGCTGGCGCAAAGGGCACGCGAACAGGGTGTAACCTATCTTGGGCATGATGATAAAATATCACTCGGATTGGGCTGCGGTGCCAAGGTTTACGACACCGCGGATTTGCCTGCACCGGATGCCGTCGACTGGGATGCGCTACACGATGTTCCTGTCGCCATGGTCACCGGCACCAACGGGAAATCGACAACGGTCCGTTTGACCGCCGCAATCGGGGCGGCCGCGGGCAAATGCGTCGGCTTGTCCTCCAGCGATTGGGTGCGCGTCGGCGGCGAAATATTAGACGAAGGCGATTATTCGGGCCCCGCAGGTGCGCGTCTGGCTGTACGCGATCCACGTGTCGAACTTGCGATCATCGAAACCGCACGCGGCGGATTGATGCGGCGTGGCCTGCCGGTGCCGACTGCGGACGCCTGTTTGCTGACCAACATCGCAGCGGATCATTTGGGGACCTACGGCATCATGGATGTCACGGCGCTAGCCGACGCCAAGTTCCAGTTGTCCCAAGCGGTGCGCCCCGGCGGGCGGTTGGTGCTAAACGCGGATGATCCCGAATTGGTTGTCCGCAGCCCACAATTTGCCGGCGAAATCACGTGGTTCGGACTGGATTTTGACCAAGCGAGCTTGGAGGTTTGGATCGCCACCGGTGGGCGCGCAGCCTTTGTGTCTGATGGGCAAATGATGCTTGCGCGCGATGGAAAGGCGCTGCCGGTTTTGGCCGTCAACGACTTTGTGCCTGCCTTGCGCGGCGCTGCAAAATTCAACGTTTACAACGCACTTGGTGCCATAGGCCTTGCCGATGCATTGGGTCTGCCGGTTTCTGCAATGGCGGATGGCCTTGCTGGATTTACCGATTCACCAGATGAAAACCCAGGGCGTGGCAACTATCTGGAGGTCGGTGGGCTGACGCTGCTGATTGATTTTGCGCACAACCCGCACGGGGTGCTGGCCTTGGCGTCCGCGATCAAATCGATCCCTGCGAACCGCCGCCTTGTCATCGCAGGCCAGGCAGGCGATCGCAGTGATCAAGACACTTGCGATATGATCCAAGCCATGTGGACATTCGCGCCCGACATGGTGGTGGTTGCCGAACTTCCTGATTTGCTACGTGGCCGCCAGCCCGGCGAATTGACCGAAGTGATGTCCACCGAATTGTTGCGCCTTGGTGCCCGCGAGGAAGGCATCATAAAAACCGGAACAGAAATTTCGGCCGTCATCAAATCGCTCGAATGGGCACGTCCCGGCGATTTCCTGGCGTTGCTGGTCCATGATGATCGCATTGAAACGATGGCATTGCTCGAGAAATTGCAACAAACGGGTTGGCAGGCGGGTGAGCCGCTGCCGGTTTAATCCTCGGGTTCGAACACCCGCACAACTGGCGACATCCTGTCCGAAACGGCGGCCCGTTTCATACCGTCACTGTTGTACGGCATCGAAATGTTGCCCTGCGCGTCGATGGCAATAAGCCCGCCGTCACCGTCAAACCGTGCGACTTCGTCCAAGACCTGACGCGTGGCCTGATCAAGCGCGACATTGCCGTACCGCATGCGCGCCGACACATCGTAGGCTGTTGCCGTCCGAATGAACGCCTCGCCCAGCCCTGTGCAAGACACAGCGACGGTGTCATCAGCCCAAGTCCCGGACCCGATAATGGGCGTATCGCCAACACGACCAATCAGCTTGTTGAACGTGCCACCTGTGGATGTGCCTGCCGCAAGTTCGCCGTGAATGTCCAAGGCGACCGCACCAACGGTCCCATGATCAGCGGACTCGCTTGACCCGTGCGAGACATGCTCGGAATAGTAGTCTTGGGGGTCGAGCACCTCTGCCAGCCCTGCCGCTTTTGCCGCAATCTGGGCACCTGTGCCCGCAAGCATAACGTGGCGGCCATCTTCTAGAACGGCTCTGGCTGCTTGAATGGGGCTTTTGATGCCTTCAATCGCGGCGACAGCGCCTGCGCGCCGGTTTGGCCCATGCATAATGGAAGCATCCAGTTCAAACCCGCCCATCGAATGCGGTGCTGATCCTTTGCCTGCAACATACAAACCGGACGCCTCAAGCGCCTCGATGGCCCACGTGACAACGTCCAAGGCTGATTGCCCTTGAACCAACATGCTTTGGCCGGTCTCAATCAGTTTCGCCAAGTCTGCTTTTTGGACGGTGTAGTCTGTCCCTGGACGGGCGCCTGCCCCACCGTGAAGTACCAATGCATAAGTCATCTGTGATCCGATATTTTGTGCCGCAAATGAAATTCCGATGTCATTTCACTATACGCTGATAGGTGTTACTTGCAGCGTATAGTGAAACCAGAGCAGTTTTTGAAGCCTTCAGCCGATCATTCGTGACATTGTTAGGACTGCCAGCATGCACGAGCCATCGCCCTTATTGTGCGACGTGCTGGTGCCACATGTCAGTGACGATTTCCCAACCATCGTCTTGGGGTTCAAGCACAAACAAATACGTTCCAGTCGCGTCCATTTCCGCAGCTTCAACCACGGCTTTGACCGACCCGATCATCACCGCCAAAGTTTCGTCTTTTGACACAAACAGATGGTCAATTGTGTGGGTGACGGACCCTGCGTTCGCGGTCACAAATTCAAACAACTGGCGCGGTCCGGCCAAGCCTTGGCTTAGCGGTGCGCCTTGCGCAATCCACAACGTGTCCTTTGCATAGAGATCAACCAAACCGGTGGCGTCTGACGCTGCAGCGCGTTGGTTAAATGCATCGTTTACGGCCACAAGGCTGGCAGGTGCATCGCCCAAATGGCCATCCGCAAAAGCAAAACTCGTGGTCAAAATCAATGCGCCAAGTATCGAAAGTTTCATTGTGTCGTACCCTTTTACAATTTTAAACCGTGAATTCCGAGCCATCATGATGTAGTCACATCAACGTTTGGACGGCTGAAAATGACCTCGCGGGTCACCTGCCAACGATCATCGTCGAACAGTAGATCAATGCTCAGAACAAGGATGCGATCGGCCCCGCCCAAATCCACTTTGCGGGTGATCAGGACGTGCCCGTGGTCGCCTTTTGCCTCAACAGAATGGTATTCGGACCACGTATTTGATTGCCCGTTATTGCCGGCAACCATGCCTTTCAGCATTGCGATGAAACTGGATTTATCGTGCTGCATCAGATTGTTATCTGTATCGATCATGTGGATTTTCATGCTGTCGTGATAAATCTGATCCAGCGCACTCAGATCGGATGTTGTGCCTGCGTTGATCAACGCATCAATGGTCGCGCGGACATCGGCGGTTTGTGTGTCGTTTGTCATGGTATTTTTCTTTCTGACTAGGGGTTACCCGGCGAAACTGCCGGTGACAGGAAAAGGTTCCGTTTGGCTGCGCACAAATCGCAAGCCGCGGGTAAGACTGTCCAAGGACGGCCGCATGAAAGGCACGTTTGAGATGTCGATCATTTTGACCTGGCCGGTTTCATCGGTCACAATCACTGCCGGTTCAGCAAAGTGGCGTACGACCGGCATCCGTGAATTCGGGGCCGTGATGTACAGACCCATCGCCTGCATCTGCGCGATGCTCAGATCGTATCCAACGGCAAACTTTGGATAAACATCAGCCAATTGTTCCAGCGCCAGGTTTTCCGCATCAGCAGAAACCGCAACCACATCAATACCCATGCCGTTCAGGTCTGGCAGGACGGCGTTGAGATCAGACAAGTAGCGCGTGCAGATCGGGCAATGTTTGCCGCGATAGACAACGATCATTTGCCAATCATACCCATCCGCAGCTGCGCCGAGGTTTAGCGTACCACCCCCAACTTTTGGAAGTGAAAGCATCGGGAATACCCCACCTGCTTTTAGCTTCTGTGTCGTCATTTTGATGCTCCTTGCACATTTATAACGAACGATATAGATGTAACTCAAGAAGCCAGTCAAGAGATATATTATGATCGATACAAAAAGAATGGGACGCCCTCGGAGCTTTGACGAGGATGACGCCCTAATAGCGGCGATGAATGTCTTTTGGACCAAAGGTTACGATGGCGCGTCGATGAAGGATTTGACGCGCGCCATGGGAATCAGCGGGCCAAGCCTGTATTCCGCATTTGGTGACAAGCGCGAACTGTATCTCAAGACGATTGACCGCTACGCCGACGTCGATGCATGCGCACCCATTGTCGCGTTTGAGACGGAACCAGACATCGCAAAAGCAGTGCACGGGTTTTTAACAAGCGTGATTTCTTACGCCACAGATTCGAACAGCGGAATGCGCGGCTGCTTTCTGGCCTCTTGCGTTTCCACCAGCGTTGGCGAAGTCGAAGGCGTTGATGAACGGATGGAAAACGCGATCAACGCGACTGACATCCGCCTTGCCAGCCGCTTTGAAGTCGAAAAAGAAAATGGCGTTCTGCCGCCCGATTTCCCCGCACAGCAACGAGGCCGGTTGATGTACGACATGCGACAGGGTTTCGTGTTTCGTGGGCGCGCCGGGTGGTCTGGTGAGGCGCTGCTGGAAGACATCGATGATCGCGTCCAAATGGTTCTGGCGATGTAACGTAAAGACGCAGACAACTTTATTTTTTCTGCGTCACTACAGTTGTCAAAACAAGGGTGAGCCTCGGCAGGTTAGCAAAACCGTTTGCCCCCTTTTTTGACCGAGGTCAGGCGTTTGATGTTGCGGCAGTGATTCCCGTGACGACCCCTCACGCCTAATCTGACAAATGACTCCGCAAAACAATTGTAATTCCGACTAAAAAAGTCGGATTGACATTGCTGACTGAAACACTCAGGATTACAGCAACGCCCAGCCACTCTGATTTTGATCCAGCATCGCCTGACAATCGACAGATGACAGCCACGGCAAGATACCCCCGGGTATCGCCTTGAATTCATCAAATTTCACTGACTGGACACCCATGAAACATTCCTTCCTCTCATCGACGGCTTTGCTTGTCGCACTCGCAACGCCTGCATTCGCACTTGAAAAAACGGCGGTTCTTGACACCTACGCTGACATCGCGGCCGCCAAATACGAAGACAGCTTGATCACCGCGCAGGCATTGCAAACGGCGGTCGACACCTTGATGGCCACCCCTTCGGCCGAAGCCTTGCAAGCGACAAAACAGGCATGGCTGGCAGCGCGCGTCCCCTATCAGCAAACCGAAGTCTACCGCTTTGGCAATGCCATCGTCGATGATTGGGAGGGCAAAGTGAACGCCTGGCCCTTGGACGAAGGGTTGATCGACTACGTGGATAGCGCCTATGGCGGCCCGTCAGACGAAAATGAATTGGCCGCGTTGAATGTCGTCGCCAGCCCAAGCTTTACGCTGTCGGGTGCCCAAGTTGACGCCGCAGCCATCACGCCCGCATTTTTGTCAGACACGCTGCACGAGGCAGACGGCGTCGAGGCAAACGTCGCAACCGGCTATCACGCCATCGAATTCCTGCTGTGGGGTCAAGACCTGAATGGACACGGCGCTGGGGCCGGAAACCGGTCATGGACAGACTACGCAGCCGGTGACGACTGCACGAACGACAACTGTGATCGCCGCGGTGAATACCTAAAGGCCGCGACTGATTTACTGGTTGCTGATCTGGAATGGATGACGACGCAGTGGCAATCAGACGGGGCCGCGCGCGCAGCTTTGATGTCTGACGAAAACACAGGTTTGTCTGCAATTTTGACCGGCATGGGATCTCTGTCTTACGGCGAGCAAGCCGGCGAACGCATGCGTCTTGGCTTGATGCTGAACGACCCTGAGGAAGAGCACGATTGCTTTTCCGACAACACCCACAATAGCCACTACTACGACGGGTTGGGCGTACAAAACGTGTACTTGGGCGAATACGTCCGCGTGAACGGAACCTTGGTTTCAGGCCCATCCCTGTCCGATCTGGTTGCCGCCACGGACGCATCGCTTGACGCTGAAATGCGCGGGAAATTGTCAGGCACGATGATGGCATTGGGCCGGATCAAAACCGCGGCAGAAGCAGGTTTTGCATACGACCAGATGCTGGAACGCGGCAACGACGCAGGTGAGGCCCTCGTTATGGGCGGCGTTAACGGTTTGATCGATCAAACACGGTCCATCGAGCGGGTCGTCACCGCGCTAAAGCTAGACCAAATCGCGTTTGAAGGATCCGACAGCTTGGACGATCCGAACGCCGTATTTCAATAAATTCTGACTGCGGTGGCAGGCAAGCCGGACGCCAGCCTTGCCACCAGTTTTTGTACGTTCAAAAGGACCACACATGACCACCACCAACCACTTTGCGATTGCTTTTGCACTCGCCACGGCGTCCGGCACGGCCCTATCGGCTCAAGAAGCCAGCCGTTTTACATTCGAGATCGAGACCGAGATCGGCGTTGATTCCGTAATATCATCTGACGATCCGACGGCGGAAATTTCAGATACTTTTCTGACCACCGAAGCCACGCTGGGTTTTCAAATCACTGACACCGTGTCAGCGTTTGCAGGCTTGACCCTTGAATCCGTCTTGGACGCGACCGATGATCGCGCATTCGAGGACGTGGGGCTGTATGTCGACAGCATCGGGCTGAGCTTTGATTTAGGCAACTCGGTCGTATCGGTCGGTAAATTCGCGCCAGCCTTTGGTGTGGCATGGGACGCAGCGCCTGGTTTTTACGGCGCAAATTTTGTCGAAGATTACGAACTGTCAGAAGCCTTGGGCGCATCCGCCAGCTTTCAATTGGGCGCAGGGGTGCTGACGGCATCACTGTTTTACTTGGACGATTCCTTCCTAAGTCGCTCGCTTGGCACGGACCGTGGGCGCAACACTTCCTCGTCAGGCGGCGTTGGCAACACAGGCAAGTTGGACAACCTCGCGCTGCAATACGATCTGGAAGAAGGTGCCACCACCTATTCCATCAGCGCCTCGCATTTGTCCGCAAGTGTCGGTGACGTTCAGGATCAAAACGGCCTCGCCTTTGGCATCGTTCATGCCGCCCGTGACGATCTGGAATTGATCGCAGAAATCGCCGCATTCGATGGCTTTGGCGGTGCTGATGATCGCGCAACATATGCCACGATCGGGGCGGCCTACACGCTGAACAACTGGACGTTGGGCGCCTCCTACACCAACCGCGATGTGCGCAGTTCCGGCAGCGATCATCTGGCGTCACTTGGCGCGGATTACACATTCGCCAACGACATCACCGTGTCGTCGGGCCTCGGATACGCCGAAGAAAGTGGCGTGGATTCCACCTTGTTGGGTGTCTCCGTCATCATCCCGATCGGAGGGTAAAACATGATCGTCTGCCATTGCCAGAACATCTCGGATCGCGACATTCACGCAGCCATCGACTGGATGCGGGCGGCAGACGACAAAACCATCGTGACACCTGGCAAGGTGTACCGCGCGCTTGGGAAATCGGCGGATTGCGGCGGATGTATGCCGCTGTTCCTGTCGACCATGCGCACAAATGATAACGTAAAAGTCCCCATGCAGCCGCCTGTTTTGACAGGCATAGCAACACAGGAAGAAACCCATGAACGGCGACAAAAAAGTAATCGAATTCCTAAACGACGCTCTGCGAAGTGAACTGACGGCCGTCAGCCAATACTGGCTGCACTACCGCATGCAAGAAGACTGGGGTTTGGGCCACATGGCCAAAAAATCCCGCGAAGAAAGCATCGAAGAGATGAACCACGCCGACAAAATCATCGCGCGTATTTTGTTTCTAGGCGGCCATCCCAACCTGCAAAAACTAGACCCGTTGCGCATTGGTCAAACACCAAAAGAGACGCTGGAATGTGACTTGGCCTCTGAACATGACGCACGCGTTTTGTACATGAGCGCGCGCAAGCATTGTGAAACGGTGGGTGATTTTGTGACGAAGAATATCTTCGAAGAACTTCTCACGGACGAAGAAGGGCACATCGACTTTCTTGAAACGCAACTGGACCTTGTGGCCAAACTTGGTGAAGAAAAATATGCACTTCTTAACGCGTCGAAAATGGATGAAGCCGAGTAAAGTCGCGCTAATGGCGGGCCTTTTTGGGTCCGCCGCCGCTGCCAACCCCTTAGATGAACCGCACCTGAACATCATTCCGCGCACGCCGTCCGAGGCGGCGCGTGTCGCGCGCGTTACGACCCCAACAACAGATTTTTCGACCATGACACGGTTCGAGGACCTGCCAGCGGGTGCTGCAACCGTACGTGCGCGCAACAATGCAGATGCGTTTTCGCAGCCGTCCAAAAACATCAGTTTCGAAAACGAACTGACGTTCAAAGTCGGCAACGGATTGTTCCGCAAATTGTGGGTGTCCTCGCCGTCCTCAACCTTGGCATCTGACGGGCTGGGCCCTTTGTACAACGCGCGGTCGTGCCAGCGGTGCCACATCAAAGACGGGCGTGGTCACCCCCCCGAGGCTGGCGACACAAGCGCTGTTTCGATGTTTTTGCGGATCTCGATCCCCGGGTCACTAAACGACAACACCGCCCAAATAAAAGACTACCTTGCCACCCAAGCGGACCCGACCTACGGCACCCAATTGCAAGATTTTGCATTGCCCGGCCACCCTGCCGAATACAAAATGGGCGTCACCTATACCCACGAGGTCATCGAACTGTCTGATGGCGAAACAGCGACCTTGCGCCACCCGGGTTACGAGGCGCTGAACCTTGGCTATGGACCGCTGCACAAGGACGCAATGCTCAGCCCGCGTGTTGCGCCACAAATGATCGGGCTTGGTTTGCTAGAGGCGATTCCGACGGCGGACATCCTTGTCTTAACGGACCCGGATGACCTCGATGGCGATGGTATTTCAGGGCGCGAAAACATCGTGTGGTCGGCGCAATTCAATCAACCGATGCTGGGCCGTTTCGGACTGAAGGCAGGTGCGCCAACAGTACGTGAACAATCCGCCGCCGCCTTTGCCGGTGACATAGGTATTTCGTCGCCGCTGTTTCCGAATGGCGCGGGCGAATGCACCGCCGCGCAAACCGAATGCCAAAACGCGCCGCACGGTGATGCCGATGATCGCGGGTTCGAAATTGACGACGATATCCTTGATCTGGTGACGTTTTACAGCCGCAACCTCGCTGTACCTGCGCGACGCGATGCAGCTGATCCCGATGTGTTGCGCGGCAAACAGGTGTTTTATGAAACCGGTTGCGCGTCCTGCCATCACCCCAGTTTCGTCACCCATCGCCTTGCCGATCAACCCGAACAAAGCTTTCAGCTGATTTGGCCCTACACGGACATGTTGTTGCATGACATGGGCGCAGGCTTGGCCGACAATCGGCCCGAAGCCCGCGCGACCGGACAGGAATGGCGAACCCCGCCGCTGTGGGGCATCGGCCTAACGCAGCAAGTCAGCGGTCACAGTTATTTCTTGCACGACGGGCGCGCGAGATCCTTGCTCGAGGCGATCCTTTGGCACGACGGCGAGGCCGCACCGACAAAACAAAGCGTCGTTGACATGCAAAAGGCTGACCGCGACGCCTTGATCAAATTCTTGGAGAGCCTATGAAACATCTGTTTTTTGCTGTGATCATCTCTGCGATGCCCGTAGTCGCATTTGCTCAAAACGCTGTGACATCGGGCATTGTTCAAAATCACATCCTGCCCCGGTTTGAACGTTTGGCGCACACCTCACAAAAACTGGCGAGCGCGGCAAAATCAGACTGCAGCGCGACGTCGCAACCTTTGCGCGCCGCCTACGCTGACGCGTTTGATGCATGGATTTCGGCCAGCCACTTGCGGTTCGGCCCAACTGAAATCGATGACCGCGCCTTTGCGCTTGCGTTTTGGCCTGACAGTCGCGGCGCGACGCCCAAAGCGCTAAACAAACTGATCGCAGACCAAGACCCGATCGCCGAAAACCCGGCCAGTTACGACGCTGTATCAATCGCAGCCCGTGGATTTTATGCGCTCGAATTTTTGATTTACGATCAGTCCTTTAGCGCTGCAGGTGATGACAGGTATCGCTGTATGCTGATCCAAACCATTGCCGCAGACACAGCGATTTTGAGCCACGCGATAGCGCAAGAATGGGCCGCGGATTACGGGAACGTTTTAAAAACACCCTCGGCCACTGGCACGTATCGATCAGACGAAGAAGTGCTTCAAGAATTGCTCAAGGCCCTGTCCACAGGGTTGCAATTTACGTCCGAAACACGGCTAGGCCGTCCGCTGGGAACCTATCAGAAACCACGTCCGACCCGCGCCGAGGCATGGCGCTCTGGCCGCTCGGCACAGCACGTCGAACTTAGTCTGTTGGCGCTGCACGACTTGGCAACGCGGCTTGCAGGCGACAACGACGATTTAGCGGCAGCCTTGGACGTTGCCTTTGATCGCGCGACACACGAATTGGCACAACTGAACGATCCGATCTTTGCTGGTGTTGCTGACCCTCAGAACCGGATCAAAGTCGAAGTGATCCAACAATCTGTTGAGCGTATCCGCGTCATAGTGCGCGACCAGCTGGGCCCTGAACTGGGCGTTGCAGCAGGGTTTAACGCGTTGGATGGCGATTAAAATGGCAGTTTCAAACCCAAGTCGTCGTGGCTTTATTGCAGGTTTGATGGCCACTGGTCTGATGCCTGCCGCAACTTGGGCGGATGCCGGATCACCCAATTATTTGTCTGCCGCTGCCCTGCCCGACGGCACGTTCGTGTTGTGCGGAATAAGTGCCACCCTCAAAGTGTTGTTTCAAATCCCCCTGCCCGGACGTGGCCACGCCGCAGCAGCGCATCCCAACCGACCAGAAGCCGTGGCATTTGCGCGCCGGCCCGGTACATTTGCAATTGTGTTCGATTGCGTCACGCATAAATCCAAAGCGATCCTGGCAGCACCGGAAGGCAGGCATTTTTACGGGCATGGCACGTTTTCAAAAGATGGAGCTTGGCTATTCACCACCCAAAACGACTACGAGGCAGGCCAAGGTCGCATCGGCGTCTGGGATGTTCAGGCAGGTTACGCAAGGGTCGCTGAATTCCCCAGCGGTGGGATCGGGCCGCACGACATTAAACGTCTGCCATACAGCGATATTTTGGTTGTCGCCAATGGCGGGATCGACACGCATCCTGACTCTGGGCGCACAAAACTGAACATCCCAACAATGCGACCCAACCTGTCGTACCTAAAGGACGATCGCATCGTAGATGTCGTTGAATTACCGGCCAGTTTGCACAAAAACTCTATCCGCCACCTTGCCGTTTCATCGGTAGGTCACGTCGCGTTCGGAATGCAATGGCAGGGGGACACGGATGTGACCGGATTGGTCGGCGTTCATCAACGTGGAAGCAACCCAGTGGTTTTCTCAGCGCCACCCGATGCAACTCGCGCCTTGCAAGGGTACATTGGCAGCATCGCCGTTGGGTCCGACAACGCGACCATTGCCGTGACATCCCCGCGCGGCGGCGTGGTCCAAACCTATGACGCGAAATCAGGTCGCTTTCTACGATCGGTTCCATCAGAAGATGCCAGCGGCATTGCCGCAAACACCGACGGTTTCATCACGACTTCGGGTTTAGGGATTTTGCAGCGGATTGGCGGATCGTCGACGGACCACCCACAGAAACTGGCGTGGGACAATCATCTGGTTTCGATAAATTCATCGCATGCGAATATCCGCGGCTAGCCAAATTCTTTGCGCAGAAATTCAGTGTGTTGACCCAATCCGGGAACAGGTTTCGGTGAGAAATCAGGCCCTCGCCCGGCGGGGCGCGGCATGCTTGCGATCTGCCCGTCTGGCAACATCACATCTGTGCGGCGCAAGGCAGGATGACTGCCTAAGTCTTTCAGTTCGTTGTATTTTCCAAAAGCGACACTGGCACGGGTCAAGCGTTCCACCGCACTAGCAACTGTCAGGTTGGCAAAAACCGGTTCCATTTCGGTGTCCAAAAGCGCGCGATTTTTGACGCGATCCGAATTCGTTGCAAACGCAGGGTTGGTTGGCAAATCGGGGCGGTCCAGCGCAGTGTCGCACAGACGCGCAAATTCCGCATTGGTCTGCACCGCGATGATCAACGTACCATCCGAACAGGCAAACGGACGGTAGGGGTAAATCGTCGCGTGGGACAATCCAAAGCGCCCGGTGACCTTGTCTGTATGTTCAAAATGCAAAAGCGGCACCGCCATCCAGTCGGCCATGCAATCGAACATCGAAATCTCGATCTGGCGGCCCTTTCCTGATTTCCCACGCGCAATCAGCGCCTCAAGAATAGCAGAGTGCGCGTTCATGCCAGTGGAAATATCCGCCGCCGACACCCCGACTTTGGATGGGCTATCAGGCGTGCCGGTGACCGAACACAGCCCACTTTCCGCCTGGACCAACATGTCGTAGGCGCGCATGTCAGCGTACGCAGTGTCCTGCCCGTATCCGAGAATTGCGACAGAAATCAAGTTCGGAAATTCACGAGCAAGGACGTCATTCCCCAACCCCATCCGGTCCATCGCGCCAGGGATCAGGTTTTGCACAAAAACGTCCGCTTGATTTAGCATCGCGCGCAGGATCGCCAGGTCACCACCATTTTTCAAATCCAAAATCGCGCTTTCCTTGCCGCGATTGAGCCATGCAAAATAGGCCGAGGTGCCTTTGACCGCCGTATCGTAATGACGCGCAGTTTCGCCTTCGGGCCGTTCGATTTTGATCACCCGCGCCCCCGCATCGGCAAGGCGCAATGTGCAAATGGGCGCGGCCACGGCTTGTTCAATCGCCACGACCAAAAGGCCGTCCAACGCGCCCATCAATAGGACCGTGGAAGCCCGAGAACATGCTCGGACAAATACGATAAAACCAAATTGGTCGAGATCGGTGCCACCTGATACAAACGCGTTTCGCGAAACTTGCGTTCGATGTCGTATTCTTCTGCAAACCCGAACCCTCCATGGGTCTGAACCGCCGCATTTGCGGCCTCATTTGAGGCGTCAGCCGCTAGCATTTTCGCCATGTTTGCCTCGGCCCCTGCACTGTCGCCCGCCTCGTAGATCCGCAGCGCCTCACGTACCATCAATTCCGCAGCGCGCATATTGGCGTAGGCCTTGGCGAGAGGGAATTGTACGCCTTGGTTTTGACCAATCGGGCGACCAAATACCGTGCGATCCTTGGCATATTCAACGGATTTTCCGATCAGCCATTTGGCGTCTCCGATACATTCCGCAGCGATCAGAATACGTTCCGAATTCATTCCCGACAGGATGTAACGAAAGCCCTTGCCGGCCTCACCAATCAGATTGGCCGCAGGCACACGCAGGTTGTCGAAAAACACTTCTGTTGCGGCGTGGTTCATCATCGTGCGGATGGGGCGGATCGTCAGGCCGTTGCCGAGGGCTGCGCGCATATCGACAATAAACACAGACAAACCTTCGGTCTTTTTCATGCCCTCGCGCAGGGGCGTGGTACGCGCCAACAGGATCATCAGATCGGAATGTTCGGCGCGGCTGGTCCAGATTTTCTGACCGTTGATCACATAGTCATCGCAGTCCAGAATAGCCGTGGTTTTTAGTGCCCCCGTGTCCGTGCCCGATGTCGGTTCGCTTACGCCAAAGGCTTGTAAGCGCAATGATCCATCCGCAATTCCCGGCAAATACTGCTGTTTTTGCGCCTCTGATCCGTGACGCAATAACGTGCCCATCGTGTACATTTGCGCATGACACGCACCGGCATTCCCGCCAGATTTGTGGATTTCCTCAAGGATCGCCGCCCCCGCAGACAAAGGCAGTCCTGCGCCGCCATATTCTTCTGGAATGAGGGCCGCCAACCAACCGGCTTGCGTCAATGCCGCAACGAATTCAGTGGGATACGCCATCTCTCGATCTAATGTGCGCCAGTATTCGCCCGGAAATTGCGCGCATAATTTTGCAACGGCATCGCGGATATCCTCGTAGATGTCTGGGTCATTTGCCATCGGGTAAGTCTCGCTTTGGGATGCACATTGCTAGGCAGAGATGAGAATTTTCGCAAGGCATAGACGTGCTGATCGACGCTGCCAAACTCCGGAGGGATCCAAGCGCCATCGCGACACGTCTATGCGATCCGATCCGGCAGTGGGCTTTCATCCATTTGGGCAGTCAAATGATGGGTCATACGTTCCGCCAAATGCGCGCGGGCCGCAAAATGATCGGCACTGTCCCACAGATTGAGTGTCTCGTTCGGGTCTGCTGACAGATCATACAACTCGCCCCAATCCTGATCCAGATACATCGTGTAGCGCCATTTTGGCGTGATCAACGCACGGACCCGCGCCGGCGTTTCGAACCCCAAACGCATGCCCCCATCGTTGTATTCAATCAACAATTCGTCGCGCACGCCGTCCGCACCTGCCGTTGCGCCACAAAAGCTTTTGCCTTGATTTCCGTTAAACGGCTCGATCCCGACACGGTCCAAAATCGTTGCGGCCAGATCGACAGTCGAAGCCAACGCATCAGACGACGCTGCTGTCCGATTGTCCGGGTCAGACCAGATAAACGGCACCCGCGTGATCCCACGAAACGGCAACGCGCCTTTCAGCAGCATGTTGAAATCCCCAAGGTAGTCACCGTGATCGGACGTGTAACAAATCACGGTGTTTTCAAGTTGCCCGTTGCGTTCTAATGCAGCGACGATATCGCCCACCGCGTCATCTACAAACGCCATCATACCTGCGGTTAGCGCCATCGCTTCTTTGATCTGCTGATCGTTTAACATCATCGCGGTTTGCGGAATTTTTTGACCAACACCGTTCTGTAGATTGTCATCCAGCCAACGCATCGGTGGCGTCGGGTTTTGATGCGCAGAATACGGCAGCGTGATGCCAAAATCATCGGGGTCGTACATGTCCCAATATTTGCCCGGCGGGTTAAACGGGTGGTGCGGATCTGGAAAGGACACAAAGCTAAAGAATGGATCCTCTTCGCCCACACGACTGTCTAGATAGTCGATAGCGCGGTCGCGCACGTAGGCGGTTGGGTACAGGTTTTCCGGGATTGGAGTGCGGTAGGCTTGCGGGCAAGAATAGTCGTGCGGCAGTTGGTTCGCATCGTCGTGCAATGCCTCCCAATTGTCAGCGTTTTCACGGAACCATTGGCGATAATGCCCACCGCAGCGATCACCGTGTGTTGTGACCATATCGACGTGTTGATAGCCGTAATACGGCGTCTTGAACGCATATCGCCCATCGGCTGTGTAACGCCCCGGTTCTTCTTGGCCATAGTCCCCGTCGTCGCGGCGCCATGCGTCTTTTCGGGCGGCGATCTGATCCAGAGTAACGTCCATGGGCGGCATATTGGTAAAGGGTTGCAGGTGGCTTTTTCCAATAGCGGCGGTGTGATAGCCCGCCTCGGCCAGCAGATCGACAAATGTGTTGGCGGACAATGGCAAACGGCAACCATTGTGGCGCAAACCATGACGACTGGGATAGCGACCCGTCAGCAAAGATGCGCGGTTCGGCATGCACACAGGCGACGCCACATGGAAGTTGTCAAACCGCGTGCCTTTGGCAGCAATCGCGTCAATATTCGGCGTTTTCAAAACCGGATGCCCGTAACATCCCAGCCAATCCGCACGTTGCTGATCGGTGATTAAAAACAGAAAGTTTGGGCGTTTGCTCATCTCATGTGCTCCGACTTTAGCTGACGAGTGCGGGTTGGGTCCGGCTTTGGGCATGATGCCAAATGACCGATGCAAACGCCGCGATCAGCGCACTGACGTGGATGATTTCCGGGCGCATCATGATCAGCACGGCCAGCGTCAAACGGATCAAAACCCACGTCAACGTCAGCGCCTTTGCGTCGAACCGCGCAAGGGCGCTGGCAACAAGGTAAAGTGCTGCCATCAGGCGGAAAATCAGCCACAACAGCGACGTCATGCTCACGCCATTTTCGTATCCCGGCAATGGCGCGCCAATCGGGCTGGATGGGTCGATAAGCGCTTGATCAATCAGCAGAAATTCTGGGTAGAATGCAAAGACAAACGGGATGGCAAACATCACGATGCCTGAACGCACGGCACTAAAACCTGTGGCCATTGGATCGGCCTTGGTGATTGTGGCCGCCGCAAACGCAGCCAGTGCCACAGGCGGCGTAATGGCCGAGGCCACAGCAAAATAGAAGATGAACATATGCGCGGTAAACGTCGCAATTCCGAGCCCGATCAGCATCGGCCCCATCAACAAGGCAACGTTGATATACGCCGGCACCGCAGGCATCCCCATGCCCAACAAAACCGCCAGAAACATCGTGACCAACAGTGCAATAAACTGGAACATCGCCGACCCGCTGCCCCCCAAATCAAGCGAGAGCAAGAAGCTGAGGATATCGACCGCCACAAAGTTTGAAAGGCCGGTAAAGTTCAGACAAACGTCGATCACTGTGACCGCAAGGAACATCATATAAAGCGTGGACACTGTCATGCCCGCCTCGGCCAACGCATCCAAAACCAAACGTGGTTTATTGCGAAACTCTTTGTCGAGGAACAACAAAAGCGTCACAAAAGCTGCCGCCCACCAGCCTGTCGCGCCAGCGTCCCCTGCAGCGTTCTGGAACACTTCGAGCAACCAAGGCAAATTCACCCCGCGACACGAGTCGCCGTTGATGATTGTCTCAACCCCCAACAGCCAGCCCATGGGGCCGCAACCAACAACGTCTTTGGGCGTCAACAACAAGACAAGGATCAGCAAAATCGGCAGGAAAATTTGGGAAAGATGCAGAAAATCCGCGCGCGTCAAACGCATGTCTTCGGTCAGATCACCAAACGCTACTAGCCCTTGTTTGCGCGACTGAAACACCGCCGACAGGAACAGACAAAAGAAATAAGCGATCGCCGGGAGTGCCGCCGCCACGATGATATCGCGGTACGGAACGGCCGTCAGCGCGGCGAGGATAAACGCTGCAACCCCCATGACCGGCGGCATGATTGAGCCACCAGAGGACGCTGCGGCCTCGACCCCGCCTGCAAACGTCTTGGAAAATCCCCGCTTTAGCATCATTGGAATTGTCAGCACGCCAGTGGACAGCACGTTAACCACAGGCCCGCCAGTGATTGTGCCGAACATCGCAGACGACACGATTGCCGCATGCGCAGGCCCGCCCCGCAGCTTGCGCGTCCAGCGAAATGCCAGCTTGATCAGCGATTGACCACCCGCCGATTTACCGAACATCGCGCCTAGAATAATGTAGGGGAAAACCACATTCATGATGACATTCATGAACCGCCCCAGCATCCCTGAGGCGTTGTTCACCAGCGCGTCATGGACGTTCGGACGACCATCCAGAAACGTGCGCGGCTCGCCCCCCATTTTGGTCATCAGGTATTTGTTGATGTCCTCGGGGCCGTGAAAATACCACACCAAAACCGTCGCGATTGTATAAAGCGCAATGACCAAAGACACGAGGACCAGCGGCAGGCCCCAAACCTTGATATTGTAGCCCAAAAACACCAACATCGACAGACCCATGATCGCCACCAGCCACACACCAGTGGTCGACACACACCGCGGGTCCTCGACGGTATCAGGCGCCGGAAGACCCATTTCATCGGCAAATGCGATCTCGGCCTTGAGGGTTTCTGCGATCAATCGGGCGCGGTTTCCGTTCAGCGCATCAATCAAACAAACGCTATCGATTTCAATAAGATAGGTAAGCGAGATGGTGAAAGCGGACACGACCAACGCGACATCCATGAACAGACCAAAGCCGGCCCGGCCAGTGCCTTGCCACGCCCGCCACATTGAGTGCTTGAGCGCGACGACACTCATCATGATGAAAAAGATGATCGGGTAGAACCACTCGGTCGCAAAACTGCGCACCTTCAGTTTTTCAATGCCTGTCACGCCACGCCACATGTCATCCCAACCAGGGATCGTCGGCATGCTGTTCAACACGCCCAGCAGCATAAACAGCAGCGCCATTGCGTACACCAACCGGTTCGGAAAAACCGATTGGAACTGCTCAGCGTGAGATTTTTCAGCCATGAGTGCGTGTAACCTAAACGTTGCTCTTACGTGGAAAAAGACACCGCCCCGGGTTCAAAAGTGAATGAGGCGGCGTCGGTATTAAATCGCAAGACGTGTTACTTGTCTTCGGCGCAGTCAGGGATGTCGTACCCTGCCTCTTCCCATGCACGCACGGCACCCTTGTGGTATTTCATAGGGTTAGCACCACACATGCCCAAACCAGGGTTGTCATAATTGACGGTATCCCCGAATGGCGCTTTGGCTTTCAGCGCATCAAGCGAAGCGACGTAGACCTTGACCAGATTGTAAACCAGCTCTTCGTCCATGTCTTTGTGAACGACATCGCCGCCGATCGTCGCCATGCCACGGAACGTCGCGTCCTCTGAAACGAATGTCCAATCTTCGCCCATGATCGCTTGTAGGTCTGCAACTGGCACTTCGACTTTATCGCTGCCCGGTGCCTTCATGTATTTCTGCATCGGCTCGCTGTCGTAGATGTCTTTTGGCAAGGACCATGCGGTCATCTTGCCCGAAGACCCAAGGGTCGAGATCCGCCCGCTCGGAAACAGCTCTGGCAACACAACTGCGTCAGGTTCACCGCCACCGATAACCGAGGCTGCTTGGCCCCAATTCGCTTGCAGACCGGTATAGCCTTCGCCGTCTTTTAGACCTGTAGCGATTTGAATGATCGTGCGACCATTCGTCAACGCACCGCCACGTGGCGGGCCGTTAAAGATGGTCTTGCCCTCTAGGTCATCCCAGCCTTGGATGTTCTTTGCATCATACGCGTAAAGAAAGAAAATCCCCAGCGTGTAGGGGTAGATCGAGCGCAGATTTGACGCCAGCTCGGCACCTTTTTCCTTGCCCAGCTTACCATACGGGCCGATCCCACGGCTCATTAAAAACGGAAGAATATGCGGTGTGCTTGCGATATCCGTCTTGCCCTCGGCCACGTTTTGCAACGAATTGGTCAGCGTTTGACCATCGGCCAACTGAATGTTGGCGATGCCGCTGGTGCCGGCAACTTCTGTCAGGTGGCTTGGTGCCAGATGGGTCGCGCCACCTACCGATGCGGTTTCAGCGGTAAGGTTTGCTTGTGCAAACACAGGGGCTGCAAACAATGATGAGGCGGCAAGTGCGCCTGCAAAAAGAAACTTCGACATTTATTCCTCCCAGTCTAAATATGTCCGTCGCCAAGTGTTCGGGCATTGTCGCGCCCTGTCAATTAATTTGTTGCACCTGCAACGAAATCGCCCTCATATAAGAGCAGCCCAACTGACCAACTGAGAACACCATGAGTTTGATTCCGCCAAGCGACGTTGACCAAATTCTGAACATCAGAATTCTGCGACTTGCCTCAAAGCTGACTTTGATTTTCCAGCGCGAAACCCTGCGCCCGGCAGGGATCAAAGTGCAGCAATGGCGGATTATGGTCAGCCTTGCGCAGTTTGACGAACTTCACCTACGATCGTTGGCACGTCATTCATCACAAGATCCGGCACACACCAGTCGGGTGGTCAAATCGATGATTGCTGCGGGCTGGATCAACAGTCGCCCCGATGATCATGACCAGCGGCGAATTCAGTACACGCTGACCGATGAAGGCGTAAAAATCGTCAAAGACATTTGGCCCCGTGCCCAACAATTCGCATCCGACATCGCCGCACTGTTTGAGGCTGACGCATTTGATCAATTCAAATCCATGCTCGATATTGCTGGTGCATCTTGCGATGCCCGCCTCAGCAACTCCGGTTCGTGATCCGAGCTAGGGCCAGACAGTCCGGTTTTCCTGAAAGCGCTGCCGGTTTTTTCCAAAGATGCGTTTCACCACTTTTGAAACCAATTTCATCCAGTATTTTTCGACCAATCCAGTCCGTCCGCGTATTTCCGCCTATTCCTGGAATTATTCCAAATTTCCACCGTTGTTTCGAACGTCAAACAACGCCACAAGGCGCAAAAGAAGCGAGAAGACAAATGAACTGTGACAACATCACTCATCTAGCGTCTCAGACCGAGACCGAAAAACCGCTCCACCCGATTTGGACGTTTTTTGTGCTTGAGGATATCTTGAACAGTTACAAAGAAGCCGGACTGAACGACGCCGCGGGTATTCTTCAAGACGCGATCCATCAGCTGGAAGCCGTCGTTTTGGACCCTGCAATACAGCCCGACCTTCGGCCAGTTTCCGACATTCGACTGTCACCGCAGAATGGCGAACAATCCTAATTTTATGTGCCGAAACTTTGCGGATCGGGCGATCGCCCACCGATCAAGGCGGTAACGCGCTGGGTTGCACCGATCAAATCCGGGGCCCATTTTTCCAGATCTTGCAATGAATAACGCGCGTGGGGCGACCAGATGTTCAACACCGCTACAGGTTCGCTCATGTAGTTGAAAATCGGGGCCGAAATGCCGACCAGATGATCGTATTCTTCGCGATCGTTGGTGGCGTAACCGAGGATACGAACCTGTTGCAAAGCGCTCAGGAACGCCTCCTGCGAGGTAATTGTGCGCGAGTTCAGCGGTGCAAAATCATATCCGTCAAACTTTGCCGCAACAACGCTATCAGGCAGAAATGCGCACAGCGCTTTGCCCGACGCCGAACAATGCATCGGCTCGCGCATACCCGGTCTTTGGTGGCTGCCAAGCGCGTGTTTGGCCTCAAGCATGCGCAGATAAACCACCTCCAGACCGCTGGGCACACCAATGGTCACGTTGCTGTCGCAAACCGCGTGCAAGCGCACCATTTCGTCCAGAGCAACGGCTTGGATATCGTAGCCGGAATAGGCATTGCGCACGAGATCAAAGACCTTGGCACCCAGCAAATACGTCTTGTTCGACTTGTCCATTTGCACAACGTCCTCTGCCACGCCGATGGCCAGCAGGCGATGCATTGTGCTTTTGTTCAGGCCGGATTTCACGACCAACTCGGAAAACGTCAAAGGTGTGCGCGATGCGCCGATCAGCGTCAGCACCGACATAAGCTTGGAAATGATCGAACTTTGCATGCGTGTGCGCCTCTTAGTTTTGCTGGCGCAAATAGTCCATCACCGCAGGGCGCACGGACATGTCGCCGCGATGGCGCGCATCCATAATGACCTTGCGCACGTCTTGCAGATTTGACCGGCGCAACAGGCTTTTGATTGGCCCAATGGACGCAGGGCGCATCGACAGACTGCGCAATCCTATGGCTGTTAGACACAGCGCTTCGACCGGGCGCCCCGCATCTTCGCCGCAGAACGACACAGGCGTGTTCGTATCATTGCAACGTTCCACGATCTGCTCAAGGAACGACAAAAAGCTGACATTCAGCGTGTCATACCGCCTGCGCACCCGCTCGTTTTCGCGGTCCGCTGCGAAAAAGAACTGCTTTAGATCATTGCCACCAATCGAAAGGAAATCCACGTCTTCAAAGAACTTGCGCGGCGCGAACCCAAGGCTTGGCGTTTCCAGCATGGCGCCGACTTCGACTGAGGCAGGCAACACGTGACCCAGCTTGGCCTCGCCTGCCAGTGCTTTGTCGACCTCGGCGCGGGCTTGGGTGTATTCTTCGTATTGCGCCACAAACGGGAACATCAGTGTCAGCGGGCGTCCAGCTGCCGCACGGATCAAGGCCTGCAACTGCATGCGCAAAATCCCGGGTTTATCAAGGCCCACGCGGATCGCACGCCAGCCCAGCGCCGGGTTCGGTTCATCGTTGGGTTTCATGTACGGCAGCACCTTGTCCGACCCGATATCAAGCGTTCGAAAGATCACACGCTTGTCAGGCGCCGCGTCCAGAACCCGGCCGTAAAGCGCGCTCAACTCAGAACGTTTCGGCATCTGGCTGCGCACCAAAAACTGCAATTCAGTACGGAAAAGGCCAACACCTTCGGCACCTGAATTTTCCAGCGACGGCAAATCCGCCATCAGACCCGCGTTCATGTTCAGCTCAATAATGTTGCCGCATTTGGTTTCTGCGCGCTTGTCACGGATCGACGCATAGCGATGCTGCGCCTCGGCCTCCATTGCGATTTTGTCGCGAAACGCCGTGACGACACTGTCATCGGGGCGCAGATGCACGATGCCTTGTTCGCCGTCGACCATCACCTGATCGCCGTTCAGCGCCTCGGTGGTGATGCGCCCCACGTGCACAATCAGCGGGATCGCAAGGGCACGGGCGACGATGGCGGCGTGGCTGCCGACCGACCCTGCCTCAAGGATGATTCCCTTGAGCCCGCGCCCGTAATCCAGCAATTCCGCAGGACCAATGTTGCGCGCAACCAAAATCGGATCGACCGGCATTTCGGCCCCCGTATCAGCACCCTGCCCGGTCAAAATCCGCAGCATCCGGTTTGACAGATCATCCAGATCGCTCAGCCGTTCGCGCAGGTAGCTGTCCGTGACCGTTTCCATCCGCGCACGCGCGACAGATTGTTCTTTTTCGACGGCCGCCTCGGCACTTAGGCCACGGCTGATGTCTTCTTGCATCCGGCGCATCCAGCCCTTGGAATTGGCGAACATCCGATAAGCTTCGAGCACTTGGCGCTGTTCACCGTCGCCAGCCATTTCCAGCATTTTGTCAACGCCGACACGCAGTTCTTCGACAGCTTCTTCGAGGCGTTCCAATTCGCGGTGCGGATCATCAGCAATCGGGTTCGTGACCACAACGCGTGGCTCGTGCAGCCAAATGTGCCCCTCTGCCACCCCTTCTTGGGCGACAGTTCCGCGCAACATCGTAGGCTGTGAATGGCGGGCCGACATCGCAGCGCCCTCGCCGACAAACGCACCCAATTCTGTCATTTCGGCCAAGACCATGGCCACGACTTCTAGTGCGTAAACCTCATCCGGTGAAAACAGTCGCGCGTCCTTGGACTGGACAACCAAAACGCCCAGCGCCTCGCCCAGTCGTTGCACAGGCACACCCAGAAACGACGAAAAGATTTCTTCGCCGGTCTCTGGCATAAACCGGAAGCCCTTGGACCCCGGCGCATCAGCGGTGTTGATCACAACGCGACGTTTGGCGACACGGCCCACCAGGCCCTCGCCCAGTTTCATCCGGGTTTGGTGAACAGACTCCGGGTTAAGGCCCTCGGTCGCGCATAGCTCTAGCGTGTCTTCGTCGCGAAACAGATAGATGGAACACACCTCGCACCCTATGCTATCCGCGATCAGATGGGTGATTTTGTCCAAGCGCGCCTGACCGGCTTCTTCGCCCGCCATGGTGTCACGCAAACGGCCAAGCAGCTTGCGGCTTTCTGTTTCAAAATTCTCGGCCATTTTGGCACGTATCCCTTGGGCGCAGCTTCACCCGATGGGGGAATTAAGCCGCTTTTTCTAACTCAAATGCATCATGCAGGGCTTGGACAGCAAGTTCCACGTATTTTCGGTCAATCAGAACGGAAATCTTGATCTCGGATGTCGTGATAACCTTGATATTGATACCCTCCGCACTCAAGACTTGGAACATCTTGGCCGCGACCCCAGTGTGGCTGCGCATGCCGATGCCGACCACGGACACTTTGGCGACGTCAATATCCGCGATCAGCTCCGCAAAATTGATGGTTCCTGCGTCTTTTGCAGTCGCCATCGCGGCCTCTGCGCGCATCACCTGATCGGTGGGGCAGCTGAACGTCATGTCAGTGCGCCCTTCTTCGGAGATGTTCTGAACGATCATGTCGACATTCACACCCGCATCGCTGAGGGCTGTGAAAATCAACGCCGCGATCCCTGGGCGATCCGCCACCGACACCAACGTCATTTTTGCTTCATCGCGGCTGAACGCGACCCCGGCGACCACATTGCTTTCCATGATTTCCTCCTCGTCGCAGACCAGCGTTCCAGCTTCGTCTGACTGTTCCTCAAAACTGCTGAGCACGCGCAGTTTGACCTTGTAACGCATTGCCAATTCGACCGACCGGGTCTGCAATACCTTGGCACCCAAAGACGCCAGTTCCAACATTTCCTCGAACGCGATCCGATCCAAACGGCGTGCTTTGGAACACACCCGTGGGTCAGTTGTGTAGATCCCGTCAACGTCTGTGTAGATGTCACAGCGCTCTGCCTCAAACGCCGCGGCAAACGCCACGGCCGTCGTATCAGAGCCACCACGCCCTAGCGTTGTGATGCGACCTTCTGGGCTAACCCCTTGGAAACCAGCGACAATCGCCACGCGATGCCCGGCTGCAAAACTTGCCAGAATGTTGTCAGACGGAATTGCCTCGATCCGGGCTGCAGCATGCGCAGAGGTCGTTTGCACAGGCACCTGCCACCCTTGCCAAGAGCGCGCCGACACGTCCATTTCCTGCAGGGTCAACGCCATCAAACCGGCGGTCACATTTTCGCCCGAAGACACAATCGCATCGTATTCACGCGCGTCATACATCGGGGACGTTTCATTGACCCAACCGACCAATTCGTTGGTTTTGCCGGACATGGCCGAGACGATCACGATCACATCGTAACCCTTGGCGACTTCGACGCCGACTTTTTTGGCCGCACGGCGAATGCGGTCCAAAGTGGCCACAGATGTGCCACCAAATTTCATCACAAGAACAGGCATTGTTTCCTCACGTCACTCGCTTGCATCGCGCTTTACGCGGCATCCGTCAAAACTGCAAGACAACCCCACCAAGATCAGTAGGCGTGCGTGCGCCCATCCCATGTTTCAAAGCAGCCCGTGCTCGCAATGTTCAGCGCATCGAAACGCAGGGCCAAGCCTTGTACAGAGGCATCAACGCCAATGTCGGCCGTGCTGCCGCCCATGTCCGTTTGCACCCAACCGGGGTGATAAATGCCAACGGCAATCCCTTCGGGTTTCAAATCGGTTGCCAAATTACGCCCCAAATTCAGCACCGCCGCCTTGGACGCGCGATACATGTAGCTGCCCCCCGGCGCATGGGTGCTGGACGCCATTTGCGATGAAATAATCGCGATCTTTGGGGACTGGGCCATGCGCAACATCGGCAACATGTGCTGGATAGACAAAAACACCCCCGTCACGTTGGCGGCAAAGGTTGCTGCCCACATTTCGGCACCATAGCCATCGTTCAGGTTTTCTTGCTTGTCGAAATAGACCCCCGCATTGCACACCAACAGATCAATCGGACGATCGGCCAAAGCGTCGGCCATTGCAGCATGATCGCTTGGGCGCGTCACATCCAACTGGATGTCGGACGCAACAGAGCGACCGGTGCCCGTCACATCGTTGCCCGCGTCTTTGTACAGGGCGGCCAAACCGGCACCAATCCCACGGCTTGCGCCGGTAATAACAACATGCATGATTTTAGTTCGCTTTCGCTTTTGGAACAAAGGGCAATGGGATCACAGGGACACCGTCGTCGATCAGGGCTTTGGCCTGCTCTGCATTGGCGGTGCCGTAGATCGAGCGTTCAGGTGCGTCACCCAAATGCATATCACGGGCGGTTTTTGTAAAATCTGTGCCGACATAATCCGAATTCGCCTCGACCTGCTGGCGCATCTCACTTAGCGCTGTTTCGGCCTCGTTTTGCGGGACGCTCAGCGCTTTGGACTGGTCCTGATCTGTTGTTTGAACCGCATTGCGCGCCGGACGCACCTTTGGGGTCATCAAAGATTTTGACACATCGGAACTGCCGCACAAAGCGCAGCTTAAATGACCGCCACCCACCAGCTTGTCGAACGCATCCGCAGACTGGAACCAGCTGTCAAAGCTGTGGTCTTGATCGCATTTCAACGTGTATTTGATCATGGGGTCCTACAACATGAAGGTGTCGCAAAAGACTAGCGTGATACGCCGTCAGCGCAAGGCATCAAACGCAAGGTCAGGCCACCAAACGCGGATCGAAATCTTTTAGGATCCGCGCCAGTTCCGGTTCGTCCACCAGCTTGGCGGCTTGCTTGCGGCTTACCCATTTGCGAAGACGCTGTCCGGCTTCGGGATAGACCCTGGACAGGCTTTTGACTTTGATCGCGTAGATCACGGCAACACAGGGCAAATCCACTGCGCCCTCGTTGATCTTGCTGTAAGAATACAAGCCCAAGGGAGAACTGCTGACTTTGCCCTCAACGCCCGCCTCTTCCCATGCTTCTGTGGCGGCGGATTCAGCTGGCGTTTTGCCATCCATCGGCCAGCCCTTGGGAACGATCCAGCGCCCCGTACCACGTGACGTGATAACAAGGATCTGGATTTTGTCTTTGACCACACGATAACAGAGCGCTGCAAACTGCGTGCGCACGTCACTTTTGTGCGCACCGCGCACGCTCAAAGGAAGCTGCTTGATCTTAGGGGCCGTCATTGCCCTGCCTTTTTGTCTTTTGTTTTCGCCAATATAGCTGGTTTTACCAAGAATTTCCAGCCCCCGTACGACTGAGGGCCTAAATTCACGCGTGCACCATGCCCACCGTGACGTTTCACATCATAGTTAATGACTGGTGAATTGCCCTCTATTCGACTTGTGCCACACGAGGCGCTGGGGAATAGTCCCTGCGATGACTTTGCGCGCACATATCAAGGCTTTTGGGCTGATCTCGGTTTTCTTGACCACTGCATCTGCGGTTATGGCGCGGGACGTTACGGTTTTCGCCGCCGCCTCTTTGCGTGGTGCCTTGGACGAAATCGCCGCAACGCATCCTGATGATATCACGGTGTCTTATGCCGGGTCCGGATTGATCGCGCGGCAAGTGGCCCAAGGCGCGCCTGCTGATGTGGTGGTTTTGGCCCACCCGAACTGGATGGATTGGCTCGATGAACGCGCGCAGCTGATTTCGCAGTCGCGCACAAACGTGGCCACAAATGCACTGGTCGTGATTGCGCATATCGACGCCCCTGCGGCTGGGACCATGCCACTGGCGACGTGGCTAAAACCCAAAAAAATAGCGATGGGTCAACGTGACGCCGTGCCAGCAGGCATCTACGCCAAACAATGGCTGGAAACTGTTGGGCTGTGGGGTGATCTGCAACCCAATTTGGTTGAAACCGACAATGTGCGCCTTGCCCTCGCTTTGGTTGCACGCGGCGATGTGCCTGCTGGGATCACGTATCGATCCGATGCAATGTCTGAACCGCGTGTGCAAATCATCCACCAGATTGAACCGGAGACACACACCCCCATTCAATATCCAGCGGCGGCTATTACGGATGCCGGGCGCATGTTTGTGACCTATCTCGCATCACCCGACGCGCAGGCCATTTTCAAATCGCACGGCTTTGCGCCGCGGAATTCGGAATAGACGATGTTGGGGCTTGATCCAGCCAGTTGGGATGCGTTGCGCCTGTCGCTTTTGGTGGCGAGCACAGCGACCATCTGTGCAATTCCTGTCGCACTTTGGGTGGCTTGGTTGCTGGCGCGTGGCCGGTTTCGTGGCAAGGCGGTCCTTAGTGCGTTGGTCCACTTGCCATTGGTTCTGCCGCCCGTTGTCACAGGGTATCTGCTGCTGATGGCCTTTGGGCGCAACGGCCCAATGGGGCAAATCCTAGAAACTGTTTTTGGCGTCAGTATTGCGTTCAAATGGACGGGCGCGGTTTTGGCGGCAATCATCATGGGCTTTCCACTGATGGTGCGTGCAATGCGGTTGGCAATCGAAGCGGTTGACCCCAAGCTCGAAGCCGCAGCGGCGACCTTGGGTGCCTCGCCGCGTTCCGTGTTTACCAGCGTCACTCTGCCATTGATCAGTCCCGGAATTCTGGCAGGCAGCGTCATGGGATTTGCAAAAGCGATTGGCGAATTTGGGGCGACAATTACCTTTGTGGCCAACATTCCGGGACAAACTCAGACGCTGCCTTCGGCGATTTACGCGTTCCTTCAGGTTCCGGGGGGCGAGCCGCGCGCAATTGCGTTGGTTCTGTGGGCCTGCGTGATCGCCATCGGGGCCGTACTGGTGTCTGAGTGGCTGGCCCACCGCGTCGCCCGCCGTATTCGCGGCGCCGCAGCATGAGCGTGCACGTCCACATCACCCACACCATGGGCGATTTTACACTGGACGCTGGGTTTGAAGTCACGGCCGGCGTGACCGCAATTTTTGGCCGTTCGGGTGCTGGCAAAACCACATTGATCAACGCGGTGGCCGGACTGCTGCGCCCTGATGCTGGGCATGTGCGCATCGACGGGGATACGTTATTTGACGCGAGTAAGCGCATGTTTGTCCCCGCACACAAACGGCGCATGGGCTACGTCTTTCAGGATGCGCGCCTGTTTCCGCATCTGAGCGTGCGCCAAAATTTGAACTACGGGGCGCGCCACGCTGCGCGTGGGACGCTAGCAGGTCAATATGATCCGTCGTTCACAGAAGTCGTCGATTTGCTGGGTTTACCCGATTTGCTCACACGCGCGCCGCATGATCTGTCGGGGGGCGAAAAACAAAGGGTGGCGCTTGGGCGTGCTTTGCTGAGCCGCCCACGTATGTTGTTGATGGATGAACCATTGGCAGCCCTTGATGCCACCCGCAAAGACAGCATCCTGCCCTACCTCGAGCAACTGAAATCGGGGGCCGCCGGTTTGCCCATTTTATACGTCAGTCATGCCCTGGACGAGGTTGCGCGCCTTGCCGATCATTTGGTCGTTTTATCCCAAGGCAAAGTTGCAGCCTCCGGTCCGCTGTTTGATGTGCTTAGCGATCCGTCTTTGGTACCGCTGTTGGGCGTGCGACAGGCGGGTGCGGTCATCTATGCGACCGTTGCCGCGCATAATGCCAACGGGATCAGCACGTTGAACGTCGATGCCGGCGCGCTGGAATTACCGGGGGTTCAGGCACCGATTGGCGCGCGGGTGCGATTGCGCGTTCTGGCCCAGGATGTAATCCTTTCGCGGACACGGCCAGAAGGCCTGTCCTCGCGCAACATTTTACCTGTGACAGTGCGCAGTATTCGAACTGGTGCCGGGCCCGGTGCCGCCATAGCACTGAACGCAGGATCAGACCGACTGTTGGCCCGCATTCCTGCAGATGCGGTGGAGAAATTGGAATTGTCCGACGGTGTGGCGTGCTATGCAGTGATCAACGCCACGTCCATCGCACCACAATCGATCGGGCGTTAGGCCGTTTTCACTGGCGTTTTAGCAGGCAATATTTCCAATCGGACGCGTAGATCCGCGACCAGATCCGCGTGATCCCGATCCGCATCAATCGCTAATTTACGCAGCCCAAAATGGATATGCGCCATGTCGGTGTAATAGCTGGTGTATGCGTAATTCGTTGCAGCGCCAGCCACGGCTCCGAAAATCGGCACAGCTTGTGCGGCCAGTTTCTGCCCCAAAACAACCGACAACCGCGGGGCAATGCGCGCCACAATACCCTGCACCGCTGCGCCGCTGAGGGCCGTGCGCGCGCTGAGAAACGCAAGGTCGGCACCGTCGTCGTGTTCCATCGGACCGCCAGCGGCAAACACCTGAACACAGTCGAAACGCACGTTTTCCGCCGTCACGTCAAAACCGTGTTCAGCTGCGACGCCTTCGATCACACGCAACAACAACGTCGTGGTGACCGGCAATTCGGCAAGGGCCGTGGGCAAACCGCCAAAACCACCCGCCGCCCCCATCGCCGCACTGACGGCTGCATTCAACCAGCTGGCTTGATCGGGCACCATGTCGCGCGATTTATGGGCTGCCTTCATCGCTTGTTTTAGGGCCGCTTCGGTCGCGTCCTGCAATCCTTCGCGCGCTGGTTTGGGCAGGCGTTGCAACAATCCATCAGCTTGCAAACCCAACGAGTTCAGCAGATCGATACCAATACCACCTGCGTTTTTGTAGCGCATGGCCAATGCGTCCAATTCAGCATCAACATCGACAACACGGATCATCGGTAATTCGGTCATGTGGTCCCTCTCTGGATCAAAACATCGGGACGCCAGCGTTAAATTTCAAGGGTTTGCACGTCGCACCTGCCCCTGCACACCGACCCACGCATTTGGTTTCAAGGCGCGCCCAAGCACCCGATCAGGGTTTGTGGGCGGCGGCATCATCACCCCCGCAAGACGTTGAAATCCAAAGCGATTGTAATATGGCGCATCCCCCACCAACATCACGCGCGTCCAATGCAACGTCATGGCGATATCAAGGCTGGCCTCGACCAATTGATGCCCCAACCCTTCGCCTTGGCGGGTCGGGTGGACGGCCACAGGGCCCAGCAACAGCACAGGCGCATCCCCAACCAAAACCGGCCAATAGCGGATCGCACCGCCCAAAACGCCATCGATATCGCGCGCAATCAGTGACAAATCAGGCACTGACGGGACATCGTCACGCAACCGGTACGACGACAACGCCTCACGTCCGGGCGCAAAACACAGGTCATAGAGGGCCTCGACCTCCCACCAATCGTCGTTTTGTTCAGGGGTCAGGGCATACATTAGATGTGCGTCAAGTGTTGGTTAAGCTGGAACTCCGCCTAACACGGCGCTACGTCTTTGCCAAACACATCGATCTGAAAAGGCGCATCTTCATGTTCTATCAACCAAAAGACGGGCATCCGTTGCCGCACAATCCGTTCAACGCCATCATTACGCCGCGCCCGATTGGATGGATTTCGACACGTGATGCTGACGGGCGTAACAACCTTGCGCCCTATTCGTTTTTCAACGGTGTGGCGTACGCGCCGCCCCAGGTCATGTTCGCGTCGACCGGTGCCAAAGACGATCAGGACAACACCAAGGACAGCGTTGCCAACATTCGTGAAACCGGTGTGTTTTGTGTGAATTTGGTGCAGACAGACATGAAGGACGCGATGAACATTTCCTCGGCAACATTGGCCAAAGACGTCGATGAATTTGCCCATGTCGGGCTGACCCCGATCGCGTGCGAAACCATCAATTGCGCCCGCATTGACGGGGTTCCGGCATCGATGGAGTGCAAAATGACCCAGATTGTGCAGATCGAGGGCGCTTCGAATTTTGTGGTCTTTGGCGAAGTCACGGGCATTCACATGCGCGATGACACGATCGTCGACGGGCGTTTTGACGTGACCACCTTCAATCCGCTCGCCCGTATGGGATACCGCGATTACACGAGCGTCAAAGAGGTATTCGAACTGATCCGTCCGGACGACTAAAGCCGTTCATAAACACAGGAAACAGCTTTAGTGACCGCCCAAAATTCCAGTGCGTACGGAGTAATCCACTGCCAAAGCGTATTCAGGATCATCGTCGCTATCGACCATCAAGTGGCCCGCTTTGTTCAGCAATTGGTGGCAATCACGGCTTAGGTGGCGCAGCATCAAAGTCTTACCTGCGGCCTCGTATTTACCGGCCATAGCCTCGATTGCTTGCAAGGCTGATTGGTCCACAACCCGGCTGTCGGCAAAATCGACGATGACTGTGTCGGGGTCGCCGTCAACATCGAACAACTCCGAAAATCCATCTGAAGAGCCAAAGAACAATGGGCCACTGATTTCGTAGACTTTTGCCCCTTCTTGGGTCGCTGAAAGGCGCGTTTTTGCGTGAATGCGGCGGGCGTTGTTCCACGCATAGGCAAGGGCAGACACGATCACACCGACAACAACGGCGACGGCCAAATCTTCGTACACGGTGACGACAGTCACCAGCAGAATGACGAATGCATCTGTCAGTGGCACTTTGGTCAAAATGCGCAGCGAATTCCAAGCGAATGTCCCGATCACGACCATGAACATCACACCGACCAATGCCGCCAGCGGAATAAGTTCAATTATGCTGGAGCCGACTAGAATAAAGAGCAGCAAAAACACGGCGGCAGCGATGCCAGCAACGCGTGTCCGTCCGCCAGATTTCACGTTGATCATCGACTGACCAATCATCGCGCAACCGCCCATACCACCAAAGAAACCAGTAACCGTGTTGGCCACACCTTGGGCGATACATTCCTGGCTGGCACCACCGCGGGTGTTCGTCATGTCGCCGACAAGGTTTAGCGTCAGCAGGCTTTCGATCAGGCCGATCGCTGCCAAAATAACTGCATACGGCAGAATGATGTACAGCGTTTCCAAGGTGAAAGGCGCAAGTGCTGTACCATACAGCCCTAGACCTTCGCCAAACGGGTTGTGCGGCAACGGAAAACCACCGCTGATCGAGGCCAAATCACCAACGCGCGGAACATCCAGACCAAAGCCAATCACCACCGCGGCGACAATCCCAATCCCAGCCAAGGGGGCCGGAATGAGCTTGGTAATGCGCGGCATCACCCAGATAATCGCCATCGTACAAACCACCAGCGTCAACATCATGAACAGCGCCATACCACTCAGCCATTCGCCACCGCCCATGCCGTGGCCCGTATCAACCATCGTGCCGGGCACTTTAAACTGGCCCATTTGCGCCAAGAAAATAACGATCGCAAGGCCGTTTACAAAGCCCAACATCACCGGATGTGGCACCAGTCGAATGAATTTGCCCCACTGCATGACGCCTGCAAATATCTGCAACGCGCCCATCAAAACGACCGTTGCAAACAGATATTCAACGCCGTGCTGCGCGACCAGCGCAACCATGACCACCGCCAATGCGCCTGTCGCCCCCGAAATCATCCCCGGACGCCCGCCAATCAGCGCTGTGATCAGCCCGACCAGAAATGCGGCGTACAAACCGACCAACGGATTGACCCCCGCCACAAAGGCAAACGCGACCGCCTCGGGCACCAAGGCCAAAGCAACCGTCAGCCCCGACAACAGTTCGATCCGTAACCGTCCGACGCTAAATCCGTCCTCAGGCATCCAACGCAAATCGGTGACGTTCAAACTCTTTGTGAATGCAGCAAAAGTGGCGCGCATGGATAGTGTCCTGTCAGGGGAAAAGAAACTCTTGGCGCGTCCTAGACGGTTTCGCGCGCGATGTGAACCCTGCAACATGCTGGGCGAGATACCAAAACTGTATGAATATTTGACAAAGAGGTATTCAAAGCCTCGCAAAACGGTCCCGAACCAAACCGGTTTTCTGCCTCTTTGGCTTAGCAAGGTCGCACGATCGCCCCAATTCAATGCACAAGACCGCCTTAAAAGTTAACAGCAGACCCAAACGGATTACACGTACCATGCACTGTCTGGCCGTTGAAACCTGTAGCGATTTGCATCACATTCACCCCAAATCAATCACCGGAGTCCCCTGCATGACCAACACCAAAATCGCTGTGATCGGAGGCTCGGGCATCTATGATATCGAAGGGTTGGAATCGCCAGAATGGATCACCGTTGAAACCCCGTGGGGTGCACCGTCTGACCAAATTCTTACAGGTGTTTTAGACGGCGTCGACATGGCGTTTTTACCGCGTCACGGGCGTGGTCATATCCACTCTCCTTCTACCGTTCCGTACCGTGCCAACATCGACGCGCTCAAGCGGATTGGAGTTACGGATGTGATCTCGGTCTCGGCCTGCGGATCGTTTCGCGAACACATGGAGCCGGGTGATTTTGTCATTGTGGATCAGTTCATTGACCGGACATTCGCGCGCGAAAAATCATTCTTTGGAACCGGCTGCGTCGCTCATGTTAGCGTCGCCCACCCGACTTGCCCGCGCCTGTCGGGCGCGTGCGAAACAGCCGCACGAGACGCCAAAATAACCGTGCACAGAGGCGGCACCTATTTGGCAATGGAGGGGCCACAATTCTCGACCCTCGCTGAGTCCAGAATGTATCGTGAAAGCTGGGGCGCGGATGTGATCGGCATGACCAACATGCCAGAGGCGAAATTGGCGCGCGAAGCAGAGCTTTGCTATGCGTCAGTCGCGATGATCACCGACTATGACAGCTGGCACCCCGACCACGGAGAAGTTGACGTAACCGAAATCATAAAGACGCTGATGGGCAACGCCGACAAGGGCCGCGACATGGTTAAGCGATTGCCTAAACTTTTAGGAACCGAGCGCGTTGATTGCCCACACGGCTGTGACAAAGCACTGGAATACGCGATTTTGACCGCCCCGGATGCCCGCGACCCGGCGATCATGGCAAAACTTGACGCTGTCGCAGGTCGCGTTTTGTGAAGGCAAACCAACGGGTTTTGATCCTTGGGGCCGATGGTTTCATTGGCCGTCACATCGCGTTTGCGTTGCGCGGTGCTGGATTGCAGGTGATTGCCCACGCCCGCAATCCATCCAAACTGGCGGCAATGGGGTTTGAGACGCTGAAGGCAGACTTGAACGATCCGGCAACGCATCAACCTAGGTTTTGGCAAACCCCGCTTGCCGACGACACTTGGCTGGTGAATGCTGCCGGACTGCTCAGTGGATCACAGGCACAGTTTCAAGCGGTGCACATTGCGGCCCCCACCGCCGCCTATGCTGCAATGACGCCAAATGCCCGCGCGGTTCTGGTTTCGGCCATCGGGATCGACGCCGAGACAGATTTCGCCAACTTTCGACGTTTGGGCGAAGCGGCCACAACCGATCAAGTCACAATCCTGCGCCCGGGTTTGGTCATGGCCGACACGTCCTACGGCGGCAGTTCCTTGGCGCGCAGTCTGGCAGCATTTCCGTTGATCACGCCCGTGGTCAGTGACGGCGCGCAACAGTTTAACCCGATCCACGCCAGCGATTTGGCCGCGATCATTCTGCAATGTTTGCACGTGCCACCTAGCCGCAAACCGCACAACATCGGGGGTCTTGAAACCGTAACCCAAGCCGAGCTGATGCAGATGCTACGCGGTTGGATGGGGTTGAAAAAACGCCCCATTTTTAGGTTACCTTTGCCTGTTGCCGTGGCCTTTGGTGCGGTAGGCGACGCGCTGCGGCTCGGCCCGATTTCAAAACAAGCGGTCGCGCAATTGCAGCATGGTGTGCATGCCCCGATGTCGCCTGAGATCAGTTTTGAGCCTCGCAGTGTTAGCAATTTCATCCAATCGCGCCCCGCAGGTACCCAAGACATCTGGCTTGCACGGCTTTACCTGATGCGTCCGCTCTTGCGCCTGTCGCTCGTGTTTCTTTGGCTGGTGTCGGGGATATTAGGACTGACGCTGAGCGCTGAAACTTTCGTACCGCTGATTCCAACCAACCTGCTGAGTGACACGGCTTTGATCGCGATGGCGCGGGTTGGTGGACTGGCCGATCTGGCAATCGCATTCGCCCTGCTGCGCAATTGGCGACCTGGGGTGATGACATGGATCCAACTGGGTCTCATCCTCAGCTACACCGTGGCGTTTATGATTCTAGCACCGCTTTTGTGGTTGCTGCCTTTGGGCGGTTTACTAAAAAACCTGCCTTTGCTGGTGCTTGTCGCAATCTGGGGCATTCTGGAGCACGAACGTTAATGGATCCGTACCTGACGGCAAAATGGCTACATATCCTAAGCTCGACCGTCCTGTTTGGCACCGGTATTGGCACCGCATTTCAAATGGTGTGGGCGATGCGCAGCGGCGAGGTTTGCGCAATCCATACCACCGCGCGCGGCGTGGTCATGGCAGACTGGATATTCACAACGCCTGCAGGAATTATCCAACCGCTGACAGGCTTTTGGCTGGTCTGGTTGCAAGGCTACAACCTCACGGAACCTTGGCTGATTGTAACTTACGCATTATACGCCGCCGCGTTCGCGTGCTGGGCCCCGGTCGTGAGCCTACAAATCCGCATCCGTGATTTGACGGCCAATGCCGCAACCTTGCCCCCACAAGCCAAACGCGCTTTTAAGATCTGGTTTTTCTTGGGCTGGCCTGCGTTTGGGGCGCTCGTTATGGTGTTCTGGCTGATGGTCAACAAACCCGTTTTATGGAGCTAACCCGCTATGTCTTTTGAACTTTGGTTGACCTTCGTCGCCGCCTCTTTTGCCTTGCTGATGATCCCCGGACCGACGGTATTGTTGGTGCTTAGCTATGCTCTATCCAAGGGTCGCTCTGTCGCTGTGGCCTCTGCAGCGGGGGTCGCATTGGGTGATTTCGTTGCGATGACCGCCTCGCTATTGGGCTTGGGCGCATTGGTGCTGGCCTCTGCGACCTTATTCACCGTTTTGAAATGGGTCGGTGCCGCCTATTTGATTTGGCTCGGGATCAAGCTGATCCGATCTGCACCTTCCGAAGGATTAGCGATGCAAGCCACTGACATCACAGCACAAGGTGTGTTCAAACACGCCGCTGCAGTGACCGCGCTTAACCCGAAATCCATCGCATTTTTCATCGCCTTTGTGCCGCAGTTCATCACCGCAGACGCACCGTTGTTGCCGCAATTCGCGATCCTGATTTCGACCTTTGTTGGCCTTGCCGCCGCCAATGCGCTGGCTTATGCCCTGCTGGCCGACAAGATGCGGCGCACCATTGGCAAACCGCACGTTATCACGTGGCTGACCCGCGCCGGCGGGGCCACTTTGATCGTCATGGGTCTTTTGACCGCAACCCTTCGCAAAGCGAGCTGACATGAAAACCGTCCAAGACTACATCCGCACCATCCCCGACTTCCCACACGAAGGGATCATGTTTCGCGATGTGACCACATTGTTTGCCGACCCGCGCGGCTTTCGATTGGCGATTGACCAGCTGTTGCACCCCTACGTCGGCCTGCAAATCGACAAGGTTGTGGGGCTGGAAGCGCGCGGATTTATCCTTGGTGGGGCCATCGCGCACCAGCTGTCTGTCGGTTTTGTGCCCGTGCGCAAAGCCGGCAAACTGCCCGGCACAACGATCAGCCAAGCCTACACGTTGGAATACGGCGAGGCAGTTGTTGAACTGCACGATGACGCAATTCAGGCTGGCGAAAAAGTTCTGGTTGTTGATGACCTGCTGGCCACAGGCGGTACTGCCGAGGCTGGTATCAAGCTGATCGAACGCTTGGGTGGCGAAATCGTATCCTGTGCTTTTGTCATCGACCTGCCCGATCTGGGCGGCCGCAAAAAGCTGGAAGCGATGGGGATGGATGTCACAGTTCTGTGCGCATTTGAGGGCGAATAAGCCATGCGTCTTTTGTGGGCAGCAATCGTCACTTTGATCTTGGCCACACCGGTTCTGGCCGATATCGCTGCCCCCAAAAATGTTGATGAAACGCTTGTCCTGATGCGAGACCAGCTAAGCGCCAACACGTTGATCACAGATATTGTTGTCGACTTTGATGAATCCTACATCAAGTTTCAATTTGATGGGACCGGACCGCATATCAGTTTTCCCGACAACTTGCATTCTTTGCTGAGCAACGCAGAAACAGACGCTGAGCGGTCGGAAATTTTGGCAACGCACCTGCAAAACATAACGGCTGGTGCTGCCGGCAGTCAGCTAGATGCCCCAATCAACGTTCAAAATGTTTATCCCGTCATTCGCCATCAAAGCTTAGGCTTGATGCCCACCAATTTGCACGCCGATCCAGATCAAAACGCCCCGCTTGAGGGCGGTAGCGACGATCAGGATTACACGCTTGCCAGCTTTCCATTTGCCGCCGACATGCGCGTCTATCTGGTCGAGGATACACCGCGCACAATAAAATTCATTACCCAAGACATGCTTGTCAGTCAAAAACTGTCCGCCCAATCGCTCAAGCAGCAAGCGGTGAAAAACTTGCGTGAATTGACGCAAGATTTGGAAGTGCGCAGCCAGGATGATTTGCACATGCTGGCCTACGATTCCAATTTCGAGACCAGCTTTTTGATGGACGACGAATATTGGGACAATTTGGAAACCCAATCCGGCCCGATTGTCGCCGTTGTCGCCGCGCGTGATCTGGTGTTGTTTGTGAATGGCAACGATGCCAAGGCCGTGACGGACTTGCGCGATCTGGTCCACCCGTCGGTCAACCTGTTCAGTTATCCGGTCTCGACCGCTTTGATCACGCGCAAAGACGGGCGCTGGCAAGCCTACGACTAAGCGCGCAAAACAGCGCCAGGGTTCATGATGCCCAACGGATCAAGCGCCGCTTTGATCGCGCGCATCGCTGCCAGTTTTGAGGGATCGCTGTAACGCTCAAGATCGTCCACCTTCATCCGCCCTACCCCGTGTTCTGCACTGACAGAGCCGCCCAGCTCATCGACCAAATCGTGGATAACGCGTTTGATTTCATCACGTTGATTGACGTGATCGGCCCGATCGCGCCCTAGGGCCGCAAAAACATTGTAGTGCAGATTGCCGTCCCCAACGTGGCCAAAACAGTTGATCCGAAAATCACCCATCGCCGCCACGCGCGCGTTGGCCTGTTCGATGAACGTCGCAAGCGCGCCCAAAGGCACCGAAATATCGTGGGATGATACCGACCCGATCAGGCGGTTTGCCTCTGGGATGTGTTCGCGCACAGACCAAAAATCGTGCGATTGTTGTTGCGATTGGGCAATGATCCCGTCGCTGACCAACCCCTTTTCTACCGCTGTTTCGAACAGGGTCATCAGGCCGTCTGCCGGGTCCATCGCTTGCGCGACGCCGATCTCGATCAGCACGGACCATTCTGGCGGGGTCACAAACGGATGGCGGACATTTGGTAGAACTTCGCCTAGGAAATCATAGCCTTGGCGGTGGATCAGCTCAAACGCGCTGACGGTGTCACCCAACTGGTCGCGGGCCAATGACAACAACGAAAGCGCTGCGGCGGGGTCAGTTACGACCATCATCGCGGTGCCCATATGCGCCGGGCGCGGCGACAATTTCAACGAGGCTGCCGTGATCACACCCAACGTGCCTTCTGACCCAATCAGCAGGTGTCGCAAATCATAACCGGTGTTGTCTTTTCGCAAACGGCTCAGGCCGCTCAGCACGTCGCCGTTGGGCAACACCGCCTCAAGCCCAAGGCACAAATCGCGGGAATTGCCGTAGCGCAGCACGCCGGTGCCACCGGCATTTGTCGCCAGATTCCCACCGATGCGCGCGGATCCTTCTGCGGCAAGCGACAAGGGAAACAGCCGGTTCACATCTGCCGCAGCTGTCTGAACATCCGCCAAAATCGCGCCAGCATCAGCGATCAGCACGTTCTCCTGTGGGTAGACGGCGCGGATCGCAGTCATCTTTTCAAGGCTCAAAATCAGCGGGACCGGACCGTCCGCCGCGACCTGACCACCAACCAACCCGGTACCACCGCCGTAGGGGATAATCCCGACGCGGGCCTCGGCGCATTTCTGAACAATTGCGCTGACTTCCAACGTACTGCGCGGCACTGCCACCAGCCCGTCCTGGCCTGCATAACGCCCTCTTGGTTCTTCGAGATATTTGGCAGATGTGGCTTGAAACCGGTCCGCAGGCAGCGCGGCACGCAGCGCCGTTTCTAATTCAGGTGACAGTGAATTCAACATCTAACCTACCTCGGTTTTACCACGACGATCACTGCGCAAAGCCGCGTATAAAACATGGCTGCGCCAACGCCCGTCAATTTGCAAATAAGACTGGGCCACGCCTTCGTATTTGAAGGTACAGCGTTCCAACACCCCACGCGATGCGGCATTTTCAGGCAAACAAGCGGCCTCAAGCCGACTTAGATCAAGCTGGGTAAATGCGTGATGAACGACGGCTAAAATTGCCTCGCGCATGTAGCCTTGGCGGGTGAACGGTTCGCCCGTCCAATAGCCTAGCGTCCCCGATTGCGACGGCCCGCGGCGAATGTTGTCCAAGGTGATCGCACCCAGCAACATGTCGTCACTGCGGCGCACCAGAAACAGCGGCATCGCAGTGCCAGCGTTAATCGAACGTTGCGCCCAATAGACACGATTGGTGAAGGCCTTGCGCGACAGGTGGTCCTTGGCCCAACTGGGTTCCCAACCTGTCAGAAATTCGCGGCTTTGCGTGCGCAATGCGACCCAGGGGCGAAAATCAGAATGGATCGGCGGGCGCAGCGTCATACGCTCTGTTTCGATCCTGATTTTGCGTTTCGTCAAAAGCATCAGGCGGCGCGCCGTGCCTGCAACTGCGCCAAACTCGGCGCATTTTCGACCGGACCGTACAGCGCCAAGGCAGCAGGTGCTTGCCCCGCCATTTTTTCCGCAAAGTCACGCACATCGCCTGTGGTCACCGCATCAATCAACGACACAGTTTCCTCAAGCGGCGGGATGCGATCCCAGATCTGAATCAGACGCGCCAAACGTTCGGCGCGATTGGAGGAACTTTCTAGCCCCATCAACAAGCCCGCCTTCATTTGCGCACGTGCGCGCGCGACTTCGGCAGGAGTCATGTCGGTGGCCGCGCGCTTCATCTCGTCGATCGTGATTTCGGCCAAATCGCCCATCTGCTCGGCACTGGTGCCCGCATAAATCGTGGTCATGCCAGTGTCTGCATGCGCGCCAGCTTGGGCAAAAATCGTGTAGCACAGGCCGCGTTTTTCACGCACTTCCTGAAACAATCGCGACGACATGCCGCCGCCCAAGGCGCTGGCGTAGATTTGCGCGATGTAGATGTCATCGTCGCGGTATCCTGGGCTTTCGAAACCGAGCGCAAAGTGTGCTTGCTCAAGGGTTTTGGACTGACGAAATTCACCACCGGCAAAGCGCGCAGGCAACAAATCAAACGCAGGCGTTGGCGTCATGTGGCCAAACAGTTTTTCGGCCATCTGCACCAACGCGTCGTGATCCACGGCACCCGCCGCAGACAGGATCATCTGTTCGGGGCCGTAATGCTGGCCAACAAAGGCAGACAAATCGCTGCGATTGAACGACGAAACGCGCTCAGCAGGGCCTAAAATCGTGCGGCCCATAGATTGGTCCGGATAGGCTTGGTCCTGCAACCAATCAAAAATCACATCATCAGGCGTGTCCAGCGCTTGACCGATCTCTTGCAAAATCACGCCGCGTTCGACTTCGATTTCGGCCTCGTCAAAGATGGGGTTCAGCAGAATATCAGCCAACACATCCAGCGCCAAAGGTACGTCGTTTTCCAACACACGCGCGTAATATGCGGTCACTTCGCGACTGGTGTAGGCGTTGATGTAGCCGCCAACATCCTCGATGGATTCAGCAATCTGCAACGCGGTGCGGCGGGCAGTGCCCTTGAACGCCATGTGTTCCAGAAAATGCGCGATGCCGTTTTGCTGCGCGGTTTCATGACGCGCACCGGCGCCGACCCAAATGCCGATTGTGGCCGAGGCCAAGCCGGGCATGTGTTCGGTGACGATGCGAAAGCCGTTGGACAATTTGTGCTGCTGCAACGTCGCTGTGTTGGTGGTGGTCACGGGCGGATATGTCCTTTGATATGGCTTTTCAGCGCGTCGAGATCATTTGCAATGCGTGTGACCCGTTCGTCGCGGTCGTACAAATCGGCCATGCGCGGGGGCAACGGTGGGCGGATACCGCTGGCGGCCTCGACCGCATCAGGGAATTTCGCGGGGTGCGCAGTGGCAAGCGTGATCATTGGCACCTCGCCGAGGTTTTGATCCATCGCGACTTTGACGCCAATGGCCGAATGCGGGCACAGCAACTCGCCGGTGGTTTTCAATGTTGATGTGATCGTGGCCGATGTTTCATCCTCGGATGCGCGCCCGGAATCGTAGTGATCTTGCAGCACTTGCATGGCACCTTGGCTGACGTCGAAACCGCCTGCTTTTAGTTCGTCCATCAACTGCGCCACCGCACCACCATCACGCCCGTAAGCATCGAACAGGGCGCGCTCAAAGTTCGAGCTAACCTGAATGTCCATCGACGGGCTGATTGACGGCGTGGTTTCACCTTTGTGATAACCCTGCCCGCCAAGGCAGCGATGTAGAATGTCGTTTTGGTTTGTCGCCACAACCAAACGGTCAATCGGCAGGCCCATTTGCTTGGCGATGTAGCCTGCAAAGATGTCGCCAAAGTTGCCTGTTGGCACGGTAAAGCTGACCTTGCGGTGCGGTGCGCCGACGGACACAGCCGACGTAAAGTAGTACACCACCTGTGCCAAAACCCGCGCCCAGTTGATCGAATTGACCCCTGCCAAACGCACGCCATCGCGGAATTCAAAGTCGTTGAACATGTCCTTGAGGCGGGCTTGGCAATCGTCGAAATCACCGTCCATCGCCAGCGCGTGCACGTTGGATTCAGTCGGTGTGGTCATCTGACGGCGTTGCACTTCGGAAATGCGGCCATGCGGGTACAGGATGAACACGTCGACATTGTCGAGGCCGCGGAACGCCTCAATCGCCGCCGAGCCCGTGTCGCCGGACGTCGCGCCCACAATCGTGACCCGTTCGCCGCGACGGCCCAATGCGGTCTGAAACAGCTGACCGATCAGCTGCATCGCGAAATCTTTGAACGCCAAAGTTGGGCCGTGGAACAATTCGAGCAGGAAATGCCCTTGATCCAATTGCACCAAAGGCGCGCGGGTGGCGTGGCCGAACCCTGCATAGGCGCGCGCGATGATCTCTTTGAATTCCGTGTCCGTGAACACGTCGCCAACAAAGGGGCGCATGACTGTGAACGCGACGTCCTCGTAAGACTTGCCAGCCATGCCTGCGATCTGATCAGCACTGAGCGTCGGTATCGTTTCAGGCACATACAGCCCGCCGTCACGGGCAAGACCGGTTAGCATTGCGTCTTCGAATGTCAGCGCGGGGGCTTGGCCGCGGGTGGAGATGTATTTCACGTCAAATATCTCTGCTTTGTTTGGTAGGGCTTTGTTTGGTCGGGCGTAAGAAATAGAGGCTCATCAGCAGCCAGATCGCGGCCAGTGAAAACCAGGTGATTGCGTATTGTAAGTGATCGTTTGGAATGCCGACAGTGTCCACGGGAAACGGCGTTATGGGCGTATCGTCAAACGACTTTTCACGCGCGACCAGCATAATCGGGGCCGTCTCGAGCGTTTTGGCCATCACATCGACGTCACGGGCGAACCAGATATTCTTGGCGATATCCGGATCAGGCGTGTAGCTGTCGGTTTCTTGGGGCCATTGCAGGTTGCCAATGATCGTGACGGGGCCGTCAGGTGCATTCGGGATCGTGGCCGAGGCAGGAATAAATCCGCGATCGAGCAGGATGGATTGGTCGGCCAACTGCAGTTTGCTGATGACACGATATCCCGCGCCCACATCTTTTTTGGACACCAGCACCCGTATGAATTCGGTGCCAACTGTGCCCGTCGCCGTGGCGGACAGATAGCTGTGGTCACCAGCATTTGCGCCAACTGGCAACGCTACAGGGGCCTGAACAATCTGTTCCTGGATCTGGGCCAGAATGGCTTGTTTCCAGGTCAAACGCTGGATCTGCCAAACACCAAGGCTGATCAGGATCGCAGCCCCACCCAGACCAATGCCCAAAAAGAAAATCAAACGTTTCATTGCGCCCAATCATTGCAAAAGACAAAGGCGCACGAAGATACGTGCGCCTTGTCAGGTTTTAGGGATTTTGCACCGATGTGCAAACTGTTCTTAGATGCCCCAGAGGTACACAGCAAAGAACAGGAACAACCAAACCACGTCCACAAAGTGCCAGTACCATGCGGCCGCTTCAAAGCCGATGTGACGCTCTGGTGTAAAGTGACCTTTCATCGCGCGGATCAAGCAGACGGTCAAAAAGATCGTCCCGATCAGAACGTGGAAACCGTGGAAACCGGTGGCCATAAAGAAGTTGGAATAGAATTCATCTACACCGAATTCCCAGCCTTCGTGCAGCAAGTGCTGGTATTCGTAGGCCTGCAAACCGGTGAACAAAACCCCCAGCACGATCGAGATCGCAAGGCCGGTGATCAAGTCTTTGCGGTTGTTTTCATGAACCAGCGCGTGGTGCGCCCAAGTCACGGCACAACCAGACAGCAACAACACCAGCGTGTTGATCAGCGGCAAGTGCAGCGCGTCGACCGGGTAGACAAACGGGGCAACATATTCGGTGCCAAAGTAGTCTTCCATCGGGTAAATCGCGTGTTTGAAGAACGACCAGAACCATGCGGAAAAGAACATGACCTCGGAGGTGATGAACAAAATGACGCCGTAGCGCAGACCGATTTGAACAACCGCCGTGTGATCGCCGACTTCGGATTCGATCACGCATTCGCGCCACCAGCCGAACATCACGTACAGTACGGCAGCCAGGCCGATCAGGAACATCCATGGACCCGACAATGTGATCGCCTCGAACAAGATGGGCACACCACCGTCGTCCGTGCGCATCCAAACAACGCCGCCAAACAGCATGATGAAACCCGCCAGCGCGCCATACAGCGGCCATGTGGACGGGGTGAGAATGTGGTAGTCGTGGTCTTTTGCGTGGGCCATTGAAGCGTCCCTCAGTTCAGGTTGGTGTCACTCTCTGTCGCGAGGGCCGCATAGCCTTCGGGCAGATCGATTTGATAAAATGTATAGCTTAGCGTGATCGTGTGCACGTATTTTCCGTCGCGATCCGCAACGATTTCGGGATCAACATAAAATGTCACTGGCATCATGACGCGTTCGCCCGCGGCCAAGACCTGTTCTTCAAAGCAGAAGCAGTCGATTTTGTTGAAAAAGCCACCCGCTTGGTACGGGGCAACATTGTAGCTGGCAGAGCCCGCGATCGGTTTGTTTGTCGGGTTGTAGGCCTCGTAAAATGCGAGCCCCGTTTCGCCAATGCGCAATTCCATCTGGCGGACTTCGGGTTTGAATTCCCACGGCATATCTGTGTGCAGGGACGCATCAAAGCGGATCGTGATCGTTTGATCCAAGATGTCTTCGGATCCCACAGTTGCGACTTGGGTGACGCCACCAAAGCCCGTGACCCGGCAGAACCAGTCGTAAAACGGCACCGATGCCCACGCCAACCCCGCCATCACAACAACCAAGCCGGCTGTTTGTGCAACGGTGCGCCCTTTCGGGCTAAGGCGAAACAACGGATTTTTCACTGCGAAACCTCGACCTTTGGCAGCTCGAACGCGCCGGAGGTGATTTTCACATAGGTCAGCGCCATGATCAGCACGACGAACCCGCCCAGCATCAGGCCAACACCAACGTTGCGGGATTTGCGGCGCTTGTGAATTTCGTGCTCGTGCTTAAGGCTCATGACCAACCACCTAGACCGTAGGGACGCAGAATTGCTTCGGCCAAAATCGCGCCAAAGTGCAAGAACAGGTACCACAGCGACAGTTTGAAAAACTTGCGTTCAACGAGATAGTCATCCGCGTCTGCAATCACTTCGTCACGTTTCCAGATTGCGAATGCCCCCTTGAGGAACAGCACGTTCAGGATCACCGCAGCGGCCAGATAAATCGGCCCACCAATCGACGTGAACCCGGTTCCGACAGCCAGAACAAACAGCAATACCGTGTAAATCAGAATGTGACGGCGTGTGGCGGGACGGCCATGCGTGACGGTTAACATCGGCACTTGCGCATCGTCGTAGTCATTGCGCATGAACAGCGCCAGCGCCCAGAAATGCGGCGGCGTCCACATAAAGATCAGCGCGAACATCAGCCACGGTTCAATCGCCATGGATCCCGTCGCCACAACCCAGCCGATCACTGGTGGAAAGGCCCCCGCCGCGCCACCGATAACGATGTTTTGCGGGGTCGAGCGTTTCAGCCACATGGAATAAATGACAATGTAAAAGAAGATGGTAAAGGCCAGCATCGCGCCTGCCAGCAAGTTGCCAGCAAGGCACAGCATCATCACCGACAGACCGGACAGCGCCACGCCAAGGTTCAACGCCTCCCCCGGGAGAACTTTGCCCGCGGGGATCGGCCGTTTAACCGTGCGTTTCATCACAGAATCGATATCTCTGTCCCACCACATGTTCAGCGCGCCAGAGGCACCAGCCCCGATTGCGATGAACAGAATGGATGCGAATCCAACGACCGGATGCACGGAAACTGGGGCCGCAATCAGACCAACAACAGCTGTAAACACAACCAGTTGCATCACGCGTGGCTTCATCAACTCGTAGTAGTCCCGCAAGGACGCCTCCGGTTGTTCCGTCTGTGCAGTATAGCTGACGTCTGTCATGCGATCACTCTTGTCTGGCGGGCTGTTGGGCTTGCGCAATAGAAAACGACCAAGGGCAAGGTATGATCCCTCGCCCTTGTCAAATTAGTTAGAAGCGACGCGCGTCGGCAGCGCGATGCCAGCGTATTCTTCGATCGCGCTGGCCAGCCACGCATCATAGACCTCTTGCGAGACAACTTTGACGGTGATCGGCATGTAAGCGTGGTCTTTGCCGCACAATTCTGAGCATTGACCAAAGTAGATGCCTTCACGCTCGGCTTTGAACCACAGTTCCGCCAAACGGCCAGGGACCGCGTCTTGTTTTACGCCAAACGCCGGGATCGTCCAGGCGTGGATAACGTCTGAACCAGTGACCTGAACAACAACTGTTTTGTTCACCGGGATCACGACGGCTGTGTCAGTGGCAAGCAACCATTCATCACGGCTGTAGCCTGCGTCAACCAGCTTGGCTTCCATTGCGGCGTCCAGAATTTGTGGCGTGACGTCTGCATCTGCGGGGCGCGCGTCTGTGTCCAGCGTGGCCGCAGAGCCCAGCAAGTAGCTGTCGAATTCAAATCCGTGGTCCACATATTCATGCGTCCAGTACCATTGGTTGCCCGTCGCTTTGATCGTCAGATCAGCCTTTGGAATTTCTTGCTGGTTGAACAGAACCGGCAAGGAATACGCCCCAAGAAGAACCAGAATAACAATCGGCGCGATCGTCCAGGTGATCTCGATCCCTGTGTGGTGCGTGAAGGATGCCGCCACCGGATTGCGCTTTTTGTTAAAGCGGATAATGCACCAGATCATCAGACCCGTTACGAACACGCTGATCACGGTGATGATGATCAACAACAACCAATCAAGGTTTTGCAAATCGCTGGCGACAGATGTCACAGCTGGCTGAAAGCCCATTTTGCCATCGATTGGCGCGCCGATGATTTCAAGCCCCTCAATCTGAGTGGTATTTTGCGCCATTGCTGGCAGCGCCACAAAAGAGGCCATCAAGGTGGCCGTTGCGGCGAAATTGGAAATAAGCTTTTTCATGTGTCGTCCTGATCTGGTGATCACTGTTGATGCCGGAGTTGACCATTCGCACATTCGCGTACCGGTCGACCGTTGTATTCTTGCAGCTTACAATCATATTCTGACTACAAGATAAAGACATTCAGGCGCGGCAAACGGACGCTTTTTGATCTAAATCAATCCTAGCGTGCCAATCCGGCCTTAAAAATCAGGAAAACCAAACATGTCAGAGGCCCCTTTTGCACCGTTCGAAACGGATTTGGACCGCGATGCAGCCCTTAAAACGCTGCGCGAAGCGACCGCCGGGGCAGATGACGGCGAATTGTTCCTAGAACGCCGCCGTTCCGAGGCGATGATGTTTGATGACGGACGTCTCAAGACGGCCAGCTATGATGCATCCGAAGGATTCGGTCTGCGCGCGGTCCGTGGCGAGGTCGCCGGATACGCCCATTCCACAGAAATTTCCGAGGCCGCGCTGAAACGCGCAACACAAACCGCACGTCTGGCTGTTGGCGCGGGCGGTGGTACATGGGCAGACGCACCTCAGGCCACAAATACCAAGCTTTACACCGATGAAGACCCGATTGCGGGGGCCACTTTCCCTGTGAAACTGGACACTTTGCGCGCAATGGACGATTTCGCCCGTTCTTTGGACAATCGTGTGGTGCAATGCACAGCCAGCATTGCCGCATCGCTCCAAGAGGTCGTGATCTTGCGCCCCGAAGGTGGATCCGTCAGCGATATCCGCCCGATGACCCGCGTAAACGTCTCTGTCATCGTCGAACACAATGGGCGGCGCGAATCAGGATCCGCAGGCGGCGGCGGCCGTGTGGGGCTTGATGGGTTGTTGGATCCTAACGATTGGCAGGAAAAAACCCGCGAGGCACTGCGCGTTGCATTGGTCAACCTCGAAGCTGTCCCCGCCCCCGCGGGCGTGATGGACGTCGTGCTTGGCCCCGGCTGGCCCGGCATTTTGCTGCACGAAGCCATCGGGCACGGCCTAGAGGGCGATTTTAACCGCAAAGGATCTAGCGCGTTTGCGGGCCTGATGGGTCAACAGATCGCCGCCAAAGGTGTCACTGTGTTAGATGACGGCACGATTCCCGACCGGCGTGGGTCTATTTCTGTGGACGACGAAGGTACGCCATCCGCCAAGAACACGCTGATCGAAGACGGTGTGCTGGTCGGCTACATGCAGGACCGCCAAAACGCGCGCCTGATGGGGGTTGAACCGACAGGCAACGGGCGGCGCGAAAGCTATGCACACACGCCGATGCCGCGCATGACCAACACCTACATGCTGGGCGGTGACACCAATCCCGGCGATATCGTCGCTGATCTAAAGGACGGTATTTACGCCGTCGGATTCGGTGGCGGCCAGGTCGATATCACCAACGGAAAATTCGTGTTCAGCTGCACCGAAGCCTACCGCGTGCGCAACGGCGTGGTCGGCGAAGCAGTGAACGGAGCGACACTGATTGGCGACGGCGCAACCGCGCTCAAACAGATTCGCGCCATCGGCAACGACATGGCGCTCGACCCCGGCATGGGCAACTGCGGCAAGGCTGGACAATGGGTGCCAGTCGGCGTCGGGCAACCAACGCTGATGATTGGCGGATTAACAATTGGCGGATCGGCGACATAAAACCGTCGTTTTGGCGAAAATACCCGCCAATTTCCCCATAAATAGTGAGGAATTGATTCATTCGTCGTTAACCTCTTTGAATTTATAAAGTTCTCAGCAACGGACGGAGCCACGGATGACAGTCAAAGGAAATACTCCTTCTTCCACTCACCCCCCACTCCTACCCACCCCGGAAGTCGACATATTTCACCGTCTCCGTCTGTTGCGATCCCGCCGGGTTGGCATATCGACGTATAAACGTTTGCTAATTGAACACGGCACGGCGCAAAACGCGTTGGCCGCGCTGCCTGAGGTAGCGCGCGCCGCCGGCGTTCAGCGGTATGACATTTGCCCCGAAGCAGTTATTCGCAAAGAGATCGCGACCGGCTATGCGCTTGGGGCGCAATTGATTTCTCAGGATGATCCCGACTTTCCACAGTCCCTGCTGGATCTTCCGGACTGCCCGCCGTTTCTATGGGCGTTGGGCGATATTTCCCTTCTGAACCGCCCGATGATTGCGCTGGTTGGCGCGCGAAATGCATCGTCGCTGGGCACACGCATGGCAAAATCGCTTGCCGCAAATTTGGGCGAGGCAGGCTATGTCATTGTCTCGGGCCTTGCGCGCGGAGTTGATGCCGCTGCCCACCATGCCGCTTTGGCAACCGGCACAATCGCAGTTCAAGCCGGCGGGGTCGACGTGATCTACCCTGCTGAAAACGCTGATTTGGCGGCCTCGATTGCCAACACCGGTCTGCGTCTTAGCGAGATGCCGATCGGACTACAGCCAATGGCCCGCCACTTTCCCGTCCGCAATCGGATCATCTCTGGCTTGTCACACGCGACCGTGGTGGTCGAAGCTGCTGCGAAGTCCGGCAGCTTGATCACCGCGCGCGATGCTTTGGATCAAGGGCGCGATGTATTGGCCGTGCCCGGTCACCCCTTTGATGCTCGCGCCTCTGGCTGCAATATGTTGATCCGCGATGGCGCGACCTTGGTGCGCAGCGCCCAAGACGTAATCGAAGCGCTGACACCACTTGCGCCCACACAGCAGATGCTGCCGATGGACGAACCAGCGACCCAAAACAGCGATTTGCGTGACACATCTGATCTGCACATGCAGATTTTGTCGCGCCTCGGTCCGTCGCCTTTAGCCGAAGATCAACTGATCCGTGATCTGAAAACCAGTGCTGCCGATATCACTCCGGTTTTGCTGGATTTAGAGCTGGACGGTCAGATCGCGCGCCAAGATGGCGGATTGCTTGCGCGCACCAATTAGGCGCTGCATTCACTATCTATATCGGCCTCCCGAACGACGTGTGTTGACATTCCGCCCTTGCGCCTCACATCTTGCGCAGCCATAGACGCCCTGAATTTCTTCGCAAAAGGTGCCCCCGTACATGCCAGTCGTTGTTGTTGAATCCCCGGCCAAAGCCAAAACCATCAACAAATATTTGGGCGATAACTACACGGTCCTCGCCTCGTATGGACACGTCCGTGATCTGCCACCCAAGGACGGATCTGTCGACACCGAGAACGATTTCGAGATGCTCTGGGAAATCGGCAGCGACAGCAAAAAACACGTCAAAGCGATCACCGATGCATTGAAAGACGACAACGAACTGATTCTCGCAACTGACCCGGACCGCGAAGGCGAAGCGATCAGTTGGCACCTGCAAGAAGCACTGACAAAACGCAAGGCGATCAACAAAAGCACACCCGTCAGCCGCGTTGTTTTTAACGCGATCACCAAGACGGCCGTCACTGAAGCGATGAAAAATCCGCGCGAGGTCGACATGCCTTTGGTCGAGGCGTATCTCGCCCGTCGCGCGCTGGATTATCTGGTTGGGTTTAACTTGTCGCCGGTTCTGTGGCGCAAATTGCCCGGCGCGAAATCTGCGGGGCGTGTGCAATCTGTTTGCCTGCGCATCCTGACCGAACGCGAAATGGAAATCGAAGCCTTTCGCAACCGCGAATACTGGTCCGTCAAAGCGATCCTTGCGACACCGCGTGGTCAAGAGTTTGAAGCCCGGCTGACTGTACTGGCCGGCAAAAAGCTTGAACGCTTTGACATCGAGAATCAGACGCAGGCCGAACTGGCCGAAACCGCAATCAGCAGTCGCGATCTGAAAATTCAGTCGGTTGAGGCCAAGCCCGGTTCGCGCAATCCGTCCCCGCCGTTCATGACCTCGACCCTGCAACAAGAGGCCAGCCGCAAATTCGGCATGGGTGCGCGCCAAACCATGAGCAGCGCCCAGCGCCTATACGAGGCCGGTCACATTACCTACATGCGGACCGATGGCATCGATATGGCGCCCGAGGCTGTCGTGATGGCGCGCGATGCGATCAAAGACCGGTATGGTGCCGAATACGTGCCCTCTGCCCCGCGCGTCTATAAAAACAAAGCCAAAAACGCCCAAGAAGCGCACGAATGTATCCGCCCGACGGAAATGACCAAGGCCGTTGATGACCTGAAAATCATGGATGCGGATCAGCGCAAGCTATACGATCTGATCTGGAAACGCACGCTGGCCTGTCAGATGGAATCAGCGCGTCTGGAACGCACAACGGTTGATATCGGATCGGATGACGAACAGGTCACACTGCGCGCCACGGGTCAGGTCATGTTGTTCGACGGCTTCATGAAAATCTACGAAGAAGGCCGCGATGATGTGGTTGTGGATGACGATGACAAGCGTCTGCCGCAGATCACCCAAGGTGAAAAAGCCGACAAAAGATCGGTCAACCCAGAGCAGCATTTCACGCAACCACCGCCCCGCTACACCGAGGCGACATTGGTCAAACGCATGGAAGAATTGGGCATTGGGCGCCCGTCGACTTACGCCTCTGTCGTGACCACGATCCAAGACCGTGAATACGTGCGCAAGGAAAAGAACCGTTTGATTCCAGAGGACAAAGGCCGTTTGGTCATTGCCTTCCTTGAGAATTATTTCCGCAAGTACGTCGGCTACAATTTTACGGCCAGCCTCGAAGAAGAGCTGGACGATGTGTCCGCAGGTGACCGTAATTATAAAGACGTGCTGAATTCCTTCTGGAAGGATTTCTCGGCCTCGATCGCTGAAACGTCTGATTTGCGCATCACGGAAGTGTTGGAAAAAATCAACGAGGTGCTGGAACCACACTTATTCCCACCACTTGAAGGCGGCGGCGATCCACGTCTGTGCCCCAACTGCGAAATCGGCCGCTTGTCGATGCGCACGGCACGGTCCGGCGGCGCGTTCATCGGTTGCTCGAACTATCCTGAATGCCGCTATACCCGCGCATTCGGCCCCCCCGGTGCCGAAGACAACGGTGGCATCCCACCCGAAGGCAAAGTTCTGGGCGAAGACGACGGCGACAAGATTTCAGCATTCAAAGGGCGCTTTGGCCCCTACGTGCAACGCGGCGAAGTGACGGAAGAAAACAAAAAACCACCGCGCCAATCGATCCCTAAGGATTGGCCACCCGCCGATGTCGATTTGAAACAGGCCCTCATGTTGCTGTCCCTGCCCCGCGAAATCGGGCCACACCCCGAAGACGGCGTGATGGTTTGGGCCAACATCGGGCGCTATGGTCCGTATCTGAAACACGCGGTTTCGACATCCGAGCGCGGCGGCACCAACGCCAACCTCGAGGGCATCGACGAGGTCTGGACCGTCGGCATGAACCGCGCCGTGCAACTGTTGGCCGAGAAAATCGCCAGCCGCGGCAGCCGTGGGCAACCCGCAGTTCCGATCCGCGAGATGGGCGAACACCCTGATATGGGCGGTGTGATCAACATCATGAAAGGCAAATACGGGCCTTATGTGAAGTGGGAAAAGGTTAACGCTACGATCCCCAAAGAGATCGAGCCTGAGGATTTATCGGTTGATCAAGCTGTGATCTTGATCGAGGAAAAACTGGCGAAATCCCCGGCCAAGCGCAAAGCAGCGACCAAGAAGAAGCACGCCGCCAAGAAAACCGCAGCGAAAAAGGCACCCGCCAAAAAGCCCGCAGCAAAGAAAAAAGCAGCCCCCAAGAAGAAAGCGGCGGCGAAAAAGGACGATGCGTGAGCGGGTTTACCTGCAAACACGGGCTCGCGCCTGACCACATCGCACGCGCCGTCGATCTATATTGGCAAGCTTTTGGCCCAAAACTAAGTAAAGTGATGGGACCAGAGGCCAAAGCGCGCGCATTTTTCACCCGTGTCTTTGATCCCACCCACGCCATTTCCGCGCTTGGGCCGGATGGCGATTTGTGGGGCGTTGCCGGTTATAAATCCGACAATGGCGCGCTGACTGCTGCTGAATGGTCGGACATGACCGCGATCTACGGCACGATTGGGTCCACGTGGCGCGTCCCGTTGTTATCTCTGCTGGAGCGCACGCATTCGCCGGACATTCTGACAATGGACGGCATTTTTGTAAGCGAGCAAGCGCGTGGACAAGGTGTCGGTACAGTTCTGTTAGATGCGATTGTCCAGACCGCCAAAGATCTGGGGAAAACCGCTGTTCGTTTGGACGTCATCGACACGAACCCGCGTGCGCGCGCTTTGTATGAACGTCGCGGGTTTGTCGCCACCACCCAAGAACACCTTGGTCCGTTCAAATGGCTGTTCGGGTTCGCAAGCGCCACCACGATGATCCGCGACGTCTAATACCCCCCAGACGCGATTGACTCTGCCGCAACGCAGCGTCAAAACTTTGCCAACACGCACCAAAAGGGAAGTCCCATGAAAAAAGTCTATGGATCAGCAGCCGAGGCCCTTGAGGGTCTTTTGCACGATGGAATGTTCATCGCATCAGGTGGCTTTGGCCTGTGCGGAATCCCTGAATTGCTGCTGGACGCGATCAAGGACGCGGGCACAAAGGATTTGACGTTTGCGTCCAACAACGCCGGCGTTGATGACTTTGGCATCGGTATTTTGCTGCAAACCAAGCAGGTCAAAAAGATGATCAGTTCGTATGTCGGTGAAAACGCAGAATTCATGCGTCAGTATTTGTCCGGCGAATTGGAGCTGGAATTTAACCCCCAAGGCACGTTGGCCGAACGTATGCGCGCAGGCGGCTGTGGTATCCCGGGCTTTTACACCAAAACCGGTGTCGGCACCGTGATTGCTGAGGGCAAAGAGCACAAAGATTTTAACGGCGAAACTTACATCATGGAAGAAGGCATCGTTGCCGATCTGGCCATTGTGAAGGCATGGAAAGCGGACGCGACGGGTAACCTTGTGTTCCGCAAAACCGCCCGCAATTTCAACCCGCCGGCCGCAATGTGTGGCAAAATGTGTGTGGTCGAGGTCGAAGAAATCGTGCCGACAGGTTCGCTGGACCCCGACAGCATCCACCTGCCCGGCATCTACGTGCACCGCATCATTCAAGGCGATCACGAGAAACGCATCGAACAGCGCACCACGCGAGCGGCCTAAATGAGCGACGCCCCCCCTGAACTCTCGGGCACCGCCCCTATCGTCGCCGTGCGCGATGTGATGGTGAGCGTTGCGTTCTACGAGACTTGCTTGGGGTTCGAACGCGCGCTGTACAATCCAGATCACGGGTATGCGTTGATGCGCCGCGGCAATCTGATGGTTGCGTTCATCAACGCCGCCGACGAGACCGCCTTAAACGCCACGGCCAACAACGTATCTGCCCAGTTCTGGGTGGATGACGTGGCGGACTATTGGAACGAGATCAAAGGCCGCTTTGTCGATCACCCTGACCTTTTGCCCATCAGTCCGGTTGAGCGCGATTACGGGGCCAGAGAATTGCATGTCAAAGACCCAGACGGGTTCTTGATGTTCTTCACTGACCTAAAACACAGCGCATGATGGCAGGTCAGTCATGAGCAAAACGCGCAAATTGAAAATTGTTCTGGTCGGGTCATCCCATGCGAGTGCCATGAAATTCGCGTGGGATGAGTTAGGTCCTGGATTCCCCGATATTGAAGTGAACTACCTCGCAGGACGGCAAGAAAAGCTGAACCGGATCAAGATTGGCGATCACATGGCCTGGTATGCACCCGACGGTGAACAGCTGGAAGAAGCCGAGATTACAGATCAATACGTGCAGGATTATCGTGCTGTATTATTAAGTGACGCCGATGTGGTTTTGCATGTTGGCTGGTCCAACGATCCCGCATTTCTTCGCGATCTCATGCGCCGCGTCAATATTGATGGCATGCCCCATCACGGGGCCAAAACGCTTATGTCGCGGCCCGCGTTTGATGCAATCCTGCAAGACTACTGTCAGCGCAGCATGTTGCCCGACACATGGCACGGCTGGACCAGCAAACACGTCATCTGTGTTGAAACACCCCGTCGCAGCGAAGCCATTCTGGACAGTCAGAATGCCCCCAAACGCCCCGATGAACCTACGGCTGGGTATCGCGAGGTTTTTGATCTCGCCTGTGACCGGCTTGAGAACGCTATGGCACAACACGCGATAACCTTTCTGCGGCAACCTGCACACACGCTGGCGCAAAGCGGCTTGACCCGACGTCAATACGGGATCGGATCCTTGCGGCTTCGCAATGGCAAACACCACCCGAGCCAGGATTTGGCCCACATGAACCCGGATTACGGAAAACAAGTGTGGGCCGCGGTTCTGGATAAAATCCAGCAGTGCCCCACACTGCATCAACATTAACCACACTGGGTTGCTGCGGCACCCCGAACATCGCCAACAAGGATCAAAAACATGGCTTGGGATAGAAATCAAATGGCGGCACGCGCCGCGCTCGAATTGCAAGACGGCTGGTACGTGAACCTTGGCATCGGCATCCCGACGCTGGTCAGCAACTACATTCCCGAAGGCATCGAAGTCACGCTGCAATCGGAAAACGGCATGCTGGGCATGGGTCCGTTTCCGATCGAAGGGACCGAAGACGCCGACCTGATCAACGCCGGCAAACAGACCATCACAGAACTGCCACAGACCGCATATTTTGACAGCGCCCAGTCCTTTGGCATGATCCGTGGCGGCAAAATCGCCATGGCGATCCTTGGCGCGATGGAAGTGGCCGAAAACGGTGACCTCGCCAACTGGATGATCCCCGGCAAGCTGGTCAAGGGCATGGGCGGTGCGATGGATCTGGTCGCAGGCGTTGGTCGCGTGGTTGTCGTCATGGATCACACCAACAAGCACGGCGACAGCAAGGTCTTGTCCGAATGCACGTTACCTTTGACCGGCAAAGCCGTGGTTGACCGCATCATCACCAACTTGGGTGTGCTGGATGTTGTCGAGGGTGGCTTGGCCATCGTCGAATGCGCAGACGGCGTGACCGAGGCAGAACTGCGGGCCGCCACCCAAGCCAAAATCGTTTAACACCAGTCGCACCGCGTGATCCATTTGCGCGGTGCGCTTTTGACCAAAGACATGTTGTTCCGGATCGAAACTGCCAAACACTGTTTGTAAATCAGTGATCGGTGCATATGCTAAATCAAAGCCGTCGCGATCCCGAGGTCCCAATGCCTAACCCATACACAGATTTATCGCCCAACGCTTATTGGCGCACGGCAGTTGCCGAAACCGATCCGATGACGCCTGGCGATCTGTATCAACCGAAGTTTGAAATCACGCCTGAAACTGCGATCCTGACGGTTGGATCCTGCTTTGCACAGCACGTGGGCAAGGCACTGCGCGGTGCTGAATTCAACGTCATCGACACAGAATCCTTGCCCGATGCCGTCAGCGACAGCGTGGCCCAGCGCTTTGGCTACAGGATGTACTCGGCGCGGTATGGCAACGTCTACACGATGCGCCAACTGCTTCAGCTGCTCAGAGAGGCGCGTGGAAAATTCACCCCCGAAGATGCGGTTTGGGAAAAAGACGGTCGTTTTTTTGACGCCATGCGCCCTGCGGTGGAACCCGAAGGCTTGGACACTGCCGATTTGGTCAACAGCCATCGCACCTCGCATTTGCTGCTGACCAGGCGCGCGTTTTTCAAGGCGGATGTGGTGGTTCTGACGCTGGGTCTGACCGAAGCATGGATGCACCGCGCCAGCGAAACCGTCTATCCAACCGCACCGGGCGTCATCGCGGGCGCGTATGATCCTGACATCCATGTGTTCAAGAAATTTCGCTACGACGAGATCATCAAAGACTTTCTGACCTTCCGCAAAATGCTGCAACAACGCAATCCAGCCGTCAAATTCTTGCTGACCGTGTCGCCCGTACCGTTGACCGCGACAGCCAGTGGTCAACACGTCGAAGTCGCCACCGCCCATTCAAAAGCCGTACTGCGTGCGGTTTGCGGTGCGCTGTATGATGACTACGATGACGTCGATTACTTTGCGTCCTACGAGGCGATCACTTCGGCCAAGTCCGGGGGGGCCTATTTCACCGAGAACCGGCGCAGTGTCACCAAAGAAGGTGTCGCCAAGGCGATGCGCATGTTCTTAAGCGCGCATGGGGCCCCTGTCCCCGACGACACCGATGATGCCCCCGCCAAGCTCAGCATTCCCAATGCTTACGCCAAAGCCGAAGCCGACGCGCAATGCGAGGACGTGCTGCTGGAGGCGTTCTCGAAATGATGCGCATTGCTGTGATTGGCAATTCGCACGCCACGGCCCCACAGTTGGCATGGTACAACCAGCTGGAACAATTGCGCCCGGACATTGATGTGTCGTTCTTTCGCGGTCATCAGATAGGCCTGCGGGCAATGTCGGTCGAACCCGAGCAACGGTTTGGCTGTTTCCCCCAAGACGGCGAAGATCCAGAGCTGCTGCGCCATGCGATGCGCCACAACAAACGTCTGTCGATAGACCTGTCCCCGTTTGCCGCCGTGATCTGCATCGGCTGGTGGTATTTTGATACGATCCTTTTGATGTCGCTGCTGCGCCAGTTCGAAATCGACGGCATTCACGCGGATGCGGGTGGCAAGAAAATGTCGCGTCCCGCGTTCGAGCACATCCTGGCCCAGAACATTCAGGAAAACTTACCGACAGAAAGCTGGCACAACTGGAAAGTGCCGCGTGTTCTGCATGTCGGCATGCCACGGCGCAATGAAACGACGCTTGAGCAGCCCTTTAACAGTACGCTGGACCTCGGCGCATCTGCGTACGTCTGGAAGCACGCCGCAGACCTATTTGCCACGCGCCTGCTGGAAATAGGCATCCAGAACATTGCACAACCCAAACAAACCATCGGTGAACACGGGCTAAGCCTAAAGCAATACGGCACCGGGACCCGAAAACAGATTTCGCCGACCGATCCTGTCAAACCGGATTACGCGCACATGAACGAAGCTTACGGCCTCTTGCTATGGCGCGATATCTTTGCCGCGCTAGGCGTCTAGTTCATCAGCGCGAACACGCATCCGTCGCTGATCAACTCTGGTGGCGTCAGGCACAAGCCACGCGCCACTTGGAACGCCGCGAGCACCTTAGGGACGTAATCACGGGTTTCTGCAAACGGCGGCACACCTGCGTATTTGCGCACTGATCCTTCGCCCGCGTTGTATCCGGCCAGCACCATGATCGGGTCATTGTCGAATTCGCCCATCAACCAGTTCAGATATTTGACGCCGCCTGCGATGTTTTGCGCTGGCACAAGACTGTCTTTGACGCCAAAGCGCGCGGCTGTGGCTGGCATCAGTTGCATCAACCCTTGGGCCCCGGCACGACTGACAGCGTCTGCCTTGCCCGCTGATTCAATTGTCATCACAGCCAAAACCAAGGCCGGCGACACGTCGGTTCCGATCGTTGATTTCAAGATTTCGATGCCCTGCACCTTTGCAATGCCTTGCATCACGGCCAATCGCGGGCTGGCCACTTTGGCGTTGGACCCGGCCAAAGCCGACATTGCCAGCTGCAAGCGCCCTGCCCCCGCGTTTTCCAGATCAGGCGAGACTTTGTCCCAGAACCAATCGTATTTTGCGTCCGGGCGACGCGGGGCTGGCGCGCTGGCCTGCACCGTTGGGTTCGCAGGCTTTGGTGTTTGCACCTGTGCCTCTGGATCAATCTGGATAGTGATCCGTTTGGATCCGCTGGCTTTTGGCGGCTTCACACGCTTGGCAGAAAAATCCGGAAACGGCTTTGGGCCTTCTGCCTGCGCGATTCCAGACAGAACCATCCCGAAGATGGCGATTATTAAAAAATTCCGCATATGTTCTGCCTGCTCGTGCGCCGATTGTTCGGCTTTGCTTGTTTTGTCGGGCTGTTATTGCAGATTTTGGCCGTTTCAGCCAGCAAATCGGGCACAGAACAAGGCGATACCGCCACATTTAGCAGATTTCATTAACAAAACATCAATACTTGAAAATTCATCGAAGTTTAATATCATTTAAAAACAACGCACTAAATGCTCTTTCCCAGGAAGCTTCCTAAAAAGTGCAAAAGCCATATTTGCAGTCAAATTCATGCCTCAATCAAAGTGCAAAACATCCTCATACCAAGTCGGACAGGTTCAAATGAGAGAGTGAGCCGCCAACGCCGACAAGGTTGAAACTTAAAAACACTGATCCTTTGGAGGGACACACCATGATGAAATTTATCAAAAACTTCCGTAAAGACGAAAACGGCGCCGTAACAGTTGACTGGGTTGTTTTGACAGCCGCAGTTGTTGGTCTGGCCGTTGCAGCATACACATCCATCGAAACCGGTGCGACTGAGCTGACAACCGACACAGACACATTCTTGCAAGCACAAGACCCTAACGCATAAGCGTAGGTCTGGCCTCGGGCTAGGTCTGTGGATCTAGCTCGGGACTAAAATTTGAGGCCTTGAGAGAACCTTTATCCGGTCAAATTCATGCCTCAATCACAGTGCACAATATGTTCATACCCCGTCGAACTGGCTCAATTGAGAGAGTGAGCCACAAAAACGACAAGGTAGAACTTAGACAATATTGATCCTTTGGAGGGACACACCATGATGAAATTTATCAAAAACTTCCGTAAAGACGAAAACGGCGCCGTAACAGTTGACTGGGTTGTTTTGACAGCCGCAGTTGTTGGCCTGGCCGTTGCAGCATACACATCCATCGAAACCGGTGCGACTGAGCTGACAACCGACACAGACACATTCTTGCAAGCACAAGACCCTAACGCATAAGCGTAGGTCTGGCCTCGGGCTAGCGCGTTTGGCCTAGTCTGAACCGCAGATTTTGGGGCCGCGACCGTTCACTCGGACGCGGCCCTTTGTGCAACGGAAGACAGAGTAAGGAAATTGTATGTTTAACCGAGTGAAAATGTTCTTCAAAGAAGACAGCGGCGCGATCACTGTTGATTGGGTTGTTCTGACGGCAGCGCTGGTTGCAATGGCAGCAGGAATTGCCGCGACAATGCAATCAAGCATCCTGGTTCTGACAGGCTACATCACGGCATTGTTGTCCGGTTGGTCGTTTTAACCCCCCCTTGTCCGGCAGGATTGTTGCGCGGCAAATGTCGCGCGCTGGTTTGCATCCCTGAGACTGTAGGTTGGGTTCGTTTCACGCGCAAAATGCCGTGCGATGGCCACAGCAGTTCCTTCAAGTCGCCACAATTAGCGGCGCACATTAAGTCGAGCAAAAGGGCCACATAAGTGGTCTAGAAATTTAAAGAGGTGACATCATGCGAATGGTATTTGGACTTGTGCTTATCGTAGGCGTTGCGCTTGCTGGTGGTGCGGTTTATCTCGCCAAAGAGCAATTTGGCGCATATCAAACCGAGCTGGCAAAAGAACGTGCCGCCCGTCAAAAGATTGTCCCCACTGTCGAAGTTTACGTGGCGGACCGCCAATTGAAATACGGCGAGGCCCTTGCGGCAGAGGACGTGCGGATGGTCAGTTGGCCTGAAAACGCCATCCCCGAAGGCGCATTCATCGGCGAACACAGCCTGTATTCCGAAACCGAAGATCAGCTTCGTGTTGTTCTGCGGGCAATGGAAAAAGACGAAGCCATTTTGGCCGTCAAAGTGTCCGCCCCTGGCGAAGAAGCAGGCATTACATCCCGCCTAGAACGTGGCATGCGCGCCTTTGCGATCCGTGTTGATGTGGCCAGCGGCGTGTCAGGCTTTTTGCGCCCCGACGACCGCGTCGACATCTACTGGACCGGCCGCCTGGAACGCGGCAGCAGCAACAGCGTCGGAGCAAGCACCAGCGAAGTCACAAAATTAATCGAAGCGGGCGTAAAGCTGATCGCGATCGACCAATCCGCCGCCGGCGATCTGAACGGCGCTGTGATTGCGCGCACCGTCACCGTCTCTGTTAAACCAGAGCAGGTTGGTGCCCTCGCCCAAGCACAATCCACAGGCAGCCTGTCGCTGTCGCTGGTCGGTGCGGACGATGACACGGTTGCGGGTTCTGTTAACGTCGATCAGCGTTCGCTCTTGGGTCTGGCTGAACGCGAAGAAACCGTCGCCCTGGAAAAAGAAAAAGTCTGTACAATCCGCACACGTCGTGGTGCCGAAGTACTGGAAATCCCAATTCCCTGCACAAACTAATCAAACAACGGTCGGGGTGACCTTCAGAAATCCCTCCCGATCAAACGGTTATCAGGTGTCGCCTCGACAGGCGGCACCTGTGTCATTTTTACCCTGTTGCGATTTATCCACATGCACAATTCCCGCGAAGTCATTGATTCTTGATTAAAAAGCCAAAGTGGCGCATGGTGATTACAACATGGGCACAAAGACCCAATCCCGAGGCGTGATCAAAAAGGCAGGTCACATGAAAATTGATAAGCTATTCAAAGCGGCCCTTCTTGGGCTGTCACTTACCGTTTCGCCCCTTGCGGTTCTTACCGCGAGTGAGGGCTGGGCGAATAATATTCGTGTCCTCAAGCAAGGCACGTCGCGCAGTTTAGATGTGCCGATGAACCGCGCCGTGGTTGTGGAAAGCGACGTTCCATTTGCGGAACTAAGCATCGCAAACCCCGGAATTGCTGACATTTCATCGCTTTCGGATCGCACGATTTATGTTTTGGGCAAATCACCGGGCCTTACGACGCTGACATTGCTGGATGCGTCCGGCAAGTTGATCACAAACGTCGATGTTCGGGTGTCCGCAGACATTTCAGAATTCAAAGAACGGCTTCGCCAGATCCTACCGGGCGAAAAAATCGAAGTGCGCACCGCAAACGACGGGATCGTAATGTCTGGCATCGTGTCCAGCTCGTCCCGCTTGCAACGCGCGCTTGATTTGGCCGAACGCTACGCCCCTGAACGGGTGTCCAATTTGATGAGCGTTGGTGGCATCCAACAAGTCATGCTGAAAGTGCGCTTTGCAGAAATGCAGCGCAACGTATCAAAATCGCTCAGCTCGTCGCTGTCCCTCAGCAACACGACTGGCGGTCTTGGAGTCAGCGCAGGGTCTGGCACAAATGTGACATCTGGTGGCATCGCGACAGCCCTAGGTGGCAACGTTCCAGGTACAAACACCAACAACGGCGCGATCTTGTTTGGCTTTAATGCAGGGTCGACTCAGGTCGGTATCTTGCTCGAAGCCCTTGAAACCAAAGGCGTTGTGCGCACATTGGCAGAACCGAACCTTGTTGCCCTATCGGGCCAAGAAGCGAAATTTCTGGCGGGCGGCGAATACCCCGTCCCTGTCAGCCAAGACAACGGCGCGATCACGGTTGAATACAAACCTTTCGGTGTTGAGCTGAACTTTATCCCCCGCGTTGTGGACAAAGACCTGATCAACCTCGAACTCGAGGCAGCTGTGTCTGCGATTGACCCGACCAACAGTTTTACCACGGATGGTGGTCTGTCGATCGACGCATTCTCGCGGCGTGAAACATCGACCACGGTCGAATTGCGCGACGGCGAAAGCTTTGCAATCGCCGGTTTGTTGCAAGACGACTTTACTGACGACAATTCGCAGCTGCCTTGGATCGGCGATGTCCCTGTTTTGGGCGCACTTTTCCGTTCTGCCAGCTATCAGCGCAGCCAAACCGAGCTGGTCATTATTATCACCGCACATTTGGTGACCCCGACACGTGGCGATGTCTTGTCATTGCCCACCGATCGGATCAAACCGCCAAGCGAAAAAGACTTGTTCTTGTTCGGACGCACAGCCGCCGGAACGCGTACACCTAAAAAGGGTGCCGCTGCCGAGGTTGCCAAACAAGACTTCAGTGGTTCATATGGCTATGTTCTGGACTAACAAAAAGCAGATCGGGAAAATGCAGCTGACCAAGCGTACAAAACTTCGCGTAAGCGCCATCGCTGCCATTACGGTTGGCGTTGCCGCATGTGCGCCCAGCAGTGACCCTGTTTACACGCAGTTTTACCGCGAAGCCGGGGCCTTGGCCGACACTGGTCAATTCGGAAACGCGACGCTGAACAACACGCTGATCCAAACCGGTGAGCGCCAGTATACCTTTGATTTAGCTAACAGATTCTCGTCCGAAGTGTTGACGACCGTCAACTTTGCCTTCAACAGCGCGACGTTGGATGCAGGGGCCCGTGACACGCTTGGCGAACAGGCGCGTTGGATCCGTCAATTCCCGGAAATCCGTTTTCGCGTCTACGGACACACCGATGCTGTCGGTGGCGCACATTCAAACAAGCGTTTGGGGCTGCGACGTGCCAACGCTGTTGTGCACTATTTGACGACACAAGGAATCAGTCGTTCACGCCTCGAGGCCGTCGCCTCTTTGGGTGAAACACAACCACTGATCGTGACGCAGGGGCGTGAACGCCGCAATCGTCGCACCGTGACCGAAGTCACCGGCTTTGTGAACACGCACCAAAATGTGCTCGACGGCAAGTACGCTCAGATCATCTACCGCGACTACCTGAACAGCGCGACGGCACCGTCGCAGCTTGAAGGTATTTCAGGGTCTGACCTGCGGACTGAACAGTAAGAATTTACTGAAAAATCGGCTCTGCTGTTACGGCGGCAGAGCGATACAATACAACCTAAATTAGGTTGATCGTCCCAAGATATCAAACAATTGGTTTCTTTCGGCCCCAATCTCGCCCTAGTTCACCGACATATTCGCTTCAATAGGACAAATGCGTCTGGCCAAAGTTGCTGGATGCGGGCGCCAAGCGAGTAATGACATCATGCCATTCCCCGCCGTGCCGTTAACAAAGGACGATTGGCAATGAGCAGTGTAATGCCGCAACCCGAAACGACGCCCATTGTGGCCTGTACCGTCAGCCGTGACGTGCAGAATTTTGACTTGCTGATCGAAGATATGGAATCGGCCCTGGGCGAAAGCTGGGGCGATTTGGGATTTGCCGAGGCTCTGGCCTTTTTCGGGCAACCCGAAGCCGAAGCCATGGAGTTTATTGCCCTTGCGATGGATGATACCGACGAAGACAACCTTGTTTTGATGGGCGAAATCATTGCCCAAGCCAAAAAGCGCAACATCAAGGTTATCCTGATCGCCGAAGACGTGACCCCTGCCTCGTTGCATTCCTTGCTGCGAAAAGGTGCTGACGAATTCGTGCCCTACCCCCTTCCCGAAGGCGAATTGCAACAGGCCATCGATCATGTGCGGGCAGCCAATGCACCTGCGGTTGTCGCGGCCCCAACAACGCAGCTAAAACCCGGTGCCAGCAAAGACGGTGCCGTGATCGTCAGCCACGGATTGGCCGGCGGAACCGGTGCGACGACTTTGGCCGTTAACCTTGCTTGGGAATTGGCGAACATCGATGGCGATGCATCACCGTCTGTCTGCCTGATCGATTTGGATCTGCAATTCGGTGCCGTTTCGACGTTCCTGGATTTGGTGCGCCGTGAAGTTGTCTATGACATGCTGTCGGACACTGAAAATCTGGACGCCGAAATTTTCGCGCAATCCCTGCTGACCTTTGACGACAAATTGCAGGTGCTGACGGCCCCCGCAGATATGTTGCCCCTTGATCTGTTGGGTCCTGACGACATCAGCCGCGTGATCGAAATGGCCCGCAGCCACTTTGATTATGTGGTCATCGACATGCCATCAACCCTGGTTCAATGGAGCGAAACCGTGCTGCAAGCCGCGCATGTTTATTTCGCCACGATCGAATTGGATATGCGGTCTGCGCAAAACACGCTGCGTTTCAAACGCGCTCTTCAATCAGAAGAACTGCCGGTAGAAAAACTGCGTTACGTCATGAACCGTGCGCCGAAATTTACCGACCTTAGCGGCAAAAGCCGGATCAAACGCATGGCCGAAAGCCTTGATATCGCAATTGAATTGCAACTGCCCGATGGCGGTAAACCGATCACGCAAGGCAGTGATCACGGTCTTCCTCTCGCCACTTCGGCTCCGAAAAACCCGCTACGTCGCGAAATCGCCAAACTGGCGGCTTCCATTCATGAACTTAAAGAAGAGCAAGCCAAAGCGGCCTGATCTGAACCTTTTTCCAAGACTGGGTAATCCATGTTTTCCAAGTACAAAAAAACCGCAGCACCAACAGCAACACCTGCTGCAGCACCCGTCGCAAAAGTGACCGAACTGCCAAAAGCAGCTGCTGCCGAGCCCTCAAAAGTTGCCCGCAAAGCGCCCCCACAGGCCGCCGCACAAGTGACGCCGATGGACAAGGAAAAGAAACGCAAGGAACGCATGGGCGAACTGAAGCTCGAATTGCACCGCGTTTTGTTGGACAATTTGAACTTGGCCGCGCTGGAACATGCGACAGAAGCAGATCTGCGTCAGGAAATTCAGTCTATCGCGGCTGAGTTCCTTGAGGAAAAGGCAATCATCCTCAACCGCGAGGATCGCCAGACCCTGAACCAGGAACTGTATGACGAAGTTACCGGCCTTGGCCCGCTTGAAACCCTGCTAAAAGATGAAACCGTCAACGATATTCTCGTGAACGGCCCACAGCAGATTTTTGTGGAACGCGACGGCAAACTGCAACTGACGGATATTACGTTTAAGGACGAACGCCATCTGCTTCGCATCATTGACAAAATCGTGTCTGCCGTTGGCCGTCGTGTTGATGAATCCAACCCTTACGTCGATGCGCGCCTGAAAGATGGATCACGTTTCAACGCAATGGTGCCCCCGGTGGCCGTCGATGGCAGCCTGGTTTCCATTCGTAAGTTCAAAAAAGACAAGCTGGGTATTGATGACTTGGTCAATTTCGGTGCTTTCACCGAAGAGATGGCCGCATATCTACAAGCGGCTGTGGCTACTCGTCTGAACATCATCGTCTCTGGCGGTACCGGTTCGGGTAAAACGACCACGCTCAACGCGCTGTCCTCGTTCATCGATAACGACGAACGTATTTTGACAATCGAAGACACCGCCGAACTTCAGCTGCAACAGACCCACGTGGGCCGGATGGAAAGCCGTCCGCCAAACGTGGAAGGCAAAGGCGAAGTATCCCCGCGCGATTGTTTGAAAAACGCCCTGCGGATGCGCCCTGATCGCATTATCGTCGGTGAAACCCGCGGCGAAGAAGTTATCGACATGCTGCAAGCCATGAACACCGGCCACGACGGATCAATGACCACGATTCACGCCAACTCGGCGCGCGATGGTGTGTCGCGTCTGGAAAACATGATCGCGATGGCAGGTATCGAAATGCCGCTGAAGGCCGTACGTTCGCAAATTTCCTCGGCTGTTAACTTGATCGTGCAAGCCTCGCGTTTGCAAGACGGTTCGCGCCGCATGACCTCGATCACCGAGATCACAGGCATGGAAGGCGACGTCATTTCGATGCAAGAAATCTTTCGCTACCAGCGTGTCGGCCTGACCCCCGAGAACAAAATCATCGGTCACTTTACTGCCACAGGCGTGCGCAGCCACTATGCCGAACGCTTCCGTATGTGGGGTTACGATTTGCCCGCAGCCATCTACGAACCCGTAGCAGCGCAATAAGGATCCAAAGATAATGAGTGCAGAACCAATCATTTATGGCCTGATCTTCATCGGCGTACTGGTGCTGGTCGAAGGCCTGTATCTGGTGGCCTTTGGCAAATCCATCAGCCTGAACAACCGCGTCAACCGACGCCTCGAGATGTTGAACAAAGGCGGTCGCCGCGAAGAAGTGCTGGACCAGCTGCGCAAAGAAATGCAGCAGCACATGAATTCAAAGTCGATCCCTTTGTATTCCTTGTTGTCGTCCAAAGCGCAAAAAGCGGCCATTGCCTTTACGCCTCAGCAGCTGATCATGATCATGGGCGGACTAAGCGTCGTGGCGTTTGTGGGTCTGAGTGTGGGGACCGAAACTGCGGTGCCAATGCGCATTGTTTTATCGATCGCTATCGGCGTCGGCGCTGTTTATTTTTGGGTCAGTTCCAAGGCTGGCAAACGTCTTGGTATGATCGAAGAACAACTGCCCGACGCGGTTGAATTGATGGTCCGCTCGCTCAAGGTTGGGCACCCGTTTGTGTCCGCCGTGCAGATCGTTGCCAAAGAAGTCCAGGATCCACTGGGATCCGAATTTGGCGTCATTGCTGATGAGGCCGCTTATGGCCGCGACGTTGGTGAAGCGCTAAAGGACATGGCCGAGCGCCTTGATATGCAGGATTTACGGTTCCTCGCGGTTGCCGTGACGATCCAACAGCAATCAGGTGGTAACCTGGCAGAAATTCTAGCCGGTCTTGCCCTTGTGATCCGCGCCCGTTTCCGTCTGTTCCGCCGCGTTAAGGCAATCACCGCCGAGGCAAAATGGTCAGGTAAATTCCTGTCCGGCTTTCCGCTGATGGCGTTGGTTGTGATCAATCTGGGCGACCCGCATTACTATGACGAAGTGCGCGATCACCCTTATTTCATCCATGCATGTATCGCCGTCGGTTTGTTCTTGTGTGTCAACCTTGTTGTCATGCGCGTGCTGACAAACATCAAAGTATAAGGAGCCCGCGATATGGAAATGATCACCAATCTGCTTGGTCCATTGGGGCCTATTATTATCGCCGGTGCCCTTGGGCTTGTCATGATTATTCTGACGGTTGTGATGATGATGCGTCAGCCCGAAGACCCGCTAAACAAACTAAAGCGCACAGCCAACGGGCAAACATCAACGGACACGCAAAAACTGCGTCAAGGCGGGCACAACGAACAACTTGACCGTTTCGCGAGTTTCCTTGAGCCGAAAGATGTCGCCGAGCTAAGCAAAAAACAACTTGAGCTGCGTCAAGCGGGCTACCAGTCCAAAGATGCGGTGCGGTTTTTCCACTTTGCCCAGTTTGTGCTTGGCATCATCGGTCTGATTATTGGCGTGATTTACGTCACCCGCTACTTGGGCGCAGACGGATCCGAAGTCAGCACCAAAAAGATGATCATGTACACAGTCGGGCCCGGTGGCATCGGCTACTACATGCCGCAATACTGGATCACGCGCCGCGTCGAGGAACGCAAAGAACAGATTACCGCAGGCTTTCCAGACAGCCTCGATATGATGTTGGTCTGCGTCGAAGCGGGGCAATCGTTGGATCAATCCATCGTACGTGTGGCCCGTGAATTGCGTGCCTCCTATCCCGCCTTGGCCGAAGAATTCGAGGTCGTCGCCTACGAGATGAAGGCCGGTAAGGACAAAGTCACCGTTTTGAACGACATGGGCGCACGTTGCGGCGTGCAGGATGTGGCATCCTTTGTGACCGTTTTGGTCCAATCCGCCACCTTCGGGACCTCGATTGCCGACGCGTTGCGGGTTTATGCAGGTGAAATGCGTGACAAACGCGTCATGCGTGCAGAAGAGGCCGCAAACAAGTTGCCAACAAAGATGACCTTGGCCACAATGATGCTGACCGTGCCGCCCCTGCTGATCATTCTGGTTGGGCCGTCCGTGCATGGCATCACGCAGCTGGGCAATATGGGCAACTAGTACATGAAATCAAACCTTTGGCGCGCGTGTGTCGCCGCCCTTTTGGGTTTAGGAACTGCCGCCTGTTCACCGGGCGGTTTTTCTGCATCTCAGGACGGTGTTTTCGCGCCGGGTGTTGACCGAAAAGCCACGGCCGTAAATGGCATCGATGTCGGGCACCGCTTACTTGCGGCGGGTGAACACGAACTCGCGCTCAAAGCCTTTACACGTGCCGCCCTCGCCCAAGGCATGAACGGCGAAATCCTGTCCGGCATGGGCAGCGCCAATCTGGGTCTGGGCCGACTGGGACAAGCCGAAGCCTTGCTGCGTCGCGCCACCACAGAATTTGAACCGACACCGCCAGAATGGAACAATCTGGGGGTAATCTTGATGGAACGGGGCAAAACCGAGGAGGCAATTCTCGTTTTACGCAAGGCTTTCGCGCTCGATAGTGGCAAAACAACACAAATCAGGGACAATCTACGCTTAGCGCTCGCAAAATCCGAAAATACAGCGTATGATAATTCTCAAAATAATAACTATAAATTGGTGCGGCGCGGTAGCAGCGACTACTTGATATCGCCGACATCATAACCGAGGCAGAGCAGTAAAAGGACGCACAACATGCGCCAACCTATTTTCGTGTCCGCAACATTAGCGGGGGCACTATTCCTTTCCGCGTGCGCAGAAAAGAACGCCAACGACACCGTTGAGCGTGCGTTCAAAGACGTGAACGTCGTTGACGAAACCAATCTGACAGACGTCATGTTGACCGTGGCAGACCCCAACGAGGCGGTCGCCTACTTCACCCGATCTGTGAACGAAGACCCTGAACGCATTGATTTCCAACGCGGGCTGGCCGTTAGTCTGGTGCGCGCAAAACGCTTTACCGAAGCGTCGGTCGCCTTTGCCAAGCTGGTCAAAATGGACGGCGCAACTGCTGGCGATCGCGTTGATTATGCCCACGCGCTGATCCGGTCGGGGGATTGGGCCAAGGCCGAAAAGACCCTTGATACCGTGCCACCCACCCACGAGACATTCCAACGCTACCGCCTCGAAGCGATGGTCGCAGACAGCAACCAAGAGTGGAAGAAATCCGACAGCTTTTATGAAACAGCTGTGGGCCTAACGACGCGCCCTGCCAGCATCATGAACAACTGGGGCTATTCCAAGCTGACGCGCGGCGAATACAAAGAAGCCGAACGCCTGTTTGGCGACGCAATTCGCCAGGACCCGACGCTGTTCACCGCAAAGAACAACCTGATTTTGGCCCGCAGCGCGCAGCGTGACTACACGTTGCCGGTGATCCCGATGGACCAAACAGAACGCGCACAACTGCTGCACACGATGGCATTGTCTGCGATCAAACAAGGTGACGTTGAAACTGGCAAAAGCCTGCTGCGCGATGCCATCGACACGCATCCACAGCATTTCGAAGCCGCAGTGCGCTCGCTTCAAGCGCTCGACAATTCAAACGGCTAGAGCGCGCCATGTCCATCACCGCCTTTTCCGCCTTGTGGTTTTTGCCCTTCGTCTTGCCGATTTGCTTTTACGTGGCATTCACAGACATGCGCGAAATGCGCATCACCAATCAGGCTGTGCTGGCTTTGGCCGCAGTGTTTTTGATCGTCGGCTTGGTCGCTTTGCCCTTTGACGTCTACGTCTGGCGCTTGGTTCAGTTGGTAATTGTGCTGGTCGTGACGTTCATCCTGAATGCGGTAAACGCCATGGGCGCGGGCGATTCAAAATTCATCGCGGTCGCTGCACCGTTTATTGCACAAGGCGACGTACGCCTGCTTATCCCCATGTTCTGCCTCATTTTATTGGCTGCCGTGGCCGCACACCGTTTGGCAAAACACACCCCCCTGCGGCGCTTGGCACCTGAGTGGAAAAGCTGGGAACAGGGCAAGAAATTTCCGATGGGTTTAGCCTTGGCGATGACTTTGGGCGGCTATCTGTGCTTTGGCGCAGCCTTCGGTGCTTCTTAACCGACCAATCATTCCGTTCAGGCCACATTGTTGACGAAAATGGCTGTTATCCAAACGCTGTGATTATAGATTCAAAGGCCGTTTGAAATGAACATGCAGACCTCAGCCGTCATGGCCCCCCCCGCGCCCAAGCGGATCCATGAGATGCGGATCCCTATCGTAATGATGCGGGATATTTTGTTGAAAACAATGTTTCGCAAGAACGTTGATATGGTCACAGAACTGTCGCGCGCGATCTGCCTGCCAATCCCTGTGACCCAAGAACTTATCGACATGGGGCGCGATCAAAACCTGATCGAAGCGACCGGAACGCTAAACGCAAATAATGGCAATGAAATGGGGTATCAGCTGACGGACGCCGGCAAGGCCCGCGCGTTGGATGCCCTTTCACAATCCGAATATTTTGGCGCGATGCCAGTGCCACTCGACGTATACCGCGAGCAAGTCAAACGCCAATCCATTCGTAATCTGATGGTGACACGTGAACAATTAACCGGTGCGATGGGCCATTTGGTGCTGCCGGATGAGCTGATCGGCAACCTTGGACCAGCTGTTTCAGCAGGCCGTTCGATCCTGATGTACGGCCCTCCCGGCAATGGGAAGTCCAGTATTTCCAACGGCATACGCGACGCTCTTGGCGATATGGTTTATGTTCCACGTGCCATCGAATACGCGGGCCAGGTCATCACCATGTATGACCCGATTGTGCACACAGCAATCGAGGAAGCCGAGGACGATATTAACACTTTGCGCAAGACAACCGGGTGGTATGACACGCGGTATGTGCGCTGCGAGCGACCAACCGTGATCACGGGCGGCGAGCTGTCCTTGAACATGCTCGATCTTGTGTACAACCCGACCGCGCGGACCTATCAGGCCCCGCTTCAGTTGAAATCCACAGGTGGTATTTTCATCGTCGATGACCTTGGTCGGCAAGCTGAACCGCCGCAAGCATTGGTCAACCGTTGGATTGTTCCGCTTGAGGAAAGCAAAGATATTCTCGCTCTGCAATCGGGCGAAAAATTCGAAGTTCCCTTTGATACGTTGGTTATTTTCTCAACCAACTTTCACCCGAACGAGATTTTTGACACGGCTGCCCTGCGCCGGATTTTCTTTAAAATCAAAATTGATGGTCCCAATCAGGCGAACTATCTCAAGATCTTTTCGATGGTTGCCAAAAAGCGCAAAATGCCTCTGAATGAGGCGGCGCTAATCCATCTGCTCAAGGTGAAATACCCGACAATCGACAACGTTTATGCCAACTATCAGCCGATCTTTTTGATCGACCAGATGATCGCAATTTGTGAATTCGAAGGAATTCCATACCAGATGACGCCGGAATTGATCGACCGCGCATGGGCCAACATGTTCGTCAAAGACGAGCATATCGTTAAATGATCGGGCTTGCTGGGTGCGGTCGCATGGGCGCACCTATGCTGGCTGCGTTGATCGAAAATGGCTTTAGTGCCAAAGGGTTCGATGTCGTCCCTAAGGCATCGGATGAAATCACCGACGATCCTGTATCCTTTACGCAGGACCTGGAAACGCTGATCACAGTTGTGCGCGATATTGAGCAAACGGACGACGTGTTGTTTGGCGCGCAAAACTTCTCATCGTTGCCCTCTTTGAAACGTATCATCGTCTCATCCACGCTGTCGCCACGCTATGTGCGGAACTTGCGCAACCGTATTCCTGAGCACATTTCGTTGATTGACGCACCGATGTCCGGCGCGCAAATCGCCGCCGCAAATGGCACGCTTAGCTTTATGTTGGGCGGTACGCCTCATGATCTCGACGCCGTTCAGCCGCTGTTCAATGCGATGGGCGAACACTTTCATCGCATGGGCGCTTTTGGCAGCGGCATGCAAGCCAAGGTTTTGAACAATCTCCTCGCGGCATCAAACACTGCGATGACGCGGCTGGTTCTGGATTGGGCGGATGATGCAGGCATCGATGAAACCGCTTTGCTAAACTTGATCCACACATCGTCTGGGCAAAACTGGTTGGCCTCTGGATTTGACGGCATCGAATTTGCGCGTGACGGACATGACCCGTCAAACACCATCGCCATTCTGGTCAAGGACGTCGCCAGCGCACTAGATGCGGCCCCAATTGGCGCAGACACAGCTTTGCCCAAAACAGTGCAAGCTGCGATAAAATCCCTAAAGCCGCGACCAAAAACAACCTAGGTTTCAAAGTCGGGGCTGGCCCCCATCGCGCCATCAGATACACTTGCTGAATGTCCGCACTGCCACACATTTTCCAATCATGGTTCGATACAAAAGGCTGGTCCATCCATCCGCATCAGCAGGCCATGTTGGTGCGCAGTGATGATCCTGCGCTGTTGCTGATTGCCCCGACTGGTGGTGGTAAAACATTGGCCGGCTTTCTGCCAACGCTTGTCGATCTGGCCACCCAAGATCACGACGGGATGCACACGCTGTACATCTCGCCGCTCAAGGCGTTGGCCGCAGACATCAAACGAAATCTGCGCACGCCGGTCGATGAAATGAACCTGAACATCCGGATTGAGGATCGCACCGGCGATACCACCCGAACCCAAAAACGCAGGCAGCGCGCAGACCCGCCGCATATTCTACTGACCACACCGGAATCCCTTGCGCTGCTCACCAGCTACGACGACGCACACCGCACGTTCAAAGGGCTCAAGCGTGTCGTAGTCGATGAAATTCATGCCCTTGCAGAAAGCAAACGTGGCGATCAATTGTTCCTTGCTTTGGCACGGCTACAAACCCTGTGTCCCGATCTGAAACGGGTCGGCTTGTCGGCCACGGTCGAGGACCCAAACGCAATCGCGCACTTGCTTGCCCGCCATCCTGATCCTTGCGAAATCCTGCTCGCTGATCCCGGCCCCGCCCCGGATATTCAGATGCTCACGACAGACGATCCGCCGCCTTGGTCAGGCAATGGTGCCAAATATTCTATTCCCGCGGTGCTGGATCAAATCAAACAGCACAAGACCACACTGATTTTTCACAACACGCGTGCGCAGGCGGAAATTTTCTTTCACAATCTGTGGCTTGCCAATGATCAAAGCCTGCCAATCGGCATTCACCACGGCAGCCTTGATCGGGTCCAACGCGAGCGGGTCGAGGCGGCAATGGTGCGCGGTGATCTGCGCGCAATTGTCTGTACCGGCTCGCTTGATCTGGGGATCGATTGGGGGGACGTAGATTTGGTGATCCAGATCGGTGCGCCCAAAAACGTTAAACGCTTGGTCCAACGGATCGGACGCGCCAATCACCGTTACAACGCCCCGTCCAAGGCGCTTTTGGTGCCTGCCAACCGCTTCGAAGTGGTTGAATGCATCGCAGCCCTTGAGGCCGCAAAAGAAGGCGAATTAGACGGTGATCCACGCGGCCCCGGCCCACGCGACGTCTTGTGCCAACACATCCTGATCGCCGCCTGCGCAGGCCCGTTTGACGCCGGCGCATTATTCACCGAAATGACCAGTGCCGGCGCATACAGCACGTTGTCACGCGCCGATTTTGACGCGTGCCTCGACTTCTGCGCAACCGGTGGCTATGCTCTGCGCGCCTACGACAAATGGAAACGCTTACAGCAACGCCCCGATGGCATGTGGCAATTGCGTGACCCGCGCAGCACCCGTGCAATCCGCATGAACCTCGGCACGATCCAAGACACCGACACGCTTAAGGTCCGCCTCAAACGCAGTCGCGGCGGCAAACCACTGGGCGAAATCGAAGAAGCCTTTGCCGCAACTCTGACCCCCGGTGATACCTTTCTGATCGGCGGGCAAATTGTGCGGTACGAAGGCCTGCGTGAAATGACCGTCGAGGTCACAAAACGCGCGGACAAGAAGCCCAAGATCGCGACGTTCTCAGGCACTAAATTTTCAACCTCGACACAGCTAAGCCAACGCATCCTGCGGATGTTTCAACAAGAAACGTGGCCCGAGTTGCCACAACACACGGCTGATTGGCTGGCCCTGCAACGCAAGGTGTCGCGGCTGCCTGAACCGGGACGTTTGCTGGTCGAAACCTTTCCGCACGACGATCGCGCCCACACAGTGATCTACGGGTTTGCTGGGCGCAACGCGATGCAAACGCTGGGCCTGTTGTTAACCAACCGGATGGAGGACGCAGGTCTGAACCCGTTGGGCTTTCTTGCCACTGACTACGCCACGATGATCTGGGGCTTGGACGCCGTGCGCGACCCTGCCGCGCTGTTCGATCTCGAAACGCTGCGCGATGGCCTAGACACATGGCTTGCCGGAAACGCGGTGATGAAACGCACGTTTCGCGCCTCTGCAACCATCGCAGGGCTGATCGAACGCAACAGCCCCAGCGCGCGCAAATCGGGGCGACAAGCGACCTTTAGCTCCGATATTCTGTATGACACACTGCACAAATATGACCCAGACCACGTTATGATGCAGATCACCCGCGAAGAAGCGATGAAAGGCCTGATCGATTTTGGCCGGATCGAAGACATGATCCGCCGAATAGATGGCCGCATTGACCTGATCGAAAATACTCAAATCACGCCGTTGGCAGCCCCCCTTTTCCTTGAGGTTGGGCGCGTTCCTGTCAAAGGGCTGGCCGAGGAAAAACTGTTAGCAGAAGAAGCCGCGCGCCTGATGGCAACGGCAGGTTTGACGTCTTAACAAACTTCTGGAAATTCCGGGGCGTTAACGATACGAAACAAACCATGAACGGATGCAACATCACTTTGGCTGGCGCGCAATTGACGGCCTTTGGATCAGGCGCGTTGTGGTGGGACGCGCATAATTTGTTGTGCGTGTCGGACTTGCATCTGGGCAAATCCGAACGCATTTTGCGTCGTGGTGGCGCCGCCTTACCGCCCTACGAGACCCGCGATACTCTGTCGCGTTTGGAACGTGATCTAGAGGCAACAGGCGCGCGAATTGTAGTCTGCCTCGGCGACAGTTTTGATGATCTAGCCGCCGCACAAAGCCTGTCTGAAACTGAACGTTTATGGATCACACGCCTGCAGGCGGGACGTCGATGGATTTGGATCGAAGGCAATCATGATCCCGGCCCAATCGACCTTGGTGGCAGTCACTTGGCCGAATTGCCCCTGCCCCCGATCATCTTTCGCCACATCGCCCAAACAGGAAATAGCGCCGAAATTTCAGGGCACTATCATCCAAAGGCGCAAATTTCGATGCCTGGACGCAGCCTGTCACGCCCTGCGTTTTTGTTGGACAGTGACCGTTTGATTATGCCCGCTTATGGGACTTACACTGGCGGTTTGCGCAGCTCAGACGAGGCGCTTACGCGGATTATGCGATCCGACGCGACCGCAATTTTAACAGGTCGCACGCCTCACCAAATTCCGATGCCACGCTAGCCTATAGCAGTCCCGCAGCCTCAATGTTGGTTTGGTATTTCCGACTGACCGGAACCTCGTCTTGATTTTTCATAACCAAAACCGGGCGCCCTTTGCGCATTATCACGTGGCTAACAGCCGACTGGTTCACCCAATGTGATCGGTGGGTGAAATATCCTGTTAGTCCGGCGATTTCTTCGACCGCATCAGCAAAGCGCATCCGCAGGTCAAAGGATCCTTGCGAAGTAACAACCAACACTATGTGACCGTTCACAGTCAGTCGCAAAATCTGACCAGAAAAGCCGTGCGGAAGACGTCGGGTAAGGCGTGGCTGTTGTGCGATAGACTCTTGTTGCTCAGCCGGCCTGGCAATTCGCGGCACCCAATAAATGATCACAGACAACGCCGCACAAATCACCAAAACCTCGGAGGCAAGCAATAGATACCCTGGCGGCGAGACCGTCAAACCGGGAAATGCTGCCTGCGTCCAAACCTGCAAAAATGCTGTGAACACCGCCGTCATTGCCAATATAACTAGGCACTCGCGGGTGAGAAAACTGTAGCGTGCAAAATATTTTGAAATCAATGCCTTACTGCAAGCAGCGACCACCAAAGATGTGGCAATCAAGACCATCCAATAGAGCAAGCGTTCGCCAAAATCGCCTGCCTCATACGTGCCAAACGGCCCTGCGATTGCGAACAGGACTGAAATCATTCCCAGTACCCCGATCCGCACGGCCCATCCGGCAAGTTTCGGGTCCAGCCTTGATCTTACGTCGCTCGCGGTATCATCTTTTGAAATCAATTTTTGGGTCTCTGCGTTTAGCCGGGCTGTGACGCCATTGTGCGTCAATAGAATTAAAAATCAACACGTTATCCGAACACGCGCGACGCAAATCAGCGATGGTAACAATTACCCAACGTCATTCCCTTATAGGGTGCACAAGTCGCGCAATACGACCACGGTTGTTGCGGCTGACCGGAATTTCTGCGCCGTCTTCGGTTGTCAAAAAATCACGCCCTGCCCGTCGCTTATGGGCACTGACGGCCCCACGCGCGATCCAATGAGAGCGATGTACTTGCGTGCCATATCCGTCCTCAAGCTCCTTTGCTGCATCCCCGATCCGCATCAAGATCAGACTGTCGCCAGCGGCGGTCACAACCTTTAAATAATGATCCTGTGCTTCGAGACGGATCAATCGGGATCGCTTTTCCAATGGCAGGCGTTCCAGGAATTTTGCCAGCCGGCTTTCGTCTTGAACTTGGGGCACATCCGGGCGCAGCAGCCTGATCGTCAAAAACACCAATGCGACAACGACACCCACGATAGCCATCAGGTAAAAGTACTTTCCCCAACCGCTCCACACACTGAACAGCGCGACATTTGCCGTATGAATGCCCGCGCTTAACACCGCCGCAAAACCGAACCAAACCAGCAGTTTGATTTGCAGAGATTTTCCATCTTGCAGGCGCACCGCCACGGTACTTAGACCGACCGAGGCCGCGCACACACAGCACCAATAAACGGCACGTGGCAAGAATGTCATCGCCTCATGCGTCCCGAACGGACCGGACACAGCCGTCAGCACACTGGCAATCGCCCAGATGCCTAAAGGTATCCAAAGCCACTGCATTTCACGCACCGTCAACGGTTTGCCCATCCAAATTGCAGACTTTCACGAAAGGATCGCCCCTTTGGCGCATGGTCAATTGCGAGAAAAATCATTGTCCGTCCTAACGGTTGTATCTTTTGAAACACGGACACTGACATGACCCTCGCCCCCCTTCAAAACGCACCACTTGTAGTGCAGGCACACGCAATGGTGGCCCTGTTCCTCGTCATCCTAACTCTGGTCCTGTTTGTATTCAAACGCGGATCAAGGTTTCACCGCATTTTGGGATGGGCTTGGGTGATTTCAATGGGTTGCGTCGCATTTTCCAGCTTTTGGATCAGCACGATACAGCAATTCGGGCCTTTCAGCCTTATTCATCTGCTGTCTGTTTTCACGCTAGGGGCATTGGTGATGAACGTGCGCGCGGCCCGAATGCACAACGTAAAAGCGCACCAAAGAGGCATGAAATCCCTCATTTTTGGTGCGCTTGTCGTCGCCGGAATATTCACAATATTGCCCGGCAGAATTATGTTTGAGGTGTTGACCGGCGGTTAAGCGGTCAGCCCTTCCGGCTCTTCCAAACCGTTGGCGCGGCAGCACGCCGTGACCGTATTGGCCAGCAAGCACGCGATCGTCATTGGCCCAACGCCGCCCGGAACTGGCGTGATGGCCCCTGCGCGCGCGGCACAAGATTCGTAATGTACGTCGCCCACCAATTTGGTTTTGCCCTCACCTTTTTCTGGCGCGTCCAAACGGTTGATGCCTACGTCGATGACGGTTGCGCCCTCTTTGATCCAATCGCCCGGGATCATTTCAGGACGACCCACCGCAGCGACAACGATGTCGGCACGGCGCACAACGTCAGCCAAATCTTTGGTCCGCGAATGTGCGATGGTGACGGTCGCACTGTCGTTCAGCAACAATTGCGCCATCGGTTTGCCCACAATGTTCGAGCGACCAACAACAACAGCGTCCATGCCCGAAATCGATCCGTGGTGATCGCGCAGCATCATCAAGCAGCCCAGCGGCGTGCAAGGCACCATAGATTTTTGGCCCGTGCCCAACAAACCAACGTTCGAGATATGAAAGCCGTCAACGTCCTTGGCGGGCGAGATCGAGTTGATGATCAAATCTTCGTCCAAATGCTTTGGCAGCGGCAATTGGCACAGGATGCCGTGGATTTCAGGATCATTGTTCAACTGATCGATGACGGCCAGCAAATCGGCTTCGGAGGTGTTCACATCCAGCTTATGCTCAACTGACTTCATGCCAACTTCGACGGTCATTTTGCCTTTGGAACGGACGTAAACCTGGCTCGCGGGGTCTTCGCCCACCAGAACCACAGCCAAACCCGGCGTAATGCCGTGATCTGCGACCAAACGGGTCACGTGTGTTTTCACTTTGTCACGCACGGTTGCCGCAAAGGCTTTGCCGTCAATTACTGTTGCTGCCATCTGAGACACCCCATCATTCGCTGTTCAAATACTCACCGCCGATGTGGCGGTCTTGACGCCAAAAGCGTTAAGGGCGGAGCGATTGTGGCTCGATGCCCAATCGCTCCGCCCCGTTTTCTCGCAAGCCTAAAGGTTTAGAACAACCCTTCGACTTCGCCTTTGTCGTTCAGGCAGATTGCCTCGGCGGATGGGACACGTGGCAGACCCGGCATTGTCATGATCTCACCGCAGATGGCGACCACAAAACCCGCACCCGCGCTCAAACGCACTTCACGCACAGGCACAGAGTGGCCCGTTGGCGCGCCGCGAACTGTTGGGTCCGTGGTGAACGAGTATTGCGTTTTCGCCATGCATACCGGCAAGTTGCCGTAGCCTTGGTCTTCCCATGTTTTCAGCTGGTCGCGGATCTTTTGGTCCATCAACGCTTCGTCCGCGCGATAGATACGCTTGGCGATGGTGTTGATTTTTTCGGCCAGTGGCATGTCATCAGGGTAGATCGGTGCAAAGTTCGCAACACCCGAGTCTGCGATTTCGGCGACGCGTGTCGCCAAATCTGCGGACCCTTCGGACCCCAGTTCCCAGTGACGCGACAGGATCGCTTCGGCGCCTTGGCTTTCAACGTAGTCCTTGATCGCTTGCACTTCGGCGTCCGTGTCCGTGACAAAGTGGTTGATCGCGACGACCACTGGCACCCCAAAGGATTTCAGGTTTTCAACGTGACGACCCAAGTTCGGGCACCCGTTTTGAACCGCTTCGACGTTTTCAGAACCCAGGTCAGCCTTGGCCACGCCACCGTTCATTTTCATCGCGCGCACTGTGGCGACGCAAACGACAACAGACGGGGACAAGCCGGCTTTGCGGCATTTGATGTTCAGGAACTTTTCAGCGCCCAGATCCGCGCCAAAGCCCGCTTCGGTCACAACATAGTCCGCCAGTTTCAGCGCTGTTGTGGTCGCGATAACAGAGTTACAGCCGTGCGCGATGTTCGCAAATGGACCGCCGTGAACAAATGCCGGGTTGTTTTCCAGCGTCTGTACGATGTTTGGCTGCATTGCGTCTTTCAGCAGAACGGTCATTGCGCCGTCGGCTTTGATGTCGCGTGCATAGATCGGTTTACGTTCGCGCGTGTAGGCCACGATCATGTCGCCCAGACGGGTTTGCAGGTCTTGCAAATCTTTGGACAAGCACAGAATGGCCATAACTTCGGACGCCACTGTGATGTCAAAACCGGCCTCACGTGGGAAGCCGTTGGCCACACCACCCAAAGATGCCGTGATCGTGCGCAAGGCGCGATCGTTCATGTCAACAACCCGGCGCCACACGATGCGGCGCACGTCGATGTCCAGTGCGTTGCCCCAGTAAACGTGGTTGTCGATCATCGCAGACAACAAGTTGTGCGCGGATGTGATGGCGTGAAAGTCACCGGTAAAGTGCAGGTTCATTTCTTCCATTGGAACGATTTGCGCGTAACCGCCGCCAGCAGCCCCGCCCTTCATGCCAAAGTTTGGTCCCAGCGACGCTTCGCGGATACAAACGCAGGCGTTCTTGCCGATGCGGTTCAGGCCATCACCGAGGCCAACAGTTGTTGTGGTTTTACCCTCACCCGCTGGTGTCGGGTTGATCGCAGTGACCAGGATCAGCTTGCCATCTTTGCGGTCTTGAACCGAGTTGATGAACTCTTGGCTGACTTTTGCTTTGTCGTGGCCGTATGGCAGCAGGTCGTCCGTCGAGATGCCCAACTTTGCGCCAATCTCTTGGATTGGCAGTTTGTTGGCTTCGCGTGCGATTTGGATGTCGGTTTTATAGCCCATGAGAATCCCTTTACTCGGTGGTCAGGCAGAAATGCTTGTCGCCTGCATACTCCCGTGTACGGGTTCAACTAGGTTGCATTTCCGACATTTCCCGCCGTTGATGCGGCGTTGGCGCGCAATCTGGTTTCTTTTCGGAAACGATTGGGCTGTGTGCTCAGGTAAACAGATCACCCAAAGGCGACCACGCCCGCTGGTCAGGTACGTGCAGGCGCAGCGTATCGCCGATCTGAAACAGCCCCTCGCGTTCGACCCACGCTGTCACCCCGCGCCGGTCTTTGGCCGCAGGCTTGAACGCTTTGCCAAAGCCTATGTGCTCGGCCTCGATTTCGCGGCCTGGAAACACGCAGGGGCGGTTTTCCATGTCGATCACGATGCTCGCTCCGCTGGTTTCGCATTGCAATCGTGCCGAGGGCGGAACGTGCGTGAAATCAGGAATGCCCTCGATCACCATCGACACCCCCATCAGGCTCGGGTCGATGTCGGCCAGTTTCATGGTCGCGGCGATCCCGGCGATCTCTTCAACAGAGAGCACGCTCAGCTGGCGCACATTTCGGATTTCCGTGCCCTCAGGATACTGTGATCGCACCCGCACACACGATGACCGTGTCGCACCGCCGTGCGCCTCGCCTTCAAACCCGTCAAAGCTGGCGAATGCGCTTTGCAACGGCTCAGAGCGCAGCGTGCCGCCGTCCTGCACGACACGTCCAAGCCACGTGATGCGGGCGGTGTACTCTGTGGGGGCAAGGGCTGGCATCGGATTCTCCTGATCGGTTCCCCCAAATATTGATCCAAAAACAAAGGCCCCGCAAGTTGCGAGGCCTTTGATCTGTGATGATGTTTTGTGAGAAACCTATCTGATTTCGTGATCAGAGTTTACGTCGGCTCCGGCAGACCGTCATCCGCAGGTGGCGGCGTCTTTTTCGACTTTGCCTTTGGGATCGCAGTCAAGCTGGGTGCATTACCGCCGTCTGAGGCATTGTCATCCTCGTCCTCAGGTGCATGCGGTGGTTCGCCCCGCATCACGCGCCCGATTTCTTCACCTGTCAGCGTTTCATATTCCAACAAGCCTTGGGCCAGACGTTCAAATTCGACGTCTTTTTCCTGAATGATTTTCATCGCCCAGTCATAACCGTCTTGGATGAACATCTGCACTTCTTCTTCGATCAGCTCTTTGGTGTTGGCGGACACGGACAGGCCGGTGGTCTTGCCGTTGTAGCCTTCGGCCGCTTCGGCGTAGTCGATGTTGCCAACTTTGTCGGACATGCCCCAGCGCAGAACCATCGCACGCGCTAAACCTGACGCTTGCATGATGTCGCCCGCAGGACCGTTTGAAACAGAATCCGCACCGTATTTGTGGATTTCAGCCGCTTTGCCCGCCATGGTCATGGCCAAACGCTGGTGGCATTCGTCCTTGAACATGTTGAGACGATCCATTTCAGGCAGGCTCATCACCATGCCCAACGCACCCCCGCGTGGAATGATCGTCGCTTTGTAAACTGGATCACATTTCGGCAACGTCATGCCAACCAGCGCGTGGCCCGCCTCGTGGTACGCTGTCATTTCTTTTTGCGCTGTGGTCATAACCATAGAGCGGCGCTCGGCCCCCATCATGATCTTGTCCTTGGCGGATTCGAAATCAGCCATCGCAACAAACCGACGCCCAATGCGCGCTGCGGTCAAGGCGGCTTCGTTCACGAGGTTCGCAAGGTCAGCACCGGAAAAGCCCGGGGATCCACGCGCGATAATGCGCAGATCAACGTCAGGGCCCAGCGGGGTTTTGCGCGCATGCACACCCAAAATCTTTTCGCGACCTTTGATATCTGGATTGCCAACCGTGACCTGACGGTCAAAACGACCGGGGCGCAGCAAGGCTGGGTCCAGCACGTCTTTGCGGTTGGTGGCGGCGATGATGATGACACCTTCGTTCGCCTCAAAACCGTCCATTTCGACCAGCAATTGGTTCAACGTTTGCTCGCGCTCGTCGTTACCACCGCCGTAGCCTGCGCCACGTGAACGGCCGACCGCATCGATTTCATCGATAAACACGATACACGGCGCATTCTTTTTGGCTTGCTCGAACATGTCGCGCACACGCGATGCACCCACGCCGACGAACATCTCGACAAAATCAGAACCAGAGATGGTGAAGAACGGCACACCCGCCTCGCCCGCAATTGCGCGCGCCAGCAGTGTTTTACCCGTACCAGGAGGGCCTTCTAACAGCGCGCCTTTCGGGATTTTGCCGCCAAGACGCGAGAATTTCTGCGGATTGCGCAAGAACTCGACGATCTCTTCCAGCTCTTCCTTGGCTTCATCAATGCCGGCCACGTCGTCAAACGTCACGCGACCATGCTTTTCGGTCAGCATCTTGGCCTTGGACTTGCCAAAACCCATCGCCCCGCCTTTGCCGCCGCCCTGCATCCGGTTCATAAAGAAGATCCAGACACCGATCAGCAGTAACACTGGCAGGATGGTCAAAAGGAATGCGCTAAAGCCGCTTTGGGCCTGCTTTTTCGCTTCAAAGCTGACATTGTTGTCGATCAGCAATTCGGTGACGGCTGCGTCACCCGGAATGATCGCCACGCGCCGTTCGCCATTGCGAACATATGTGACCTGCTCGCCGTCAAGCTGGACGTCGTTGGCCGCCCCTCTTTTGACGTCAGCCACGAACTCGGAATATGTGCTGCCACCGCTTTGCTGCGATGTGTCCGCCCCGTTAAAGAGGTTGAACAGTGCAAGAACCAAAAGGAACAGAACCACCCAGAAGGCGATATTGCGTGCGTTGCCCAAGGAAAATCTCCTAAAAACTATGGTCGCGGCCTAGGAATTTGGCCCGATCCGTTGCCTATAAGATAGAGGTCGTGGGGATTTCTTCAATGCGAAAGCAGAAAGGTTTGGAAATTTGCGACAATCTGCGCGCTCCAACCCTGATTGTACCCTGCAATTGGGGCTGCGATCAAATTTTTGCCCCTGAAAATGGCGGGTGAGGCCATCAAAGAGCGCCGCGGCACCCCCGAATCCCGCCAGTTCGGGCAGTCCGTGATCGCATCGCCCAGCGCGCGCACTTCAAGATCGTGTGAATGAGGGCCGTCCAGACGCCAACGCCCGTCCCAAATCTGATCCGTCGGGCATTTCGCATCCCGAACTGCGTTGAATTCGCGCGTGATGCGGATGGCTCCGTTTTCAGCGCTCAGCACGCAACCGGCACCCGTATGAGGCCGCGCATCTGGCAGGCGCATTTCCACATGCGGGATCGCATCTGCGCGTGGCGGATACCCGATGCCGCCAATCCACTGGATCGCTTTGCCCAGCAGCCGGCGTTCGATGTCCATTGGCAACGGGGGGGCAAGCGGCAACACAATGTCACCGCCCTGCTGAACCTCGCGCAAGTCAGCTTCTTGGCGGGTGTAGTGTTCCAGCGCTGTGCGGGCTTGTGCCATGTTGAAACTGACCGCATGCAACGTTTCGGCGTCGATCCCGAGAGGGGCAAGCGTGTGCAACGCTTTGCGCGCACGGGTGCGAGAATAGCTGGGATCATCGTTGGTCGGATCCTCGGCCCAATGCACGTCATGGCGACGCAGGTAGTCGCGCAGCTCAGACCGGCTTTGTTGCCACAAGGGGCGCGCCCAACGGATGCCGTTGCGTTCAAAATTGACGTCCATCGTAGCCAGACCATCGACGCCAGCCTTGCGTCCCAACCGCATCAAAAATGTCTCGGCAACATCATCGCCGGTGTGGCCCAAAACGATACCTTCGATGCTGCGGGTTTTGGCCCAATCCGCCATCAACGCGTAACGGGCATCGCGGGCGGCGGCCGACAGATTGCCCTGACCGGTCCAACCGGTCCATTGCAACGTGGTGTGTGGAATTTTCGCGCGCTCGCACATTGCGCTGACCATCGCCGCCTCATCCGCGGCTTCGGGGCGCAGACCATGATCGACTGTGACCGCTTCGATCAGATGGCCCGTTTGTGCCGCACAGCGGGCCAGCAGATGCAGCAGCGCCATGCTGTCGCCACCACCCGAAACAGCGATGCCGATTTTTTGAGGGGTCTTGCGGCCAAAACCGGTACTAACGCTGTGCAAAAGCGGCGCGTCCTGCCCCTGCGCAAGCAACCAGTCCGTGTCTAGCTGCATCCGATGTTGCGCATCTGCGAATTGGCGAGCAACGCAGAAGGATCATTCGGGAACCGCGCAGACACTTCGCCCAAAGTCACGCATGCCTCGCTGGTTTGACCCAGTTTGCCCAGCGATGCGCCCAGTTTGTACAGCGCTTCTGCCGCATCCACACCGGTTTGGTCCTGACTGAATGCATCGAGATAGGCGCGGGCCGCATTGCGGGTGTCACCCACTGCATCCAGCGCATCGCCGCGTTTCAGATCGGCAGTGGTCGCTAGCGGACCACCTGGATAGGTCTGATTAAAGGTCGCAAACTGCTCTGCAGCGGTTTGAAAGCTACCGGATGCGAGCGCCTCCGACGCCCGCTCAAAGTCTGCCTGTTCTTGGCTTGCAAGTTGGCCTGTGTTGGTCGGCGTCGTTGGTTCGGGGACCACGGCTGTGGTGGCCGTTTGCCCTGCCCCGCCAAGGGTCGATGTTTCGGCCAACGCGCCCACATCGCCGCCTTCAAGTTCGACCAGACGGAATTCAAGATCACCGATGCGGTTGGTGCCGTCAGTCACAACACGGTCGATGCGGAATTCCAACTGTTCGGTTTTGCCCGTCAAACGCTGCAATTCGGATTCAATCGAATTGACCCGGTCCAGCAGACCACCAGCACCAACCGTTCCGTTGGAGCCGCCGGTGGTCGACAGTTCGCGTTTAAGCTTTTGGATTTCGACATTCAAAATCGTCAATTCCTGACGAACGTCTGCCAGCGTTTCACTGTTTTGCGCGTGTGCTGCCAACGGCAACCACATCACACAGACAGCAATCAAAGCACTGTATCGCATCAAAACCCCACTCAAACCCTAGTTTATCCAGTTAAGCCTGCTGCCAGCACCGTCACAGCGCGACGGTTTTTGGCATAGCATGCCTCCTCAGAGCATACTTCGATCGGACGTTCTTTGCCATAGCTGACAATTTGCAAACGGTTCGCTGGCACACCTTTGGAAATCAGGTAGCTGCGGGCGGCGTCTGCGCGCTTGTTGCCAAGGCCGATGTTGTATTCGCGGGTGCCTTGCTCGTCTGCGTGGCCTTCGATGACTGCGGTGTAATCGGCGTTGGTCGTCAGCCAGGCGGCTTGTCCGTCCAATGTGGCTTGGCCCTGCGCGGTCAGGCTGGATTGATCAACCGCGAACAACACACGATCGCCAACGGCTTGCTGGAAATACGCGGCCGAGCTTGGGTCATTGGCGCTGCCGGCAACCACGCCTGTGTTGACACCCGCATTCGGGTCAAGCGCCCCGCCATCGCCGCCAAAGCGGTCCGGGTTTGTACAGGCTGCAAGGGCCAGCGCCCCAACGATCAAAAGTGCTTTTGTGGTGATTTTCATAGTGCTCTGCCTTATCATTTGCCGTATTTGTACGAATACATTTACTCATGTGTTAACACGTGTTTTGCGCCCTGTCATACCACGGCACATTTCATTTTATTTCTGCAGCGGTGACCAGCTGGGATCAGATCCGCCATCAGGCGTTTGGACGGGCCGCAAATTACGCCCCGTGATATCGACCGAATACAAAGATGACCGGCCAGACGCCCCTTGGGTTTCGCGATGAAACATGATCACGCGGCCATTGGGGGACCATGTCGGACCTTCGTCCAGGAACGACGCCGTTAGCAACCGCTCTTCGGACCCGTCCACACGCATCACACCGATGTGGAACCGTCCTTTGGATTGTTTGGTGAAGGCAACCAGATCGCCGCGCGGTGACCAAACAGGCGTGCCGTAACGGCCTTCGCCGAACGAGATCCGCTTGGCCTCGCCGCCACTTGCCGACATCACATACAGCTGCTGATTGCCCGAACGGTCGCTCTCAAACACGATTTGCGATCCATCGGGGCTAAAGCTGGGTGAGGTTTCGATCGACGGGGCCGACGTCAGGCGCGTGGTGCGCCCTGAATTGATGTCCATCGTGTAGATGTCAGTGTTGCTGCCCGTCGCTTGGGAATAGACCACCGTCTGCCCGTTGGGGGCAAAGCGCGGGGCAAAGCTGCTGGAGCCTTGCGCGCTTTCCAAAACGCGGCGCTGAACCGATCCGACATCCAAAACGTAGATGCGCGGGAAACCGGTTTCGTAGGATGTGTACAACACGCGGTCACCCGTCGGACTAAAGCGCGGGGCCAAAACGATAGACCGGCTGTCGGTCAGGTATTTCACGCCGGCACCGTCATAATCCATCACGGCAAGACGCTTTGCCCGCTTGTTCTTGGGGCCGGATTCAGAAACGAACACCACGCGGCTGTCGAAATATCCGCTTTCGCCGGTGATCCGGCTGTAGACGGCGTCTGCAACTTTGTGCGCCATGCGACGCCAGCCTGCGGTGGTCCCTTGGAACTGCAGGCCTTGGCCCAGTTCAGCACCCGAGAAAATATCGTACAGGCGGAATTTTACGGTGACATTGTTGCCCGAGACATTGACCGCCCCCGTCACCAACGCCTGCGCATTGATCGCGCGCCAGTCGGGGTAATTTACGGCTGCGCCAAAATCCGACACGCCGCTGACAAAGGCCGAGGCCGGGATTTCGCGAAACAACCCGGTGCCTTGCAAATCTGCCGCAACAACGCGTGCAAGCTGCGCGCCCATGTCCGCACTGCCGGCGTTTTCGGCGACAAAGTTGGGGGTCGCAAAGGGCAACGGTTCAATCACACCTTCGGTGATTTCGATCCGCAATGGACCAGACTGAGCAAAGCCAACGCTTACACTCAGCATCATCGCCAAAACGGCGGCCAAAAATCGTACCATCATTTGATGCGCATCCTTTCAGGATTGAACGTCATTTCAATGTCTTTCCACTGTCCGTATTTGTCACTTGGCAAATCATACCCCCCCTTGGCACAGCGAATTATCGCGCGCCGAGCGGCCTCGAATGCCTGTTTTGCTGCCGATGCAGAGCCACCAGAGCTGCCTGTCATCCGGATTGAGCTGGTATTGGGCTTGCCGTCTTGGGCCATCGACACGGCCACAACGACCGTGGTTTGCAACGCCTCGGACGATAGCGAGCCAACATTCCAGCAGCTGGAAACCGCCACGCGCAGCGCATCTTTTTCGCCCGCAGACAATGGCGGACCACTGGGTGCGGCTGTCTCTGCTGGTTCGTTTAATGCGGCGGCCAAGGCGTCATTAATGGCATCGCTGGTATCCGTCGTCTCCGCAGGTTCAGCCGGCGTCGGCGTGTCTGCGGGCTGCGTTTCTGCCTGCTGCACGGGTGGTTTGGGGCGACGCGCTGGTGGACGCATGGATGTTTCGGGCGCTGACGGAGTCTCAGCCTCTGTCACGATCTCGGTTGTGGCCTCTTCAGGAGCTGTCGCCTCTTGCGGCTCTTCCACAGTTTCACCGGTTTCAGCCTGCTCAACCGCGTCCTGCTGCACCGGATCAGGCACGGCTTCTGGATCTGGCAGGGCCACCGGTTCGGGGGCGACACGATCAGAAGGGCGCGGCACGGGGCGGTCGCTGGCTTCGGGCACGGCAACAGCGACGTCTTCGCTGGGCTGTTCCAAAACGGGCGCTGTATCTTCGACCTCAGCCTCGGGCGGGGGGGTCAATTCGGCGATTTCAGGCGTTGGATCGACGGTCGGGGTTGGGGCGACTTCGGGGGCCTCTTGGGCCACGGACGTGTCTTCTGACTGCGGCACCTCGACGGGGTCGTTCGCAACATCGGGCTGCACAGGTTGCGCCACATCCGTCGCAGACTGCGGGGATTGCTGGGCGGCCATCAACGCCTCGAATGCCTCGCCAGAAATGACGGAGACCTCAGTCGCCTCAATCGGCAAGGGTTCGGCACGAAACACGTTTCCGACCAGCAACCAGCTGATCAGCACAAAGTGCCCTGTCCCCGATATGATCTGACCTGTGTTCAAAACACACCCGTTTTATTGGTCGGTTTGATTGGAAACGGGGGCGTCAAGATTTGGCCCACCGATATCCGTCACCAATCCGATGTTCGAAAAGCCACCGGCATTCAGCGCGCCCATAACCTGCATCACGTCACTATAGGGGACCGCCCCGTCTGCGCGCAAAAAGACGCGGTCGCTGTCACGTTCAGCCGCGATAGCCCGCAGCCGCAGAACCAATTCGTTGCGCGGCGTTTCGGTGGTCTGGATCTGGACGGACCCAGCGGCCGTGATGGTTACGGTCAGCGGTTCTTCTTGATCTGCGGGCAACGCGCCGGCTGAGGTTTTTGGCAATTCAACCGGCACGCCCACAGTCGTTAAAGGGGCCGCAACCATAAAAATAATCAGCAACACCAGCATGACGTCAACAAACGGCGTGACGTTGATTTCGGACATCGGACGCGCGCGCCCGCCACGGCGGCGGCGACGAGTCCCGCCAGAATCCTTTTGTGCGACACCAGCCCCCATGACTTAGCTGTCCAACTGGCGGCTAAGGATGGTGGCGAATTCGTCGGCAAAGGCTTCGTACCCGCCAAGGATGCGGTCACTGTCGGCGTTCAGTTTGTTGTAAAACACAACCGCCGGGATCGCGGCCAATAGACCCAGACCTGTAGCCAGCAACGCTTCGGCAATGCCAGGCGCGACAACGGCCAGATTGGTGTTTTGTTGCTCTGCGATCTCGATGAACGCGTTCATGATGCCGATGACCGTCCCGAACAAACCGATAAACGGAGCCGTGGATCCGACAGTCGCCAAAACCGACAGGCCTTTTTCCAGCTTTTCGGCCTCTTTCGCGATGGCGACATCCATGGACCGGTCAATGCGGGCCGTAGCCCCGGCGATCAAACCACCATCATCGCGGTGCGAGCGGCGCCATTCCATCATGCCGGATGCAAAAATCTTTTCTGCCTGACCTTTTGGATCGGTTCCAATCTGGTCGAACAAACCGTCTAGCGGTTCTCCTGACCAGAATTTGTGATCAAACTCCGCAGCCTCAGCGCGGGCACGCCGAAAGCTGATCAGTTTTTGGACGATAATCGACCACGACCAGAACGACGCGACGATCAACATGATCATGACGATTTTTACAGTAAGTGTTGCACGTGCGAATAAGGCCCACATGGAGAAATCAATCTCCTGTGCCAAGGCCAGTGTTTCTGCTTCCATTTGCCTGCTCTCGTTGCGGTCAGTTTTTAGACCATCGTTACGCCCACCGTTACCGTATCATAACGGGGAAAGCCAACATTACCGCGTCACGGCTGCGTTATTTGGCAAATGATGCGCGGATTTCCGCAGGAAGGCGGGTTGGTTTACCTGCCGTGGTCATGCAGGCGGCGGTGACTTTGGCGCGGAAAATCGGCTTGCCGTCCAGTTCGACCACCTGATCAAAGACCCAACGCACAGCGCCTTGGCCGTGATGATCGGATTTCACGATCAGACGATCGCCAAGCCGCGCAGAGCCTAAATAATCCGCCTCGACCCGCGTGACAGCAAACACAATGTCCATGTCGCGCATCGCCCGTTGATCAACGCCCATCTGTTCGACGACTTCGGATCGCGCCCGCTCAATGAACCGTAAATAGTTGGCATAATAGACGATGCCCGCCATGTCGGTGTCTTCGTAATAAACGGTGACGGGGAATTCGTGGGTCATTGCAGGGTCCCTACTCTTGCCGCAAGGCGCAGCGATTGTGTGTTATCTTGCGAAGCCGCGGGCAGTACCGGATCATAGGCCGCACGGATCAGCGCACCGATTTCAGGGCGCAGCACAACCGTTTCACCGGCCACGGCCAACGGGGATTGATCCATGAACGCGACATCCGACCACAACAAGATCGACTGTACAACCTGAGACAATGCCAAAGTTTGCGCAGGCACGTCGCTCAGTGCTTGGTCCATGCGCAGGAACACAAAAACCGCTTTGATCGCGCCACTGTCGTCGAACCGGAACACGCGGTACTGATTGGCGTCGACGTCTTTGAGACGTTCCACCAGTGGTTCCAGATCAGGCACCATGTCGCCAAGGCGCGGCACCTCGAGCAATTCGTCCCAGCCACGGAAAAAGAACCACATGAAGTTGCTGCCAAGCTCGGCGTCGCCGTCCATGGTTTCGTGACCGGCGACCTGACACACCGCTTCGATTGCGCCTTTGATCACGGACAACGTCGCATCATCGACCCCGAACACAACCGGTGCCAACGGCCGCCCCCAGCGCGCAAACGCAAAGCTACCGTCGCCGCGGGTGAACATCTTTTCGATCTCAGAATGGTCCATCGTCACGTCCCGTTGGTGTTAGTCAAACAAATCGCCGCGAGATTGTGGCGGGGCCATGCCCAAATGCGCCCACGCCTTTTGCGCCAGCATCCGGCCACGCGGCGTGCGCTGGATCAGACCTTGCTGCAACAAATACGGCTCGATCACTTCTTCTAGTGCATCGCGGCTTTCGCTGAGTGCAGCGCTGAGGGTTTCGATGCCAACCGGTCCGCCCTGATAATTCTCAGCGATCAGTTTCAGATAGCGACGATCCGCGCCATCAAGGCCCAAATGGTCGACACCCAAACGGGTCAGCGCACTGTCGGCCAGTGCTTTGGTCACGCGCCCGTCGCCCTCGACGACAGCGAAATCCACGACGCGACGCAGCAGGCGTCCCGCGATGCGTGGCGTTCCACGGGCACGGCGCGCAATTTCGCGCGCGCCGCCTTCATCCGCAGGGGCACCCAGTTTGCGGGCATTGCGTTCGACGATGATGAACAGTTCATCCTCGGTGTAAAATTGCAGTCGCGTCGGAATGCCAAATCGGTCACGTAGTGGCGTGGTCAGCAGGCCCATCCGCGTGGTCGCCCCGACCAAGGTGAAGGGCTGCAATTCGATCCGCACAGTGCGCGCCGCGGGCCCTTCGCCGATCACCAAATCCAGTTCGAAATCTTCAAGCGCCGGATACAGCACCTCTTCTACAGCAGGGTTTAGACGGTGAATTTCGTCGATGAACAGAACATCGCGCGCCTCAAGGTTTGTCAGGATCGCCGCCAGATCACCCGCCTTGGCCAGAACCGGCCCCGAGGTCATCCGAAAACTGACCCCCAATTCGCGCGCCATGATTTGCGCCAAGGTCGTCTTGCCCAGCCCGGGGGGGCCGTGGAACAGCGTGTGGTCCATCGCCTCGCCGCGTTGTTTGGCGGATTGGATGAACACCTTGAGGTTCGCGCGCGCCTCAGCTTGACCCACGAATTCGTCCAACGCTTGCGGACGCAAAGCGCGGTCAAAATCCTTGGCCGTATCTTCGGGCTGCTCTTGAGCACGCAATGTTGGGTCAGGTTCGATCATATGCACATCTATGAAGTAAGGTGTGTGGTTCTTCCAGAGGAAGGTTCACACACCGCGCCTACCCTTTCGGAGCCAGCAGTTTCAATGCCGCGCGAATGAGAGCAGGCGTTTGCGCATCCGGATTTTCGCCCGCCGCCTGCGCCACAGCACCCGCCGCGTCGCCCGGACCATACCCGAGGTTGCCAAGCGCCGACAACGCCTCGGCCTGCGCCGAGACGTTTTGGATCACCGGCGCGCTTGGCGTTTCGATGACCTCGGCGTCGGCATCGCCCATCGCTTGGGCAATCGTGCCGCCCATCGCCATCACTGACGGCGCTTTGTCCTTTAGGTCTAACACGACCCGTTGCGCGATCTTGGGGCCTACGCCTTTGGCCACCTTGATCGCGTTCCAATCACCCAACGCAATCGCACGGCTGACTCCGTCTGTGCCCAGCGCACCCAAAATCGCCAATGACGCCTTCGCCCCAACGCCCTGCACGGACGTCAGCAAACGGTGCCACTCTTTCTCGGCCAGTGTTGGAAACCCATACAACTGCATCAAATCTTCGCGCACCACCAAATCGGTGAACAGCGCGCAGACCTCGCCCACACCGGGCAAACCGGCCATCGTGCGATCCGACACAAAGACGATGTAACCAACACCGCGCACGTCGATCAGAATGTGGTCGGTGCTGCGATAATCAATGCGGCCTGTAAGTTTTCCGATCATGCGATTGCTTTCTTTAACGCTTCGGCCAAACCGCTGGCCCCGCCGTGATGCGCGTGACAAATGGCAATGGCCAAGGCGTCTGCCGCATCAGGGCCTTCGATCTTGACGCCCGGCAATTGGATTTTGACCATGTGTTCGACTTGGCCTTTGTCGGCGTGACCAACCCCTACAACCGTCTTTTTGACTTTGTTGGGGGCGTATTCGCCAACGCTCAGGCCAGCTTGGGCAGGTACCAGCATCGCGATGCCGCGCGCTTGGCCCAGCTTTAACGTACCTGCACCGTCTTTGTTCACAAATGTCTGTTCGACAGCGGCCGTTTTGGGACCGTAGGTATCGATCACATCCGTCAGGCCCCAGTACAGCGACAACAATCGCTGCGCCAAATCGTCCTTTGGCGAGGAATGCACAATACCGTTGGCAACGTGGCTCAGACGGGGTCCATCAGCGTCAATGATTCCCCAACCCATGTTTTGTAGACCGGGATCAATGCCCAAAACGCGCACCATGTGCTGCTCCTGCCTGCTTTGTTAAATCTTTTTTTACCAAGTAGCACGAAACGCGAACATCCGCCAAGAGGGTTTGCGTTAACCATAGGCATGCTGCAATGCAGCGTGAAAGCGGCAATCGCCATCAAAACGCGACACGCACAGGTCATTTCCGACAGAACCCAAAGCAAAATCGACACGTTGGGTGCCTCATTTTTGCCTTACTTTACCGTGCGTTAACCTTGATTCTGCACCTATGCAATGAGTGCATATCGAACATGCGCAAACGGTGGTTGCTGAAAAAATGTGCAAGACCTAAATGCCACTCATCAAGACCGGACGATCCCGGCCAACATTTAAAAGGACTGCTTCAATGGCAACTTTCACAACAAACCGCACAACCACCGGCACTGCCCCAGTTGCAGCCCGTATTTCCGCAACCGTACACGCGATCGTTGACGCGGCCGTTTCCTGGAACGACGCACGCATGACACGCAACGCTTTGTCTGCGTTGTCTGCACGCGAACTCGAAGACATCGGCCTGTCCTACGCGGACATCGAAACAGTCGCCGGCCGCCGCTAAGGCCGCGACAAAACAACGATCTCAAACGAATTGGTTGGCAACAACGTCCTCCCTCGGTGTTGCCACTTTGTTTGAATAGAAAAACCGCGCTGTGCCTCATGGGCCGCGCGGTTTTTTTGTGCCCTGCATAAAGCGAGCTTAGAATTTTCGAAGGGAAATGTGGTGGCGCGCCTTAGCGCAGCACCGGACCCATCAATTGGGCAAGAACCTGAGTTGCAGGGTCTGCTTGCATGACCCAAGCACCACCGCGTTCAACAAATGTACCGGTTTCAAGCTTTGCCACCCGCTCGCCGTAGCCATCAGGCCCGACAGATGCCAAAATCAGCGCTTTGAACGCGAACAGGCCAAGTGCCAGCAGAACCAAACCCTTTAGTGGAAAGCCGCGGCGCGCGACATGACGCGGCTTCACGACGATCAAACCGTCAGCACGCATTTGCGTCGTATAGCCATTGGCCATTTTGGAATGTTTGCGCCCTAACAGGTGCAGTCGATTGTTAAATTGAAGCTTGGAATTAACCATGGCAGCCTCCGCAAAAAGATCAGTGCCCCCACCAATCTCATGAGATTATTTATGCCCTCAGAATGTGGCAGAAACGTGGCATTTCGCTCAAATGCGTCTAAAAACAGGCAGCAATTAAGGCTTTTTACGAAGCGTTAACGTCGTCCATTCAACAATCTCTTCGCGGTGGACAAGATTGATGCCGTTATGTGCATAAACAGCGATCACTTCGTCCGCTTGCTCGTTCAGGATGCCAGAAAGAATCGCATAGCCTTCGGGGGCTAGGTGTTTGGCCATATCAGGGGCCAGCGCCACAAGAGGACCTTTCAAAATGTTCGCAAACACCAAATCATAGGGTGCAGCGGCCAAAAGGTCGGGGTGATCAAAGCCTGCGGCCTCAACCGCGATGACCCGTCCGACCAGATCATTGGCAGCAATATTAACCATGGCGACGTCAACCGCGACTTGGTCAATGTCCGACACCAGCACCGGATTTGGCCAGATGCGCGCCGCCGCCATGCCCAAAACGGCCGTGCCGCAGCCGATGTCAGCCACGTTGTGACCGACGAAACCCTCTGTGTCCAAACGATCAACCGCCCGCAAGCAGCCCAGCGTCGTGCCGTGGTGACCCGTGCCAAATGCCATTGCCGCTTCGATCAACAGGGGTTCGCATACCTCTGGCACCTTGTCTGCGTCGTGTGATCCGTAGACAAAAAACTGCCCCGCCTCGACCGGAGCCAATTCGCGGCGCACGTGCGCGACCCAATCGGTTTCCGGCAATTCCGAGATCACAAACGGTTTTGCGCCCATCGCGGCGGCCAGCAACGCCAGCGCCGTTTCATCCGGGCTTTCGGTGAAATAGCCGCCAACTTCCCACAGGCCCGATCCGTCTTCGACCTCGAACACGCCAATGCCTGTGGGTTCGGGCACCAGCCGTTCCATCGCCTCGCCCAAAGCTTCACCCGGCTTTTTGCCCATAAGTGTCGTGAGTGCAGTAAAGGTCGGCATCAGCGGCTCCTGTATCTGTCGGGATTTGGATAGGGGCGCGGTTTGGCCACTTTGGTTCCGACATTAGCGTTCAAGCCCGCCACATAGCGCCACCCCCACAGTCCCGCAAGGGTGCCCATGATGACGCCCGCGACGGCTTGGCCGTAAATCACGCCAGCCGCGCCGAAACTGGCAGATAGGAATGCGGCTGCTGGCCAGCTGATCACCCCGTCCTTAAGCCAGTTCACCAACGTGCTGCGTCCCGGTTTACCAAGATTGTTGAACGCCGCGTTCGACACAAACAGCGCACCGACAAACACAAAGCCACCAACCCCAATGGATGTGAACGCGCGCAAGACGTCTTCGCCCTGCCCTGACAGTCCGAATGCTGCGATGATCAGGTTTGTCGCACTGGCCAACACGGCCCACATCAGCAGTGTGTAAAAGAGGCAAAAGATCAACGCGTCGCGATAGGTGCTGCGCACACGGTCATAAAAACCTGCGCCAAAGTTCTGGCCAAAAATGCCACCAATGGCGCCCGACAGCGCAAAGATGCCGCCAAAGGTCAGCACAGTCAGGCGCGCAACCACTGCCCACGCAGCAACGGCATCGTCGCCAAACGGGGCCATTACGATGGTTAGAATGTAGTTGCCAACAGGCGTCGACATTTGCGTGGCAATCGCAGGTCCAGCCACGATCATGAACGGGATCCAGACGGCGCGAACTGTGCGCAACGTCGGGCGCGCGAGCAGTGAAAAACGATAGACCGCGAAATACAGCGCCAGCCCCATCAGACAGAACCGGAACAGCACGAGGCCAACTCCAGCCCCCTCCAACCCCCATTCCAGATACAGGATCAGGATCGGGTCAATCACCATCAAAACAAGGCCAGACGTCAGCGTCACATACATCGTCTCTTTGCCATACCCATAAGCACGCAAAGTGCCTGAACAGCTGAGCGAAATTGCCATCGGGATCAGCGACATGATCGTCAGCGCCAGATACCCCGCCGCATTGTCCGCCGTCTCACCAGTGGCCCCGGCCATCGCCACCAGATCGTGGCGAAAGGTTAGAATCGCCAGCGCGACGCCCCCTTGGATCATCGTTGAAATCGCAGCGGCAGCCCCTGATTGCGTGCGTGCAAGCTCTGCCTCTGCGCGTCCAATACTGCGCGAAACCATCGCTGTGGTCGCGATCATCAACCCCACGCCGATAGACACGGAAAAGAACTGGATCGCATAGGCAAAACCGATCGCGGCGACCAATTCAGGCTGATCCAGTTGTGACAGCCACAGCAAATTTGCAGCATCCACCAGAAACACAAACGTAATTCCGAACGCACCCGTCGCCGTCATCCGCACCACATGACCCAGAGTGGACCCGGTCAGAAAGCGTCCTTCTTGCATGCTATTCGGCCGCAGCCGTCAGCCGGATTTTGAAAATGGTTTCGTGCCCAGGTGCCGGGTGGCGCGGGATCAACAACGCAAGCATCAATGACACGCCAGCCATGCCCGCCGCAATCAGGAACACCAGCAACGGCGACACCAACCACAGCAAACCCAGCACGACAGGCAACGCCACAGCGGCAATGTGGTTGATCGTAAATGCAACGGCAGCCGTGGGCGCAATGTCTTGGGGGTCCGCGATCTTTTGAAAGTAGGTTTTCAACGCCAGCGCCAACCCGAAAAAGATGTGATCCACAACATACAAGAACGCCGCAATCGCCACGCCCCAGCCCAGATAGTACACCCCGCCGTAGGCCAGAAATACAGCAACCAAGCCGGTATATTCAAAAACCAGCGTGTTACGTTCACCAAATTTGTGAACGACGTTGCCAAGAACGGGTGCGATGAACATGTTGATCACCAAATTGATCAGAAACAAACCGGTCAGCTCGTGCACCTCGTAGCCGAATTTTTCGACCATCATGAAACCAGCAAACACCATGAAAATCTGACGGCGCGCACCGGCCATAAATTGCAGGGCGTAATACAGCCAATAGCGGCGGCGCAGCACCATCTTTTTCAGCTGCGGCGTTGGCCCGTCAAACTGCGGATACGCCACCATTGCGAACACGGCGATGGCAACCGTGACCAACCCGCCCACCATATAGACCACGTTGTAAGTCAGGCCCAAAGGTTCCCAAAGTAGCAGAATGATCAAATAGACGACAAAGGTCGCAGCCGACCCTGTTGCCACAAGCCATCCCAAAACCTTGGGTGCGCGGTCTTTGGGAAGCCACTGTAATTGCAGCGATTGATTGACGGTTTCATAGTAGTGAAATCCGATCGAGCTGAGCATCGTCAGGGTCAAAATCCCGCCCAAGCTGGGAAAATACGCCGTCACGGCCGTCGCCACGCCCAGCAAAATCAGGGAGACCATCCCCAAAACCTGTTCACGCACATAAATGATGATGGCGATGACGCCAATCGCCAGAAACCCCGGGATCTCGCGCACTGTGTGCAGCAAGCCAATGTCCGAGCCGTCAAAATCAGCAACCTCGATCACAAAATTATTCAGCAACGCCGCCCACGTGTTGAACGCAATCGGCATGGCCACAGCCATCAAAAACAACAGAACCAACGGGCGTTGCCAACGCGGCAAATGAACGGCTTGCGCCAAAGGGATAGGATCAGACATATTCTTGCAATACGCCCAAAGCCTGACAAGAGATATAGCCCAGACGCATAGCAGCCATGCGCTCATCGGCAAGCTAAAGTCCAAAGCCCTTGTTTTGATCAAAAATACTCGCGCGCGCAACGCAAACCTGTTTCTGAATCAATAAAAACTCTGCGGATCGATATCGACAGCCAGCCGCACATCACCCTTGATCTGAACCTGCCGTAACCAACTGGAAATCGCACTTTGCAAGGCAACGCTCTTGTCCGCCTTGATCAACATGCGCACACGATGACGCCCTCGCACACGCGCAATTGGCGCAGGGGCTGGTCCAAACACCTGCGCCCCGACGCGGCGCAACGGCGCGTCATTGCGGGCCAAATGGTTTGCCAGATCAAAGACCTGCGCGACATCCGGACCGCTCACGATGATACCAGCCATACGCCCGAATGGCGGCACGCCTGCTTGCTCGCGCTCGGCCGCTTCGGCCCGCCAGAACCCTTCTTCGTCACCAGCAAGGATTGCCCGGATCACCGGATGGTCGGGCTGATACGTCTGCAACATCGCCGTGCCTGGTTTTTCCGCGCGCCCTGCCCGTCCGGCGACTTGGCGCATCAATTGAAACGTGCGTTCAGCCGCCCGCAAATCCGACCCTTGCAGACCCAAATCCGCATCGATCACGCCGACCAACGTCAAATTCGGAAAGTTGTGCCCTTTGGCCACCAACTGTGTGCCGATCACGATGTCCGCGCCACCTGCCGCGATGGATTCAATCTCGGCTTTTAGCGCGCGGGCAGACCCGTACATGTCCGAACTTAGGGTCGCGATCCGTGCGTCGGGCCACAATGCTGTGGCCTCTTCGCCCAGCCGTTCCACGCCCGGACCAACGGGGGCCATCCGACCCTCTACCCCGCAGGACGGGCATTTTTCCGGCATCTCTTTGCTTTCGCCGCACTGATGGCAAACAAGGCGTTTCTGAAACCGGTGTTCAACCATGCGCGCATCACAATCGTCGCATCCGACCTGATGACCACAGGCACGACACAGCGTGATCGGCGCGTAACCACGGCGGTTGATGAACAACATCGCCTGTTCGCCCGCCTCGATGCGCTTGTCGACTTCGGCCTTCAGCACCTCTGACACCCAGCGATCCGAGGGCAGTTTTGCATCCCGCATGTCTATCGTTTTCATCGTCGGCATCACCGCAGGACCAAACCGCGAGGTTAATTCTAGCCGTTTGTATTTACCGCTTTCTGCGTTCGCCCAACTTTCGAGGCTGGGGGTCGCACTGGCCAAAACCACATGCGCACCACAGATCGAGGCGCGTAAAACGGCCATGTCACGGGCGTTGTACAGCACGCCCTCTTCTTGCTTGTACGACGTGTCGTGTTCTTCATCGACCACGATCAATCCAAGATTTTGGTAAGGCAAAAACAACGCTGATCGCGCACCAATCACGACTTGCGCTTGGCCATGCCCAACCATGCGCCAAATCCGGCGGCGCTCGGTCATTGTGGCGCCTGAGTGCCATTCGGCTGGGCGCGTCCCAAATCGTTCCTGGATCCGTTTCAGAAATTCAGCCGTCAACGCGATTTCGGGCAGCAGTACCAGCGCCTGACGTCCAGCGCGCAAGGCGGCGGCGACGGCTTCGAGGTAGACTTCGGTTTTGCCCGATCCCGTCACCCCGCGCAGCAAGGTTGTGCCGTAATTGCCAGACGCGACACCTGTCGCCAAATACGCCGCGGCGGTCGCCTGATCCTCGGTCAGTTCTTTGGACGGCAGGCTTGGGTCCATGCGCTGAAACGGCAAATCGCGCGGGCTGTCTTCCTCAGACACGCAGCCCTGTTCGACCAACCCTTTGATCACGGGGGCCGTCACGCCAGCCAGTTCGGCCAGTTCTTTGAGCGTGAAAGACAAGTCACCGTATTCTTGTAACGTGTCCAGAACACGCCCCCGCGCGTCGGTCATCCGCGATGGTTCGCCCGCACCCCGTCGGTAAATCTTGCGCATTGATGGCGGATCACCCAGCCCCGGTGCGCGGGTCGCCAGACGCAGCATCGCGTTCATTGGGGTCAGAGTGTAGTCCGCAGCACGGCGCAAAAAATCGCGCATTTCCAGACGCATCGGTGCGGCATCCAGCACGCGGTAGGCACTGCGCACCTTTTTGATATCCCAATTGCCGGCACCCGGGCCCCAAACGACGCCGATCACTTTGCGCGGCCCCAAAGGCACTTCGACAAACGCACCCAGATGGCAGCCACCTTCGGGTGCCTTGTAATCCAGCATCCGGTTCAGCGGCTGTGTCGTCAGCACGCCAATCAGCGCGCCTGCCTCGTAAAATTCCGGAACAAAAGCTGGACCGCTCACGCACCACTCCGCCTATTTCAGGGTTTGATGATTTCTCCCCCTTGGGGTACACGCAAATCAAGGAATACACCACAGCCTGAACACCTCTGTTTCGGGCAGGAAACTCATAAGGAAACGATTCATGAAATTCTTTGTCGACACAGCCGTAGTTGAAGAAATCGCCGAACTGAACGATCTGGGAATGGTTGACGGGGTCACAACCAACCCGTCCTTGATCCTGAAATCCGGTCGCGACATTCTGGAAGTGACCAAAGAAATCTGTGATTTGGTCGACGGTCCGGTGTCTGCCGAAGTTGTGGCGTTAGAAGCCGATGCGATGATCGCCGAGGGCCGCAAGCTGGCCGAAATCGCGGAAAACGTGACCGTGAAATTGCCCCTGACCTGGGACGGCCTGAAGGCCTGCAAAGTCCTGTCGTCCGAAGGTAAAATGGTGAACGTGACGCTGTGTTTCTCTGCAAACCAAGCGCTGTTGGCCGCAAAAGCGGGCGCCACATTCATCTCGCCGTTCATCGGCCGTTTGGACGACATCAACCTGGATGGCATGGATCTGATCGAAGACATTCGCAACATTTATGACAACTATGGCTTCCAAACCAACATCTTGGCCGCGTCGATCCGGTCCGTGAACCACATCCACGACTGTGCCATGGTTGGTGCCGACGTCATCACCGCACCCCCGTCCGTCATCAAGAAACTGGCCGATCATCCGCTGACCCAAGCCGGTCTTGACCAGTTTATGAAAGACTGGGCCAAAACCGGTCAATCTATCTAAGATTAGCGCGCTGGCGTACCCTGTTGCGCCAGCAACGCCCGCAGCTCTGATGGGCTAAGCGGGAACAGATCGCTGGCCGTTGTGGGTGATCCGTTAACGTTTGATGTAAATTCTACCATGTCGGGCATCATGCACGCATTTTTGCATCAGTCAGGGGGAGAAAACCGCCCCTTTCCCCACTTTGACGCGAATTAGCAACAAAAATGAGCAAAACACCGCTATTCGCTTAAGAAAAGTGAAGATTTGAAAAAATGCGCGTGATATAAAGACGCAAATATATAGAGGCTGAAATGAGCAGTAGCCCCAAAATCGAAGATACATTGCGCGAAGCGATCATTTCGCAGCCAGGCGTGATTCTGGACGACAAGGACGTGATGCGCGCCCTTATCGCCGCCAATGAGCGTGCGATGGGTGGCAATATCGTTGACTTGCGCGGCATCGCGATGGACCGTTTAGAAAGCCGTCTGGACCGGCTCGAGGACACCCACCGCTCTGTGATTGCTGCCGCCTATGAAAACCTTGCCGGCACCAATCAAGTGCATCGTGCAATCCTGCGAATGCTGGACCCGATCGAATTTGAATCCTTCTTACGCGATTTGTCTGGCGAAGTTGCTGAAATCCTGCGCGTCGATGCTGTAAAGCTGGTTCTGGAATCCGTGCAAAACGACAATGACCCAGCCGTCAAACGCTTGGGCGAAGTCCTAAGCGTCGCTGAGCCGGGGTTTATCGACGACTATCTAAGCCAAGGGCGCGGTGGCCAAGTCCGCCAAGTCACTTTGCGTCAGGTCCAAGATGCATCAGACACTATTTACGGCGATCAGGCCGACTGGGTCCGCTCCGAGGCCTGCCTGAAACTGGACTTTGGCGAAGGCCGTTTGCCCGGCTTGTTGGTCATGGGGGCAGAAGATCCGCACATGTTTGGCCCACAGCAAGGCACTGATTTGTTAGCGTTTTTCACCGGCGTCTTTGAACGCGCGATGCGGCGCTGGTTGTCGTGAGCCTGATTTCGCCTGCGGCGCGCGATGCACTGCAAGCGTGGCTGGATCACCAGAAATCACTGAAGGGCGCAGCGCAAAATACGCTGACCGCCTACACCGGTGATGTCACCGAATTCCTCGTGTTTATCTCGGCGCACAAAGGCCAGCCTCAGGGTCTGGGCGCGTTGGCTAAAATCACCATCAGCGACATGCGCGGGTGGATGGCAAACAGTCGATCCGCAGGCGTTGGCCCCAGATCACTGGCGCGCAAATTATCCGCGGTCAAAGCGTTCTATCGCTGGTTATCCGCACGCGAAGGGTTTGAACCGACTGCCGTTTTGTCGACACGCTCTCCGAAATTCACCAACAAATTGCCGCGCCCCTTGGCCGTAGACGCCGCGCGCGATTTGATCGAAGCGGTTGAGCTGCAATCGCTCGCCCCTTGGGTTGCCCTGCGCGATGTCGCGGTTGTGACCTTGCTGTGGGGCTGTGGCTTGCGGATTTCCGAGGCTTTGGGGATCAAAGGCGGCGACGCGCCCCTGCCCCAAGTCATGCGGATTATCGGCAAGGGCGGCAAGGAACGGATCGTGCCTGTAGTTGATGCTGCGCGTGATGCAGTTGATGCCTACATGCGGGCTTGCCCCCACAATTTGGACGACGATGGGCCGCTGTTTCGCGGTGTGCGTGGCGGGGCATTGTCACCGCGCGCGATCCAAAAATCGATGGCCTCTGCGCGCATGCAACTGGGCCTACCGGCAACAGCAACCCCGCACGCAATGCGCCACAGCTTTGCCACGCATTTGCTAAACGCCGGTGGTGATTTGCGCGCGATCCAAGAGTTGCTGGGCCACGCATCGCTGTCCACAACCCAAGCCTACACCGCCGTCGACACCGCCCGTCTGATGGAAGTCTACGATCGCGCCCACCCAAAAGCCTAAAGCGCTCTGACATATTCTCTCACGCAATCGTGCAACACTGTTAAGGGCTATTTCATCCCTGATCTGACAAATTGTCGCACAAGGCGTGCAACAGGCATGCCAAATGATTCTGCGAACAACAGGGAATACTCATGACACTTACCACGCGCTTGACCGCCGCCGCATTTGGCCTCGCTCTTAGTTCTACAGCTGCTTTTGCCGATTGTGCTGATCTGACCGTCGAAGACCGGTTTGACCTCGAAGAAGACCAGATCGTCACGCTTTACGAATGTCTCGAGGCGAAAATGGCCGAAGGCTACGCAAAAGAAGGTGACGAGATCGGTTCAAATTTCCGCTCTTGGGCCCCCACCGCGACACGCGGCGCGATCCAAGGCGCGCATGGCACCCGCATTTTGAACACCTTCGCCAATGACATCGCCGCCGAGCAATATCTGAAATTCGCTGACGAAGGCGTCAATATGCCCGTTGGTTCGATTCTGGCCAAAGAATCGATCAGCCTGTCGATCAAGAAGAAAAAGGCCCGCCCCGGCCCGCTGTTTATCATGACCAAAATGGAAGCCGGATCCATCCCGGAAACCGGTGACTGGCTGTATGCCGGCCTGCAACCAAACGGTAAAGTGATGAAAGTTAAACAGTCTTTCTGCCACGATTGCCACGCGGCCTATGAGGACAGCGATTTCCTTGCCTATCCAGTCGAAGAGGTGCGTTTGGGGCAGTAACCCAACGCCTAAAACTGACGTATAAAAAGCCCGTCGACACTGCCTTGTGGAGTGTTCGGCGGGTTTTGCTTTGCATCTGGGCCAATCTTGGGCCATGTACGCCAAATGACTGATAAATTACGCGCACTTTCCGTCCATTTACTCACTGCTACGGGTGCCGTGTTTGCGATGCTTGCAATGCTTGCTGCGGTTGACGGCAAATGGGATCTGATGTTCCTTTGGCTTGTCGTGGCCTTTTTTGTGGACGGGATCGACGGACCGCTAGCGCGCCACTTTGATGTCAAAAAGAACGCGCCCGAATTTGACGGCGTCCTTCTTGATCTTATCATCGATTATCTCACCTACGTGTTTATCCCCGCCTTTGCCTTGTTCAAATCAGGCATCATGGACGGGTGGAGCGGTTGGGTCATGATCATCATCGTCACCTTTGCATCCGCTATGTATTTTGCAGATACACGCATGAAAACAAAGGATAACTCATTTTCCGGTTTTCCAGGATGCTGGAACATGTTGATCATTGTGTTGTTCGCACTGAACCCGCCGTGGTGGGTGTGCCTGATACTGGTTACGTTCCTCAGCATCACGATGTTTCTGCCGCTTAAATTTGTGCACCCGGTGCGCACGGAACGCTGGCGTGCGCTGACACTGCCTATGGCGTTGGCGTGGACATTCTTTGCAGGCTGGGCCGCTTGGGTCGATTTCCACGCCGAAAGCTGGGCGCACTGGGGGTTGATTGTGACCAGCATTTACTTGCTTGGCGCGGGCATCGCGCAACAGATCATTCCGCAAGCTTCGGCTCAGAACACCTAGATCAGCAAACCAGCTGCTTTTTCGTGAAGCAGCAGCGCGACCTTGGTTTCCACCCCTCCTGCACCTGAAAATCCCGTCAATCCTTTGGCCCCCATAACGCGGTGACACGGGATGATAATCGGGATCGGATTACCACCGCAGGCTTGCCCGATTGTCTGGGCAGGCACACCCAGATCCTTTGCGATTTCGCCATAAGTCCGCGTGTATCCAAAGGGAATTGCGAACATCAGATCGCACACATCCCGTTGCAGTTTTGATCCATTGACGTGCAACGGCAGATCGAAGACTTCCCGCGTGCCAGCGTCGTATTCCTGCAACTGGCGAACGGCTTCGTCCAACACAGCAGACGCGTCTTGGCGCGGCGCATGTCCCCAATCGACACGGGTGATCGCGTCGTTTTCTTGGGTCAGGCACAACTGGCCGAATTGGGTATGAACATCACGTGTGAACATGGCCAAACCCTAAACCGATGTACGCTTAAGACAACCCGATCCTTGCGGAAAATGCGGATCGTTTTTCGAAGGTCATCGTTTCAATTCGACCAAGCAGATACCCATCAAACAAAAAAATGCCCCGCCCATTTATAGGCGAGGCACTTCATTTCAAGTTGGGAAAACGCTGTTAGGCTGTGGCCAACAGACCTTTTTCTTTTGCCAATTCGCGCATCCGCTGCTGCAGTTTTTCAAATGCACGCACTTCGATTTGACGAATACGTTCGCGGCTGACGTCGTATTGACCGCTTAGATCCTCAAGCGTGATCGACTCGTCGCTAAGACGACGTTGGGTCAGGATGTCTTTTTCGCGATCATTCAACACGTCCATTGCCTCGGCTAACATCTCGCGGCGGACCGACAATTCGTCATTGGCCTCGTAGTCACCCGCTTGGTCAGCACTTTCGTCCTCGAGCCAGTCCTGCCATTGCATCGTGCCTTCGCCCTCAGACCCGACTGTGGCGTTCAAAGACGCGTCACCACCGCTCATCCGGCGGTTCATGCTAATGACTTCGGCCTCGGTTACGCCCAGATCTGTCGCGATCCGTTTGACGTTTTCGGGGCGTAAATCGCCATCTTCCAGCGCGCCGATCTTGGATTTGGCTTTGCGCAGGTTAAAGAACAGTTTTTTCTGAGCAGACGTTGTGCCCAATTTGACCAAGGACCACGAGCGCAGAACGTATTCCTGAATGCTCGCGCGAATCCACCACATCGCGTAGGTTGACAGGCGGAACCCTTTTTCCGGATCAAAGCGTTTGACCGCTTGCATCAGGCCCACGTTGGCCTCCGAAATCACCTCGGCTTGGGGCAGACCATAGCCGCGGTAGCCCATGGCGATTTTCGCCGCCAAACGCAGGTGCGACGTGACCAGTTTATGGGCCGCGACGGTGTCTTCTTTTTCGACCCACGCTTTGGCGGCCATATATTCTTCTTCAGGTTCCAGCAGCGGAAACTTGCGGATTTCCTGCATATAGCGGTTTAGGCCGCCTTCTGGCGTTGGTGCTGGAAGATTTGCATAATTTGCCATGGTCTGTTCCCTCCGGTCTTTGTGTCTCGCGGTTGTCGCGAGGCCCACTTGATGTTTATGGGCTTAACATTCGATATGGGTGACGTTTTGAGCCGTTTCAAGAGGCGCGTTCACCGATACCTTTAATATTGCATGCAAATCGTTCAAAGCCATATCTGTGTCACGCGCCTCACGCATCTGTGCTGTAGGTGACAAACGGATATTAATGTTTTGTGAACAAATCGTACAAATTGGGCGTTTTTATGCCTCTGCTGGCCGCTCAAGTGCGGTGATCAGATCCGCCATGTCTGCAGGCAACGGTGCTTCGAACCGCATCTTTTCACCGGAAATCGGATGAACAAAACCCAAAACGGCCGCATGCAATGCTTGACGTTTAAAGCCATCCAACGCTGCAAATCCTGCTTCGCTCAGGGATTTTTTCGGCAGTTTGCGCTTGCCGCCATACGTCGGATCACCGACCAAACCGTGCCCAGCGTGGGACATATGTACACGAATTTGGTGCGTACGGCCAGTTTCCAGCCAACATTCCATCAGCGCCAAGACTTGCGGCTGACCGTAACGATCCACCGTGCGGGCGCGGGTGACGGCATGCCGACCCCCTTGAAACAGCACGGCCTGACGTTGGCGATCTGTCTTGTGACGGGCCAATTGTGTGGTCATCCGCAAGATGTTCGAGGATTCAAAGCTGGCCCCCCGAATACCGCGCAGGCGCGGGTCGTTGGCATCTGGCACGCCGTAGACCAGCGCCTTGTAGTAGCGTTCGGTCGAGTGATCGGCGAATTGATCCGCCAGCCCGTGATGCGCTTTGTCCGATTTCGCGACGACCAAAAGGCCCGAGGTTTCCTTGTCGATGCGGTGCACAATGCCGGGGCGTTTCATGCCACCAACACCGGACAGGCTATCGCCGCAGTGATGCAGCAACGCGTTCACCAAGGTACCCGACGGGCTGCCGGGGGCTGGATGCACAACCATGCCGGCGGGTTTGTTCACCACGATAAGATCATCGTCTTCGTAGACGACCTCTAGCGGGATATCTTCGGGCAAGATGTGGCTGTCTTCGGCCACAGGCACCGTGATCAGCACGTCTGCACCTTCGGTCACTTTGGCCTTGGGGTTGGTGACAACAACGCCGTCGACCGTCACAGCACCATCGATGATCAATTTGCTCAGACGCGAGCGCGACAATGACGCGTCCACTGGCACATCGCGCGCAACCGCCTTATCAAGACGTGCGGGCGGAGCCTCATCAATACGAAAACGAACGGAAGTGGTGGACATGACAGATCCTGTTGAGCCGGCGAACCTAAAGTTCTTGCGGCGGTTGGTAACCGTGTTGACGGCCACAATGTTGGTGGGCGTTGTAGTGGTGGTTGGCCTGCTTGTCACGCGACTGTCAAACAAAGGGCCACGCTTGCCCGAAATTGTCACGCTGCCGGACGGAAAAACCGCCACCGCGTTCACCCAAGGCGACGGATGGTTTGCGATTGTGACAACGGACAATGAAATTCTGATCTACAATCGCACCGACGGGCAATTGCGCCAAACGGTGCAAATCTCGGATTCTGTCCTTTCGAACTAATACAGACCTGCGGCTAAAATAGTGATGACAGGGTGCCGCACTTGCGCCTAATCTTGCAGATATTACGAAAATCAAATTTTTGATCTAATTTTTTAACACCGGAGAATTTTCTGTGCGTATTTCCCATAATTTTGCTGCAATATTTCTTACAAGCTCTTGCGTTGCCGCGCTGCTGTTTACGGGCGCACCGGCGTCTTCCCAAAACACAATTCCTGCGGATGCGGATGCTAGCTGCGCTGTTTCGCAATCAGAATTTGAAGGGTGGCGCGCTGGCGGCACAAACGCCAATCCTGTGTTTGCGGCCCCTGACGGTTTCGGTGCGCAATTCACCGAACCTTGCCAGTTTTTCAAATGGGGCGCGCAGACGTTCTTGTGGCTGACGTCCTCCGCCCAAGATGATTATGTCTTTGATCAATCGGGGTTCTTCGATGTCGTGCATGACGAACAGGGCACTGAAAAGATCGCAAAGGTCAAAGTCACACCAAACGGTCAGGGCCACCCAAATATCTTTGCCTTGCGCGGGGTCAAACCCGACATCCGCGGTGGATCAGGTCAGGCAGGCGGCGGCGGTGCATTGGTCAGTCAAAAAGGGTCACTGACCTACTACGGCATGCACGTGAACGATGCCTATGTCGCATTTCGCAATGGCATGTCCGAGGACCCAGAGGCTTTCAATTTCACCGACGCCAAGAACACACAAGAATTCCAATTTCCATCCACCGCCGAAGCCATCACCCGGATCGTGAAATACGGGCGCGCCAGTGGGATCATTGACGGCGATGGATCTGTGGCACAGTTGGCAGGCACGCTCGAGGTCAAAACCTCTTGGGTCAAAGCCGATACGGTCGACAGAGACGCGTTTGTGATTGTCACAGCGCAGGTGCCGAAATTCGATACATCTTTGGATACCGTTTGGACCGCTGATGGGACGGAATCGATGGAATTGGCGATGGTCGGCATGCACATTGCGGCCCCCGTGACCGGCCATCCTGAACTGGCTTGGATCACCTACGAGCATCTGTCCAACACCCCGATCGGCGCGTATCTTTATACCGATACCTCGGGCGCGACGGCGACGTATGATTACAACAGCGACGGGACGTGGACATTCGCAAAAAGCGGCGCATCCGGCCAAGGCAACATGGTGCCTAATGCCAGCGTGAACGCGGCAGGCGACATTCAAGCAGCCGAGGGAAAAACCGTTTCTGCCCAAGATATAGTACTGTTCAACCCGTGGGGGCTTGCGCCGATGACCGCCAATGATCTGGCCAACAACACCGATCTTGTGTCGCTGAATGCAAGCCTGATCGCGTTGTTGGGCGCTGATGAAAACGCGCGCGACAAGTATTTTCAAGTCGGCGGTATTTGGACGGATGGCACACTGCCAAAATATCAGGACTACGACATTGAGGTCGGCGGCCTGGATCTGGCCAATTCCACGATGGAATCGTTTCACCAGTTTGGCGCACAAAAACCGGCCGACTTTACCCCAAGGAACTGTTTTGACTGCCACAGCGTGTCTGGCGACAATGCGTCAGCCCCCGAACACAATCTGGGTGTCAGCGTCAGCCACATCTTTCAGGGTATGAAACCCTACGCCCCTTAAAACAAACAAAGCCCCGGCACGTGAATGCCGGGGCTTTGGTTATAGTGGTACCACCTCCTGGTCTCGAACCAGGGACCTCCTGATCCACAATCAGGCGCTCTAACCAACTGAGCTAAGGCGGCACTTCGTGGGGATTTAACTGCCTCTTTCACCAAATGCAAGTGCATCAAAAGCGATAATTTTCAAAATCGATAGATCCATGTCTGCTCGACCAAATCGCAACCAAACGAATGGACGGGTTCAGATGCCGTTAGCGTCCAACCTTTCGCGGCATAAAGCGCGCAAGCAGCACGGTGGCTTTCGTGGGTCCACAATTGCATTCCCGCATATCCGGTGTTTTCAGCAAACCCCATACACTGCGCAAGCAAGCGTTTGCCCAATCCCTGCCCACGCGCATCCGGGGTCAACATGAACAACCGCAGCTTTGCGGTGTCATCGTTCAAACGCACACAAAAGATAGATCCCAAGCGAACCCCATCCATTTCAGCAATCCAGCCACGTTCGCAAACCGGATCATGGTCGCGATTAAACTCAGCCAGAATTGACGCAACAAGCGGGCCAAATGTGTCGTCGAACCCTTCGTCGCGCGCATAGTGCAGCCCGTGTTGTTCTACCAGCCAATCGGTGTCATCGGGTCTAAAGCGTCGGACATTCGCAGTACTCATACGTGCAGAATGCCCCAGCGTCGCTTGCGTTTCAACGGCTCAATCGCTACCCATCCTTATCAACAAAGGGGACCGCCATGGGTATCAACAGCGAACGCGACATCGAAGCAAACATGCAAATCGGGCCAACCGATCAAGGCATGGTGCGCATCTTTATCGAATCCCAAGGCGTCGAAGTCCCGATGGATTTTGAACCTGAAGAAGCCGAAGAAATCGCTGAAGAAATCCTAGCTGCGGCGGCCGCCGCACGCGTGGTCAAATAGTTCATTTCGAACGTCATTGACGAGGCATCAGTCGCCTTGAATGCCTGCTTTGGGGGCGGCATCCAAGGCTTTGGTGGTGCAAAACGACCGGCACGCCGGTGTCGTGCATCACGTAAACGCCTCAGCCCCCAAAATTATTCACCATTTTGTTCCGAATCAAAAGCTGATCCCGGCACCCGGGTCACGTAGTGCCTGCAATCGTCGTGCGGCATGGGTGGCGAATTTCTGCACCATCACCTTGCGACGCGCTGGCGCGATTTTGTCTGTCGGGGACATGCGAATGATTTCTGCGTCGTAAGCGTCCGCAATAATCAGGCCAGTTTCATCAGGCAACAAGTCTACTGGAAACTCCGAATCAACGGCCCAGAAAAACCGGTCGCACCATTCCAGATAGCCTTGCCATTTGTTGTCGGTCTGGAAATCAGCGCGGCTGGATTTGCATTCCACAACCCAAATTTCGCCTTTGGGTGTTAGGGCGATGACGTCTACACGCAGCCCGCGTGCAGGCACAAATTCTTCTATAGAAACAAGGCCTAAGCTGGACAAGTGACGCGCGACACCACGTGCCAGTTTTTGACCGGGGGCCAGGGTTTCAAGTGTGTTCAATTCCATTGATCAAGCATGAACAAAGGCAGAACAAAAATCAAGAGCTTGAAGTGATACCAAAAGGTATCCTATAAAAGAGATACCAAGAAGTATCGGATATCAAATGCCCCCAAACATCCAAACCGGATTTCGCGCACTGGCCGACCCCACGCGGCGCGACATTCTGCACCTGCTGGCGGGTGGCGAACAAACCATCGCCGGCCTCACAACCCACTTTGATATGACCCGCGCCGCCGTGAAAAAGCACCTGACCGTGCTCAGCGACGGCGGGCTTATCACCACGCGCACACAAGGGCGCGAACGTTTGAACGCGCTTGATCCCAATGGGCTTGAACCCCTGCGCGACTGGATCGGTTTCTTCGAACAATTCTGGGACGAAAAACTGAGCAGCCTTAAATCTGCAATCGAATCAAAGGACTGAAGCCAATGACCGACACAACAATCCGCAAATCTATCTTTGTCGCCGCTGATCCCGAAACCGTCTGGGCGCATCTGACAGACGCCAAACTGCTGGGCACGTGGTTTCATCCTGCCAAGGCCGATCTGGTCGAAGGACAGGAATTCACCCTTGTCAGCGCAAAAGACGGCGAACGCATGTGCTATGGTTCCGTGCAAACCGCAACGCCACACAGCCATATGAAATGGGCGTTTAGTGTTGGGCCGCTGAATGGGCGCATGACCGATGTGGATTGGCATCTGACCCCCATTCAAGGCGGCACGCGCTTGACGCTGGAACACCACGGATTGCTCGATAGCGCCGAGGCCGTTGGGCTGCTTTATGCGCTCGATAAGGGTTGGCACGGATTTTTGGGCGCGCTGTATGCCCAAGTGGCGTAAGATAAACAGCTGATATTTATGATGCCGCCCTTGCCCTAAGCGGGGCGGCACCTTAACTTGGACGGGACGGGTTCTGCCCTTCTCGATCATTGGTTACGTTCCAGTGGCCTTAAGCATTTCCGAGGGAGCTGGCTCTGTCCTGGCCCTGGCCTAGTTACCTGGCACCCACCTGTACATACAGGTCCTCGGGAACACAGAACCAACCGGCTGCGGTGGTTCCCGTCACTCCTTCGCCGCATAGATGCACAGACGTCCTGCGTAAGCGCCAATTGTGGGCGCGCATGTGTCGTTTATCTATCGATCAACGCACCATCGATCAGGAGTTTTCCACATGTCCCTTAGGCCCACTCTCGAAACCCGCGCCGCCCAGCCGACACTGGAAGGCGCAGGCGTCAAATTACACCGCGCATTCGGTTTTCAAGACCCGTCAGAATTGGATCCGTTCCTGCTGTTCGATGATTTTCGCAACGAACACCCGCGCGATTTCGAAAAAGGTTTTCCGTGGCACCCCCACCGTGGGATTGAAACCATTACCTATGTTTTAGCAGGAACCGTTGATCACGCAGATTCGCTGGGCAATGATGGCAGTCTGGGGGCAGGTGACGTGCAATGGATGACCGCCGGATCAGGAATTTTGCACCAAGAAATGCCGCATGGAAACGCACGCGGTCAAATGCATGGCTTTCAGTTGTGGGGCAACCTGCCTGCCGCGCAAAAGATGACGGCACCACGTTATCAGGACGTCACGGCCGCTGACATTCCCGAAGTCACGGACGACGACGGCGTGCACGTGCGCATCATCACCGGCGCGTTTTGGGGAAAAACCGGGCCTGTCGACGGGATCGCGGCAGACCCGCAGTATCTGGACATCTCGGTGCCTGCAGGCGTGAAAAAGACATTCCGTATCGACACTTACCGCCGCGCGTTCGCGTATGTGTTCGAAGGGGCCGGTGCGTTCGCCGATGCCTCTGCACCCACGGGTGTCTTGTTGGAAAAAGAAGTCGGCGGCCAAGAGGTCAACATCCGCGACATGTCAGGGGATCGTACGCTGATCCGCTTTGGCACCGGCGACGAAGTCACGGTTCAGGCTGGCGAAAATGGGCTGCGGTTCTTGCTGATTTCAGGCGCGCCCATCGATGAGCCTGTCGCGTGGCACGGACCGATTGTGATGAACACGCAGGCCGAACTGCAACAGGCGATGCGCGATTTACAGAACGGGACGTTCATCAAACCTGCACATTAGCGTCCTGAAATCAGCCAGCTGGGGCATCCCTTAGCTGGCACCAACCGCGTTGCGCACCATGTGCCAATATTGATCTTGGACTTGATCAAGACGCAGCCGCCCGCCGCTGCGAAACCACGTATTCACGCCGGTCAGCATGGCAATTACGGCAAAGCTCGCGATCTGGGCGTCCGCCACATCCCACGCCCCTATGCCCTGCCCGGCGGTCAAAATCGCGCGCAGGCGTTCTTCGTAGCTGCGGCGCATGTCCTCGATCACAGCAAAATTCGGTTCTGACAAATTGCGCAGTTCCATGTAGGCGATGAACACCGCATCGGGGCGATCGTGGTGAAACGCAATGTGAAAGCGCACAAATGCTTCTAGCTGGTCGATCGGGGCAAGGCTGGAATCCTGTGGCATCGCGGCCATCAATTCCACCATGTGTGCCTGCATCAGATCAAACAAAAGGCTTTGTTTATCAGGGGTGTAGTTGTAAAGTGCCCCTGCCTGCACGCCAACTTCGCCTGCGATTTGGCGCATCGACACTGCGGCATAACCGTGCTCGGCAAACAGACGCAAAGCCGTTTGTCGTACTTTTGGGCCAGTGATGCCCGAATGTGATCCTGCTGTGCGCGCCATGCCATGCTCTTAACTGAACAGATGTTCAGAACCAAGCATGACTTGCACGCACACGACACCTCGTGCATCAAGATAGCACCAGACGAGCAATTTCTCTGGCCCAACGTGGACCCTGCCCAGATGCGCCCATTTGCCTTTGCCATGATCTTGTCCCTTGCCGGATGCACCCAGTTTCCAGAGCTGGACAGTGCATTGTCAACGGGTGCACAGGACGCGGATTATCCCGATTTGGTGCCTGTGCAAGGCTTGTTGGCCCAAACAGAACCGCGAAATGGCACGCCCGAAGACACCGTTAATACGCTGAACGCGCGCCTTGCCAATTTGCGCAATCGCGCTGATCGCCTGCGCGGAACGGTTGTTGATGCCTCGACCCGCAGACGCATGCAAAACGGCGTTGATGGCACCTGAATTGCTCCGTTGCATGGGGGCCGCGAACCCGTTACACGCGGCAGTCAAATAACCACCGATTTGCCCTATTTGTCTAAGGATAACTGATATGTCGCAGCCTCTTCGTCTTGGGATCGCAGGATTGGGCACAGTTGGTGTCGGCGTAGTAAAAATCATCCGCCAACATGCAGCGATGCTGACAGCACGCACAGGCCGCGATATCTCGATCAGCGCCGTGTCAGCGCGTTCCAAAGACAAAGACCGCGGCGTCCTATTGTCAGGCTACGCGTGGGAAGATGACCCAGTCGCATTGGCCACCCGCGACGATGTCGATGTATTTGTGGAACTGATGGGCGGATCAGACGGACCGGCCAAAGCCGCAACAGAGGCCGCCATCGCCGCAGGCAAACACGTGATCACAGCGAACAAAGCGATGCTGGCGATGCACGGCCAAGCATTGGCCGAAGCCGCTGAAACCGCTAAGGTATCCTTGCGTTACGAGGCCGCAGTGTGTGGCGGCATCCCCGTGATCAAAGCACTGACCGAAGGCCTAGCAGGCAACGACATCACCCGCGTGATGGGTGTGATGAACGGCTCGTGCAACTACATCCTGACGCGGATGGAAGATTCGGGCCTGAATTACCAAGAAATTTTTGCCGAAGCCGACGGGCTTGGCTACCTCGAGGCTGATCCGCAGCTGGACGTCGGTGGCATCGATGCCGCGCACAAATTGGCGATCCTGTCGTCCATCGCCTTTGGCACCAAGGTCGATTTCGACGGCATCACCCTAGAGGGGATCGAACGTGTCAGCATCGAAGACATCACCGCCGCCGCCGACATGGGTTACAAAATCAAACTGCTGGGCGTCGCCCAAATGACCGGTCGTGGGCTGGAACAGCGCATGCAGCCGTGCCTCGTGCCAGCGTCTTCACCGCTAGGGCAGCTTCAGGGCGGCACGAACATGGTCGTGATCGAGGGCGACTCGATTGAGCAAGTTGTGCTGCGCGGGCCCGGTGCCGGCATGGGGCCAACCGCAAGTGCTGTGATGGCAGACGTTTGCGACATCGCACGTGGCCTGAATATTCCAGTCTTTGGCGTTCCTGCCGACACGTTGACCACCAGCCAACCTGCCGTGTCCACCGCCCCTGCGCCCTACTATTTGCGCATGGGTTTGGTCGACAAACCAGGTGCATTGGCCAAAATCGCCACCGTTCTGGGCGAGGCCGGCGTCAGCATCGACCGCATGCGCCAGTACGGACACGCCGACACCGCCGCCCCCGTTTTGATCGTCACGCACAAGACGGCAAGTGCCTCAATCGAAAACGCGTTGCAAGCGATGGAAACCACGGGCGTTCTGGCCGGAGCACCGGTTGCATTGCGCATCGAAGAGTTGTGACAGCGCTACCATAGTTGTGCGAGGCCACCCGCCTCGCTACACACGCCCAAACAAACACACCCACTAAGGATTTCTGGCATGGATGCTTCTTCGCAATTTCAAGATCGTATGTTGTCGCTGGGCCTTGCCCGCGTTTCCGAAGCCGCTGCTTTGGCCTCGGCCAAACTGGTCGGACACGGCGATGAAAAAGCCGCGGATCAGGCGGCCGTGAACGCCATGCGCGAACAGCTGAACCTGCTGGACATCGCAGGCGTCGTGGTCATCGGCGAAGGCGAACGTGACGAAGCCCCGATGCTGTACATCGGCGAAGAGGTCGGCACCGGCAATGGCCCTGGCGTCGACATCGCGCTGGACCCGCTCGAAGGCACCACGCTGACGGCCAAAGACATGCCAAACGCGCTGACCGTCATTGCGATGGGTCCACGCGGATCCATGCTGCACGCGCCTGACACCTACATGGACAAACTGGCGATCGGGCCGGGCTATGATGTTGATACCGTCACGATGGAAATGACGCCGACACAGCGGGTCGAGGCACTGGCCAAGGCCAAAGGTTGCACCACGTCCGACATCACTGTCTGCGTTCTGGAACGCCCGCGCCACGAAACAATGATCGCTGAAATCCGCGCCACGGGTGCAGCGATCCGCCTGATCACCGACGGCGATGTTGCAGGCGTCATGCACTGTTCCGAACCGGGCACGGGCATCGACATGTACATGGGCGAAGGCGGCGCACCCGAAGGTGTTTTGGCTGCAGCAGCTCTGAAATGCATGGGTGGGCAATTTTACGGTCGCCTCGTGTTTCGCAACGACGACGAACGTGGGCGCGCCGCCAAAGCAGGAATCACCGACTTCGACCGCGTCTACACCCGCGACGAACTGGTCACCCAAGACGTGATCTTTGCCGCGACAGGCGTGACTGGCGGATCATTGCTGCCAGCGGTTGAACGCGAAGTCGGGTGGCTGACCTGCGAAACATTGCTGATGCGTTCGCGCACCGGATCGGTCCGTCGCATGAACTACCGCACCCCGATCGAAGACTAGGAAAATGTCAGTTTCTGCGGCGTTTCTGGGGGTTGAAGCATCTTTGACGGGGCGGCGCTGGGTTGGCCCGCCTGTCGAGGTTGACCGCGCCGCCGAAGCGATTGCACAGCAAACCGATCTACCGCGCCCCGTCGCCCAAGTTTTGGCGCGCCGCGGGGTAGACGCCGCAGATGCAGCAGCATTTTTAGAACCGTCCTTGCGCGATTTATTGCCTGATCCACGCAGTTTGCGCGACATGGAAAAGGCGGCAGGCCGGTTTTTAGCGGCTGTTCGGTCACGCCAGCGCATTGCAATCTTTGCAGATTATGACGTCGACGGTGGTAGTTCTGCGGCCCTTCTTATCGTTTGGCTGCGCACCCTTGGCATGCAGGCAACCCTTTACATTCCTGACCGCATCGACGAGGGCTATGGCCCCAACGACGAGGCAATGGCAGCGCTGGCCGCCAAACATGACTTGATCATCTGCGTCGATTGCGGCACCCTATCGCACGGTCCGATTGCCGCAGCCAAAGGTGCCGACGTGATCGTTCTTGATCACCACCTGGGCAGCGAAACTTTGCCCGAAGCGCTCGCTGTCGTGAACCCAAACCGTCAAGACGAAGACGGCGCGTTGGCGCATCTTTGCGCAGCTGGCGTTGTATTTCTAATGCTGGTCGAGGCGGGGCGTCAAATGCGCGAAGCAGGCGCAAAGGGCCCTGACCTGATGGCGTTGCTCGATCTTGTTGCCCTGGCAACTGTGGCCGACGTTGCCCCGTTGGTTGGCGTGAACCGCGCATTTGTACGCCAAGGGTTGCGCGTGATGGCGCGCCGCGACCGCCCCGGATTGGCCGCGTTGGCAGATGTCGCACGGATGGACACCGCACCGTCCTCCTACCACCTTGGCTTTTTGCTTGGACCGCGCGTGAACGCAGGTGGGCGCATCGGCAAAGCCGACCTTGGCGCGCGCTTGCTCGCAACCGACAATGAACACGAAGCATCCGCCATGGCCGAACGCCTCGACATGCTCAACACAGAACGGCGCGACATCGAAGCAGCCGTGCGCGCCGCCGCCCTTGAACAAGCCAGCGAACGTGGCTTTGACGCACCGCTGGCTTGGGCCTCGGGCGCGGGCTGGCATCCCGGCGTCGTCGGCATCGTTGCCTCTCGCCTCAAAGAAAAAGCCAACCGTCCCGCAATCGTCATCGGCGTCGAAGACGGCATCGGAAAAGGGTCAGGTCGGTCCGTTTCGGGAATCGATTTAGGTGCCCCGATTCAACGATTGGCATCCGAAGGGCTGCTGATCAAAGGCGGTGGGCACAAAATGGCTGCCGGGTTAACTGTCGCCGAAGATAAAATTGACGCTGCGATGGAACGTTTGGGCGAATTGCTTGCCAAACAAGGCGCCGACACGATCGGAGCCGCAGACCTGCGACTGGACGGAACATTGATGCCTGCAGCGGCCACCGTGCCCCTGTGCGAACACATCGAACAAGCAGGCCCATATGGTGCAGGTGCCTCCGGGCCGCGCTACGCATTTGCCGATATGCAGGTGTTTTTTGCCAAGAGAGTCGGCGAAAACCACCTAAAAGTTAGCTTTGGTGACGCTGGCGGCACGCGCATGGAGGCCATTGCATTCGGTGCTTTTGACACAAACCTAGGCCCTGCAATTGAACAACATGGCGGTGCGCGCTTTCATTTGGCAGGACGGTTGGACATCAATACTTTCCGTGGACGCCAGAGCGTACAGCTGCGTCTAGAGGACGCCGCACGCGCTTGAGAAAAAAATCCTCTAAAATGATGTTTTTTTGGGTTGCGCCATTGGCCATGATTGTCTTATGAACCCCTCACCAAGCGTGGCCCGTTCGTCTATCGGTTAGGACATCTGGTTTTCAACCAGGAAAGAGGGGTTCAACTCCCCTACGGGCTACCATGGTACTCCCTCTAGTTTCGATGACTGATGATGGGCGCGATTTGGTGACTGCCACTTTGAATCTGACTGTCCAGAATAGCGGAAGCTAATATTACTATTTGTGCGAAAGACACGTCATATTATTTTTCATGTATCGTCTAGATCGTTCTTTTCGTTGTTCTGAGGCCTCTTTCATTGAGGACGCAAATTCACAAGAATGCGACATTCTACGAAAAAGAAATCTAGTCGTAGTTCACACATGTCACCTAACGCGTTTTTCAACACACTTGTCTGTAGTTCGGAATCCAATCTGACGCTCACGGCGTCACACCCACCCCAAGTATAGCGGCTCTGCTCTCTTCATAATTAGCAAAGTGTGGTTGAAGGATACCGCTTGTTGGGGTGCGACAGCGAATCTTAACGGAAACTTTTCCGAGCCCTATTCAGTCAAGCGGATTTTGGTAATTCGCGCCCAACTGGTGGCGCAGTATTCCTTGCGTCGTTTCGAAGGCTTGGGCTGTAAAACGTCTGCTGAGCGCGCCCGGCATGTTTAGAGGCGTATAATGCGACATCTGCATCGTCGAACAACTGTTCGGCAGAATACCCACTGTCTGGCTCATGAAACACTGTTCCAATACTCGCTGAAATACGACATTCTTGACCTTGGAACGCAATGGGCACCTCAAGTCGCTTGATGATCCGCTTTCCGATCCCGACCAATGACTCTTGATCGCGGATGTCAGGCAATAGAATGACGAATTCGTCGCCGCCAACACGTGCAACCGTATCCGAATCCCGAGTTTCTTCGACCATCACGCGTGCGACCGTCTGCAAAACGTGATCACCTGCGGCATGGCCCATGGAATCATTCACGTCTTTGAAGTAGTCGAGATCAAGATGCATCAGTGCAAACTGCCGGTCCCATTCCAAGTGGCGCGCCAAAACGTGATCCATTGCGCGGCGGTTTTTGAGGCCAGTCAATGTGTCCGTAAATGCTTGTTCCTCTGCCGCAATCTTGGCCCCTTGCAAGCGCTGGTTCAGCTTGCGCGACGCTTCCATCGCGGCGGATTTGGCCTCGATAAGGTACAGCATTTCGATAGTCAGATCAGTTGATGAGAAATCGGCGCTGGTCAGCCCGTACTCTCCTACTGCTTCGACAACTGAAAAGCCGAACGACAGGTTGATGATACTCCTGTGTTCGTCCATCCCGTCAATCAACAAACCCTTTAGTTCGGTTTGTGGATCGTCACGCATTTGCAAATGCAATTTCATGCCAGAACTTGCACGCAAGTCATTGACGGATTTGATCGCGCGCGGGCGTTTCAACATGAACACTTCTAAAAAACGCTGCCCAACCAGTTCGACGTCAGGCCGCAGCTTTCTAAGCGTCGGACCCACATGCGCGATGTGCCCTGTTGCATCCAACGCGAGGTGCATCGGGCATAACACATCCAAAACCCGTTCCATTGCTTGTGCTGCACTCATCCGACACGTGCCCCCAAATCAAAACTACGTCCGGCCGAAAATTCGGTAACCACCAAGTTTATCGAAATCGTTTCGACCCCCTGCCCGCTGCCTGTATGTTCCAACAGCGCCAGAACGCCGTAGTCATCAGCCATCGCACGCAAGATCCCCATCATCACGTTCCCAAACCCCTCAACCGGGCTTTTGCAGACCAGTGAAAACTGGCTTTCGGAATGATCCAACAATTCGATCTGCGGCATATCCAGATCGGGAACCGCGAGATGCGTTCGGCCGGGCAAATCATCAAGAGAATGTAGAAATTCAACGAAGGTAACACCGCCGAAACGCAACAAGCGCCGCAATGCTTCGGTATTGGTATGAGAGACCAAATATGTGCCGATATCTTCCATCAAGTCCACGCGTGGCCGTTCCAGAACCGCACTGGCCGCGTTCAAGATGTCTTGGGTCATTTGATCTGGATAAATCAGCATCGATTCAAAATCGATGAATCCCAGGTCGGCCATCTGCGCGCATTCCACCCATTTGGATGCGCCGTAGCTGTCTGTGACAAAGCACTGAATCGCGCGATTTGTTAATCCATGCATACCTGTCTCGCCCTTATGTCCAAGAGGAAGCATGCGCGAAAAAGCGTTAAAATAGTGCAAACACGATGACGTCATCGTTAAAAAGGTAAAGGTTTTAGAAGTCCGTCGGCGCGCCGCCCTCTTCTTTGCGCCGCGCGACAAATGCAGCTAGTTCTTCACGAATGGCCGGGTCCATTGGCGGTTCTTCGAAATTTGCAACGATTTCTTTGAACATCATATGTGCGCGTTCCGGCGTCCAAACAGCACCTGCGACTTCCCAACCTTCGTAGTTCTTCCAATCACTTAGGAAGGGTTGGTAAAAGGCAGTAGTATAGCGGTCTTGGGTGTGTTGAATGCCAAAAAAGTGGCCATCGTTGCCAACCGATTTAATCGCGTCCAGCGCAATCTCGTCTGGGCCAGTGGCCCACAACGCAGGGTCCAAATAACGTTGGATTTGTTGTAAAATTTCGCAATCCATAATGAATTTTTCGGGGGACGCAATCAATCCACCCTCAAGCCAGCCAGCAGCGTGATACACCATGTTGGTGCCCGATTGCACAGCCGCCCAGAGGCTATTGGACGTTTCCCACATCGCCTGCCCGTCCGGCACGTTTGCCGCACACACGCCCGAGGATCGCATCGGCAATCCATAAAACCGCGCCATCTGGCCGGTCATTTGCGTCGCGCGCATGTATTCGGGTGTGCCAAACGCGGGCGCGCCGGTTTTCATGTCGACGTTCGATGTGAAGGTGCCAATCGCACAGCACGCGCCTGGGCGAATGTACTGGGCCAACGCAATCGCGCACAGACCTTCTGCCAACGACTGCGCCACAGCGCCGGACATGGTCACAGGGGCCATTGCCCCCGCCAGCGTGAACGGCGTCACCACCAGCGCTTGATTGGCGCGCGCAAGGCGCATCCAGCCGTCCATCATCGGATAGTCGTGCTTTAGCGGCGAGGTCGAGTTGATGTTGGTGTACATCTTTGGACTGGCTTCGAATTCCTCAACCGTGTGCCCGCCTGCGATGCGCACCATTTCCATCACGTCTTCAACGCGTTCCTTGCCCAAACTGTAGGCGTGCATCACCTTGTCGCAAATCGTCAGCTTGTCGAACAGCACGTCCAAATGCCGGACCGACGCGTGAATATCCACAGGTTCGACAGGATAACCGCCCGCAAAGTGGATGCAGTTAAAATACTGGGTTAAGCGCAGCAAATCCTTGCACATTTCCCGCGTACCCGGAACCTTGGTGCCGATTTCCATGTCCCAGTAATTCGGGGGCGAAGACACGTTGCCAAAGTTCAGGTGATTGCCGCCAACGGTGATTTTGCGATCCGGATTGCGTGGGGTAATATCGAATTGGCTAGGGGCGAGCGCCACCATTTCCATAACCCACTCACGGCGCATGCGGACGTTTTCGCCGTCCACCGTGCAGCCCGCTTCTTTTAACAAAGCGACCGCTTCGGGGTGGAAAAATTCGATCCCGATTTCCTCGAGAATGCGCATCGCACCGTCGTGGATCGCGGCCACCCCTTCGGGCGTCAAAGGCTCGACCGGTTTGTCCACCATGATTGGCGGATTCCACGGCATCTGTTCAATCACCGCTGATCCACGACGCGCCGCAGCCCCTGCCCGACCACCAGAGCGCCCCGTACGTGCTTTTGGTCCCGTACGTGCTTTGCGTTTTGTATCATCAGACATCGGTGTGCTCCGCCAATAGGTTTCACCCTATCCAAGCCGCACACCCGCAAGAGCGCCAGCTTGTTAGCGACAGCTTACGTCGTTTTCAGCGGTTCAGGCGTTGGCGACCAACCACGCCGGAATATGCCCGACATCAGGCAACACAACATCTGCGTGCGGGGCCAGATCGTCTTGATCCGCCATGCCCGTCAACACCGCGATGCGTAACATTCCGGCGGCTTTGCCCGCGCGCAGATCATGCGTACTGTCGCCAACCATCGCCACACGCGCCGGATCACAGCCCGTTGCGGCACAAAACGCCAGCAGCTGACCGGGCCCCGGTTTCGCACCATGGCCGCTATCAAACCCTGCAACAAAATCCAGACTGTCCAGAACACCCGCTTTGCCTAGGTGGGCCATGGCAGGTTCTTCGGCGTCATTGGTTGCAACGCCGACTTTTAGCCCCATCGCGTGCAGGCTGGCAAAGAATGGCACCAAGGACACCGCCTCGACCTGAGGGGCCATCGCGGCTTCTTCATTCAGGGTGTCCAGGATTTGCGCCTGCGAGCGGCCCGGAAAACAAGGGGCCAGCGCATCTGCAACTTCGCCCGGCGTTCCCGCGATCACCACGCTGTCGCGCGCAAAACTGCGGCTGTCCATGTCAAAGCCGATCAGCGCACCGAATTCGCGAGCCTTGGCGCGATCGTCGTTTGTCATGCGCAGCAAGAACGCTTGCGCCCATGCCTCCCATGTTGCGGCGAATTCAAAGAGTGTACCGTCTTTGTCAAAAATGATGCCCTGAAGGCTCAATTCGGGCGTTTGTGTCATGTCCAGCTCACCTGCTCTCCGCCCGGCAACATTTGTCGCGCGTGCATGGGGGTATGGTATGAAACCTGAGCCTGATCGCAAAACTGCATCACCCAAGCGTCATCCATCATTAAGAAGTCTAAAACGGACCCTAGAAACACCGGATCGCTGGCACCAGAGCGCACATCAGCCTCGCTGGCCCCCGTAGCCCCAAGAAACACAGGCAAAAGATCTTCGTTTCCAGCCAACCAAGCCAGAGCCTGCAAAGCCGTCGTTTCGGCGGATTCTCGCGTTAATGACATCAATCGATCCGTTTTTTGATAAATAGAAACACTTTGTTAACCTAAAAAGACAAAACCTTACACAGGAATGAACACTAGCGGAATTGGAGGGTGAAGGATGCACGGCAAAATCTTGATCGTCGAGCCTATTGCAACCAACCGTATTGTTCTAAAAGTAAAATTATCAACTGCATATTATGATGTTTCTCAGGCTGGAACGATCCAGGAAGCCGTCGCGATCGCGTTGGAAACCTGCCCGGACGTGATTATTTCAGCAGCTCAAATGCCCGACGGAGACGCGGGTGCCTTAGCAAGTGCGTTGCGTGACGAGGCCGCGATTGGCGAAGTTCCGATCATCGCACTGGACAACGAGGGTGCCAGATCGACCCGCCACGCATTGCTTGAGGCAGGTGTAGACGATGTGCTGGCGGCCCCTTTGGATGACACTTTGTTACTGGCGCGCATCCGCAGCCTGGTACGCGCGTTTTCATCCAGTTCCGAATGGCAACTGCGCGACGATACAACTCGCGCGTTGGGATTGTCGAGCACGGCCATTGACGCCGAAGATGCGACTGGCAGCGCCGTCTTGGTCAGCAATGATGCCCCAAAAATGCACGGCTGGCTTTCGAAACTGCGTCAATTGCTGCCCACACAACTGAGTATGGTCACAACCAAAAAGGCGCTCAGCCCGTATGGACAACTCGCAGCCGGACAAAGCCCGGATGTGTTCGTGCTGGTGATCGAGGAGGGTGACCCCAACGACATGATGCGCCTGCTGGCCTGCATCCGATCACACAGCGATACGCGCCACTGTGGGGTGTTGATTTTGTTGATCACGCCCGATCCGGTAGTGGCTGCCCAAGCGTTGGATTTGGGCGCAAATGACCTGATGTTTCATGGCTTTAACCCCGAGGAACTGGCCCTACGCCTGCGCAGTTTGGTGCAGCGTAAAAAGATCGGCGAACAGTTGCGTGCGACAGTCCGCACCGGGCTCGAAGCGGCGATTTGCGATCCATTGACGGGTCTCCATAACCGTCGATATGCCATGCCGCATCTCGACAGAATTGCCCAAACCGCGGCCAAGACGGGCAAACCGTTTGCCGTGATGGTCGCAGACATGGATCATTTCAAGCAGATCAACGATGTGTACGGGCATGCAGCCGGCGACGCCGTGTTGATCGAAACCGCACGGCGGCTGCGTGAAAACCTGCGCGCTGTGGACATGATCGCAAGGATCGGCGGCGAAGAATTTCTGATTGTCATGCCCGGCGTGACCTTGGCCGCTGCGCGTACGGCCGCCGGTAGATTGCGCCAGATTATCGGCGAAACGCCTTATAAATTGCCTCACAAAAACACCGCTCTGCATGCCACGGTTTCGATTGGTTTGGCTGTTGGTGATCCGCAAGCGCCTGAAAACAAATGTAACATCACCGCTTCGCGTCTGTTGTTAGAAAGTGCGGACCAAGCCTTGTTCCGTGCCAAAAACAATGGCCGCAATCAAGTCACGCTCAGCCAGCCTGCGGCCTAGGGCTTGCCGCCCTTTTTCGGCCCACGTTTGCGATCTAATTCGCCCTGAACCGCGTCTGCGTAAGCGCGCCGATCTTCCAAATTCATCTTTGAAACCAAATTTAACCATTCTTCTTGCACGTTTGATTGCAGACCAAGCGAGGCAGCTTGCTGTTTGCTCAGCACCGCATTCACCGCGGCACGATCCAGTTCAGGCGCACGTAAGGCGGCAAGCATATCGTCAAACAAGGCGCGCCGTTCCGGGCGGCTTAGGCCACGCGCGTCGCCAGACTTGCGCACTTCGTCCAAAATTGAACGCCGGTCCTCGTGCGGTAGGGCTTTGATATAGGCACCCGCATAGCCACTAACGCCACCCGGTCGCGGGCCTTTGGGCTCACCTCGAAACGCAACGCCAGAAACGATGCCAATCACCGCAAGGTTCGCCGCCAGCGAAAGCCCAAAAGCGATCTTGATCCAGCGTGGCATGCGCCCCGATTTGGGCGGCCCTGTCGTATCCATATCTTGCGCCATCCCTTATCCCTCTTCCAAATCCCAGCCGAACCCAAGCAAGTCGGCGGTGTCTACGGTGTCGCTGTAAACCGCGTCCATGTTTAACAATGTTTCAAACGACGCCGGCATTGTGTCTGGCGGGTTGATCCCGATCCAGAAGCCCGCGCAAGTCGCAGCCACCAGACCGCCCATACCTTGCCAGCCCCCCAGCGCAGACAAAATCTGACGCCACCACGCAGGCTGCGCGATCACCGCAACAGGCTGACGTTCCAGCGCGTCCTGCAAGATATGCGCCATGAATGCTTCGCTCGGGGCCATGTCTGAACCCTGCGAGGCTTGCGCAAATAGCGCGTCAAGCTGTGCCATTTCGGCGTTATCTGGATCAGGCTGTGTCATCGTCATATCCCAAAGTGTCACGTTGCGGGGCCATTATGGTTGCCAACGCGCGTTTTCCACGCGCCGTCAGGCTCTCCACGGCCTCAGTGCTAATATCTAGTATCTGTGCAATGTCCGGGTTCGCCAAGCCTTCAATGTGGCGAAGGATCACCGCTTGGCGTTGACGTTCCGGCAGTTGCATCAAACCGGCTTGTAGGGCGTCCATGCGCGCTTGCGTTTGCAATTGCGCCTCAACACCCGGGGTCGGGTCCGTCGGCTCGGCGATGTCATCCAGCGCAACACCGCGCCGCTTGCGCAGACGGTCCGTGCATAGATTTGCCGTGATCCGATAGAGCCACGTTGTGACTTTGGCCCTGCCCGCTTCCCAATCAGGAGCGATCTTCCAGAGCCGGACCAAGGCCTCTTGCGTCACATCCTCGGCCTCTGCTGTGTCACCCAAAACGCGGGCGGCATGGCGGAAAACAACGGGTGTCAAACGGGCAACCAACAAACGGGCCGCCGCCGCGTCACCACGTGCATACCGCGCCAACAGCACATCATCGCCAGTGTCTATTTCTGCATCCAAGGGCATACTCATACCGATCAGCGTTACTGAGACCGCGCGCGAGAAACAAGTGTGTCACCCGCGCGCACCGTTGCCTTATTCAGTAGCAGGCTTGTCTTCACCGCGGTTTTTGCGCATTTTCTTATGCGCAGCGTCGAATTCTTCTTTCGACAGACCACCGCTGTTGTCGGTGTCAAGTTTGGCGAAACGGTCGCCTTTGCCACCACGTTTGCCCATTTCTTCGACGGACAATTTGCCGTCTTTGTCAGCGTCCAAATGTTTGATCATGCGGGCTGATTTCTTTTTCGCACGCTCTTGGCCAGCGGCCTCGATCTCGGATTCTGTAAGAAAACCGTCACCATCTGTATCCGCTTGGGCAAAACGTGCAGCACCATGTGCCTGCATTTCGGCCTCGGTCACCTGACCATCCTGGTTTGTGTCCAGTTGTTCAAACGTGACTTTGGGTCCGCGTGGTTTGTCGCCTTTGGCATAAGCTGCGCCACCGATGGCCAAACCCGTCAAAGCTGCTGCGACAAGTGTCATTCGAATATTCATATTGTTACTCCAGTTACTCGTGGGACCGCCTATTGTTTAGGCGGTTCACAAGTAAAACGGAGCACTCAGACGGTTCCGTCGCATAAATTTCAATTTTTTCTGCGCGACAACGCGCCGCAAGGACATCCTGTCACCTTTAATTCATGATCAACCCAACGCATGTAGGGTGCATCACAAAGGATATCGATGATGGCCAGCACTGATACAGACATCACTATTGAAGCCCCCGAACGCCCGTTGCGCAGTGCAATGTTGCGTGGATGGCGCTGTAAATGCCCCAATTGTGGCAGTGGTGCGCTGCTAAAAAGCTATCTCAAGGTGAACGACACTTGTACTGTGTGTCGCCAAGAGTTGCAGCACCACCGCGCGGATGACGCGCCAGCCTATCTGACAATTCTGATCGTTGGGCACCTGATGATACCGCTGCTGCACTATGCTTTTGTGACGTGGCGTCCTGAGCCTTTGACGCTTTTTACCATCTTTGCGGTTGGAAGTGTCGGCCTCTCGCTTTACCTTCTTCCTAGACTGAAGGGGGCTGTGATCGGCTTTCAATGGTCGCGATACATGGGCGGTTTTGGCGAACAGCGCTAAAACAAGCGCCCCGAACACCGTTTAGGGGCGCGCATGACCATCGACAAAACCCAAATTCGCAACGCCTCGACCGTTATTGTTTTGCGCGACCGCATGACCACGCCGCGTATTTTGATGGGTCAACGCGGTGCTAAAGCTGCTTTTATGCCCAACAAATTCGTGTTCCCGGGGGGCGCTGTCGATGCAGGTGACGCAAACATCACCCTTGCCGGACAGCTGTCTGATCTGTGTGGCGAGCGCCTAAAAGAAGACGCAACCCCTGATATGTCGCACCCGTTGGCGGTCGCTGCAATTCGCGAATTGTTTGAAGAAACCGGTCAGGTCTTGGGCAAAAAAGGCGCGTGGCACGGCGACGTGCATCCCGATTGGGCCGATTTCGCCGCCACCGGTCATTTGCCAGATGCGTCTGCTTTGCAGTTCGTGTTTCGCGCACTGACCCCACCCGGCCGTCCGCGCCGTTTTGATGCGCGATTTTTTCTGGTTGATGCAGATGCTTTGGCCACTGATCCGGATGATTTCACCGCCGCCTCGGATGAACTTTCGCACCTGCAATGGGTGTCATTAACCGACGTGCGCGCCTTTGATATGCCGTTCATCACCGAAGTCGTGCTGAGCGAAATCGAGGCCCGCGCCACTGATCCTGAGCCGCCGCAAAGCGTGCCGTTTTTCAGAAACAACGACGAAGAAAGCCTGTTCATCAGGCTGCGCGGTCACGCCCCCACCGACTAGTTTCGAAAAATCAGATCACCAAAACCAACATCAGCACTGAACTGCCCAAGATCGCCATGCCAATCCATTCGCGCAACAAGATGCGCTCGCGGAAAAAGATCACCGTGACCATCAGGCTAAAGATCAGCTCGATCTGGCCCACGGCCTTGACGTAAGCCGCGTTTTGCAGCGCAAATGCTGAAAACCAACAGAACGAACCCGCCATTGATAGCATCCCGATCCATGCCGTCACGCACCGTGCGCGCCACACGGCACCAATCTGCGGTGCATCCTGCCAAGCCAGCCAAATTGCCATTCCAATCAATTGCATAGACGTAACCATCGCCAACGTCACAGCAGCGCGCGCCCAGTGATCACCCATATCAATCTGCAAAGATGCGCCACGATAGCTGACCGCAGACACCGCAAACAACGCGCCTGACAACAGACCCAAGCCCGCCGCGCGGTTGGCAATGTCACGCATTTTGAACCGCCCTTGCTCCGGCGAGGCGGACAACACCAAAACCCCGATCACGCCCAAAACAATCGCGCACAATCCCCAAGCAGTGACCTGATCGCCCAAGATCACAAGACCGGTCACAACGGCGAGGATGACTTCGGATTTCTTGAATGTAATGCCGACCGCAAAATTACGGCTTTTGAATACCATGACAACGCAAACAGTCGCCAAAACCTGCGCCGTGCCGCCACACACCGCGTAAATCCAGAATACCGGCGGCAAAGTGGGCCAGCTTTGACCGGTTTGCGCCAGATAAATTGCGGTGAAAAGAACGACAAACGGCGCGGAATACAGGAACCGTGCAAAGGTGGCACCGGCCGCAGACAACGTTTGCTTGGCCATCATTTTTTGCAACATAAAGCGCAGTGTTTGAAACACCGCCGCCGCAATTGAAATACCGATCCACAAGCTCATGATCGCTGATGGCGGTTTTTTAGACCAAAGGCCAGCGCGGATGCGGCACGGGGTCTTTCGCCTTAAAGAAGTGCTTTCGAAAGATTTGCGCATAAGAGGTGTAAACATAGCCGTTGTTGCAGGTTTGATAGCTGGCTTTGTTTTCGCGATACAACCTCGGTAAGACATGCCAAGCGACTTTGGGGTGCAGGTGATGGACGACATGCAAGTTGTTGTTTAAGAACAAAAATGACAACACGCCACGCCCCTCTACGATCACGGTACGCGCTGTTGGATCGTCCTGTGTGCGGTGTTCTAAAAACGTACGGATTTTGAGAATGCTCATCGCAGCGTAGCACGCAGCCAGATACGCAAGCATTGAAAAACCGGCCCAACTCACGATCAAAATCGTCGCCAGAATTGCCGGTATGTGCAGCGCCCACGCCCGCGCGATTGTCCGATTTCCGGCGATCATCGCCCTCGCATCGGCCAACATGAACGCCCATTGCGAGATCGCAGGGCCGACCAACATGCGCCCAAACATCGTGTTGTTGAACCGCAGTAGCGCACGCGCCCACGCAGGCTTGGCCGCCCAAACCGCAGGGTCGCAAAAATTACTTTCGGGATCATCGTAGGGGTCGGTCAACCGCTCGTCGACATGATGCGCCAAATGCGTGTCGCGAAATCGGATGTAGGGCACAAGCAGGCCGACAGCCAGCAGGCCCAGAGCAGAGTTGATTTTGAGGTTCGTAAACGGATGGCCGTGCAGGATTTCATGACTCAGCGACGATTGCAGAACCAAAACCACGACCAGCGCAATGCAGGCTAACAAGAACGACACTTGCGGCAGCACAAACAACGCAGCGCCCCACCCAACGTAACACGCAATCCACAGGCCAAGTGTCGGCCAATCCCCGATCTGAACCAACGGTACCCGACGAGAGTGATGAAATGCTGTAGTTTTTGTGGATTGCAAGAAGACCTCTGACTGTTGCCAAACCCTACCTCCTGCCAAGAACTGTCAACATTCCGAAAATTGTTAACATTACTCTCAATCCGTGATAATTTTAAACACATGAGAGAATTACCATCACGCATTGATCGAGCCGCTCAGTTTCGTCTGCGCCTAAGCCAAGCAATGACCGACGCAGACAGCACGCAAAGCGGGCTTGCAAGGGCCATCGGCACGGATCGGTCCACCCTGTCTCAGGCGTTAAAAGACGATGGAACGCGCCTGCCTAGTGCGCATGTGATCGCGGCCTGCGCATCGGCTTTGGGCGTGTCTGCGGATTGGTTGTTAGGGCTGTCGGACAGACCAGAAAGTGCAGCGGCCCTTGTTTCAGCGTCGCTGTCATTGACCGAGGCCCCCCGCGCACTTGTCGATGAACACATCTTTGCCTGGCACCAAGAAGCCGCAGGTTACAAAATTCGCCATGTGCCCGTCGCCCTACCCGACATGTTGAAAACGCAGCGGCTTTTGGAATGGGAATATTCCCCGCATCTTGGGCGCACGACGACGCAAGCGATCAATGCTTCGGCCGACCGTTTGAACTGGATGCGCAATGCACAATCCGATTATGAAATCGCGATGCCCATGTTTGAACTGCAAAGCTTTGCTGCAGGCACCGGCTATTATCGCGGGCTTCCCGTTGCACAGCGGCTAGAGCAGATCGACCATCTGTTGCACTTGATTGATCAGCTTTATCCCCGCATGCGCATCTATCTTTTTGACGCGCGCAAGCTTTACTCAGCGCCCATCACGATCTTTGGACCCTTGCTGTCGGTGTTTTATACTGGTGGGCATTACATGGCATTTCGCGACCGTGAACGTATCGAAATCATGACCCATCATTTTGACGAATTGATCCGGCAAGCTAGCTTTACCGCGCGCGACTTGCCCGAACATTTGCATATTTTGCGTGCACAGATCGCCTAGATTTTCGGGTCGGGATTTTCCGTGTGCCCGTCCACGGCGATCACCTGCCCCGACACCAACCGCGCCCCATCCGAGCCCAAGAAAACAGCCATATTCGCAATGTCCGACGCCTCTACGAACGAGCGCATCGAGGTGCCGATTGCATAGCCATCATACACCGCATCCCGTGTCATGTTTTTGGCCACAGCTTCGCGTTCCAGCACGCCTTCCATGCGCGGACCTTCGACAGCGCCGGGACAAATTGCGTTGCACCGAATACCAAATGGGCCCAGTTCCATCGCAAGCGTTTTCGTCAACCCGATCATCCCCCATTTTGCCGCCGCATAGGGCGCGCGATTGGGGTATCCGTAGATGCCGGCCGTCGAAGACGTGATGACAATGGCGCCGCATCCAGCGGATTTCATCAAGGGCGCTGCGTATTTTGACGCCAAAAATGCGCCTTCCAGATTTACACTGACGCAGGCCTGCCAATCGGCAAGGGCTACATCCTCAACCAATGCCGTTGGTCCAGCGACCCCGGCGTTGGCGCACAAAACATCCAATCCGCCAGCGGCTGCGATTGCATCAAACACTAAGGCCACTTCAGCCTCGTTTGAGGCATCGCACAGGTGTGAATGCCAGCCCAAAGGGGTCCCATTTAAGGCTGTTTGGTCCACATCTGTGATCCAAACCTCGAACCCGGCGGCGTCAAACGCTTGCCCCATCGCGCGCCCGATGCCGGACCCACCTGCCGTAATCAATACCCGTTTCACGGGCGCTGACCAACGGCGCGCCCGGCACCTTCAGGGGTAGACAATGCCGCATGTGCAGCTGCGATTGTTTCCAGATTTGAAACGATTGCTGGCGACGGATCCGTTGGGCGACGGGTTTCAAGACTGACGTGCAGCAAGAAATGCTCGCCGGTCGCAAGCAGGCGATCACCCTCGTACATTTCATGCCAAAGCTGCATCTTTTTGCCGGCACCCATCAGCACTTGGGTCCGCACTTCGATCAACGCGCCAGCCAGCGCCTCATCGACGTGGCGAATGTGCGTTTCTGCGGTAAAATAGCTCCCGCCGGTCGCGATATACGCCGCATCACAGCCAATCATTTCCATAAATCGGTCCGTCGCATCACCAAAGGCCTGTAGGTATTTTGCCTCGTTCATGTGGCCGTTGTAGTCCGTCCAATCGAGAGGAACAGCGCGACGCACTGTGACAATTGGCTGACTTGGGTCGGCCAAATCGGCGGCGCGCGCGCCCAGTACCGACCCTTGGCGCAACTGCGCATCATGACCGATCAACGTGGCCCCAGCCCCCCAGCCGTTGGCCTTTAGGCTGCGCAAGATACCGACCAAATTGCTATCGCGGATGTGTTCCAGATCGCGTGGTCCCAAATCGCCAGACTGTGTATCACATTGATCGCCAACCATTTCTACGAAGTCATCCGTTAGGTCCGGCACGTCCATCAGCTTGGTCCATGGCCATTTCAGGCAGGGTCCAAACATCGCGAGCATCGCGCGCATACCGCCTTCGCCGCCCGCCAAATGGAACGTCTGCATTGTTCCCATTTGCGCCCAACGCAGCCCCGGACCGTACGCAATTGCCGCGTCTAATTCCTCGGCTGTTGCAACGCCGTCTTTCAACAACCAGAGAGCTTCTCTCCACAGGGCTTCTTGCAAACGGTCCGATAGGAACCCTTCGATTTCGACCCGGCAATGCAGCGGGTGCATGCCAAGGGACGCATAAATTTCGCGGGCGGTTTCGATATGTGCGGGATCGGTCTGTTGCCCTGCGACGAGTTCGACCAAAGGCAGCAAATACACCGGATTAAACGGATGCCCGACGATCAGGCGTTCGGGGTGCGTCATCTTGGCCTGCAAATCCGTCGGCATGATACCCGAGGTCGAGGATGCAATCAGGCCATCGGTGTTGACCGCTTCGATTTCGGCATAAACGGCATGTTTGATTTCAACACGTTCAGGCACCGCCTCGACGATGAACGCAGCACCAGATGCGGCGTCTGCGATGGTTTTACAAAACTGCATCTGCCCCTCGTCAGGCATCACCACATCTGTGAGGCCAGGCAGCGCGCGGCGGGCGTTGTCCATCACAGCGCCGATTTTACGCTCGGATTCTGGGTCTGGATCGTAAATTCGCACGTCCCAGCCATTCATCAAGAACCGTGCAGCCCATCCGCCGCCAATCACGCCACCGCCAATAATCGCCGCTGTTTTTGTCATTTCTTCACTTTCTTAAGTTGGCTGACGTCCCAGCCATTGAATTTCAATATCTGTATGGCCGCGTTGAAACGGTCAGCTGAGCCACGTGGCTGGCGATCTAAAATCGCCCCGAACGTACCGTCGCGTGTTCCGATTGCCGCGGTGCGAAATCCTTCGTCCACCCACATGATGATCAAAGTTTGCGGCGTTCCGATTGCATCTAAAACGCCTGCGCTGCGCACCGTGTAGCGTTCGTTCGTTGGTGTACTTTGGGTCAGGATTTTGTCCGTTTTGTCATACGCAAACTGATAGGTGCCCTCGGGTTTGGTGCCCAAATGTGCCAGCACGTGCCACGTTCCTGCAAACGAGGTTGGATCGAAACGTGTGCTCGCACTTAGGCGTATCGTGTCGTCGCGAAACGAAGACATCGGCGGTGGCGGCGTGCAGGCGGCAAGAACCGCCATTGCACCAAGGATCCACCCTATTCGCACAGTCCGCGTAGCGGTCCACAAATTCACTTGGGGGCTCTTTTGACCAATCCCAGTTTTTCGCGCACTTCGGCAGGCCCGATCACCCGCGCACCCATATTTTCGATGATTGTGCCGGCGCGTTCCACGAGTTGATAATTCTCGGCCAACACGCCTTTGTCCAGCCACAGGTTGTCTTCTAGCCCAACCCGCACATTGCCACCTGCCAACACGGCGGCGGCCACATACGCCATCTGGTTGCGCCCCAATCCAAAGGCAGAAAACGTCCAATCATCCGGCACATTGTTGACCATCGCCATAAACGTATTCAGATCATCCGGCGCACCCCACGGCACCCCCATGCACAGCTGCACCAACGCAGGCGACTCCAGCACCCCATCCTTAACCAGTTGTTTTGCATACCAAAGGTGGCCCGTATCAAAGGCTTCGATTTCAGGTTTCACGCCCATTTCGGTCATCATCCGCCCCATCGCGACCAGCATACCGGGCGTGTTGGTCATGACATAATCGGCCTCGGCGAAATTCATAGTGCCACAGTCGAGCGTACAAATCTCGGGCAAGCATTCGGCGACATGCGCGACCCGCTCAGAGGCACCAGCCATGTCGGTGCCCTGCTGGCTTAGCGTCATCGGATTTTCCACATCGCCAAAAACGATGTCGCCGCCCATGCCTGCCGTCAGGTTTAAAACCACATCTGTATCGCTCTCGCGAATGCGATCCGTGACTTCACGAAACATCCGCAAATCACGGCTGGGCGCGCCGGTTTCAGGGTCACGTACGTGGCAATGGACAATCGCGGCACCCGCTTTTGCAGCAGCGATGGCGCTCTCGGCGATCTCTTTGGGTGAGCGCGGCACATGTTGGCTACGGTCCTGAGTGGCCCCTGACCCGGTGATGGCCGCCGTGATAAAAACCTCTTTGTTCATTTCCAGTGGCATGTGCACACTCCCTTTAGCGATATTACTTGATTTGCCTGCCATAATGCGGTGGCTTGTTCAAAACACTTGCCACAAAGCGAATCTTACTTGCCGCAATCCGATAAAATCACCAAAGCGACAATTCTGGTGCTGGATGCAACCAACACGCTCAGCTTTGCTGCGGCCGTCGATCCTTTGCGCGCTGCCAATCGACATGCCGGGCGCGAGGTTTTCCGGTGGCAATTCGCGACGCCGACCAGTCAGGATGTTCAGTTGACCTCGGGGTTGATTGTGCCTGCCGCCCCGATTGCGCGAGTCGACCGTTGCGATTTGTTCGTGATCGTTGCGGGGTTTCGACTAAAGGCACAAACCACACCTGCATTGCGCGCCAGCCTGCGCCGGCTGGCAAATGTTGCGCAGAACACGGCCGGCATTGACGGCGGTCCATGGGTGATGGCGCGCGCGGGGCTGCTGGACGGGCAAAGTGCCACGACCCACTGGGAAGACATCGACAGCCTGTCCAGTGATTTTCCGCAAGTGCACGTGGTGAATTCGCGTTATCAGATCAGCGGTAATCGGTTGACCAGTGCCGGTGCTACACCCGCGATTGACATGATGCTGGCGCTGATCCGGCGCGATCATGGCGCGCGGTTGGCCTCGCAAATTGCGGCCAGTTTCATTCTGGATCACAGCCCGTCGCCCGCAGCGCCGCAGTTGCGTAATCCAGATCCGCAGCGCCACACTCGGACAACTGCGCGGGCCCATGCCTTGATGGAGGATGCGCTGGATGAGCCGCTGCCTATTGCCCTGATTGCCAAGCAGTTAGGGATCGGTGCGCGCGCGCTGCAATTGCAATTTCGGGCCGCCCTGAACACAACCGCGCAGCAGCATTACCTGTCGTTGCGATTGCTAGAGGCCAGACGGCAGGTCACCACCACCACGCAACCGCTGCATGACATTGCGCTTGCGACGGGCTTCACCTCACAATCCAGCTTTGCTCGGGCTTATGTCAAAGCATTCGGGATAAACGCGCGTGCGCAGCGTTCACGTTAGCCGGTTAATACGGCATCGGATGCAAACGGTGGGCCGCGTCAATCTCTTTCAGCACCTCGTCGCTTAGGGTCACATCAACTGTTCCCAACGCCACATCCAACTGCGCCATCGTGGTCGCACCAAAAATAACCGAGCCCATGAACGGGCGTGTGCAGCACCACGCAAGCGCCATTTGTGTTGGGTCCAACCCGTGCTTTTTCGCGATTTTCAAATATGCATCCACAGCCTTGAATGCACGGTCAGTGCGACGCCCACCCATTTCAGGACTTAGGGTCATACGGGACTTTTTAGGGATCTTTTTACCCTGATATTTGCCCGTCAATAAGCCCGTCGCCAGCGGCGAAAATGCCAGTAGGCCGACGTCTTCGTTCATGCTCATCTCGGCCATGTCGGTGTCATACAACCGGCACAGCAGCGAATATTCGTTCTGAACCGAGGCCACACGCGGCCCGCCTTTGCGCTCGGCTGCGGCCAGCCACTGCGTCGTGCCCCATGCGCTTTCGTTGCTCAGGCCAAAGGCGCGAATTGTACCGCGTTTGACTTCTTTTTGCAGGGCCTCCAAACACTCTTCCATGTTGTCCAGCGTCTCGGCGCGGTTCTGACTGGATGGGTCATAGGTCCAATTCTGGCGAAACATATAGCTGCCGCGATTGGGCCAGTGGAATTGGTACAGATCAATGTAGTCCGTCTTGAGGCGGCGCAACGATCCCTCGATGGTTTCGGGGATTGACGTCGCCGAAATCGGGGCTCCCTCACGCACGTAGCCCATACCGGACCCTGAATGTTTGGTCGCCAAAACCACGTCAGAGCGCCGCGACGCGCGTTCGAACCACAAACCAATGATCCGTTCCGTGCGACCAACGGTTTCTTTGCTGATCGGGTTCACCGGGTACATTTCTGCGGTGTCGATAAAGTTAATACCTGCGTCCAAGGCGCGATCGATCTGGTCGTGCCCTTCCTCAGCCGTGTTCTGCGTGCCCCACGTCATCGAGCCTAAGCACAACTCCGATACTTCGATCTTGGTGCGGCCCAATGGCTTCATTCGCATGGCTATTCCTTCGACTGATTTCCGGCGATCCTACCGTGCGCCTGCGCCACTGCAAGTGAAATACGTTTAAAAATGCCTTGAGAACAAAAGGTGAATATGAACATAATCATTTCATGCCAGTCACCCATCCCCTGCTCAAGCGGCAGCCAAAACGGACCGCACCCAGCCTTGCCCTGCTGCCTCAAGCCCCTGATTTGCAACTGCCTTTGGGGCGTGTGCACGAGGCCTGTGGCAATGCACGTCATCGTTTTGCGCTGTGGGCGGGGGCACAAACCACCGGCCCGATTCTGTGGATCGCCCCCAGTTGGCACGCCACACAGCTGATGCCCTGTGCCATGCGCGAAATCCTTGATCCTGCGCGCCTGTTGTTCGTGCGCACCCGCAGTCCCGAGGACGTTTTGTGGTGCGTCGAGGAAACCTTGCGCTCGGGGACTGTCTCGCTTGTCATTGCAGACCTGCCCGGCCTTCCGGGTCTGACCGAAGTACGCCGCATGCATTTGGCCGCAGAACAAGGCGGGCAAATCAGTGGGCGCATGCCGCTGGGCCTGCTTTTGACCCCCGGCATGGGAGGCGCGCAAGGGGTCGAAACCCGTTGGCACCTTACGTCAGATCACGCCCCCAAACGCCAACAATGGCGGCTGGAACGCTTGCGCGCACGCATGGCCCCCCAACAGGTTTGGACGTTGCGCACCCCACGTGGGCAGAACCTGCCGCAGATCGCAACTCCGATCAAAGTCGCGTGATGCGCTACTAATCCGCTTAAAACGCGCTAATATCCCCGTGACCAGAGGAGGACTGCTATGCACCGCCGCACGTTCATGATTGCCGCCAGCGCTGCCTGTGTCGCCACCCCCAGCATCGCCGCCCAGCGCCCTTATGTTTTGGGCAAAAACGGGGCACGCATAACCTATACATTTTTACTAAATGGCGTCGCACAATCTGGCCGCATCCCCGTCAGCACCGCAGATATTCGCATTGATCCGAACGATCTTAGCAATTCTTTCGTGGATGTCAGCGCTGATGTCAGGCGCGCTCGCACAGGGTTGGTGTTCGCCACCCAAGCGCTAAAATCACCTGCAGTTCTGGATGCAAACGCCCACCCGCTTGCCCGTTTTCGATCCACCAAGATCACTCTTGGACCACAGGGGCGGATTTCGGACGGGGCCGTCATGAGCGGGCAACTGACCCTACGCGGCGTCACAAAACCTATCCGGTTTGACGCCAATATATTCCGCCCAACAGGCAGCGCCAAAGGCGACCTACGTCAGCTTAGCGTGCGTCTGCGCGGTCAGCTGGACCGCACCGCCTTTGGCGCAATCGGATACCCCGAATTGGTCGCCAATACGGTGCAAATGGATATCGACGCTGACATCAGCGCCGCAACCTAGGGACAAAAACGACGCAACTTTGTCGAAAAACCCTAACACCTAACCCCGCAACGCGCGCATACCTTGGCACATGCGTTTGCTCATCTCATTTGCCGCTTTGTTCTTGTCCGTCCTCTTGCTGCAACTCAGCTCGGGCGGGGTTGGTCCCTTGGACGCATTGTCCGGTTTGGCTCTGGGTTTCTCAAATCAGCAAATCGGGCTTTTGGGGTCGTCGCATTTCTTAGGATTTTTCATCGGCTGTTGGTGGGCACCACGATTGATGGGCAGCGTCGGTCATTCACGTGCCTTTGCCGCATTCACAGCCGCCGGAGCTATCGGATTGCTGGCGCATATGCTGATCGTTAACCCCTATGCGTGGGCCGGAATGCGCATCGCATCCGGCATCTGTGTGGCCGGCTGCTACACCGTGGTCGAGGCTTGGTTACAGGCCAAAGTCACAAACGAAACGCGCGGGAGGGCCATGGGCGTCTACCGGATCGTCGACATGAGCGGGTCTTTGATGGCACAAATGATGATCGGGGTGTTGGCACCCGCCAGTTATGTTTCGTACAACCTTTTGGCAATTCTGTGCTGTGCTGCCTTGTTGCCCTTGACCCTTACCAAAGTACCGCAACCTGCCACGCCGTCAGCCCCACGCCTACGTCCAAGATTGGCGTTTGAGCGGTCGCCACTGGCCGCAGCAGGGGTCGTCGTTGCCGCATTGTCCAGCGCATCCTTTCGTATGGTCGGACCACTTTACGGCCAAGAAGTTGGTCTGAGCGCCGGCCAAATCGCCTATTTTCTGTCCGCGTTCGTCCTTGGCGGGGCCATCGCCCAATATCCCGTTGGCTGGCTCGCCGACAAATTCGACCGTCGCTGGGTATTGATCTGGCTGTCGGTTGCCGCAATGCTCAGCTGCGCTGTTACTGTCCTTTCCACGGGGCTAGGTGTGAACGGGATCATGCTGGCCGCATTCCTGTTCGGGATGACATCGTTTCCGATTTATTCAGTCGCGGCCGCACATGCCCACGACTTTGCAGATGATTCAGAAAGGGTCGAATTGTCAGCCGCGTTGATGTTCTATTTTGCCCTTGGGGCCATCGCCGCACCCTATGGTGCATCGATTTTGATCGACGCATTCGGTCCCCGCGCGCTATTCATAATGATCGCAAGCGGGCATGTGTTGCTTATCATATTTGGGTTAACGCGCATGCGCGCACGCCCCACCCGCGAAGACAAAACACGCTACATTTACGCACCACGCACATCTTTTTTGATCGGGCGACTGACGGGCAAATCGCGCAAACGCGACTAGCGCGTCTTCCCCCGCCTGCGTCCCCCTGCTAAAGCTGCGACAAACGTGGGCTTTTTGCCCCGAACCGTTCCAAAGGCGAAACCATGACCCGTCACCTGATCACTTCAGCGATTCCCTACATCAACGGGATCAAACATCTCGGAAATCTGATCGGCAGCCAACTGCCCGCCGATCTGTACGCACGCTATCAACGCGCACGTGGAAACGAGGTTTTATTCCTGTGCGCAACGGATGAGCACGGAACGCCGGCTGAACTGGCGGCAGCCAAAGCGGGCAAACCGGTCGCAGAATACTGCGCAGAAATGCACGATGTTCAGGCGCAGATTGCGGACGGGTTTCGCATGTCGTTTGACCATTTCGGACGCTCATCGTCCGCAGAAAACCACAAGCTGACCCAGCATTTTGCCGGAAAACTGCAAGACGCAGGATTGATCCGGGAAGTCAGCGACAAGCAAATTTATTCTAACGCCGATGGGCGGTTTTTGCCGGATCGATATGTCGAAGGTACTTGCCCAAACTGCGATTATGACAAGGCGCGCGGCGATCAATGCGAAAACTGCACCAAGCAGCTTGATCCGACAGATTTGGTCAACCCGCGCTCAGCAATCTCGGGGTCCACAGATCTGGAAGTTCGCGAAACCAAACACCTTTTCCTGCGCCAATCCATGATGCGGGATCAACTAGACGCTTGGATCGAATCTAAAAAAGATTGGCCAATCCTGACAACTTCCATTGCGCGCAAATGGTTGCACGATGGCGACGGCCTACGAGACCGCGGAATCACGCGTGATCTGGATTGGGGTATTCCAGTCAAAAACGGTGATGCAGATTGGCCTGGAATGGAAGGCAAAGTATTCTATGTGTGGTTTGACGCGCCCATCGAGTACATCGCTTGCGCCGGTGAGTGGGCGAAAGCGAACGGCAAAGATGATGCAGCTTGGGAACGTTGGTGGCGTACCGACAAAGGCGCAGAAGATGTCACTTACACCCAATTCATGGGCAAAGATAACGTACCGTTTCATACTCTCAGCTTTCCCGCCACAATCTTAGGCTCGGGGGAACCTTGGAAAATGGTTGATCACCTAAAGTCTTTCAACTTCTTAAACTACGACGGTGGGCAATTTTCGACCAGCCAAGGTCGCGGAGTATTTATGGATCAAGCGCTCAATCTATTGCCGCCAGATTATTGGCGTTGGTGGTTGCTTAGCCATTGCCCTGAAAATTCGGACAGCGAATTCACTTGGGAAAACTTCCAACAATCGACGAACAAAGATCTCGCGGATGTCCTTGGGAATTTTGTGTCTCGTGTGACAAAATTTTGCCGGTCAAAATTTAGCGAAGCAGTTCCAGAGGGCGGTGAATACGGTGCTGAGGAACACAACTTGATCACTGACTTACAGGTGCGATTGGAGCGTTATCAAGATCACATGGACGCAATCGAAGTACGCAAAGCGGCAGCAGAGCTTCGCGGAATTTGGGTTGCTGGTAATGAGTATCTACAAACAACAGCACCTTGGACCACGTTCAAGACGGACCCAGATCAGGCCGCAGCACAAATCCGGCTGGCCTTAAATTTGATCGGTTTTTACGCAAATCTGTCGGCACCCTTCATTCCGGACGCCGCAAAAAGCTTGCTGGAAACTATGCACATTGATGCATTCGAATGGCCTAAAGATGTTGCAGCAGCTCTTTCAATTTTGGAAGTTGGTCACGCTTTTGACGTTCCTGAAGTATTGTTTGCAAAGATCAGCGATGAGGACACCGCCGCATGGCAAGAGCGCTTTTCTGGGACCCGCGAACCGGCAAATTAACAATTTTTTGCGATCCAGAATGAACAGCTATTTCATGGGTTAAAACTCTTCCCAACCGGAAGTCCCGTTCGCGACTTTCGCAATTGCCAAGTTTTCGCGATGCTCAAACTTGTCGACGGCTTTCGGTTGGTCATCATCTACCGTGGGGGAAAAGTGACTAACCTTTTCAAATTGCATTCCCAATGGCGGATCTTCGGCCAATTCGAATTTTGCAACAGCCAAGGCTAAAGCATCAGCTTCTTGCGTCATAGCAAGGCTCGCTGCTGTGGTTTTATCAAACATTACGGTGTTTTGCTGTGTCACATGATCCAGTTCGATAACTGCTTCATTGATTTCGTTCAAACCAGCGGATTGTTCGCGGGCCGAACACGCTATTTGGGCAACGCGCTCAGAAATATCAGCGACCGAAACAACAATCTCGTCAAGGGCCGTACCAGTACGTCCAACTAGATCTACACCTTGGTCCACGTGATCCTCACTCGCAGCGATAAGTGCATTTATCTCACTCGCGGCCTCTGAAGAGCGTTGCGCTAAAGCACGAACTTCAGTTGCAACAACCGCAAACCCGCGCCCTGCTTCACCGGCACGTGCAGCCTCCACGCCAGCGTTTAAAGCCAGCAGGTTAGTCTGAAATGCAATGTCATCAATGACACATGTAATTTTAGAAATCTCTTGAGACGACGCTTTTATTTCGCCCATCGCAATTACAGCTTTGCGGGCGACGCCACCACCTTCTTCCGCGTTTCGTTTGGCAGCGTCGGAAATTTTGCTCGCTTGATCAGCCCCTTGTGCGGCCCCGCTGACTGACTTGGTCAACTGATCCATCGCCGCTGCTGTTTCCTCTAGCGTTGTGGCTTGGCGTTCAGTGCGAGCAGCTAAATCTTCGGCCGCTTCTGAAATATTGGTCGTTTCAGATCTAATCGACGTGACATTTTTTGTGACGACGCCCACCGCTTGACTAAGAGCAATCGTAGCAGCATTAAAATCGGCACGAAGCTTTTCATATTCCACTGGAAATGTTGTTTCGATCTGGGCCGTCAAAGCGCCATCTGCCAGCTTTTGTAATGCCTTACCCAACTCAGAAACAACGCTTTCTTGTTCTTTGGAAATACGCTCTCTTTGTGCATCCGCTGCCCGAAGTTCTCTGTTTGCTTCGGTTACGTCAGTACCCAAAAACAATGCCCTCTCCAAACTTCCGTCGGGGGCAAAAATTGACCCAAAACTACCATCAAATGTCCGGACTTCATCCGAACCGAGGACATTAATATTGAAGCTTCCATAGACTTCTTTACCGGACAAAACCGCCGCCTTTAGATCACCAGATACCCCTGCTTGAGGTTGCGCAGAAGGGAAAAGCTCCGCAAAGGTTAGTGTATCCCCTGTCTGCAACATTACGTTCAAGGAGTTGACCGCGTTGTCATTTGCCAATTCACAACGCCCGTCTGCGCAAAACTCTAGCCGCACTTGTTTCTTTTCGATTGTTTGTAACACGGCCGCATCACGTTGAGCACTTGTTTCATCGCTCCACTCAATGACTGCGCCAATGACTGCGCCTTGATCGTCCTGTGCTGCATTGATGCTGACACTTAGATAGGTTTCTGCAATTCGTAAATTCACGGTTGTTGGAAGCCCATTTTCTGGGTTGTCCTTTGCCCGGGTAATCACCTCGGACAAGCCTGCCATTTCGGATAAATCATGGCCTTCGTAACCGTGTTCATTCAAATTTGGCCATTCGCTCCGCAGCTCGCTGCCGATATGGTCCAACAGATTGATACATGCGGGGTTAACAAACGTTACTTTGAATGCTTCATCCACCATCATCATCGCAGCTGTTGAGCCCTCAAATGCAGATCCGCGAAATGCGTTTTCTCGTTGTGCATCCCGCGCAATGGAAAGGGCGGCGCGAAAGTGATCCAATCGTTGGGCGATTCCACCAATTTCATCGCCTCGTTTCGTCGCGGGGATCTGGATCTTGTAATTGCCAGCCTCCACTTCGGCGACGGCCGCCTCGATACGTACAAGCGGTCGGGACAGAGTTTGCCACAGGAACGACACCAACCCGGAAAGCGCGATAAGAAATACCAGCCCGCTCCATTTGATCATGGATTTATGACCCTCGTCCACCAGCGCCATACTATGTTGCGCCGTCCATTGGCTGACAACCACACCTGCGATTGCATTCCCTTCGCCAAACAAAGAGGGCGTCGCCACAATAAGCCCATCAGCAGTCGTCGCAGCGACCCCGGTTTCCAGGACCTGTCCGATCAGAGCGTTCATCACATCGGTGTCAAATTCCGCACCCTCAGACTGGTACAATACGATGTTGTTACCGTTTACGACCAAACCACCAATTGCATCGGGTCGCGCAGTTTCAACAACGCTGTCCAAAATTTCTTGAACGGCAACGGAATTTCCAAATTTGATTGACCCGCCAAGTTGAATGGCAAGCAGGCCATTTACATCTTTCGCACGTTGGCTCAGCCCGGCTGCGGTCAAATCAATCGCGTTGTGGCGCACCATGTAATCCATAAAACCAACCACCAGCAGAATGGCAATTGCTGCGACACCTGCACATTTCACAAAGATGCTGTTTATGCGAAACATGCTGCGCTGCTTGATGGATTTTTTCATATCGAAAGCCCTATTCCATGCCGCACGACCCGGGCTGCGAATTGCGGCTCAAGAGTGCGTCTTGGTTCGGTGGTAGCGCCAAGGCGTTACAGTTGGCTTAATCCGTCCCGAACCTTGGGGATTTGAACAAATACCATTTGATGAAAATCTTTCAGATCGCGCTATTTCGACAAAATTTCCTTGCCAGACCGGACAGAGTGTCGCACCCTACACGCATTGATTGCATTTATTTTTCGGAGCGTTGTGATGAAGCATATTTTCACCTGGGCGTTTGCCCTGATTTTGGTCGCCACAGTACCGAACACAACATTTGCCGAACCTCGCAAAGCGGATTTGGTGCTGCCTTCGCAGTTGCCACTGCTGGATTACGAAGCGCAATTGTATCCGTTCATCGCCGATCGCGACTTTGTCAGTTTGGATTGGAAGCGCGACAAATCGTGGCGCGACACTGGACCATTTGTTCTTGAAACCAACTACGGCATCCACCCCGCAGTGCGCATGTATTACTCACCCGAAGTGATCGCATGGCTTGAAGGTGGGCGCAAAGGGGTCGTGCCCGACGGCGCAATCGTGATCAAGGAAATGGCTCCGTCCCCCTCTGCGCGATACAATGAGTATCGCGCTCTGTTGACCTACATGCACCCCGACAATCCCGCCAAGGTCGAGGCAGACATGCTCGCGTATCTCAAGAAAAGCGGGCTGAATTGGACCGTGATGGTCAAGGACAGCGCGTTATCTCATGGCGGCTGGTTCTTTGCCTCAGTCAACCAACACGCGACGCTGTCGAATTTTGACGCGCCCTTTTCACCCCCATCGGGCTCGGCTGGCGATGGTATGTGCATGCGGTGCCATGCCTCTGCTGCGGAAGAACTGATTTTCTCGGCCCTCGACAATGTCGAAGGGTACCCCGGCGAGCCGTTGATCTTTAGCGTCGATGAAAGCTGGCGCAAGCTGGCTGATTTTCCAGAAGGACCGTTCAATCTGCCCGAATGGCAACGTCCAGCGCGCGGCGCGTCAGAATCCAAACTGATCGAAGATTATTTCCACAACGAGACCGCATTGAAGACATCAAACGCCAAAGCGAAAACATCGCCAACACAGATAAACCCTACGTTTGCAAAGACATTTCCACCGCTCAATGTTCGTGCAGACACCGTTCAAACGCTGCCAAGCCAGTGGTTGGATCATGTGCCTGCACGCCCGAACGACACGCAGCATTTTATGACCTCTGACAACTGTGTCGGATGTCACGGTGGCTTGGGTGGCCCACCATCCGGCACCACAATGTTCCTGCAAACAGGCCCGAATTACGGTGAAGGCTACAACATTTCCGAATACGGCGAATGGCGTTGGTCGCCAATGGGGCTGGCGGGTCGCGATCCGATCTTCTTTGCCCAATTGGAAAGCGAATTTGCGCTGCTGGAACAGGCCGGCGTCGGCGATTTATCTTCTAATCTTGGCACCACTTGCCTGTCGTGCCACGGCGCTATGGGTCAGAAACAACTGGCGTTGGATGCGCATGCGCAACCGGACAAAGGGTTGGATCCAAACAATTTCAAAGTTGACTACACGCTGTTGCACGCCCCCCTGACAGCCGCCGAAAAGGACGAACAAATTTCGGACGGCACATTCGACTATCACCAGTATGGCAACCTCGCGCGCGAGGGCATTTCATGCGGGGTTTGCCACCACATTGCGCCCCCTGAAAAGGGGCCCGGCCAACCCGATTACAACAGACTTGATACCTACCTTATGAACGGTACGACAGGCGTGTTCCGTCTGACCGATGCCGACAAACTGATCGGGCCTTATGAAGGCGTCAAAGTGAAACCGATGCAGCATGCCATGGGCGTAACACCGGTCGCTGATCCCTACATCAAAGACAGCCAGCTGTGCGGTGCATGTCACACGATCAACTTGCCAAACGTGGATGCGGCCCGCGACGAGCCCCTCGAAGGATACACAAAAGCCGACCAGGCCGTGTTCAATCAGGCCGCCAAAAACGGTGCTGCATTTCAAAAATCCGAATACGGCACAACCTTTCCCGAAGGGTTGCTCGACTTTCAACATTCTGTGGAACAGGCCACCTATCTCGAATGGGTGAACTCGATCTTTAACGAAAAAAGCACGGCTGCGTCCTGCCAAGATTGCCACATGAACAATGACTTCCAAAGCGTCAGTGACCCCGACATCAAGATCGACGCGATCACCACGCAGATCGCCACGATCCAAGACAGCACGCTGCCCGATGTCGAAAATCTGCTGCCCATCGACGACATCACGATTCCCTTCCGTGAAGGGTACAAGCGGCACAATTTTGTCGGCCTCAATGCCTACATGGTTGAAATGTTGCGCCAGTTTTCCACCGAAATGGGCATGAGCCGCACCGACCCGATGACCTATGCGACGAACGGCGCGCAGCTGTCGCTCGATACGATGGAACTGCAAGCGCGTAACTTTACGTCCGATGTTTCATTAGACGTAAAACGCGAGGGGCAAACCCTGATCGCACAGGTTGGCGTCACCAACAAAACCGGACATCGGCTGCCCTCCGGCGTCGGCTTTCGCCGTGCCTTTCTTGAGGTGCGTGTCAGCAACGCGGCAGGCGACACCGTTTGGTGCTCGGGCTGTTCCAATGATGCAGGTGTCATTGTTGGTGCCGACAAGGAACCTCTGAAAACCGAGTTCCTCGATTTCATCCCCGCAGGTGCGAGCGAAGCCCTGTATCAACCACATCACGAAGTGATCGACGCCCAAGATCAGGTGCAAATCTACGAGGAGCTGACCCAAAACGCTGAAAGGGAATTCACCACCAGTTTTGTGCACCGCGTCTACCACCCAAAGGACAATCGACTGACGCCCAAGGGCACCCTGAAACCTGGCACGCCTGCGTTTGTGAAGAAATTTGGCGACAGCGATGTCACCGCCGCGTTCATGAAAGCAACATTGCCCGAAGGGCGCGCCAAGATGGACGCGACTTTTGTGCCCGGGTCCGATCAAATCGAATATCGGATCAAATTGCCGAAAGGGACGGACATCAGCGGGCTTGACGTGTCCGCGACGCTCTACTCGCAAGCGATCCCGCCTTACTACCTGAAACAGCGTTTTGAAACGGCACCTGACGGGCCCGCGACCCAGCGGCTTTATTACCTGACGAGCCGGTTAAAAACCAAAGGAACACTGATTGAGGGGTGGAAGCTCAAGATCAACACGGCAAGTGCGGCGGCCCCTTAAAGGGGGCTAGGCTGTCAGCTCGCTCAGCTTTAGGCGCTGGATCTTGCCCGAAGGCCCTTTTGGCAGCTCCGCCATGAAATGCACCGTGTCCGGGGATTTAAATTTCCCCAGACGCGCTTCGCAAATCTCGATCAGTTGTGCTGCGGATAAATCCGATCCTTCGCGCACACGCACAGCGGCCTCGACCCGCTCGCCGTAACTGTCACAGGGTCGCGCAAAAGCGGCGGCCTCGATCACGTCGCTGTGCGAATACAACGCCTCGTCGATCTCGCGGGGGGCGATGTTTTCACCACCCTTAATGATCAGTTCTTTCAACCGTCCGGTAACAAACAAATACCCGTCCGCATCTATGCGACCCAAGTCGCCAGTGCGCAGCCAGTCACCTGAAAATGTGGCTTGGGTTGCCTCTTGGTTCTTGAGGTATTCCAACATGACATTTGGGCCGCGCACGGCAATTTCCCCCTCGACACCGACCGCACATGCCACCATCCGAGCATCAAAAACACCAACCTCATTTCCATAGGCTGCACCAGGAGAACCGATCTTGCGCAGACCGGGCGGCAATGGATTCGATGTGATCTGAGCCGCAGTTTCCGTCAGCCCCATCGTCTCGATAATCGGGACGTCAAACTGCGTCTCAAACGACCTCTGAACATCCGGTGCCAATGCGGACGAGGCAGAGCGACCAAAGCGTAAACGCGCCTTCGTCTCAGCCGAGGGGTCCGCCGCCCCGTGCAACAAATGACTGATGATTGTCGGCACCACAGAAAACCACGTGGCCCCAACGGCATCAACCTGATCCCAAAACTGACGGGCCGAAAACTTTGCCGTCATGCCCAGCGATCCACCCGACACCAACGCCCCCATCACAGTCACGCAAAGCCCGTTGATGTGATAGATTGGCAGCACGCAAAACCCGCGATCCTGCGGACTCAAGTCATGGGCAATCGCTGACGTCCATCCGCCCGCGAGCAAGCTGGCATGGGTATGCACCACGCCCTTGGGCCGCCCCGTTGTGCCAGACGTGTACATCAGCAAAGCATGATCACTGGCCTGCAAGGGATACAGTGGTGCCTTCCCCACAACCCACTCTAACTTCTCGATATTCCCTACATTCGCCTGATCAAACAGACCATGCGCACTTTCGTCCACGAACGCAAACCGTGCCTCGGAATGGTCCAGCGCGTAGGCCACGGCATCCGGTCCCGCCGCGAGGTTGATCATTGTTGCGCGAAACCCGCCGTAAAGCGCCCCGTATGTCGCCAAGACACCCGCACGCCCATTGGGGCACAAGATCGCAACGCTTTCGCCCTTGGCGATCCCTTTGCCGGTCAGCATCGCCGCAAGACCTGCCGCCTCGCTGCGCAAATCAGCCCAACTGAGCGACGTGCCGTCCTCGCAAAATTGAAACGCTATGCCACCCGTGTCCGCACGGTGATCCAGCCAATCGCGCGCCGTGCCTTTGGGGGGGTGATCCAGCTCCAGCTTCATTGACCCGCAGCAGCCCAGTAATCAGAAAAGATATCCTCGACTTTTGGCTCGCGCACAGGGATTTCACGGACAATTTTGGTGGTCTGCATAAAGTGCTTCCAATGCACATTGTCATCGATCGAATTACCACCCCAAGACCCACATCCCATCGACAAAGAAAACGGCATGCCGTTGTTAAAGGACCCGCCCGTAGCAAAGGTGTGCGCTTGGTTCACGATCACACGGCACGTCGGGATCCGCATCCCGATCTGAAGCGCGCGCGCATCGTCCATCGAGTGAAGCCCAACCGAATGCCCCGCCCCCTGATACGCCATAATTTGGTCCACCCGGTCCAGTGCGGCCTCAAAATCGGTAGCACGGTAGAACGCCGCAACACGGCTTAGTTTTTCGCCAGACAGCGGATGATCAGGGCCAACACCTGTTGTTTCAACCGCCAGAAATTTGGTGTCCGCTGGCACGTCACCTTGCATCCCCAAGGCCGCGATCATCTTGTCCGCATCTTGGGCAATAACGGAACGGTTCAGATGCCCGTCCGGCCACAGTTTGGCGACAATTGGGCCCTCATCTTTGATGAGCGCCCCGCCTGCCCGCGCCATCGCTGCCACAAAATCATCATAGACCGCATCGACCACAACAATCGCATTTTCTGACGAACAAGACGTCGCGTTGTCAAAGGTTTTGGAGGCTGTAATCTTTTGCGCAGCCGCGTCCAGATCAGCGGTTTCATCCACAATCACGGTGACGTTGCCTGCACCCACGGCCAAGGCAGGTGTGCCGGATGTGTAGGCCCGTTTGACATTGTTTTGCGATCCGGTCACCACAATCACGTCCGAAATCTCCAACAAACGTTGGGTTTTTTCCTTGGACCCGCGCCCTTGCACCATTTGCACCAGTGCTTTGTCTTCGCCGATTTTATCGAATTCGGCGTAGATGTATTCCAACAAGCGCTCGCACGACGGCACACCTTTGGGCGACGGCGACAGCACAATCGCGTTGCCGCATTTCAAAGCGTTGATGATGTTGTTAGCGGGTGTCGCTGCCGGGTTTGTCGAGGGCACAACCGCCCCCACAACCCCAACTGGGCGCGCGATTTCGGTGATGCCGGTGTCGGCGTTGTCAGACACCACGCCGTAGGTTTTTGCCGTTGCCAAATCCCGCATCAAACCCAACGTTTTTCGGTGATTTTTGGTGATCTTGTCAGGCACGTTGCCCAATCCCGTTGTCTCGACAGCCAGTTCGGCCAGAGTACGGTTGCGGGTTGGTTCCATGATCGCCCATGCGGCCGCTTGGGCTGCGCGGTCATAACGTATTTGCGACCCATTCGCCTCGTAGGCGGTTTGGGCGGCGCGGGCAGACGCAACGATCGCTTCAACCTCGTCAATATCGCTTTGGAGGGTCATGGAGGATATCCTTTTGGGGGTGACAGGGCGGACATAAGCCGCCCTGCTGCGTGTTAAAAGGGGTGTCTTTACAGACCCGCCAGCAACTCTTTCAAAGTTGCTTCGCGTGCTGCCCACATCGCCTGAACCTCGGCACGGTTCATCACGTGCATCGGTGATCCGCCTGCCTTCATGCGCTTTTGCACACGGGCGTTTTCGAACATTGCAGGCACGGTTTCGGCCAGCTTGTCGATCACACCCTGCGGCGTGCCTTTTGGCACCATGATGCCGCGGAAGTTGACGGACGCGTTGTCGACTTCCAGCCCCTGTTCCATCATCGTTGGCACGTCTGGCAGGAACTCTGAGCGTTCCAGATCAGCGACACCAAGGATTTTGACAGAACCCGCAGCAGCCGCGCGGAAAGCGTCAGACAGGTTGTTTACACCGCCCATAACGTCGCCAGCGATCACAGCCTTCATCGCGGCAGCACCGCCACCTTTGGTCGGAATGTAGGCCATTTTCACGCCAGCTGCTTTTTCGATTTGCAGCGCCGCAATGTGGTGACCTACAAACAGGCCCGCACCAGAGAACGTCAGCTTGCCCGGGTTTTCCTTAGCAAAGGCAACAACATCAGCCATCGAATTCATGTCACTGTCGGCAGCGACAACAAACACCGCAGGGTCAGCGCCCCAGTTGGCGATCGGTTCAAAACTGGACGTCGAATATTCAACGCCTCCTTTGATCGATTGCGCGATAAAGTGTGGGACGTTGTAGGCAGACAACGTGTAACCATCAGCGTCGGCTTGGGTTGCAAACCAGTTCCAACCGACACGGCCACCGGCCCCCGGCTTGTTCAGGATCGCAACCGGCATGCCCAGTGCGTCCTCGTTTCCGGCGGTCATCGTGACGATGCGCGCTTGGAAATCGGTGGCACCACCGGCGCCATAGCTGACAACCATCATAACCGGGCGATCAGGATAGTTTGCGTGGCCATCAGCTGCCGCAGCAGTCGTCAGACCCATAAGACCGATTGCGGCCCCTGCTAGTAGTTTCTTCATCGTTTGTTCCTCCCTAGGAAAGTTAAGATCTGCCGCTGTTGCGGTTCAGAAGAAAATCTCTCGCGGTGTGTACACAGTTAGAAGTTTTGCGAAGAGACCGTACATCACAGCGATGAAACACGCGGTGATGGCAATGCGTTTGACCCACGATTTAAGCGCGGTATGCGGGGCCGGATCATAGATCGACAGCAGGACAAAAAAGGCGATTGCTGTGGCCGTGTAAAACCCCAGCCCCTTGGCCATCCAAAAGATATAAATGCAGGCGATGATCAGCCCGACGGCCAGCCGTTTGCAATCGCGTGCGCTTAGCCCGCTGCCGACTTTGCTCCAGCCGAGGCAGGCTTTGATAAAAGTCCACAGCGCGAGGATTACAAAAACCGTCGCGATCAGGCGCGGAAACAGGAACGCTTGGGCTGGCTGCTGCGTAAAGCTGACGTAAGTGACCCAAACGCCAACTGCCGCGACGACACCGGAGGCCGCAATATGTTGGATGCGGGGCAAGGAAATATCGCTCATTGCATGATCTCCTCTTTGGAGGTGTAGCGGCGCGAGCGTACTTCCATCCAGCCCGAGTAGACGATTGATGCAATCACCATCGCGATCAAAATTAGGTTCAGACGGCCAGTCAGGAAATACGGTGCCAATCCGTCCGATGCATTGGCAATCATCGATCCAATCGCAAAGTTTTCTTCGGCAATCGGACCAAGGATCAGGCCCAACACCAACGGGGCTGCGGAAAAGCCAAACCGCTCAAGGAAATACATCATCACACCGAGGGTCGCCATGACATAGACGTCGCCCATGCTCGATTGCACCGAATAGCTGCCGAACACGGCCAGCGCCAAAACGATTGCGGCCATAACGTGCTTGGGGACTTGTGCGACCTTCGCGGCCAGCCCGGCGACAAAGATGCCAAACACACACATCAAAATCTGCCCGATCAGCATCGAATTGATGAACGTCCACGCCACATCCGCGTGGTTGATAAACAAGTCCGGGCCGGGGAAAATACCGTGGATCAGCAAACCACCCAACAACACTGCCGCCGTGGGCGAACCCGGGATGGACAGCGTCAACAAAGGTACCAACGACGGGCCAACCATCGCATTGTTGGCGGCCTCGGCGGCGATGACACCTTCGGAATGGCCGGTGCCGAATTTGTCCTTTTCAGACGAGAACTTCTTGGCCTGATCGTAGGCCACAAGCCCTGCAATCTGCCCGCCAACGCCGGGGATCAAACCGATGATCGATCCGACAATGGTGCCGATCCCTGCCGCGCGTTTCCGGTTCCAAAGCTCTTTGACGGCGTCGGTAACTTTGTGTTTTTGAACTTTGATGACCTCGGCGGCGGAATCAATGCGACCCCCTGCGAACATCGCGATGACTTGTGGAATTGCAAACAGACCGATCAACGCCGCGATGATGTTGATGCCGCCGCCCAATGCGGGGTGGAACACAAAACGTTGCGCGCCCAGCATGTCGTCAAATCCGATCGTTGCCAACCACATTCCGATGCAGCCGGACAGCAAACCTTTGACCAAGGATTTACTATCCAGGCTGCCGATAATCGTAACGCCCAAGATCGCCAGCCAGAACAGTTCAGACGGGCCAAAGATTAACGCCCATTCGGACAGCGGCTTGGTCAAAGTGATCAGCAAAAAGACCCCGAAGAGGCCACCAACCAAGGACGCGAGGAACGACAATTGTAGCGCCTTTGCGCCCTCGCCCTTTTTCGCCATCGCGTTGCCATCTAGGGTCGTGGCGATATTCGCAGGGGCCCCCGGAATGCGCAGCAAAATCGCACTGACGGCACCACCTGCAACAGTTGACGTATACAGCGCCCCAAGCAAAATCAGGCCCGCTGCCGGTTCAAGTTTAAACGTAAACGGGATCGCCAAAGCCACGGTCATAGTTGGCGACAATCCCGGGGTCGCCCCAAAGATCAGACCAAACACGGTGCCCAGAATGAGCAGCCCGAAATTGAACGGCGTAAAGACATCACCAAAGTAGAACAGAAAATCCAAGCGAGGCCTCCCAACCCGAAGAAGCCCATTACAGGCATCCTTGACATTGAAGGTTAGGCGATGAAAATAGTTTTGCAAATGTTTTCATAAATTACCCGATTGGTGCCGGTAGGTGTCTGAAATTAATTCAAAAAATGCAGATATCGTTGCCGTCGCAAAGGCCGCACGGGTATCTATTTCAACTGTGTCGCGCAGCTTTAATCATCCTGAACTGGTGAAACCTGCGACTCGGAAAAAGATCGACACAGCTGTGCGCAAGCTTGGCTATATCCGCAATCGGGCGGCACAAACCATGCATGGCATCCGGTCAGGAACCATTGGATTGGTGGTGCCCACGATCGATCACGCGATCTTTGCCGAAGTCATCCAAGCGTTTTCCGATGCGGTCGAAGGGCATGGGTTTACCATTCTAGTCGCCTCGCACGGATACAATCTGGAACGGGAATACAGCGTCCTGCGCAAGTTTTTGGAACACCGCGTTGACGGGGTTGCGCTGATCGGGTTGGACCACTCGGACGAGACTTACAATCTGGTTAAGCGCCAAGGAATTCCCGCAATCACCGTTTGGAATTACGATGCGCAATCTGTGTTGCCGTGCGTTGGGGCCGACAACCGACAAGCCGGCGCAATTGCCGCGCAGCATGTTGTTGATCTGGGCCACCGCAAAGTCGCTTTGGTGTTTCCCCCGACCAAGGACAACGACCGCGCACGTGACCGTTTGACCGGGGCGCAATCGGTGCTTGAAACCGCAGGCGTGCAAACCCCTGACGGGGCGAGCATCGAAACGTTATACTCGATTTCAGACGCAAAACGGGTGGTGACAGAAATGCTGAACAATGCGCCCGCCCTGACCGCGATTTTGTGCGGCAATGACGTTTTGGCGGTTGGTGCGTTGTATGCTGCGCGGCAATGCGGGCTGCGTGTGCCCCATGACATTTCCATCATCGGAATTGGTGATTTCAAAGGGTCCAAGGAAATGGAGCCCGCCTTGACCACAGTGCGCCTGCCCGCCCGACGCATCGGTCATTTGGCCGGTGAGCAATTGGCGCAGTCCATTGTGCAACAATCAAAAGACACCACCCGCACCAGTTGCGAGATCGAATTGGTCGATCGGCAAACCTGTTCTACGCCGCGTCAAACAACGCTATAATCTTGGCCGCATCAGTGCCGCTAGAACTGCCCTTGTGCAGGAAATCGATCATGTCCTCCAGCCCCTCTGCCCCCAACGGCATCTTGGCCAATTGCTGCCACCCGTTCAGCAAAACCCGGTGCAGCGCATGCCGTCCGATTTGATCGGCTTGATGCTCTGGCAACAACGGCAACAAGACCGCAACCGTTTGAAATGTATCAATCATCCGCTCGAGCACGGTGAACAGTTGCGTCGCAGAGGCCGAATGGTTCCGGTACACAGCATATTCGCCCGGATCGTGCCAAACGTCACCAGCAGTTGCCAGCCGCGCCCACATTTCCCAGTCAAACGCAAAGGTCAGACTTGGCGTGAAACCACCCACCTGCTCGTAGGCGCTGCGTCGGGCTATAACGGTCGGAAAATTGATTAATTGCCCGTGCACAATCTGCCCAAGCCAGTTATCCATCACGCCGGCACTATCCCTTAACTGCGCGCGGCGTCGCAGGCGTTTGTCGTTTGTGTCCACGATGCGCGCGGTGCAAAATGCCATGGCTAGGTTTGGATCAGCCCGCAACGGCGTCAGCAAAGCGTCATAGAACCCGTCTTGAACCCAGTCATCTTGATGCAAAATGTGGATAAATTCGCCACGCGCTTGTTTCAGGCACTGATTGTGGTTTTGCAACAACCCCAGTTGCACCGTGTTGCGGGTGTATTTCACGCGGCTGCCAAATTGTGCCACAACGTCCCGCGCCGCATCGTTTGCCGACGCATCATCGACCACCACAACCTCGACATCCAGACCGCTGGTTTGGCCCAAAACGCTGTCGATCGCTTGGCGCAACCAAGCTGTGTTTTGGACACTATAGACGGGCATCATCACCGATAATTCTGGTCGGTTCGCATCTTGAATTCTTGCGATCTCAGGTTTTTCCAGTGTTGGGCGACGTGGACCAAGCGGCCAAAGCGCGCCACTGTTTTGATCGCTCAGCGCGCGCAGTTGATCGTACCAGTACCCCGCACTTTGCCAAGCAAACAGCGCTTGTGTCACGTCGCGATTGGGTGGCTCGTCGCGCTGCTCCGGCATGTTCAAAAACTGCTCTATCGCGACCAACCCATTGTCGAGCCCCGCAGTGCGCGCCTGCGTGGCCCCTGCCCAATCCGCGGCCAAACTGCGCTGTTTTCCAAGCAAGAACAAATAGTCGGGCGATGTCGAATCACGTTCCACAATCCGTTCCAGCGTCGCAATCGACCCCTGAACAATCCCAAGGCGCAGTTGCGTGGTCAGCAAATTTCGCAGGATCATCACGTGCACATCTTTTTTCAAAGCCAGCTCGGCAAAGACATCATGGGCCGCACGCCAATCTTTGTCCCGCAAATGCCGTCGCCCCTGTGCGATCTTTTCTTGACGCGCTTCGCCGGCTTTGCTGATCAGTGGCTTTTGCGCGCGCGCCAAAGCCTTGTGATACTGTGCTTTGTTCGGATCCAATGCGATGGCACGTTCTAATGCCTCTGCTGCGTCTTCGCGCCGGTCAAGTTTTAGCAGAAAGGTCCCTCGCAAGAAATACGCGGCAGGCCAGTTCGGATTGCACACCAATGCGCGTGCGATTGGGTCTAACGCCTCTTTTGGCCGATCCAACTGGTTCAAAATGCGCGCGTGCAACATGTGGAAATGTATGCGGTTACTGTTGACCTCGATCGCTTTGCAGATCGGGTCTAGCGCATCTTGGAATTGGCCCTGATCAAAGTGCAATTTTGCCAGTTGAAAATGACACTGTGCAAGGTTGGGGGCCAAATCAATTGCCGCATGACAGGCGGCAAATGCCCCAACAAGATCACCAGACGCCAATGCTTGCTCACTTGCCTTTAGATGCCAATCGGGAAAGCGTTTCACGTAGGTCGACGGGCCACCGTCCGGGCTTTCTTGCGTCCAGAATGTGGTCCATTCTGATTGGATTTCATCAAGATCCTCCAGTCGTTCCAGACCGCCGGGCTGGCTCAGACACGTGTACAGGTTCTTGGTGCCCTGAGATATCTGAGATTGTGCAGATAGATCAGTGTTGCTGGCTTCGCCGTGGTTTAGCGTTGGGTCCAAAAATGCATCGACAGACGCAATTTGCGGTGCAGTCAGGTCCGGCACTGGCAGACCAATACGCGCAAAAGCCGCCTGAATTGTACCTTGCCAGTCGCGCAACATATCCTCGTATCGCACGACGGCGCGCGGCACATCACGGGACCATTTTTCAGCACCAAGCGTGTAATTGGCCCACAACATTTCTGCGTGATCCATATCGATGCCGTCGCGGGCATCAAGCGAGCGACACACGCTGACCGGATTGCGCAGCGCGATCAGAACCACAGGTTTTGCACCAACCCGAAGCGCCGCTTCGTGCCATGCCGGAAACGTCAGGGACGCACGCGGGTCCTTCACCACAAAGCCGTTTGTTTGATCAAACTGCTGTTCCAGAACCGCTTGCGCATCCGTGACTGCACGCTGGTAGCGCTGCGGATCATCGGTGATGTCAAAGGGCTTTGGATCGGCCCAGAACCGCTGCATATCCCAAAGATACGCGTCATTCAGAACGACAACAGGCTTTGGTTCCCAATACCCCGACGGATTGTAGCGGTTCGGGGCCATCAAATTTGCAGCTTGCCCAAATCCCGTCAGACCAAGCACCCGCGACAAGGCCGACGTGCCTGAACGGTGCATGCCCAGCACAAATATCGCAGGCACTGTCATAGTTTTTTATCCAACACAGAACACCACCCACTTTAAAATCAATCGACGCAATTTCTGCTGTTCATTGGATCAACAAGACGCGTGGCATGATCGTAAACTTTGCATCTTTGATTGGAAAGCGCGCGCATAAAGTTTCGCACAGTTGATAGGTCGACTCGCAAGAAACAGCGCATCCAAAATAATTTGCGACGGTAATGCGGCGCTGCAGCGTAAAACAATCGTACCAAAGCGTGAGGAAAAACTCCGAGCGAGGACGCCTGACGGCTTTGGATCACCGATGTTTAAATTAGGCCGCCACACACGCGGCTGTCCATAGCGCTAGTCAACGGATGCAACGATGAACCTGAAACGACAAATTGGACTGACGCTTGTTTTGGTGGCCTGCGCCACGATTGCTGCGGCCCGTTATTATCCGGTGTCCCACACTGTTCTGGACAGCTTGGGCGTCCCGCAACCCCTTCTGACCATGATCGCAAAACGCGATGACGCGGATGCAACAGGGCCTGCGGGTGCCGCGCGCGGTGGCGGTGGGCCACGCGCCGCGGTTGTCACAACGGCATCGGTGTTCACGGGCGCAATCAGCACCAAAGTGCAGGCGGTCGGATCTAGCGAAGCGCTTAGGTCCGTGTCCGTTGTCCCGCTTGAGGCTGGGGTGCTCAGGCAGGTTGCCATCCAATCCGGTGATCTGGTTCAGGCCGGTGATTTGCTTGCCCAGATGAACGCGGACACCGAAGAAATCACGCGGGATCGTGCGGCTGTCGCGCTTAAATCGGCGCAAGCCGAATACGCCCGCTACGAAGGTCTGAGCCAATCTAACGCTGCCTCGCAGATCGAACTGGATACACTGCGCGCTGCTCAGGATGACGCAGCCCTCGCGCTGCGCGAAGCAGAGGTCGCGCTGGAACAACGCTCAATTGTTGCCCTCATCGACGGTGTTGTCGGGATCGTTCCGGTCGAAATTGGCGATTACGTGACCGCAGAAACCGAGATCGCGCTGATCGATGACCGCACACAGGTTGTTGTGGATTTTTGGGTACCAGAACGGCTTGTTGGCACAGTGGCGATCGGACAATCCGTCAAAGCCTCGCCGCTGGCACTACCGGGTCAAAATTTCGCAGGCAAAGTCAGCGCAACTGGCAGCCGGGTGGAAACCGATAGCAGGACACTGCAGGTGCGGGCCTTGATCGACAATCCTGACGATGTGTTGCGCCCGGGAATGTCATTTGCAATTTCAATGTCGTTTGACGGCGAAACCTACCCCGCGGTGCCGCCTCTTGCTGTGCAATGGGACGCTGACGGGTCCTATGTCTGGATGATTTCCGACGGGGCGGCCCAACGCACCCCCGCGCGCATTGTGCAGCGCAACGCAGATGCTGTGTTGCTTGAGGCAGACATTACCGAAGGCGCGTTGGTGATCACCGAAGGCGTCCTCAACGTGCGTGATGGTGCCGCCGTGACAGTCGAAGATGCCGGCGCGCCAAACGACGATGTCGTGGACGCAGATGACGCGCGTGCCGCACCAATCCAGGTCGCCCCCTCGGAAATAGAAGGCTGACGTGATGTCACAGCGCACTGCCATCGCCCCGTCCTCCCCTTCGGCTGCCAATATGTCAGACATGACTGCGCTGTTTGTGCGCCGTCCGGTTCTAGCAATTGTCGTCAATCTGCTGATCCTCGTCGGCGGGTTGGCCGCAATTTCCGGTGTCGCGATCCGCGAGTTGCCCGAAGTCGACAGCCCCACGATCACGATCTCGACCTCCTACACCGGTGCGTCCTCTGAAACGATGGATCAGGAAATCACCACGGTCGTGGAATCCGCCGCGGCCCAAGTGTCCGGCGTCAAATCGATGTCGTCGTCCTCTTCGTACGAAGCAAGTCAGGTCACTGTAGAATTCTCGACCAGCACCGATCTGGATGTCGCAGCCTCCGACATGCGCGACGAAATCAGCCGGATCACCGGCGACCTTCCTGATGACATCGATGACGACCCGACGGTGATCAAAGCGGACGCAGACTCAGAACCGATCATGCGCCTTGCTGTGACGTCCGAGACCATGGAAATCGACGTGTTGACCGATTTTGTCGATGACGAAATTGTAGACAAATTTGCCGCCGTCCAAGGGGTTGCCGATGTCGAAACATTTGGCGACCGCGAACGCATGTTTCTGATCGACATCGACCAAAACCAGCTTGCCACGCGCGGCTTGACGGTTGCCGATCTCACAACTGCTCTGGATGATGTGGCCCTCGACGTGCCTGCCGGGTCGCTCGAAAGCAGCGCGCAGGATTTCACCGTGCGCGCAACGGCGGGCCTGAAAACGACTGAAGAATTCGAGCGGCTGATCATCACCGATAATGTCAGATTGGGCGACATTGCGGTTGTCAGTCTGGGCCCGGATGCAGGCACATCCGCGCTGCGGGCCAACGGAAAAACCGGGCTTGGGCTGGGCATCATCCGGCAAGCGGGGTCCAACACGCTTAGCATTTCAGAAGATGTGCACGCTGTTGTCGAGGGCATGCGCGACATCCTGCCCGACGGCGTTAACATCGATGTGACCAGCGACGATGCGACATTCATCAACGGCGCAATCACCGAAGTGCTCAAGTCAATGGGCCTTGCCATCGCGATCGTGGTCGGTGTGATCTACATCTTTTTGCTGAATGTCCGCGCGACACTGATCCCCGCGTTGACCCTGCCTGTGGCCTTGGTCGGCACCATTGGCGGCATTTGGCTGGCCGGTTTTTCCATCAACATCATCACCTTGCTGGCGCTGGTCTTGGCGACCGGCATGGTGGTTGATGACGCAATTGTTGTTTTGGAAAACATCGTCAACAAACGCGATGCCGGGGTGCCTGTGCGGGCGGCTGCGGTGCGCGGCACCCGCGAGGTGTTTTTTGCGGTCATCACCACCACCGCCACGTTGGCGGCGGTCTTTGTGCCGCTGTCGTTTTTGCCTGGCACATCAGGCGGGTTGTTTCGCGAATTCGGCTACGTGCTTGCCATGGCAGTGACCATTTCGTCGTTTGTTGCACTGTCGCTTTGCCCGATGCTGGCCTCGCGATTGTTGTCCAGCAAACCGAACGGCAGCACCGATCAATCGATCGGGTTCATCACACGTTTTGGAACCATGGCCAGCCGTCTGTATGCCGGTCTGTTGCGTGCCTCCCTTGCCGCACCGGTTGTCGTGCTAACAATCGCGTTTTTGTTCGCAAGCGTTGCCTTTGTGACCTACGGCACCCTCGACGAAGAACTGACCCCGCCCGAAGATCGCGCCCTTGCGTTGTTGCGCATCAACGCGCCCGAGGGCGTCAGCCTTGCGTACACCGAAACTCAGCAGCTTCAGATCGAAACGCTTTTGCAGCCGTTTCGCGACGCAGGTGAGGTCGAATACATCTTTTCCATCGCCGGACGCGGTGGCAGTAACGAAGGTTTCATGGTCATGACCCTTGCACCGTGGAATGAACGCGACCGTGGCCAAGCCGAGATTGTCGCCGAAATGAATCGGCTGATTTCAGGTGTAAACGGCGTGCGCGCCTTTGTGATCCAGCCCAATTCACTTGGGATCAGGGGCGGCGGAGAAGGGCTGCGCATGGCCATAACCGGCACGAATTACGCCGATCTTTCAGAGGCGGCGAATGCGCTAAAAACCGAACTGGAAAAAGATCAGGAGATGGGCCGCATCCAGCTGTCGTATGAAACCACACAGCCGCAGATCATGATCTCTATTGATCGCGAACGCGCTGACGATCTGGGCATTGCGATTTCGGATCTATCGAGCGCAATGCAGGCCTTTCTGGATGGTGACGAAGTCGGCGATGTCTTTGTTGACGGCGACGCCATTCCGGTCAAACTGATTTCGACCTCCAATCCAGTTGATGATCCGACCGACCTTGAAAACATCTTTTTGATGGCGTCGGACGACCGGATCGTGCCGTTGTCATCTATTGTGTCGATCCAGGAACAGGCCGTGGCCCCATCGCTAGATCGCGAAGAACAATTGCGCGCCATTGTGATCACCGCCGAGCTGTCAGACACGCTGGCTTTGCGTGATGGGATCGAACGATTGCAAGCTGCGGCGGCCCCGCTTTTGCCGCCGGGTTCCGGGGTAATCCCCTTGTCAGAAGCGGCAACTTTGGATGAAACATCCAGCGGCCTTGGCATCGTGTTTGGCTTTGCCATCGTGATCGTCATACTGGTTCTGGCCGCCCAATTCGAAAGCTTCCTAAGCAGTTTGATCATTGTGGGGACAGTCCCGCTTGGGCTCGCATGCGCGGTTTTTGCATTGGCGTTCACCGGCATCAGCCTGAATGTCTACAGCCAGATCGGTCTGGTGCTGCTGGTCGGGATCATGGCCAAAAACGGCATCCTGATTGTCGAATTTGCCAACCAGTTGCGCGACCAAGGGATGTCGGTCAGCGACGCTGCAGAACAGGCCGCATTGCGACGGCTGCGTCCGGTCATGATGACGATGGTGTCCACGGTGCTGGGCGGCGTGCCGCTGGTTCTGTCCACTGGCGCGGGCGCTGAGGCGCGTGTCTCGCTAGGTTGGGTGATCGTCGGGGGCTTGGGTCTTGCGACCATCGCGACACTGTTTGTGACACCGGTTGTGTACAAATTACTCGCTGGATTTTCCAATCCACAAGCCGAAGAAATGCAAAAATTAGAGGCTGAATTGGCAGCTTGATCTGATCACCAACACATCTACCCACCATGTTTGTACAAGAGGTTACAGTTTGAAAAACGCCACATCCACGGCCCTGATCCTGACGCTGCTCATGACAGGGTGCGCCGCCGTCGGCCCGGATTATCAAACGCCTGCCATCGACACGCCAGTGCGGTTTGTCGATGGTGACGCGCTCAGCAAAGGTCAAATGGCCGCCGATCAGTGGTGGCTGAATTTCGGCGATAGCCAGCTTAATCAACTGGTGGCGCGTGGTCGGGCACAAAACCTGGATGTGCGCACCGCAAACGAACGGATCAATCAGGCCGCCGCCGCATTGCGCGCCACGGGACAGGCCTCGCAAGTCAGCGGCACCGGGTCGGTGTCATCAACCAAGAGCGGAACAGGCAGCAACAGTTCATCGACGGCCAACAGCGGAACTTTGGCAGCAAACTATGTCTTTGACATCTTTGGTGGTGCGCGCCGTGATCAAGAACAGGCCGCGGCCGAATTGGACGGCGCAGTTTCAGATGTGGGCACGGCACAATTGGCACTGCTCGCGTCACTGGTCGGCAACTACATCGATGCTCGTTATTACCAAGAGGCCATCGCGCTGACCCGCCAAAGCATTGCAACACGACGCGAAACCGTAACGCTGACACGTCAGCAACAGGAATTGGGCGTTGTGTCAGAGCTGGATTATGCAAACGCTGAGGCGCTGCTGAACGAGGCACTGGCCAATTTGCCCGCCCTGGAGACTGGATTTTATGCGGCCACCTACGGGATTGCGACCCTCTTGGGCGAACCTGCGGGCCCGATTACCAAGGCGTTAGAACGCGGCTCACCACAGCCACGACCAAAGGGCAGCGCGGCTGCGGGTGTTCCTGCCGACGTTCTGCGCAATCGGCCGGATGTGATTTCAGCAGAACGCGATCTCGCCGCCGCCACTGCCGCCGTCGGGGTGGCAACCGCCGATTTGTACCCCTCGCTAGATCTGGACGGCTCGGTGACGGCCTCTGATCCATCAAGCTGGAGCTTTGGCCCGACGCTGTCCTTGCCCATCCTGAACCAAACCGCGTTGCGCGCAGTTCGAGATCAGCAAATATCGGTCGCAAAACAAGCAGAATTGACGTGGCGCAGCACCGTTCTAACCGCGATCCAAGAGGTACAGACCGCGCAGACCGGTTACCTGCGCTTGCAACGCGAAACCGAAGCCCGCCGCGCGGCTGTCGGTTCCTACAATCGCGTGCTTGAACTGTCGACATCGACCTATCAGGCCGGAACAATTTCTCTGTTGGATCTATTGGACGCCGAGCGTTCCAATGCCGACGCCCAATTGTCGCTTGCCGCCTCGGTCCAAGATTTAGCCAATACGTGGATCACGTTGCAGATCGCAGCGGGTCGCGGATGGCAAGTCATGCCAGAGCAGTAGCCAATTCGATTGCGCAATAAATGTCGCATTCCGTATTCAACGTCAGTCGCAAGATTGCTGGCCAGAAGATCTCCTAAGTCATCCGCTTTGCCAGATCGATAAACGCACGCAGCCGCGGCGGCATGTGCCGTTTGCTTAGGTAATTGATCGTATGGCGCGGCTGGTTTGGGATTTGTCCGTCCAGAACAGTTATCAGGTCGCCGACTTTCGTAAACGGTTCTGCTGATTCAGCATACGTGTAGGCCAGGCCCATCCCTGCCCGCGCATATTGCAACATGGCGTTGATGTCGTTGACCACAATCCGGCGTATCGGTCTGACTGAATATGGGCCTTCTGCTCCCTGAAAGCTCCAGGGCACCACCTGACTGGCATCACCAAAGGCAAAAAATATGCCGTCGTAATTCACCAATTCATCCGGGGATTGCGGCACGCCTTTGCGCTCTAGGTACGTAGGGGCCGCGACAATGCAGATCTTTTGATCCGGCCCGATAGGCGCTGCATGAGTGTCTTTTTCCAACAGGTGCTCAAAGCGAACAGCAGCGTCAACACCAGAGGTCACCAGATCAACTTTGCGGTCATCGTAAATAATCTCGATTTCGACAGCGGGGTATTTGGCGGCGTATTCACACAGCAGCTTGTCCAGAAAAAACGGACCGCTGCTGCGCGGGGCGCTTAGCTTTAGCGTGCCGCTGATCGTGCCTCGGGTTTCGTTTAGATCACGCACGGCATTTTCAAGATCTTGGATCGCTGGCAGGCTGCGGTCGTACAGTTTTTGACCAATCGCCGTCAGGGCAATCTTGCGCGTGGTGCGGTCGAACAATCGCACACCCAATCGGTCTTCGAACCGTTGTACGGCCTCACTTACCGACCCTGCCCCCAGTTTCAGATTGTCTGCCGCTGCGCGAAATCCGTTGGCCCGCGCGACCTCGACAAAGATTGACATGTCGCTGAGTTGGTTGCGCTGCATTGTACGGTTTTCCGATCAAAGTGTTCGCCCATTCACGGGTAATCCTAACGAACAACTTCACCTAGTTAAAGAGGACGGACAATGATGCCTTAGGAGCGTTCCAATGACCGACCTACAGTCAGAATTTTACCACACCGGCGAGGCCCGGCTTCAGCAGCAGGTCGGCAGCCGTGAACGCACAGAGCAGTTCAGCAAGGTTTTGATGAAAGATCATCTGATTGACCAGCACCGGGAATTCTACGCTGGTTTGGAATATCTGTTTGTCAGCGCCGTTGATCCCGCCGGAACGTTGCGGGCCACGATGATCTCTGGCGCGAAGGGGTTCCTAAACACACCGGACACGCAAACCCTGCGCATCGGCGCGATTTCTTCGGATGTTTTGGCGCATTTGGGCGACTTGAAACCCGGAGCCATGATCGGTGTTGTTGGCATTGATATGTCAAATCGCAGGCGCAACCGGATGCATGGACGCATCGCGTCGGTGACATCGGATCACATCGATATTCGCGTCACGCAAAGTTATGGAAATTGCCCGAAATACACAAATGTCAGGACCCTTACCCAGCCCTATTCGCACTTGAACCCAGCACCGCCGCAAACCCGAAACGCCCTGAGCGATCAAAACCGCAAAACGGTCCGCGCGGCCGACATGTTCCTGATCGCGAGCTTTTTCGATGGCGGCACTGGTGCCCAATACGACGGCGCAGACATGTCAACGCGCAGTGGTCTGCCTGGTTTTGTAAAGGTTGATGGCAACACGCTGACCTTGCCGGATTATTTCGGCAACAACCTGTTCAATACGTTTGGCAATCTGCAACTGAACCCTACCGCCGCACTGCTGTTCATCGATTTTCAAACCGGCGACACAACGCATCTGAACGGTATTACGCGTCTGATCGACGATCCGGTTGAGATCGCAAAATACCCAAAGGCGCTTCGCCTTCTACAGATCGACGTGACGCAAGTGCGGTTCACGCCACAAGCCACAACCCTGCGTTGGATCTTTCACGATGCATCCCCGCACAGCCCCACGCCGCATTCAAATCAACACCACCTCTGAAAGGTTGTACCATGACTGACCAAGACAAAATTGACGTCCAAGCCGTTGTCGAAAAATGGCTTACCAGCCTCGATGCAGGTGATTTGCAAGGCATGCTCGACACGTGCGACCCCGAGTGTATCACCGCCAACGAAAAGACGCCCACCGCGATCGGACCGGACCACATCCGCGACAAATACGCGCCGCGCATTGCTGCCGCGACGTTCAAATCGGGCTTCACCACAGAGCATTTGGCAATCTATGGCGATTTTGCCGTCGTTATGGGCCATTTCACCGTCGAAGTGACGTCAAAAAAGGACGGCCAAAAGAGCGGCGGTTCAGGTCGTTTGCTGCTAGGCTACCGTCGCCACGCGGATGGGTCATGGAAAATGGTCATCGACATGGACAACAACGCTTGGTCAAAGGAATGAACGAATGAGCATGAAAATCGCCGCAAAGCCAAGCGACATCGCGACCTGTGTTGCCGGGTACCTGAGGGATGGGGATCTTGAGGGGGTCGTGTCGATGTTTCACCCTGAATGTCAGATCTTTTTCCCTGCCGGTGCGCCCCCTGCTTTGGGTCTCGATGGCGCGCGGGCTGCCTTTCAGGATTTCATTCCTTTGCGCCCGATTTTGGAATCGAGCGTGACCAGCGAAACGATCAACGGCGACACAGCCCTGTTGCAAGCCAACTGGAGCATTAAGGATGCAGGCGGCAATGTCATGGCCCAAGGGCAATCAACCGAAGTTGCCAAGAAACTGGCGAATGGCGGTTGGGGGTATTTCATTGACTGCCCAGCAGGGCCGCCTGCCATCTAGGCACGAGCAGAGCAGCTAATTTGGCACAAAAAACGACCAAAAGTGTGCAGACGCGCGATCCTGGAAAGACATTAAAGCCCAGAGCGCCTGCACCTTAGGATTGCGGCTATCGTTTGGTTTGCGGAAATGCAGACTCTGGATTGTAGGTATCAAAGCTGGACAAAGTCTGGCTGTTGCATTCGGTTTGCCAACGCGATCCTGGAACAACGGCCGACACGCAAGGATAGGTCGCGCGGTACCCGTTGGTGCGTTCGTTTTCTTCGATGGCGACAGCAACCATGCCGGCGACGACACCTTTTTGACGTTCGACCAGACGAACTGAGCCATCCATCGTACCGCCCGTTTCAACCCATTGATCAACCAGCAAAACACGCGTGCCCGGGGCAAACGCAGGCAGACGCATTTCCATGTCCTGCGTGCGACCCGAATAGTTTCCAAACGACACTTTATCCGTATCAACACACAGTTTACCGGCCTTGCGGATCGGCAAGAAACCAACTCCGCAACGCGCCGCGATGGCCGCACCCAAAACAAAACCCATCGCATCAAGCCCCGCGACGACGTCACATTCGACGTCTTTCAAATCCTCCAGCAGATCATCCAGCAAGTCGTTAAACGCCTCGGCGTTGATGTAGATGGACGTCGGATCAAGCCATGCAAATTTATCGCCCTTCGTGTTCGGAGCCATAATGTTCAGGTACCAACGATCATCGCGCGGGCCTTTGTTTGCTGTGGTCATGATGGAATTCCTTTGGCTAAAGTGCGTGTGATAGACATCAATTCGGCCAAGCGACCCGCATCAATGTCGTAAAAGTTATCCGGTTTATTGATACCGGTTGCGACCATGAAACAGTCGACATCCGCGTAGGCCTGCGCGTTTTCCGGCGAAATCCCCGAGGCAAGCGCCATGGGGCGATCCCCGATGGCCGCGCGAAATGTTTCGATTTTTCCAAGGTCGGCTTCCTGGCCCGTTGCAACGCCGGATGTGGTGATCACGTCCATGAACGGGCAGGATTCGCGGGCCGCATCGCCGTAGCGGCTTGGGTCAACTTCGCGCTGTTTTTTGAATGCGGTTCCGCCAAAATACAGCCCGTCCCAGCCGGTGTCGATGCGGGCCTGCGCGATGGCCTTGGCCTCACTGTTCGCGCCGTCCTCGTCGATGCATGCGTCATCGGCCCAGTAGGCATCGACCTGACAGCCCTCGGATTGCAGCTGGCCAAGAATAGGAAACGCGTCCTTTCCCGTGACCGCCAGAAAGTTCACCGCCATCCAAAGCGATGGGAATGCGGCCCGCGTGTCACGAATGATCGGCAGAAACTGCTCTGGCGCAAAGTCGTGGTTGATCAGGAAACACCCCTGTGCACCTGCCTCAAGCAAGGTTTCGACATTTTGGCGAGTCCGCGCGCTGTCGAGCACATGAATGACCGGCAACACGACAGGCCCGGGCGTCTTAAACAATTTGTGGAAGTCATTTCTGTTCATGACTGCAGATTAGGTTAGATTTTCAGATAACAAAAATTTATACTCCTAATGAAGAGATATGGAATGATAATGGAAGCAATGTGGTCCAGCTAAATTTACCGACAGAGCTTTTGCGCACCTTCGTCACCGTGATCGAAGTCGAAAGTTACACCCATGCCGCCATGTTGCTGGGGCGCACACAGCCCGCCATCAGCCTGCAAATGAAACGCCTCGAGGACTTGGTCGGGCAACCTTTGGTCTTGCGAAAAGGGCGCGGCGTTTCGCTGACGGAACGGGGCGAGACCTTGATCGGCCATGCGCGCCAGATCCTGCGCCTGAATGATCTCGCGGTCAGTCAATTTGATCGCGACACCAAGGACAGCACCCTGCGGATCGGGCTACCTGTCGATTACGGCGTGCGCATGTTGCAGACTTGTTTGACGGGGATTGTGCAGCAAAATCCGAACATCAAAACGGAAATCCGCTGCGACCTGTCACGGAATTTAATTGACGCTTTGCGCAAAGACGAACTTGATATTGCTGTCGGTTTGTATCCCGGTGGGGATCAGCAATTCTTGCACCGAAGCTGGCTGGAAAAACCGGTTTGGGTGGCGGCAAAAGGCCTGACCTTTCGGGACGCAGAAGAATTGCCGCTTATCGCCCACCCCTACGGGTGCATCTATCGGGACCGGATGACCGAGGCGCTAAAGCACGCAAAGCGGCGTTGGCGAATTGCATTTTCCAGCCCCGGCATCGCAAGTATTCAGCAGGCTGTGTTGGACGGATTGGGGGTGTCGTGCCTGACCGGACCGACCATGTTGTCAGCGCTGCAAAGGCTGTCACCAGACACCGGTTTGCCCGAACTAGACCCCCTCCATATCGGTCTGTTTTACCGACAAACCCGTTTGGATCAGAGCGGGCATCACATCGTGAATGAAATCGAAGCGACGCTTAAACAGGCACTTACATAAGAAACCGTTATGAAAGCATACGAACGATAAATTTCCCATAAGGTGCCTCTTGCAATAGCTTTCAAACTAATAGGTGCTGAAACCAATGATTCAGAAACGCCAAAAAATGCTCTGCCTTTAAGTCAGGGGCCAACATCTGGGAGATGAAAATGATCAAATCGCCGCATACAGACATTCTGGGAAAACCGACGCGTCGCCATCTGTTAAGAGTGGGCGGTGCCGCGGCACTTACTATGCCCTTTGTGAGCCGTGCGTGGGCCGCGACGACAGAAATCAACATGCTGGCGTGGTACGGTCACGGCGAGGCCGACGTGGTTGCCGAATACGAGGCCGCCAACAATGTCAAATTCGTCCCCAAATATTACGCTGGCGGCGACAACATGCTAGCGCTGATCGCACAGTCCCCCCCCGGCACCTACGACATTATTCTGTCGGATGCCGAATTTGTGCAGCAACTGAACCTTGCCGGTTACATCGAGCCGCTGGAGGCTGCCGATTATCCGCTGGACGACATGCTGCACGAAGATTTCACGCAGTTTCCCGGCCACTGGTCTGACGGCAAGCTCTATTCGATGATGGTGCGTGGCGGGCATTTGGGCGTGTCTTACAACAAAAATTCCGTCACCGAAGAAGAGGCGCAAAGCTATTCTTGCTTCTGGAAGCCGGAACTCGAAGGCAAGGTCGGCCACTTTGATTGGCACCTGCCGACGCTGGGCATGATGAGCCTGTACAACGGCAATGGCGCAAATCTTTGGGACATCGATGATGACAAATGGGGCGCGGTGCAGGACACCACGCTTGGACTGCGCAAACAGGTTGGTGGATTCTTTGATTACGGCGGCACATTCAACGGTCTGAAAAACGGCGAAATGCAAGCAATGGTCGGCATCGGCGACTGGATCACCGGCGTTCTGGAAAAAGACGGCGCGCCCGTGGCATCGACCATCCCCAAAGAGGGTGGCATCCAGTTCACCGAAAGCTATTCGGTCGGCAAAGGCAGTGAAAAGGCTGATTTGGTAAAGAACTTTATCCAGTACATGCTGTCCCCTGCCGGTCAGGTGAAATCGGCGCAAATGGCCGCTTATCCGGGGTTCTGCGTCACCAAAGGCGGGCGTGCTGCCTTGATCGAAGCCGATCCGAAAGAAGCAAAACGTTCGCATCAGATCGAGGGCATGGCCAACGATCCGATCGCGTTGATCAACGACGGGCGCATCCATTACCGCGATATCCCACAGCAGCAATCGCTAGAAGACTGGAACGATTTCTGGTCGGAATACAAAAACGCCTGATCGGTTTAGAACATCCAAACGGGCGGTTTTTGGTCGCCCGTTTGCACAAAGGACCTCAGCGATTTCATGCCCAACAAATCTGGCCGAAACATCAACTTATACGCGCTGACGTGGCGCCTGCCGATCATTGTCTGGCAATTCGTGTTCTTTGTCGGACCGGTCTTGTTCATGGTCGCGATGTCATTTTTCCTGGTTAAAAACTATCGAATGACCGAGGCATTCGAGTTCGTCAACTGGACCAAAATGCTGTCGCGTGGATATTTCTGGGACAGCTATTGGTACACGGTTTTCATCGCGGCCGTCTCTACGGTCTGCGCCATGTGCATCGCCTTTCCTGCGGCCTTTGCACTGGCCTTCCGGGCAAGCGAGGCGACGCGTCGCTGGGCGATCTTCCTGCTGATCATCCCGTTCTTCACCAGCTATCTGGTGCGCACGTTTTCATGGTTTGTGATCCTGTCGGAAAGCGGAGTTTTGAACGCGCTGTTGGGCAATATTGGGCTTGGCCCTTACACGATGCTGAACACCAATTTCGGCACGCTGGTCGGGTACATGACGCTGACGTTGCCGCTGGTGGTAATTTTGCAAACGGTAACGATGGCCAACATCGACAAGACCTTGATCGAGGCGGCGCGCAACCTTGGCTGCAAACCATTGGCAACCATTTGGCAAGTCATCATCCCGCTGTCAAAAACCGGCCTGATCATCGCTGCGATCTTTTGTTTTATCCTGTCGTTTGGCGATTTTGTGGCCCCGTTTTATCTGGGCGGATCCCAAGAACCGACGCTACCAATCCTGATCCTGGACACCACAAAGTCAGGCCAACAATGGCCCCGCGCCGCCGTGGTTGCGATCATGATGATGGGCACGCTGTTTGCGATCGCATTCGGTGGCATCGCGCTGGCCTATCGCAAACGGAAGGGCGCGAAATGAAGGCCAACCGCACCCTGAATGTGATCCTCGGCATCTATGTGGCGCTGATCTTTGCGTTTGTGTTTGCGCCGATCATCTTTAGTCTGATTTTCTCGTTCAACTCGCAACGGTTTCCGACGATCCCGCTGGGCAGTTTCACGACCCAATGGTACGCTAAAATCTTTGCTGATCCTGACGTTTGGGAGGCTGCGCTAAACAGTCTGATCGTTTCGACATCAACGGCTGTAATCGCGACCTTCCTGGGGTTTTGCACCGCCTACTCTGATTATCGCTATAATTTCCGTTTCAAAGGTCCGTACCTCGCGCTGATCCTGCTGCCGCCAACCATTCCTTTGATTATCATGGCCTTAGCGATGCTGGCGTGGTTTTCCAAGATCGGGATGTCGGGGCAAATCTATTCGATTATCATCGCCCACTCTGTGCTTACGGCGCCATTTGCAATGGCCGTGATCCGTCTGCGTCTGAACCAGATGGATCCCGATCTAGAGGCGGCGGCGTGGAACCTTGGTGGCTCTGAATGGGCCACGATGCGCCATGTGATCATCCCGTTTTGCATGCCGGCAATCTATTCGGGCCTGTTCCTGACGGCGGCCGTATCATTCGATGAATTTGCGGTGTCCTGGTTCGTCTCGGGCCTGAACAAAACGCTGCCCGTGATCATTCTGGAAATCGTGCAAGGCAACATCGACCCACAGGTCAACGCCATCGGCACATTCGTGTTCCTCATCTCAATGACCCTCGTCGTGCTTGCGCAAATCTTCTTTGTCAGCCGCCAAATGAAAAGTACCCGACCATGAGCGAACCACTTGTAATATTTGACAAAGTTCAAAAACACTTCGATAAATTCGTCGCCGTCAAAGAGCTGGATTTCGAAATTCGCGAAGGTGAATTTTTGGCAATCATGGGGCCGTCGGGCTGCGGTAAAACCACAACTTTGCGCATGCTTGCAGGGTTAGAAACCCCCACCAGCGGCGAAATTCGCCTCGGCGGTCAGGTGATGAACGACGTACGCCCGCACGAACGTGACACGCCGCTGGTTTGGCAATCGCTCGCCTTGTTCCCGTTTCTAAGTGCACGTGAGAACGTCGAATTCGGCTTGAAAATGCGCGGCGTCGACAAAACCGAACGCAAACAACGCGCGTTAAAGTGGTTGGACAAGATGGGCATTCTGGACTTCGCTGACCGCGATATTTCAACCCTGTCTGGTGGTCAAAAACAGCGTGTCGCGCTGGCGCGATCCTTGGTGATGGAGCCGCAAATTTTGCTGCTGGATGAGCCGCTGTCAGCGCTTGATGCGCATCTGGTGATCCGCATGCAGGCCGTCCTGACCGATCTGCAACGCGAATTGGGGATTACGTTCGTCTACGTCACCCATTCGCAATCCGAAGCCTTTGCAATGGCCGATCGTGTCGTGATCATGGGCGAAGGCGAGATTGCTCAAATCGGCACCCCCAAAGACATTTACCGTGCGCCTGCAAACCAATTCGTTGCGGAATTTGTGGGCCGAAACAACATCTTGTCGGGTACAGTTGCCACGATTTCAAGGACAAGCGCACGCATCACGACGCCGTCTGGCGATTTTACCGTACCCGTAAATGAGGTCGCCCTGAAAGACGGCGAAAACGCCAGTTTTGTCATCTCGGCTGATTTGGTGCACATCGCGTTGGACCAGCCAACCGGTGACAACACGGTGCAATGCAAACTGATTTCCGAGGAATTCGTCGGATCGATGGTCACGCTGTTTCTTGAAGACGCGCAAGGCCACGAGTTTAAGGTGCAAATGCAAGAGCGCGAGCTTTCGAGCTTTGATCTAAAAGGTGGCGACGCGATTTGGCTGTCGTGGGACACGCAAAGTGCCCACGTGCTCAATCAAAGCTAACGCAATGATCCGTAACCCTATTCCATGGCCGAACGGTGCCAAATGCGCAGTTGCGATCACCTTTGACATGGATGCCGACAGCCTGATCCACATTGCCAAACCCGAAGACAGCCATGATCGCCTTTACCCCATTTCAATGGGTCGGTACGGGCCAATGGTCGCCCTACCCCGCATCCTCGATACTTATCGCCGATTGGAATTAAAACAGTCGTTTTTCATTCCCGGCTGGTGTCTGGAAACCTATCCTAACGTCGTTGAGGCAATCCTGAAAGATGGCCACGAAATTGGCCATCACGGCTACCTGCACGAAGACCCGATCAAAACCCGCGGCCAGCAACGCGAATGGTTCGAGCGGACCTTGGATGTCCATCAACGCATCTGCGGGCAAAAACCCCGTGGCTACCGCGCGCCGGTCTACAACATCACCCAAGAAGTCGTTGATTTAATGGTAGAACACGGGATGCGCTACGACAGTTCGATGATGGCGAATGACATCCCGTATCAGCTAAAAACCACCGCCGGATCGCTGTATGAAATGCCCGTACATTGGGGCACGGACGATTGGCCACCCTTTGCCCATTTTGACGAAATCGGCTACATGATGCCGGTGCGTTCGCCCTCGCAGGGGTTGGCCGGCTTTTGGGAGGAATTCGAGGCGCAATACGATGCCGGCGGCTTTTTCATGCTGATCATCCACCCGTTCCTGACAGGCCGGCTTGCACGCTGGAAACTGGTCGAGGCATGGATCGCCAAGACGCGGGCGGACAAGAACGTCTGGTTTGCCACCTTGGATGACATCGCCGATCACATGGACAGCCTGCAACGCGATGGCATTTGGCAGCCGACAGTTGAAACGCTACCGTACTACGACCGCCCCATTCTACAGGACCCAAAAACATGAACACTGATGACACAACGATGCTGCGCATTGCCTACGATGAAGCCAAGGCCGGATTTGATGAAGGCGGCTGCCCCATCGGTTCCGTTCTCGCACGAGGCGGCCAAGTGGTGGCGCAAGGACGCAACCAACGTGTGCAAAAAGGCGATCCGATTGCACACGGCGAAATGGATGCATTGCGCAAAGCGGGCCGTCAAAAGACCTACCGCGACACCACCCTGTACACCTCACTCAGCCCTTGCATGATGTGCACCGGCACGATCATCCAATTCGGCATTCCGCGCGTGGTGATCGGCGAAAACACGAACTTTGGCGGCAACGAAGAATTCCTGCGCTCCAAAGGGGTCGAAGTTATCATTGCCGATGACGCTGATTGCATCGCATTGATGCAGCGGTTTATCGACGAAAAGCCAGAATTATGGGCCGAAGACATCGCTGAGTAAGGGCGACAGACGCCTATGCCTTGTCAAACTTACAAGATCAGCCTTGGCACCGGGATGATCCCAAATGCCAAGGCCTATTTTTCAACGATGAAACATCAAAAGTCAGCCAAACAACGCGTCTTCGACTAAGACACAAAGCTGTTCGCGGAAAAGTCGTTGCCGCTAAGCTCAGCGACGTAAGCCGCCAGATCAACGACGTTATCTTCCACGCTTTGGAAGGCATCCAGCAGGCCGATTTTGACCTGATCAACCGCGTCATCAAAGCTGCTGGTTTCGCTGTCTTGAGTGTACATCAGGAACGTGTCGGCATCCGACGTATCATCAATCGCCGTTGTCTCGATGTCGCTGGATGTCTCTGCAACCGCAGCAACCTCCTCAGCAACGACATCGTCAGACACAACCGTTTCTTCCGAGGCATCGCTGTCAGCAATCAGCGCTGTCGACATGGCGTTGACTGTATTGTCGACTTCACCACGCAGAATGCTGCTGACCTCGAGGTCGAAATCGGGATCATCCCCCTCAAGTGTGAGGGTGAAATCAATGTCCAGCGGATCGTCTTCGGTGCAAGCCTGAAACAGTCCGCCGTTCATCACCAGCACGTAATCCGACCACAAACCAAGCGTAAGGTCGACACCGTCTTCGATGATCAACTCGCCGCCATTCACGATGATGCCTTTGACGGTGGTGGTTTCGTCAAACACGACAGTTTCGCCTTCGCCAATCACGATGATGTCGTCGGCACCGGGCACCCCTGTGTCCCAGGTTGACGCATCAGACCACCGCGCCATCGCATCCGTCACCACGGTGGTGTCGGGCGTGGAGTCGTAGCGCACCAACGCGTAATCGCTGTTGCCAGCAGCATCTTCGGCCTCAAGTGCTGCAGCAGCGTCCGCGATGGTGGCGGCAGGTTGGGCCTCTACAGCGTCGAGCAGATCGGTAGACAATACCCATGGGCGACGGTGTTGTTGTCGCCCGTGATCCCCGGCGTGATCGACGCACTGGCGCGGTACTCGGCCAGCAGATCGGTGACCGGACGGTCTTCGTCAATTTCCGCGTCGCCCGCGACCACACGGATGACACCGCTGCCGCTGTCTGTGTCATCAAAATAGGCCGACGTGTCGCTGCTCAGCAACGCGTCATAGCTGAAAACCTCGGTGCCGCCATCCGTCGCCGTGAAATCGCCAGCAATGCCCGGCACTTCGTAGACCGCGCTTTCGCCCGTCCGAACACCGGTCAGGTTAAGGGTCAATTCTTCGGGCAGGTCCTCAAAATCGAGAAGATAGGAAAGGTCCTGTTCCAGTCCTGTCGAGGTGAAAATCTCGTAGTTTGCGTCCGATTGCCCGTCGCCCGAAGTCCATTGATCTACCGATGTCGGCAGGTCGGTGATTTCCTCGCCGTCAGAGCGGACAACGCGGACGGTTCCGGTCGTGTCCAGCGCCGTGATTTCGGTCGCACCGATGGTATTTTCGCTGACATAGCCCGCAATTCCGTCGATCTGAACCGCATCAGGTGACGCCTTGAACAGCGCCCCTTCGCCGTCGGGCGTGATGAACGCCCCTCAATTCCGGTCAGCGATCCATCCAGATCAAGCGTGACCTGTTGCTCATCCAGATCATCGAAAAAGATCAGATAACTGCCGTCATCCATGGTAAAGTTGTCAAACGCATTTGCCGTGTTCAAATGGTCGCTATCACCGTGAAGCAACCGTGTCCCGTCAGTCGCATAGACGTCCGAATACTGATTGCCGCCATCTCGATACAACGACACCGTGGTACCATCAAACACTGCATTTTTGATGTAATTCTCGTGCCTTGCGAAAAAGGAACCGTCGATCACCGCAAGGTCCGTAAACACCATTTCATGGGTCAGGGAACAGACCTCGTCACCGTAGGCCGTAAATCCGTCAATGGATGCAAAATCCGCCTCGAGGGTTGTTTGCCGAAATTCCAGATCGTCGGTCACCTGACCATCAATGCCCAAAATTTTGCCGGTACCCCCAGAACCTTCGTCGCCGTCTTCGCCTGCCGAATGCCCGACGTTGTCGATAAAGATCAGATCACTGAGCAAGCCCGCATCGCCCACATCCGTGGTTGCAGAATCCCCGTGCGGCGTTTCTGCGGGAATGATCCAGAACCCGTTGCTTTCAGACCCGGCAGCGTGGTTACCGATGAACACGTTGTTGGGGTTTTCGATCCAATAGCTGGAGGCATTTTCTGCGTCGGTTGCAATCGGCAAGCCGGTTTCAGATTCCATTGTGTTGAACACAAGGTTGTTGATAATCTGGTTGCCGTCCTCAAAAAACACGCCGTGGCCGACGTGTTGTAGATGACGTTGTCCTCGTAGCGGATGTTCGAGGTCCCGTGGATGGTCGAACCTTTTTGGTAAGAATCGTGGACCGACACGCCTTCTACGTATTGCCCTTCTGCGTCGCCCAGCATGTGCCAGTGGATCGGGGTAACGCCCCAGTTCGTCGACTTGGCCGACGCGGTAATATTCAGCACCTTCAATGTATTGCTCGGCCCCGTCCATGACCATTGTGTGTGCGCCATAGCCGGCATCGACGCTGTCTTCGTCGCCTTGGATCGTCACATTTCGGGACAACAGCGCAACTTCGGCGCGGATTTCAACGTCCCATTCCAGCGCGTCTTCGCCGGTCAGGCCGTTTTCGTAGCACCGTTTCGCCTTGGTGGCTGTAGGTCAATTCGCTGTCGAGCGTGATGGTCATGCCGTCATCGGAAATATCCAAAACGGTGAATTCTTCGGACTCGGTCCATTCATCGGATGTAGAGGCGATAGCGATTAGATCGCCAACTTGCCATCCGGTCGCCTCGGTCACTTTCAGCGCGTTGCTGCCAGCTTCGGCCGTTTCACTCAGCTCGGTCCAGCTTTCTTTTTCGCGGTCAGCAGCGTGGATTTCGATCCGGCTGCCTTCGCTCATCGCCATCAGGTACGCATTGTTATCCGAAATGACTACGTCATCTTCTTCCATGTATTTTCTTTCTTTCGCAAAACTCGACCACCCCGCTGGCAAGCATTGCCAGCAGATGGATCCGAAAACAGTGATTTGAACCCGCATGTCACAATCCGCGGAATGAGATATTGGCACAGTGGCAAGACGGCTGGCGAACCAATGGGATCACGCGACCAATTCGAAACTCGGGCGAAACCTGGAACCAGCAGAATACTGCAAAACCCTGTCTAAAATCCGCCGATCGACACCTGAGGGCAGGTCGGGTCAACCTCGCGATGATCAGATACTCTGATAGAATTTTCACGCCTTCGCGCGCAGTCGTGGTGTTTTGGAAAAATGGTGCGGGCGGTGGGACTCGAACCCACACGGGCACAAGGCCCAACAGATTTTAAGTCTGGTATGTCTACCATTCCATCACGCCCGCACGGGGCCTTAGCCACGTGTCTAGGCAAAGTGCTAGGCACCCTCAAGAGGGTTCGTTAGATATCTTCGCCCTTTGGACCCAAAGGCGCGTCTTTTGCGACCAATGCGCGCTCTGACAGCCACGGGTTGTTTTCCAATGCCTCAAGCATTTGCACCCGGGCAGCATCCAGATTGCCCAGCTGCATCAAGGTTAACGCACGTCCGGACTGCGCCGCCACATGATTGGGCAACAGCACCAAAGCGGCGTCAAGATCGACCAATGCCCCCTCGTAGTTACCCTGAAGATACTGGATGTAGGCCCGTTGATTGAACCCTTCGGCGTAGGTCGGGCAATATTCGGCCAATTTATCGAAGTCTTTAAAAGCGCCGGCAAAATCATAGCTGTTGCGGCGTTGCATTCCGCGGTCCAGCACCTCTTGGGCTTGATCATTCGGGGCGCGCAGCCACACTTCCCACATTTTTCCGGACACATCGCGGCCAACGCCTTCGTTTTTGGCATCACGGGCAGCGCTGATCAAGCTGTCCAGTTCCGCGGAATGATCCGCAGGTTCAGGGCAAATGTTCGTGGTGCTTTGGGCCATCGCAGGCCCCGCCACTAAAGAAAGGGCAATTAAAATACGCATGAGACGAAAGTTGGCCCGATCCGGCCCTAGGTCAAGAAGATTCCGCCAAAACGGTCTCTTTCACCGCTTCCATCGCGACATAGGTCGAGGTCGAGGCAACGTGCGGAAGCGTTGAAATCGTCTCTCCGAGGAAGGCACGATAACGGGCCATGTCCCGTGTGCGCACCTTTAGCAAATAGTCAAAACTGCTTGCAATCATGTGGGCTTGCTCGATTTCCGGCACCTTGGCCACGGCGATGTTAAACGCGCGCAACGCCGCCTCTCGGGTGTCGTTCAATTTGACTTCGACGAATGCCACGTGATCCAGCCCCAACCGGATCGGATCCAGCATTGCGCGGTACCCTAAAATCACGCCTGAACTTTCCAAACGTCGCAACCGCGCTTGGGTCGGGGATTTGGACAGGCCGATGCGCCCCGCCAGATCCGTCACGCTGATCCGCCCATCCTCTGCCAAAACCTCTAGAATCGCTGCGTCAAAACGATCCAAACCAGATTGTTCAAAAATCATGTGATTTGCTACCTTTATAACTTTTTGACCTACAGTTTAACCAAAAATTAGCGAAACGTCCTGAGCTATTACCAGTATACTGGAACAAACGCAAAGGTATGATCATGACCCAATTCACTTCAAACGCTTTCCTCGACGCAATCGACGCTGATACCTACGCGGATCACGCGCCCATCATCGCCAAGCTTGTGGCCCAGGCTGGTTTGTCCGCAGATGACCGCGCCCAAATCAGCAAGGCCGCCGCTGAGCTGGTCCACAGCATTCGCACCTCGGCCGCACCTGGCCTGATGGAAGTGTTCCTTGCCGAATATGGCCTGTCCACCGACGAAGGCGTCGCGCTGATGTGTCTGGCCGAGGCGTTGCTTCGCGTACCCGATGCAGACACCATTGACGCGCTGATCGAAGACAAGATCGCCCCCTCCGATTGGGGCAAGCACTTGGGCAAATCCGCGTCCTCTTTGGTGAATGCCTCGACCTGGGCGTTGATGTTGACAGGCCGCGTGCTGGACGACGACGCCCCCGGCCCTGCCCGTCACTTACACGGTGCGCTAAAACGTGTGGGCGAGCCCGTCATTCGCGCAGCCGTCAGTCGCGCCATGAAAGAAATGGGCCGACAGTTCGTGCTGGGCGAAGACATCAACAGTGCCATGAAACGCGCGGCAGGAATGGAGGCCAAAGGCTTCACCTATTCCTACGACATGCTGGGCGAGGCCGCGCGCACAGAACGCGATGCAAAGCGCTACCACCTCAGCTATTCGCGCGCGATTTCTGCCATCGCCACAGCCTGCCATTCTGATGACGTCCGCGAAAATCCGGGCATTTCAGTCAAACTATCCGCCCTCTACCCCCGCTACGAATTGGCCAAACGCGACGACGTCATTCGCAACCTGACGCCGCGCCTGCGCTCGCTTGCGTTGCTCGCAAAATCCGCAGGCATGGGCCTGAATGTTGACGCCGAAGAGGCGAACCGCCTCGCCCTGTCGCTGGACGTGATCAACGAGGTCCTGTCGGAACCCGCGCTGGCCGGTTGGGACGGTTTTGGTGTGGTTGTGCAGGCCTATGGCCCTCGCGCAGGCACCGTCATCGACACGCTTTACGCTATGGCCAAAACCCACGACCGCAAAATCATGGTGCGACTTGTCAAAGGTGCCTACTGGGACACTGAAATCAAGCTGGCGCAAACCCTTGGCATGGACGAATTTCCGGTCTTTACCCAAAAAGCACAGACCGATGTCAGCTATATTTCCAACGCTCGTAAACTGCTTGGCATGACTGACCGGATTTATCCGCAATTTGCCACACACAACGCCCACACGGTTGCTGCGATCCTGCACATAGCCGATGATCAACCCTACGAATTCCAGCGCTTGCACGGCATGGGCGAGGCGCTGCACGTGATGGTCATGAAGGCCAACACAACCCGCTGCCGCATCTATGCGCCTGTCGGCGCGCACCGTGATTTGCTGGCCTATCTGGTGCGGCGTTTGTTGGAAAACGGCGCCAACTCTAGCTTTGTGAACCAAATCGTCGACGAAGACGTGGCCCCCGAAATTGTCGCCGCTGATCCATTCGAGATGTTGGCCAATCCTGCCCCACAGATTGCCAAGGGCACCGATTTGTATTTGCCCGAACGTCCAAATTCCAAGGGATTTGACCTTGGACACGCCCAGACATTAACCACAATTGACGCAGCCCGCGCGCCGTTCGCGACGCATCAATGGGTGGCGTCACCTTTGCTGGCCGTAACGGCAAACCCGTCGCCAAAGACAACGCTGCGCAACCCAGCGGATCACAGCGACACCGTTGGCGCGGTGCACAACGCGTCGATGGATGATGTCGCAAACGCGGTCAAAGCGGCCAAGCTTTGGGATGTTCCGCAATCAGATCGGGCGCGCATTCTGAACAAGGCCGCGGATTTATACGAAGAAAACTATGGTGAACTCTTTGCCTTGCTGACGCGTGAGGCCGGTAAAACCCTACTTGATTGCGTCGCAGAACTACGTGAAGCCGTTGATTTTATGCGCTACTATGCCGCTCAAGCGACAGATGACGCCGCCGCAGGCATTGCCTTGTGCATCTCGCCATGGAACTTTCCGCTGGCAATCTATTCAGGCCAAATGGCCGCCGCTTTGGCGCAGGGCAACGCGGTCCTGTCCAAACCCGCAGAACAAACCCCCTTGATGGCATTCCGCGCGGTGCAATTGCTGCACGAGGCCGGTGTGCCGCGCGAGGTGTTGCAATTGTTGCCCGGCGGCGGCGACGTCGGCGCGGCGTTGACCGCCCAAAACGCGCTGAATGTCGTGGCCTTTACCGGATCGACAGGCACCGCGTTAAAAATCCGCAGCGCGCTGGCAACACACGCGCCTGCAACGCCACTGATCGCAGAAACCGGCGGCCTGAACGCCATGATCGTCGACAGCACGGCCTTGCCCGAACAGGCCATCGCCGCAATCGTCGAGAGCGCGTTTCAATCCGCAGGTCAGCGGTGTTCTGCCTTGCGTTGCCTGTACGTCCAAGAGGACATCAAAGACCACTTTATCGAGATGCTCAAAGGCGCAATGGACGCGCTGGAGGTCGGCGCACCCTGGGATATTTCAACCGACGTTGGTCCCGTTATTGACGCCGCGGCCCACGCTAAAATCGCCGCTCACATCGACGCAAACCGTGCCCGTGTTTTGCACGAATTGCCAAGCCCGAAAGACGGGACATTCATCGCGCCAACCTTGATCCAGGTCGACGGGATTGCACAAATGAAGGAAGAAATCTTTGGCCCTGTCCTGCACATCGCGACCTTCAAAAGCGGTGAATTGGATCAGGTAATCGATGACATCAACGCCACCGGCTACGGCCTGACCTTTGGTTTACACACCCGCATCGACGACCGCGTCCAGCATGTGTCTGACCGCATTGGCGCTGGCAACATTTACGTTAACCGAAACCAAATTGGCGCGATTGTCGGCAGTCAACCGTTTGGTGGGAATAGGCTATCTGGTACGGGACCAAAAGCAGGTGGGCCGGACTATTTACTGCGTTTCCGCGTGCCGAAATCCGCAGGGGCGGCAGGAAAATGGGACGACGCGCAAAACGCGCTGCCAGATGCGACGCATGAAACCAAAACACTGCACGAAATCTCGCTGCCTGGTCCGACGGGCGAATCCAACCGGCTAAGCACACATCAAAGCAATGCGATTTTGTGCATGGGTCCGGGCGCAGATGCAGCAGCGGCGCAGGCCAAAGCGGTCGAGGCCTTGGGCGGCCACGCGGTTCTTGCCAAAGGGCAGATTGCTCCAACAACGCTGGTCAACGCACCCGATTATGGCGGTGTGATCTGGTGGGGGGATGCGCAAACCGCGCAGGCTATTGATCAGGCTTTGGCGCAACGCAATGGCGCGATTGTACCCCTGATCACGGGCCAACCGGATGCTGGTCATGCCCTGTCTGAGCGTCACATTTGCATCGACACAACGGCGTCAGGCGGGAACGCTGCATTGCTTGGTGAAGTGGGGCAATCGCAGTAACCCCCACTTGACCATGCCCGCGCAAACAGACAGCGTAGGGGCATGTTACCAATTCGCGATCACAACCCGTCCGGACGCACGCCATACGTCACTTATGCGCTTATGGCTGCAAACATTCTGATCTTTCTGTCCTACGGGATGGCGGATGTTTCGACCGTGAATGCGGTCTATTTCGAATGGGGGATGATCCCTGCCCGCATCACTTTTGGCGAGGGGTATTACACGTTTTTCTCGTCGATGTTTTTGCACGGCGGCTGGATGCACTTGGCCGGTAACATACTGTTTTTGTGGATATTTGGCGACAACATCGAAGACGAGATGGGGCATATTCCCTACCTTTTGTTTTACCTCGTTTCAGGTATCGCAGCGGGGCTGATACATTACGTGTCTGCCACCCAATCGGGCGTGCCGACCGTTGGTGCCTCTGGCGCTATTGCGGGCGTGATGGGCGGGTATTTGTTGCTCTACCCCAAGGCAAAGATCGACATTCTACTGATCCTGATCGTGTTTTTCCGCATCTTCCCGATCCCCGCGTGGATCATGCTGATGGTCTGGTTTGCCATGCAATTCTTTGGAGGTTTGGGCGCTGATCCGGAAACCGGCGGAGTCGCGTATTGGGCGCATGCCGGTGGGTTTGTCGCAGGGATTGCCTTGGCGGTACCTGTTTGGCTAAAGCGCGGTGGGACACGATTTTGGCGTGCGAACGATTACCATCCGCCCCACCCTGAGGCCAAATATGACCTCAGTCGCATCCCAAAGGTCACACGATGAAAATCACAGCCACCTGCCACTGCGGCGCGGTAGAATTAACTGGCGACGCCCCTGCCGGATTTGACGACGCCGGGCGCTGCAATTGTTCGTTTTGCAAGCGCCGTCAGGCAGCAAATATCGGCGTGACCTCTGCCACTTTGAAAGTGACCAAAGGGGCCGAAAATCTGAGCCTCTACAGTTTTGGCACCCACACCGCTCAGCACTATTTTTGCAAAACCTGTGGCATCTACACACATCATCAAACGCGATCTAACCCACTGTTGTGTGGTGTAAATTTAGGGTGCATCAGCGGCGCACATCCGCCTGATTTCGAACCCATCCCGTGGCGCGACGGGATCAATCACCCATCAGATCAATGATCTTGGCAACCTATCATTCACAATCGTGGGGCTCATCTTGACCGTTATCAAAGCCGGCACCGCCAAAATCAAAAATGGTGAAAGCCACCCGTTGCTGGGCGCCTATACTGCCGAGCTGATCAGCGACGCCGGGAATCTAACCCAGTTTGGCGCGTTAATAGAAACGCTTCCAAAGGGGTCAAAGTCGTCGTTGTTACACTGGCATGCGAACGAGGACGAAATGATCTTGATGCTTAGCGGACAAGTCACCTTGCATCAGGGCGACAAAAAAACCGAGCTAACACAAGGCGATGCCGCCTGTTTCAAAGCTGGCGATCCTGTGGGGCATTGCCTGGAAAACACCTCTGATCAGGATGCGTCATATTTGCTGATCGGCACCCGCACGTCCGAGGATACGGTCACTTATCCGGGCCGCAACCGCAAGTTACTGCGCAACAATGATCAACGCGTCTGGACAGACGAGAACGGCAATGCCGCATCCTCTGTCTATGACGACGAAATCTGACGGTTTAAGCGACGCAGGTTTAGCGCAGGATTTTTGCAAGCGGCGCGAATAGCGCCTCATTGGCACACAGGACTTCGCCACCGTCCAGCAAATCACCACCTGCGGCAAGTGGTTCAACCAAAGCACCGGCTTCGCGCGCGATGATCACACCGGCGGCCATGTCCCATGATTTCAGACGGCGTTCCCAGTAGCCATCGTACCGGCCTGCGGCAACGTAGGCCAAATCAAGTGACGCAGCGCCCCAGCGCCGGATACCCGCGCACACAGGGGCCAGTTTCGCGATGTCTGTCAACGTCGCAGGCAGATCAGAACGACCCGCAAACGGAATGCCTGTCGCAAAGATCGATTCAATCATTTTGTGACGACCGGATACGCGCATCCGTGTGTCGTTCATCCAGGAGCCGGCACCTTTTTCGGCAAAGAACATCTCGTCCTTGGCCGCGTCAAACACAACGCCCGCAACAACCTGGCCTTTGTGTTCCAGCGCAATCGACACTGCCCAATGCGGCAGGCCGTGCAAAAAGTTGGTGGTGCCATCCAGCGGGTCAACGATCCAGCGGCGGGTCGGGTCAGCGCCGTCTTCTTCAGGGCTTTCCTCGGCGCACCAGCCATAAGTCGTGCGCGCGCCCATCAATTCTTCTTTCAGGATTTTCTCAGCCGAGAGGTCCGCTTTGGACACAAAATCCCCTGCCCCTTTGGAAGACACCTGCAAATTCTCGACTTCGCGAAAGTCTTTGACCAAGGAACGGCCAGCTTTGCGGGCGGCTTTGATCATGATGTTAAGGTTTGCGCTGCCGATCATGGCGTATTCTCCGAGTGTGGGTCAGATGCGCGCTATACGCCCCCTTGCCAGAATTGCCAAGGGGCTGGATGCAGGCAAAGACGTGGCGAATTGGCGCTTAAGGCCGGCTGTGACGGGGCGTTACAGCTTGTCACGCAAACCCGCAGGCTTCACGCTGCCCGCAAAGAGGGAGAACATCATGACAGATCAAATGCAACACATCACGCTTGCGGGCCGCCCAACGGGTGCACCCGGTCCTGAACATTTCAAACTGGAAACCAAAGACGTGCCCACCCCGGGTGCCGGCGAGATTTTAGTGCGCGTGCACTACATGTCGCTGGATCCGTACATGCGTGGGCGTATGGATGACGGCAAAAGCTATGCCGCCCCCGTCCCGATTGGCGGCACGATGGAGGGTGGTTCGGTTGGCGAAGTCATCGCCTCCAATTCCGATCATTTCAAAGCCGGCGATTTTGCCTTTGGTCCGTTTGGCTGGGCAACACACGCTGTTGCCGACGAAAAGATGTGCCGCAAGGTTGATCCGGCAAACGGCCCGATCACCGCGTCTTTGGGCGTTTTGGGCATGCCCGGTTTCACCGGCTGGTACGGCCTGATGGAATACGGCCGCCCAAAAGCTGGTGAAACACTGGTTGTGGCCGCTGCCACCGGCCCTGTCGGGTCGATGGTCGGTCAGGTCGCCAAATCACTGGGCCTGAAAACCGTTGGCATCGCGGGTGGCGCGGACAAGTGCAAAATGGCCGTCGAGGTGTTTGGCTTTGACGCCTGCATCGATCACCGCGCCTATGAGGATGCGCGTTCTTTGCGCGCCGCACTCAAAGAGGCCTGCGGCGGTGGCATCGACATCTATTTTGAAAACGTCGGCGGCAAAGTTCTAGAAGCTGTGATGCCATTGATGAAGCCACACGGCCGCATCCCGGTTTGCGGCATGATCAGCTGGTACAATGCTGGTGGTTTGGGTGCGGGTGCTGCCGCGCAAATGGCGGCCCCGCAAATCTGGCGTCCGATCTTGGTGAACTTTTTGTCGGTGAACGGCTTTATCATCTCGAACCACTGGGGTGATTTTCCAAAATTCCTCGCAGAAATCGGGCCAAAGGTTGCTTCCGGCGACATCAAAGTGGTCGAAGATATCGCTCAAGGTCTCGAAAACGCACCATCTGCCTTTATGGGACTGCTAACCGGGAAAAATGTCGGCAAACAGATCGTCAAATTGATCTAATCGTTCTTTTCCAGCGCGCAGATGTGCTGCGCGCTGGAATTTCGTTCCAATTTTGCCTAACTTGACCCCAAGCAACCAAAGGATCATCGACATGGCAAACATCGGACGCGGTAAAATTTACGGCAACATCACTGAAACTGTCGGTGACACACCACTTGTGCGGTTGGACAAGCTGGCCAAAGCCCACGGTGTTGGCGCGAACCTGCTCGCCAAGTTGGAGTTCTTTAACCCCACATCCTCGGTCAAGGACCGCATCGGCGTCGCCATGGTCGAAGCCATGGAGGCGAACGGCACAATCACCCCTGATCAGACAACTCTGATCGAGCCGACCTCAGGCAACACCGGCATCGGGCTGGCGTTGGCCGCGGCGGCCAAAGGCTATCGATTGATCCTGACCATGCCCGAAAGCATGTCGGTCGAGCGGCGCAAAATGTTTGCAATCCTCGGGGCAGAAATGGAGCTGACAGAGACTGCCAAAGGCATGAAAGGCGCTATTGCCAAGGCCGAAGAACTGGCCGCATCGATCGACGGAGCCGTCATTCCGCAGCAGTTTGAAAACCCGGCCAATCCGGCGATCCACCGCAAAACCACGGGGCCCGAAATCTGGAATGACACCGGCCGCAAGGTCGACGTGTTTGTCTCGGGCATCGGAACGGGTGGCACGATCACCGGCGCAGGTGGCTATTTGAAAGACCAAAATCCGGACATTCACATCGTAGCGGTTGAGCCTAGCGATTCCCCCGTTTTGTCGGGCGGCACTCCAGGCCCCCATAAAATTCAAGGGATCGGTGCGGGTTTTGCGCCCGCAATTCTGGACACCGGCATCTACGATGAGGTGATCACCGTCACCAACGACGACGCATTCGCAACCGCCCGCGAGGTTGCCCGGCTTGAAGGCGTGCCAGTCGGCATTTCATCAGGTGCTGCGTTGATCGCTGCCATTCAGCTGGGTCAGCGTCCTGAAATGGCTGGAAAAAACATCGTTGTTATCCTTGCCAGTTTCGCTGAGCGGTATTTGTCCACGCCATTGTTTGATGGGCTTGGCGACTAGGCTTGCTGCAATTTGCGCGCTTCAATCCGCGCTAGTTTGATCAATTCCTGCATGTAGGGTTTGTCGCGCTCGTCGCTGCGGATCGCTGCATACAGGCGTTTTGTGATCCCGTCTTTGGTCAGCGGGCGCGTGATGTAATCGGACGAATATTTGACCTCGCGCACGACCCAATCGGGCAACACCGACACCCCGCGATTTGACGCCACAAGCAGCAGGATGACGGCCGTCAATTCGGCTTGACGCACAACGGCAGGTTCGACTTTGGCAGGGATCAGAAGTTCGCTGAACACGTCCAGACGGGTGCGTTCAACCGGATAGGTGATCAGCGTTTCGCCGCGAAAGTCAGTCGCGTCAATGTAGTCCTTGTTTGCCAGCGGATGATCCTTGGATGCCACAAAAACCGGCGCGTAATCAAAGAGTTCGATGAATTCGATGCCAGCCAGCTCCTCTGGATCAGAGGACACAACCAGATCGACATCTTCCTTCATCAGCGCGGGCAATGCATCGAATGCCAGACCGGGCCGAATATCGACATCAACGTCACCCCAGTTTTTGCGAAACCGCTCCAGCACTGGAAACAACCATTCAAAACAAGCGTGACATTCGATCGCGATGTGCATCCGACCCGAGCTGCCGTCACGCAGGCCGGTGAACTCGTTTAGCGTTGCCTCGATCTGCGGCAGAACCTGATTGGCCAGCCGCAGCAACCGCAAGCCCGCAGCCGACAATCGCAGCGGTTTTGAGCGACGTACAAACAATTCGACCCCCGCCTGATCCTCCAACCCCTTGACCTGATGGCTCAGCGCACTTTGCGTGATGTGCAACTGATCCGCCGCCTTGGCCAACCCACCTGCTTCGTGAATTGCCTTGATCGTGCGCAGGTGGCGAAATTCGATATGCATACGGAACTCATGTTTATGTTGAAAGTTATGAATTTGTCTCATGAACGTGTCTGTGTCACAAGAGGCTAACCCAAAAAGGATCAACCCATGACAACGCCAGCTGTTTCATTCGAAGTGTTCCCACCAAAATCTATCGACGCGTCTTTTCGACTTTGGGACACAGCGCAGGCATTGGCCCCTCTGGATCCACGGTTCTTTTCGGTGACTTATGGCGCCGGTGGGTCGGCTCAGGATTTGACGCATGATGCGGCCGAAACGTTGCGACGCACCTCTGGTTTAAAAGTTGCAGCGCATCTGACTTGCGTTGGGGCATCCAAGGCGCAGGTGATGAAAACGGCGGACCGGTTTGCAAAGGCTGGCATCACTGACATCGTTGCGCTGCGTGGCGATCCCGTCGACGGCGCAACAACGTTCAGCGCCCACAAAGACGGGTTTCAAAACAGTTGCGAGCTAATCTCAGCCCTCGCAGCGCGCGGCAATTTCACGATCCGCGTCGGTGCCTACCCCGATGTTCACCCCGACGCCACCAGCACGCAGCAAAACGTTGACTGGCTTAAGGCGAAAATAGACGCCGGCGCAAGCGAAGCGTTAACTCAGTTCTTCTTTGAGGCTGAAACCTTTTTGCGCTTTCGCGATGCCTGTGCGGATGCCGGGATCACAGCGCCAATCACGCCGGGTATTTTGCCTGTCACCAACTGGAAAAGCGCGCGTGCGTTTTCTGCAAAATGTGGCGCGATCATTCCTGACGAGGTTGCGCAGATGTTTGAAACGGCTCTGCGTGACAACCGCCAAGACCTGCTGGCAATCGCCCATTGCACGGAACTATGTGACACGTTGGTCTGTGAAGGTGTTGAAAATTTGCATTTTTATACGCTGAACCGCCCCGACCTGACACGCGATGTGTGCCATGCACTGGGCGTGACCCAAACCGCCAGTATCCGCAACGTCGCGTAACGCTTGTCCTGATCCACACAGCTATCTAGCCTTGGACAACAACCTGTTCACAAGGCTTTTTCATGCCCAGATACGCCCAATCCGCTGACGACCTTTTATCCTCTGATGACGTTCTGTCGATGTCAGGTCTGGAATTCATGCAAGGCATTCTGGAGGGACGCCATCCTGCCCCGCCAATCGGCGAAACGCTTGGGTATACTTTGCATGAAATTTCCGACGGGCGTGCAGTGTTTCGCGGCGCGCCCGAATTCAAAACCACCAACCCGATGGGCACTGTGCACGGCGGTTGGTACGGCACATTGTTGGACAGCGCGATGGCCTGCGCGGTCATGACCAAAGTACCACGCGGTTCCGTCTACACGACGCTGGAATACAAGATTAACATCCTGCGTTCGATCCCGCTGGGTATGATGATTGACTGCATCGGTGACGTGAATCACGCAGGGCGTTCGACCGGCGTGGCCACCGGTGAAATTCGTGGCGTAGATGATGGCAAGCTGTATGCCACCGGATCGACCACCTGTATTATCATGAAAATCCGCTAACGCCGCAGTGCCTGGCGCATCCCCGGCCAAGCCCAGGGTGTGCGATTACCAAGTCCTTCACGTACCGACGGATGAATACGCTCTGACGGGTCCAACCCGACTTTGCGCGCCTTTCGGGTGATAAACCATTTGCCGAATCCACGCCATGTTCCGCTTGCCGGTGCTTTGGAATCTTGCGGAAAACGATCTTTCCACGCGTCAGGAAGCGGCAATCCGCAGCCTTCGGCCTTTTCCAGCATCCAGACCAGCGGAATATTCGACAACGGACGCGCTTGCATAAAGTCACCCAGATGCCCACCGACATCGCCGTGCGCGCCGCGAAACCACATCTGTTCCAGCTTGCCCGGCCATTCAGGGTTGCTGTCCCACATCACTGGTGAATAGGCGACGCGGGTCTCGTGACGGGCCAAAGCGTGAAAGCCGTGTTTGACCGACTTGCCCAGTTGATGGTCATGAAACGCGTGACGTGGCGCGCTGAACCGCCATAAAAACGGCGCGTTCAACCCGAGCGATTTCACCGTATCCCAGACGCCGATCATTTCGATCTCGACGCGGCGGTGACAGTGAATATCGGCGTAGCGTTGCGCTATTTCGCCGTCAGGGGCACATTCATAATGGCGGTAAACGTCACGAATATTGCGTTCGGTCGCGTGACTGGCGCGCAGTAACCCGACGCGATCAATGATCCCCGCCAACGACCGCACAGCATAAGCTCCACGCGAATACCCCATCAAAAACACACTGTCCCCGGGGCGGTACCGCGAGGACAGATAGCCATAAGCACGTCGGATTTGGCGGTTGATCCCGCGCCCCATCAACACGTCGCCGGCCTTGCGCCAATGCGACCACTGTAGGCCTGCCTCGTAATACACCGATACATCGCCGCCCATTTCGGACAGCAGTTTAAAAGTCAGACCCGCATTGGTTTCACACCCTTGCGACAGCACCGACATTGTTCCGTCCAAAATGATCACGTGAATTGTCGGTCCGCGCGTTAGCGGCGCAACCTCAGGAACATCCCGCCCAAAGCGGTTCTGAAGCCATCCGGCAATCCGTTTATTCAGCTGCGATAGGGGCATCCTTTAACATTTCCCATACTCTGTGCGGCGTGAATGGCATGTCCGCTTGGCGAACACCGCGATCCCATAATGCATCTTGCACCGCATTTGCGACGGCTGCCAGTGCACCAACGGTGCCTGCCTCGCCACAGCCTTTCATCCCCATGATGTTGGCCGTTGACGGAACAGGTACCGAGGTAAAGTTAATATTGGGTACGTCGTCCGCCCGTGGCAAGGCGTAGTCCATGAACGATGCCGTGAGCAATTGGCCGTCTTCATCGTACACAACATGCTCTGTAATAGCTTGCCCGATGCCTTGAACGACGCCGCCATGCACTTGGCCCTCGGCCATTACAGGGCTGATAAGATTACCAAAATCGTCTACTACGATATACAGGTCCGTTGTGATCGTGCCTGTGTCCGGATCGACAACAACCTCTGTAACATGACAACCATTTGGAAAGCTGCGCGCAGGCAAAGTTGCGGTTTCTTGGTGAACTAATAAATCGTCACGCCCAGCTTGGCGCGCCATTTCGGCGACTTCCAGCATTGTTGGTGTCAGGTTTGACCCATCCGCGCGGAACCGCTCATCGTCAAAAGATATCTCTGTTGCGGGCACACCCATTTCATCGGAAAGGAAGGCGCTGAACACCTCGACCATCTTTGTCACGGTCGCAAGCGTGGCATTGTTTTGCGTGGTCACGGAGCGCGACCCGCCGGTGCCGCCGCCTTTGGCGATCAAATCGCTGTCGCCTTGGATGACAAAGATTTTGTCCGCCGGAATGCCCGTCTGATCGCTAAGGAACTTGGCGTACACCGTTTCATGCCCCTGCCCGTTCGACTGCGTGCCGACCAGAATGTGCACGGTCCCGTCCGCGTTAAAGACAACTTTTGCGGTCTCGGACGGGTCACCCAAGATGCTTTCGATATAGTAGCACAAGCCTTGCCCGCGCAGCAGCCCCTTTGCCTCATCCGCGGCACGGCGGGCTTTGAACCCGTCCGCATCAATGATTTCAGCAGCGCGGCCCAACAGCAGATCAAAGTCACCCACGTCATAGGTTTCGCCGGTCGCCGCCTTGTAGGGGAACTGCTCTGGCTTGATGAAATTCTTGCGGCGCAATTCCCACGGATCAACGCCCAATTCACGGGCCGCACGATCCATCACGCGTTCCAGCACATAGATCGCCTCGGGACGCCCAGCGCCGCGATAGGCATCAACCTGGGTGGTGTTGGTGAAATAGCCATTCACATGCAGGTACGTGGTCTGCACATCATAGACGCCCATCAAAACGCGACTGAACAGCAAAGTCTGGATGGGTTGTCCGAATTGGGAATTGTACGCACCCAGATTGCAATCCGTATGCACACGGTAGGCGGTGATCTTGTGGTTTTCGTCGAACGCCAACTCAGCCAAAGACGTCAGATCACGGCCCGCATTGTCAGACAGCATCGCTTCGGTCCGCTCTGACATCCAACGCACGGGGCGGTCCAGTAGTTTCGCGGCCAAAGCAGCACAGAACGGTTCGGGATAACCCATGGATTTCATGCCAAAACCGCCACCGGTGTCGGGGTTGGTCACATGCACATTTTCGGCCTCTAGACCAAAGGCCGCGACCATCTGATCCTTATGCGCCCAGACGCCTTGACCGTTGATGGCAACATGCAAACGACCTGCTTCCCAATAGGCGTAGGTCCCGCGTGGCTCCATCGAATTAACGATAATGCGGTTGTCGCCAACATCCAGCGACACTACATGCGCTGCGGCCTCGAACGCGGCGTTGGTCGCGGCCTCATCGCCCATGCCCCAGTCAAACGCGACATTGTTCGGGGCCTCGGGATGGACGGTTTCGCCGCCCGCGATCATATCCATTTTGGCGGGCAATTCATCGTAGTCAAACTCGATCAGCTCGGCTGCATCACACGCTTGTGCCAGCGTGTCTGCAACCACAAATGCCAGCGGTTCGCCCACAAAGCGCACGCGATCTTTGGCCAAGATCGGACGGAAGGATGCTGCCCCCTTGGTGCCATCACGGTTGTCCACAACAGTGGCGCGCATCGCGATGTTCATTCCGGCAGCTTCTAGATCATCCACGGTCAAAACCGCAAGGACACCATCCGCTTGCCGCGCGTCAGACACATCCAGTTTTGTAATGATGCCGTGCGCAACAGGAGAGCGGAAGACAAACCCGTGCAACGACGCCTGCGGCGCGATATCATCGACATAGCGCCCTTCACCCGTCAAAAAGCGGACATCTTCGACCCGTTTCACCGACTGGCTTTTACCAAATTTATCCATGGAACATGTCCTTTCTGACGGTCATTGATTGATCAGGACACTAGCGGTCGAAACGGCCTTGTCCAGCGGGTTTGCGTCACAACACTGCGTCATGTCGGTGTTAGGACGCAAAATGGCGGTTCGCGATAAAACAGCGACGCACTTGACCAACCCCGCCGCGCAGATCAGGCTAGTCTGATCGTACCAAACGTCATTTCAAAAGCAGGACAAGACATGATGGACCAAGTCGAATTCACCCAGATGAAGGACGGCACTAAGGAGGAATACGAATTCCTCACCCGCCACGAAGTCGCGTTTACCAAAGGCACGGCAGACCGACTGTTGTCGGCGCTCGTTGATCTGGACGAAGGGTTGTCTGGCTACAAAGTCACACGCCTTGGGCATTCCCTGCAATCCGCCACACGCGCATGGCGTGATGGTGCGGATATTGACTGGGTTGTGTCCACCCTGCTGCATGACATTGGCGACATCTACGCCCCGTACAATCACGACGAATATGCGGCGGCGATCTTGCGCCCGTTTGTGAGGGAGCAATGCAGCTGGTGTGTGCAAACCCACGGCGATTTCCAGATGATTTATTACGGTCATCACGTTGGCGGAAACGCGAACAAAAGGGATAAGTTTGCGGGCAACATCTATTTTGATGATTGTGCTCAATTTTGCGAACGTTGGGATCAAAGTAGCTTTGATCCTGACTACGACACACTCTCGATCGAAAATTTCGCGCCGATGGTTCACGAGGTGTTTGCACGCAAAGCCTATGATCCCGAAGTGATCCGCGCAGGTGTGCGCGAGCCATTGGTTAGATCACCAAGATCATAGCGAAAGTCGCCTGCGGCGGGCTTTGAGTATTTTTAATCAGAACAATCGAGAGGCGCGGGTAAGGTGCGGGTGTCCCGCACCTCTTTTTCAGTAGAATGCTTGGATGCCCGTCTGGGCACGACCCAAGATCAGGGCGTGGACGTCATGCGTTCCTTCGTAGGTGTTGACCGTTTCCAAGTTCATCATGTGACGCATTACCTGGAATTCACCACTGATACCGTTGCCGCCATGCATATCCCGCGACATCCGCGCGATATCCAGCGCTTTGCCGCAGTTATTACGCTTTACGATGCTGATCATCTCAGGCGCTGCATTGGCTGCATCCAGCAAACGACCGACTTGCAAAGCACCTTGTAGGCCGAGTGCAATTTCAGTTTGCATGTCAGCCAATTTCTTTTGAAACAGCTGCGTGCCCGCCAGCGGCTTGTTAAACTGTTTGCGATCCAGGCCGTACTGGCGCGCGGCATGCCAGCAGAACTCTGCGGCCCCCATAGCACCCCATGCGATCCCGTAGCGCGCACGGTTCAGGCACCCGAACGGACCTTTTAGACCTTGGACATTTGGCAGCAACGCGTCTTCGCCGACCTCAACACCTTCCATCACAATTTCGCCGGTGATGGAGGCGCGCAACGACAGCTTGTTGCCGATCTTGGGGGCGCTCAGGCCCTTCATGCCTTTTTCCAAAACAAAACCACGAATTTTGCCGCCGTGTTCTTCGGACTTCGCCCAGATCACGAATACATCTGCGATCGGCGCGTTGGAAATCCACATTTTGGATCCAGAAATCACGTACCCGCCATCGACCTTTTTGGCGACGGTTTTCATTCCCGCAGGGTCACTGCCCGCATCGGGTTCGGTCAAGCCAAAGCAGCCAATGGATGTACCTGCCGCCAACCCCGGCAAATATTTGCGACGCTGAGCTTCGGATCCATACGCGTAGATCGGGTACATCACCAAGGACGATTGCACCGACATCATCGACCGGTATCCGCTGTCGATCCGCTCGACTTCGCGCGCCACCAGACCGTAGCTGACGTAAGATCCACCAAGGCCGCCGTATTCTTCGGGCAGTGTGACACCCAACAGGCCCATTTCGCCCATTTCCGCAAAGATCGATGGATCGGTTTCTTCTTCTGCAAACGCCTTGATCACACGAGGGGCCAATTTTTCAGCCGCATAGGCCGCCGCCGAAGATTGGATCATCCGTTCATCTTCGGACAATTGCCCGCTTAGGCGAAAAGGGTCGGACCATTCAAAGCTGCCCAAATCGGGTTGATCTTTGGCTTTAAGAACCGGAGCTTCTGCGTTCATGATGTGCGTCCTTTTGCGAATCCAATATTTCAACAAACATTGCACAAATCATCCTGAACCTCTAACGCTGGTTTAGCCTGTAATGCATGAGGAAAACGCATCGATGATCGCGCCGCGCCGTTTTCTGCCGTCGACGTCCGCCCTGATCGCGTTCGAAGCGGCCGCGCGTTTGGGCACGGCAACAGCCGCAGGGGCCGAATTGTCGCTGAGCCAAAGCGCCATCAGTCGCCAGATCAAAACCCTTGAAGAACAGTTGGACGTGCAGTTGATGCGCCGCGAGGGGCGTCTGTTGTATCTAACGCCCGTTGGCAAAGACTACGCCGACAAGGTGCGCACGATCCTGTCGCAATTGGCCTCGGCCTCTGTGCATGCCCGCGCCAACCCCGAAGGCGGCACGCTGAACCTCGCTATTTTGCCCGCTTTTGGCATGCATTGGCTGGCACCGCGCCTGTCGGATTTTGCGGCAACCCATCCAGAGATCACAGTGAACCTGTCGACACGTCTGTCGCCTTTTGATTTCCGCACCACGCGGTTCGATGCGGCGATCCATTTTGGACGCACAGACTGGGTTGGGGCTTTTCACATGGCATTGATGTCAGAAACCGTTGTACCTGTGTGTGCCCCCGAAATGTTGCCGGAACCTGCACAGGACGCAAAAGACATTCTCGATCATCCGCTTTTGCATCTGGACACACGTCCGCGCGGTTGGGCGCGTTGGTTCAAGGACCACGGTGTGACACAAGACGTGCCTCCGGGGATGATTTTTGACCAGTTTTCAACCATGGCCCAAGCCGCGATGCACGGTCTGGGTGTCGCCTTGTTGCCGACATTTGTCGCAGAGCCCTATCTGAACAACCGCCAGCTTGCCCGCGCGGCACGCCACACCAACGACAGCATCGGCACCTATTATCTGGTCTGGCCCCAAGATCGTACCGAAGGCGCGCCCCTCAAGGCATTTCGCAGCTGGCTTGGTACGCAAACCGGTTAATTGCCCAGCCTGCGTCGCAACACCGCCGCATTTGCGCCCAAATCCCAAAGTATCGACAATTCAATGTTTAACGGGTGGGGCCGAGACACACAGGAGCAATGAAATGCTGCGCAAGACTACACTTATGGCCGCTTTAGCGGTTTCTTTCCTTTCGACACCCGTCAATGCGGCGGAACACGTCATTTTGATTTTGCCTGACGCATATTTTCCGGACACATCTTATGTAACCGCTGGCGATACTTTGCGGTTTGTAAATGAAACCGAAGGGTCGATCACCGTCATCTCCGAAGATGGCGGATGGAGCACGGGCAATCTGGCCGTCTTCGAAGAAGCCAGCGTCGGCGTGTCCCAAGACATGACCCGCTCATTTTACCACGAAGGTGTCGTTGACGAAAATGGCGATCCTGTGGTGACCGGTATTTTGAAGTTTGGATCCGCACCTTTGAAGTAAGTGTTCGCACGGCGCGTACACGACAGATTTGCCACCCAGACTGTTAAGTTTGGGTGGCTTTTCCGGTTCATTCGCGAGGCTCGATCATCGGCGTAATCAGTTCTGCGCCACTGGCCCGATTTGAATTCACCGCGCGGTCCACACGGTGCCACTGCAGGGTCTTCTCAGAGGCGGCCCTCATCAAAGGTGCTGCGCCTTTGCCTTGTTCACCCAACCACAAACCGACCTGATCAGGTTCCAGAATCACCGGCATCCGGTGGTGGATGGCTGACATGGCCGCATTGGCCCCCGTCGTTACACACGCGCAAGTGCGCAGTGCGTCGTCGCCTGCATCCCAATGCTGCCAAATCGCCGCAAAAATCAACGGCGCACCGTCTTGACGCGTGATGTACCAAGGGTAGCGCGTCCCTTCGCTGTCTTTTGTCCACTCGTAGAATCCGCTGGCGATCATCACGCAACGGCGTTCACGACACGCATGGCGAAAGGCCGGTTTTTCGGCAATCGTTTCAGAACGCGCATTGATCAGCAGCGGCCCATCGTTTGGCTTTTTGTACCAACTGGGGATAAATCCCCACCGCATCGCACCAAGACGACGCACACCGTCTTGCGAGGTAACAACATGCACTTGTGTCGTGGGACAGACGTTAAAATTCGGAACATCCGGCAAATCATTGCCCGGTTGCGCGGCAAACAGTTGCGCCATCGCGTCGTTGGGCAAGGTGATGGAAAATCGTCCGCACATGGATCAATGAAATCCTGATGCGCACGCGGCGCCAAGCCCGCAAATTGTGCAGAATTTACGGGCCATTTGGTCGGGCATATTCAAACACGTGTTCTGTTCGACCAACGATTTCGACATCAGGACCCAATGTCGTAACAAATGGCCAGCCCAAACGTATCAAAAGCGCCTGCGCGCCGGTATTGCGTTCATCTGTAATCGCGTTGATTTTGGCGGCGCGTGATTGGGCAAACACCCAATCCACAATCAGCCCAACCGCCTCAAAGCCTTGCGATTTACCCTGTGCGGCGCGCGCCATCGTGATGCCCAGCTCGGCTTCGCTTTGATCTTGGGCGATGTGCACACCGACGTCGCCGATCAAGATATCACTCACCGCATCTGCAATCCCGATTTGGCACCACCCGCCGATCTTGGGCAAATCTATTTGCTGCATTACGGCCAGAAAATTGCACGCTTCAGCGTCATCCATAGCGGTCCACCCTTGATAACGGGCGACGTCTGGATCAGCGCGATACGTTTGGAAAGGCACCAAATCAGCAGGGCGCAATCGTCGTAAGTTGGCCTTTTCACCAAGTGCCAGCATGATCAGCCCCCCTGCCCTCACATAAACAAAAAACGCCCCGCCTGTCACCAAGCGGAGCGTCAATTTCACAACGCTTGTGGCGTTATTTCACTGTAATACGGCCATCCGTGTAAGGAGTGAACGGACCTTTGGCGGCCAGAAATTCAGCCGTGACGTCAGCCAGATCTGGACCAAAGTCATAAGCGTTTGCAGCACCCTTGAACATTTTGTAGCCATCGCCGCCGTTGCGCACATAGTTGTTGGACACGACGCCGTAGACCTTGGCCATGTCAATCGGGGCACCGCCCACCATGACATCGCTGATGCGTGCACCAGCTGCGGCGGCCGGGTCAATCGCGTAGGTCATGCCAGCAACTTGCGGGAAACGACCTGCGCCCTCTTCCAGTTGGCTCACGCCATTTTCCAATGCCGCAATCAGAGTTTTACCGTCAACTTGAAACGTGCTGAGGGTATTCTGGAACGGTAGAACCGTCAGGACTTCGCCCATGGTGATGGGTCCTGCATCAATCGACGCACGAATACCGCCACCGTTTTGGATCGCAATTTCAATGCCTTGGTCCTTTACGCGGTCCAACATTGCATCCGCAATCAACGATCCCATGGAACATTCCATTGCGCGGCAAACAGAACGATCACCACCAATTTCAGTGGCCGCTTCTGCGACAACTTTGTTGCGGATTTCATCCAGCGGTGCCGCTGCTTCGGCAATGCGCGCAACGGTGTCAGCATCTTCGGCAACAGAGCCGTCGATCACGATTGGCTCGCCCGTGGCGGTGACAATTTCACCCGCGTCATTAAACGTCACGTTCAATTCGCCAAGGAATTTGCCGTAAGCGTAGGCTTGCACAATTGCGGTGTCGCCAACCATTGTTGGGTATGCACCCACGGCGCGTTCGTTGGTGTTGCTGAGCAATGAGTTCGAGTGACCGCCGACGATCACATCAATGCCCGACACGGCGGCTGCGACCCGTTGATCAACGCTGTAGCCAGAGTGGCTCAGCACGATGATCTTGTTCACGCCTGCCGCTTCTAGTTTGGCAACTTCAGCGGCGACCGCCTCTTCTGGTGCGCTGAATGTGATTTTGTCGCCCGGTGACGCCAATTCGTCAGTGTCTTGTGGTGTCAGACCGATCAAGCCGATCTTTTCACCGCCGCGTTCAATAACCGCAGATTTTGCAAGCTTATCCGCCAACAGCGGTTCGCCCGACACATCCGCGTTCGACATCAGAACAGGGAAATTCACAGCAGACATGAAACCGGCCAAAACCTCTGGGCCATCGTCAAATTCGTGGTTGCCCACGGTCATGCCGTCATAGCCCAGCTTGTTCATCATTTCGGCGGCCAGCGCGCCTTTGTAATAAGTGTAGAACAATGTGCCTTGGAATTGATCGCCACCATCCACAAGGATCGAATTGTTCGAACGTGCACGCGCATCGGCAATCGCCGTCACCAAACGGGCTGATCCGCCAAAACATTTGCCCTCGGCGTTGTCTTCTGCGCCGCAACCGGAATCATATTTGCTGATCGGTTCGAACCGCGCATGGAAATCGTTGGTGTGCAAAATTGTCAGCGTATAATCCGCCATCGCTGTGCCAGCCGTCAAAGCCAGCGCCGCCACTGTGTGTGTCAAACGCATCAACATCGTGCGTCCCCCTGTTTTGTGAAATTATGAAATCACTGTGACTCCGCCCCTGTTCAGAGTCAAAGCCACTTTCACCCTTTCCACTACGCCCCAAACATGACGCAGCGGTAACAATGCGCATCTTGACCACGCATTAGGCAAAGGGCATCACCACCTTATGATGATATTCAAGATTTTTAGGGCCTCAGAATGGGCCGAGCTGCGTAAATCCGGCGAAACCGCTGGTGCGCCGATCGATGTGGCCGATGGCTATGTGCATTTTTCAACCGCGGAACAAGCCCAAGAGACCGCCGATAAACACTTTGCAGGTCAGGACGATTTGTTCTTGTTAGGCGTCGAAACCGATCCCTTGGGGGATGACATAAAATGGGAAGTCTCGCGCGGTGACGCTCTGTTTCCCCATCTTTACCGCCAGCTGAAACTAAGCGACGTGGCGTGGGCACAACCCTTGCCATTGGTGAACGGCAAACACGAATTCCCCGCAGGCCTGTTATGAACGACACCTACAACGACCCAACCCGCGCCCAGTTTGACGCTTTCAAAGATTTGCCGCGTGATCAGCCGATCGAAATGCTGAACCTCGTGCAGTTTCGTGATCTTGCTGAGTATCCAGACGATCATGGCCACGCAGGCAAGGGTTTGACCGGGGCACAGGCGTATCAAAATTACGGCGCAGAGACGGGCCCTATCCTTGAAAAAGTTGGCGGTACGATCATTTGGCGCGGGTCATTTGAAACCACGTTGATCGGCCCTGTGGACGAAAAATGGGATGCCTGTTTCATTGTGCACTACCCGAATTCCGGTGCATTTCTTGCGATGGTCACCGACGCTGAATATCAAAAAGCGGTTGTGCATCGCCAAGCCGCAGTTCTGACCTCGCGGCTGATCCGCCACGCCAGCACCACCGAAGGGGCGACATTCGGATGATGCGGACGCTCGAACAGCTTGGCCTCAAGGCGCTGCTAAAAATCGATCCCGAAGCGGCACATGGCCATGCTATTCGTGCCTTGAAAATGGGGCTTGGCTCGGCCCCCGGGCCCGTGACATCGACGCGTTTGCAGACCTCGATCGCCGGTCTTTCACTGCCAAATCCGATCGGCTTGGCCGCAGGTTTCGACAAGAACGCCGAAACGATTGCGCCACTGTCGCGCGCGGGTTTCGGGTTCATCGAAGTTGGGGCCGCAACGCCTATCGCCCAGCCGGGTAACCCTAAACCGCGCCTGTTTCGATTGTCCGAAGACCGCGCCGCAATCAACCGCTTTGGCTTTAACAACCAAGGGGCGGACGCCATCGCGAAACGATTGCAGGCCCGACTGCAGGCCCGACGCGCGGGCATTCCCGTTGGACTAAATCTGGGCGCAAACAAGACCAGTACAAACAAGGCGGACGATTTCGCCACCGTGATGAAAATCTGCGGCCCGCATGTGGATTTTGCGACAGTCAACGTGTCCTCCCCCAACACCGAAAAACTGCGCGATTTGCAGGGGCCAATGGCGCTCGCAGCGTTGCTGGACGGCGTCATGCAGGTCCGTGGTCAAACGCCAGTGTTCCTGAAAATCGCCCCTGATTTAACGGATCAAGACCTTGCCGACATCGCCAAAGTCGCCAATGACGCGCGCGTTTCTGCGATCATCACAACCAACACAACGCTTGATCGTGATGGCCTGCAAAGCACCCATAAAAACGAAGCAGGCGGGCTGTCCGGCCAACCGCTGTTTGAAAAATCCACCCGCATTTTGGCGAAGATGAGCCAGCTGACCGACATCCCTCTGATCGGGGTCGGCGGCGTCAGTAACGCGGAACAGGCCTATGCAAAAATTCGCGCTGGCGCGTCGGCGGTGCAACTGTACACCGCACTTGTTTACGGTGGCCTGTCGCTTGCCGCCCAGATAGCACGCGATCTTGATGCATTGCTCGGGAAAGACGGATTTGCGTCGGTAAAGGACGCTGTTGGAACCGACGTGCAGCGCTGGCTTTAGGCTTTGTCTGCGGCGGCCTCTAGTGCCGGGTATCGCAGGCCTAAAGTGATGCCGCGCGCGATGAACGAGGTCAGCAATGCCATCCATAGACCGTGATTCCCAAACATTGGCAGCAAGGCCCAAACAGCGGCCCAATAGATCACAAAACTGACGATCATCATGTTGCGCATGTCGCGCCCTTGGGTTGCGCCGATGAAAATTCCATCAAGCATCCACGCGGCCCATCCGACCAGTGGCGCGGCAACCATCCACGGCAAATACAACCGTGCTTCGGCTTGGACCTCGGGTGATTTGGTCATCACGTCGATGATCCAAGGCCCAAAAATAGCAAAGCCCAACGCCGTGGTGAGGCAAATCACCAGCCCCCAGCCCGATGTCAAAATCGCCGAGCGGCGCACTCGCGCGCGGTCGCTGCGCCCCATGGCCCGTGCGATCAATGTCTCGGCCGAAAAGGCAAAACCGTCCATCGCGTAGGCCGTGATGTACATGAATTGCACCAGCACTTCGTTCGCGGCCAAGGTCACATCGCCGAAGCCCGCGCCCAAGAACACAAACGACGAAAAGATCGTCATCAACAACGCGGAGCGGATCAGAATATCCGTGTTCAACAACGCCATGCGGATCAGTTTGGCCCGATCAAACACCCGCACCCAATTGCGCCACTCGGGATATTTGAACGCATCCCGGCACAGGTACAGCGCGAGTGCTGCGCCCAAAAGCTCTGCGATCACGGTGGCAATCGCGACACCTTCGACGCCCCAACCCAGGCCCAGAACAAACCATAAATCCAGCAAGATATTGGCACCATTCATCACCAGTTGGACCCAAAAGACGCCTGTCGTGCGTTCCATCGCGACCAACCAGCCGGTCAGCGCATAGATCGCGATGGCAGCAGGCGCTGTCCAAATACGGATTGCCAGATAGGTGCGCGCGAGCGCCTCAACTTCGTCCGAGGCGGGCGACAAGGCAAATGCCGCCATAAAGATCAGCGGTTGCAATACGATCAGCGCGACACCTGCGACGCCGCCGATGATCAAGGCGCGTGTGAGGATCGTCGACACTTCAGCGGTGTCGCCCGCCCCTGCCGCCTGCCCAACCAAACCGACGGTGCCCATGCGCAGAAAACCGAAAATCCAGTAGACTGTCGTCAGGATGATCGCGCCCATTGCCACGGCACCGATGGGCGCTGCCTCGCCCAATTGCCCAACGACGCCAACGTCGACCGCGCCCAAGATTGGCACGGTTGCATTGGACAAGACGATTGGCAGCGCGATTTTCAGCACACGCCGATGGGTCAAAGGTTGTGGGGCTTCACTGATCATCGGGGCGACGTGGCTGCGGCATCAAAAAATGACCCGTGGCTTGCGCGAACAGTTTCGATCGATTGTCTTGCCAGCCCTCGACGTGCACAGAGGCATAGCGACGACCAGCGCGCGTGATCCGCGCCCGCGCATACGCATCGCGCGGCAAGCCAGAGCGCAGGTAATCGACGGTAAAATCAATCGTCTTAGGCAGCCGCATCTGGGGCGCATCGCCCTCTGGATCACCGGCCTCCAGCGCGTCCCACTGCGACGTCCAGCTGAGCGTGATGACCGAGGTGATTTCTAGAAACGCCGCCGTCACACCGCCATGGATCGCGGGCAACAGCGGATTGCCGATCAGCTTGTCCTGGAACCCGAGAACGCCAGTCAGCTCATCGCCGCGTCGATCAAAGCTGACGCCGAGATATTGAATGTAGGGCACGCGGGCGACCAAAGCGGCCAGCGCATCATCGCGGCGTTGCTTTACGATTTGAACGGGTTCGGGGCGGGAACGGCTCATCTTGTGCCCTCGACTGTGAATGTGCCGGTGGCCATCGCAACCGGATTTCCTGTATCTTCGTCACAGGCCGTCGCCCGCACAAACGCCACCGATCGCGTGATGTGATAACAAGTCGCGGTGGTGCTAAGCCCTTGGCCCGGCGTCGCCGCACGCATGTAGTCAATGCGCAAATCAATGGTCGCAGTGCCGCCGGGATTTGACGGATGACACATCACCGCAGCCCCGCAACAGCTGTCCATCAATGCAGATACAGCACCCCCATGCATCACGCCGGTATCAGGGTCACCGATCAGACGTTCATCGTAAGGCATTGTGATTGTTGCAACACCGGCGTCCAGTTCGGTCAGCACCATCCCTAAATCGCGTGCATGCGGGATGGCTTCCATGAATTGGCGCGCCATCTGCGCTTGTTTGGCGGCGCGCTTTGCAGTCTCGTCAGCCATGTCACCCTCTTTGCTACCTAACGTCTATTGAGCAGTAAGCCACGAAAAGGGCAAGAGCACTGGTTGCGCTTCGTTCATGTCGCGCATAACCTGCCGTTCAGGAGCCATGCCATGACCGAAGATCGTCTGTCCTTTAAGGAAATGTGTGCCGCGTTTGAGGTCACCCCGAGGACCTTACGTTATTACGAGTATATCGAATTGTTGCAGCCCGACCGTGAAGGTCGATCCCGCTTTTACGGGGCGCGCGAACGTGCGCGGATGAAACTGATTATGCGTGGGCGCCGGTTTGGCTTTCAGCTGGAAGATATTCGCCAATGGTTGCTGATCTATGAAAACGAAGGCACCGAAGCGCAAATGCAGACGTGGATCGGCATGGCGGACGGGCAGATCAAGGAACTCGCTGAACAGCGCGTCCAGCTTGAAGAGGCCTACACAGAGCTGACTGATTTGCGCGCGAATGTCGCCAAAGAGCTTGGCCTGAAATAGCCGACCTCTGGGCCGCGCCAGCCAGCACAAAGCCCTGCATCGCACCATTCAACAGGCAAACGCCGGATTCGACGCAAAATACGGTTTTTTCCCCGTATTTGCAGGGTAAACGCTATTTTCCCTGCACTTTCAGAGCTTTACGCAGCCAAACCCTACGTCAACTTTGAAAGTGACGTAGCGTACGACTTACGTAAACCTAGGACTGCATTGTATCACCTCTTTAGGCACCCATGTTTCTTGGTATGCGAGAAACATGAAAGCCAAGATGTGAGTGATGAAGATGACAGAGAAAACTTTAACAATCCGCGAAATGTGCGAGGCGTATGACGTCACGCCGCGCACTTTGCGTTTTTATGAAGCAAAAGAATTGCTGTTCCCGATCCGCGAGGGTCAAAAGCGCCTGTTCACCAAAAGTGACCGTGGCCGCCTAAAGCTAATCTTGCGCGGCAAGCGCTTTGGCTTTTCGCTCGAAGAAATTCGCCAGTTGCTGGACCTCTATAATCTTGGGGATCAACAGCAAACCCAATTCGCGCGCGCCTATGATGTGGCCCGCGACCGTTTGGCCGATATGCAAGGTCAGCGCGATGCGCTGGATGAGGCAATCGCCGATCTAAAAAACCAGATGAAGTGGGGCGAAAAAATGCTCGCTTCGATGAGTCAGCCAAAAAAAGCCGCCGAATAAACGGCCCCTGAAACCGACACTACGAAACCGGAGATCGCATAATGCCACGTTACACAGCCCCCACAAAAGACCTTCAATTTGTCCTGCACGACGTTTTGAAAATCACCGAAAGCACGATCCCCGGATATGACGAACTAGAGGCTGATTTCACGTCCGCCATTCTGGAAGAAGCAGGCAAACTGACCTCCGAAGTGTTGGCCCCGTTGAACGCAGTGGGCGACAAAGAGGGCTGTCGTTTGGAAAACGGCATTGTCTACACGCCGACCGGTTTCAAAGAAGCGTTTGAAAAGGTCAAAGAGGGCGGCTGGACCGGTCTGGACATGCCAGAGCAATACGGCGGGCAAAACATGCCGGCCGTGATCGGGTCTGCAGTGGGCGAATTGTTTTCGTCGTCGAACATGGCGTTCACGATGTATCAAGGCCTAACGCACGGCGCGGCCTCTGCCATTTTGGCGCACGGTACTGACGCCCAAAAAGACAAATGGTTGCCAAACATGGTGTCTTGCGAATGGACCGGCACCATGAACCTGACCGAGCCACATTGCGGTACCGATCTGGGCCTGATGCGCACCAAAGCCGAACCCCAAGATGACGGATCGTTCAAAATCACCGGGCAGAAAATCTTTATCTCGTCGGGCGAGCACGACATGGCTGACAACATTATCCACCTGTGTCTGGCAAAGATCACTGACGGTCCCGAAGGGATCAAAGGCGTGTCCCTGTTCATCGTGCCAAAGTTCATCGTGAATGACGATGGTTCACTTGGCGAACGCAACGGTGTGGCCGTGGGTAACATCGAAGAAAAGATGGGCATCCACGGCAATTCGACCTGCGTGATGAACTATGACGGCGCAACCGGGTACCTGTTGGGCGACGAACATAAAGGCATGCGCGCCATGTTCACCATGATGAACGAGGCCCGTTTGGGTGTCGGCATGCAAGGTTTGGCGCAAGCCGAAGCCGCGTACCAAAACGCGCTGGATTACGCCAAGGATCGCCTGCAAGGCCGCGCCGTGACCGGTGCCGAAAACCCGGACGGCCCAGCCGACCCGTTGATCGTGCATCCCGACATTCGCCGTTCGTTGATGGAACAAAAGTCATTCGCAGAAGGCGCGCGCGCGTTCATTCTGTGGGGGGCTACAATGATCGACGCCGCCCACCGTTCAGATGACAAAGATGCCGATGGTCTCGTGTCGTTGCTGACGCCCGTCATCAAAGGCTTCCTGACCGATGTGGGCTATGACATGACCGTCAAAGCGCAACAGGTTTATGGCGGCCACGGCTACATCGAAGAATGGGGCATGTCCCAATTCACCCGTGATGCGCGGATTGCGATGATTTACGAGGGCGCAAACGGTGTTCAGGCGCTTGATCTGGTCGGTCGTAAATTGGCCCAAGACGGCGGCAAGCACGTGATGGCGTTCTTTGACCTGGTCAAAAACTTTATCAAGGACAACGCGGGGCAAGACGAAGCCTTCGACAAAGACTTCCTTGATCCGCTCAAGGCTGCGTCCAAGGATTTACAAGCCGCCGGAATGTATTTCATGCAAAACGGCATGAGTAATCCAAACCACGCGCTGTCCGGGTCCAATGACTTTATGCACATGTTCGGGCACGTCTGCCTTGGCCTGATGTGGGCGCGTATGGGTAAAGTTGCATCTGAAAAGCTGGCAGCGGGCACGTCGGACGCGACGTTCTACGAGACAAAACTGGCGACTGGTCGTTTCTATATGGCGCGTCAATTGCCATCGACAGCGCTGCACCTGACACGTATCCAATCCGGCGCAGATACAGTTATGGCGCTGGATGCTGCCAACTTTTGATCACGGTGTGGTGGGGGACACCCCCACCTTACCCGCCCATTTTTGAGGTCCCAAGATGCCAAAACGCTTTCGTTTGACCCGCCGCTTTCCTGTCGCAATGACAGAAGACGGCTATCGCAAGCTCAAGCGTTTTGCTGCTGATGCCGGGCTGGATGAAGGCGAAGCACTGTCGTTTTTATTCGAAAACTTTGACAGTGTTACGGATGAAGAAAACCTGACAACACGCCTGCGCCAGTTCAATGCGGAACTTGATGACCGCAAGCGATAACGCCACCTGAGGGAAACGACATGAAAGATATGGACGCGGCCCAAACGGGTTGGATGACCGACGAACACCAGATGATTGCCGATATGACAGCGCAATTCATCACCAACGAGTGGGCCCCTAAATTCGCTGATTGGCGCAGGCAAGGTCAGATGGATCGCTCAACCTGGGCCGAGGCCGGTGATTTGGGTCTATTGTGCCCCTCAATCCCAGAGGAATTCGGCGGCGCAGGTGGTGATTTCGGGCACGAGGCCGCGATCCTGATCGAAGGCAGCCGCGCCAATCTGGCCAGCTGGGGGCACGGGATTCATTCCGGAATCGTCGCGCATTACATCTTGAACTGTGGCACCGACGAGCAAAAAGCACGCTGGTTGCCGAAAATGGTATCGGGTGAATTGGTTGGCGCGCTGGCGATGACGGAACCGTCTACCGGGTCGGACGTGCAGGCGATCAAAACCCGCGCGATCAAGGACGGCAATGCCTACCGCCTGTCCGGTCAAAAGACGTTTATCACCAACGGTCAGCATGCCAATTTGATCATCGTGGCAGCCAAGACCGATCCGTCGCTGGGTTCAAAAGGCGTGTCGCTGGTTGTGTTGGAAACTGACGGAGCCAAAGGGTTCGCCCGCGGTCGCAACTTGGAAAAAATCGGGATGCACGCGGCAGACACATCCGAGTTGTTCTTTGACAACGTCGAGATTGCGCCAGAAAACATTCTGGGTGGCGTTGAGGGGCAAGGTTTCTACCAACTGATGAACCAGCTGCCTCAAGAACGCTTGATCATTGCCTGCTCTGCGATTGGCGCAATGGAGGGTGCTGTTGAACGTACGGTGGCGTACTGTCGCGAACGCGAAGCTTTTGGCGGGCCAATCATGCAGTTCCAGAACACCCGTTTCAAACTGGCCGAATGCAAAACCAAAACCATGGTCAGCCGCGCGTTTTTTGATGAATGTATGGCCGAGCATTTGCGCGGTGAACTGACGCCAGACAAGGCCGCGATGTGCAAATACTGGACGACGGACACGCAGGCTTGGGTGCTGGATGAATGCTTGCAACTGCACGGCGGATACGGGTTCATGCAGGAATATGCGATTGGTGAAATGTGGACAGATGCACGTGTGCAGCGCATCTACGGCGGCACCAATGAAATCATGAAAGAGCTGATCGCCCGCGCCTTATAATCACGACAAACAGAAGACTGCCTTGGGAGGCCACGATGACATTACAATTGCAATGCTTTGGTGAAAGCGGAAATTCTTACAAAGCAGCCCTCGCGCTGGAATTGTCCGGGCTTGAATGGGAAGCCGTCTTTGTCGATTTCTTCGGCGGCGCGGCACGCACAGATGAATTCAAATCGCTCAACACGATGGCCGAAGCGCCGGTGCTGATCGACACCGATCACAACTATACCGTCACCCAATCCGGCGCGATCCAAGACTACATCAGCCACCTAAGCGGCAAATTCGCCGGCAACACCCCCGAAGATCGCCGCGAAGTTTTGCGCTGGGTTTTGTGGGACAATCACAAGCTCAGCTCGATGGCCGGTGTCACCCGTTTCTTGATGAATTTCCTACCCGAAGACAAACGCCCACAAGAAGTTATCGCCTTTAATCAAGGGCGATTGAAAGGGGCCTATGCCGTTTTGAACGCCCACCTTGAAGGGCGCGACTGGATCGTTGGCGACGGCATCACCAACGCTGATCTCAGCTGCTGTGGCTACCTGTATTACCCAGAGCCGTTTGGCTTTGACCGTGCCGCCTACCCGAACATCGACGCCTGGTTGACCCGTCTATCTGAAACACCCGGTTGGAAAGCGCCCTACGATTTGATGCCCGGCAACCCAGCGGATCGGGCGTAACCCGGATGCTCAACGCAGCCTCTCTTGTCCTTATTCGCGGGTATCAGACTTATCTGTCCCCGCGCAAAGGCTATGGCTGCGCCTATCGTCTGGCCCATGGCGGCACCGGTTGTTCCGGCTACGTCAAACACCGCATTGCTGAAACCGGCGTGATCCGCGCCATGCCCAGCATTTTCCAACGCTTTGCCGCCTGCAAACGCGCGGCTTTGTCCCTGAAAATGACCGCCCAAGCGGACCAAAACCAACCCAAGAAACGTAAATCCCGTTGGTACAATTATTGCGACCCTTGCAGTGCCTGCGGCTATTGCGGTGCCTCTGGCCAGCAATCCAACGGATGCGATCTAACACCTGACTGCGCCTGCGCTCCTGATTGCTGCAGCTTTTGACCGAATTGAACGACAAAGGAAAAAACCAATGACCGAAGCCTATATCTACGACGCTCTGCGCACCCCGCGTGGCAAAGGCCGCAAGGATGGCGCGTTGCACGAAGTGACAGCATTGCGCCTGTCCGCTGTGACAATGAACGCAATGAAGGAACGCAACAATCTGGACGGTCACGCCGTTGAAGACGTGATTTGGGGCAACGTGACCCAAGTGATGGAACAGGGCGGTTGCCTCGCACGCTCGGCCGTGTTGGCATCCGATCTAGACGAATCCATCCCCGGCCTCGCGATCAACCGGTTTTGCGCGTCCGGCATGGAAGCCGTGAATTTGGCTGCCAACCAAGTCAAAGGCGGCGCTGGCATGGCGTATATCGCCGGCGGTGTGGAAATGATGGGCCGCGTGCCTATGGGTTCTGACGGGGCGGCGATCGCGGCGGATCCGTCTGTGGCGCTCGACACGTATTTTGTCCCGCAAGGCATCAGCGCCGACATCATCGCAACGCAGTACGGCTTTAGTCGTGATGACGCCGATCTGTTGGCGGTTGAATCCCAGCGCCGCGCAAAAATGGCATGGGACGAGAAACGTTTTGCCAACTCGGTGATCACCGTGCGTGACGTCAATGGCCTCTCTATTCTGGACCACGACGAATACATGCGCCCACAAACCGACATGCAAAGCCTTGGTGGTTTGAACCCCGCGTTCCAAGCCATGGGCGAAGTCATGCCCGGCTTTGATAAGGTCGCGTTGATGAAATACCCGCACCTTGAGAAAATCAACCACATCCACCACGCGGGCAATTCGTCAGGTATCGTTGATGGCTCTGCTGCCGTGCTGATCGGCAACAAAGAATTCGGCGAAAAATACGGGTTGAAACCACGTGCGCGCATTCGTGCGACGACCAAAATCGGCACCGATCCAACCATCATGTTGACGGGTCCCGTGCCTGCCACCAAGAAAATCCTCGCGGATCACGGCATGACGATTTCCGATATTGATCTGTTCGAAGTCAACGAAGCCTTCGCCTCGGTCGTGTTGTTGTTCATGGATGCGTTTGGGGTCGATCACTCAAAGGTTAACGTGAACGGCGGCTCTATCGCGATGGGTCACCCGTTGGGGGCCACAGGCGCGATGATCATCGGCACGCTTTTGGACGAACTGGAACGCAAAGACAAAGAAGTTGGCCTTGCCACGCTGTGTATTGCATCGGGAATGGGGGCTGCCACAATCATCGAGCGGGTGTAAGCTCAGGCATGGCTGATCAAAGCGACGACGCAGCAAAACAAATTTGCGAAGGTCATCTGGACCTGACGGGCACCGCCCTGATGTCTGGTGACTTTGACAGTTTTGCGAGCGCCTTCCATTTGCCACAACATTTGGCGATGGACGGCAAGAAGGTTTTGATCAGCACGCGCAGTGAGTTGAAGAGTGTATTTGACAATATGCATGCACACTTCAAATCCATGGGCGTCACTGAATTGCTGCGCTTCATCGAAGCGGCTTCTTTCACCTCGCCGACGCGCATCACGGCCACACACGTCAGCCACGTCATCCGCAACGGCCAACGCCTGGACGCTCCATATCCAGTCTATTCCGTGATCGAAAAAATCGACGGCAACTGGCTGATTGTATCGGGCGACCATGCTCTTGATGAGAAAAGTGGACAAGGCCGCGCATTGATGTCGGCCGGAAAATCAACGCTGTTGGACGATGGTTAGTCCGACACAGAAATTAGATCAGAACCGTGGTTCTGGTTTTAGACAACCTCTCCAAAGGAGATAAGATATGACTGACTTTACAATGACCAAAGATGCCGATGGCGTCGCAGTAATCACGTGGGATGTGGCCGACAAGACCATGAACGTGATGTCCGTCGAGGGGCTAGAAACCCTTGATGCATTGGTGGATGACGCACTGGGTGACGAGGCCGTCAAAGGTATCGTGATCACGTCTGGCAAAGACACGTTTGCTGGCGGCATGGACTTGAACCTGCTCGCCAAAATGAAGGCAGACGCAGGCGATGATCCTGCACGCGGCCTGTTCGAGGGCACAATGAAAATGCACCATTTGCTGCGCAAGATCGAGCGCGCGAATATGGATGCAAAGACCAACAAAGGCGGCAAACCTATCGCCGCCGCCCTGCCCGGCACTGCCGCTGGCATTGGCCTGGAACTGCCATTGGCAACGCACCGCATTTTTGCCGCCAACAATCCAAAGGCCAAAATCGGCCTGCCGGAAATTCTGGTTGGTATCTTTCCGGGCGCTGGCGGCACGACCCGTTTGGTTCGCAAACTGGGCCTGATGGGCGCATCATCCTTGTTGCTTGAGGGCCGGATGAATTCGCCGGAAAAAGCCAAGCAAGCCGGCGTGATTGACGAAATCGCCGACGATCCGGTTGCCGCAGCCCGCGCTTGGGTGCTGAACGCATCCGACGCGGACCTCGTGAAACCATGGGACGCCAAAGGCTACAAATTGCCCGGCGGCGCACCGTATCACCCAGCCGGTTTCATGAACTTTGTTGGGGCCAACGCGATGGTCAACGGCAAAACCAAAGGCGCGTTTCCTGCCGCCAAGGCCATGCTATCCGCCATCTATGAGGGCGCACTTGTGCCCTTTGACACCGCCCTGAAAATCGAGGCGCGCTGGTTCACCAATATCCTGATGAACCCGTCTTCTTCGGCCATGATCCGATCTTTGTTCCTGAACAAGGAAGCGTTGGAAAAAGGCGCTGTACGTCCCAAAGATGTGCCTGATCAACGGGTTAAGAAGCTTGGCGTTCTAGGTGCAGGCATGATGGGCGCGGGTATTGCACTGGTATCAGCCCAAGCAGGCATCGAAGTTGTCCTGATCGACCGTGACCAAGAGGCCGCCGACAAAGGCAAAGCCTATTCTGCAACCTTCATGGACAAAGGCATCGCCCGTAAAAAAGCAACGCCAGAGAAGAAAGAGGCATTGCTGTCGTTGATCACCGCCACCCCGGACGTTGAAAAACTGGCGGGTTGCGACCTGATCATCGAGGCCGTGTTTGAGGACCCAGCCGTCAAGGCAGAGATCACCAAACGCGTCGAAGCGGTCATTCCTGAGGATTGCATTTTCGCTTCCAACACCTCGACCCTACCGATTTCCGATTTGGCCAAAGCGTCTTCGCGTCCGGAACAGTTCATCGGCATCCACTTCTTCTCGCCAGTCGAGAAAATGCTGTTAGTCGAGATCATCAAAGGGGCCGAAACCGGTGATCGCGCCGTGGCAAAATCGCTGGATTACGTCCGTCAAATCCGCAAAACGCCAATCGTTGTGAACGACGCGCGTTTCTTCTACGCCAACCGTTGCATCATTCCTTACGGCAACGAAGCAACGCGCATGGTCACCGAAGGCGTCGCACCGCGATTGATCGACAGCGCGGCGCAACAGCTTGGTTTCCCAGTGGGGCCAATCCAGTTGGGGGATGAGACGTCCATCGACCTTGGCGTGCGCATCATGAAAGCCACCAAAGCGGCGATGGGCAACGCCTATCCTGCGTCCGAAGCCGACGATCTGATCGTCTGGATGGAAGACTTGGGCCGCTTGGGTCGCAAAGCCAACGCCGGTTATTTCGAGTACGACGAAAAGGGCAAGCGCACTGGCTATTGGAAGGGCGTGCACGACAAATACCCATTGGCCGACGAGCAGCCAAAACTACAAGACGTGCAGGACCGGTTGATGTTTGCCCAAGTGCTTGAGGCCGTCCGTGCGCTGGAAGAAGGCGTGTTAGAAGACATCCGCGAAGGCGATGTTGGCGCGATCCTTGGTTGGGGTTTTGCCCCTGCAACCGGTGGGCCATTCAGCTATCTGGACATCCTCGGCACACCTTATGCCGCCGAACGCTGTGACCAATTGCAAGCCGCCTACGGTGATCGTTTCGAATGCCCAGCGCTGTTGCGCGAAATGGCCGCCAAGAACCAAACGTTCTACGGTCGCTTCGACAAATCTGACGCCGCAGCCGCGTAAAACCAATAGGATCGGGGCCCACACGAGGCTCCGATCCCCCTCTCGCCATTTCAAGTGCGAGCCGCTAAACACCCCTTCATGTCACATATTGAATCACTATTCGTCACCCGCCTGTACCATGCGCAGCTGTCCGAACAGGGCAAAGCCGTCAACATGGGCGAAATCGAAGCCTCCTGCTGGTCCATCGCCGAAGATGACGAAGCGGGCCAGGACTGGTGCGAAGCCAACGGCTATCCGGGCTACACCAGCTACGCATCGCTCACCGACCTTGGCTGGCGATTCCCGATCTTTAAGGATCTCGTCAAAGTGCTCGACAAACACGTCGCGGCCTTTGCAAAAGACCTTGCCTTTGATCTGGATGGCAAAAAGCTGAAACTGGATTCGCTGTGGGTCAACATCCTGCCCCAAGGCGGCGTGCACACATCGCACATTCATCCCCATTCGGTGATCAGCGGCACGACCTACGTGACCATGCCGGACGGGGCCAGCGCGATCAAATTCGAAGACCCGCGGTTGGCGATGATGATGGCAGCACCCGCGCGGATCAAAGACGCGCCAACGGGGTTAAAAACCTTTAGCTATGTCGCCCCGGACGTCGGTGATGTGCTGTTATGGGAAAGCTGGTTGCGCCACGAGGTGCCCTTGAACATGGCCGATGACGAACGCATCTCCGTCAGCTTTAACTACGGCTGGGGCTAATCAAAACTTAGTCCCTGCATCCAGCCGAAGCTCCGGTATTGGGGGCGGAGCCGCGGTGGTGATCCCGTGGCCAGATGCAGAGCAGGTGTGCGTGTCATTGGGCCAGAACACTGGCTGTCAGCAACAGACCACGCGCGTCTCGAAAGAGGTGAAAAACGTATCGGCTTAGGCCGCGATGCCTTGTTTTTCGATAGCCATGCACTCTGCTAGAAATGCCGCGTCACTCATGCCGAGCACATCGTATGCGCTATGCGTTTGGGTCAACATGTCGTTCAACGTGACATGGCGCGCTGCAAAATGCGTCAGCAGATTGCCTTCTGCGTAGATTACTTGATCGTTCGCAAAAAACAAGGTCACGACTTCGATGGATTGATGCGGTGGTTGACGGGTGATGCCCAAAACACCGCTAAGCGATGCCGCTGGAACAACCGCAAACGGATCGCCATATTGATCAACTGCCGCGTCGCTTTCAATCAACACACCTTGGTCAGGTAGCATTGTGAGCGGCTCAAAGTTGCCCAAAGCGCCGGCAGGGATATGCACGTTCCACATGTGCTCTGGCACGTGCGTTGCATTCACCCACAGCGTGGTACGTTGGATGTCGATGACGCGCTGCGTGCCGTTGTCAAAGGTCAAAACCTCGTCGCCAATCGCGATCGCATTTATGGCCCGCCACCCCATCGCCGTGGCGATGCGTGTTGTCGCCAAAAGCCCGTGTGAAACCGGCACCGAACCGCCATCATACGCGCCAGTTGTTTCCATCATGCGCATCGGACGTGTGCTTTTTTTGGTGTTCCATCCAAACATATTTTCCATCCCCATGGTGTGTAGCGCCTAGTGTGCAGCAAGGACGCTGATGTGTGTTGTTGAAACCAGATGCTGCGATTCGCATGACGCTGCTGGGCCAACAAATGGGCCGAAATGGGGCATTGTTTCCGTTTGCCAGAACAATCTGGGGCGTTCTGGAAAAATTAGCGACGAATTTGAAACAACTTTGAGACAAATTTGAGTTTAATCGAAGGCGTAACCGAATCTCTCGATGTCTTCAGCGCAGGCCGCAGCCACGGCTTGGCGGGTCTTTGCATCGTAATAGCTATGATAGTCGGCCTGACGTTCGGACCGGTTTGCATGCCCTAGGTCCAAATCAAAGCCGAGGTGGTCAACCAAGGGGGCCGCATCCTGCGCGAAATGCTCGATCCGGATGTAAGCGTTGCAGTGCTCGACCCCATGAGCGTTTGTCATGTAGTGGCGCGCAGGACTGGATTTCATGCTAGACGCAATCACGCCAGACTGTGCAAATTCGTGAAAGGTGACCTGTTTGGCCAGTGACACAGCAGGATGATTGAACGTTTGCACCTGCAGCCAGTGATAATAGCTAACCATCCGGTCCCAAGGGTTGCGCACGAGCGTAAAGGCAAACAACCCCTCCAGATCTTGCGGCGTGATCAGCCCGTCAATATCCGCCAGTGTAGCGTGTTTCCAAAGCCGCCCGCGTGATTGCGTATCCTTTAAACGTCGTCGCCGTTTCACAGCCTTGGGGGTGTCACCCAGCATGATGTCGTCTTTCATTGCCCGCTCTTCCAGCGCCAATGCCATCGAGGTCCCCGCAGTTTTGGGGGCATGCACAAAGATGTATTTCCGACCAAGGCTGATAATCATGGCGACACTCTATCTGTGCGGGGGCGATTTGAAAGCGCCACTTATTTTGATCGCACTGCGATGATCCCGCCTGCGACGATGATCAACGCAATTCCTGCGATCATCATTGGCGTGATGATTTGGCCCATCAACAACCAGCCAAAGAATGGGCCAAAAATCATGATGGAGTATTCAAGGACCGACACTTGGCTTGCGTCGCCCCATTGGTAGGCGCGGATCAACAAGAACACGCCCATGACCGACACAAACGCCTGAAGCGCGATGTAGGGAAAGATTGACGGGATCGGCCAAACCCAGCCACGCAACAGGAAACCGGCGGCACCATCCGGAACTTCGGGTTGCCAGATCGCCAATGTGATCAGGGCGATGACGCCAATGATCGCTTGCGAGATCATGATGCCTGCCAACATAGACAGTGTGCTTTCCTCGGCGCACAGTACCCGCGTGACCAGCGAGCCCATCGCATAGAAAAATCCGCCCGCCACGGGCATGACCATGATCCAGCCCGGCGCGCCGTCTTGAACGCCCAGCACCAGCAAGATGCCGGTAAATCCGATCGCCACCGCAATGATGCGCCATGGTCCGATCTTTTGTTTCAACACCAGCACCGTCATCAGCAGCACAAAGATCGGTGAGGTGAACAACCCCGCCAACGATTGCGCGATCGGCATAAACGCCAGTGACCCGAAATACAGCAGCATGCCAACAGCCACCAACCCGCTGCGCAAGGCCACGGCCCACCAGCGTTGCGGCTTCATCGTGCCGAGGCCCGCCCAAGACAACACCGCCACAAAGGCCACCGCCATCACCATACGCACGCTCAAAAACTGCCAGACGCTGACTTCGGTGGCGATCGTGGCCACGTAATTGTCGACAAACCCCAGCAAGGCCATAGCCCCCAGCATGCACATCGCAGCAGCCATCGGTCGCGTTTGGAGTAGGGTCATGTCGGGGGATTCTTTTTAATTAGGGGCCGATTAGAAACCGTCCCTATTGCAATATCGGGTTTTCCGCGCAATTCAAGAACTCTAGGTTTTTGCAAATGGGAGTATGCAGATGGGCTGGATGTCAGATGAAGCTGGTTTGGACAAATGTGACGCAAACTATGTGCCGCTGACGCCACTTTCCCACTTGCGCCGCGCACGTGATGTTTTTGCCCAGCGCACTGCCGTGATCTACGGCGATCACCGCGTCAGCTACGGCGAATACTACGACCGCTGCACACAACTCGCCTCGGCTCTGGTGCGCGCTGGCGTTAAATCTGGCGACGTTGTTGCCACACTGATCCCGAACCTGCCCGCCCAAGCCGAGGCGCATTTTGGCGTACCTGCCTGCGGAGCTGTTTTGAACACGATCAACACGCGTTTGGACGTCGATACCGTCGCCTACATCTTTGATCACGGCGAAGCCAAAGTGATCCTTGCGGACACGCAATTCGTTGCGCTTGCCGAAGCGTCGGTCGCAAAAATGGACGAGCCCAAACCGTTGATCATCGAAGTTCCGGACGCAGCGCATGGCTGGCCCGCCACTGGACGCCACACAACCTATGACGACTTTCTAGCCACAGGCGACGCCGGTTTCGAATGGGTTATGCCGGCGGACGAATGGGAAAGCCTCGCGCTGAATTACACGTCTGGCACCACCGGTCGCCCCAAAGGCGTCGTCTATCACCACCGCGGTGCGTACATGATGACGATGGGCACTGTGATCAGCTGGCGCATGGTTTTGCACCCCGTTTTCATGGCAATTGTGCCGCTGTTTCACTGCAATGGCTGGAACCACACGTGGATGATGCCACTGGTTGGCGGCACGCTCGTTTGCTGCCGCGACATCACCGCAGGTGCGATCTATGATGCGATTGCAGACGAAGGCGTCACGCATTTTGGCGGCGCGCCCATCGTGCTGAACATGATCGTGAACGCACCGGACAGCGAACGTCGCGATTTTACCCACCAAGTCGAAGTCTTTACCGCAGGCGCGCCCCCTGCCCCTGCAACTTTGGGCAAAATCGAAGCGCTGGGGTTCAACGTCACCCAAGTGTACGGGCTGACTGAAACCTACGGCCACGTGACCGAATGCATCTGGCGCGGCGATGATTGGGACGAACTGGATCAAGCAGAAAAGGCCGCGATCAAGGCCCGCCAAGGCGTCGCATTTCCGATGATGGAACACATCACAGTCATGGACGATCACATGGTTCAGGTCCCGATGGACAGCACCACCCAAGGCGAAATCGTCATGCGCGGCAACTCGGTGATGAAAGGCTATCTAAAAAATCCTGAGGCCACCGCCAAGGTGTTCAAGGGCGGCTATTTCCATTCCGAAGACCTCGCGATCCAGCACCCTGACGGCTACATCCAGATCGCGGACCGGGCCAAAGACATCATCATCTCAGGCGGTGAAAACATCAGCTCGGTCGAAGTCGAAGGCGTATTGATGGGCCACCCGGACGTGTCACTGGCCGCAGTTGTTGCCAAGCCGGATGAAAAATGGGGCGAAGTGCCGTGCGCCTTTATTGAACTCAAAGACGGGTGCATCGGAGACGAGGCCGCCATGATCGCCTTTGCCCGAAAAACCATTGCCGGTTTCAAAGCGCCCAAGCGCGTGGTGTTCCAGGAGTTGCCAAAAACCTCGACCGGCAAGATCCAGAAATTCGAACTGCGCAAACTGGCGGCCAGCATTTAAAACGACGCTCCACGCCCCCTTTGACGTGTTGTTAACTCCTGTTACAGTTGTGCAAAACCAAGGCAGCACAAAATGTCGGCACGAGCAGAAAAATGACCGCCCTTACCAAATATGACCGGCTCGAAGCGACCGGTCTTTGGCGTCAAACCCCCAGTGACCAGCGCCGCGAGGTGGTTGTGTCCATCGGGGACGCCACACTTGTGATCAGCGATATGAACGACCAAGCAATCACCCATTGGTCGCTGGCCGCAGTCGAGCGGCAAGGCAGTTCAAACCATCCCGCCGTGTTTAACCCTGACGGCGATCCGAGCGAGACACTGGAGCTGCTCGATGCTGAATCCGAAATGATCGACGCCATCGAGACGCTGCGCCGTGCGGTTCTGAAATCACGCCCGCGTCCCGGTCGATTGCGATCCGTGGGCCTGGTTGTTTCGGTCGGCTCAGTGCTGGCCGCCTTGGTGTTGTGGCTGCCGGATGCCTTACAAAATCACACGTTGGGTGTTGTTCCAGACGTCACCCGCGCCAAAATCGGCGATAGCCTTCTGGCCCGCATTGAACGGGTCGCCGGCAAACCGTGCCGCAAGCCCAACGCCGCACCGGCCCTCAAAATGCTCGCACTGCGCACCAGCGCGCCGGACGTCGTGATCTTGCGCAGCGGTGTGCGCGACAGCCTGAGCTTGCCCGGCGGCACGGTTATTCTGAACAAGGCGCTGGTCGAAGACTTTGAGGAACCTGATGTTGCAGCGGGTTACATCCTTGCAGAAATGCAGCGCGCCGCAGACCGCGATCCGCTTGAGGCGCTGCTGGATCATGCCGGTCTGCGCGCCAGCTTTACCTTGCTGACGACCGGGAATTTACCCTCGACCGCTTTGGATGATTACGCAGAGGCCGTGTTGACGCAAGCCCGCCCTGCCGTGGCGGACGAAAGCCTGCTGTCTGCATTCGAGGCCGCAAATATTCGCAGCACGCCCTATGCGCTTGCCGTTGATGTGACCGGTGAATTGACCGTTGGCCTGATTGAGGCTGACCCGATCAAGCCTGAAGACAGCCGCCCGCTGCTGCGCGACGCTGACTGGCTGCGCCTACAAGCGATCTGCGGCGGGTAACGCAAAACGGGCGCGCCACGACAGCACGCCCGTTCAGAATTACGTCAGACCAAACTTAGTTGCGCAGGAATGCGTCCGAATATCCGGCACGGCGTACAGCACTTAGCTGCTGGGCTGCGTCACGTCCAAACGGACCAACCAAGACCATGCGATAGGTTTGCGCACCGCGCGTGTATTTACCGATCCGCACCGGCAACCCCATGCGCTGCAACTTTTTGGCGACAGTTTGCGCGTTGGATTGTGACCCGTAGGTACCAACCTGGATGACTTGCGCAGCTGTTGCTTTGGGCGTTGCGCGGACTGCCGCTTTGGGTGCGGGTTTAGGCACCGAACGGCTGGACAACGTAGGCTGGCGCACAGTGGTGTTGGTGCGTGCTGAATTTCGCTGAATGCGTTTCAGAACTTGGCCATCACGGCGCACAATCGACACAACCCCCAGATCGCGGGTCTGGGTCGCCACATCTAGATACGGGTAAACCAACGGCACAGTTGCCGTCACATCACGCCCGCTGGATTGATTTATCAAGCGCCGTGGCACGGTGCTGGTCCAGATCAGTTTGGTGGCTGCCTGGCCAGCCAGCGATTGCTCGGCCCGGTTCGGGTTCAAACGGTCATCGTCCCAAACTCTGCGGTAGCCTTTTGGCACGGGCAGGTTTTGCGTGTTTTGGCGTTGTATCAAAACATGTTTTGGCACGACACGGGTTGCCCCGTTAATCTGGTTGCCTTGCGCATTGCCGTTATAGGTCTGGGCCGATGCCACACGACGCGCGGTTTGCTGTACCGGTACAGCGCGACGACCTGTCGAGATCGCTTGGGTCTGCGGGCCGCAGCGTACATTTTTACCTGTCAAGTAAAGCTGACTAACCGCAGACGCACCGGCGCAAGCAGTTTGGCGGCGCACAGTCGGGGTCGTTGTTTTGCGCACCACTGGTTTCGGCTGAACCACTTGCGCGGCTGGCGCGATCTGGACTGGCTTTGCAACGACAACCTTGGCAGGCACTTTGCGCACGGGTGTGCGGCGAATGATTGGTTTGCGCACAACTGCTGGTTTGGCCGCCGCAACAGCAACTGGCTTGCGCACTTTTGGTTTGGCCGCAGCAGTTGCCTTGGGCGTCGGATCGATCGTGATTTGAACCGGCGCTTTGGCCGCAGGGGCCGGAGCGGCTGTGGCCGTACGTGTCGTCAAAGATGGTTGCTGATTACAAATCTGATTGCGCGACCGTGTGACACGCGGCACCCACGTGATGTTGCCGCTGATTCCCGCGCGGACAAACACGCAGCCACGGCTATCGACATACTGCGTGCTTTTGTAGCTGGCAGGTGGAAATTCAGCCGGTTGGCTCGCATTTCGCAGGCTTTGCGCATGAAGTGCCGCAACACCCGTCGATGCGGCAATAACAGCCAAAGCGATAACTCTAGTAATTTTCATCTACGCCCCCACAAGATACAGGGGTGACAATGACGCAGGACGCCCGCGGAGTCTAGAACACAGACACAATTTTGCCTTATTTTACTTGGTCCCGAACATCCGGTCGCCCGCATCGCCCAAACCCGGTACGATGTAGCCGACTTCGTTCAGCTTTTCATCAACCGAAGCGGTCACGATCGGCACATCGGGATGCGCCTCTTTCATGCGCGCGATTCCCTCAGGGGCAGCTAGCAAGCACAAGAACCGGATGTTGGTGGCCCCCGCCTCTTTTAGACGGTCAATCGCGGCGACCGAACTGTTGCCTGTGGCAAGCATCGGATCCACGGCAATGACCAGACGATCTTCGATGCTTTCCGGGACCTTAAAGTAGTATTCAACCGGTTTTAGCGTTTCTTCGTCACGGTAAAGCCCCACAAAACCAACCCGCGCAGACGGGATCAGTTCAAGCACCCCGTCCAGCAGACCGTTGCCCGCGCGCAAAATCGAAATCAACGCCAGCTTTTTGCCGTCTAACGTCGGTGCATCCATTTCCTGCATCGGCGTTTCGATACGTTTGGTGGTCATGGGCAACCCGCGCGTGACCTCATAGGCCAGCAGTTGCGAAATCTCACGCAATAACTGGCGAAAGACCGCTGTTGGCGTGTCCTTGTCCCGCATGATGGTCAGTTTGTGTTGCACCAACGGGTGATCAACGACGTTCAAATGCTCGGACATAGTGCGACTCCTTGTTTGCCCCTTTGTGCCAAGAGGCACGCGGACACACAACGACGAACCGCGCTTTTATTTGATTTGAGGTGTCACACCCAAATGCGTGGCGATCAATTTTGCCACATCGACAAATCCGATGTGACCCAAATTTTGCAGCGCGCCCCCCGCCACCAAAACTGGCACCCGTTCGCGGGTGTGGTCAGTGCCAGCCCACGTCGGATCGTTGCCGTGATCAGCGGTCAGAGCCATGATGTCGCTTGGGCGCATTTGCGCGATGATTTTGCCGATTTCGGCATCGAACCATTCCAGATGGCGCGCATAACCCGACACATCGCGGCGATGGCCAAACAGACTGTCGAATTCGACAAAATTTGCAAAGGTCAGGCTGCCGTCGACGGCATCAGCAACCAAATCCGACAGATGCCCCATCAAGGTCGCGTCCGCACCTTTGCGCACCTCGTCAAAGCCTTGCATCGTGAAAATATCGCCAATCTTGCCAATGCCATAGACGTGGTGGCCCGCGTTTTGCACCCAATTGCTCAGCACGGGTGCTGGCGGCATGATTGCATAGTCGCGGCGATTGCCGGTCCGTTCAAACGCGCCTTGCGTGCCAACAAACGGACGCGCGATGACGCGGCCCACTTTCATGTCGTGCAACACAGGCGCGACAGCGGCGCAAAGATCCAGCAACCGGTCTAAACCAAACGCATCCTCATGCGCTGCGATCTGAAACACGCTGTCCGCCGAGGTATAACAAATCGGAAATCCGGTTTCCAAATGCTCTGCTCCAAACCGCACCAATATATCGGTGCCCGACCCGTGGCAGTTGCCCAAAATCCCGTCCACACCCGCCGCGTCACAGACAGCCTGCGTAACGTGGTCGGGAAATGCGGGGGTCGCATCTGGAAAATAGTGCCAATCCCAAGGCACCGGCAAACCGGCAAGTTCCCAGTGGCCGGACGGGGTATCTTTGCCCTTTGACACTTCGGTTGCAGCGCCCCAACTACCCTCTAAATCTACCGCTCGATCATTGGCCAGCGCCTCTGCGGCGAAAATTCCCAAGCGAGTCAGGTTCGGGATATTCAATGGCCCGCTGCGACCCTGTTCGGCGCGCCCCGCGGTGCAAGCCTGCGCAATATGGCCCAACGTGTTGGCCCCAACATCAGGCAAATCACCATTGAAATAGGCGTCTGCATCGGGCGCACCGCCGATCCCGACAGAATCCATAACCACCAGAAACGCGCGCGCTTTTGGGTCAGGCATTACCCGATCCTTTCGACAATCAAATCCGGGATCATCGGCACCGAGGGCCCGATTTTGATCGCGCGGCGCAAAGCGGCTTCGGCTTGATCTGCGCGATCGGGGCGCCCTGCGTGGACCACGCCCAATGGTTGCCCCTTGGTGACTTTGGCCCCCAATCGCACCACATCCGAAAACCCGACCGCAGGATTGATCCGGTCCGTTTCGACACGACGCCCGCCGCCCATTGCCACAACCGCCAGCCCCAAGGCCTCGCCATCAATTGCGGTAACGTAGCCCGATTGGGTCGCCGTCACTTCGCGAATGACGGTGGCCTCTGGCAAGAAACGTGACCAGTTTTCGGTGAACTGCACAGGGCCGCCCATCGCCGCAATCATCTTGCCAAACCGCTCAGCCGCGCGGCCATCGCGGATCGCGGCGACGATCGCATTTGCCCCCGCTTGCACGTCATCCGCCAAGCCGCCATTTGCCAGCAGAACACCGCCCAATGCCGCGCAAATGTCGACCAGGGGCCCTTTGGGCGACGAGGTCAGGACGCGCATGACTTCGGCCACTTCCAACGCATTGCCGAGCGATGGTGCCAAGGGTTGGTTCATGTCACTGATGATCGCCGTTGTGCGGCAACCCGCAGCATTTGCGGTTTTGGTCAGCGCCTCGGCCAACGCCTGCGCGGCCTTGAGGTCTTTCATAAACGCGCCGCTGCCGACTTTTACGTCCAGCACCAGACCATCAAGCCCGCCCGCCAATTTCTTGGACAAGATCGAGGCCGTGATCAGATCCATGCTTTCCACTGTCGCGGTCACGTCGCGCACCGCGTAAAGCCGTTTGTCTGCCGGGGCGATGTCACCCGTGGCCCCAACAATCGCGCAACCTGTCGTGCGCACAACTTCGGCAAACCGGTCCGCGCTTAGGTGCGTCGATACGCCAGGGATCGCGTCGAGTTTATCAAGCGTTCCGCCCGTGTGACCCAAACCGCGTCCCGAAATCATTGGCACAAACGCACCGCAGGCCGCCAACGCAGGTGCCAAAATCAAGCTGACGCAATCGCCAACACCGCCCGTTGAATGTTTGTCCAGAACCGGCCCCGCCAAGTCCCATTTCAGCACCGTGCCGCTGTCGCGCATTGCCATGGTCAACGCAACACGGCCCACATCGCCCAACCCGTTCAGGCACACAGCCATGGCAAAGGCACCGGCCTGCGCATCGCTGACGGTGTGGTCAGCCAGCCCTTGCGCAAACCATGCCAATTCTTCACGACCCGGCGTTTGGCGCTGGCGCAGTTTTGCAATGATGGCTTGGGCGGTGATCTCACTCATTCTGGGGTATCTTCCATATGTCCGGCACCAAAGGCCCCCGGCAACAACGCATCCATGCGCATCGTGCTTTCTAGTCCACTGATCGTCGCCATGTGCACAAGCACGTCGCCGTCGGCAAATTCCGCAAGCTTCTGACGACACCCGCCGCACGGCGTGATCAGTTTTGATCCACCAGCCGCCACGTAGACTTCGCTCAGGCGGGTTTCACCTGCGGCGATCATTGCGGCAATGGCCCCCGCTTCGGCGCAGGTTCCCTCGGGGTAGGCTGCATTTTCGACATTGCAGCCGACGTAGACAGCGCCTGATTCTGCGCGAATAGCGGCCCCGACGTGGAATTTCGAATAAGGCGCATAAGCGTTGTCACGCACCGCAAACGCCGCTTTTTTTAATGACATACTCGCCCCCAAATACTGCGCAGGCGCTAGGCCCCGATCACCGTTTTAAACGCTGCGGGCAGTGACACCTCGAGCAGTTCCAAATCTGGCGAAGGGTCAGCATAGCGCGTCTTCATGTCGGGTGGAATAACAAACGCGTCGCCGGGCTCAAGGGGATAAGGATCGCGCCCTTCCCCCTCTAGCGTCATGGTGCCGTCCATCACAAAAGTGAACAGAATATCCGTGGTGTGTTTGGTCCAATCGGGGGCACCGGCGCCTGCGCGGATAACATGCACGCCCGCCACATCATTGGTGTGCGCGGCAATCGTCGTGTCGCGGCTTTGATAGCCCGGAACCCGAAACGGGGCCCACGTTGCCTGATCAGCCTTGTGGTGTACAAAGCGTTGCCCGCTAAAGTCGCGCGATGGGTTCGCCGGCCCGTTTGGCAATTCCATGTCGTGATCAATCGTGGTGACGTGTTCCGCAGGCACGCCAATTTCGATGACCTCGATATTGTCAGAGGCAAACAGCACACGGTGGCGGATTTCGGGGGGTTGGATCACGCAATTGCCGGCGTGCAGGCGGAACGGTTCGCCTTGGTCCTCGTAGACCAGATCGACCCAGCCCCGGTAGCAGAAAATCAGTTGAAACCCGACGGTGTGGTAATGCACCATGTCCGGCACCGGGCCGCCGTCAGGGATACGAATGTGGCTGGCGATGATCGAGCCGCCCAAACGGTCAGGGATCAAATCGCGGTAATGCATGCCTGCGCGGCCAATGACCCAAGGGGCCTGATCCGCAAGGCGTCGCACGACAAACGAATGCGCTGTCTGCGGCATCAACAGCGGCGGATTCAATTCGGTGATGCCGATTTTTGTGCCGCCGGGCGAAGTCAAATCACGTGCGTCATCAGCAAAAGTGTCAGGTGCTGCGCAGCGAATGTTGATCTGCCCCGGTTCGCCCTTTTGCTCGGCATCTAAACGCACGGCCAGGCCATGGCCCGAAAACACCGCGACACAAGGGTCATCCGCAGGATAGATCATTTCCATCCGCATCCCCAAAATCTTGGTGAAAAACCCGATGTCGCCGCGCAAATCCATGCTCGGCAAACACACTTCTGCGCGTATATCTGTCATAAACTTGAACCTGATAGGCTCGTGGGACAATAGCAACCCATCAAGGGGCATCTTTTGGGCAAAAACACCGACGCACGGCTAACCTTGTTACGTGGCATTTTACCTGGCATTTTTGTGGCTTGCTCACGGCGATGCAAAATTCCGTGAAACCAAGCCAGTAAAATAAAGGTTATTGGCCAAAATGAAAAAATAGTTTAACGCTAAACTAAATCTGAAATCAGCCGGAGTATACGATGTCCGATACACCAAATTTGCGCCAAGCCGCGCTCGATTATCACGAATTTCCGCGCCCTGGTAAACTGGAGATTCGCGCAACCAAACCTCTGGCGAACGGACGTGATCTGGCGCGCGCTTATTCACCGGGTGTTGCAGAGGCTTGTCTCGAAATCCAAAAGGACCCAACGACGGCCGCACGCTACACGTCGCGCGCCAATCTGGTTGCGGTCGTGAGCAATGGCACGGCCGTTCTGGGGCTGGGAAACATCGGGGCGTTGGCGTCAAAGCCGGTGATGGAGGGCAAGGCCGTCCTGTTCAAGAAGTTCGCCTCGATCGATTGTTTTGACATTGAAGTCGATGAAACGGACCCGGAAAAACTGGCCGACATCGTCTGCGCGCTGGAACCGTCTTTTGGCGCGATCAACCTTGAAGACATCAAAGCGCCCGACTGTTTTATTGTTGAAAAAATCTGCCGCGAGCGCATGGGCATTCCGGTGTTTCACGATGACCAGCACGGCACGGCGATTGTTGTGGGCGCTGCGGCCACAAACGCGTTGCACGTTGCGGGTAAGAAATTCGAAGACATCAAGATCGTCTCGACCGGTGGCGGAGCTGCGGGCATTGCCTGCCTCAACATGCTACTTAAAATGGGCGTGAAACGCGAAAACGTTTGGCTCTGCGACATTCACGGGCTGGTTTACGAGGGCCGCGAGGTCGACATGAACCCTGCAAAATCTGCCTTTGCCCAAAGCTCGGACAAGCGCACGTTAGATGATGTGATCGACGGTGCCGACATGTTCCTTGGGCTGTCTGGTCCCGGTGTTTTGACCCAAGATCACGTCAAACGCATGACCAAACAACCCATCGTGTTTGCCCTTGCCAATCCGACGCCCGAAATTCTGCCTGACCTCGTGCGCGAGGTGGCCCCCGATGCGATCATCGCCACAGGTCGCAGCGATTTTCCCAACCAAGTCAACAACGTACTGTGTTTTCCTTTCATCTTTCGCGGGGCATTGGATGTCGGCGCGACCACCATCAACGACGAAATGCAGCTGGCTTGTATCGACGGCATTGCGGCCCTTGCGCGCGCCACGACCTCGGCCGAAGCCGCCGCAGCGTATCAGGGTGAGCAGATGACATTCGGGGTCGATTATTTGATCCCCAAACCCTTTGATCCGCGTCTTGTTGGCATTGTCAGTTCTGCGGTTGCACGTGCGGCGATGGAAACCGGCGTTGCCACACGACCCATCGAAGACCTTGAAGCGTATAAAACCAAACTCGACGGATCCGTTTTCAAATCAGCCTTGCTGATGCGCCCCGTTTTCGAGGCCGCCCGCACGACCCCACGCCGCATCGTGTTTGCCGAAGGTGAAGACGAACGCGTCTTGCGCGCCGCCCAAGCCATGGTTGAGGAAACCGCCGAGCGCCCGATTTTAATTGGTCGCCCAGACGTCATCGAACAGCGGATCGAACGTGCAGGTTTGACGATCAAGCTGGGCGAACAAGTCGATCTGGTGAACCCGCAAAACGATCCGCGCTACCGCGATTACTGGGAAACCTATCATTCGCTGATGGCCCGCCGCGGCGTTACCCCTGATCTGGCCCGCGCCATTATGCGCACCAATACGACTGCAATTGGCGCGGTGATGGTACACCGAGACGAAGCCGACAGCCTGATCTGCGGCACCTTTGGTGAGTTCCGTTGGCACATGAATTATGCCGCACAAATCCTTGGGCGCGGTGATCTGCATCCTGTGGGCGCGCTGTCGATGATGATCCTAGAAGACGGACCACTGTTCATCGCCGACACGCATGTGCACACAGAACCGACGCCGCAACAGCTTGCTGAAATCGTGATCGGGGCTGCGCGTCACGTTCGCCGCTTTGGTCTAGATCCGCAAATCGCCCTGTGTTCGCATTCGCAATTTGGCAACCAACCGACGGGCACCGGGGCGCAAGCGCGCGCAGCACTCGAAATCCTGGACGCAGGTGGCCACGATTTCACGTATGACGGCGAGATGAACATCGACACGGCCCTTGATCCGGAATTGCGCGCCCGCATCATGCCCGAAGGTCGCCTGAACGGGGCCGCAAATGTGCTGGTCTTTGCCCACGCAGATGCCGCATCAGGGGTGCGCAACATTCTGAAGATGAAGGGCGGCGGGCTAGAGGTTGGTCCGATTTTGATGGGCATGGGCAACAAAGTTCACATCGTATCGCCGTCAATTACCGCGCGCGGCCTGCTGAATATGGGGGCCGTCGCAGGCACGCCGGTGGCCCATTACGGTTAACAGCTGTGCAAAGTTTTCAACGCGCAGTCAGGTCGCGTTGAAAACTCCTTCACTACAATGATCGCACTTTGGCCCTACACCCTTGCCCATAGGGTCCTGTCCTCTTAACACTTCGAACTCAGGTGGAGGAGATTTGAACCATGGGTTATCACGCAGAATACAAGGCGTCTTTACAAGACCCCGAAGCCTATTGGCTCAATGCAGCGCAGGCGATTGACTGGGACGTTGCCCCCAAACGCGCGCTCTATGAGCTGGGGGATGACCTGTACGAATGGTTCGCCGAGGCCAAGGTAAACACCTGCTACAACGCGCTTGACCGACATGTGGCAGCGGGGCGCGGCGATCAGGTGGCCGTCATTCACGACAGCCCAATTACCAATTCGCAAACCAAAATCACCTACGCAGAAATGCAAGCGCGCGTTGCCGCCTTTGCCGGTGGGTTGGTTGCCAAAGGTGTGACCAAAGGCGACCGCGTCATCATCTACATGCCAATGGTGCCCGAAGCCCTCGAAGCCATGCTGGCGTGCGCACGCATCGGTGCCGTGCACTCGGTCGTGTTTGGCGGTTTTGCAGCCAACGAACTGGCCGTGCGCATCGACGATTGCACCCCCAAAGCGATCATCGCGGCGTCCTGCGGGTTAGAACCAAACCGCGTGGTCGAATACAAACCCCTGCTTGATGGTGCTATCGAACTAGCGACGCACAAGCCTGATTTCACTGTGATTTTACAGCGCGAACAACACACCTGCGACATGGGCGCAAACGACGTGGACTGGCATGGTTTCCAAAACGGAACATCTGCCGCGGATTGCGTTTCGGTAGACGGCAACCACCCCGCCTACATCCTCTATACCTCAGGTACGACAGGCGCGCCAAAAGGCGTTGTACGCCACACTGGCGGTCATTTGGTTGCGCTGAACTGGACAATGAAAAACATCTACGACGTCGATCCTGGCGATGTGTTTTGGGCGGCGTCCGATGTGGGCTGGGTCGTTGGCCACAGCTATATCTGCTACGCGCCCCTGATCCACGGCAACACCACAATTGTGTTTGAGGGCAAACCCGTCGGCACGCCAGATGCGGGCACATTCTGGCGGGTGATTTCAGAACATAACGTGCGCAGCTTTTTCACGGCCCCCACCGCCATTCGCGCCGTTAAGCGCGAAGATCCAAAAGGCGAATTCTGCGCCAAATACGACATCAGCTGCTTGCGCGCGCTGTATCTTGCGGGCGAACGGGCCGACCCTGACACGATCGAGTGGGCGCAGAACATCCTGCAAAAGCCGGTCTATGACCACTGGTGGCAGACCGAAACCGGCTACACCATCGCAGGCAACCCAGCAGGGCTCGAGGCACTACCCGTCAAAATCGGATCACCCACCGTGCCGATGCCCGGTTATGACGTGCAGATCTTGGGCGACGACGGACACCCGTTGGAACCAAATACATTGGGCGCAATCGCGATCAAATTGCCCTTGCCACCGGGCACATTGCCGACCCTTTGGAATGCTGGCGACCGGTTTAAGAAAAGCTACCTGACCGCCTTTCCTGGATACTACGAAACCGGCGATGCGGGCATGGTCGACGAAGACGGTTATTTATACATCATGGCGCGCACCGATGACGTGATCAACGTCGCTGGCCACCGCCTGTCCACAGGTGCGATGGAAGAAGTTCTCGCTGCACATCCCGATGTCGCCGAATGCGCAGTCGTCGGCGTGACCGATCAGCTTAAGGGCCAATTGCCGGTCGGATTTGTCTGCCTGACCAACGGCGTGAATCGCCCGCATTCAGAGATCACCGCTGAATGTGTGAAACTAGTGCGCGAGAAAATCGGGCCTGTTGCCGCGTTCAAACTGGCACTGGTGGTTGATCGTTTACCAAAGACGCGCTCGGGTAAAATCCTGCGTGGAACCATGGTGAAAATTGCCGACAGCGAAACGTTCAAACTGCCTGCAACCATCGATGATCCAGCCATCTTGGACGAGATCAAAACCGCACTGCAAACCATTGGCTACGCAGCCGAATAACTAAGGCGCGGTACCGTATTTCAGCGGTGCCGCACTTGCCAAAGCCAGCCCATCAATGACTGCCGTAAACGCGTCGGCATAGGCCAGTTCCGCATTGACGCAAGCCGTTTGCATCGCACTTTGGATTGGGCGTAACAGGCTGGAACCACCAACAAAAATGATCCGCTTAATTTGCTCTGCTGTGCAGTCCGCTTGTTCAAACGTTGCTAGCGCTGCAGCAACGACTTCTTGCACGTGTTCAGCCAAACTGACGGCCAACTGATCGCGACCAAGCGGCGCAAACACGCCTTTTTCAAGGATGCTTAGGTCGATGCGCGCCTCTGCCCCGTCACCGCTATTCGCTTTGATTTTACCAGCCTCAACCGCAAAGGCCACATCATGGCCCAGCTCCATTTCCAGCAAATACGACAGACGTGCTAGCACCGGTGGATCGACAGCCAGACGCTGCATACGCGCCACATCACGCTTTACGTCGTGCCCGTACATGAACGGGATTTGTTCCCACGTGGCGAGTTGCTGAAACATCGAATTGGGCAAAGTTATGGTGCCGCTGCCCATCTCTTTGCGGATCAACGCGCCGCGCCCCAACAAGGGCATTACGTGATCGACGCTAAGCCGTTTGTCAAAATCTGTACCGCCCACACGCACACCGTGGCTGGCAAGGACCTCGACCCCGTCAGTGCCACTACGAAACACCGAAAAATCCGATGTCCCGCCACCAATATCCACGATCAGTGACAGCCCCTCGTCGCCGATAGATTGCGTGGCCAAGGCCGCGGCCTCTGGCTCAAACATAAACCGCACATCCCTGAAACCGGCGCGCAAATAACATTCGACCAAGTCCGATTGCGCCTTGGCATTGCGATCCGCATCACGCGAATGAAACCGCACCGGACGCCCTGACAACGCATAATCAAACGGCTGATGGCAGGCCGCCTCGGCACGGGTTTTTACCACCGACAAAAACTGGCCGATGATGTCATAAAAATCCATCTTTTCGCCCAGAAACGTCCGCTTTTCACCCATCAAAGACGTGCCAAGAACGCTTTTGAGTGCCCGCATGTACCGCCCTTCGTCACCGTTGATCAGCGCGCGGTTGGCCATGTTGCCGATGGTCATTTCAGACCGCCCTACCCCAAAGAAAACCGATGTGGGCAAGGTGGTTTCCCCCGGCTCGGAGGGGATCAAGAACGGCCTACCGCCCACACAAACCCCCGCCGCAGAGTTGGACGTGCCAAAGTCGATACCAAGGGTGTGTGCGTCCCATGTCGATGTCATTTGTCGTCTCCTGAAGGCTGCCGAAAGCCCGCAGTATCCGAGCCGTCCACGCGGTTCAAGACGAAGATGTGATCGAAATTGAACTCATTCCATTTGCCACATCTACGCTTCAAGGGTTAGGCTTGATCCAAGCAGAAACGATAGGACTGAAATGAAACGATTTATTCTGGCTCTTGCCGCCTGTATGATGACGACCCCACTGTGGGCCGCCGAAGGCACGCGCATCCAAGTCAAAGGCGAAATTATCGACACGTGGTGCTATTATTCTGGCGTCATGGGCGGCCCTGATGCGGTTGTGGGGTCCGCCCACCACACCTGCGCATTGTGGTGCAGCGCGGGCGGTATTCCGGTCGGGTTGCTGGCCGAAGACGGTACCGTTTACATGGTTCTGAAGATCGAAGATGACGCGCAATCCAACGGCGGGGCCACAGCCCTACGCATGGCCGCCCACACGATTGAAGCAGACGGCATGCATTACGAACGCGACGGGTTGAATTACCTCGTTGTCAGCAAAGTTGTCTCCGATCTGGATATTCAGAACCTCAACCACGAAGATTACGGCAACGTCCCCCCCTTCTCGATCCCGGGCCCAAACAAATGAAGCATCTCATCGCACTTCTGGCGCTTGCCGCCAGCCCGCTTGCTGCCCAAGATTTTTCTGAAGGATCCGAAGCTAAATCATGGAACCTCTATGCCGAGATCCCAGCAACCTTTGAAGCCAAAGTCGTTGATGTGTTGTGCAATTTGACGGGTAATTGCCCGAACAATTGCGGCGATGGCACCCGTCAACTGGGTTTGATCCGCACCGAAGACAACGTCATGGTTTTACCTTTGAAAAACAACCAGCCTGCATTCACGGGGGCTGCCACCGACCTTGCGCCTTACTGCGGTCAGACCGTGCAAGTTGACGGGCTGTTGATTGAAGACGAGGACCTGAATGCATCGAATATCTATCTCGTACAGCGCATCAAAACCGCCGCTGGTGAGTGGAGCAAAGCCAGCCAAGCCACCAAAGTTTGGGCCAAGCAATTTCCTGAAGCCAAAGGCAAAGGCGCATGGTTTCGCCGTGATCCTCGGATCAAGGAAATCATCGGTCGCGAAGGCTATCTTGGGTTGGGCCTAGACGCTGACGCAGCCTTTATCGAGGAAAACTTTTGATTAAATCACTTGCTGTGTCGCTAGCGCTTTGGGCGGGTGCTGCGACCGCACAAAGTGGCCTGCCCTTTGACTTGGGCGGATCCTATGCGCTGATCAATCAATACGGTGAAACCCGCACCGAAATTGCGCCGGACGGGCGCGCCCAACTGGTGTTTTTCGGCTACGTAAATTGCCCCGACATTTGCACCGCCGCGTTTCCATTGATGGCCGATATCACCACCGCGCTCGAGGCCAAAGGGCACGACATTACACCCGTGATGATCACCATTGCACCAGACCAAGACACCGTCGACACGATGCAGGCCCCGCTGTCCAAATGGCACCCTGATTTCATAGGCTTAACCGGTGCGCCTGCGGCCCTTCACGAGGCATACGAAGCTTTTTCGGTAGACATAAAACCCCTGTTCCAAGATCCAGAATACGGGTGGATTTACGCGCATGGTTCGTTCATTCACCTGCTCGATGAGAACGGCAAAGTCATGACCCTGATCCCACCGATTATCGGGACCGAACAAGCCACTGACATTGCGTTAAAATATCTGGAACCGGCTAGCTGAATTGCTCTGAAATCAGACGCTCTTCTAACCCGTGGCCGGGGTCAAACAGGATACGGTGAACGACGCTGGGTTCGGACCGGATAACCACCGACGTGACGTTCATAACAGAGCGTGAATCCGCCTCGGCCATGACGGGGCGCTTTTCCGGTTCGAGCACATCAAATCGCACAGTCGCGGTCTTGGGCAACAGCGCACCACGCCAGCGACGTGGGCGGAATGCAGCAACTGCCGTCAGCGCCAAAACGTCAGACCCAATCGGTAACACAGGACCGTGGGCTGAGTAGTTGTAGGCGGTCGAGCCTGCAGGCGTGGCAACCAGCGCGCCGTCGCACACCAGTTCTTCCATCCGCAACCTGCCATCGACAGTGATGCGCAATTTCGCCGCCTGCGCGGATGCGCGTAGCAGTGACACTTCGTTGATCGCAAGCGCGTCATGCGTCGTGCCGTCCACACCTGTGGCGCGCATGGTCAGTGGGTTTACTTCTGCCTCTTCTGCTGCTTCCAAACGTTCGACCAACGCGCTTTCGCTATACTCGTTCATCAAGAATCCGATCGTGCCACGGTTCATCCCGTACACAGGCGCCGACAATTCTCGAGTGTCATGCAAGGTCTGCAACATAAAACCATCACCGCCCAACGCGACGATAATATCAGCGCTTTCAAGCGGTGCATTCCCGTACCGCCCGACCAAAGCCGCCCGGGCTGTTTGGGCAACAGGCGCACGGGATGCGGCAAAAGCAATTTTCAGGGGCATGCTGATCTGTTTCCTATCGCGGCCATGTTGTATCCGAAACAAACATATTATTCCTCCCTTGCCCAGCATTGCCGCATATTCTTTGTCCTGCGTCGCTTTAGCCGCTTCCAGATTGGTAGGGTTTCCGATACGAAACCTCAAAATCCTGTCCCTCTCAGCGGAGCACGCGCCATGAGCAACAACGCCTTTTTCACCCAAGACCTCGCAACACGCGATCCAGAAATCTTTGGCTCGATCACAGCCGAATTGGGTCGCCAGCGCGACGAGATCGAATTGATCGCCTCAGAAAACATCGTGTCTGCCGCAGTAATGCAGGCGCAAGGGTCAGTGATGACCAACAAATACGCCGAAGGCTATCCGGGGCGGCGCTATTATGGTGGGTGCCAATACGTCGATGTTGCCGAGAACCTCGCCATTGATCGCGCCAAGCAGTTGTTTGACTGTGGCTTTGCCAACGTGCAGCCGAACTCGGGTTCGCAAGCCAACCAGGGCGTGTTCCAAGCGTTGCTGAAACCGGGCGACACCATTCTTGGCATGTCGCTGGACGCCGGCGGCCACCTGACACACGGTGCGGCCCCGAACCAGTCGGGCAAATGGTTTAACGCTGTGCAATATGGCGTGAAACGCGAGGACAATCTGCTTGATTACGACCAAGTCGAAGCGCTCGCAAAAGAGCACCAACCGAAAATGATCATCGCCGGTGGCTCTGCCATTCCGCGCCAGATTGATTTCAAACGCATGCGCGAAATTGCCGACATGGTTGGCGCATATCTGCACGTCGACATGGCGCATTTTGCCGGTCTGGTCGCGGCTGGCGAACACCCATCGCCGTTCCCGCATGCGCATGTTGCAACGACGACAACGCACAAAACCCTGCGCGGCCCACGGGGCGGCATGATCCTGACGAATGACGAGGCGCTGGCCAAAAAATTCAACTCGGCGATCTTTCCTGGTATCCAGGGCGGCCCGCTGATGCACGTGATTGCAGCCAAGGCCGTGGCGTTTGGCGAAGCCTTGCAGCCAGAGTTCAAAACCTACATCCAACAGGTCGTGAAAAACGCCCAAGCCCTGTCAGATCAGTTGATCAAAGGCGGTCTTGATACTGTCACACACGGCACCGACACCCACGTTGTGCTGGTCGATCTGCGCCCCAAAGGCGTGACAGGCAATATCGTGGACAAGGCCTTGGGCCGCGCGCACATCACGTGCAACAAAAACGGCGTGCCGTTTGACCCAGAAAAACCAACCGTGACTTCCGGTATCCGTTTGGGGTCTCCTGCTGGAACCACACGAGGATTTGGCGAGACCGAGTTCCGCCAGATTGCTGATTGGATCATCGAAGTTGTCGACGGTTTGGCCGCAAACGGCGAAGACGGCAACGGCGCGGTTGAAGACAAGGTAAAGGCAGAAGTTGCGCAACTGTGTGCGCGTTTCCCAATGTACCAAAACCTGTAAGCACTAAAAAGGCGGGCTATCACGGCCCGCCTTACGCTTGCTTTTGTGTCCGAATTTACGCCTTCGGATCGCTCACGAAATCTTCCAGAATTTTTTCGTTCTTGGCGTCTTCGATCCGTTGGATCCGGTCCCCGCTCAGCTTCCAATCAAATCGGTATTTGACCACGTTGATCAGGCTGATCGTCAGCAATACGATGCCCATGCCCCAATAACCTTTGGTCGACAGCGGCACCTCCGTAGACAGCCAAAGCGAAATCGCCAGCAAGACGTAGGCAATCAACACCCCCGCCACGTTAATAAACAAAATCATACCGTTATCTGTGTTTTCGTTGTTCATTTTTATTCTCCGTACTGTAAATTTATGCGCACACGCGGCGCGATTATTTGGTTTTCAAACGGCTCAAGACGTCGCTCGCGGTAGTTTTTGAGCTTGGACCAAAACCCGCAGCGGCCATGCGATCGCCTAGATTTTCATGGCTCAGGCCAGTGTCAATTTCAGCGAGAATTTCGCTTTGTTCCAGCGGATCATCGCGCCCCATCACGCCTTTGATCAGCGCGTCGGCTTCGTCCATTGCGTTGTCTTGGTGCAAGGTACGACCCAATCGCGATTGCATGTCTTGTTCGCGGCGCACGGCCTTGGCGGCAATCGCCCCCTGCTTGAGGTCAATGATGCGCCGGTTGGCGGTTTCAACAGAGGCGCGCAGTCGCAAAATACGCGTCTCAAGACGGCTGGATGTCTCGCGGCGCAGCGCAATTTCGTTTTCCATGTCTGCAATCGCTTGGGCTGCCTCTTGGGCCATGTCGTCGCGTCCGGCGCCCATGGCCTCGGTTGCGCGGGCCAACAAATCGGTCACGCGATTTTCCAACGCTGCAATCTGGCGATCTTCTGACCGAGCGCGCTGGATCAATCCCGCAAGCGTGTATTTCGCCGCACGCAGTCCTTCTTGGGCTTCGCGGATTTTTTGCTCGATCAACTCGATTGAATAGACGTCGCGCAGCTGTTCCGTGGCCCGTGCATTTGCACCTGTTACTAAAGTTCTAAGTGTTGAAAACATCTTACTCTCCATTTTTGAACATCGTTCATGGAATGGATATAGAGACCCAGCTCGGCAATTCAAGAAGAAGCTTGAACATCGTTCAATTATTTTCCGATTTGAGAAAGAACCTGGGCAATCATATGTTCGATCTGCGGGCGTGGCACCCCCGAGATGCGCTTTTCAAGCCCCAGTAAAACAATGCCGTGCACCGACGAAAACAAGGCACGTACCATCAAATCCAGCTCGTCCCGTGGCAAATCAGGGAAAAGCCGCGCCAAAGGGTGGGCGATATGCGTGAACAGTTGGGCAAGCTCGGCCAGATACCACTCTGGCACTTTTGATTCCGACGACATTTCCAGATCAAACAATGCGCGCCACAAATGCGTATTCTCGGCTGCGAACCCCAAATACGCCTTGGACATCGCGATCAGTTGGTCATTTGGCCCCTCGTCATGAGCGTCTTTTACAGCAGCACTGACCGCCTCGCCCAGCTTGTGAAACGTACGCCCGTTCACGGCCATCAACAGATCGTTAATGTCGTCAAACACGTTGTAAATCGCACCCAGCGCACATTCGGCTTTGCGCGCCAGATCACGTGCTTTGACCGTGCTTAGGCCACCCTCGATGATCTGCGCCTCGGCGACATCAATCAGGCGGTCGTGCAATTTAGCTTTGCGTTCTTGAACTTTGCCCATGATTTGCCCTCACGTTTGAACACGGTTCATTCATAGGCGCGCAGCACAGCATTGCAAAGCGTCAAATAGTGCCGGACCACACCAACCAGATCACAAAACAGACCGCAACAATCAGCACGTTCAAGACGTTCAGACCCGTCCATTTCAGCCACCATGACCGTTTGCGCTCTGCGGGATCGATCCCAGCCAGATAGCCTTTGATGTCTTTGAACGCGGCATCGACGGCTTTTTGATCGACCATTCGCATGAGTTTCGGATGGCCGCCCAGTTCTTGTGCTTTGATAATGACGTCCGCCTGCCGCCTGATCCGCCCCGGCAAAAGACGACCCGCACGGCGCACCGCCCCGGCAAAGCTACGCCCCTTAATGCTCAGCTTGCTGTGCATCGCTTTGCGCAACGTTTCTGCCTTGGTGGCAATATCGGCCTCAATATCCATGCGGCTATCTACCCCCAAGTGCCGCATGCTTCAATACATCTGGCGACCCTGCGCGCATTGCGGTAATCACATCTTATGCTGAATTACACTGACATCGGAACCGGCCCTGCCCTGCTGATCGCCCACGGGTTGTTCGGGTCTGCACGCAATTGGGGCGTCATCGCCAAACGGTTGTCCGACACCCGCCGCGTTATCAGCGTTGATATGCGCAATCACGGCGACAGTCCGCGATTTGACAGCAACGGCTATGTCGACATGGCCGGCGATCTGGCTGAAATCATCACCCATTTAGGTGCGCCTATGGACGTACTTGGTCACTCGATGGGTGGAAAGACCGCGATGACACTGGCCGTGACCCAACCCGATCTGGTGCGCAGCCTGATTATCGGCGACATCGCGCCCGTCAACTATGCCCACACGCAAATGCACCTGGTTCAGACGATGCAGGCGATTGATCTCGGCACCATCACTCGCCGCTCGGATGCTATTGCACAGATGGATGTTCTAGGTGTCGATCCTGCTGTGCAGCCGTTTCTGCTCCAATCGCTGGATGTGAAAAACAAGGGCTGGAAGCTAAATTTGGATGTCTTGGGTGCAGAAATGCCCGCAATCATTGGCATTCCTGACCTGAATGGCACGTACAGCGGCCCGACCCTGTTTTTGTCTGGCGCGCAGTCAGACTATGTCTTGCCCGAACACCGTGAACTGATCAAACCCCTGTTCCCGCATGCACGCTTTGCCAAAATCCCGGGCGCAGGCCACTGGTTGCACGCCGACAAGCCACGCGAATTCGAAGCGTCAGCGCGCGTATTTCTGGACGCGGTTCAAGCCAAACTCGCATAATCGAAATGGCCGGTTGAAACGCAGAGCACCAACTTGGGGAAACCCCTTGCAACAGCCGCCCCCATGCCTATAACCCACGATAATTTGTAGCGCGCTAATAACGCGACAATTTGCACATCATCGGGGGTTAAAACCATGCCAAAGAGAACCGACATAAAGTCGATTATGATCATTGGTGCGGGGCCTATTGTGATCGGCCAAGCCTGCGAATTTGACTACTCTGGCGCACAGGCCTGCAAGGCGCTGCGCGAAGAGGGTTACCGGATCATTCTGGTCAACTCGAACCCGGCGACAATCATGACCGACCCCGGCATGGCAGACGCCACCTACATCGAGCCAATCACCCCCGAAGTTGTTGCCAAAATCATCGAAAAAGAACGCCCCGATGCGCTGCTGCCAACGATGGGCGGGCAAACCGGTTTGAACACCTCGCTGGCACTCGAAGAGATGGGTGTGCTGGAAAAATTCAACGTTGAAATGATCGGCGCAAAACGCGAAGCCATTGAAATGGCAGAAGATCGCAAGCTGTTCCGCGAAGCGATGGACCGTCTGGGCATCGAAAACCCCAAGGCGACAATTGTCACAGCCCCCAAAGGCAGCGATGGCAAAAAAGACCTCGCAGCTGGCGTTGCGCTGGCTGTTGAAACGCTCGACTATGTCGGCCTGCCAGCGATCATTCGTCCCGCCTTTACGATGGGTGGAACCGGCGGCGGCATCGCCTACAACCGTGAAGATTACGAGCACTTTTGCCGCACCGGAATGGACGCGTCTCCGGTCGGTCAAATCCTTGTGGACGAGAGCCTGCTAGGGTGGAAAGAATACGAAATGGAGGTGGTGCGCGACACTGCCGATAACGCCATTATCGTCTGCTCGATCGAAAACGTAGACCCGATGGGCGTGCACACCGGTGATTCCATCACCGTCGCCCCGGCGCTGACGTTGACCGACAAGGAATACCAAATCATGCGCAACCACTCGATCGCGGTCTTGCGCGAAATCGGCGTGGAAACCGGCGGATCCAACGTGCAGTGGGCCGTTAACCCTGCTGATGGCCGCATGGTTGTGATCGAAATGAACCCACGCGTCTCGCGTTCTTCGGCGCTGGCGTCCAAAGCCACAGGTTTTCCGATTGCCAAGATCGCCGCGAAACTGGCCGTTGGCTATACGCTGGATGAGCTCGACAACGACATCACAGGCATCACGCCTGCGTCTTTTGAACCAACAATCGACTATGTCGTCACAAAAATTCCAAAATTCGCATTTGAAAAATTCCCTGGATCAGAACCCTATTTGACCACAGCGATGAAATCTGTGGGCGAGGCGATGGCCATTGGCCGCACGATCCACGAATCGCTGCAAAAGGCGCTGGCGTCGATGGAATCCGGCCTGACAGGCTTTGACGACATCGACATCCCCGGCGCACCTGACAAAGCGGCGGTGGTCAAGGCGATCAGCAAAACCACACCCGACCGGATGCGCACCATCGCCCAAGCTATGCGTCATGGGCTGACGGACGACGAAATTTTTGCCGTCACCTCGTTTGATCCTTGGTTCCTCGCCCGTATTCGCGAAATCATCGAGGCTGAGGCCGAAGTTATCGCAGACGGTCTGCCGATGAATGAGTCCGGCTTGCGCGCCCTCAAAATGCTGGGCTTTACCGATGCGCGCCTCGCCACTTTAGCGGAAATGTCTGAATCCGAGGTCCGCAAAGCACGCCAAGCCGTGAACGTTGTCGCCTCGTTCAAGCGGATCGACACCTGTGCTGCCGAATTTGAAGCGCAAACGCCGTATATGTATTCCACATACGAAGCCCCGATGATGGGTGACGTTGAATGCGAAGCGCGGCCGTCTGATCGCAAAAAAGTTGTCATTTTGGGCGGTGGTCCGAACCGGATCGGCCAAGGAATCGAGTTCGATTACTGCTGTTGCCACGCCTGCTACGCGCTGACAGATGCTGGCTATGAAACGATCATGGTGAACTGTAACCCAGAAACCGTTTCGACCGACTACGACACCTCGGACCGTTTGTATTTCGAACCGTTGACGTTCGAACACGTCATGGAAATCCTACGAGTTGAGCTGGAGAACGGCACGCTGCATGGCGTCATCGTTCAGTTTGGCGGGCAAACACCGCTGAAAATTGCCCAAGCCCTGCAAGACGAAGGCATTCCGATCCTTGGCACGACCCCCGACGCCATTGATCTGGCAGAAGACCGTGAGCGTTTTCAAGAGCTTGTGCAAAAGCTGGGCCTGAAACAACCGCACAACGGATTGGCCCATTCGGACGCAGAAGCGATGCAAATTGCGCAAGGGATCGGATTTCCTTTGGTCATTCGCCCCTCTTATGTTTTGGGTGGTCGCGCGATGGAAATCGTGCGCGATCAGGCACAATTAGAGCGCTATATTTCCGAAGCTGTGGTGGTGTCCGGTGACAGCCCTGTGTTGCTCGACAGCTATCTATCCGGCGCGGTTGAATTGGATGTTGATGCGATCTGCGACGGCACAAACGTACACGTTGCCGGCATTATGCAGCACATCGAGGAAGCCGGAGTGCACTCCGGTGACAGCGCCTGCTCGCTGCCACCTTATTCCTTGTCCAAAGAAATCCTCGCGGAAATCGAAAAACAGACCCATGCACTGGCCCACGGGCTGAATGTGGTCGGCTTGATGAACATTCAGTTCGCAATCAAAGACAACGAAATCTACCTGATCGAGGTCAACCCACGCGCCTCACGCACTGTACCGTTCGTCGCCAAAGCAACCGACAGCGCCATTGCGTCGATCGCGGCGCGCGTCATGGCAGGTGAGCCACTGACCAACTTCCCGATGCGCGAACCGTATGATGCTGACGCTGGTTATGACGACGTTTTGCCATTGGGTGATCCGATGACATTGGCGGATCCAAACATGCCGTGGTTTTCGGTGAAGGAAGCAGTACTTCCGTTCGCTCGTTTCCCTGGTGTCGACACAATTCTCGGACCTGAAATGCGTTCAACCGGCGAAGTGATGGGCTGGGATCGCACGTTCCCGCGCGCATTCCTCAAGGCACAAATGGGCGCGGGCAACCCATTGCCGCGGTCCGGTTGTGTCTTTATCTCGATCAAAGACGCTGACAAAACTGCGGACATGCTGGACGGCGCGCGCGTTCTTGTTTCGCTTGGCTTTACCTTTGTGGCAACCAGCGGCACGGCCGCTTGGTTAGTTGCAAATGACGTGCCTTGTGGAACAGTAAACAAAGTCTACGAAGGGCGCCCCGACATCACTGACATGATGAAAGATGAACGCATTCATCTGGTCATGAACACCACCGAAGGGGCTCAAGCCGTCGAAGACTCCAAGTCGATCCGCTCTATCGCGCTATACGACAAAATCCCGTATTTCACGACGGCAGCAGCCAGTTATGCCGCAGCCCTTGCCATCAAAGAACAAGCCGATGGCGACGTCGTCGTCAAATCCCTGCAAGGCTAAACAGACAGAGAAATTGACTGTCGACCAGCTGATGTTTTGTCAGCCGGTCGACAACAGTTTCGCATATCGGTCCAATATTTTTTTGAGATTATCGGTGATTGCTTCACCATATACATAAGCCAGTTGAATGTCGGATAGATCCGAGGTTTTGCCGGCTGCCGCAGCTTCGAGATAAGGCTTTATCTTGCTCCACTTGGAAATCACTTTGCCCAGTTCAATCTTGATGTGAATATTGGGCGCTTTAACGATGCCTTCAGCTGCACTGCCCTCTTTCAACACGACAGATCGCGCCTCAAATAGCGCGAGTTTTTCAAGCAACGCGTCCTTGGCACCCGCACCGCTAATATCCAACGTGATAAAGCACAAATCACGCAGCAGTTCTTGGATCAACGCATTTTGCGCATTTGCCCAATGAACGGTTTTGGCCAAATCACCATTCTGAAAATCAGAGGAATAACGCGCAAATGTACCAGAACGAATACCCTCCATTTGGCGCGCGACATCACTATTGCGGGTGATCATCAAACCGACGGGCACAGAATGGAAATCACCCGACGCAATCTGGGCCGAAGAGGCCGTCAACCCAAGTGAAAACTCTTGCGTAGAAAGCAGAGCGGTGCGCAAATCAGGGTCCACCTCTTTCTGAACATTTTGCGCATCATCACCAGCGATCAACACCTGCATATGCGCTTCGAATTCCTGAGCTGTCGCCAATGCAACCTCTGAGTGAATCGTCGCATTCGCCCCCATCATCACCAGACACGCTGATTTCGTCATCCGATGCGCCAACATCGACTGACGTTCGATCATACCCAGACGGGCAAACACCTGTTTGGTATTTCCGGCAAACGCCGGTTGAATGCCAAAAAGAAACCCGAAAAGTCCAATAATACCAGCACTGCAGATGCGCTGCATCATTCTGCGTTCCTCATGTTCTGTGTTCATAACTCTGGATGCCACACGCCGCTTAACATCGAGTTATCGCGCAACAAATGAGCACAATTCGCCATTAACAGAATTGCACTGACCCTTGACCTTTGCAGTCAGATGCTTGCAAATTAGGCGAACTTCGAAAGGCAAAAAATGCACATTCCTGCGATCACTGGAACCGGGGTCTTCACCCCGCAAAACACAATCAGCAACGCAGAGTTGGTGGTTGCATTCAATGCATATGCCGACAAATTCAACGCCGCCCACAAAGATCAGATTGCGGCCGGCGAAATCCAGGAAAAACCACATTCTTCCGAGGATTTTATTTTTAAGGCATCTGGCATTGAGCAGCGTTATGTTGTTGATAAAGAAGGTATTTTAAATCCTGATATGATGCACCCTATGCTGCCTCAGCGCAGTGATGATGACCCGTCACTTATGGCTGAAATGGCGCTTGATGCAGCTCAAAAAGCCCTTGCTCAAGCCGGCAAAACAGCCGCTGATGTCGATGCAGTCATCTGTGCGGCCTCAAATCTGGAACGGGCGTATCCGGCAGTTGCAATCGAAATCCAAGACCTGCTGGGCATCAATGGCTTTGCCTTTGACATGAATGTCGCCTGCTCCTCTGCCACCTTCGGAATCCGAGCGGCCGCAGACATGATCCGTTCTGGCAGCATCAAAAGCGCACTGGTGGTCAATCCTGAAATTTGCTCAGCCCACTTGGAATGGCGCGACCGCGACTGTCACTTTATCTTTGGTGATGTGGCAACTGCGACCTTGATCGAAAGGGCAGAAAACGCGTCAGGGCCATATTTTGAAATCAAATCAACGCGCTGCGCTACAGATTTCTCAAACAACATTCGCAACAACAACGGCTTTTTACGCCGTTCACGCCCGGATGGCACCGCAGACCGACGCGACATGCAATTCATGCAAAACGGGCGCAAAGTCTTCAAAGAAGTCCTACCAATGGTCAGCACACACATCGCCGACCATATGTCGGATGAAGGTGTGCAAGCCTCTGATCTTAAACGCCTTTGGCTGCACCAAGCCAACAAATCCATGAACGACTTTATCGGGAAAAAGGTACTGGGCCGCAGCCCCGAAGCAGGCGAGCAACCCAATATTCTACAAGACTACGCCAACACGTCCTCAGCGGGATCAATCATCGCCTTTTCGAAATACTCGGACGATCTAAACGACGGTGATGTCGGGTTGATCTGTTCGTTTGGCGCAGGGTATTCAGTCGGATCGGTGATCGTAGAACGGCACGATTAGGGTCGGCGGGTGGGCGCATTTTGCGATCGCAAAATAGACCACCAGACGCTCTATTTTTCGGACACACGCGCATGAACATCAGCAGCGCTTTCAACGCGTTCGGAATAGCGATCCACCAGATAATCCGCGCGTCCACGTACCAGCCATGTAAATTTCACCAACTCTTCCATCACATCCACAATGCGGTTGTACAATGGGCCGTCGGGCAGGCGCCCATCACTGTCAAACTCTAGCCACGCTTTTGGAATGCTGGATTGGTTCGGGATCGTCACCATCCGCATCCAACGCCCCAAAATACGCATTTGGTTCACCGCGTTAAACGACTGCGACCCACCAGACACCTGCATTACAGCCAAGGTTTTACCCTGCGTTGGGCGAATTCCGCCTTGCATTGACAACGGCAACCAATCGATTTGGGTTTTCATAACACCTGTCATCGCCCCGTGACGTTCGGGGCTCGACCAAACCATGCCTTCCGCCCAAACCGCCAGCGCACGTAATTCTGAAACTTTTTCGTGATCCGCCTCGGCATCATCCACCAATGGCAGACCCGAGGGGTCAAACATGCGCGTTTCGCATCCTAACAACCTTAGGATTCGCGCTGATTCTTCGGCAGCTTTGCGGGAATAACTTTCTGGTCGTAACGACCCGTACAGCAGCAAAATGCGTGGCGGATGATCAGGACCATCCCCGCCGCGCAATGCATCGACATCGATTTCAGGTAACAGACCCGCCTTCAGAGCAGGTGTGTCATGATCCGACATTTTCATCTTCAAGATGCAATTTCATGTCGATCAAAACCTGTTGCAGCATGCTGGTTTCACGCAGCAAACGCTTGGCTTCGTTCACGGTAATAATGCCGTCTTCGATGGATTGCTGGTACTCGGACATCAGCATCGCAAAACGCTGGCTCAGGGCAATAACATCGGAATTTACGCCGCTAGAAGGCGTATCGTTGGGCCGACGTTCATCTTTTGAGATCGACATGCCCTGCAATTCAGCCAGCGCGCCAGTGACATGCGGGTAGCCTGCGGACTTCTCAAGATTAACAACAGCGTCGATTGGCATGAACCGGTCCGCGTGTTCCGGATGATCGGAATAATAGCGCCCAAGGGTCGCTTTTGACTTACCTGTCAACTCGCATGCCGGTTCGATTCCAACATCTTTCACCAAAGCTTCGGTGTGCTTTTTTAGGTAGCTACCAATTCCGGCCATTGCGATCGTCCCTACTGTTTACGTCCACGTTTGCGTCAGCATTGTCGCCTTGTATTGCACCAAGGGGAACCTGTCTGTTCTTTTCCCATTAATCGTTAACAACTTGAATGTCATTGATCAATTATTCCTAGCTGCCTGAATATCAAGCTTGGGGACTTAACAAGTAGCTGATTTGTGCAAATCAGTTTCAGGGTGAGGACGTAGAAAACTCGGTCGTCAGGATGCGTTACGCTGGTTTCCAGCCTGCACATCTGAACGGGCCCGTCACGAAAAGTGGTATTTGCCTTGCACCCATCCCTCGAGGTTTCGGCCTCAAGCAAGGCAATGCGTAACGAGTATCGACGGTGTCACCACCGATCGTGACGGGTTAAATTTCATCACATGCGCGTCCCCACCCTTTACTTGTGAGAACAACCGCTTGCCCGACAAGCCCGAGCATAATAACACCTTTGCATGGCAAAACTGTACTTCCATTATTCAACGATGAACGCGGGCAAATCGACCGTGTTGCTGCAAGCCGCGCACAACTACCGCGAGGGGCAAATGGAGCCCTATTTGTTGACGGCCCAGTTCGACAACCGCGCAGGCCAAGGCCGGATTGCATCGCGTATCGGCATCGGGTCTGACGCAGATACGTTTGCCCCTATCGATGATTTGTTCGCCAAAATCCAAGCCCGCCTGACCACCGGCCCGATTGCCTGCGTTTTTATCGACGAAGCCCAGTTTTTGAGCGACGCGCAAGTTTGGCAGTTAGCCCGCGCCGTCGATGATCTGCACGTGCCCGTCATGTGCTACGGTTTGCGCGTTGATTTCCGCGGCAAACTGTTCCCCGGCTCTGCGACCCTGTTGGCCTTGGCGGACGAAATGCGTGAAATCCGCACGATTTGTCAGTGCGGCAAAAAAGCGACGATGGTCGTGCGCAAAGACGATCTGGGCAATGTCTTGACCGGGGGTGCGCAGGTCCAGATCGGCGGCAACGAAACCTACGTGTCCCTGTGCCGCCGTCATTGGCGCGAAGCGGTTGGCAACGACGCTTAGTTCACCGCATTTGGCGCGGGCAGGTTATCGACCAGATACGCCTTGAGATTGGCCACAGCCATCAGCCCCATGTCAGTGCGAACCTCTAACGCGGCTGTGCCCAGATGCGGCAACAGCACGACGTTCTCCATCGCGATCAACGCATCGGGAACCTTTGGTTCAAATTCGTAAACATCCAGCCCAGCGCCCGCGATCTGACCTGCTTCAAGGGCTGCAATCAGTGCGGCCTCGTCAACGACATCCCCACGCGAAATATTCACCAGATGCCCGCCTTTGCGCATTGCCGCAAACACATCAGCATTGATCAAATGGTGCGTCGCAGGGCCGCCGGGTACGGCCAAAACCACAACATCGACGGCCCCAACCATTTCGTGCAGATCGCTGAACGCAGTCGCGTCAAAGTCCAACTCCTTGGGTGAACGGCTGAAATACGCGACCTTCATGCCAAACCCAAAGTGGCAGCGCCGCGCAATCGCCTGCCCGATACGCCCCATGCCAACGATGCCAACGGTTTTGCCGCTCAGATGCAGACCCAGCATTTGCGTCGGATGCCAGCCTTGCCAGGTGCCAGAGCGGACCATTCGTTCGCCCTCGCCTGCGCGCCGCGCGCTCATCAGCATCAAGGTCATCGCGATGTCTGCTGTTGCGTCGGTCACGGCCCCCGGTGTGTTCGAAACGCCGATGCCTGCGGCCTGCGCTGCCGCTGCGTCGATGTGGTTATAACCAACGCCAAAGTTCGCCAGAATTGTGCAGCGCGCATCCGGAACATCGGCAAAAACCTGTGCGTCAAACATGTCACCCAAGGTCGGCATGACACCATCGTAATTCTGCAAGGCCGCGCGCATTTCGTCACCGTTCAACGGGGCCGTATTGTCGCGCACATCCACGTTAAAATGCGCGCGGGCTGCGTCAATCACCGCGTCGGGCAACGGGCGCGCAATCAAAACTTTTTTCAGCACATCCGCTCTCCTGCTTGCACATCTTGGTCCGGTCCAATCAGCACGATACCGCCTTGCGCATCGTGCAACCCCAGAACCAGTACTTCGGACATGAACGGCCCGATCTGGCGGGGCGGAAAATTCACGACCCCCATCACCTGTTTGCCCAGCAACATTTCAGGCGTGTAATGCGCCGTCACTTGGGCCGAAGTTTTGCGTTCGCCAATTTCATCGCCAAAATCAATCCACATCTTGATGGCAGGCTTGCGCGCCTCGGGAAACGGTTCGGCGCGGATGACGCGCCCCACGCGGATGTCGACGTTCATAAAGTCGTCAAAGGTGATTTCAGCCATTTGCCAGTTCCTTGGATCGATTTGTCGCTGCAGCGACTGTTTTTGTCATTAACATCGGCAGCCCGCTTTCGGCATCCATCAGCACCTCAAGCCCGGCTTGCGTGGTGCCATTCGGGCTGGTCACATTGACGCGCAACTGGCTCGGCGTTTCATCTGCGGCTTCGGCCAGCGCGCCAGCACCCGCGACAGTCGCCTTAGCCAGTTGCATTGCCATGGCGGCTGGCAAACCTTGTGCTTCGCCTGCTGCTGCCAGCGTTTCGATCATGTGAAACACGTACGCCGGGCCCGACCCACTGACACCCGTCACAGCGTCAATTTGCGCCTCGTTGTCTAGGCGCACGACCTGGCCCACAGCGCTGAGCAAAGCTTCGGCCTCGTCCAGCGCGCCTGCGGGGGCTGCACCATTTGCAACAATCGCGCTGATGCCTTTGCCCACGGCCGCTGGCGTGTTGGGCATGGCGCGCACAATCGGGGTCGTCGTGCCCAAGATGCTTTCAAAGGTCGCGATTGTGATGCCTGCTGCCACGCTGACAAACAGCGTGGTTCCGCCGCCCATCGCCTGCAAGGTCGGCAACGCCGCGGCCATCATTTGCGGTTTCACGGCAACCAATACGATAGCGGGTTTCGCAGGCAGGTCGGCGTTGATCGCCACGCCGGTCCCTTTCAGCCAGTCAGACGGGAAAGGATCAACAACATGCACCGCATCCGCAGGCAGCCCGCGATCCAGCCAGCCCGCCAACATGGCAGAGCCCATCTTGCCACAGCCCAACAGGACAAGCCCCTGCTTAGCAATCCGGCTATTTTTCATGGTAGTCCCCTCGCGCAAAACGTTCAGGGCAAAGTGTTACGCGCGGCCATAGGCCTCTGCAATGGCAACCTGAATCGCGTCCTTGGGCGTGCGATCACCCCAGACCAACAACTGCATTGCGGGATAGTAGCGTTCCGCGCTCATGACTGCAGCACCGATCATCGTGTCGATCTGATCAGGCCCGGCGTCTTGGCCACCCGCCAGGACCAATCCATAGCGATACACCATCATTTTTTGTTCTTCCCAGTAGGTGAACGACCCGGCCCAGCACTGATCGTTGATCAGGTTCAGCAGCTCGTACAGTTTAGGAAGTTTCTCTGCAGGGGGCTCCATTTCGAACGTACACACCATCCGAAGCGTCTCGTCATAGCCAGACCACGCCAAGGTGATCGAATAGGTGCGCCACTGTCCTTCAACGGCCATCGCAATCTGATCATCGGCAATCCGGTCAAAATCCCACGCGTGGTGCTCTGCCAAATGTTCAACAATATCAATAGGGTGAAGATCGTCTTCCATCATATGCTCTGAAAGGGCCATGAAACCACCTGTTCTACGATTTAGCGTCCAAGGCAAAATGCGCCCCTATCGCTAGCCAACTGCTCTAAGTGACGAGGCGAACCCTCGTTCATATACTACATATGGTGCGGGTTGACGGACTCTGTGGCAAGCCTTTTTTCGAAAATGTCTGGGGATAAAGTGATTTAGCTGTGGAGAACACGGTGAAAAATGCCGCAAAACGAAAAACACCCCAGCGGTTGCGCTAGGGTGATCATCATCAACTTGCAATAATTGGAACAATGGCGCGGCAGCGCCGCCTTTGGATCAGGCTTTGGTATCAAGCGCGTCCAAACGCGCCTTAAGCGCTTCGTTTTCTTCACGGGCTTTTTGCGCCATGGCGCGCACCGCGTCGAATTCTTCGCGCGTCACGAAATCACGATCCGCCAGCCAACGGTCCATCAGCGACTTCATTGCTGTTTCGGCTTCGTCCTTTGCGCCTTGGGCCACGCCCATCGCATTGGTCATCAGTTGTGAAATATCGTCGAAAATCTTACCGCGTGCTTGCATGTACGTTCACTCCTTCGTGCTTGACCTCTATATGGGTCGCAACTGTGATCAGCGCAAGGTTGACTTCCCCAATCCTCCAGAGGCATGTGGACGCAGATGAACGCAATGCTCCCCTTTCCCAATATCTCGCCCGAGATATTCACGATCTCTCTCTTTGGGATGGACTTCGCGCTGCGTTGGTATGCGTTGGCGTATATTGCGGGCATTTTGATCGGCTGGCGGTTGGTGGTCATGACCATCAAGACCCCGCGCCTTTGGCCTAACAATACCCCCATCATGACCCCGGCCCAGATCGAAGATTTGCTGACCTGGGTGATCTTGGGCGTCATTTTGGGCGGGCGTCTGGGCTATGTGTTGTTCTACCAGCCCAGCTACTATCTGCAAAACCCGCTAGAGATTTTGTACATCTGGCAAGGCGGCATGGCGTTTCACGGCGGTCTTGTCGGCGTGATCGTTGCCGGTCTGCTCTATACGGGTCGCAGCAACATCTACAAACTCAGCGCCGCTGATGCGATGGCGCTTGGGGTCCCTGCGGGCTTGCTGCTGGGCCGTATCGCGAACTTTATCAATGCAGAGCTGTGGGGACGACCGACCGATCTGCCTTGGGGCGTCGCTTTTCCAACCCAAGCGGCGCAGTATTGCCCTGACGTGATTGGCCTGTGCGCCCGACACCCCAGCCAACTGTACGAAGCGGCCCTCGAAGGGTTCGTTCTGGGCGCGCTCCTGCTCTGGCTCGCGTGGCGCAGAAACGCTTACAAAACCCCCGGTGTTATCGCTGGCACGTTCTTTGCCGGATACGGGTTGGCCCGCTTTGCCGTTGAATTTGTACGCCAGCCGGACGCGCAATTCATCTCTGTTGGCAACCCCTTGGGCCTCGCCTTTCAGATCAACGGATACGGCATCACCATGGGTCAAACCCTGTCGCTGCCCATGATCGCTTTGGGCGTGCTTTTGATCCTGCGGGCGCGCCGTTCAGCAGGGGCATGACCCTGAAAGACCATATTCTTGCGCGCATTGCTGCAAACGGCCCGATCAGCGTGGCTAATTATATGGCCGATTGTCTGCTGCATCCGACCCTTGGCTATTACACCACCCAAGACCCGCTTGGTGCCGCTGGGGATTTCACCACAGCGCCCGAGATTTCGCAGATGTTTGGCGAGCTTATTGGCCTGTCGCTGGCGCAATCTTGGATTGATCAGGGGGCACCCGACCGATTTGTGCTGGCAGAACTTGGCCCCGGTCGCGGCACCCTGATGGCTGACATCCTGCGCGCAACCAAAGGCGTTTCAGGGTTTCATGCCGCAGCACAAATCCACCTGATCGAAGCCTCCCCCGTCTTGCGCGAGACCCAAGCCAAAGCGTTGGACCAATACGACCCCACATGGCACGACACCGTGGCGACCCTGCCCGACATGCCCATATTCCTTGTCGCAAACGAATTTTTCGACGCACTGCCAATCCGCCAGTTTGTGCGCGACGGCAGCGGATGGCGCGAACGGCACGTGGGCGCAAAGGGCGGAAATCTGGTTTTCGGTCTGGCGCAAAATTCACCGCAACCCGCATTGGCGCACCGGGTGGATGATACCAAAGACGGGGATCTGATCGAAGATTGCCCTGCCCTCGCGCCGATCCTTTCGGAAATCACCGCGCGCATCGAGGCCAACAGCGGTGCCGCGTTGATTATTGACTACGGCGACTGGCGCAGCCTTGGCGATACGCTGCAAGCCTTGCAAAAACATGCATCCGTTGACCCGCTCACTGAACCCGGTTGCGCCGACCTAACTGCCCATGTCGATTTCGAAGCGATCTGTAGTGCGCTCGTGTGTGCCCACAGCCGCGTCACCCCCCAAGGCGTGTTCCTGGAGCGCCTCGGCATCACCCAAAGGGCGCAATTTTTGGCACAGGCGCTATCCGGCACGGCACTGGATCAACACATTGCTGCACATAGGCGCTTGACCCACCCCGAAGAAATGGGAAACTTGTTCAAAGTTGTTGGCCTTTATCCAAAAGGCAAAACGCCACCACCCGGACTGGACCCATGACGCTTGAAATTATCACGTCTGATGTGCTTGGAGCCGTGCGCCACGGTTTTTTTACCCGTCGTGGCGGTGCGTCATCGGGCATTTATGCCGGGCTGAATTGCGGGGCCGGCAGCACCGATCAATCCGAAATCGTCGCGATCAATCGCAGCCGTGTGGCAACAGCACTGCAGGTGCCTGCCGATCATCTGGTCGGTGTGCATCAAATCCATTCCGCTGACGTTTTGACGTTGACCAAAGCCTCAATCGACCGCCCCAAAGCAGACGCCATGGTCACAGCCACCAAAGGCATCGCGCTGTCGGTTTTGTCGGCGGATTGCCAACCTGTGCTGTTTCACGACGCATCCGCCGGGGTCATCGGGGCCGCACACGCAGGATGGCGCGGCGCATTGGACGGAGTTTTAGACGCAACAATCGATGCGATGATCGCGCTCGGGGCAACCCGCGACGCCATCAACGCGGCCATCGGGCCATGCATCAGTCAACGCGCCTACGAAGTCGGACCGGAATTCATGGACGAATTCATCGACCTGGAACGGGAAAACGCGCGCTTTTTCGTGGGCGGTGCCGGGGATCGCATGCACTTTGACTTGCCCGGCTTCGGGTTGCATCGACTGCGCCAAGCCGGTGTCGGCGTCGCGGAATGGACCCGCCATTGCACCTACAGTGATCCGGATCGATTCTATTCCTACCGGCGCAGCGTGCACAACAAAGAGGCCGACTACGGCCGTTTGATTGCGGCCATTACGCTTTAGATCAAGGCAGGACTTGGGCACATTGTGCCGCATGCATGTCCAATTTGAACCAATTCGATGTGATTTTCCCCACGTCAAAACGACCTATCGCCCTTGTTTGTATAGCCCGGCGCAGTCCACACGCACTGCCACAAAGTTCGGCAATATGGTTGATCATTTCCTAAAGTTTTTCGCGACCTGTCAAAAACCGGCCGCAAAGGTTCGTCATATTGTGATCAACAAAGGGCAAAACGCCCACGTGGCAATCGAGCAGGAGACCAGAAATGAAAACCAACACGCGCTTTATCAAATCCGTGACCAAAACCGCAGCAGACGCAAATGTTGTTATGCCTTGGACACGTGGCGCAAACCGCGCGGCCTTTGTAGCCAAGCGCAAAGGCGTCACCGAAACACGCAAAGCAGCGTAAAACCAAGTGCGCGGCACAACCAAACGGGCACTTTTTATCTAAACGGCTTTCCCCTCGCGATTCGATGGGTGGGCCAACACCTCGCCTTGTAATTGTGGCAGCCGCACACAAATCAGCCGACACAATTGTGCGAAATTCGCCTCATTGGTGCGTTTTTGGCCATCAATGTCGCTTTCTTTTTGACAATAACACTGAATGCACCGGATCAATGTCTTATTAAGACATTTTAATCCTTTGCGTCTGTTGTTGTCGGTGGGGGCCGGCTTCAGATGCGACAACCGCAAAAGGTTATGCGCAATGACATTGACTGCCACGGCTACACGCCAACCCTATCATCCGATCCGCAGCGTACCGGCGCGCCAGGCGACACCGCGTTCAGCACTGCCAGCCACACGCAGCTTTGAGGTCGCATCCTTGCGCGCGGATGACTCGTTGCACATTTCACAACACAAAGCACCGGCGCTGCCGCTGTTTGATTCTGCCTTTTCCGCCTTTGCCCGTGGCACTTTGATCAACACAGTGAACGGCCAAATGGCAATCGAAGACCTGCAACCGGGTGACATGGTGCACACATCCACAGGCGAGGCCGCGAAAATCATGTGGATCGGGTCCAGCACCTTTGTGCCCTCTGACGTTGCGCGTCGCATGCCAATCATCCGGATTATGGCCGACACATTCGGTCAGGGGCGCCCTGCGTCATTTCTGACCGTTGGCCCCTCTGCCCGTTTGCTGCAAACGCCTGACTATCTGCGCGGCGAAGCAGGCGGCACGCGCATGTTCACCCCTGCCCGCAGCTTTGTGGACGGTGTGAATGTGATTGAAATTTGCCCACCGACGCCGGTGCGCATGTTCCACCTATGCTTGTCGCGTCACGCGGCGATCAATGTGGGCGGATTAGAGATGGAAACGTTTCATCCCGGTTCGGCGGCCACACGCAGTGTCAGCCACGCCGTGCGCGATCTGTTCTTGTCGATGTTTCCGCATATTTCGCATCTCAGCGATTTTGGACCTTTGGCACACCCGCGCGCGCCGGATGATCACGAATCTGTCGCGATCTAAGCGTCCTTGGCGAGCCGCGCCTCTAACACGTCAAAAGGCACGCCCGGCTCGTCTTTTTCGCCACGAATAACCAATGATGTTTTAACGCTGGCCACATTTGGCGTGGTCAGCAATTCGCCGGTCAGAAATGATTGAAAGCTCGACAAATCGGGTGCGACGCATTTCAAAATGAAATCCACCTCGCCGTTCAGCATGTGACATTCGCGGACCAGCGGCCATGATTTGCACTTGGCTTCAAACGTGCTCAGGTCGCTTTCCGCTTGGGACGCAAGGCCGACCATCGCGAACACCTGCACCTCAAACCCCAGTTCCTTGGCGTCGACTTCGGCGTGGTACCCTTTGATATAGCCGCTTTCCTCAAGCGTGCGCACGCGGCGCAAGCAAGGTGGCGCTGAAATTCCGACCCGTTTGGCAAGTTCAACGTTGGTCATGCGACCATCCGCCTGCAGTTCCGCCAGAATCTTGCGATCAATCGGATCGAGCCGCGTGCTTGCCATTTTGAAACCCTATCCAGAACTCATCGTCGAATTTTCGCTTGTTATAACAGCGCAGCACTTGTGCGCAATAATATTACGTCAGCACGCAAGAATATTACCGATCTGCCCATCACGACAATATGTAGGCGCTCACGCTCCGTCATGAATTTGCGGGGTTTAAGCGCCGCGCCTGCATCGCTATATCAGGGGCCGCTGCACTATTTTCAATTGGGGGTCCTGATGGGCGAGACACGTAAAACCAAAGTTTTGATCATCGGATCTGGTCCCGCGGGCTATACCGCAGGCGTTTATGCCAGCCGCGCGATGCTGGAACCCATCCTGGTGCAAGGGATTGAACCGGGCGGGCAGCTGACCACAACAACAGAAGTCGAAAACTGGCCCGGCGATACCGAGGTTCAAGGCCCCGATCTGATGATCCGCATGCAGGACCACGCAAAAGCCATGGGTTGCGAAATCATTGGCGATATCATTTCGTCCGTCGATTTCAGCAAACGTCCGTTTGTGGCGCAATCTGACAGCGGCACGGAATATGTGGCGGATGCGATCATCCTTGCGACCGGTGCGCGCGCCAAATGGCTGGGTCTGGAAACCGAAGAGAAATTCAAAGGCTTTGGTGTGTCAGCATGTGCCACCTGCGACGGTTTTTTCTACCGCGGCCAAGAAATCGTCGTGATCGGCGGCGGCAATACAGCCGTCGAAGAAGCACTGTTCCTGACCAACTTTGCGTCAAAAGTCACGCTGGTCCACCGCCGCGACGAACTGCGGGCCGAGAAAATCTTGATCGACCGTTTGGAAAAGAACCCGAAAATCGTGCCACTTTGGTTCAACCAACTTGAAGAAGTTTACGGCACCGATGCCCCCTTGGGCGTCGAAGGGATCAAAGTAAAACACACCAAAACCGGCGAAATCACCGACATTCCATGCAAAGGTGTGTTTGTTGCGATCGGCCACGCGCCCGCAAACGAACTGGTCAAAGACGTGATGGAAACCCACATGGGTGGCTACGTTGTGACCAAACCCGACAGCACCGAAACATCCATTCCAGGCGTGTTCGCGGCGGGCGATTTGACCGATCACAAATACCGCCAAGCAGTGACCTCTGCCGGCATGGGGTGCATGGCCGCCCTCGAGGCCGAACGCTGGATCGCTGAAAACGATTAATAATGCGGCTGCGGCCCTAGTGTTGCGATCCACCCAAGCGCGAATTGTTGCCGTTTTTTTGGCTCTGGCGGGGAAAATTCCCTCGCCCCTGTCAATTATGAGGTAATTCCGTCTTTAGTCGTGAAAATCTTTTGTGTTTGCTAGACTTTTGACACAATCAAGCTGTATCCGACGCGCGAAAGGCCGAAAACGGTCCACCTGAGGCAATAAAAAAAACGAGACGCAATATGACACCGATGAGTAACCTTGCTCCGATCCCTGAGCTATATGTATCCTATGAATCCGCGCAAAAGCTAAAGGCAGAAGCCGGCGATCTGGTCAGCCATGATCTATCCCCGCGCCAGATTTGCGACATGGAACTGCTGATGAACGGTGGGTTTAACCCGCTCAAAGGCTTTCTGACCGAAGAAGACTATAACGGTGTTGTCGAAAATATGCGTCTGGCGTCTGGCGAACTTTGGCCAATGCCGATCACGCTGGATGTGAGCGAAGAATTTGCCAGCAAGCTAAAGCTGGGTCAGGACATTGCCCTGCGCGACCAAGAAGGCGTGATTTTGGGCACCATGACGGTGACCGACCGATGGGAGCCGAACAAAGCCCGCGAAGCCGAAATGGTCTTTGGTGCCGACGACGATGCGCACCCTGCCGTCAACTATCTGCACAACACAGCTGGCAAGATTTACCTCGGCGGCCCGATCGTCGGTATCCAGCAGCCCGTGCACTATGATTTCCGTGCCCGTCGCGACACGCCAAATGAAATGCGCGCCTATTTCCGCAAAATGGGCTGGCGCAAAGTTGTGGCGTTCCAAACCCGCAACCCCCTGCACCGCGCACACCAGGAACTGACCTTTCGCGCCGCACGTGAAGCGCAAGCCAACTTGTTGATCCACCCTGTTGTTGGCCTGACCAAACCGGGCGACGTTGACCACTTTACCCGCGTGCGCTGCTACGAGGCGGTTCTGGACAAGTATCCACAAGCCACCACAGCAATGTCATTGTTGAACTTGGCCATGCGCATGGCTGGCCCCCGCGAGGCGGTTTGGCACGGCTTGATCCGCAAAAACCACGGCTGCACACACTTTATTGTCGGTCGCGACCACGCTGGCCCCGGCAACAATTCCAAAGGCGAAGATTTTTACGGCCCCTATGATGCCCAGGACCTGTTCCGCGCGCATCAAGAAGAAATGGGCATCGAAATGGTCGACTTCAAACACATGGTCTATGTGCAAGAACGCGCCCAATACGAGCCAAACGACGAGATCGCAGATCGCGAAAACGTCACGGTTCTGAATATCTCGGGTACCGAATTGCGCCGTCGCTTGGCAGAAGGTCTTGAGATCCCTGAATGGTTCTCGTTCCCTGAGGTCGTCAAAGAATTGCGCCGCACCAAACCACCGCGCTCCAAACAAGGGTTCACCGTGTTCTTCACTGGTTTCTCTGGCTCCGGCAAATCCACCATCGCGAATGCGCTGATGGTCAAACTGATGGAAATGGGCGGCCGCCCGGTAACTTTGCTGGACGGTGATATCGTGCGCAAAAACCTGTCGTCAGAATTGGGCTTTAGCAAAGAGCACCGCGATTTGAACATTCGCCGCATCGGCTATGTAGCGTCAGAAATCACCAAAAACGGTGGTATCGCTATTTGCGCACCCATCGCGCCTTACGCCACAACGCGCCGCGCCGTACGTGAAGACGTTGAGGAATTTGGTGCCTTTGTGGAGGTCCATGTGGCCACATCCATTGATGAATGCGAAAAACGTGATCGCAAAGGCCTGTACAAACTGGCACGTGAAGGCAAAATTAAGGAATTCACAGGAATTTCAGACCCCTACGATGTGCCCGCCAACCCAGAACTAAGCGTTGAGACCGAAAATGTTGCGGTTGATAACTGTGCGCATCAGGTGTTGCTCAAGCTGGAAAGCATGGGTTTGATCGCTGCGAACTAAGTAACGTGCCATCAGGCTGACGAAGAAGGCGGGGTCGATTGCCCCGCCTTTTTTATGTTTCGTTCCGAAGGCTTTGAGCCGCCAAAAGTTGGTAGTCGCGCAGGCCAACCGCTTGGTCTTTGGCCCGTAGCAATCCAGGTTTCATCGCGTCATATCGGGATGCGTTTGCGCCGCGCACGGCATTCACAATCTGATCGTGCGTTTCACACACGATCATGCCGCCCGGGTCAAAATGATCGGCAACGTCAGGTGCGCCCCAGTAAATCGGAATGGTTTCGCACAACAGCGCATCAATCAATTTTTCAGTAAAATATCCAGAGCTGCGGATGTTTTCAATCACCACAGAAAAACGGTATGGCGCGAGGCCTTCGGACTTTTCATCAAACGGGCGATAGGCGCGCCCCATCACATCTACATCTATCCCTTGGGCACGTACGTCATCGACAATTGCATGACGCAAACGGTGGCCTTCTTGATCCAGTCGGGCGGACGCAATCAGTGAAACATTGTCCGTTTTCTTGATTTTCAAACCGGCATAATCTTGCACCCATGTGCTGGCCGCTGGCAAAAATCGCGCGTTTGGCAAGCGCGCCAATGTGACTGCATCATGGGTAAACACGCGGTGAAACCGGTGATGCGACAAGCGCAGGGCCTGCAAATGCCGAGCATGAATTAACCGTGGTTCAACAACCATCAAAGACACTTTGGCGCGGGTTCCCCAACGCAGCTTTGTGTGCATCGAAAACTTGGGAAAAACGATCAAGTGATCATTTTTACCCAGATCACTCACGCATCCGGCTGCCCGTTTGGGCCGCCCCAAAGGCCATTTCAACAAGTCCAACGACATGTCTTTTAGGTGCGTTCCAAGGCTATAGCCGTAGGGCAGAATGGCGATCGCAGCATCAGTCATTTAGGTTCGGTCCTGTTGGAAAATCCTCTTAATCGGTCAAATACACCTGACCAGACATCAAGACAAACCCGGATCCCCCGACATCGACGCCTGCGATTGCATCACGTGGCCCCAAAACTTTGACTTGTGCCTGTCCCGGGCGGCCCATGCCGTGCCCTTGCTCGGCAATAAAATCAGGCGTTTCGATCGCACCTTTGGCCCACAAATACGACGCCATCGCCCCTGTTGCAGAACCTGTAAAAGGATCCTCAGCAGGGCTCGGTGGTGCAAGCAACAAGCGTGCAGAGGTATCACCAGCCTGTGTGGCACCGGTCAGCGTGACCCAAAATGGTTCCATTATGTCGATGGTGTTTTGGCCCAAAAAGGCGCTGTACTTTTTCAATGCATCTACGTTCAGCGCTACCTTTTCTAGCACCTCGCGCGATTTCACCACAGTCACACAAAATGGCAGGCCTGTGGACACGACTTGTGGTGCAAACAAGATGTCGTCCGCATCGATGCCCCCAACCTCAGCAACGATTTCGTGCGGCACTTCGATGCCAAATTCCGGCGGTATTTGGGTCATGGTCACATGCGTCCCGTTGACGATAACAGGCACCAAACCGGCCATAGTCTCCAAAACCAGCGGCCCGTCTTCGATTAAACCGCGATGGCGCATGGCCACCACTGTCGCCAAGGTCGGGTGCCCGGCAAACGGAATTTCACGAGATGCCAAAAAATAGCGAACACGCACATCAGCCACGTCTGACGGGCCCGTAAATGTACATTCGACAAGGGATGTTTCACGCACGTAGGCCATGCAGGTTTGGGCGCTGAGACCTGCACCGCCATGCACAACCGCACAGCCGTTGCCCCCGAATGCTTGGTCTGTAAAGGCATCTACCCAGTCGAATTCAAAGCTCATGGCGTTCCCTTTTTGATGTATTTACGTGCGGCACCAAAATCACGGCGCACGTTTTCAAACTCGACCTCGAATGAGCCCAGAGACTGACCGAACACCTGTCGAAATGCAGCGTCGCGGTCTTCTGTATCGCCCAGCGCGCGAAAATAGTCGAACAACGATTGCACCCCATGCTTTTGCGCCAGAATATAGGCCGCAAAACGAGCAGTCCCATAGTCGGCGCTGTCGTTCACTGCGCCGCTTTGGTTGAGATCGGACAGAAGCACACGCGCTCGTCGCGCAGGTTTTTGCATCGTGAATAACGTGTTTCCATCACTGGTTTGCACATCCGCGTTCTGAAATATTTCTTCGACCACCTCGGCGCTGCCTTCGATCATCCAGGCCGGGCCAAGCAGCCAATCCTTGTTGTTCGACAACCGACGCGCAGGGATATCAATTGCCAGTTCGTACTGCGCCTGATGCATGAATTCATGCACCAAAATTGCGGTCAGGCGCGGCGAGATCTGATTTGCCCAAGCAGAATTATATGCGTCCGGTTTTTGCCAGCACATGGTGATGAATTCACGATTGGCCGCAGCACCAATTTTGCGTCCTTGACATATCTTTTCGAAATCCAGCGGCGACTTGCGGGGTCTTACCCCCCGTTCAGCCAGCGCCGTGTTCAAAAGCGGGTTTACGTGTTCAGGGTCTTCGGTGCCAATCAGTGCAAAACTGCCCGATAGCCTTATGCCAAACTGATCTTTAAAGAATTGACGCGCAGTGGCTTCGGCCTTTGAAAGCAACGCCAGCTTTAGCGCGTTTTCAAACTGATCCGTATAAATGCGAACTGCGTTTTGCGATGGCCATGCTGCCTGCAAATCTACGTTAGACAGACCCAATTGGCGACACCACTGGCCAGCGCGCCGGTCATCAAATGGCAAAATTAATTTGGTGTCCACGCCTATATCGTGAAAGGCTGCGCGCGTTGCTGTGCGCGTTTGTGGTTGGATTTGCCCATCAATCTTCCCGATGTCGTAGCCTAACGACGCCAGTTGGGATTGAACGCACGCGATCCTTTCGCTTGCGAAAATCGGGGCTGCCATCATGCAAAACGCAAATGCCAAACCCCGCCATAACATTTAGGTCAGTGCACGGCCTGAGGTGCGTAGTCGTGCTGACGCGCCAGATCAAACGCCAAGCGCCGATCAGCAACGAGGGCCAATTGCTGACCTTCGGGATCGTGCACAGAAAACAACTGCTCAGTGCCTTCGATCTGCTCGCGCACTGCGGCCGGTAGATCAGCAACCTCAACAGGTTTCACATAGACCATTCCGCCTGTGACGCTTGAAAAATCAAAATCGGTATTCATGGCTTAGCCTTTCTTTATGTTGATGGTTTGAACGACAGTTTCGGGTTTGGAGCGGGTCAAATCGATGTGCAATAGCCCGTTCTCCATGATTGCTTCGCCAACGTCCACCCCGTCTGCCAACACGAACGAGCGTTGAAATTGTCGCCCAGCGATCCCGCGATGCAAGAACACGCGGCCCTCGGTGTCTTCGTCCAACCGACCACGGATAACCAATTGGCGATCTTCGACAGTTATGGTCAGATCGTCATCACCGAAACCGGCAACAGCCAGCGTAATCCGATAGGAAAAATCAGAGGTTTGTTCAATGTTGAAAGGCGGATAGCCTTCGTTACCAGATTTCGCCGTACGTTCCAGCAGGCGTTCCAACTGCTCAAATCCCAGCATGTGCGGGTATGAGGCAAGCGTCATTTTCGTCATGCGACACGTCCTTTTTAGGTCAAGCGACATCTCATTCTTCGGTCCCATCAGCGGCAACCGTTAGAAATCATATGGGTAGAAACCATGTTGTGAACAAGGGCTAGGCGCAATTCACTCCACTCCTTATATGTAAACCTCTAACAACTGGTAAGAATCATCAAATGAATGCGCAATCGGACATTTCCATGAAAACAGACGATGTTTTGCGCGTCGAACTTGAAGTGTTTCGCCGTGAACACCGTGATCTGGACGAGGCAATTGCTGCATTGATTGAAAAAAATACTGCCGATCAACTGACGATCCGCCGATTGAAAAAGCAAAAACTGCTGCTTAAGGACAAGATCGCTATGGTCGAAGATCGCCTGACCCCGGATATTATTGCCTAAAATTGGCGCAACAAAACGCCCCATTGCACGAGCAACCCATCTGGCTATAGTGCCCGCTTCCGTATGAAGGGCCAAATCGCGATGACAGATCAAACGCCTCCCGTCGGCATTATCATGGGCAGTCAATCAGATTGGCCCACAATGCTGGAAGCCGCCCAGATGCTGGATGCGCTCGACATTCCATACGAGAAAAAGATCGTCTCGGCCCACCGCACCCCTGACCGGTTGTGGGATTACGGCAAAACTGCTGTGGATCGTGGGCTGCAAGTGATCATCGCGGGTGCCGGTGGCGCTGCACATCTGCCCGGTATGATGGCGTCAAAAACTCGTGTGCCCGTTATCGGCGTGCCTGTTCAAACCAAAGCTTTGTCTGGCGTTGATTCCCTGTATTCCATCTTGCAAATGCCGCGTGGATTTCCAGTGGCGACTATGGCCATCGGGGCTGCTGGTGCTGCAAATGCCGGCCTGATGGCCGCTGGCATTTTGGCATTGAATGATCCCGCTTTGGCCCAACGCCTTGATCAATGGCGCGCCGACCTGTCAGCCTCAATTCCGGAAGAACCAATCGATGACTGAGCAACTGCAAACCGGCGCGACGATTGGTATTTTGGGCGGTGGCCAGCTGGGGCGCATGTTGTCCGTGGCGGCCAGTCGTTTGGGGTTCAAAACCCACATCTTTGAGCCGGGCGCGAACCCGCCTGCCGCTGACGTCGCGCATGCTGTGACCACGGCACCCTACGAGGATGAGGCCGCACTGCGCGCCTTTGCCAGCGCTGTTGACGTCATCACGTATGAATTCGAAAACATCCCAACAACCGCGCTTGATCTGCTAGAAACCCTGCGCCCGATCCGTCCGGGGCGCGAGGCATTGCGCATTTCCCAAGATCGATTGACAGAAAAGGCATTCCTTCAAAACCTTGGCCTAAAAGTCGCGCCCTTCGCTGATATCCCCGACGCGGCCGCCCTTAAGGATGCAATGGAAACCATCGGCGCACCGTCGATCCTGAAAACCCGCCGCTTTGGGTACGACGGCAAAGGTCAGGCACGGATCATGGATGTGGCAGACGCGGACAAAGCGTTTGCGGACATGGCAGGTGCCCCCGCGATCCTCGAAGGGTTTGTCGATTTCAGCCACGAGGTGTCCGTGATTGCAGCGCGCAGTCCGGACGGCGACGTCGCCTGCTTTGATCCCGGCGAAAACGTGCACCGCAACGGCATCCTGCACACCACCACGATCCCTGCTAAACTGTCCGCATCCCAACGCACCGATGCAATTTTGATGGCAGCGAACATTCTCAACCGGCTCAATTATGTGGGCGTTTTGGGGGTCGAACTGTTTGTCACACCCGCAGGCCTGATCGTGAACGAAATCGCCCCGCGCGTGCATAATTCTGGTCACTGGACGCAGAATGGTTGCGCCGTGGATCAGTTTGAACAACACATCCGTGCCGTTGTCGGCTGGCCTTTGGGTGATGGCAAACGGCACAGCGATGTGGTGATGGAAAACCTGATCGGCGATGACATGGACCGCGTCGACGCCTTGGCCCGTGAACCGAACACCGCGCTGCATCTATACGGTAAGGCCGAGGTCAAGGCTGGTCGCAAGATGGGGCATGTCAATCGGGTGGTCGGGTAAACAGGCACCCCTTGTCTAATTATGCCCCGCATCAAATTGGCTACTGACAGTTTCTGTCAGCATGCCCTGCTAGGTTTCTCTTGTAAGCACACAATCTCAAGGGAAAAACGACATGGAACATGATCAAATCAATGCGACAATCGACGCGAACAATGCAGCCGTTGCCGCAGGCGACATGGACGCGATCCTCGCCACTTTTGAACCAAACGGCGCGCTGGTCGGTGAACCCGGCATGCTCGCCAAAGGCACGTCTGCATTGCGGGATACCTTTAGCCAATTTATCGGGATGAGCCCGCAGATTTCCGTGACCAACCACGAAATCATTCAGGCCGATGATATCGCCCTGCACTCCTCCACTTGGAAAATGTCGGGCAAAGCGCCTGATGGCTCAGAATTCGAACAGACCGGGTTTTCCGTCGTCGTTTTGCGCAAGCAACCGGATGGACGGTGGTTGATGGTGATCGACAATCCATTCGGCAATCATCTGGTGCAAAGCAGCCCGCACGAAGGCTAAGCCACAAACCGCGCAGCGATATCGCCTGACATGTAGCTAATTTTACCTGCACAAACCGTGGCAGCCACACGGTCTTTTGCGTCCAATATCACCAGATCAGCGCGGTAGCCTGCATCAAGCACGCCGCGATCGTTCAGGCCGAGCACGCGGGCGGGCCCTGCCGATACCAAACCCCACGCAGCGCCAAAGTCCAGCACGCCTGACGCAGCCAACATCAGCGCAGCCCGACGTGGGCTGGGGTAGTGATAGTCGGATGCGATCGCGTCGCAGTAGCCCATGGCGATCAGTTCCAGCGCGCTGGCGTTGCCTTTGTGAGATCCGCCTCGCACCACGTTTGGCGCGCCCAAAACCACACAATCGCCTGCGTCTTTTGCCGCTTCTGCGGCCTCCAGCGTTTCGGGGAATTCCGACACCGTTACGCCCCGTGCGCGCCAGATTGCGCGGTGTGCAGCGGCACTTTCGTCGTGGCTGCCCATTTGCAAACCCATGACCGTCAACTCTGCACACAGTGTATCCAACGCCGCCGGCACGTCGTTTGTGCGCGCATGCATGTCCAGCAGCATTTGAAAATGCACATCCGGATTGCGCTGCGCCTTGAGCGCTTGGCCCACCAGACGTGGCGGCTTGCGCCCTTCGGCCAAACGCGCGTGCGGCAAGTGATCGTTAAACACGATGTAGTCCACACCCCAGCGGGCAATTTTGGCGGGCAGATCCGCGTAGTCATCCAGCAGATGGGTTTCGAACCGCAACTGCGCGCGCAAATCCGTCACAACCGAACCACGGGAATCGCGAATGGCGCTTAGGACTTGATCGGCAAAATCCATGCCACGCAGCCCGCCTTCCCAGCTGACAAATTGCGCGAGGACACCCGTGGTGATGCCGTTGGCGGCCAGTTCCGCTTCGGCTGCGACCAACCCTTCGGTCATTTGTTTCATGGCACCGCGACGCGGCGCAAGGTGGCGCTCAAACCCGTCGCCATGCGGGTCAACAATGCCCGGCAAGATGCGGTATCCTGTCAGATCAACCGCGCGTCCAGCCCGCGTATCCACGACCAAACCGTCGGCAATCGACAGGGTCGTTTTGGCCAAACCGTCCGGCCCAAGCACCTGAGCGCCGGTGAAATCAAGGTTTAGCATCGGGGTCTCCAGACAGGCAGTTGCCGTTTTCACACCCCAGATGTTCAAGCACCGCGTCCCCCCAGCTGAGCGTTGGATCAAAGCGGCCGGTTTCCAGAAACAACAGCGTTTCGCTGATCACACGCGGATTGTTCATCATGAACGTATGTGTGACGGGCAAAACGATGTGGTCGGTCATGCCGGCGACTGACGTCGATTGAACAGACACTTTGCCATCATCAGCGCCAGGCAAAAGCGACGAAAAATACGGGTTCAGCGATTGATTGCCCGCGATGACGCCAACGGGGTAGTCGACGCGGGGCAACTCGCGCGGCAAGCCTTGGTCGTCTGTGCCAAGCTGTACACCCGCCGGCCCGTTGAACAGGCCGAAAAGGTACAGATCGCCAAAGCGGTCGACGACTTCGCTGCCTTGATTTGGCGGGGCCAGCATGACGACACGCCCAAGAGTCGCAGGGCGGTTCGTGGTCAGCCAATCGCGCACAAGGATGCCGCCCATCGAATGGGTCACAAAGTGCACAGGGCCTTGGGGGCACGCGGCAACGGCGTCGGGCAAGGTTGACGCAGCAAGTGTCGGGATGTCTTGTTTGGTTGAGGCATAGCCCGGACGCACAACAAAGTACCCCTGCCCCTCGAGCGCGGTTTCCATCAATGCAAACGACGCTTCGGTGCGTGCCAATCCGTGCAGCAAAATGGCGCAACCTTTGGGATCAGGGGCAGCAGCGGCGGCCGAGGCAAAAAGCAACGGGATGAGGGCGAGGATCTGTTTCATGGTCTTACAAATAGGGGCTTGGGGTGTGCGTTGGAATGGGTGCAAAGCCCAAGTGCCGTAACGACAATCACTGCGCAGGCCTAGAGGTGACAGCCAAAGCGATGCCGCCCACGACCAAAAGTGCCGCGAGGCCAATGACCACGGTTACAGTTTCACCAAGCAAAAGCGCACCGGCTGCAATCGCAATGATCGGTACGCTTAGCTGCACAACTGCGGCGGTGCTGGCCTGCATGTGCGGCAAAACAGAATACCACAGCGCGTAGCCAAGGCCAGAGGTTACAGCACCTGCGACGACCGCCAAAACAGTGCCGTATGCGGACAAGTTCAATTCCTGGCCAATCAGTGGCAACAACATCAAAGGTGTGGCGAGGATAAAGTTGGCGGCGGTTGCGGGAAGTGGCGCTTTGGCCCCGCGCCCTGCCAAAGTGTATGCAGCCCAGCCAAGACCTGCGACGACCATCAGCGCGGCCCCCATCGGGTCTGTTGAGCGGCCCTCGGACGGCCAAAGGGCGACGGCGAGACCGCCAAATGCTATGCTTGCCCCACAGATCTGGCGCAGTGTTGGACGCGTGCCAGTGACGGCACCCCACACGAACATCGAGACCTGAACCACGCCGAACAGGATCAGCGCGCCCAGCCCGGCGTCCAGCGAAACATACGCCAGCGAAAACCCGATCATGTAAGCGGCGAGGCTAAGCGTTCCGATAATCCTTGATCGTTCGAGCAAGGGAAACGCGCCACCACGCGCCATCAGGATCACGGACAGCGCAACCGCCCCTGCCAGCATCCGCACAGCTGCAAAACTGGCGGCATCAATGTGCCCCCCCCCAACGCCCAACCGGTTCAGGACGGAGTTCGAGGCAAAGGCCAACATGGTCAGGATGGTGAGCAGGATTAAACGCATACGCTCCTTTAGGCGCAAACGCGTGGTGGGCCAAGGACCACCTTACGGATCTGCATCAAACCTTTTCGTGAGACGTGTTCCCACCGGGGTTAATACGAGCAATCAAAGGCCCAGCCTCGATTGGACCGGTTTTTGATTTTCCAACTGTTGACTCTGCGTCGGTCACTGCCTAGCTAAGCGTCGTTAGCACTCGATGATCTTGAGTGCTAACGATCCCACCAACGGGATCATATCGGAAACTTTGAGCCTTAAGGAGCTGCAAAGATGGCATTAAAACCGCTTCATGACCGCGTGCTGGTTCGCCGCACGGAAAGCGATGAAAAAACTGCTGGTGGGTTGTACATCCCAGAAAGCGCAAAAGAGAAACCAAGCGAAGGCGAAGTTGTTGCCACGGGCGAAGGCGCACGTAAAGACAGCGGCGAATTGATCGACATGGCTGTAAAAGCTGGCGATACAATCTTGTTTGGCAAATGGTCCGGTACAGAAGTCACCGTCGACGGCGAAGAGCTGTTGATGATGAAAGAATCCGACATCATGGGCATCATCGAGTAAGCGACCGCGCTGCTTGATACTGGGTGCGCTGCGGCGCGCCTTTCCCAATTTCTGAATACTCTTAAGGAGAATATAAATGGCTGGTAAGGACGTAAAGTTCGGCACAGATGCCCGCAACCGGATGCTCAACGGCGTGAACATCCTCGCGGATGCCGTCAAAGTAACACTGGGCCCAAAGGGTCGTAACGTTGTCTTGGACAAATCTTTCGGCGCACCGCGCATCACCAAAGATGGTGTATCCGTGGCGAAAGAAATCGAACTGGAAGACAAGTTCGAAAACATGGGCGCACAAATGGTTAAGGAAGTTGCTTCCCGGACCAATGACGAAGCTGGCGACGGTACAACAACCGCCACAGTTTTGGCCCAAGCGATCGTAAAAGAGGGCATGAAGTCGGTAGCGGCTGGCATGAACCCGATGGACCTGAAGCGCGGCATCGATCTGGCAACAAAAACTGTTGTTGAAGCGATCAAAGCGGCGGCACGTGAAGTCAGCGATTCTGCAGAAGTTGCCCAGGTTGGCACCATCTCTGCAAACGGCGAAGCCGAAATCGGTCAGCAAATCGCAGACGCGATGCAAAAAGTTGGCAACGAAGGCGTTATCACTGTCGAAGAGAACAAAGGTCTGGAAACAGAAACCGATGTTGTTGAAGGCATGCAATTCGACCGCGGCTACCTGTCACCTTACTTTGTCACAAACGCTGACAAAATGACGGTTGAACTGGAAGACTGCATGATCTTGCTGCACGAGAAGAAACTGTCTTCTTTGCAGTCCATGGTGCCATTGCTCGAGCAAGTTATTCAGAGCCAAAAGCCTCTGATGATCATCGCCGAAGACGTTGAAGGCGAAGCGCTTGCAACTCTGGTTGTGAACAAACTGCGCGGCGGCTTGAAAATCTCTGCAGTCAAAGCACCTGGTTTCGGCGATCGCCGCAAAGCCATGTTGCAAGACATCGCTGTTCTGACAGGCGGTCAAGTGATCTCCGAAGACTTGGGCATGAAGCTTGAGTCCGTCACAATGGACATGCTGGGCACAGCCAAGCGCGTCAACATCACCAAAGATGAAACAACAATCATTGATGGCGCTGGCGAAACTGCAGAAATCGAAGCGCGCGTATCCCAGATCCGTCAGCAAATCGAAGAAACAGACAGCGACTATGATCGTGAAAAACTGCAAGAGCGCGTTGCCAAATTGGCCGGCGGTGTTGCTGTTATCCGCGTTGGTGGCATGACCGAAACCGAAGTTAAAGAACGCAAAGATCGCGTTGACGATGCATTGAACGCGACACGTGCCGCGGTTCAAGAAGGTATCGTTGTCGGTGGTGGTGTTGCTCTGGTTCAAGCCGCGAAAAAGCTTGAAGGTTTGACCGGCGTAAACAACGACCAAAACGTTGGTATCTCTATCGTTCGTAAAGCCATCGAAGCGCCTTTGCGTCAGATCGCCGAGAACGCTGGTGTTGACGGCGCGGTTGTTGCTGGCAAAATTCGCGAAAGCGACGACCTGTCATTTGGCTTTAACGCACAGACAGAAGAATATGGCGACATGTTCAAATTCGGCGTTATCGATCCGGCCAAAGTTGTGCGTACTGCACTGCAAGACGCAGCTTCCGTTGCATCCTTGCTGATCACAACCGAAGCAATGGTTGCTGATCGCCCCGCCAAAGACGGCGGCGGCGCACCTGCAATGCCTGACATGGGCGGCATGGGCGGCATGATGTAAGAAGCCTTTTCGCTTTTGCGAAAGACTTCTACGTCAAAATTATCGCAAAGGGCTGCCTTCGGGCGGCCCTTTTTCGTTTGCCATAGATGTCCACATCCAACAACAAGACGATTTTTAATGTACATGCTGAAACGGGTCATTTAGGTCCATTCCCAAAAGCTAGACTGCCTTTAGCACACAGGAACACTTTACCATGACCGCCAAACCCCGCCTCGTTCTGTCCAGCGATCACGCCGATATTCCAATGCGCCAAACGATTGCCGATCACATTGCAGCGCAAGGTTGGGAGGTGATCGACATCGGACCAACAACACCCGAAAGCACACACTATCCCAAACACGGTGAAGCCGCAGCACGGCGTGTGGCCTCTGGCGAATGTCAGCTTGGGATCATCCTGTGCGGAACTGGGCAAGGCATTATGATGGCTGCGAACAAAGTAAAGGGCATCCGCTGTGGTGTGTGCTCTGATACATTTTCAGCCCGCATGATCCGCGAGCACAACGATGCCAATATGCTCTCGCTTGGGGCACGAGTGATTGGCTTGGGCCTAGCGCTGGATATCGTGGATGCATTTTTGAGCGCAGAATTCGAAGGTGGCCGTCATGCCACACGGGTCGATATGATCAAAGCAATTGAGTCGTAACGCGCTCTAAACCAACAGCTTGGATTACACATGCTTCAGTTTCCCGATCATGCCCGCGAGATGCGCAAAGGCGAAGAAGACGCCGTCGATGCGTTGTTAAAAATCGCGTTCGATACGAACGACGAAGCTAACCTTGTCCACGCGCTGCGCAAATCCGGTGACATCGCAGGCGAAACTGTACTGCCAATGGGCGAGCGGATCGTCGGGTACTATGCGCTGTCAAAAATGGTCGGCCCAAATGGATGGCTGTGCCTCGCACCGGTGGCCATCGCGCCAGATGTCCAAGGGCGCAACTATGGTTTGCGAATGATGGGAATGTTGTGCGAATGGGCCAAACTGAGCAGTCAAACCGTTGTGGTTTTGGGGGCCGTGCCGTTTTACGAACGCGCAGGGTTTTCATTGGCCCAAGCCAGAAAACTGACCACGCCGTACCCGATTGGCCACACGATGATCGTCGGAAATGATGCTGATGCGCCGACCGGTACGTTGATCTACCCTAAGCCATTTGCAAAATTGGATTGAGGCCAGATTGGTGTGCGACACGCACACCTTACCCGTTATCCTCCGAGAACGGCGTCTGTCAGCGCGACCGCCTCGGCCCCCTTTGGCGTCAATCCGTAAACACCCTTGTCGACCTTTTCAAACCAGCCGTAGTGGTCATCGCGCATCATTGTCGTTGCCCGCTCAACCCCGGTTTCGCGTGCAACATCCGCCCCTTTGCTGGCCCCGATTTCAAACAAATGCAACGCCAGTTTCATCGCGTCTTGGCGGTAGGCCGTGATCAAACCGCCACGTGTTTGCCCGCCATCATTCGGATCACCAACACGGCGCGCGAATTCCTTGAGCAACTGACCTTCGCGCTTTTTGTTCTTGCGCGGCACGTAGGGGCCGGGGTCGCAATGGACCTGCACCAGCTGATCGCGCAACCGGACCGTCAACAGTCCGATCCCCAACCGGCGCGCCAGCTTGGTCATGTTTTTGAGCGACTTTTGAAACGGTTTACCTTTGCCCGTGGCCACAGCCATGTAGACATCGTCCGTGACGCCCAAACGCGCGACGCATTGGTGCACCAGTGTCAGCGAAAACCCCAACTTCAGTTCTACGATCACAGGTGCCTCGGCCCCACGCACCGCAACAACATCGGCGGCCCCGACTTCGGATTTCACCACATAACCTTGTTCCTCGAGGAACCCTTTGACGGGCGCGTAAAGATCGGTTTCGCGTGGCTTGGTTTTAACACTGCTCATGATTTCGATTTAACAGCATTTGCACGGGCAGCCCAAGCCTCTAAACTGCCCACATGAATCGTGACGAGTTCAACAGCTTTTGCCAAAGCCTGCCGCAGACAACCCATGTGGTGCAGTGGGGCAATTCGGATGTTTGGAAAGTGGCAGGCAAACTGTTTGCGCTGTGTGGGTGGGCCGACGACGAGCCAGCGTTCACATTCAAAGTCACACCTTTGGCGTTTGAAATCCTGCCAGATTTGGACGGCGTGCGCCCTGCCCCCTACCTTGCGTCGCGCGGCATGAAGTGGGTGCAGCATTACAAATCCCCCGGCCTGTCGGATACGGAATTGCGCAATCACATCACCTATTCCTACGATATGATTGTCGCGGCACTAACCAAAAAGAAACGCGCGGAATTAGGCCTGTGACACCATTGCGCGCGCGCGCAGGTGACAAGTCAGGATTGCCCCCCTATAAGGCGCGCAAATCCTTTGACTTAGTAACAGGAACAACGTCATGAGCACGCTCGTTTTCGGCCACAAATCCCCAGACACGGACAGCACTGGCAGCCCGATCATTTGGGCTTGGTATTTAAATGAAATCAAAGGGGTAGCTGCAAGACCTGTTTTGCTGGGCGAACCGAACACCGAAGCGGCGTTTGTCGTGAAACGCTGGAATCTGGACAAGCCGGAAATCGTGACCGAAGTGGCCGATGGCACCTCTGTTGTGATCGTGGACACGAATAACCCGGCGGAATTACCCGCAAACATCAACGCATGTGACATCACCGCAATCATCGATCACCACAAGCTGGTGGGCGGCCTGGAAACAGCGGGCCCGATCGACATTCGCATCGAACCACTGGCCTGCACCGCGACGATCATGTGGAAAATGATCGGCAAGGACATGGCGCAAATGCCGACAAACGTGAAAGGCGCGATGCTGTCATGCATCTTGTCGGACACGCTTGAGTTCCGCTCCCCCACCACAACGGACGAGGACCGCGCCATTGCGCATGATCTGGCCAAAGATTTGGGCATCGACATCGCAGCCTACGCGGCGGAAATGTTCGAGGCGAAATCCGACGTTTCAGAATTCTCGGACGCTGAATTGCTACGGATGGATTCCAAAGAATTCACTGTGGATGGCAAGCAGCTGCGCGTGTCGGTTCTGGAAACCACGGCACCAAAAATCGTGCTGGACCGCAAAGACAGCCTGATGGCGTCGATGACGGATGTGGCAACCGAGGATGGCGCTGATCAGGTTTTGCTGTTTGTGGTCGACATTCTGAACGAAGAAGCAACATTGCTCGTGCCGAACGATTTTGTAAAAACCGTGGCCGAGAAAAGCTTTGGCGCGACGATTTCTGGCGACACGGTTGTTTTGCCGGGCATCATGAGCCGGAAAAAGCAGATCATCCCGAACCTGAAGGTTTGACAACCGCGGTGTGCGACACGCACATCTTACCCGCATGAAACAACTGTAAGGCGCGCTGTGGTGCGCCTTTTTCTTTGCGCGCAGCCTTAAACATCCGCTCGCAACCCGCTACAGACAAGGCAACCTGTTTAGAGAAAGCCTTTCTATGACCCAGATCATCTCTGCCCTGTCCGAAATTTCAGCCCGATATGACGCGCTTTTTGTCGACCTGTGGGGATGCGTGCACAATGGCGTGCAGGCGATCCCATCGGCCGTCGCCGCATTGCAGGATTACCGCAAACAGGGCGGCAAGGTCATTTTGGTCACCAATTCCCCCCGCCCGCGCGCGAACGTCGAAATTCAGCTCGAGACCTTTGGCGTGGCGCGTGATTGTTGGGACGATATCGCAAGTTCCGGCGACAGCGCGAGATCAGCGTTGTTTCGCGGCACAGTTGGTTCAAAGGTCTACTTTATCGGCCAGCCCCATGATCAGGCGATCTTTGATCCTATCGAAATTGTCCAAGACCCGATTGAGGTGACCCAAGTGCCTTTGGATCAGGCGGAAGGCATCGTTTGCATGGGTCCTGTGGATCCACAAGCTGATCCCGATGTGATGCGTCCACAGTTCTTGCTGGCGAAACAAATGGGGTTAAAATTGCTGTGCGCCAACCCTGATTTGATCGTGGATCGCGGCGATGTCCGTGAATGGTGTGCCGGCGCGTTGGCGCAGTTGTACACAGAAATGGGCGGCGAGAGCCTGTATTTCGGCAAACCGCATCCGCCAATCTATGATCTGGCCCGTCGTCGTTTGTTTGCCTTGGGCGCGGATGTGCCTGATGCCTCAATTCTAGCCATCGGTGACGGTGTCCTGACAGACGTTGCAGGTGCCATGGGCGAAGACATTGATTCTCTGTTTATCTCGGGTGGGTTGGCCGCTGCCGAGACAAAAACCACCCACCAACCGGACTCTGAATTGCTAACCGCCTATTTAGAAGCGGAAAAATCCAATCCGACGTTCACAATAGGACATCTGCGCTGACCTACTTTTCGCTTGGAATTTCTGCACGTGCAAAGTAATAAAGTTTCAACGGCCGTAACGGCATCTTGTTGAAAATTACCGGAGTGTGAAATGTTGGACAATCTACCCCGCGGCACAATCTGCATCGAAGACATCGAAATGGGCATGACGCGTTACCTGCGCAAAGTCGTGACCGACGAAGATATCGAGAAATTCGCCGAGATCAGCACGGACCACAATCCTGTGCACTTGGACGATGATTACGCCAACGACACCATCTTTGAGGGGCGCATTGCCCACGGGATGCTGACGGCGGGTTTGATCTCTGCTGTGATAGGTGAACAACTGCCGGGCCATGGCACAATCTACATGGGTCAGTCGCTAAAATTTTTGGCCCCCGTGCGTCCGGGCGATCTGGTCTATGCAGAAGTAAAAGTCACCGACATCGAGTTTTCCAAACGTCGTGTGAAACTGGATTGCCACTGTTCTGTCGATGGCAAAAAAGTCGTCATTGGCGAGGCAACAGTCATGGCCCCATCGCGCAAATTCGACTGATCCAAACGTAGTTTTTGAGCCTCAAAAGGGATGCGGTTCTTGCGTCCCTTTCAGTGCCCCGTTAGGCACTGATTATGCGTATTATCCGTGACTATCAATTTGTCGAAGACCAAGACCGCGGCGCAAGCGTTGCCATTGGTAATTTCGACGGCGTCCATCTGGGTCATCAGTCTGTGATTGACTTGGCCCGCGATGCCGCACCGCACGCCCCTTTGGGCATTCTGACGTTTGAACCCCATCCCCGTGCGTATTTTGCGCCGGATGCCCCCGCGTTCCGCCTGATGAACCCAGAGGCGCGCGCCAGCCGTCTGGAAAAGATCGGCGTTGACCGGCTGTACGAGATCAACTTCAACACTGGCCTTGCGTCATTGACCCCGCGGGAATTTGCACAAACAGTGATCTGTGATGGCTTGGGATTGGCGCATGTAGTTGTCGGCGCTGATTTTTGTTTTGGCAAAGGACGCGCAGGCAAGGCCAAAGATTTGGTCGCATTTGGCGCTGAAATGGGGTTCGGCGTGACCATCGCACCGCTGCTGGCCCAAGACGTCGACACGGTGTCATCAACCGCAATCCGGCGCGCATTAACCGAGGCGCGCCCCGACGACGCGGCCGCAATGTTGGGTCACTGGCACCGCATTGAAGGTCCGGTAATTGGCGGCGAGCAACGCGGACGCGAGCTGGGGTATCCAACAGCCAACATGTCGATCGACGGCCTGCACCCGCCTGCCTTTGGCGTCTATGCCGTCTTGGTCGACGTGCTGGACGGGCCGCACGCGGGTTCATACCAAGGGGCCGCATCAATGGGTGTGCGTCCGATGTTTGGCGAAAACCGCCCGAATTTGGAAACCTTTATCTTCGACTTTTCCGGTGATCTGTACGGCGCGCATTTGTCTGTCGCTTTGGTCGCCTATCTGCGCGGCGAAGAGAAATTCGACGGGTTAGATGCGCTCATCACTCAGATGGACGCTGATTGCGTCACCGCCCGCGAAATCCTGGGCGCTTTATGAGCAAGCTTGCCAAGCGTTTCTGGGAGCGAAAACCGCTTGCCAAAATGAACCCGGATGAATGGGAAGCACTGTGTGACGGCTGCGGCAAATGCTGCCTGAACAAACTAGAAGACGACGACAGCGGTGAAGTCGCCTTGACCAATATCGCCTGCCGTTTGCTGGACGATGCGACCTGCCGCTGTGCGCATTACGGCAATCGCCACCAATTTGTGCCTGATTGCATCGTATTGAAACCTGAAAACCTCGACACACACGCCTATTGGATGCCGCAAACCTGCGCCTATCGGCTGCTGTGGGAAGGCAAACCGCTGTATGACTGGCACCCGCTGATCAGTGGCTCGGATCAATCCGTACACGAGGCTGGCGTCAGCGTTCAAAATCGCACACTCTCTGAATTCGACATTCCCGAAGAAGACTGGGAAGACCACATTATCGAGGAACCACTTTAGATGTTTTTTGCCTCAGACAACGCCGGCCCAGTGCTGCCCGAAATCATGCAACGCCTGAATGACTCGAACACCGGCTACGCGATGCCCTATGGCAACGATGACATCATGGACGAGGTCCGCGCGGCAATCCGCACCGCGTTCGAAGCCCCCGAGGCGGCCGTCTATCTGGTCGCCACCGGTACCGCGGCAAATTCACTGGCTTTGGCGTGCTACACGCAGCCTTGGCAGACGATCTTTTGTACGCCCGTTGCCCACATCCACGAGGACGAATGCAACGCACCCGAATTCTACGCAGGCGGTGCCAAACTGACGCTTGTGCCGGGATCCGACAAGATGACGCCGGACGCTTTGCGCCGCTCGATCGAGGGCGAAGAAGTGCGCGGTGTACACGGCCCCCAACGCGGGCCGGTGTCGATCACACAAGTCACCGAGCGTGGCGGCGTGTACACTTTGGACGAATTGCGCGCGTTGACGGCCGTGGCCAAAAACTACGACCTGCCTGTTCATCTGGACGGCGCGCGGTTCACAAATGCGATGGTTTCGCTGGGCTGTACGCCTGCCGACATGACGTGGAAATCCGGCGTCGATGTTGTCAGTTTTGGCGGCACCAAGAATGGGTGCATGGGCGTCGAGGCAGTCGTGTTTTTCGACCCCAAAAAGGCTTGGGAATTTGAATTACGTCGCAAACGCGGGGCACACCTGTTTTCCAAACACCGCTACCTGTCCGCCCAAATGGCCGGCTACATGGCGAACGATGCGTGGATCGATGCAGCGACAAAAGCCAACGCAAACTGCGCGCGACTCGCCGAAGGGCTAAAGGCCAAAGGCGCGACCTTCTTGCACCCCGTCGAGGCCAACATGATCTTTGCCGCCTTCCCGCGATCTGCGCACCACCGCCTGCATGACGCCGGCGCGATGTATTACATCTGGGAAGGATCGCTGGAAGGCGATGACCCGGACGAAATGCTCGCCGCGCGCTTGGTCTGTGATTGGGCTGGAACGGATGAAAACACCGACAAATTCCTGTCCTATTTGTGATGCGCGTCCATGGATGACTTTGCCGAAATTCCGGTACTGGATATTTCTGCCATTCATGGTTCAGATCCGGACGCCCTCACGATTTTGGCGAACCGCGTGCGCGACATCTACGCGACAACCGGATTTGGGTACATCACCGGGCACGGCGTTGACCAAGCACTGATCAATGCGGTCTTTGCCGCCTCTGCCCGCTTTCACGCCTTACCACACACCCAAAAGATGCAGATCGCATTGGATGAAAACCATCGCGGGTTCATCCCGATCAACACATCCACAGACGTGACATCGACCTTGGCAGAGGTCACGCGCCCAAACCAATCCGAGAGCTTTATGATGATGCGCGAAGACATCCGCGCCGATCCAGAAGCCTATTTGTCAGGCCCGAACCAGTGGCCGGACGTGCGCAACTTTCGTGCAAATGTCACGGCCTATCACGATGCGATGACAGCGTTGGGACGCAAATTGGTGCGGGTGTTTGCATTGGCGCTTGGCGCGCCTGAAACGGACCTCAGTGGCGCGTTTGAAACGCCAACCACGTGGCTGCGTCTGCTGTATTACCCGACGACAGATGCCGTGCAAGGTGACGATCTGTACGGGTCCGCCCCGCACACTGACTTCGGGTTTCTGACGTTCCTCGCCCAAGATGACGTCGGCGGTTTGCAAGTTCAAACCCAGTCCGGTGCGTGGGTTGATGCCCCGAAAATCGAAGGCAGCTTTGTGCTGAATGTCGGTGACATGTTGCACCGCTGGTCAAGTGGCATCTTAAAATCGACGCCGCACCGGGTGATCAATCGATCCGGGCGCGCGCGCTATTCGTGCCCGTTCTTTTTTGATCCGCACGTCAGTACAAATATCGCGCCGCTTGCGTCCTGTAAAACCGATGCTGTGTTCGATACGATCAACTTCGGCGATTTCCTACGATCCGAACTTGAGGCCGGTTACGACGCCCATAAAACCGACACGCCTTAGCTGCGCGCCAGCAGATCCCCAATTGCCGCAGCCACAGGTTCAGGGTGCGTGATCGGGGCCATGTGCCCTGCCCCGTCAATCACCACGCGACTGACATTCGGCAAACGCCGTTCGATGGACGAATTGATCGCGTCAGCCACGTCGCCTGACGCGCCACCTTCGATCAAAAGCGCAGGTGCGATTGCGCGCGCGAACACTCCCGGCTGTAGCAAACCCGCACTATCATCCCCCAAGAACGGGCTGCTGCCTGCAACAAAATGGATTCGGTCAGCCATGTACTGACGGGCTGTTTCGGCAAAATCATCCCACGGCGTTCCATCACCCCACGCACGATTGAACGCACGCGCAGCCCCCATGCGATCGCCGCGCGCCATTGCGGTTTCGAAATGCTCATGGCCTTCCATGGACTTGGCAAACCGTTCAGGTTCATCCAGCGCGGCAGCCGCCCAGTATACCGGTTCGACCATCGTGAACGACCGGACCAATTCAGGGCTTTCGATGGCCAAACGCAGTGCAACAGTTGCCCCGAACGAGTGACCGATCAGATCGACGGGTTCATCGATCAGGTCGCGCGCCATGTCTGTCGCCAGATCGTGCAGGTTACCCGTGCCGTCCCAATCGCCCGAACGGCCGTGGCACGGCAAATCATAGGCTAGCGTTGTCAGTTGATCGCCCAACGCTGTGGCCACCCCTGCCCACGTGCCCGAATGAGCAAGCGAGCAGTGAATGGCAAGGGCGCGACGTGGCCCTTGCCCGAATTGACGTGTGTGCGTGTGGATGTTCACGCAAGTGATGCCAGATGCGCGTCGAGGTCTTCGATCTTGTCCTGACCCCAGAAGCGTTCGTCGCCGACGATGTAAAACGGGGCTCCAAAAACACCGCTGTTGTAGGCATCTTCGAGGTTGCGACCGTAGGTTTCGGCCCCCGCTAACAAACCGCTGTCGGCCAAAGATGCATCAAAACCGGCCTCGGTCAGGCACGCTTTGATCACGTCGTCCTGGGCGATGTCTTTTTCCTCGACCCAGCATGCGCGCATCAGCGAATGGGTCAACGCGCCCAGATCACCGCCACCGGCGTTTTGCGCCGCGATGATCGCATAAGACGACGGGGCCATGTTTGTCGGCCAATGCGCTGGTTTCAGATTGAACGCCATGTCCAACTTGGCCGCACTGCGCACCAGATCGATGGCGCGGTATTCAATACGGCTGATGTGGCGATCTTTGGGGGCAACACCACCAGTGCGCCCGAACAGCTGCATCAAATCCATCGGCTTGTACGCAACTGTCGCGCCGTGCTTGGCCGCGACCGCCTCCATGCGTTGACCGGCCAGATAGGCGAATGGTGAAATGGTTGCGAAATAATAGTCGATATGAGCCATGAAACTTCTCCGATTTTCGGGCCAAGAGCGACCCTGTGCTTTGCCCACAGGTATAGGCGTGTTAAGCGAGGGCGACCATCACGAATCTGTCACAATCCTGTTGCTGCCCCGGGGACCTCATCACATGCCATCTATCGTCGAACCAAAGCTCATTACGGGCAATGCCAACCAACCTTTGGCAGCCGCAATCGCGCGACGTATGTCGATGCACCGCGGTGTGCAGACCGGTCTGGTTGATGCCCGCGTCGAACGGTTTAACGACGGCGAGATCTTTGTCGAAGTGTTCGAAAATGTGCGCGGCGAGGATATGTTCATTATCCAGCCCACGTCGAACCCTGCCAATGACAACCTGATGGAACTGCTGATCATGTGTGACGCGTTGCGCCGTTCCTCTGCCTCGCGCATCACGGCTGTGATCCCCTATTTTGGCTATGCCCGCCAGGACCGCCGCACCAAAGCGCGCACACCGATCACCGCCAAGATGGTCGCGAACATGCTGGTCGGCGCTGGCATCGAACGGGTCCTGACGATGGACCTGCACGCAGCGCAAATTCAGGGCTTCTTCGATATTCCGGTGGACAACTTATACGCCTCGCCGATCTTTGCGCTCGACATCAAAACCCAATTCAAAGACCGCATGGACGATTTGATGGTTGTATCGCCTGACGTGGGTGGTGTAGCGCGCGCGCGTGAATTGGCCAAACGGATCAACTCGCCGCTGTCGATCGTCGACAAACGTCGCGAAAAAGCCGGCGAAATAGCTGAAATGACCGTCATCGGTAACGTCCAAGACAAGGTTTGCTTGATCGTGGATGACATGGTCGACACGGCTGGTACGCTTTGCAAAGCCGCCGAAGTGTTGATGGAAAACGGGGCCAAAGAGGTCCACAGCTACATCACCCACGGCGTTATGTCCGGCCCTGCGGTTGAACGTGTGACAAGCTCAGTGATGAAATCGCTGGTGATCGCAGACACGATCCAACCAACCCAAGCGATCATCGACGCGGCCAACATCCGCATCGTGCCCACGGCCCCAATCTTTGCCCAAGCGATCCTGAACATCTGGAACGGCACGTCTGTGTCGTCTCTGTTTGAGGCCGAAAGCCTTGGCACGATTTACGACGGGACGTATGCGGCGGAGTGAAGGTAAACCTCTAGAGACAGTGGAAAATTTAGAGAACTGTCGGGGACAGTATAGTCTAAGCCCGCGTTGAGCCCAATTCGCCGAAACTTTGCGACGCAGCGAATGTCTGTCTCAAGTCAACCGTTCTTCGCTTTATCGACCAGACCGGCGAGTTCCGGATGCGCATAGGCTTCTGGATAGGACATTGGCTTGAAGGGACCCAGAGGCACGACATTGTTCCAAGATCGGCCAAAGTATCCCTGACGACAGTGAAGCAACGAGTTGCTGTCAGCGACACCCGGCAATGCGTAGAGGCGGCAAAGCCAGCGCCACAAATGCGGGTAGTCCAGAATTCTTGCACCGTTCAATTTCATCCTTAAGTAGTACACCGGATCATGTCGATAAAGGGTTGGAAACAATCGCAGGTCAGCCTCGGTGAAGGTATCACCAGTTAAGAATGGTCGATTGTCTGAGGCAAGCCGTGCTTCCAAAGCTCCAAGCGTTTCAAAGTACTTGGAAAAGGCCGCAGCATAAATCGCCTGATCTGATGAGAAGCCAGCTTTATAGGCTCCGTTGTTGATGGCGACGTAGATTTGGTCATTGAGTGCGTCGATGTCCCGACGTTGCGCGATATGTTCGTCACCCAACGGATACAAATTTGGCCTCAGTCCATCCGCAAATGAACTGCCAAGAGCTTTCGCTTGCGCGTTCAGCATCCGGACGATTTCGGCGCTTTCGTTCGCAACGATCCGTTTTGTTTTTTTGTCATATAGGATCGGGACAGAGGCCTCATCCGACCCTTCAGCCTCATATATTTGCTTAGCAAGACGAAAATTCTGCCCTGTTGCGGTTTCGTTTGTGCACTCAGGGAAAGTCGTGCCCGTCAGGGACGCGACGCGGGTCGGATTGAATTCCCAACGGTTCGGTTCAATCGGATCATTGTCTGTTGTGCGACTTGGGAATGCCACATCCATTGTGATGCTGTCCTGCAGGCCCAAAACATTTCGGGCCAGCGTTACACGGTGGCACCACGGGCAATTTAAAGCGACGAATAAGTGATATCGCCCTGTTTCTGCGGGAAAGTTCGGGTCTTCGCCAATCACGGATCGAAACCCACTGACGCCGCGCACAAACTCGCCTTTGGCGCGGCGCGTGGTGGCGTTTTTCTGAGACTCTTCAACAGATGCTTTGGTCACGTTTTTCTCCTGCTTACACACTGGTAGCGTCAATGTCCGCCTCGAGGCCAGAGCGTTAATTGCCGTATTTTGTCGTTAAAGCTGTGAACCTCGTAGAGACGGCAGTCCGCCTACACTTTCTGGGATACTCCAAGTGCTGCGCTGGTCACCATTGCAGAGACGCCACCGTCAACCAGAATGTTTTCGCCTTTGATCCAGCTACTTTTTTCGCTCGCAAGAAACGCGATGACCTGCCCCACCTCATCAGGTTTTCCCGCGCGCCCGGGCAAAGCCATTGCTTGGGCTGCGCTTTCGCCCAAAGCCGTCATGAAATCATCCAGAATGTCAGTGGCGTCCGGTGCGGGGCCAACAGAATTGATACGGATGTTTCTTGCAAGCAGCGGTTTGGTCAATGCCTTTGTGTAGGCGATCACTGCGTCCTTTGCGAGGTTGTAGGCCCGCATTGGATCAATACCTCGTGTCGTCAGAAAATCGGGCAAAGCGTAGGGGGTATCCAAGTCCAGTAGCGCTTTCACTTCTTCGATGTTGCCTTGCCACATCAGTCCAGCACGGCTGGCCGTGTTCACAATGCGCGCCCCGTCGTTCAGTTTAGGAAGCATCAGGCTGGTCACTTGACGTAAACCGAAAACATTGACGCTTAGCAATTGGATTTGGTTGACGGGTCGTGGCGGCAAACCGGCATTGTTGATGAGCACATCAAACGGCCCAGAAAGCGGCGCACAAGCTGCAGTGATTGCGTCCATATCGGACAAATCAACCTCGACCCATTGATCAACATCAGCGGGTTCTACAATGTCCAACGCGCAGATTTCATGGCCTTCTTCTTTCAGAATGCGGACCGTTTCTGCACCTATTCCAGTCGCTGCACCGGTTATGACAACACGCATGGTCGAAGTCCTTTGAAATTGGATTAACCCTGTATACGGACAGGTAGTTTTGCGAATGCGCAAATTGAATTGTTCATCGCTATTGTAGGCTTACCAACTTGAACAGCAGGCATCTGCTGCGTCATTGCAAGGATCAAACATTCGATCTCTAACAAGGCCAGATGCATGCCGGCACACATGTGAATACCGGCACCAAAGGCAAGGTGGCGACGCGCATTGCGGCGCTCAATATTGAATTGCCCGGCCTGCGCAAACACTGCTTCATCGCGGTTTGCTGATGCATAGAGCAGCATCACCCGCGCGCCTTTGGGGATTTGGTGGCCTGCGATCTCGACAGGTTTGGATGTGTGCCGGCTAAATGAACGGATAGGTGTTCCAATCCGGATCGCTGCATGGGCTGCGTTCAACGCAAGCGACGGGTCTTCCTTCAGTTTAGCCCACGTGTCGGGATTTGATCCTGCGTGGTAAATGAAGTGCCCAATCGCAGAGATCGTCGTGTCCAGGCTGGGGTTGATGTAGTCGCTGATCGAAAAAGGCACTATTTCGGGGTCGATCTCTCCGTGCGCCGCCATCTCGGTGATCCAATGAGACCAACTTCCTGGTTTCAACGTTTCAGGTGTGACGCCTGTTGCGATGAATTCTTTCATTTCAGCAATCACGGGACTCGCGGCTTGGCCACGCGCATTCTGGATGCCTTGCATGTCAAAAGCCGCACTCGCCCATTTCAGCATATTTTCACGACCAAAGTCGGGCAATCCAATCAGGTCGCGCACCACTGTTAGTGGCAGGGGTTGGGCAAGATCTATGATCGCTTCAAAACTGCCTTTTGCGTACACAAGCCGCGACGATGTCATCGGCGACACTTTGGATGCGGGGCCGCATAATCGCCACATTATCGCGCAGCAAAGGAGGTAGGATTGCCTCACGCAACATGGTGTGGCGTGGCTGATCAGAGGCAACTGCATTGACGCGTTGATGGGTGCAGCCGAAATCATCTGCGGCGGCTCCGAGGCTGGAGATGTAGGTTTCATGGTCGCGCAAACCGTTTCAGACAGTGTCATATTGTGTGAAGGCGTAGTTGCCCAATGCTTCTATCCACACAATCGGACCTAGTTCGCGCAAACGTTCGTAATGTGGCCAAGGATCACGAATAACATCATCGTCATAGAGATTTACAGGATCACTGAAGCCGTTCAAATTCTGCGCCTTTAATTCAGCGCCGAGAAGGGGCGCGGAAACCTTTGAACACATGTTAAAGAATTTGGTGCAATCAGTTGGTTTAAGCACGTTGCTTTAGGGGATGGATCTATTAAGACAACCGCAGCAGTCTCAGTCCACACCACTTATCTTGCTGGCGTTACAGTTTTGAACGCAGCCATTGGTGGATACATGATGAACTTTCGCTTCGTCCGCATGCAGCCATCTATTCATCTAGGCCTCAGTCCAATTCCCAATCGTCATCGTCGGACAACTCGCCAATCGCCATCCAGCCGATACGCACGCGGGCAACGCGGGTGTCGCCCCATGTGCGGAACACCAGATCAAAACCATCCTCGGTCACCGCTTCGGCCCCGATGTCGGCGCGGATCACGGTTGCGGCGTCCATGTCCCACAGGCTGACGGAGGTGTGTACGGCGGGAGGCGCGCGGTAGGCTTCACCGAACTTGATGCGTTTACGGCGTTCGCGTTGGCCGCGCCCCGTCCACATTTCGCCGTCGGTTTCAAAATCTGAGAACAAGACAGTGTCGCCTTGGTCAATTCCAACTAAATGATTTCGCAATCGCTTCATAAGGCTTCACTTCAATATGCCACGCTTTGCTAACATGAAACGCATGCGCCTGCGCACCCCCAGAATGCAAAAAAGGCCCCACAATCGGGGCCTTTTCTAACATTTCGCTACGTAAGTTCGAATTACTTCGCGCTCAGGCCAATCTCGTCGCCCATTGCGACCATATCGGCCAGCAATTTTGCAGCGTCATCAACTGGACCAGGCTGGTTGTCAAAGACTTCTTTGACGTTGTTCAGCTCGGCGCGTGCATCGGCAACCATGCTGGCCATGTCGTCGGCTGTCATGTCACCTTTGGCGATGGCGCGTTCGGCCAAAACCGAAACGCCTTCTGCATTGATTTCAGCAAAACCACCCGTCACAACGTATTCGGTTGTGCCGGCAGATGCCTCAACACGCAGCACACCAGGGCGCAACGTGGTGATTGTGGGGGCATGAAGCGGCATAACCGTCATGTCGCCATCTGCACCCGGGATTTGCACCGCAGTCACTGGCCCTGAGGCCAATGACTTTTCCGGTGAAACCAGATCAAATTGCATTGTGTCTGCCATTGTATCGGCTCCTTAGGCTGCGTCTGCTGCCATTTTTTCGGCTTTTGCTTTCACGTCTTCGATGCCGCCAACCATGTAGAAGGCACCTTCTGGGAGGTGATCGTATTCGCCGGCAACAACCGCTTTGAACGAGGAAATCGTTTCTTCCAGTTGAACCTGTTTGCCGTCAGCACCCGTAAATACTTTTGCAACGTCAAAGGGTTGTGACAAGAAGCGTTCGATTTTACGCGCACGGGCAACGGCCAGTTTGTCTTCTTCTGACAATTCGTCCATGCCCAAAATCGCGATGATGTCCTGCAAGGATTTGTAACGTTGCAGAACTTGCTGCACGTCTGTCGCCACCTTGTAATGTTCGTCGCCGATGATCAACGGATCCAGCAAACGGGATGTGGAACCAAGCGGGTCAACCGCAGGGTAAATCCCTTTTTCTGAGATCGCACGGTCCAGAACGGTTGTCGCATCAAGGTGCGCAAACGATGTCGCTGGGGCCGGGTCGGTAAGGTCATCCGCAGGCACGTAGACGGCTTGCACAGAAGTGATCGAACCGTTTTTCGTAGATGCGATGCGCTCTTGCATCATGCCCATGTCGGTCGCCAGTGTTGGCTGATAACCAACCGCAGATGGGATACGACCCAACAGGGCGGACACTTCGGAACCGGCTTGGGTAAAGCGGAAGATGTTGTCCACAAAGAACAAAACGTCAGAACCCGTGTCATCACGGAACTGTTCCGCGAGGGACAGACCGGTCAAAGCAACACGCATACGCGCACCGGGAGGTTCGTTCATCTGACCGTAAACCAGCGCAATTTTCGATTCTGGCAAGTTGTCAGGGACGATAACGTTGGATTCGATCATCTCGTGGTAAAGGTCGTTACCTTCACGCGTCCGCTCACCAACACCCGCAAACACGGACACACCGGAGTGTACCTTTGCGATGTTGTTGATCAGTTCCATGATCAAAACGGTTTTGCCAACACCGGCACCACCGAACAGACCAATTTTACCACCCTTGGTGTAGGGGGCCAAAAGGTCGATCACTTTGATGCCTGTTGTCAGGATCTCAGTCGCGGTGGACTGTTGATCAAACGCAGGTGCGTCGCCATGGATCGAACGGGTTTCAGTTGCGATAACAGGGCCCTGCTCGTCAACCGGATCACCGGTCACGTTCAGGATGCGGCCCAATGTGCCGTTGCCGACGGGAACCTGAATAGGTGCGCCTGTGTCTGTCACAGGTGCGCCGCGCACGAGGCCCTCAGAGGCGTCCATCGCGATGGTCCGCACTGTGTTTTCGCCAAGGTGCTGGGCAACTTCAAGGATCAGCTTGCGACCATTGTTGTCTGTTTCCAGCGCGTTCAGAATTTGTGGCAGATCGTCTTCGAACTGCACGTCAACGACGGCGCCGATGACTTGGGTGATTTTGCCGACTGCATTTGCCATGTCGTAATTCTCCGGTTCTCTCTAGAGTGCTTCCGCACCCGAAATAATTTCAATCAGCTCGTTGGTGATCACGGCTTGACGCGAACGGTTGTATTGGATGGTCAGTTTATCGATCATCTCACCCGCGTTGCGTGTGGCGTTGTCCATTGCGGACATCCGCGCGCCCTGTTCGGACGCTCCGTTTTCCAACAGCGCGCTAAAGATCGCTGTGGCGACGCCGCGCGGCAACAAGTCAGCCAAGATGGCCTCTTCGCTTGGCTCGTAGTCATACAGCGTTGCTGTCGCATCAACCTCTGGTGCCTCGAAAGACGCCGGGATGATTTGTTGTGCTGTCGGGATCTGCGTCACAACGTTCACGAACTGCGCAAAAAAGATCGTCGCCACATCGAATTCTTCCGCATCAAAGCGGGCTAGAACGTCTTTGGCGATGCCTTGTGCATCCGTGTAACCGATCCGTTTGACGTCAGTCAGGTCCACGTGACCAACCGAATATTGGCCGAATTCACGTTTCATCTGATCGCGACCTTTTTTGCCAACTGTCAGGATTTTAACGTCCTTGCCGTCCGCAATCAGTTTCGCCGCATGCGTCTTGGCCTTTTTGACGATGTTCGTGTTGAACCCGCCGCACAGACCACGTTCCGATGTCATAACAACCAGCAACTGCACTTGGTCACTGCCGGTACCCGACAGCAATTTTGGTGCAGACCCTGATCCACCAACGGACGCGGCTAAACCACCCATCACAGCGTTAAAACGCGTGGTGTAGGGGCGTGACTGCTCCGCAGCTTCTTGCGCGCGGCGAAGTTTCGCCGCGGCAACCATTTGCATGGCCTTAGTGATCTTACGAGTGTTTTTCACACTCGCGATCCTGTTCTTAAGGTCCTTAAGGTTTGGCATTTGCTATGCCCCCTTATGCGAAGTCAGCGACGAATGCGTCCAGAGCGGCCCGGACTGCAGTTTCCAGATCGTCCTTAACTTTACGGTCGTTGTCAGTGATGTCGGCCAACAGGTCCGCGTTGTTTGCGCGCAAGTGCGCCAACATTGCAGCCTCGAAACGACCCACGTCAGAAACGTCGACCTTATCAAGATACCCTTGTGTACCCGCAAAGATGACGCAGACGATTTCTGCGTTTGTCAGTGGGGAATACTGTGGCTGTTTCATCAGCTCGGTCAAACGCGCACCACGGTTCAGCAATTGCTGGGTGGAGGCATCCAAGTCAGACCCGAACTGCGCGAACGCAGCCATTTCGCGGTACTGAGCCAAGGACAGTTTCACTGGGCCCGCAACCGAAGACATCGCTTTGGTTTGTGCAGATGAGCCAACACGCGAAACAGACAGACCTGTGTTCACAGCAGGGCGGATGCCTTGATAGAACAATTCAGTTTCCAAGAAGATCTGACCATCGGTGATCGAAATCACGTTTGTCGGAATAAACGCAGAAACGTCGCCGCCTTGGGTTTCGATGATCGGCAGAGCGGTCAAAGACCCGTTTCCGGACGCATCGCCCAATTTCGCGGAACGTTCCAGAAGGCGAGAGTGAAGATAGAAAACATCGCCAGGGTAGGCTTCACGGCCCGGTGGGCGACGCAAAAGCAAGGACATTTGACGATAAGACACGGCTTGCTTTGACAAATCATCATAGATGATCAGCGCGTGACGGCCATTGTCGCGGAAGTGCTCTGCCATTGTTGTCGCGGCATAGGGTGCGAGGAACTGCATCGGTGCAGGGTCGGACGCTGTCGCGGCCACAACGATGGAATATTCCATCGCGCCTGTTTCCTCGAGCTTTTTAACCAGCTGAGCAACAGTCGAACGCTTTTGACCGATGGCCACATAGACGCAGTACAGTTTCTTGTACTCGTCGTCGCCTGCGGCCTCATTGTAGGATTTTTGGTTCAGGATCGCATCCAAAGCCACAGCCGTTTTACCAGTTTGGCGGTCACCAATGATCAATTCGCGTTGGCCACGGCCAATCGGGATCATCGCGTCAACAGACTTCAAACCAGTCGCCATCGGCTCGTGAACCGATTTACGTGGAATGATGCCCGGTGCTTTTACGTCAGCAACGCCGCGCTTTTTGGTTTTGATCGGGCCTTTGCCGTCCAGCGGATTGCCAAGACCGTCAACAACACGACCCAGCAGTTCGTCCCCAACGGGAACGTCCACGATCGAGTTGGTGCGCTTAACAACGTCACCTTCTTTGATGTCGCGGTCAGAGCCGAAGATAACCACACCGACGTTGTCGGATTCCAGGTTCAAGGCCATGCCTTGGATCCCGCCAGGGAATTCAACCATCTCACCGGCTTGGACGTTGTCCAGACCATATACACGCGCGATACCGTCACCGACGGACAGAACGCGGCCAACTTCGGCAACTTCTGCTTCTTGACCAAAGTTCTTAATCTGGTCTTTTAGAATCGCAGAAATTTCTGCTGCTTGGATACCCATTATCCGACCTCTTTCATTGCATTCTGGAGGGAATTCAGCTTCGAGCGGATCGACGTATCGATCATTTTCGAACCCACTTTAACGACAAGACCGCCGATGAGGCTTTCATCCACGGTCGCATTGATAGTCACAGTCTTGCCAAAGCGCGCTTTGAGCGTCTTGGCCAGTTTGTCTGATTGTGCCTTGGTCAGCGCCTTGGCGCTTGTGACGTCGGCAGTTACTTCACCTTTGGCCTCAGCGATGATGTCGCGCAAGGATGCGACCAGCTGTGGCAACACAAACAAACGACGCTTGGTCGCCATCAGCGCCAAGGTGTTGCTCATGATCGGTGAGAGTTTCATCTTTTTGGCAAGTGCGGTGATCGCTTTGCCTTGTGCCTCGCGGCTATAGATCGGCGAATGGATCAGCGCGTTAAAGTCGCCACTGTCGGCCATTGTCTGAGACAAGGCATCCAAATCGGTTTCAATCGCTTTGACCTTCTTGCCGTCAACGGCAAGGTCATACACGGCCGTCGCATAACGCTGTGCGATGCCTGTGGAAATCGAAGCTGGTTCTGACACGTCCACCCTTTCGAAGTCTTGCCCTACATCTTATGCACCGTGCATCGTGTAGGGTCGTTGGTCGCCGCCCGTTATTGCACACAACAAATCACAAAGCGACAAAATCAGGGGGGATGTAGCAGACGGTTTGCCACGTCGCAACATAAGATACCTCCACCCGTTTTAGGTGGTTTTTCAATGATTTCATAAGCTTACCTTGGGTGCGACCGTTTGCGCACCCATAAAAGTTCATAAACCGACCCGAAATCTGGCAATGCAGCCTGATTCCAAGCTCGTTTTACTGAGAAAACCGATCACTTCCTGTCGCTTGATTGGCGCGCGTGACGCGTCATTCAGTACGTGAGCACGGTTGAAACCGGTCATTTTCAGGAAATCCGCGTTGGGTATTCTGTTAGCAGTGTCTGCAACCGGATTCGGCGCGATGACCGACAAGGCGAACTTGTCGCTCTTTCTTGTAGCTGTCGACGTCCCGCAGGGCATGTCTAGCGTCCTGTCCGCTGACAACTTTACTTTGCTCAAAAGCCATTCATGATGTCGCCATTGTCTAACTCGCCGCTGGCTTGACCACCGGCTGACCTAACCCCTCAAGCACACTGACCGCGCGACGGGTACGTGCGACTTTTCCTTTGGGCGGATAGACCAGCTTGGTCGCCTCGACCATGAACGCGCCACCGGCCAGCATGCCCGGCGTATGACGGCCCAATTTTTCAAACATCGGCGCGGATTTCATCCAGACCCGCTTGGCCGACGGGATTTGATAGAGAGCGCCGACGTGGCGTTCTGGCAAAAACTGGTGTTTGCGCAGCTGGGTTTCCAGTTGGCTGGCCGAATAGGGCCGCCCATAGCCAAACGGTGTGCGATCACGGCGCGACCACATGCCGGCACGGTTGGGCACGATAAACAGCGCCTTGCCGCCCGGCCCCAACACCCGCCAGCATTCCTCAAGCAGATCGTAGGCGCGTTCGGATGTTTCCAACCCGTGCAACACGATCAGCTTGTCCACATGTCCGGTTTCGATCGGCCAAAGCGTTTCTTCGGTCAGCACACTGACGTTTGGCTGGTTGGCAGGCCACGGCATCACGCCTTGCGGCCCCGGCATCAACGCAATCACACGCCGCGCGTCTTTTAGATAGGGGCGCAGCAGCGGGGCGGCAAAACCATAGCCAACAACCGTTTGGCCTTTGGCCTCGGGCCACAGCCCCAGCATCCGTTCACGCAACGATTTTTGCGCCGCCCGCCCCAGCGCGCTGCGATAGTAAAAATTCCTGAGGTCTTGCACATCAAGGTGCATTGCGAACCCTGTCCCAATCCGTCACTCTGACACTACTTTAACAAGCATAAGGCAAATGGCCATGCCCTTGACCGTCGTCACAATCCCCTGCCTGTCCGACAACTACACGTTTTTATTGCATGACTCGATCAGCAACGAAACGGCTGTCATTGATGTGCCAGACGCAGGACCGATCAAGCAAGAACTGGATGACCGCGGCTGGCGGCTGACGCAGATCTGGCTGACCCATCACCACTGGGATCACGTCGATGGTTTGCCCGATTTGCTGCGCTCGCATCCTGCCCAAGTGATTGGCGCGCGCGATGATACAGACCGCCTGCCCGCGCTGGATGCCAAAGTCGGCGACGGTGATACGTTTACCTTTGCAGGCAATGACGTACAGGTCATGGATGTGTCGGGGCACACGATCGGGCACATCGCCTTTCACGTGCCTGCTGCCATGGCCGCGTTCACTGCTGACAGCCTGATGGCTTTGGGCTGTGGTCGTTTATTCGAGGGCACCCCCGCACAAATGTTTGACAGCCTGTCTAAATTAGCCGCCCTGCCCGACGATACGGTGGTTTATTCCGGCCATGAATACACGGCTGCAAATGCCACATTCGCCATAACCATTGATCCCGATAACCCGGACCTGATCGCGCGCATTGCCGACATCACCGAAAAACGCGCAAAGGGACAGCCAACTGTCCCCTCCTCCCTTCTGCTTGAACGCGCCACAAACCCGTTTTTGCGCGGCCATGATCCGCAAATTCAAACAGAACTGAACATGAAAGGGGCAGCGCCCGTGGATGTGTTCGCTGAAATCCGGGCGCGCAAAGATCGGTTCTAGCCATTAAAACGTCACGACTGTACTTGAAAAATTTCCGACAAGGCACACATCCCTTCAAACGTCCACGCAAACGCCATCGGCTTTGCGCCCGCAACACATTTGCCCGCGCTTTGCCAGTTTTCCATCAAATCACGCCCGGCTCACGTCTTTTGTGACATCTTTTTCAAAGAAAACGCTTGTAGCTGGCAAACAATCAACCAAACTCTAACTGTATGAGGCCATGGTAGGCCTTGGGTCGCGATATTCTTCCGGCCTAGGACCGACCCCGATCGACAGGAGCACAACGTGCCTTCATTTTCGAACACCCTAGAAAAGGCGATCCACGCCGCGCTCGCGCTGGCCAACGAACGCCACCATGAATTCGCAACGCTAGAGCATCTGTTGCTGGCGTTGATTGATGAACCCGATGCAAAACACGTCATGCAGGCCTGTTCTGTGGACACGACCGATTTGCGTGAAAGCCTGATGCAATTCATCGAAGATGACCTTTCCAATCTGGTCACCGACGTTGATGGATCAGAAGCTGTACCAACCGCAGCCTTTCAACGCGTGATCCAGCGCGCCGCAATTCACGTGCAATCTTCCGGTCGCACCGAAGTGACGGGGGCCAACGTGTTGGTCGCTATCTTTGCAGAACGCGAATCCAACGCGGCCTATTTCCTGCAAGAACAGGACATGACGCGCTACGATGCGGTGAACTTTATCGCCCACGGCGTTGCCAAGGACCCCGCATTCGGGGAACCACGTTCCGTTTCCGGCGCGCCCGAGGGCGAAGAAGAAGTGCTTGGCGTGACCGAAGGCGAAAAGAAAGAAACCGCACTTGAAAAATACTGCGTAGACCTGAACGCAAAATCGCGCGAAGGCGACATTGATCCGCTGATCGGGCGTGATTCCGAAGTCGAACGCTGTATCCAAGTGCTATGCCGTCGCCGCAAGAACAACCCGCTGTTGGTGGGTGATCCTGGTGTGGGCAAAACCGCCATCGCCGAAGGGCTGGCGCGCAAAATCGTTGCTGGTGAAACCCCTGAAATTCTGGCGAATGCGACGATCTATTCTCTCGACATGGGCGCATTGCTGGCTGGCACACGCTACCGCGGTGACTTTGAGGAACGGCTGAAGGCTGTCGTCACAGAGTTAGAAGCGCACGAGGATGCGGTTCTGTTCATCGACGAAATCCACACTGTCATCGGCGCAGGTGCGACGTCTGGCGGCGCGATGGACGCGTCCAATTTGCTAAAACCGGCTTTGGCTGGTGGCAAACTGCGCACCATGGGGTCAACGACGTACAAAGAATTCCGTCAGCACTTTGAAAAAGACCGCGCCTTGGCCCGTCGTTTCCAAAAGATCGACGTGAATGAACCATCCGTCGATGATGCCGTGAAAATCTTGCGCGGTCTAAAGCCGTACTTTGAGGATCACCATTCGGTCAAATACACATCTGATGCGATCAAAACATCTGTTGAACTTGCAGCACGTTACATCAACGACCGTAAATTGCCTGACAGTGCAATCGATGTGATCGACGAAGCCGGTGCTGCGCAACATTTGGTCCAAGCGGCCAAACGTCGCAAAACCATCGGTCAAAAAGAGATCGAGGCCGTGGTGGCCAAGATCGCGCGCATTCCACCAAAAAGCGTATCCAAAGACGACGCCGCCGTTTTGAAAGACCTGGAGGCATCGCTGAAACGCGTGGTCTTTGGTCAGGACAAAGCGATTGAGGCACTGTCGAGCGCCATCAAACTGGCCCGTGCAGGTCTGCGTGAACCGGAGAAACCAATCGGCAACTACTTGTTTGCAGGGCCCACCGGCGTCGGCAAAACCGAGGTCGCCAAGCAATTGGCCGACACGCTAGGCGTTGAACTGCTGCGTTTTGACATGTCCGAGTACATGGAAAAACACGCCGTTTCCCGCCTTATAGGTGCGCCTCCCGGCTATGTCGGGTTTGATCAGGGCGGTATGCTGACGGATGGTGTTGACCAGCATCCACACTGTGTATTGCTGCTGGACGAAATGGAAAAAGCGCATCCTGACGTCTACAATATCCTGTTGCAGGTCATGGACCACGGCAAACTGACGGACCACAACGGGCGTACTGTAGATTTCCGCAATGTGGTCGTGATCATGACGTCCAACGCGGGTGCGGCCGAACAAGCCAAAGAGGCAATCGGCTTTGGTCGTGACCGTCGCACTGGCGAAGACACAGCAGCCGTTGAGCGGACATTCACACCTGAATTCCGCAATCGTTTGGACGCAATCATCAGCTTTGGCGCCTTGCCTAAAGACGTTATTTTGCGCGTGGTCGAAAAATTCGTCCTTCAACTCGAAGCGCAGTTAATGGATCGCAACGTTACCATCGAACTGACCAAGCCAGCCGCAGAATGGCTCGCCAACAAGGGTTATGATGATAAAATGGGCGCGCGTCCTCTGGGGCGTGTCATCCAAGAACACATCAAAAAACCATTGGCCGAAGAACTGCTGTTTGGCAAACTTGTCAAGGGTGGCTTTATCAAGGTGGGTGTCAAAGGTGGTGAATTGGATCTGAAGATCGATGGCCCGGACAAGCCACGTATTTCTGGCGACAAACCTCCACTGCTCACTGCCGAATGATCAATCGGCTACTCGCCCTTGCGTTCTTTACTTTCGCTGCAGCCCCCGCTGCGGCGAAAGACCTCGTTTTGCAGCAGCCAATTGACTGTGAATTGGGCCACGATTGCTACATTCAGCAATATGTAGACCACGATACGGGCAGCGGCGCGCGCGATTATCGCTGCCAACCCCTGAGTTATGACCAACACAAAGGCACCGATTTCGCCCTACGCAACACAGAACAGGTGTTGCGAGGCGTCAATGTTATTGCCTCTGCCCCCGGAACTGTTCGCAACGTTCGCGATGGCATGGCGGACCGCCTTTTTAGTGATGCAAATGCAGAAAACGTCAGTGGCCGCGAATGTGGCAACGGTGTTGTCATCAGTCATGGCGATGGCTGGGAAACCCAGTACTGCCACCTGAAAAAGGGGTCAATTACCGTTAAAAAGGGGCAGTCTGTCACCACAAAAACGATCTTGGGACAAGTCGGGCTTAGCGGTCGTACGCAATTTCCGCATATACATCTGTCTGTGCGTAAAGACGGAAAAGTAGTTGATCCATTTGATCCCGACGGGTCCATCACCTGTGGCCAACCCGATAAAAACACGCTTTGGCAAACACCGCTCGTGTACCAAGCCGGCGCAGTTCTTCAGGCTGGTTTTCACGATAGTGTTCCGAAGTTTTCTGATGTCAAAAATGGACGCGCGGCCAAAAACTCCTTACCTGCTAATGCGCCTGCCATCGTGATTTATGGTTATGCATTCGGCACGCAAAAGGGCGACATAATGCATTTGACCCTGACAGGACCCGATGGCGTCATGGTCGACCAAAAGGTTACGATCGACAAACAGCAGGCACAGATGTTTCGTGCAGCTGGAAAACGGTTAAAGGCATCTAGTTGGTCCACAGGGACGTATTCGGGATCAGCTGCACTGCTGCGCGACGGGCGTATCATCAGCGTCGAACGTGCGAGCATCCAAGTGCAATAAGCTAAGCGACTATTTTTCAGTAAATTTCAGTTCGATCCGGCGATTTTGCGCACGTGCTGCCGCAGTATCTTCATTGTTTACAGGTTGGTATTGACCGAAACCGTTTGCCGCCAGTCGACCCGGCGGAATGCCCAAAAAGTTTGCCATATATTTTACAACAGAAAGTGCTCGCGCCTGGGACAGCTCCCAGTTGTCTGCAAACTCTCCTTGTCCCGACAACGGCACGTTATCAGTATGACCGTCTACGCGGATAACCCAATTGATTTCTGGCGGAATGTCACCCGCGATGGATCGCAGAATATCGGCGATCTTGGCGATTTCGCCTTCGCCTGCTCGCGACAGATCAGCACCACCTGGCGGGAACAATACCTCGGACGAAAACACAAATCTGTCGCCTTCAATCCGAACGCCTTCTTGGTTGCCCAAAACATCGCGTAGGCGCCCAAAGAACTCGGAGCGATATTTTTCAAGATCTTGTGCTTCGGCCTCCAAACGTTTGCGTTCGGCCTCTTCTAATAGCCGGTTACGTCGCTCTTCTGCCGCAACCCGCGCCAACGCATTGTTCAAATTTGTGCCCAATGATTGCAATTGCACCTCTTTGGCCGCATCGCTGGCGACCGCCTCATCCAGCAAAACTTGTAAACCGCCCAGTTGCGCACGCAAGGCCGCCACTTGTTGGTTCAGCAACTCAGTTTGGCGTTGTGCATCAAGGCTGGTTTTCTCTTCATCAGACAAGGCACTTTGCGCGGCCTGTAACAAAGCCTGCCGTTGCTCTGCAGCCGTCAAAAGATCATTGGCCGTCTGCTCAGCACGCAACTTTGCAGCCAATGCCGCCGCCAACTGTTCGCGAACTGCGCCCATATCGACATCTGCGGCCCCTAAAGCCCCCTCTAGCGCCAGTTTGGCAGCCAAGGCCGCAGCCAATTGCGCCCGTAAATCCGTCATACGTGCTTGACCCTCGGCAATTTGATCTTCAGCGGACGAGCGCGCCGCCTCAGCTTGCAGTTGTGCATTGAGTGCCGCAGCCAATCGAGACCGCAAATCTTCTGCGTCGGTCGTTCCAGCCTCGATCGTGCTTTGCGCTGTATTCAACGCGGTGCGTAATCCGGACAAATCAGCCTCAAGTTGCGCTTTCTCCGCTCGCAACGCGTCCGCTGCCTGGCGTGCGGCATCACGGTCTGTCGCAGTTTCCGAAACACCTGTTTGCAATGTCTCGATCTGCAATAGCGCCGCAATCAATTGCGTATCCAAATCCGCCTGCGCAGATCGCGCCGCCGCCAAAAGCGAGAGCGTGTCTTCGGCGTCTTGGCGCTGCGCCTCTAATGCCAGCGTCATCGCGGTCAGTTCTGCATCGGCATTTTCAAGGCGCTCTCGCAACGCGTCTGCGGCAGCAGCTTCGGCCAATTTAGCAGCTTCTTCGGCGCTCAGGGCACGGGTTGCATCCTCCAGTTGACCTTCCAAAGCCAAAGCACGATCCGTCGCATCGGCATTCCTGGCCCGCAAATCCGCGATCAGAGCATCCAATGCTGCACGGCGACTGGCCGCCAATCGCGCGGCCTCAACGCCTTCATCAATTTCGGAACGGGCCTGCGCCAACGCCGCATTTAACGCCTCTTGTTGGGACAACAATCGCGTCTGTTCCCCCTCAAGCTGTGCGACAGTTGCCAATGCCCCGTCCCGCTGGCTGAGCAAAGCTGCGACTTGCGCCTCGAAATTGGTCAGTTGAGTGTTCGCATCGGCCAAATCAGCCTGGCTTGCATCCCGCTGTGCGGTCAGATTCGCAATCATTGCAGCCTGCGCAGCCACCTGATCCTGCGCCGTGTTCAGGGTTGCATTCAACGACGTCAATCGCGTGTCCAACTGATTGCCGCGCCGCTCTTCCAAACCCAGCGCCTGGGCCAGGGCCGCGACTTCGCCCGCCAGCGTATTCAGTTCTGTCTCTTGCCCGGAAATCGTTTCGCGCAGAACAAATTGGACCACCATAAAGATGGTCAGAACAAACATCAGCACCAGCAACAGGCCGGTCATTGCATCTACAAAACCGGGCCAAATTGACGCTTGAAACCGCGCGCCTGTGCGTCGCGACAGGGCCATGGTTAGTCCTCACCTTGCTGGTTTTTGCCCTTGGCCAAACGCCGCGCTTGCCCGCGTGGCTGCGACAACGCCTGTGCCAGTGCCGAAATATCCGTGCGCAATTCTGCCATGCTTTCTTGGCGACCGGCCGAGATTTCCTCAAGAATGCGCAACATCTGAACATCAATCGACCGCAGGCGCATCCGGCTTTCGGCATCAATGCCTTCGCCACCGGCACTCGAATGGGATTCGAAATGCGCGACCAATCGCTCTTGACCAGCTGCCACCCGCTCAAGTGCTGAATTTTCCGCATCGCCGTGTTGCATTTGATGGGTCATGCGATCAACGGATTCAGCCAATTGCCCCAGCCGTTCGTCGACCATTGAGCGGCTCACATCCGATTGCACGAACATCTGCTGCAAGGCTTCCATCTGCTCGGCCATGTGATCCAACACACCCGTCATCGCCGCCTGATCCGTCGTTCCTTCTTCGCCCGTTGAGAACCCAACGCGGGTAATCGAGCTGAGCCACTCTTCGAGTTCACGGTAAAACCGGTTCTGACCGTGGCCTGCAAACAGTTCCAAAATCCCGACGACCAACGACCCCGCCAGCCCCAGCAATGACGATGCAAACGCGACGCCCATACCGCTAAGCTGTGCCTCAAGACCCGTCATCAAACGGCCAAACACCTCAACACTGGCTTCGCCGTCTTGTGGCGCAAGGCTGCGGATCGTGTCGACAAGGGCAGGAACGGTGGTTGCCAAGCCATAAAACGTGCCCAAAAGGCCTAGGAAAATCAGTGTGTTAACGATGTATCGCGTGATTTCGCGAGCCTCGTCAATGCGCGTAGCAACCGAATCCAAAATCGAGCGCGTTGAGGTCGTGTTGACCTGCATCCTTGCCCCGCGTGTACGCAAAAGCGACGCCAACGGGGCCAGCAATTGCGGCGCTTTGGAATTCACCTCCGATGTGTCATCGGCAAATCGCTCGATCCAATGAACCGAACCGATCAATTGGATCACCTGGTAAAAACAAGCGACAACACCGATCAAAAAGACAAAAAAGATGAACCCGTTCAGCTGCGGATTTGCTTGAAACACCGGCAAAACCTGCGGCAATGCCACAAAGGCGCCAAAGCTGGTCAAGCCAATGACGATCAACATCAGCGCGATTTGACGCACTGGCTGTGAAAATTGCGGTCGCGCCTCTTGTTTTGGCTGCGCCATGCGCCGTGCTCCGGGCTTTGTTTGCTGCTCTTGCGCTGAACTTAACGAAAATTAATGCAAAGCGCCAAGGATTTATGCGCTTAAGGCACGGACCCGCGCGGTCAACCATTCAAGGTCGGGATCACGCAGACCAATCTGCATCAGATGATCCACAGTGTTGTACAAATATTCCGTATTTGGCCCACGTCCCCCCACGGCACGCGCGATGATTTGCGCCTGCTGTTCCAGTGTTTCGTGGCAATATTGATCGTGGGATTCATCGATCACGTAGGTCACCGCCTGCACGCTGCGCCCATCCGACAGCTGCACCGCAAGCATCTTTTCGACGTAGGCAGATGAAATCAATTCACGTTCGCGCAAGTAGGCAAGTGTTTCGTCTTCTTTGCCCGCAGCAACAGCCAAAGCGACCCCAACACATTCCGATTGCGGGGCCTCGTCCAACGCCAGAACCAAACCCGGTTTTTCGTCCGTGCCACGATGATGGATCGAGCGCATGCAGAACGACCGCGCATACCCCGGCAATGTCCCGATCGCTTGCTCAGCAACCTCAAAGCCGGGATTCCACAACAGGCTTCCGTAGCCAAACACCCACATTGTCATCGCTCTGGTCCTTTGATTGTCGTCTCGGTAAAACCTATTCAGAGCCAAAGCGAAAGGGCTGTTCATGCGCCGACTGATCTGGATTTTGGTAATCTTAAGCATTTTGTGGTGCGCGTGGTGGGCCCTGTTCGGGTTCGGGTTAAAAACCGGCCTCGAAACTTGGTTCCAAGATCGCCGCGACACTGGGTGGCAAGCAGAATACAGTCGCTTGGAGCTGAACGGTTTCCCGGGGCGGGTGCGCGCTGATTTGACAGATGTCGCGCTGGCAGACCCTTCGGCGGGTTTGGCAATCACGTTGCCAACATTTAGCATCAGCGCACCGACCTATTGGCCCGGCGACGTGACAATCGATTTGCCAAACGCGCCAATTCAAGTCGCCACGCCACAGCAGAAATCCGAAGTCGATGTGCAAGGCGGCAAGGCTGATTTGCGATTGCACCCCGGCACAGCGTTGGAGCTTGAGCAGCTGTCGCTGGCGACATCGCAGTGGGCGATTTCCACAAAAACCGGCGTGCTCTACGGGGCCGATGACATGACACTGTCAATGGTTCAAAGTCAGAGCGACCCCAACAAATATGCCTTTGTTGCGCGTGCAGCAGGGTTTAGCCCCGGTGATATTCCCCGGTCAAAATTGCGTATTCCGGCGTCTTGGCCAGTGACCTTTGATAAACTTGAGCTAGACGGGAACATTACGTTTTCGCGCCCATGGGATTTGGACGCTATCGAAGATACACGCCCGCAACCTCGCACCATTCAATTGAAACTGGCCGAAGCAGCGTGGGCAGATTTACGTGTTTTCTTTGCCGCGGACCTGCGCGTCGACGCGGACGGCGTGCCAACCGGAACCGTTAATATTCAGGCAGAAAACTGGCAAACGATGTTGGATTTGGCCCAAGACGCAGGGCTGGTGAACCCGACCATGCGGCAACAAGCTGAAAAAGGCCTTAGCCAACTGGCGCGATTTTCAGGCGACCCCAACGCCTTGGACGTCCAGCTGAATTTCAAGGCAGGTTTTATGGCTGTCGGTATCATTCCCATCGGTCCGGCACCGCGCTTGGTTCTGCGCTAAAACAGGCCGAGACGTGTCAGCTTATCGACAGTAGGATCCGCTGCGATATCGCGCCGTGTCGAAATGGAAATGGTCTTGGTGATAGCGATCCGCGTCAGGCCCCAAAACCGTTCCGAATGGTCCACAGGCCGCTTTGTGCGCGCGCCGCATGGTCCTGCTGTCTGCCCCGTTCCACCCTTGCAGCACCGTAATCGTGCGCCCGTCCACCAAAGTTAGTCCCGAAATATCGATGGCACGTCCTTTACCGTGCTCCGATATCTTTGCTCCTGCTTTGTTGTTGCGGGTGCGGCACGAATAATGTGCGGCGACTTTTAGCCCGGCCAATCCACCGCCTTTGGACCCGACTGCGGGCTTGGCACCTTTGTTGATCCAGGATTTCAGCGCCGTTGCCGTGCCACAGTCCATCACGGCCTGTTGGCTCAGGGTGATGCCGGCAACGGATCGCACGCGCACCGCATTTTCAACGCCACATCCGGCGATTTTGCCCGGGACGCGCCCAATCACTTCGCCTTGGATGTCAGGGTCGCCGCACACCGCTCCGCGCAGCCGATTGCGTTTTCGGGCCATTGCTTTTTCAATGATGCCGCCGGGGCGCACGTTTGGGCGCAACGACAAATCGACCCCTTGTGTCGTCGCCGCGACAAATTCTAGCCGTTCCTGCGGCAGTTGCGGCACGACCACAATATTGCGATGCCCCGTGCCCGCCCGCGCAATCGGACGCAGCGATACACTAGGGCCAGCAATCGCTGTGCTGCCCAAAACCATCGAAATTATGAGGCCAAATCGTATCATTCGTTGCTCGTTGTTGCGCGACCAAAGTTCGGCGCTGCAGTGTCCTGACCCGCCTCGATGATCCCACGTCGGATCGCGCGCGTTCGTGTAAAATACTCAAACAGGTGATCGCCGTCGCCCGTGCGAATGGCGCGCTGCAGGGCGAATAATTCCTCGGTAAAGCGTCCAAGAATTTCCAACGTCGCGTCTTTGTTGGACAAAAACACATCGCGCCACATGGTCGGATCACTGGCTGCGATCCGAGTGAAATCACGAAAACCCGCAGCTGAATATTTGATCACTTCGCCGTCCGTGACGCGGCCCAGATCATCTGCGACACCGACCATCGTGTAGGCGATCAAGTGGGGGGCGTGGCTGGTGACCGCAAGGACCAGATCATGGTGATCTGCATCCATTTCTTCAACATTTGATCCCAGCCCCTCCCAAAAGCTGCGCAGCTTGGCGACGGCGCCCGGATCGGACCCTTCGACCGGAACAATAAGACACCAGCGGTTGTCAAACAGCTCGGCAAAGCCGGATTCAGGGCCGGAATGTTCCGTTCCCGCCAGAGGATGCGCAGGAATAAAGTGTACGTTATCAGGCAAGTGCGGGCCAACGACCTCGATCACATTGCGCTTGACCGACCCGACATCTGTCACTGTCGCCCCCGGTGCCAATGCCCCTGCGATTTCGGCAGCAACCGCGCCCATTGCGCCAACAGGCACGCACAAGATAACCAAATCGGCGCCCTCGACGGCTTCGACCGCGCTGTCGCAGACCCGATCGCACAACCCGATTTTACGGGCCGTATCGCGGGTGGCGGCACTGCGTGCATAGCCGGTGACCTCGCCGGCCAAACCGCCGCGTTTCATCCCCCAAAACATCGAAGACGCAATCAGCCCAAGGCCGATCAACGCCACGCGTTTGTATGTCACGCTCATGTGTCTTCACCCGCTTTGAAATTCCGCACCGCATGCACAACACGGCGGCACGCGCTTTCGTCGCCCACCGTGATCCGCAACGCTTTGGGCAGGTTGTATCCTGCGACTTTACGCACGATCAGGCCGGTTGCTTTTAGGTACTCGTCGCAGGCGTCCGCCTCTTGGCTACTGCCAAAACGCGCGAGGATAAAATTGGCGTGACTGACGTCGGACTGCACGCCGATTTCAGCCAAGGCATTGGCCATCCACGTGCGCCATTTCGCGTTTTCGGCGCGGCAATGTTCGGCGTATGCCACATCGCGCAAGGCCGCCTCTGCCGTGTCCAACCCTGACTGGCTAAGGTTGAACGGACCGCGAATACGGTTCATCACGTCGATGATTTCTGCGGGGCCATAGCCCCAACCGATCCGCAAACTGCCCAGGCCATACAGCTTGGAAAAGGTGCGGGTCATAAAGACGTTGTCGCGGGCGCTCACCAACGCGGCCCCGCCATCGTAGCCGTCGACGAATTCTGCGTAGGCCCCGTCCAGAACCAACATCGCTTGGGTCGGCAGGCCGCTCGCCAAACGTTCCATTTCTGCCAAACCAATCATCGTTCCTGTCGGGTTGTTGGGATTCGCGATGAACACCAGTTTGGTTTTGTCCGTGCAAGCGGCCAGAATCGCGTCTACATCCGTGATGCGTTCTTTTTCAGGCACCTCGACCGGCGTCGCCCCTGCGGCAAGTGCGGAAATACGATACATCGCAAAGCCATGTTCGGTGTGGATCACCTCATCCCCTGGCCCCGCAAATGCGTTGCACAAAAACGCGATAATCTCGTCAGAGCCCGCCCCGCAAATGATACGCTCTGCGTCCAGGTCCAGCACTTCGGCAATTGCGGCGCGCAAGGAAGAGTGATCAGACGATGGGTAGCGGTGCAGGTCAAACGCGGCCCGTTTGTACGCCTCGATCGCGAGATCGCTGGGCCCAAGCGGGTTTTCATTCGAGCTAAGCTTGATCGAATTGCTAATGCCCGCCACATGGGCCGCACCGCTCTGATACAGCGAGATGTCCATGATGCCCGGTTGCGGTGTGATGCGTGTCATTGCGCGTGATCCTGTCTGTGTCAGGATTGGTTTTAACCGCGCGTTTGGGTCGTGACCAGCGGCTTTGTCTGCGACCAAGTGCGCGGGTGTGCCAAGTTGCCTAAAGTGGCGAAGTCAATCGGCGCACAAACGGATTGCGGCGCAGGGATTTATCGACGTTTGCCCAGCCGGCTCTGGCAGCACCGTCATACGCGATCAGGCCTTTTTCAACACGTTCTTCGGCGCTGGCGAAATTCTTGAAATTCAGGCTGCGCCCCACGCGGAAATACGAAAACCAGACCCATGGGCGCAGACAAAGATTGCGCATCAAAGGCCATTCGAATGCGGCCAATGCCGCCTCGACCCCATTAGCCACGGCGTTGTCTTGCTCCCAGCGAAAGAAGGCCTCGTAGAGCGCGCGTTTTTCCGTGTCTGACGCGGGGTGTCCCGCCATCTGTTTTGCCAAAAGACGGCGAATTTCCAACACGATGTCGGCCGGCAAATCATTAACCATCGCATTGTCGATCATGCCGTCTTTGGCAAAATGCAAAATCGAGTAGGCCTTGATCATCACGCGGCGGTTGATGTCCTTGAGTGCGTTTGTGTAGGCGACAAAATGCGCCAAGCGGGACCCGATCGTGCCCGGGCCACGAACATCTAGAATTGCCAATCCTAGCGCGCCGACCCGCGCGATTTTCAAATACCACTGCGCCCAGACAGCGCCGTGTGCTGCAATCAGCGCAAAACAGAAAATGCCGCCCGAGGCGCGATAGATGTGGTGATATTGAACCGCGCGTTTGCACAACTTGGACGGCGGGCCTGCCAATTCAGTCGCTTGGGCAAGGATTTGATCGTAACGCGTTTGCGCGTCGTTCATTGCATTCATCGGTTCACTCGTCATCGGATCACTGGATTGAAATCAGCGTAGCGCAAGACCGTGGCGAAAAATTGACGGGTACCAACGAAAAAGGCCGCCCCAAACAGGAGCGGCCTTTGCGTAGATTGGAACGGCGAAGATTAGTTCTTCGCGTAGAATTCCACGACGAGGTTTGGTTCCATCATGACCGGGTACGGAACGTCGCCCAGTGCAGGTGTACGAACAAACGTCGCTGTCATTTTTGAGTGGTCAACGTCCATGTAGTCAGGAACGTCGCGCTCGGCCAATTGTGTCGCTTCCAGCAGAACCGCCAATTGCTTGGAACGGTCACGTACTTCGATCACATCGCCTTCTTTGACGCGGTAAGACGGGATGTTAACCTTTTTGCCGTTCACTTTGACGTGGCCGTGGTTCACGAACTGACGCGCAGCAAAAACTGTTGCTACGAATTTAGCGCGGTACACAACGGCGTCCAAGCGACGTTCCAGCAGGCCGATCAAGTTTTCACCCGTATCGCCACCAACGCGAACTGCTTCGCCATAGATGCGACGGAATTGTTTTTCTGTCAGATCGCCGTAGTACCCTTTTAGCTTTTGCTTGGCGCGCAGCTGGATACCGAAATCGGACAATTTGCCTTTACGGCGCTGACCGTGCTGGCCGGGGCCATAATCACGACGGTTCACCGGGGATTTTGGACGGCCCCAGATGTTTTCGCCCATACGGCGGTCTAATTTGTGTTTGGCAGACGTACGTTTAGTCACGACTGTTCTCCTTCTTAAGTTACGAAGGGCGTTGTCCTCTGGGCGAACCCCGACAGGCATCCCCTTGCAGGGGCCACCAACACCAATGAACTGCGGCTTATACGGCGGATTTGGACAGAGTCAACGCAGCTGTGACACTTATTTACGCACCAGTTTCTTGACCGCCTCGTGCCTGTGGCATCCGACCAGATGATCGTTGATCAACCCGGTGGCTTGCATGAACGCATAAACAATGGTCGGGCCACAGAATTTAAAGCCCTCTTTCCTTAAATCTTTCGACACTTGTTTGGATAATTCAGTGGATGCAGGCACCTGTTCCAGCATGCTCCAGTTGTTCTGCAACGGGGTTCCATCAACATAATTCCACAGGAAATTGTCAAAGCCGACACGCTGTTCAATCTTTTGAAAAACCCGGGCATTGTTTATCGTCGCTTCGATCTTGCCACGGTGGCGAATGATCCCTGGATTGTCTAGCAATCGCAGCACATCTTCTTCGCCCCAAGACGCGATAATATTGGGATCAAACCCCTGAAATGCCTCGCGAAAATTTTCGCGTTTTTTGAGGATCGTGATCCAGCTAAGCCCGGCCTGAAAACCGTCCAAAACCAACTTTTCCCACAGCGTTCTACTGTCGTATTCAGGCACCCCCCAATCGGTGTCATGGTAGTCGAAATAGATCTGGTCCGGCCCTGCCCAGCCACATCGCGCAACCTCGTCGTTCATGCCTAAGATCCTCGTTTCAGCAAGTTCCAGACAATTAGAACAAAAAGGGAATATTAACGCAATATTAGAAATTAAAGGCGCAGTTTGACAGCAAGCCTCGCAGCAAAGGAATCGTCCATGTCACACAGCGCAAAACTGCAGAAAGCCAACGCATCCGGCATGGATAACCCGCTAAATTTCGCTGTGACGAACAGGGATCGCGAAACGATTGATATGGTCGCCGCAGCCGTTGAACATCAGCATACATTGCTTGCGTTCCAACCTGTGATGCTGTCCTCAAATCCGCAACAAGTCGGGTTCTACGAGGGCCTGATCCGCGTCATGGATGAAACAGGCCGCATTATCCCTGCCAAAGATTTCGTTCACGTGATCGAGGGTCGCGAATTGGGCCGTAAAATCGATGCGCTCGCACTAAACATGGGTCTGCGCACATTATACGAAAACCCCACCTTGCGATTGTCGATCAATATGTCCGCGCGTTCTATCGGTTACCCCGCATGGAACCGAATTTTGCGCAAATGGTTAGATCGCAGCGACACGTTGGCAGAGCGTTTGATCCTCGAGATCACGGAAAGCTCCGCAATGGACATGCCTGAAAAGGTAGTCGAATTCATGGATGAACAGCAAGGCAAAGGCATCAGCTTTGCTTTGGATGACTTTGGGGCTGGGCACACGGCGTTGCGATATTTCAAGGACTTCTATTTTGATGTCTTAAAAATTGATGGCCAATTCATTCAAGGGATATCAAATGACCCTGACAATCAGGCCTTAACACGCGCCATGGTCGACATCGCCCGTCATTTTGACATGCTGACGGTTGCAGAGTTCGTTGAAACCGCAGAAGACATGCAGACTTTGATCGATTTGGGCGTCGATTGCCTACAAGGTTTCTACTTTAGCGCGCCCACAACTCGACCTTATTGGAGCGAACCCAAAAAGAAGACCGCTAGGTAGTTACGGGAACGCAGGGAAATTAAGTTACCCTTAATCGCAAAAAATTGAAATAAAATTACCTAGCAAAAGTGTCGCGCTGTTGCCGCGTTGCAGCGAATCCGCTAAAGACCAATTCAGACACCACATAAAGTCCCAAAAAGGCGCATTGCCGCGCGGACTCTGTCAGATTGGAAAAGGACAATACCATGACAAACATCGTCATCGCATCCGCAGCGCGCACCGCTGTCGGCAGTTTCGGCGGCTCGTTCGCAAATACACCCGCCCATGATTTGGGTGCGGCAATGTTGGAAGAGATCGTCACACGCGCCGGAATCGACAAATCCGAAGTGTCCGAAACCATTCTGGGTCAAGTCCTGACAGCAGCCCAAGGTCAAAACCCTGCCCGCCAAGCACATATTAATGCAGGCTTGCCACAAGAAAGTTCTGCTTGGTCAATTAACCAAGTGTGCGGTTCGGGTCTTCGCGCCGTGGCTTTAGCCGCGCAACACATTCAGCTGGGTGATGCAAATATTGTCGCCGCAGGTGGTCAAGAAAGCATGACACTCAGCCCCCACGCCGCGCACTTGCGTGCCGGTCAAAAAATGGGCGACATGAGCTACATTGATACCATGATCCGTGACGGTCTTTGGGATGCCTTCAACGGCTATCACATGGGGCAAACAGCCGAAAACGTTGCAGGAAAGTGGCAAATCAGCCGTGACATGCAAGACGAATTCGCTGTCGCGTCGCAAAACAAGGCAGAGGCCGCCCAGAAAGCTGGCAAGTTCGCTGATGAAATCATGGCATTCACCGTGAAAACCCGCAAAGGCGATATCATCGTCGACGCAGACGAATACATTCGTCACGGAGCAACGATGGAAGCAATGCAAAAATTGCGCCCAGCTTTTGCCAAGGATGGCTCTGTCACCGCTGCAAACGCATCTGGCCTGAACGACGGTGCCGCCGGCGCATTGTTGATGACTGCGGATGAGGCCGAAAAACGCGGCATCGAACCACTCGCACGCATCGCATCCTATGCTACAGCCGGCCTAGATCCGGCAATTATGGGCGTCGGTCCAATCCACGCATCCCGCAAAGCCTTGGAAAAGGCCGGTTGGAAAGCCGAAGATTTGGATCTTGTCGAAGCGAACGAAGCTTTTGCCGCACAGGCCTGCGCCGTGAACAAAGAAATGGGTTGGGACCCAGAGATCGTAAATGTTAACGGCGGTGCAATTGCTATCGGCCACCCGATCGGTGCCTCTGGCGCGCGCATCCTGAACACATTGCTGTTCGAAATGAAGCGACGGGACGCGAAAAAAGGCCTCGCGACCTTGTGCATCGGCGGCGGCATGGGCGTTGCAATGTGCCTAGAGCGCCCGTAACCGAAAATTTTTACTGATCAAGGCGGCTTAGGCCGCCTTTTTCATTTCTAGGGCAAAATACTACAGAATTACCGTGCATCCGCAGCGTAATATTGTTGCGCACATCAAATAAAATGCGTAATAACATTACGAAATCAAAATTTAGGAGTCTCCCCCAATGTCACGCGTCGCTCTTGTCACAGGCGGATCCCGAGGGATCGGTGCCGCAATTTCCAAAGCCTTGAAAGACGCCGGTTATGCAGTCGCCGCCACATACGCTGGCAACGACGAGGCCGCCGCCGCCTTCACCAGCGAAACGGGCATCAAAACCTACAAATGGAACGTCGCCAACTACGAAGAAAGCGCCGCAGGCATCGCACAAGTCGAAGCCGATCTTGGCCCTGTCGACGTTGTTGTTGCCAACGCGGGCATTACGCGCGACGCGCCGTTCCACCGGATGACTCCTGAACAATGGCACGAAGTGGTCGACACAAACCTGACCGGCGTGTTCAACACTGTTCACCCCGTCTGGCCTGGCATGCGTGAACGTAAATTCGGTCGCGTCATCGTGATTTCGTCAATCAACGGTCAAAAAGGCCAGTTCGCACAAGTGAACTATGCCGCGACCAAAGCTGGCGATCTCGGCATCGTTAAATCCTTGGCCCAAGAAGGCGCGCGCGCAGGCATCACGGCCAACGCGATCTGCCCCGGTTACATCGGCACAGACATGGTAATGGCGGTTCCCGAAAAAGTCCGCGAAGGCATCATCGCACAAATCCCGACAGGTCGTTTGGGCGAACCAGAAGAAATCGCACGCTGCGTCGTGTTCTTGGCCTCTGACGATTCTGGCTTCATAAACGGCTCGACAATTTCTGCCAATGGCGGTCAATTCTTCGTCTAAGTCGACCAAATAGTCAAAAGCAGGGCCGGCCCACATGATGGAACGGCCCTTTTGTCATCCCGTAAGTAGGACCCAGAAAAAGATCGGGTTCTTCAGCGGGAAGATTTTTTGCCAAACAACCAATTCCAAGCTTGGCTTACGGCCTCAGCGCGTGTTGCGTGCGCAGCTTTGATACCTTGTTGAACGGCGGGGTTTGCAGAAACTTCAAACATCTAATTATCCTTTGCATAAGTGCATTTGACTTGAGATGAATATGCGCCTTTCGCTACAAGCTGACAAACGAGACTTTTCATAGCTTCAGTTAAGCTGTATTAAACTGAACATGCCTGATCGCTTGCCCCCGCTTACCGCCTTGCGTGCTTTTGATGCCGCAGCTCGTCACATGTCTTTTGCAAAGGCTGCGGATGAATTGCACGTCACGCCTGCCGCATTGTCCTATCAAATCAAATCGCTTGAGGAACATCTGGGTGCCCCGTTGTTTCGCCGCCTTAACCGCGCGGTCGAATTGACAGAGGCAGGGCATGCCCTTGCGCCAGGTGCCAAGGACGGGTTTCAAATTCTGGCCGCGGCGTGGCGTTCAGCAGAACGGCTGCAAGACAACCAGACATTGACCGTGACCGCAGGGCCCGCGTTCACCGCCAAGTGGCTCGCTCCGCGTTTGTACGAATTCGCGCAAGCCCATCCAGAGATCGAGCTGCGGTTTTCAGCATCGCTAAAAATGATGGATTTTGGGCGGGATGCCATCGACGTGGCAATCCGCTTTGGCTATGGGCCTGATCCAGGCCTGTATTCGCTGTCATTGGCCGAAGAATGGATCGCACCGGTTATGACGCCGGAATTGGCAGCGCGCTATCCGACCCCTGAAAGCCTGACCAAGGCCCCACTGATTGTGGATCATAGCATCGATTTTTTAGACCCGCCCTGTGATTGGGCCGCATGGTTCAAAGCGATGGATGTGGAATTTAGCGAAGGACATGGCCCACAGTTTTCGCAAGCTGATCACGCTGTTGATGCTGCCCTCGCAGGGGTCGGAGTCGTTCTGGGACGGCGTGCTTTGGTCGTCAAAGATGTGGCGGAAGGTCGGTTGGTTTTACCATTTCCCACAGCACTAGGCACCGGCGCACGCTTCAGGTTTATTTGTCCCGAAGGCAGCGAAAACCGCCCACAGGTCAAAGCATTCCGTGACTGGATGCTGGCCGAGATCGACAAGACCGCCGCCATCACAGCAGCACTCAATGTCATATCCGTCTCAAAGATGTAGTTCGTTTGGCGCGGTGGCAACCAACATTGATCACCCCGCGCCTAAAACCTAAATCACTGCGCGCGCGTCAACTCGACAGGCGCGTGATCTCTTGTTTCAGTTTCAGTTTTTGCTTTTTCATGGTCGCGACCTCTAAGGTGTCGACGCCCGGTGCGCGCTGGGCCGCTTCTACGGCGCTACTAAGGGAATTGTGCTTCTTCTTCAGTTCTTCCAGATGTGCGTTCAAGCTCATGCAGTCCTCCTTGATGATAGTGTGCGTGACCAAGTGAATCATGGATTTCATCATCTGTCACGCCGCACCTGCAATGTAGGCATAAAAGTTCTTACCAAAAGATTAAAACCTAAGCGCGGCACCGTCGCGTAGAACTGCTTTGATATCAGGAGTATAGCTTTCGCGATCTGTCACGTGGCGTTCGCCGCTGTGCAGAATCAGCGGTGAAAATAATTTAAATGCAGCGCGTCCTTCTTTGCGTGCCCGCAAAATCACCAGCTCGGCGCTTCGCCCGACACGTGGCACCAGCGGCAAAACATGGATGCTGCCAAGAACTTCGTTTGCCGCCGCCATCAGTTCGGGCAACCGTTCAACGCGGTGAATGAAATGCGCGTAACCCTTTGGCTTTAAACGCTTTGCCGCTGTGCGCACCCAATCACGCAACGCCGTGTCTTGCCCTATTGCTTCTTCGCGGCCCTCATCGGTGGCGGACACACTGGCCGCGCGATCAAAATATGGCGGGTTGGCAATGACGTGATCGAACTGGCGTTGGCGCAAATCGAGCGGCATCGCCAAAAGGTCAGCACATTCGGTTTCCAGCCCGTTGCGACCTGCCAAATCCGCATAAAACGCTTGTCGCTCGACCCCTTGCAGTAACAAATCCGGCACCCGCGCCCCAAGACATAAAGCCGCAGTTCCAACACCGCAGCCCAGATCCAACACCGACTGTCCCGGGATTGCGTTCACAGATGCCGCCAGAAAAACCGGATCGACGCCCGCGCGATACCCTTGCGCTGGCTGCCATAAATGCAGTTTTCCGCCCAAAAACGCATCATATGACAGGTCTTCGTCCGTCATTTTGTGCCGAGCGGGATTTCATTGTCGTGCATCACAATCACCGCAGCGTCGTGATCATCTTCGCGCACCATCAATCGGCGCGGGAAAATTCCGATGCCCCCTTCAAGCACGCTCATATTTACGTCCAATTGAAAACATTCTATATCCTCGCCAGACAAAAGAGCTTGGGCAAAGGCAATGATCGTCGGGTCGGTGCTGCGTAAAAGTTCTTTCATAATTTACGGGTGTAAGGCCTACTGGTCCGACAGTCGAGACGGCCTATATTTGATCCACAGGATATTTGATGACCAGCATGCCTTCCCCTTCTGATGCGACGCAAAAACCGCATGACCAACTGGCCGCGTTTCTGGCCGATGACATGGTTGCCGTGAACGATTTGATTGCGGCGCGCATGGCATCAGAACACGCGCCTCGCATCCCTGAAGTGACCGCGCATTTGGTCGGTGCAGGTGGCAAACGTTTGCGCCCAATGCTGACTTTGGCGGCCGCCCGCATGTGTGGCTACGGCGGTCCGTTTCACATCCATTTGGCAGCGACGGTCGAATTCATTCACACAGCGACCCTGTTGCATGACGACGTGGTTGACGAAAGCGCGCAACGACGTGGTCGCCCAACGGCCAACCTGTTGTGGGACAATCAATCGTCGGTTTTGGTCGGTGATTATCTGTTCTCACGCTCGTTTCAGTTGATGGTTGAAACCGGGTCTTTGCGGGTGCTCGACATCCTTGCCAATGCCTCTGCCACGATTGCTGAGGGCGAAGTTTTGCAGCTGACCGCAGCCCGGGATCTGGCAACTGGCGAAGGCACCTATTTGCAAATTGTACGTGGAAAAACGGCGGCGTTGTTTTCGGCTGCGACCGAAGTGGGCGGCGTCATTTCCGGTGCTGACGATGCGATTGTGCAGGCGTTGTTTGACTACGGCGACGCGCTCGGCATCGCCTTTCAAATCGTCGATGATTTGCTGGATTATCAGGGCCAATCTGCGGCCACAGGCAAAAATATCGGCGACGATTTCCGCGAACGCAAACTGACCTTGCCGGTGATCAAAGCCGTGGCCAAAGCCGACGCCGAAGAGCGCGCCTTTTGGCAGCGCACCATCGAAAAAGGCGTGCAAGAAGACGGCGATCTGGATCACGCCTTGGCGCTGCTTCACAAACACAACACGCTCAGCGAAACCCGCGACCAAGCGCTGGAATGGGCGGCGAAAAGCACGTCAGCGTTGGCAACGTTGCCCGATCATCCGGTCAAAAAGATGCTGATTGATTTAGCAGATTACGTGGTTGAACGGATCAACTAAGCGCGCAGTCCACAACCCACCAATCGGGGTTCTGAAGGCGGATTGCGGCTGCGGCAGTTTGCGCGTCAGCGGCTGTTTCAAACAGTGCAAAACACGTCGCACCGGATCCAGACATGCGGACCAACTTTTGATTTGGCTGCCCCCTTAACACCTCGAGAACGCCTGCTATTTCAGGGGCGCAGGCGATCGCTGCGGCCTCAAGATCGTTGCGCTGATCTGACACCCAGTCGATCAAAGCGGCGGCCGTATCATGCGTTGAAAATTCGCCTGTCATCGCCGGATTATCTTTGTTTTTCAGCGTCTTAAACACTTGCGGGGTGGGCACATGCACGCCTGAATTAACCAACACAGCAAACAGCGACGGCATTCCTAAAAACGGTTCAACCATGTCACCAATACCCGACATCTGCGCCGCTTGGCCCAACCGACAAACCGGCACATCAGCCCCCAAGGACACACCTGTGTCAGCGCACCCAAGTGCCGCCAGTAGCGCGCCGGCATCAGATGATCCGCCGCCGATTCCTGCCCCGTGAGGCAAGTTTTTCTCTAATCGAATATGCGCTGTGTGCCCTGCCAACACGGCCGCTTTCCAGACCAGATTTCTGGCATCTGCAGGAACACCCTGCGCAAAGGGGCCGGTGATTTCCAACGACATCTCATCAGCTGGTTCGATCCAGATACGATCCCCGACATTCGCAAATACGACCAGTGAATCCAGTAGGTGATACCCATCGTGCCGCTGACCCGTCACATGCAGGGTCAGATTGATTTTCGCAGGCGCAAAGGCCTCAATCGTCATTGGCAACCTTAAGGGGTGGCGCGCCTTCCATCTCAAGAACGGCGTCCAATCCGACCTCTAGTTTGCGGCGCATCCGGTCCGGTTCTGCCTCGCTGTCGGTGTCCGTGGGGTCGACAAATGACAGGGCACGTTTCCATTGAAATTCCGCCTCGCGGGCGCGACCTACGGCCCAATACACGTCACCCAAGTGATCGTTCACAACCGGATCTACGGGTTCCAGTTCAACCGCGCGTTCCATGTGGCCAACGGCTTCTTCGTAGCGGCCCAAACGGTACAAAACCCAACCCAGCGAATCCACGATGTAACCACTGGCCGGTTCCGCCGCGACCGCTTGTTCGATCATCTCGAGGGCTTCGTCCAGATTGACCTGCTGTTCGACCATCGAATAGCCCAAATAGTTCAAGACTTGGGGCTGTCCGGGGTTCAATTCCAGCGCTTTGCGAAAATCGGCCTCGGCCAGTTCCCAATTGTCCAAACGTTCGTGCGCGATGGCGCGGGCGTAATGCGTAAACCACGCGCCACGTCCACCCTCAGGGATCAGATCGATGGCACGATCATAGGCGGCAACCGCGTCTTCGTAGTCTTCTTTTTGGCGCAGCACATCACCCAAGGTTGACTGCACCGCTGCCATGTCGGGAAACCGGCGCGAAAGCTGTTCAAGCACCTCAATCGCTGCGTCAACTTTGTCAGACCGGCGCAAGGCCGCTGCACGCCCCAGCTCGGCGGCATGCGACGCCGTATGTTTACTCGGGACCGCTTTGTAAGCGGCAATCGCGAGGTCGTATTGACCCAATTCCTCTAGTAATTCTGCGTTCAGCAGCAAGGCGTCCACATGATCAGGGCGCAGCGCGTGGGCCATCCGACCATACAGTAGCGTATAGTCTGGTGATGCTTCGCCGCGCAGCGCACTGGCGAGCGAAAAGAACACCTCAGCGGCACCATCACGGGCTGACGTAATGTGGGTGAACGGCACCGTCTCTCCGGCCTCGAGGGCCTCGATCAGAATGCTCAATTCCGGGTCCGTCGCCTCACCAAAGGCCAAACGCAGGCTTTGTAGCGCATCGTCATTGCGCCCAAGTTGCGACAATCCTTCGGCGCGCGCGACAATGCCCCGGCGGGTGCGGTTCATCGCGCCTGCGCCGTAATCCGCATAGAGCGCTTCGGCGTTTTCGAAATCGCCAACCAGCCCATAGGCCATCGCCTTGTGATACATCGCAAAGCCGGACATTCCCGCCTCTGTAGACACCGCATCAAATTGGGCAAACGCCGCGTCAGCGTTGCCTTGGCCCAATGTGGCCCATGCGGCGATCAGCGTATCCACCAGCGGGCCGATGCCCATGGTATCTGCGTCACGCGCAAGATAGCCGTCGTAATCCTCTGCGATCAGCAGTTCCGCGATCGACACCATGTGTGCTGTCTGACTGCGCAATCCCGCAGCTTCGATCCGCGCGGCAATCGGTGCTGCACGGCTGATGTCGCCTAATGACAGGAACGACAAGGTCGCGCCTTCCATTAATTCTGCGTTGTTTGTGTCACGTGCCAAGGCTTGTACGTAATACCGTGACGCGGCCGCGTAATCGCTTTGCACAATCGCCTGACGCCCTGCCAAATACGGCCCTGCGGTGGATTGCGCGTTTGCCTTTGGGGCGATTGCTGCGGTGGAGACCACTGCCGCCAACGCCGCAGACATCAAAAATCGGATCACTGTGCATGCCTCATATATTGCTTGAGACCAAAGCTAGCACGTGCATCAAAAGGTGCAATGGCTGAGGGACGTTGCATCGGCACACATCTGCGTGCGGCCCCACAAAAAAGGCGGACCGAAGCCCGCCTTTCGAATTCTTGCTGACCCAAGCCTACATATTTGGATAGTTCGGCCCGTCCCCGCCTTGAGGCGTGGTCCAGTTGATATTCTGGCTCGGGTCTTTGATGTCGCAAGTCTTGCAGTGCACGCAGTTTTGAAAGTTGATGACAAATTTGGTGTCTTTGCCCGCTTCCTCGACAAATTCGTACACGCCAGCGGGGCAGTACCGCGCTGACGGGCCTGCGTATTTTTCAAGGTTCACACCAACGGGCACGCTAGGGTCCAACAAATGCAAGTGCGCAGGCTGGGATTCTTCGTGGTTGGTAAACGAAAACGCGACGTTGGTCAGGCGATCAAACGACAGTTTTCCATCGGGTTTCGGGTAGTCGATTGGCTTGTGTTTTGATGCTTCTTCGGTGGCATCCGCGTCGTTCTTGCCGTGCTTCAGCGTGCCCAGCAGCGAAAAGCCTAGGGTGTTGCACCACATGTCAAATCCGCCCACAGCCAAGGACGCCGTGAGGCCATATTTGGACCATAATGGTTTGACGTTACGCACTTTTTTCAGGTCTTTGCCAATAGCGCCGGTGCGCACCTCGGTCTCGTATGACGTCAGCTCATCGCCAGAGCGATCTGCTTTGATCGCAGCCATCGCGGCCTCGGCGGCGGCTTTGCCGGACAGCATCGCGTTGTGGTTGCCTTTGATGCGCGGCACATTGACCATGCCAACGGAACAGCCCAACAGCGCCACGCCGGGCGCGACCATTTTCGGCATCGACTGATAGCCGCCCTCGGAAATTGCGCGCGCGCCATACGCCACACGTTTGCCGCCCTCGAGCAGCTCTTTCATCATCGGGTGATGCTTGAAACGCTGGAATTCCATGTACGGGAACAGGTGCGGGTTTTTGTAGTTCAAGTGCACCACGAAACCGACGTAAACCTGATTGTTCTCAAGGTGATAAACGAATGAACCGCCGCCTGCGTTGCTGCCCAAAGGCCAACCCATCGTGTGGGTTACGGTGCCCTCTTTGTGCTTGGCCGGATCAATTTCCCAGATTTCTTTCATGCCAAGGCCGAATTTTTGTGGCTCGTGACCGTCAGACAAATTGTACTTGGCGATGACTTCTTTAGACAGCGATCCGCGCACGCCTTCGGACAAGAACACGTATTTGCCGTGCAGTTCCATGCCGGGCTCGGTATTTTCGCCGATTGTGCCATCGGCCTCTAGGCCGAATACGCCCGCAACGACACCTTTGACTTCGCCGTTGTCACCGTACACCAGCTCGGAACACGACATGCCGGGGAAGATTTCGACGCCCATTTCTTCGGCTTGTTCGGCCATCCAGCGGCAGACGTTGCCCATCGACACGATGTAGTTGTGGTGGTTGTTCATCAGCGGCGGCATCGGGAAATTGGGGATGCGGATCTGGCCCGCTTCGCCCAACATGTAGAAATTATCCTCGACGACCGGCGTGTTCAAGGGCGCGCCTTTGGCTTTCCAATCAGGGATCAACGCGTCCAAACCGCAAGGGTCAAGTACCGCGCCTGACAAGATGTGCGCGCCGACTTCGGACCCCTTTTCCAGCACCACAACGTTGCAGTCCGGATCAAGCTGTTTCAGACGGATCGCCGCAGACAGACCCGCAGGACCTGCACCGACGATGACCACATCATATTCCATTGTTTCGCGTTCAATTTCGGCCATTTTGGCGCTCCCTTAGCAAATCCACCCGTCACTCGTGACAGGACGCAACATTCTTTCGCGCTTGGCTAAACCACCCATCGCGCGGATGCAATCAAGACACAGCGTAAAGCCTGCATAACATGACGCAACACCAGAGTTTCGTCGGAGGATGTGCCGTTCGCGACAGCTTTGGCCACTTTTGCACAAGACACTGATAGCGTGGTGCTAGTTTCAGCGTTTTTTTTGAGTATTTTTGATCAAGACAGGCCAAACCTGCGGGTAAGGTGTGCGTGTCGCACACCCGTTTTGTTGATCAGGGGCGATCCCCCATCAAATACCGCGGACCCGCCCCGTTTTGCCCAGCTTTGTCTGCAGCGTTGTATAGCGCACAGCTGGGCAAGCTCAGGCATCCGCAGCCAATGCAGCCATCCAGATTGTCACGCAAGCGCGTTAGGGCATCGATACGTTGATCCAAAGAGGCGCGAAAACCGCTACTAATTCTCGCCCAGTCAGCTTTGGTCGGGGTCCGTCCACCGGGCAGCAGATCCAATTCGGCTTTGATCTGCGGCAGAGTAAACCCGAACTGCTGTGCGATCATAACAAAGCTAAGCCGTCGAAGATCTGCGCGTTCAAACCGTCGCTGCCCGCCCGCGTTTCGCCACGGCGCGATCAACCCTTGTGCCTCGTAGTAGCGAATGGCCGAGACGGCCAGCCCTGTGCGATCTGCCAACGCCCCGATTGTCATGCCGTCTTTTGCCATTTTCAGCTCTTTCAAGAAATACCTTGACCTAAAGTTAGGTTTAGAAATTACGATAGACATGAACTCACCTGAAAGGAACCGGAAATGCCTGCACAATTGGAACACACGAATTACACTGTCTCGGATATCGACGCGACTGCCGCCTGGATGATGGAGCTGTTTGGCTGGCACATTCGTTGGCGCGGCGACAGTCGTACTAAGGGGAAGTCCGTGCATGTTGGCACCGACACGCATTACCTCGCGCTCTACACGCATGGCAAAGCAAACCCGCCCAGCGAGGACAGTTATGAAACCGTCGGGGGGTTAAATCACATCGCGGTTGTTGTGGATGACATTCAAGATTTGCGCGACCGCGTGACCAAAGCGGGTTTTACGCCCGGTGAGCACTATGATTATGAACCCGGCCAGCGGTTTTATTTTCATGATCACGACGGCATCGAATATGAAATCGTTCAGTACGATTAGGCGACTGCACGCTGCATCAATTGCAAGAACACTTGCAATCCCCTGCCCCTTTGGGTCACTTAGTCTTTAACTTCTACCGGCGGCCCTTCGTGGCCGCCTTTCACAGTTGGACCAGTTGCCCATGGAAAAGATCCCAATGACCCGCCAAGGGTTTGTCGATTTGGAAACAGAGCTTAAGCATCTGAAAACCGTCGAGCGCCCCATCATCATTCGTGCCATCGCCGAGGCGCGTGAACATGGCGATCTTTCCGAAAATGCGGAATACCATTCTGCCAAGGAAAAGCAGTCCTTCATCGAGGGCCGCGTCAAAGAACTGGAAGGCGTGATTTCACTGGCTGACGTCATTGATCCGGCCAAATTATCCGGCTCGATAAAATTCGGGGCCAAGGTGACCCTGGTGGATGAAGACACCGACGAAGAAAAAACCTACCAGATCGTTGGCGAATACGAGGCCAACATCGAGGCCGGTTTGCTCAACATCAAATCCCCCATCGCCCGCGCCCTGATCGGCAAAGAGATCGGTGACAGCGTCGAAGTACGCACGCCCGGTGGTGTCAAATCCTACGAAGTTCTCGCAATCGTTTTCGCCTGACGGGATAGAAATTATGGCTGACCAGCCGACCAAATCGAACCCGCCCAAATCCCGGCCAACGCCGCTGGGTATTTATGATCGTCCCAAACCGGACGGTATTTCGGGTATCGAAATCATCGCGATTGTGCTGAGCGCCATCTGGTTGATTGGCGCTGCGATCTTTTTCCTGACTTTGCCAAGTGAGCCGAACGTGCCAGAAAATGGCAGCGGTGGCTTGCGATTCTTGATGACGATGCTGGCTATTTTCATGCCGGTCGCAATGATCTGGGTTGCCGCGACCGCCGCACGTGCATCCCGTGTCATGCGCGAAGAAAGCCAACGTTTACAAGCGGCTATTGATGCCATTCGCCAAGCCTACATTGCGCAATCCCAAGGCCGCGATCTGGCAAATGAACCTTCTGTTGCGCGCAAGCTCGATGAAATTGCCGCGGCCGCGCGCAAAACCGAAACAACGCTTGCGACGTTTTCGACCCGCCGCGATGCGACTGAACCGCAGCGTGCGCCAGCGCCATTGGCGGCGGCCCCTGTCGATGATCAACCGGCCCTCGCGCTTGGCACCACAGCCGAAGACCTAGCGCCGCCTTTGCCGATCCCGGACTTTATTCGTGCGTTGAATTTCCCTGAAACCGCTGAGGACGAGGCTGGCTTTGCCGCCCTGCGTCGCGCTCTGAAAGATCGCAGTGCCGCCCAGTTGGTTCAAGCCGCGCAAGACGTGCTGACCTTGCTCAGCCAAGACGGGATTTACATGGATGATTTGCGTCCCGACCGCGCCCGCCCCGAAGTTTGGCGTCAATTCGCAGCCGGGGAACGCGGTCGCACCGTGGCTGCTTTGGGCGGCATTCGCGATCGCTCGTCGCTGGCGCTGACGTCGGGACGCATGAAACAAGATCCGATCTTTCGCGACGCAGCGCATCACTTTTTGCGCAAATTCGACAAGATGTTCTCAGACTTCGAAGAGCGCGCCAGCGACGAGCAAATATCGTCGATGTCAGACACCCGTACGGCCCGCGCATTTATGTTGCTGGGCCGCGTTGCAGGCACTTTCGACTAAATCGCCTAAGCGTTATCGTCACATTTTGGCGTGATCCGTGCGATGTTTTGGGCATTGAACGTCGCCAAAAATGGCTGACCGTTCATTGCAAACACCACTTGCGCTCCGGACATTTCAGACCCTGAAACGCGAATTTGGCCTAGCTCTGATGCGGTCAATTGGTCGTCCACATCGATGGTGAATGACACCTCGGTCCCTGCGGCCAATCCGTCCATCGGTATGCGCAGGCCCGTCGCACCATCGCGCACATTAATATCCGCAATACTGCTTTGGAACGGTTGGAAGACCTCGACCCCTGCACCGCCGTTTTGCGTGTCAAAAATCAACCGTCCTGCCGAGGCTGACAAATCAAATGCGACTTCACTCAGCGGATAGGTTTGATCCGATCCGTTCGAGATCACGAACCGGTCAACCGGCGCGCCCTCGATGAACCGCACTTGCAAATCGACGCCGCACGTCGCCGCCCCGGCCGAGGCAACGGCGGGACCAATCAACGCCAAAAATCCAATGGTAAACGCACTGCGCATATCTTCTCTCCCTTTAAGTTGGATTAAAGGTAGAGGGCGGGCAGGCAAAGGCAACAAAAACGGGGTAAAAAAATGGTCTGCCTATTCGGATTTTGCCGCGATGTAGGCGATCACGTTTTCAATGTCGTCCGCCTTTTTCAAACCGGCAAACGCCATCTTGGTGCCTTTCACGACAGAGCGCGGTTTTGCCAAAAATGCGCTGAGTGTTTCTGCGTCCCAGACCAAGCCGGATTGCGCCATTTTGGTTGAATATTTGTAGTCTTCAATCGCTCCGGCAGCGGTTCCGACGACCTTGTAAAGAGAGGGGCCAACGCCGTGCTTGCCGTCTTTGATGCTGTGGCAGGCTTTGCATTTCTTGAACACTTTCTTGCCGGCATCCGCATCACCCGCCAATGCAACTGCGATAGGGGCTGGGGCAGCGGGTGCTGCCTCAACTTTCTGTTCATCCATGTTGAAAATCAGGCGCAATGTCACCGGCGTCGTCCGCGTGATGCCCGGCAATTTCGCCAATTCCATCAGCTTGTCCACACCGGCAGAGATGCCCAAATCTTCGGTCTCGACAAAGATCATGTCGTTGGTCGTGACCATCACCGATGTCTCGGACAGGCGCGCCACAAACAGCTCCGCTTCGATTTCGACGTCCGCCCCGAGGAACGACAAAACGGCTTCGACATCAATGACTTCGCTGTCACCAACAGCCATCGCAGCCATCTCATTCATGTCGATCATCGTATTCAGGATCGCCGTTGTAGCACCCTTGAACACGTGCTCGCCAAAGCGTTCGTTGCGAATGTCGATGTTGGTTTGCACCGATGTCAGATCGATTTCGACAACCGTTGTGCCATCCGCACCCACCGTGCCGCTGATCTGCTCAAAGCTATGGACCTCGCCAACGGTGTCCTTTTTGACCGAGCCAAACGCCAGCTTAGAGCTGTCGGCGTTCAACGTCCAAGTACCCGTCGTGTGCCCGTCCGCCAACGCCATATGGCCGCTAACAGCGATAACCGCAGTCGCCAGAATTCGTGTAAATGTTCTGAGCATTCTTGCCCTCCCTAAAGTGAATTGGCCTGCCGGTAAGTCGACAGCTATCAAGGAAACACTTTAGGTCGAGATAATATTCACAATTTTAGTGAAAAGATTTGGGCGGCCTGGATCAGAGCCGCCCAATAGGGCTACATGTTCGGAAAATAGTCTTCGCAATCACCTTCGCGGTACACGTCCGCCGTGCAGCAATGCAATCCGCCACCAAAGGCATAGGCATCGCGCAATTCGACCTCGATCACGTTCATGCCCAGCTTGTCCATTTGCTCGGCCTGATAGACTTCGGATTTTTCGACACAGACAGTTTTCGGATCCAAAACCAGCACGTTCATGCTAAGCCACGTTGACGAATAACACAGCGGCGGCGGCGAGTTATGCGAGGGCTGCGCCGCATCGACAATTTCCCAACCATTGTCGTTAAACATCTTGCGTTGTTCTTCGGGCAAACGGCGCTGCGGGTTGTTCAAAATCAAACCGGGGCGCAGCGGTGTGAACGTCGCATCAATGTGAATCGGGTACGGATCGCCTGGAAAATTAACCGTGTGAACGCGGTGATCAGGGAAATGGCGACGCAGCCATTCGACACCCTTTTGGTTCGTCGTAAACCCGTGCTGCACCACCAAATCGCGACCAAACCGCAGAACGTCAGCCGCATCAAACAACGGCTCTTCTTCGGTGGTGACAAAGAATTTCTCTTCGGCCCATTTCAGACGCTGCGCATCGCCGATCTTTTCGCTCAGATAATCTGGGTGATAATCCGCATCCGTCAGACGCGGTTTGGGCGCGGCCTCATGGCGAAATTTGGGATCGTCATTGAAGTATTCTTGCAGCAGCGGGCGATAGTTCAGGTACTCAAACCAGCGACAGCGATACGACATCGTCGCTTCCAGAATCTCTGATCCAACCGTCAACAAGACGTCGCGCGGTGGCATGCATCCAAACTGGCTTTCAGTTTTGAAATCAGGGGTTTGCGCAGGCAAGGAATGGTCAATACTGGTCGGGCGATCCACACGCACACCGCGTTCGGCCAGCATGTCGGCAAAGTTGTCCAGCAGCTCGTTGGCGCGATCAATCGTCTCTTGCGGACGCCGCCCCCACTGGCCACGCATGTCACTGTCCTCAGGGACTTTGGCATCAAGCGCGGGCTCTTCTGGCGGAATGTGACAATCATCGGCACGGCCCACGATCACGTGGCGCAACGGGTCCCATTCATTCCAGCTGTTAACGACTGTTTTTACGGCGGGGTTGTAAGATTCTATGCTCATCCAAACTGCCTAGACAGGCGGTGCCCCGCTCGCAAGTCCTAGTTGGACCCATCTCTTGCTCAAAAACGACGCGCGCCGCTCCGGTTTGTCTTGATCAAAATACTCTCCCCGAAGGGGGCAATCATTCAAAACCCCCGAACGGAATGTAACGCACAAGGTCACCTCGCCCCACGTCCAGCGCGCCATCCGGCAATTCAACCAGCCCTTCGGCCCAGCTTAGCCCCGAAATCCGCCCCGATCCTTCGGAGGCAAACACCTCGACCAAGCCGTCCCTGACGCGTGCGCGCAAATATTCACGCCGCCCCGCCTTTTTGCGTTTCTCAAACCCTGCTGGCACCATGAACCCCTGCGGATCTGACCAACCTGCCCCCGCCAATTGCGCCATGGCCGGACGTGCAAAAACCAGCGTGCAAACATTCGCCGCAACCGGATTTCCCGGCAACCCGAACACCGGCGTGCCCTGCCACATGCCCAGCGCCAATGGGCGCCCCGGCTTGATCGCAATGCGCCACAACGCCATCGCACCCGCCTCGCGCAGCAAGGCCGACACGTGATCTTCATCGCCCGCCGATGCGCCACCGCTGGTCAAAATAACATCGGCGCAGCCCGCCGCATCATCCAACTTGGCCGCCAAGGCCGCGCGATCGTCCACCACACGGCCCATGTCGACGGGCATGTGCCCAAAGCGCTCGATCATCGCCAACAGCATCGGGCGATTGGCGTCAAAAATCTGCCCCTCAAGGGCGGCATCACCCGCCTCGACCAGCTCGTCCCCTGTCGAAATCACAGCAACACGCAACGGCAAACGCACCGACAGTTCCGCAACGCCAGTCGCGGCAAGCAAGGCCAAATCCGCAGATGTCACGCGACGTCCGGCCACCAAGATCACTTGCCCGGCCTCGACGTCTTCGCCAGCCTTGCGCGTGTTCGCACCCGCCTTGACCGGTCCGTGAAACGCGATCTGTCCGTGCGCGACGCTGACGTCTTCTTGCAGGACCACGGTGTCGACCCCGTCCGGCAATGCGGCCCCCGTCAGCACCCGTATTGCGGCCCCTTGCGGCACAGCACCACTTAGGCGCAGGCCCGCTGCTGCGCGATCCGTTTCAAGGGGCAAAACATGCACGCCCTTGGACCGCCCACCCGAAAATCCGTATCCATCCACCGCTGTGTTTGGCAACGGTGGGTTCGCGCGAACGGCCATCACATCGCCCGCCACGACGCGACCCAGCGCATCCCGAACGCGGATGTTTTCCACGCCTGTCACAGCCTGCAAACGCTCCTTCAGCAGCGCCAAGGCGTCCTCAACCGGTGTCCATTCCACACCTGCAGGCAATGCAAAACAATCGTTCGAAAGCGGCGGCGGCAAAGGCGCATCGCGCAGCAAATGTTCGCGCCCCAAGCCCAAAATCCAGCCCTCGGCATTAGGGTCCACATCCAGCAAAGCGGTCAACTGCCCGGGCTCAAGCCCAGACAAATGCCGCGCGACTTCGCTCACTTGCCACGCATCCTTGATCCATCCGTCGGGGGCAGCACCTACGCTCAGCGATGGCCAGATTTCGACAAATGCGATTGGCGTATCCAGTGGTTGAAACGGCCAGACAGACACAGCGCCCGCGAATTCTCGACGCAGACGCGACAACACCGGCAAGCCCATCAGCGACTGTGATCCGACCGATCCCGCACCGGACAATTGCCACAAAGTGAATGCACCTTTTGCCTGATCCTCAGCCATGCGTTTTTCAGCCGGATGATCGCCATGTCGCGCCAACCCTTTGCGCGGCAAATCGGCGATATCGCGTTTTAGTCCGTTTCCCCAAAACGGGCCGATTCCGTCAAACAGCCGGTTCAATCCAGCTGCGATATCAAAGCGATTGTTGGCCTTTGGCCCGTCTTCGATCCGCGCCTCTAGCCAGTCCCACAACGCCAGTGGATCACTGCGTCCGGTCACGGTTTCGCAAAAACCATCGGGATAGCCGAATGGAAAATCAAAGCCTGCAAGCACGCGCCGTCCTGCCGCCATTTCAGCCTGCAACAGATCCTTGATCCAAGCCTCGGCAAGCTGCCGATTGCGCAAATACACAGGTTCGCACGCGGTGCCTGCGCGCGCTACGCAGCCCCAAATCGCATCGGCCTTTGGGCTGGCCCCACGGTCATTTCCGCCCGACCAGTCGAGCATCACAAAAGTGTCGAAGCCGTTCACAACCCGACCTGTTTTAGAATGAAATCAGCAACCGCACCGGTGTCGTTCAAATCAAACACCGGGCGATCCAAATCCAGCGGCACGTCTGATGCGACTGCTTTGATTGTGTGATCATTTAGCGCGATCAGGGGGTTCCCCGTCTCGGCCCGGTGTGCTTCGACTTTGGCGTGACTGTCGCGTTTGTAGCCCTCGATCAACACCAGATCGACGGGGGACAACTTGGTTAACAACTGCTCCAGCGTCGGTTCTTCGTCACCCCGCAATTCGTGCATTAACGCGAACCGGTTACGCGACGCAAGCAGCACCTCACTGGCCCCTGCGACACGGTGGCGATGGCTGTCTTTGCCCTCGTGATCCACGTCAAACGTGTGATGCGCGTGTTTGACGGTCGACACTGTGAATCCGCGCAATGTGATCTCGGTCACGAGCCGTTCCATCAGCCCGGTTTTGCCCGCATTTTTCCACCCGACGATCCCGAATACTCTCACAACATCGTCTCCGCTTTTGCCAAATCTTCGGGCGTGTTTACGTTGAAAAAGGCAGCCTCGTCAGGGAACATCGCCAAGCGGCCCTGATGTTGATCGCTCCATTGCACGACCTTGCGCACACCACCCGTTAACGCCGCACGCAGATCATCACGCAAGGCCACCGGCCATAGGCCAAACGTCGGGTGGCGCACTTTGTTACGATCAGGATGCGGCGTTGCGGCCAAGGCAAGCGGATGGGTCATACCGGTTGCGCCAGCTTGCAAAACAGACACCAAATCATCCGGAAAAAACGGCGTGTCAGCCGCGGCCGTGACGATCGTGTCAGCACCTAGTTCTGCCGCCCAATCGAGCCCCGCAAGCACGCCCGCCAAAGGCCCTGCAAACCCGTCGATACTATCTGCAATCACCGGCAAACCGTAACGCGCAAATCGATCTGCGTCCCCGTTTGCGTTGAGCGCAAGTCCGGCAACCTGCGGGCTTAACCGTGCCATCACATGGTCCAGCAACGTCGCCGACCCAAGCGGCAAAGCGCCCTTGTCGCCACCGCCCATACGCGTTGCGAGGCCACCCGCCAGAATGACGCCCAAAGGTTGCTTCATACTCACCCCTTACCGCCTTTGCGCCCGGATTTGCGTGGTTCATCCTTAACTTTCGCAGGGTCCGCATCCCAGATCAGTCGTTCTTGGCCGCTGAGACACATGAACCGTTGCCCACGCATCCGGCCAATCAAAGTTAACCCGACTTGCTGCGCGATTTCGACGCCCCACGCCGTAAATCCAGAGCGCGACGCCAACACAGGTATCCCCATCATCGCAGTCTTGATCACCATTTCAGAGGTCAAACGCCCGGTCGTGTACAGGATCTTGTCCTCAGCCGACGTGCCGGTTTGCAGCATCCAACCAGCAATCTTGTCGACCGCATTGTGGCGCCCGACGTCCTCCATGTAGACCAGCGGCTGGTCATCTTGGCACAGCACCGTGCCGTGGATCGCACCCGCCTCAAGATAAAGGCTGGGCGTCGTGTTGATTTTGGCGGCCAAAGCATACAGAGATGACGTGCGCACGGGGGTCGCAGGCAAAACCAGCCCCTCTAGCCCCTCCATCATGTCGCCAAAAACAGTGCCGACAGCACAGCCACTGGTGCGCGTTTTCTTCTTTAGCTTTTCCTCGTGGTTGGTCTGCACCTTTGTGCGCACAACGACGGTTTCCAGTTCTTCATCGAAATCAACACCAGTGATCACATCTGCGTCCACCAGCATCCCTTGGTTGCGCAAGAACCCAAGCGCCAGATATTCGGGGTAGTCGCCAATTGTCATGGCGGTCACGATCTCTTGGGCGTTCAAAAAGATGGTTAACGGGCGCTCTTCGACCACAGAAATTTGCGTCTCGGCACCTGTGTGATCAGTTCCGACAACCACACGCGTCAGACCCGTGCGCGCAGGATCAGGCGCAATCAAATAACTGTCCGGTTTATCCATCGCCATCGTTTGCATCCCCCCCGCTTCACCGCTAAGCCTAGAGACTAATCTAAGGGGTCGCCATGGCCATCACCACCACCAAATCCGCCTACTGGGCAGGCTTTCGCGACGGGGCACCGTTTATGTTGGTCGCAGGGCCATTTGCAGTGCTGTTTGGCGTGCTGGCAATCGAAGCCGGATTGAACCTGTTCGAGGTCATGAGCTTTTCTTTGGTGGTGATCGCAGGGGCCGCGCAATTCACCGCAATGCAACTAATGCAGGAAAACGCGCCGACGGTGATTGTGTTGATTTCCGCGCTTGCGGTGAACCTGCGCGTGGCGATGTATTCGGCCGCGATCACACCGTATCTGGGGGCAGCGCCCCTGTGGAAACGGGCGATCATGGCTTATCTGTTGGTCGATCAAAGCTACGCGTTGTCGCACGCCAAATTCGAAACCGAACCCGAGCTTAGCGTGCCGGCCCGCGCCGCCTATTATTTTGGCACCTGCACGCTGGTGATGATCACGTGGTTTGTATGTTCATATTTGGGGGCGGCCCTTGGCACGCAATTGCCCAGCAATCTGCCACTTGATTTTGCGCTGCCCATCACGTTTCTGTCGATGGTCGCACCACTTTTGCGCACCCTACCCCATGTGATCGCAGCGGTGGTGGCCATCATCGTGGCACTGTTGGCAGTCAACGTGCCGTATTCGCTGGGCCTGATCATTGCAGGATCTGCAGGCATGGCCGCAGGGGCACTCAGCGAGACGTATTTGACCCGCAAGGCTTTAACATGATTGATAAATCCACCCTCTGGACCGTCATCATCCTGCTTGGCGTCGGCAGCTTTGCCCTGCGGTTTTCGTTCCTTGGGTTGGTCGGGGATCGGCCCATGCCTGCGTGGCTGGTGCGGTCCTTGCGCTACACTGCTGTGGCGATTTTGCCCGCGATGATCGCGCCGCTTATCGCGTTTTCAAACGACGCAGGCACAGGGCCTGATCCGTCCAGACTGGCCGCAGCATTGATGACATTGATCGTTGGGGCAGCCACGAAAAACGTGATCTTGGCCCTGTTTACGGGCGCAAGTACGCTGGGTATCGGGCTCTATTTCTTCGGGTAACGCAACTGGATCACAACGCGACTTTGGCAATCCCGTCCAAAATCGTACCGTCGTCATCCTCGTAATACCGCTCGGTTTTTACACCAGGGTACTGCTCCATTTGTTCCATCAATTTCTTGGGGAACCACGTGCTTTTCACCGACTCAAAACCCTGAACCTGCGCAAGTAACGCCGTCGTTGACGCGGCACATTGGGCAGAGGCCACAGAGCCGCGTGCAATCGCCAAACGCAACGCTGTCTCGGCCTGCGCCGGCGTCACTTCGACCGTTTGCAAAACCATGTGAAAGGCAGCCCGTGAATGCGCGCCTTTGTAGGCGGCCAAAACTGCGGGCGAAATGCCGTATAAAACATCCGCACGACGCGGAACACGGTCATTGCGGAACGATCCAGCGGGGTCAAAAATCACCCGCTGCGATCCGTTGATCATCAGCGCTGTGTGCGCGCCACTGCCTGACGTGTTGTTGATCATCGTGATCAAGGTCAACGTGGCCGCACCGGGCGCGCGGTAGGCTGACGCCGCGATCTGATCATCCGTGGCTTGGGTGCCCGTCGGGGCCGCAGCACATCCAGCCAAAGCCAAAAGAATCGCAAACAGTGCAACAATACGCATTACCAAACGCCCCCCAGCGCCAAACTTTGGGAAATTATCTGGCGAAAATCGCCATGAAAACCAGAATCCCGATAATCACAACGCAGGACCACGTTGCAAATTTGATAAACCCGTCAAATGTGCTCGTCTGCACTTTGATATCCATTTCGCCATGTTTGTGATCGGACATGTGTCGCTCCTTGGTCACATTAGAATTTCGCGCTGAGTACATCAAAGCCGTGGCCCTGTCACCCCGCGTGATTGTCGCGCATCAGGTTTGGTCCGTGACCCCGTCTTTTGCCGCATCATCAGCCGCGTCCAGATCTTGCGCCAAACGAAAGCCGATCCGGTTCGGTTCTGCCTGCTCAACTGCCTTTGGCAGCGTGCGCAACATCACGTTCAACTGGCTGACATGCTGCACCAATTGGGTCTTTGATCCGGTCGGGTCAGAGCCATAAAATGTCACGATATCAGGGTCATAGTAGCCCATGCCCTCGATCCGCAGCACACCGGCGTCGCCACCGGTAAACCCCATGGCGACCTCGTGTTCGTTGTCTAGCTGTTCTTCAAAATTCTTGAGGTAGATAATCAGGCGTTCATAGGCCCACTGCGCCGGGCTTTTGTTGGCCACAGGCGTTTTAGCGACACCTTTAGGGACCGGATTTTTCGCCGCATTCGGTTTGGACGGATCGGCATGCACCTCATGCACGCGTGGCATCGCTGCGGCCTCTTCGGCCTCGGCTGCGGTCTTGATATCGTCGCCCATCCGTCAATCCTTGCGCTGGTAAACCCACGCCCCGTCGTCGCGCAATTCACGCGTCGCAAGGCCGTCTTGGTAAAGGTGCGATAAATGCGCGACAGCTTCAACCAGTGCGAGGCCATATTCGCCCTCACCTATCGATCTTTTGAACAAAGGCGAAAAACACTCGGACGCGGATTTCGGCGTGTCGATGTAGGCAAGCAAACGTTTCAGCGCCCCGTGATGATTGTCGATCAGCTGACGCATTCGTGTCGGCAGGCCCATAAACGGCAGTTTGTGACCGCCCAAAACCAACTGATCCGTGCGCGCCAACGGTTCTAGCCGCTCGCAGGCCTCAAGCCATTCGCCAATCGGATCGGCCATCGGTTCAGTCGCGTAAACCCCAACATTCGGGCTGATCGAAGAGATAATCTGATCGCCAGAAATCACCAGATTGTCGTCGCGGCTCCAGAACGTCGCATGCTCCGGCGCGTGGCCGTTGCCCATGTGAATGTCCCACGTGCGCCCGCCGATTTTGATCGTGTCGCCCTGCTGAATACGGGTGTATCCCAGCGGCAGTGGATCCACGATATCACCAAAGTTAAATGGCCGCTCAACCGCGCGTTTTGCGTAAATTTCAGCGTCCATGCCGCACAGTTTGTAGAACGCCAGCGTTTCGGCATTCGGGACCGCATGCACATCCAGCGTCAGCATGCGTGCCATCAACCACGCGGTGCGTGTCGTCACCAGCTCGGCCCCAAATTCGCTTTGTAACCAACCGGCTAGACCAATGTGATCGGGGTGGTGGTGGGTCACAATCACCCGTGAAACCGGCTTGCCGCCCAACGGCCCGTCCATCATTTCGCGCCAGATCGCTTTGGCCTTTTTCGAACTAAATCCGGTGTCGATCACCGTCCAACTGTCACCCTCGTCAAAGGCGTAAATGTTGACGTGATCCAGCTTCATCGGCAGCGGCAGGCGGAACCACAAAACACCCGGGGCCAGCGTGATCCCTTCACCGAATTCAGGCGGCGTTTCATGCGGATAGCGCAGGCCGGTGTGTGCTCCATCCGCCATCAGCTTGCCAACTCTTCGACGCTCATCGCGTACAAATCTGCAGCACCGGCCATCGCGTGGGTCAACAGCCCCGCATGTTCCGGCAAAAGCCGCAAAATATAGAACCGCGCCAGTTTTTCGCGCGTGCCACCGGGCGTGTCAGCCAACGCCGCCGTCAGATGCAAATGCCCGCCCAAAACCCGGGCGAAGGCACGCAAATACGGCACCGAACCGGCAAAGCGTTCCTGCATATCGGTCTGCGCCGTCAGCCATTCCGTCGCCTCGCGCAGCGATTCTGTCGCCGACCAAACCGCATCCGCCATGTTCGGGAACCGCTCACGCGCAGCTTCGGCGTGGTGTTCGATTTCATCCAACAGACGGTTCGCCATTTCGCCACCGTCCATCATTTTGCGCGCAACCAGATCCATCGACTGGATGCCGTTGGTGCCCTCGTAGATCGCTGTGACGCGCACATCGCGCGAAAATTGCGCGGCACCCGTTTCCTCGATCACGCCCATGCCGCCGTGGATTTGGATGCCGGTGTTTGCGACCTCGATCCCGACATCGGTGCCGAACGCCTTGGCAATCGGGGTCAAGAACGCCGCGCGGGCCTGCCAATCTGCGTCGCCTGTCGCGTTGGTCATGTCGATGGCAACCGCGCACGAAAGCGCAATCGCGCGGGCGGCAAAGATATCCGCCTTCATCGTCATCAGCATCCGGCGCACGTCAGCGTGGTCCACAATCGTGCCGGTTTCACTGGTGGCGGTACGGCCTTGTTTGCGGTCCATCGCGTAGGCCAAGGCGTGTTGATAGGCACCCTCAGCAGCACCAATCCCCTGCCCGCCGACGCCCAAACGCGCGTTGTTCATCATCGTGAACATCGCCGCCATGCCACCGCCTTCGGGGCCGACCAGCCAACCGGTTGCCGCGTCGTATTGCATCACGCAGGTCGGTGATCCGTGCAGGCCCATTTTGTGTTCCAGTGACACAACACTGAGGCTGTTGGCCTTGCCCAGCGATCCGTCCGCATTCGGCAAGTACTTGGGAACCAAGAACAAACTGATGCCTTTGGTGCCCGCAGGTGCGCCCGGCAATCGTGCCAGAACCAAGTGGCAAATGTTCTCTGCAAAATCATTATCGCCCCAAGAGATGTAGATCTTTTGGCCGCTGATTTTGTACGTCCCGTCGCCTGAATCCACCGCCTTGGACGACAAGGCACCGACGTCAGAGCCCGCTTGCGGTTCGGTCAGGTTCATCGTGCCGGTCCATTCGCCGGAAATCAGTTTGGGCAGGTACAATTCTTTGATTGCATCTGATCCGTGGTGCTCTAACGCTTCGATCTGGCCTTGCGACATCAAAGGCGCAAGTTGCAGCGACAAACACGCCGAACTCATCATTTCGTTCACCGCCGTGGTCACCGACATCGGCAGGCCCATGCCACCGTATTCCGGGTCCGCCGACATGCCGATCCAACCGCCCGTCGCAATCGCTTTGAACCCGTCCGCATAGCCGTCAGCAGTCCGCACAACGCCGTTTTCCAAATAGGACGGCGTCAGATCACCGGCTTTTTGCAACGGGGCCATGACGTCTTCGCAAAGCTTGCCGGCCTCGGTCAGAATGGCGGTGGTTAAATCGTCGCTCGCCTCTTCAAACCGCTCGGTTGCGCGGACCTGATCCAGCCCCACAACATGGTCAAACAAGAACCGGTAATCATCGACAGGGGCGCGGTATGGCATGGCAAAAACCTCATTTTTCGGATGGCGGGCGCACGGCACCTAACACACATCTGGCGTCAACATGAAGAGCGCGCTAAAGACAGGCAAGCAAAACGCCGCGTCATGCAGTTCGGATCGATGAGCAGTTCAAAAACCCAACACCTCGTGGCCGATCAAACCGGCATTTCGCAAGCCGCATCACTGCTGCGTGGCGGCGCGTTGGTCGCATTTGCCACCGAAACCGTCTACGGCCTTGGCGCTGATGCACGCAATGGTGCTGCGGTCGCACAAGTCTACGCGGCCAAAGGACGGCCCAGTTTCAACCCCTTGATCGTGCATGTGCCAGATACTGATTCTGCGCAAAAATACGTCGAATGGTCAGATCAGGCGCAAATGATCGCGGATGCATTCTGGCCCGGTGCGTTAACCTTGGTTTTGCCCTTGCGCCAAGGTCACGGGCTGGCGTCATTGGTCACCGCAGGGTTGCCAACGCTTGCGATCCGCGTGCCGAACCATCCAACTGCAACCGCGTTGTTGCGCGCCGCAGAGGCACCTGTGGCCGCCCCTTCGGCCAATCCATCCGGCCAAATCAGCCCGACAACCGCGCGCCATGTGCTGGCGGGTCTGGATGGCAAAATCGGCGCGGTTCTGGATGACGGGCCGTGCACAGTCGGGCTGGAAAGCACGATCGTGACACTGGCGCCTGTGCCCACGTTATTGCGCGCTGGCGGCGTGCCGGCAGAAGACATCGAGGCGGTTTTGGGATGCCCGCTGGCGGTGCCGACGTCCGATACGATCACGGCCCCCGGCCAGTTGGCCTCGCATTACGCGCCAAACGCCAAGGTGCGATTGAACGCCAAATTTGCGGATTTCGGTGAGGTTTTCCTAGGATTCGGACCGATGAAAAGCGACCTCAATCTGTCTGAAGCTGGCGATCTAACCGAGGCTGCGGCCAACCTGTTCGACTATCTTCACCGGCTCGACGAAAGTGGCAAGCCCATCGCAGTCGCCCCGATCCCGATGACCGGATTGGGCGCAGCAATCAACGACCGGCTTAGCCGCGCGGCAGCACCGCGTTAAGCATGTCCAGCCGTCGCCGACAACGTCAACGGATCAAGCCCCATGCTGGCCAATGCCAACGCCCATTTCGCAGAATCATCCGCACCAAAGACCAATTCAACCGTGGCCTCGCAGATCAACCAGCCATTCTGCGCGATTTCATTTTCCAACTGATCGGGCCCCCAACCGGCATAGCCCAGCATCATCTGCGCGTTCTCGGGGCCGACACCTTTGCCCATTTCTTCGAGCACATCCATCGTCACGGTCATCGCAAAATCCATGCCGACATTCACGGTTTGCAGGCTGGATTGAAAGTCGGGTGAATGCAAAACAAAGCCACGGGCGATTTCGACAGGCCCGCCGAAATACACTGGCAAACCTTTGACATGTCCGGCCACATCGACGTCCAACTGTTCCAGAACGTCACCCAAAGCCATGCCTTTGGCGCGCTTGTTCACGATCAAACCCATGGCCCCTTTGGCCGAATGTTCGCACACAAACACCACTGATTTATCGAATTGTTCATTGCCCATACCGGGGGTTGCGACCAACAATTTGCCTGTCAGTTCGCCCAAGGTTTGTGTCGTTGTTCCTAACGTTCTACTGGCCACTTTGACCCTCTCGCACGTAGCAATTCACCTCAGTGTTGCGCATCGCACCCCGCGGGCGCAAGGCGCAACTGCGTATCTTTCGCTTCAAACGGCGAAACATGGCTGACCACAACGTGACTTGGCATTTACCGCAGTGATCGCCATGTAGGATTGCATGAATAAAACGCTTTGCTCCGCCTTTGCCCTATGCGCCGCTCTTGCAGTCCCTGCCAGCGCGCAATCCTTTGATGCCCCCGTTCAGGCCGACGTGGTGCAGGGGTGGGTGTTGCCGAATGGGCAACGCGTTGCAGCCCTGCGTCTGATGCTGGATCCCGGTTGGAAGACCTATTGGCGCGCCCCCGGTGACGCTGGCATTCCGCCGCAATTTGACTGGTCGCGCGCACGAAATATCGACGATGTGCGCATCACTTGGCCACAACCCCGCGTGTTTCACGACGGTGGGATGCGGTCGATCGGGTACAAAGAAACGCTGGTGATCCCGCTGCACATCGCGCCCAAACGCGCAGACAAACCGGTGCGATTGAAGATGCGGATGGATCTGGGAATTTGCTCTGACATTTGCGCGCCATTCACGCTGAACTTTGACACGGTTCTTGATGGCACCGCGACCAAGCCCGTGCCTGCAATCGCCGCGGCCTTGGCCAGCGCCCCGTTTTCCGCCCAAGAGGCCGGCGTGCGCAGCGCGACCTGCCGCATCACCCCCGCAGAAAACGGCCTGCAAATCGAAGCCCGCGTCGCCGTGCCCTCGGCCGGCGGTCAAGAACAAACCGTCATCGAGGCGCAACCGGGCATCTGGGTCAGCGAGCCCACAACCCGCCGCGATGGCAACCAATTGGTCGCAACGGCGCGGATGGTCCATTCATCGGGCAACGCGTTTTCGCTGGATCGCTCTGACGTGCGGATCACGATTTTGGGGTCCAGCCATTCGGTCGACATTCAGGGCTGCACCGCAGGCTAGGCCGCCCGGCCTCTGCGCCGCAACGCGCCAATCTGATAGGCAATGCCCAGAACGATGTAGGCACCCAAAACCAGCACCGCAGCACCCGCAATAAACAGCCCCAAACCCGCGACCATCGGGGCGCGATCCGCCAGCATTGGCACGGCGTCTAGGATCTGGTCAGGCAGTGCGCCAAAATACATCACATGGCCCAACGTCACGCCACCCCAGCCCAAAACCGCGAGCCAAAGCAGGCGCAGTGACCACGCCAGACCGCGCGCTTTGGCGTTCAGGCCCCGTTGCATCGCCCCGATCTGCCGCGCCACATCGTGCTGCGCTGCAACCAACGCAGGCACCACCAGCAGCACCAGCAACATGCCAAAGCCAAGGCCGTAGACCAGCGTGATTATCGTCGGTTTCAAAAACTGCGCCTGCTGGCTTTGCTCATACAGCAGCGGGGTCATGCCCAGCACCGTGGTCAGGGTGGTCAACATCACAGGGCGCAACCGGTCCGACGCCCCGTCAATGATCGATGGCACCAGCCCGCGGTCTTCGGCGTATTCATCAATCGTGGTGACCAAGACGATGGAATCATTGATGATAATCCCCGTCATGCCCAGCAGACCGACAACCGTAAACATGCTTAGCGGCACGTCCCACGCGGCGTGCCCGTAGATTGTTCCGACCAGCCCGAACGGGATAATCGCCATGACAACCATGGGCCGCGTCCAGCTGCCAAACACCCACGCAAGCACCAAATAAATGCCCGTCAGACACAGGATCAAACCGGTCAGCGCATCATTCAAAAACGTGTTTTCTTGTTCACTCAGACCCGACATCCGCCACTCAACCTGACGGGTCGAGGCGATCTGTGGCAAGATTTCTTCCTCTAGCGCGCGACCGATTTCAGTGGCACGTGCGGGGTCGTCCTCAGAAATATCGCCTGTGACCGAAATCAGGCGAATACCGTTTTCGCGCCGCACCGTGGAAAAGCCGGTGCGCCGGTCCACGCTGACAATATCGGCCAGCGGCACGTAGGCACCGGCCGGCGTGCGCAGCTGCATTCGTTCCATAAAATCGGCGGTCAATTCGCCGGTTGGCACTTCGACGCGGATGGTCGCAGAGCGCGGTCCATCAGGGAAGGTCGCCGCCTCGATCCCGTTCAAACGCGCCCGCAAAGCCCGCCCCAAACTGTCGATGGTAAAGCCCAAAACCTGCCCCTGCGCGGTCAGATCAAGGATCAATTCTTCTTTGTCGTAGGCCAGATTGTCCTCCATCGCGCTGACTTCGGAGTACTGCGCGAGACTGCGTTGCAAATCCTCGCTCGCCTGTTTCAGAACATCGGTGTCCGCGCCGAAAAACTGCACATCCAACCCGTCACCACCGGGGCCAGATCGCCACGACCGAAAGCTGACGGTTTCCACCAACGGATGGTGCGCCACCTCGTCTTGTAGGGCGGCGACAAAGGCGAAACTGGAATAGGGGCGCAGGTCGGCGTCAATCAGTTCGATCGAAATACCGCCCAGCAAATCGGTGTCTTTGCTTTCGACCCCGGACAGGCCACGACCGGCATTGCCACCAATTTCGGCCATGACGTAGTCCAACGGGTTCACCCCATTGTTTTCAGAGGCATATTGCGCGCCCAGCGCCTCGGTTGCGCGCTGCATTTCGCGCATCATGGCGAGCGTGTCAGCGCGTGTTGCCCCTTCGGTCATCGCAAAATTGCCGGTGACCGAACCACGTTCAGGCGCGTTGAAAAACCGCCATTTCACGTCACCATTGATGAACAGCGCCACTTGGCTTGCCAGCACCGCAATCACGGCGGCCAAAACCACGTACCGCGCACGGATCACCAGCGCCATGAACGGGCGGAACAGACGCGCGCGCATCCACTCGAACCCGATGTTCACAACGCGGCTGGGCATGTCGTACCAACGCTTTTTGTCGATGGCTGCCAGCGCGTGTGACATGTGGTTTGGCAGGATCAGAAAACACTCGATCAACGAGGCGACAAGCACCGCGATCACGGTGAACGGGATGTCGCGGATCAGATCACCGAAACGGCCCCCAATCGCGACCAACCCGAAGAACGCGATGACGGTCGTGAGCGTTGCGGCAAACACCGGCATGGCCATGCGACGGGCCGCATTTTCTGCTGCAACAACAGGGGCTTCACCGTAGTGACGGGCGCGGTGATCGGCGTGTTCACCGACCACAATCGCGTCGTCCACCACAATCCCAAGCGTGATAATCAGGCCAAACAGGCTGATCATATTGATCGTCAAACCGCCCATGTACATGAATGCAATCGAGGCAAGCAGCGCCACCGGAATGCCCGCTGCCACCCAGAACGCCGTGCGCGCATTCAAGAACAAAAACAGCAACATCACCACCAGCCCAAGGCCGACAAGCGCGTTATCAATCAAGATTGCCAGACGGTTCGAAATCGCCTCTGCGCGGGTGCGGATCAGCTCGAGTGTGACGTCGCGCGGCAGGGTGCGTTGCATGGATGCGGCGACCTCTTCGACCTGCGCCTGCATCGCGATTGCGTCGCCCTGGTTGGACCGGTCCACACGGACTGACACCGCAGGGTCGTCGCCGACAAAATAGGTGCGTTCGCGGTCTGCCCCTTGGCGCAGAACCCGTGCGACATCGCCCACAACGACAGTACTGCCATCCGGGTTTGACCGCAAAACAACGCCGGAAATTTCCTGGGCCGAGCGTTTCTGCGTGCCGGTGCGCACACGCGCGTTTGCCCCTGTCACATCGCCTGCTGGATCGGCGTCGACTTCGGCGGCGATGGCGGCTGCGATTTCGGTCATCGAGACGTCAAACGCGATCAGGCTGGATGACGGAACTTCGATCAAAACTTGTGGTGCAGCGATGCCGCGAATGGTCGTTCGGGTGACCCCGACGGCGAACAAACGCGTCACCAATTCATCGGCAAACAGGCCCAATTGTTCCGGCGCAATCGGGCCGGTGATGACCACGTCTGTCACCCGATCACGCCACGCACCACGCCGCACGGTCGGGTCTTCGGCGTCCTCGGGCAGGGTCGTAATCTGGTCAATCGCCGCCTGCACATCGTCGGCAGCGCGCGCCATATCCCAGTTCGGCGCGAATTCCAGCTGGATCGCGGCGCGCCCTTCACGCGATACCGATTCAGAGCTTTCGACCCCCTCAACCGTCAGCAACCCGGGCTCCAGCACTTGCACGATGCCTGCGTCGACATCTTCGGCCCCCGCCCCGTCCCACACGACGGTGACCGACACATTGTCGAGGATCACGTCAGGGAAAAACTGCGCGCGCATGTTCGGAACAGCGGCCAAACCGGCCACAACCATCACCACCAAAAGCAGGTTCGCAACGGTGCGGTGCCGCGTAAAATATGACAGCAGACCACTTGCGGCTTTGGGAACCTGACGCGCCATGACTAGCCGCCCATCCGGCCTTCGATGCGCTCTACCATTTGGACGGGCACCTGAGGTTCAGACAAGCGGGCGAGCACACGGGCCTTGGCCTCGGCGGGCATGCGTTTGTTGCTTTCGATGAATGCGATCATCTTGGCGCGGCGTTCTTCTGACAGCTCGACCATGGCGGGCGTTTCAGGCACCGCGCGGTCGCCGCGCAGGGGTTTCACCGAAATGCCCGCCCCCAGCAAAGGCGATCTGGCCTCAACCACTTCGCGCCCCGACAGGCCTTGCGCGCGCACCAGAATGTCGTCGCCCTGACGCCGCACCAGCGTCACATCCATCGCCTCAAGCCGATCTTCGGGGCCCAAAACCAACACCGTTTCGTCCGCGCTCATCGCCGCTGAGGGCAGACGCACAACGCCGTCAATGCTGGGTTCCTGAACCCGTACAGTCACAAAATCGCCGGGTTTGAAACCAGCCGTCTTGTCGATTTCTGCAAACACCAAACGCCCCGTTTGACCGACACCCGCTGTCACACTGGCGCGGCTGATCCGGCCCGTCGCGGTCAGGTCAATGCCCGCCACATCCAAAGTTGCGCTGACATCGGCGTTTAGCAATGCGCCGGTGTCATCCAAAAGGCGCGCGTACTGCGCGGTCGACACCCGAAACGACACCTCAAGCGCATCCGGATCAATCAAATCCGCCAGCTTTTCATTCGCAGACACCAAACGCCCCGCCACAACATTTGTCGCGCTCAGCGTGCCATCAAACGGGGCAACCAACGTGGTGTCATTCAATCGCCGCTGCATTTCGGCCAGTGCAATTTGCGCCCTTGCCAAACGGGTCGCCGCCTGATCGATGCGCGCCTCGCCGTTGGTCACAATCTGGCGACGCGCCAGCACTGCCTGACGGGCGGACGACGCGGCCAACTCGGCGGTTTCAACGGCTGCCGCAGTGCCAACACCGCGCGCGCGCAAATCCTCTTGGCGCTGGAACGCGGATTGCCGCAAATCTGCCTGCTCTTGTGCTGCGGCCTGTTCATCCTTGGCCAAGGCCACGCCACGTTGCGCATCGCGCGCTTCGGCTTTTGCGTCATCCAAATCCGCCTGCGCACGATCAAAGGCAGACTGCGCGTCCGCCGGATCAATCCGCACCAAAACCTGCGCTGCTTTTACCGCACCACCGTCTTGAAAGGCCTCAGCCAGCTCAATCACACGACCACCCGAGGCGGCGCGCAATTCCAGCGTGCGACGGCTTTGCACTTCGCCGAATGTCTGCAAAACAGGGGTCTCGGTGCCAGCGTCGGCCACAACAACATTGACGGCAAAAACCCGTTCACGCGCCGGACGCGCCTGCGTGTCGTTTGCCATGCGATCTTGCACAGCGCCGCCAATCAGCTGCCCCGCATAGGCCAACAAACCCAGCGTCACCGCCGCCAAAAATACCCCAATCAGGCTTTGCCGTAAAAACCGCATGCATAATCCTTTATGCGCATTCACTACGCCTCTATAACCTAGAACACGTTAGATAAATACCAAGTCCATACGGTGTGTGGCGCACGATAAAGTCATTTTCGGCGCTGGTGTTCGTCCAACCGTGGCAAAATTTCCACAAAATTGCAGGGGCGATGGCGAAAATCGAGCTGTTTGACCAAAATTTCGTCCCACGCATCCTTGCACGCACCCGGGCTGCCGGGCAGCGCGAATAAATATGTGCCGTTGCGAACGCCGCCTGTGGCGCGGCTTTGAACCGCAGAGGTGCCGATCTTTTGCATGCTCACGATGGTGAACACGGTGCCGAACGCGTCGATTTCTTTTTCGTAAACATCGCGGTGTGCCTCGACGCTGACATCACGACCCGTCAGGCCAGTGCCGCCCGTTGAAATCACCACGTCGATGGTCGGATCGTCGCACCAGTTGCGCAATTGGGTCGAAATCTCGGCACGCTCGTCGGTCAGGATCATGCGATCGGCCAGAACATGGCCCGCATCCGCAATCCGCCCCACCAACACGTCGCCAGATCGGTCCTCGGCCAAACTGCGGCTGTCCGAGACTGTCAGCACAGCAATGCGCACGGCGATAAATTCAGCTGTTTCGTCGATCCGGCTCATGCCCGCTCCAATACTGCTAGTTTGGCGGCAAGGGCGACAAACACGCCGCTGGCCACGTAATCAAGCGCGCGTGATCCGCGTGCAACCCGTTTGCCAATCGTTCCTGCAAAGGCCCCGACACCGCCATTGATGAAAAATCCGCCGATGCCCATGACCATGCCAAACACCATGAATTGCGCTAAAACGGGTTTGGTCGGATCGACGAATTGCGGCACAAAGGCCAGCACGAACAAGATCACTTTGGGGTTGGTCAGGTTCACCATCAATCCGGTGCGAAACGCGCGGGCTACAGCCTGTGGTTCGGGCGCATCGGGCGACGCACCGCGCAGAGTTTTTGCCGCCAAATACAAAAGATAGGCGACACCAATCCAGCGGATCACATCAAAGGCCCACGGCACCGCGGCGATCACAGCGCCCAACCCCATGCCGGCCACAAATACATGCACCATGCCGCCCAGCGATATCCCCGCACTTGCCGCCCACGCGCTGCGCGGCCCGGATCGCACACCTTGGCCCAAGCAAAACAGCATGTCCGCACCGGGCGTCAGGTTCAGCGCCAAAGCTGCCGGAATATACGTCAATAAAATCAACAGGTCAGGCATTTTTCAATCGTGCCTTCAGGCTAAGAAGGTCGGCCCACGCATCACGTTTGGCCAGCGGCGTGCGCATCAAATGTGACGGATGGAACATCGGCAGCGCAGGCTTGCCCAGCACCTCTTGCCACTCGCCCCGCAGACGGGTGATGCCGCGTTTGCCAAGCAACGCCTGACAGCTGATGTTGCCCATCAGGACCAAAATGTCTGGGTTCACCAGCGCGATGTGACGCTCTAGAAACGGCTGCATCATGGCCATCTCGTCCGGTTTTGGATCACGGCCCTGGGGCGGTCGCCAAGGCAGAACATTGGCCAAATAAACCGGCGTATCTTCAACCGCGCGCCCCATGCCGATCGCCTCGAACATGCGATCCAGCAACTGCCCCGAACGGCCCACAAACGGGCGCCCCTCGCGGTCTTCGTCGCGGTCCGGCACGTCACCGATAATCATCACGCGCGCTGCGGGCGACCCGTCACCGAACACCATCTTGCGCGCACCGCGTTTCAAATCACAATGCTCAAACGCTGCAATCGCCGCCTGCAAACCGGCCAAATCGCCAGCAGCTGCCGCCATCTCGCGCGCAATCGCAACGCCGTCCACATCCGGCACGACAACTGGCCCGCTTGGGGCCTTTTCGGCCTTCGCCTTGGCCGCAGGTTTCGTCATCGCAGCCGGCAACGCATAGCGGTCAACCGGCGCGTCACAGATTGCCTCATCCGCGCCCAGCTCTAACTGCCATGCCAACAATGCGGCGGCCTGATGAAACTCAACTGATTCCATAACCCCACTCTAGCCCCCCAACCCGGCAATCAAAACGCCCCGCCTTTGTTCTGATCGAAAATACTCTCGCCAAAGGCAAAATCACACACCGCCCAATGCTTGCCGCACCGCGCCTGCCGCTCTATAACGGCGAAAATTCAGATAGGTTGCCGCCCATGACATTTGCCCACCGCCATCTTCTGGGGATCGAACAACTGCACCCGTCCGACATCACGACGCTTCTGGATCTGGCCGAAGACTACGTGGCGCTGAACCGCGGGCCGTCCAAACACTCCGACGCGCTGGCGGGCCTGACCCAGATCAACATGTTTTTCGAGAATTCAACGCGCACCCAAGCCTCATTCGAGCTGGCCGGCAAACGCCTTGGGGCCGACGTGATGAACATGGCGATGCAGGCCTCTTCGGTCAAAAAGGGCGAAACCCTGATCGACACGGCCTTGACCCTGAACGCAATGCACCCCGATCTGCTGGTCGTGCGCCACCCCCATTCCGGTGCCGTCGATCTGCTGGCCCAAAAGGTCAACTGCGCGGTTCTGAACGCCGGCGACGGACGCCACGAACACCCGACCCAAGCGTTACTGGACGCCCTCACAATCCGCCGTGCCAAAGGCCGTCTGCACCGTCTGTCGATTGCGATTTGCGGTGACATCGCGCATTCTCGCGTGGCCCGTTCAAACATCATGCTGCTGGGCAAAATGGAAAACCGCATTCGCCTGATCGGCCCGCCCACGCTGATGCCGTCGGGCATCGAGGAATTCGGCGTCGAGGTATTCGACGACATGAACGAAGGTCTCAAAGACGTCGACGTCGTCATGATGTTGCGCCTGCAAAAAGAACGCATGGACGGCGGATTCATCCCCTCCGAACGCGAATATTACCACCGCTACGGGCTGGACGCGGAAAAACTGGCACACGCCAAACCCGACGCCATCGTCATGCACCCCGGCCCGATGAACCGCGGCGTTGAAATCGACGGTGACATCGCCGACGACATCAATCGCAGCGTCATTCAGGAACAGGTCGAAATGGGCGTCGCCGTACGCATGGCCGCGATGGATCTGCTCGCCCGCAATCGCAAAATCCCCGCATGATCGAACCGCTGCACATCTTCAAACCCTCGTTGCGCGCCTTTGGTTTGCGTTGCTTGGCGCTGTTTTTGTTCACCTACGTCATGCTCACCCCCGCATGGCCGTACATCGGTGGGGTCGCCGCCTTTGTCACCTCTGTTTGCCTGTCGCTGATCTACATGTTTGTGCTGGATGATTTCACCGATTGGATGCGCCACCGCAACGCCACATGGACGCTGACGCCCTCCGCTCTGATCTACGAAAACCCGACCGAATACATGATGCCCCACACCCTGCCGCTCACGGAAATCACCGCCATCAAACGACGGTTTTTCTGGAGCCTCATCTTGCGTCTGTCCAATGGTCAGGCCATCACCATGGCCTACATCGACAAACCCGCACAGATCCGCACCCAAATCCAGAACGCAATGAAAACGGCGGCTTACACATGACTAATGCTCTGACCATCGCTGCCAAAGAACGTGGGCAACTGCGCTTGTTTGCGGTCAATCTGACCGATGCGGGTGGTGAAAATGTGCCCAAAACTCTGGGGCAAATGCTGGGGGCCGAAGACCTCGATCCTGCCTACGTCGAACTGGTGCGCCTCAGCGATCTGGGCGACATGAGCCTGCCGCAATACCTTGCCCAAGGTTACGACATTGATGCAGACACTCTTAGTGCGGATCGCGCGCGCCTGACGGGCCTGTCCGGCTACGTTCTGATCATTCTGTCACTGGCGTTTCGCGACCGCGCCATGACCCTGCGCGCGGTGCCCGAACTGACCCTGATCGCGAATTACGGCGCGCAAGGACCAGACTGGAGCGCAAATGAAACCATCGACACCGACAGCACCGACATCGGGTCTGGTGTGCAACCGCGCAAAACACCGTCGGACGCGGCCATCGGCGGGCGCATCGCGACCTACGCACTGCTGTTCCTGTTTGTGTTCACAGCGCTGTTTATTTGGATCGGGTCCTAGTTTCCTGACGCCCCGCGTCGCGCAAGAACCAGCAAAATCAACGCGATAATCGCCGGCATCGCCTGCACAAACAGAATGCGTGTCGAAATCGTAAAGGCCGCGAAACAGCCCGCAACCGCCACAAATATCAGGAAACACGACGCGATGTTGCTTTGCCATTTGTGATCCTGGATCAGCAGTGACCAGATCAGGCCTGCCGCCAGAAATGCGTTGTACATGCCTTGGTTTGCGGCCAACAAAACCGTGTCGGCGAACAGGTCCGCAGGCAGTGTTGCGAACACGCGCGGGCCGGTTGTCTCCCATGCGAAAACTTCGAAATAGGCGATGTAACTGTGCAGCGCGGCAATCAAAGCCACGAGAATTAAGGCGAGAATGCGCATTTGGTTCTCCTGTGTTTGTTTCGCAAATGCCTAGCAAAAATCATGCGCGCGGACAACGATGCCGTGCCAACACCCTTTCGCAAAACGCCATTCCCCGTTAAAGCAGTGCAAACGCCCGTGCCCCGAGGATTGCGCCCTATGTCGACCCTGTTCATCAACGCCAAGCTTATCGATCCCGAGGCCCGAATCGAGACTTTGGGGGCGCTGTTTGTAGCGGACGGTGTGATTAACGAAGTGTTAACGCAAACCCCTGAAAACATTGAAATGTTTCGCATGCAAAACAAATCGGTGACCGTTGTGGATTGCGGCGGCAAGCACCTTGCCCCCGGCATCGTCGACATCGGCGTCAAGGTTTGCGAACCCGGCGAGCGGCACAAAGAAAGCTTTGGCACCGCGGGTCAAGCGGCCGCGGCTGGCGGCGTCACCACCATGGTCACCCGCCCCGACACCACGCCGGATATCGACAGCCCCGAGGCGCTAGAATTTGTGATCCGCCGCGCCCGCGAAGCGTCCCCCGTCAACGTGCACCCCATGGCCGCCCTGACCAAGGGTCGCTTGGGTCGCGAAATGACCGAGATCGGATTTCTGCTGGATGCTGGGGCCGTCGCGTTCACCGATTGCGATGCGGTGGTCACCGACAACAAAGTGTTCAGTCGCGCGCTGACTTACGCCCGCTCGCTTGGGGCCTTGGTGATTTGCCATTTGCAAGAACCGATCCTCAGCGCTGGGGCGGCCGTGACCTCGGGCAAATTTGCGTCTTTGCGCGGTTTGCCAGCGGTGTCGCCGATGGCCGAACGCATGGGGTTGGACCGTGACATCGCGATGATCGAAATGACCGGCGCGCGTTATCACGCGGATCAAATCACCACCGCGCGCGCCCTGCCCGCGCTGGAACGGGCCAAGGCCAACGGGCTGGACATCACCGCCGGCACGTCGATCCACCACTTGACGCTGAACGCTTTGGATGTGGCCGACTACCGGACGTTCTTTAAGTTGAAACCACCGTTGCGCGACGAGGATGATCGACTGGCTGTGGCCGAAGCTGTCGCCTCAGGTCTGATCGACATCATCAGTTCCATGCACACGCCGCAGGATGAAGAAAGCAAACGCCTGCCATTTGAAGAGGCCGCCAGTGGTGCCGTTGCCTTGGAAACGTTCCTGCCTGCCGCCATGCGTTTGGTGCATGCAGAGCTGATCGATTTGCCAACCTTGTGGCGTGCCATGTCGTTTAACCCTGCCCAACGTTTGGGTCTGCCCAGCGGGCGTTTGAGCGTCGGAGCCCCCGCCGATCTGGTGTTGTTTGATGCCCACGCTCCGTTCGTGATGGACCGCGCAACCCTGCGATCCAAATCGCGCAACACACCGTTTGACGGCCAGCGTATGCAGGGTAAAGTCCTTGCAACCTACGTAAACGGCGTCAAAGTTTTTGAACGCGATTGATTGAGAAAACAAAATGCCAATAATTGAAAACACATTTGCCACACTCGCTCTTTGGGGCGTGATCGCCTACCTGCTCGGATCGATCCCGTTTGGCATGATCATCGCGCGCGCCATGAACCTTGGCAATTTGCGCGACATCGGGTCGGGCAGCATCGGGGCTACAAATGTTTTGCGCACCGGCAGCAAACCGGCCGCTGCCATGACGTTGATTTTTGATGCAGGCAAAGGGGCGGTCGCCTTGTTGTTGGCGCGGTATTTCGCAGGCGAAGACGCGGCCCAACTGGCGGGCGTCATGGCGATGCTGGGGCATTGCTATCCTGTGTGGTTGAAATTCAACGGCGGCAAAGGTGTCGCGACGTTCCTTGGTATCATGCTGGCCTATGCGTTCCCGATCGGGTTGGCGTGTTGTGCGGCGTGGTTGGTGGGGGCACTGATCTGGCGGATCTCGTCAGTGGGCGCGCTGACGGCGGCGGCGTCCTCGACCTTTTTGTTGATGTTCATGGGGGCCCCGACGGCCTTGTTCATGGGCATGATCCTGACGCTGCTGGTCTATTGGCGCCACCGCACAAACCTCGCGCGTATTCGGGCGGGGACTGAACCCAAGATCGGACAGAAATCAACGTGATTGATGGCATCAACCTACCGCTGATTTTGATCGCTGCGTTTTTGGCATCGACCAGCCCGGGGCCTGCGACGTTAACCATTGCGGGCACGTCTATGGCATCGGGGCGCAAGGCCGGTTTGGCGTTGGCGTCGGGTGTCACAACAGGGTCATTTATCTGGTCTGTGTCAGCGGCCTTTGGGCTGGGCGCGGTGATGCTGGCCCATTCATGGCTGTTTGAAATCGTGCGATATTTCGGGGCTGGATATTTATTGTGGCTGGCGATCAAAGCAGCTCGATCCGCATGGATGGGTGCGCGTTTGAAGACGCTGGACCTGCCCGTGACCACACCCGCGCGCGCCTACGGCAAAGGGTTGGCGCTGCATCTGACCAACCCCAAAGCGATCCTGTTTTTCGGCGCGCTTTACTCCATCGGCATCCCGCCGGACACAGGCTGGCAAGGGTTGTTGATCGTCATCATGTCCGTGGGCATCCAAAGCCTGATCATGTTCCATCTGTATGCGGTCATCTTTTCTTCGGCCCCGATGACGGCGGCCTATGCCCGTATGAAACGCGGGTTCGAGGCGGTGTTTGCCGTTGCCTTTGGCGCGGGTGCGTTTAGCATTTTGACAGCGCGTTTGGGGTGAATTTAGCTCACTGCTAAAATTTCTTGACGCCACAGTCGTATCTGTTATTTCTGTCATTACAGAAATTAACGTAAGAGATTCGCAAGATGCACCTGACACCCGCCATGCAAGATTTCATCCTTCACTGGGGGGATATGGGCGCGAAATGGGGCACCAACCGGTCCGTCGCTCAAATTCACGCCCTGCTGCACATTTCGCCCGCGCCCCTAAGTGCGGACGAGATTTGCGAGCTGCTGAACCTTGCACGATCAAACGTGTCAAACGGGCTGAAGGAATTGCAAAGCCAAAAGCTGGTGAAATCCAGCCGTAAGCTGGGCGATCGGCGCGATCATTTTCATTCGATCCGCGACATGTTTGATCTGGTGAACACCGTGATCGAAACACGGCGCGAGCGCGAATTTGCACCGACCTTGGCCGCCCTGCGCGAAGTGCAGAAACAAGCCAACGAAGACGCGACGCCCAAGGACGTGAAAAAGCGCATCGACGAGACGCTAGACACGATGCAGATGTTCGACGATTGGTATGGTGAAGTATCGCGCCTGCCCCGCGCTGTGCAACTGGGTGTCGTCAAAATGGGCGCCCGTATTGCGCGGTTCTTGCCAAAGGGCACATCCAGCTAAAAATTTTGCAAAGGAGTTTCTGTTGTGACAGAAATAACTGAAAGAAAAATCAACAATCACTTCTCATACGACTTTGTCGCCAAGAGAGTATTTTTGATCAAGACAAGCCGAAAACCCGGATACCTGATTGATCCTGTTGCGTTCTTTATTGCCTTGGTTGCTGGTCCTTTGGTCGTCACTGCGGTGTCGTTCTGGATTTTGTTGATCCCGGTTTTTGCGTTGGTCTTTGGTGGTCCGATCTATCTGGTCATGGGCACACCGCTGTTGCTGATCCACCTGCGCCGCAACCAAGCAAGCGTGAGGGATCTTATGTTTCTCGGCTTTTTAGCGGCATTGGCCTTGTTCCCAATCCTTGGCGTTGCCACCCAGGTTATCGGCGAGCAGATCCTGTTCAATGGAGGGTTTTTCCTGCTCGCATTTGGTCTGCTCTTTGGGCCGCTTTGGGCGGGGGCCTTTGGTGCCATCTATCTCAAACTGCGCCGCGATTTCTATGCTGTCGCGCGCGCCATCTAATTTCTGTTTCATGAGCTAAAAGGAGAATTCTCATGCTTTTTCTGACCCTTACCTACATTGCGATTGCCGCCGGTGGGCTGATTACCTTGGCCCTGATGATCTTGAAAATCGGTCACATGATCGGCGACTGCCCCAAAAGCAAAGCCGCCGCGCGTGCCACTGCCGTGACCATCACCACCGGCTTTGCCGCCATCGGTGCCGGCGGGGTGATTTTGATTGGTGCTGTCTTACCGATTTTGCGGGACGAACCACTGGCCGCCTTGATGCTTGCGCTTGGCTTTGCCGCTCTGTGCTTGGGCCTTGGGTTCACCCACGCCGTCGCCACTTTGCGCGCTGTCGTGAGTGACGTGATGGCCCCCGCAGTCAGGCCCGCCTAACAAATGGGGCGGGGGAATACCGCCGCCTTATCCACACAACATCGGAGAACACCATGGCACCAGAACGCACCCCGCGCGGCATTGAATGGCACGATCTAAGCGCGATCAGCCGCTGGGATATGTTGCGCGAATTGACCTTGCCGATGCCGTGGTTTGCCTTGTCCTTATTCATTTATGCCAGTGAGTTATGGATGTTTGGGCCGCTCGCGAGCTTTATGTTTTTCCTGTGCGGACTGCGCCTGAACCACGAGGCCATCCATGGTAATCTGGGCTTCAACCGGATGGGCGACAGTGCTGTGATGACCACCCTTAGCGCCATCATGCTGGGGTCCAATCACGCGGATGCCTATTGTCACATGCGGCACCACAAATTCAACATGGGTGACGGTGATGTCGAAGGGCGTTGCGGGCGCATGGGGTTTTGGCAGGTGCTGCGTTATGGTCCGCGCTTTCCTGTGGATCTGAACATTGCCGCCTGGCGCAGTGGGTCGCAGTATTGGCGCCGCCGGGTCGTGCTGGATTGGCTGGCGGTGTTCGCCTTTGTTGGGTTGTGTTTGATCAGCGGACAGCGGTTTATGATCCTGCATCTGGGCGCTATGGCCTTTGCCCAGTGTCTGACTGCGCTGTTTGCAGTTTGGATCACCCATCAAGGGACCGAAAATAGTGGCATTGCAGGGCGCAGTCAGCGTGGAGTTTTTGCGATCATCGCCTACCTGATGTTTTACCATCGCGAGCACCACCTGTTTCCGCGTGTGCCTGTTCACAAACTGCCGAAATTGGCCGCGCGGCTGGATGCTCAGGTGCCCGGATATGCCAGCAGCCGCCAACCTTTGCTGCCATGGTTTGATCCGGTAAAACCGTAACTAAACCGCCCTTAAATCGGTCAAACTACGCCGCATTTTCGCCCTATAGCTGTACGATCTTGCCCATAACCAACACTCAGTTATGGGCATACCTATGGGACCTTTTGCAGCACTTAATTCTGTCATCGTAAATGCATTTAGAATCAGAGGCCGCGCGCCAAGATCCGAATATTGGTGGTTCTTTTTGTGGGATTTGGTAATTGGGATCGCCGCACTTGGCATCGATATTTGGACCACAATCCAAACCATTCGCCCCTTGGGCATTTATCCTGACATCTCAACCGATCCGTTCGATTATCTCTTTGTTTATTGGGCTTTGATCAGCTTTATCCCTCGTTTGACGGTCACTATACGCCGGCTCCATGACGGTGGATTTTCAGGCTTTTGGTATTTGATGCATATTGTACCCTTGGGCAGTGTTGTTGTGTTTGTTCTGACGCTTTTTCCGTCAAACGACGACAACAACATTTATGGCCCACCGCGTGCGCGGCCGAGTGGTAAAACCACTAATTATCAGGGCACAGGCAAGTCGCATGATCCCATGCAGGGCTACGCCTATCTAGAGGCATCACGCCAAGCGCCAACGCCCGAAATGTTGGCGGATCGCAAGGCCCAAATACGCGCGCTTTACGAGCAACGCGTTTTGGGCCAAACGGAGAAGCCGGCCTAGTAGCTGTAGTCGCTAAACACCCGCGTGATATCGCCGTTCCAGTCGCCGTTGTAGTGATCCAGCAACTCGTCCGCCGGAGTTTTGCCGGTTTCGATGCTTTCGTGTAGGGCGTTCAGGAAATGCGTCTCGTCCGGCACCATGCCGCCTGCCCCGGCGCGCGCACGTGCCTTGAGACCAGCATGGCTGAGCGCCACCGCTTCGCGGGCCAGATCGTGCATGTTGATGCCGTTCACTTTGGCTTGCAAACCGTCAACCGAAGCGGCGACGCGCAAGGCTTCGCGCTGTTCAGCGCTCCAGCCTTTGACCAAATCCCACGCGCCATCGAGCGAAGATTGGTCGTACATCAGCCCAACCCAGAACGCAGGCAACGCGCACAAACGGCGCCACGGACCACCATCGGCCCCACGCATTTCCATGAATTTCTTGATCCGCGCCTCGGGAAATGCTGTCGTCAGATGGTCTGCCCAATCGGACATCATCGGCATTTCACCAGGCAAGGCAGGCAATTCGCCTTTCATAAAGTCGCGGAACGACATGCCAAGCGCGTCGATATATTTGCCGTCGCGGTAGACAAAATACATCGGCACATCCAGCGCGTATTGCACCCAGCGTTCGAACCCCATGCCGTCCTCGAACACAAACGGCAACATGCCGGTGCGCGCGTCATCCAAGTGACGCCACACGCGACCGCGCCATGATTTATGGCCGTTCACTTTGCCCTCGAAAAATGGCGAATTGGCGAACAGGGCGGTGGCCACAGGTTGCAAGGCCAAGGCCACGCGCAGCTTTTGCACCATGTCCGGTTCGGACGCGAAATCGAGGTTCACTTGCACCGTGCAGGTGCGCCGCATCATGGTTGTGCCGGACGTGCCGACCTTGTTCATGTAGGCATCCATCAGCTTGTAACGGCCTTTGGGCATCAACGGCATTTCTTCGTGCTGCCAGATCGGCGCGGCACCAAGCCCGATAAATTTCACGCCAATTTCATCGCTGATGTCTTTGACTTCGCGCAGGTGCGTGTTCACCTCGTCACAGGTTTCGTGGATCGTCTCGACTGGGGCACCCGACAGCTCAAGCGCGCCGCCCGGTTCCAGCGACACATTCGCGCCGTCTTTTTCCAAGCCAATCAGATGCCCGCCTTCGCGAATTTCTGACCACCCGTGACGATCGCGCAGGCCACTAAGGACAGCGACAATAGACCGCTCGCCCTCGAATGGCAGTGGTTTTAGCGTGTCTTTACAGTAACCGAACTTTTCGTGCTCGGTTCCGATGCGCCAGTCTTCCTTGGGTTTACAGCCCTCTGCCAGATGCTCGGCCAGCTGATCATGGTGTTCGATCGGCCCGCCGCCGGTTTGTGGAATGGACATGAGGGGATGCTCCGAAGTGATTGGCGTTTGGGAATTCAGGGATGGTGCGAATTTCTAGGACTGTCAATGCAGCCGGACGTGTGCGGGGCGCAAGGGCGCGCGTTCCCAGATCACAACTGCTTGATTTTGGCCCCCGTTTAACGGGGTGTTCATTTCGCTCAGCATCCGCTCGGTCCGCAGGCCGGGCAGCCTTGCAAAGGCGTCAAACAGCGCGTCCGATCCAGCCGCATTCACGGGGATCAGCAGCGCTGGTGTGCCGGGGGAATCCAGACGCCAATGCGCAGGCTTCAGGTTGCGATCAAGGGTCAAACGCTCAAGATCCGCGAGCGCTGTGGCCCCGCCGGTCAGGGGACCAAAATAGGTGATTTGCCCTTCGTCGACTTGCACCGCCCCCGCCCCGTCATCGGATGTGCGAAACCGCGCGCGCTGAATGCCGATCAGAATGAACACGACACCAATCAGCGAAACCGGGTAGCCCAGAAACTGCAACAGTCCGGGGCGGCCAAACACCCACAACAGGCCAAGCGCAAGAATCGCGATCCCGACCAATGCTTCGCGCAGGCGGTGTATCGCGCGGGCGGCGTCTGGGCGGATAAAAGTCATGACAGTGCCTTTGACATCATTTGATCTGATCGGGCGGTGAAATCGTTCATTGCCAGTCCCCCAAAGCGCGCTGCCACAGGGTCAGGGCTGCGACCGCCGCAGTGTCGGTCCGCAAAATGCGCGGACCCAATTGGGCCACATGAGCACAGCTCATGGTGCGCAGCTTTGTGCGTTCGCGGTCCGAAAACCCACCTTCGGGTCCAATGAAAATTGCCCACGGGCCTGTCGTGCCTTCAAATGGCATCGGGCTGTCCGTTGCCGTCGCTTCGTCGCAAAACATGATTTTACGGGTGTTATCCCAGTCGGCCAGCAGCCTGTCGAATTTCACCAGATCAGTCAGCTCGGGCACGTAGGTGCCGCCGCATTGTTCAGCCGCTTCTACCGCGTGCGCCTGCAACCGGTCACGTTGGATCCTGCTCGAATTTGTAAATTCCGTCTGCATCGGCACGATCCGCGCCGCGCCCATTTCTGCCGCTTTTTCCACGATAAAATCCGTGCGCGCCTTTTTGATCGGCGCAAAAACCAGCCACAGATCGGGTGGCATCTGCAACGGTTTGGTCTGCGCGCTCACGCTCAGTTCACCGCCGCGTTTGCCCGCCTGCACCACGTCGGCCAGAAATTCACCGTGCGCGCCGTCAAACACCAGCACCTGCGCACCGGTTTTCAACCGCATCACCCCAAACAAATAGTGCGCTTGGGCTTGCGTCAAAGTCACCAATTGCCCAACGGCAAGCGGAACGTCTATGAAGAGGCGAATTTTAGCTGTCATGGACACCTACATATGCACAACATTTCACCAGCGCCAGATGGCCACGCAAATGAAGGTCAAGTCGCGGATGCCGTGCAAGACAATTGGGTCGACGTCTGGGCCCCTGTCTGGTCCCGCCCCTATTTGCGTTTGTCGCGTGCGGATCGCCCGATTGGCACATGGTTGCTGTTGTTGCCGTGTTGGTGGGGTTTGATGTTGGCGATGCTCTATGACGGGCGCGCGGGTTGGGGTGATCTGTGGATCGCTGTTGGCTGCGCGGCCGGGGCGTGGCTGATGCGTGGTGCGGGCTGCACGTGGAACGATTTTGCCGACCGCGATATCGACGGATCAGTTGAGCGCACGCGTTCGCGCCCAATCCCGTCGGGTCAAGTCAGCGGCAAAGGCGCGCTTGTCTGGATGGCGATCCAAGCCTTGATTTCATTCGCAATTTTGCTGACGTTCAACGGCGCTGCAATTGTTCTGGGTGTGCTCGCGTTGCTGCCCGTCTGCGTCTATCCCTTCGCCAAACGGTTCACGTGGTGGCCCCAAGTGTTCCTTGGCCTCGCATTCAATTGGGGGGCTTTGCTGGCATGGACCGCGCACACCGGCACCTTGGGCGCGCCTGCGGTGGTACTGTATCTGGCCGGCATCGCATGGACGCTGTTTTACGACACGATTTACGCGCATCAGGACACCGAAGATGACGCGCTGATCGGGGTTAAATCCACCGCGCGTCTGTTCGCAGAAAAGACCCCCGATTGGCTGCGTCGCTTTCTGGCGGCCACTGTCGGATTGATGGGAATTGCCGTGATTTTTGCAGCCCTGCCCAACGGATCGCCGCTGGCGATGGTCGCCGTTTTGGCCGCACCTTGGGCGATGGGATGGCACATGGCGTGGCAGTTGCGCGGCCTCGACATCCATGATTCCAAGAAATGCCTGCAACTGTTTCGCGCCAACCGCGACACTGGCATGATTCCGCTGGTCTTTTTTGGGCTCGCGTTACTGCTTTGATTGAATCGCCGCCCCAAGCGGCGTATCACGATATCAGGCCAACGTCGGCCTGCAAAACGAGCCAATAAAATATATGCGTTTATCCTCGATCATAGCCGTTGCATGCACCTTTGTCGCGGCGGCAGGCGTGTCGCTGGTCGCGGCCAATTTTTCTGTGAAACTGGTCGAAGAAACCTCGGAAATCGGGGTGCGCCAGGCGCTTGATACCGCCGAAATGCCCTGGGCCGAAGTCGAGGCGGATGGCTTGCAAGTCACCCTCGAGGGGATCGCCCCAACCGAAGCCCGCCGCTTTGCCGCCCTTAGCACCGCAGGGACGGTCGTGGACGCCGCGCGCGTGATCGACAACATGCAAGTCGAGGCCGTGGCCGCCATCGCGCCCCCTCGTTTTTCTGCTGAAATCCTGCGCAACGATTCCGGTGTTTCGGTCATCGGATTGATCCCTGCCAGCACTGACAAAACCGAAATCATCGACCGCTTTTCCGCCATGAGCGCGGGCGCACCGGTCGCCGATCTGATCGAAAGCGCTGATTACCCTACCCCAGAAGGCTGGGAAGACGCGCTGGGGTTCGCCCTGACCGCAATGGAACAGTTGCCCCGTTCCAAAGTGTCGGTCAAAGCGGGTCGCGTTTCGATCACCGCCATCTCGGACAGCGCCGAGGCCAAGGCCGAACTGGAAAAACGCCTGCGCCGCGCCGCGCCTCCGGGATTGCAGCTTAGCCTTGATATTTCCGCACCCCGCCCGGTGATCACGCCGTTCACGCTGCGGTTCTTGATCGACGATCAGGGCGCGCATTTTGACGCCTGTTCCGCGGACACCGAAGCCGCCAAAACCAGCATTTTGAAAGCTGCATTTGCCGCGGGTCTAGAAGGTCCGGGGGCCTGCACCGTTGGCATGGGCGTGCCCAGCCCGAAATGGACATTGGCCGTTGAAAAAAGCATTCAAGCCCTGTCTGAAATCGGTGGCGGCTCTGTGACGATTTCGGATGCGGACATCACCTTGATCGGGGCCGAAGGCATCGCGCAGGGCGAATTCGACCGCATCGTTGGCGAGCTGGAAACCGACCTTCCCGAGGTTTTTGCCCTGTTTGCCAAGCTGCCGGAAACCGTTGATCCCAATCAAGGGCCACCGGAATTCACCGCCACCCTCAGCCCCGAGGGGCAAGTGCAATTGCGCGGCCGTTTGGCGGATGAAAACATGCGCTCCATCGCCAACAGCTACGCCCAAGCACGGTTCGGATCGGACCGCGTTTACGTCGCCACCCGCGTCGTTGACGGGTTGCCAAACGATTGGATCACGCGGGTTTTGACCGGGCTCGAAGCCCTATCGAGCTTGAACAACGGTGCGCTGACTGTCACGCCGTCGTCCGTGACCCTGCGCGGCAACACCGGCAAAGAATCCGCAAGCGCGGACATCGCGGCCCTGTTGGCATCCAAGCTGGGCGGTGCTGAAGCCTTTGAAATCGATGTGAATTACCAAAAGAAACTCGATCCAATCGCCGGATTGCCCACTGCGATCGAATGCGAGGCCGAAATTGGCGGGGTGCTGACAACGGGGAAAATCTCGTTTGAGCCGGGCAGTGCGACGATTGACGCAAGCGCGCTTGGGACGATGGATGACATCGCAGAAATCCTCAAGAAATGTGGCGATCTGCTGCTGGAAATCCAAGGGCACACAGACAGCCAAGGGCGTGAGGAAATGAACCTTGCTCTGTCGCAAAGCCGTGCACAATCGGTGCTAAACGAGCTGCGCGCACGTCGCGTTTTGACCGCGTCCTTTACGGCCAAAGGCTACGGCGAGGCGCGCCCGATTCAAGACAATGACACCGAAGAGGGCCGCGAAGCCAACCGTCGCATCGAATTTCGTCTGATCCGCCCAAAACCAACGACGCCAGAAGGCGAAACAACGCTGGAAACTATCGCGAATACAAGCGATACAGAGGAAAATATTGACGACGCCACGCAAGAAGGAACAACAGATGAGCAGAACTGAGTTTGTCATTGCCACGGCAATCATTCTGTTTGTTGCGTTTTGCCTTGGGTGGTTTGCCAACTGGCTGATCCACCGCTTTACCCGTGTGGCCGCCGGCGATGTGGCCGAGTTGGACCGCATGAGCCAAGAGTTGCATGAAGCCGAAGAAACCCGCGACCAAGCAATCACGTACCTGCAACAACGCGAGGCCGAGCTGACCAACCAGCTAAGCCAAACCGAAGCAGAACTACGTGCCGCAATGGACGGTCTGCGCGATGCCCGTCACGAGACGGAAGAAATGCGCGGCTACATCGAACGCGTTAACCAAGGCTAGTTGGCGCGGCTTTGACGGGGCGGTCTTTTTGAGTATTTTTGATCAGAACAAATGCGGGTTCGGTGATCGTTTACCAGCGCTTTAGCGCGTCTTCGTCCTCGGCCCGTGCGGCAACCCAATCAGCGCTTTTGGCGGTGATTTCGCGTTTCCAGAATGGCGCGCGGGATTTGAGGTAATCCATCAGGAATTCGGCCGCCTCGAATGCGTCTTTGCGGTGGCGCGATGCGGTGGCGACCATCATGATCATTTCGCCCGGAACCAGCCGTCCGTGGCGATGAATAACCAGCGCGTCCCCCAAGGACCAACGGGTCATCGCCTGCTCTGCGATGTCGGTTAACGCGGCTTCGGTCATGCCGGGATAGTGTTCGATTTCCATCGCTTGGAGCGGGTCATCAGGCAGGTCACGCACCACGCCTGTAAAGGTCACAATCGCGCCCATGTCGCGGTGTCCAGCGGCAAAATTGGTGGTTTCGGTGCCCAGATCAAATGGAATGTCTTGCACTGAAATGCGCATGGTTTAACCGCCCGTCATTGGGGGGAAAAACGCAACTTCGCGCACGTCTTTTAGGGGCGCATCAAAATCGGTGAGCTTTTGGTCGACCGCAACCCGCAGTGCCGTGAGGTCAGAAAATGCCGCCTCGTAACGGTCTTCGCGCGCCCTTAGTTCAGTGATCAAATCGGCGACTGTCGCAGCCGAGGTTTCAATCGCTTCGCGCGGGACACCGATGCGTTCGCGCACCCAGGCAAAATACAAAACATCCATCAGCGATCATCCTTGAGATGTGGCATGGCTTTGCGAAAATAGTCGATGCCGGTGATCAGGGTCAGTGCCGCGGCGATCCACAGCAGCCAGAGCCCGATGCGTCCCGCCCATTCCGCGCCGGTCAGTTTCCAGCCCAAACCGTGGACGTCCGGGATTTCGCCGGACAGGATTTGACCGACGATTTCGTTGTCCATGCCCCAGATCGACATGCCAAAGTAATGTTCGAACACACCTTGCGAAAACAGGACCGCAATGGCGATCATTTGCAAGGTCGTCTTCCATTTCGCCAGTTTTGTGACTTTTAGCGTGCCTGCGGTGTCGCCGAGGAACTCCCGTAATCCCGACACGAACACTTCGCGAAACAAGATCACGGTCGCAGGCAAAACCAGCCAACCGGACCAGCTGGAAAAGCCGATGATGACCATCAGCGCAATGACCACCATCGCCTTGTCAGCGATCGGGTCCAGCATCGCACCCAGCTTGGTTTCTTGTCGCCAACTGCGGGCCAGATAGCCGTCAAACCAGTCGGTAATTGCCGCGCTGACGAATAAAATCAGCGCAAACCAATCCGCATAAGGGCGCGTGAAGTACAAAAACATCAGCGCGACCATGGGTGCTGCGGCCAGACGGATGACCGTCAGAATGTTCGGAATATTCCAGTTCATAAGGCCATAAGTAGCGATTGTCCGCGTGAAGGGAAAGAGGTGGTTAACTGTCTTGGAAGTGATCGTAGACTTTTTGCGCAAGCGCCTCTGAAACGCCGTCTACAGCCTTGAGATCGGCGAGATTTGCGCGCGCCACCGCCTTGGCCGATCCGAAATGTGCCAAAAGCGCCCGTTTACGCGCAGCCCCGACGCCCGCGATTTCGTCCAGCGGGTTGGCCATGTTGGCCTTGGCGCGTTTGGCACGGTGGGTGCCGATGGCAAAACGGTGCACTTCGTCGCGCATGCGTTGGATGAAATACAGCACAGGATCGTTGTGGCGCAGCGCGAAGGGTCGCTTGCCGGTGCGGTAAAATTCCTCTTTGCCTGCGTCGCGATCGACACCTTTGGCGACGCCCACCATCGCAATATCGCCGACGCCGTATTCGGTCATAATTTCGCGCACAGCACTGACTTGCCCTGCCCCGCCGTCGATCAACAAAAGGTCCGGCCACATGCCTTTGGTGCGGTACGGATCCTCTTTGATCAGCCGTTTGAACCGGCGGCCAAGCACCTCTTTCATCATCCCAAAGTCATCGCCAGGCGTCAGGTCCGTGCCCTTGATGTTGAACTTGCGGTATTGGTTTTTCATGAACCCATCAGGGCCCGCAACGATCATGCCGCCGACCGCATTGGTGCCTTGGATGTGGCTGTTGTCGTACACTTCGATCCGGTTGGGTGGTTCGGGCAGATCAAACGCCTCGGCGACACCTTTGAGCAGACGAATTTGGCTGGCGGATTCCGCCATCTTACGCGCGAGGGATTCACGCGCATTGCGCAAGGCACCGTCGATCAATTCCGCCTTTTCGCCACGCTTGGGCACGAGGATTTCAACCTTGCGCCCCAGTTTTCCAGTCAGCGCGTCCGCCATCAGATCGGGATTCTCCAGCGTGTTGGACAAGATCAATTGCGGCGGTGGTTCACGGGTGTCGTAGAACTGGCCGACAAATGCCTCTAGCACCTCGGCGGCGTCCACATCTGCGCCAACGCGCGGATAATAATCGTGGTTGCCCCAGTTTTGATTGGCGCGGATGAAGAACACCTGAACACAGGCCTGCCCGCTGTCCATGTGCAGCGCGATCACGTCGGCCTCGGACACCCCTTTGGGGTTGATGCCTTGGGCCGTCTGCACTTGGGTCAACGCCTTGATCCGGTCGCGCAACGCGGCGGCGCGTTCGAATTCCATTTCCTCGGACGCGGTGTTCATTTCGGTGGCAAGGCGTGCCTGAATATCGGCGTTTTTCCCGATCAAGAAATTCTCGGCGTCGCGCACAGTTTGCGTGTACTCGGCGGGCGTGATTTTCCCAACACACGGGGCCGAGCAGCGTTTGATTTGGTATTGCAGACACGGGCGCGTGCGCGATTCAAACGTGGAATTCGAACAATCCCGCAACAAAAACACGCGCTGCAACTGGTTCAGCGTGCGGTTCACAGCACCAGCACTGGCAAACGGGCCATAATAATTGCCCTTTTCCTTTTTCGCGCCGCGATGCTTTTTGATCTGCGGATAGTCGTGTTCCTGCGTCACCAAAATGTTGGGAAAGCTTTTATCGTCGCGCAGCAGCACGTTAAATTTCGGCTTTAGCTGTTTGATCAGATTTTGCTCAAGCAGCAGCGCCTCGGTTTCCGTGCGCGTGGTCAAAAACATCATCGATGCGGTCATCGAGATCATCCGCGCAATTCGCGCAGAATGGCCCGACGGGCGCGCATAGTTGGACACGCGCGCACGCAAATTGCGCGCCTTACCGACGTATAAAACACGGCTTTCGCGGTCCAGCATCCGGTACACGCCGGGGGATCCGTCAATCGTTTTAAGATAGCTTTGGATCACCTCATGCCCGACGGGGACGTCCGTCGGTACTTCAGTTTCGACCTCAGCGTGTGGATATTCTGTATCTTCAGTCATTAAAAGCCGCTGATTCCCTTGTTCGCCTGCACTGTAGCGTCGTTCTGTTCAACCTTTAACATGTCCACCATTCCTGTGGATAACTCTGCGGGTAAGTTTCTTGGATTTCCGTTTTTCCGTTTGTTTTTAGCCATTTTGCCCCTGTGTCTAAAAAATAGGCAGTTTGGCAAGTAATTGATTCAAAGGCATATTATTTTTGAAGCGCCACAACATATTGAAACTAAAGGCCTTTTGGTAACACTTTTGTAACTTACATTAACGCGGTGCAAAACTCTGCTCAAATGTACTCATTCTGTTCCGACCACGTCTGGTGTTTCCCATCCCAAGTGCTGCCCACCATCGACACACAGCAGCTGTCCGGTGACTGCGGGCGCGTCTAGCAGGTAGCCAACCGCGGCTGTGATGTCCGCAGGGTTTGATCCCCGTTGCAGCACAGTCGAGGCGCGTTGCTTGGCATAACCCGCCTCGCTTTGGTCCGCCCCTTTTAGCGTAGGACCGGGCCCAATTCCGTTAACCCTGATGGCAGGGGCCAAAGCACGCGCAGTGGTTTGTGTCATCGCCCACAGCGCAGCCTTGGCAATCGTGTAGGTCATGTATTGCGGGGTCAGTTTGCGCACGCGCTGGTCGATCATGTTGACGATCAGGCCGGACGCCACGGGTTCGCCGTTAACCACGTTCGGGGTCAAACCTTGGGCCGCCATCGCTTGGGTCAACACAAAGGGCGCGCGCAGGTTGCTGCCCATATGTTTGTCCCAACTGGCGCGGGTCGCGTTTGTCAGGCTGTCGTCCTCAAAGATCGAGGCGTTGTTAATCAGGCAGGTGATTGGCCCGCCCAACGCCTCGGCGGCGCGCGGTAGCAATGCTTGGGTCGCGTCCTCGTCCAACAGGTCAGCCTGCAACACGACGCCCTCGCCGCCCATGGCCGTGATCAAATCAACGGTGTCCTGCGCGCCAGCCTCTGAACTGGCGTAATGAACAGCAACGCTGTGCCCGCGAGACGCCAGATAAAGCGCGATTTCACGGCCCAAACGATGGCCTGCTCCTGTCACTAGACTGCGCGGCATTGTCAGGCTCCTTGAGGTCGAAAATTACATCAATACGACGGCCACATAGCACAGATATGCCAAGGTCAAGGCGATGCCCCAGCCCCGCGTTATGTCACGTGCAAAGTAGACAAATGGGGCCAGCAAAACCGACGCCCCCAGCATAACCCACAGATCAAACCGTAGGAAACCCGGATCAACCGGTATGGGCCCGACCAGCGACGCGATGCCGATAATTGCCAGCAGGTTGAACATGTTAGACCCGATGACATTGCCCAAGGCCACGTCCGCTTGGCGGCGCAATGCAGCCATGACAGTTGTGGCCAGTTCCGGCAGCGATGTCCCCACGGCCACCAGCGTCAGCCCGATCACCGTGTCGCTGATACCGTAGGTGCGCGCGATCATGCTGGCGTTATCGACCAACAAATCAGCGCCCAGCGGCAGGCCGATCAACCCTAGCCCAAGGAACATGCAAATGCGCCACCACGGCAAATTCGGGTCCGCACCTTCGACTTCTTCTTCGGCCTCGACCATGCAGGCCTGGCCCGCTTTGCGGTGGCGATGTGCGTCGCGAAACGCATCTGCCAAAACCAGCGACAAAGCCCCCAGCAATACGACGCCAGAAACCCAATCAAACACGCCGCGGAACGCCAGCACGATGAACATGACCGAGGCCGCCAGCATGTAGTTATAGGTTTTGCGCGTGTTGCATTCAGACGTGTGCATGGTCGCAAGGATCGCAGGAATACCCAGCACCATCAGTATGTTAGCCGTATTCGACCCAACGACATTCCCCAAGGCAAGGCCCGGTGCGTCATCCAAAATCGCCGAAATCGCGATCAATAATTCAGGCGCTGACGTGCCAAAAGCAACAATCGTCAGGCTGACAATCAACGCCGGCACACCAAGGCGCAGTGACAGGTTCACAGCGCCTTTGACCAATGCGTCCCCCGCCAAAAGCAGGATCACCAAGCCCAAACCGGACAGCAGCCATGGCGTCGCATTTTCCATTTAGGTGCGCCCTTTTCCGCAAGAACACGGCCCCTTGCCGATGCGGTACTTGCCACACCCGCTACATTTCGCCGAATTCATCCGCTTGCCGCCGATCCAATGCAGTTTTCCGAACATGCCAAGCACCGCGATGAACACCAAAAACAGCAGAACAATTTTGAAAATCATTAGCCTACAGTCCAAACTGGGCGTAGGCCGCCCGTTCTTCGATTGACGTCATGGCGTCAGTGGCCAGTTGCGCGCCAAATCGCGAAAAGAAGGGTTTTTTAACGCCGTAGCGGCGGACTTTGACGTTCTTGCCAAACCGCTCTGTCAGCATCGGTTTGATGTGGCCAATACCGTCGATCAAACCCAGCTCGATTGCGCGTTTGGCCAGCCAGACCTCGCCGGTGAACAGCTCTGTTTCTGTATCCAGCTTATCGCCGCGTCGCGTTGTAACGTGGTCGATGAAATTCTCGTGGATGTCGTTCAGCAAACCCTTGAGACGTTTGACGTCCGCAGGCTTTTCCGGGCTGAACGGGTCCAGCATCGATTTGGATTTACCGGCTGTGTAGACACGCCGTTCGACCCCTTGTTTGGCCAGCAATTCATGCGCGCCAAAGCCTGCGGAAATCACCCCGATCGACCCCACAACCGACGATGTGTCGGCGTAAATTTCGTCCGCAGCCACAGCCAACCAGTAACCACCCGAAGCGGCGACATCTTCGACAAAGGCGAGAACGGGGATGTTTTTTTCATCCGCCAAACGACGGATACGGGCGCCAATCAGCGACGACTGCACGGGGCTGCCACCGGGTGAATTCACCTCGAGCGCGACAGCGGCAGGTTTACCGCGCGAAAACGCTTTTTCGATCACACCTGCAAGGGCTTGGTCGTTCAACGCACCGCGTCCACCCGAGGCGATCACACCTTGCAGGCGGATCACAGCGACGGTGGGGTCAGATTTTACAAATGGGATAAAACGCTTCATTCAAAACCATTTAGATTGCAGCGGCGGTGCAAACAAGGGTCTGCGCCAAACCAGTTCCAAGTAGTGACCCGCCGTCACCCATTCCGGCACGACTATTGCCGGATACGCCAGCCCGTTTTAAAGATCCAGTATACCGCAAACAGACACAGGCCCGAGAACAGGCCAATGGCAAAAAGACTAGTCATTACAGGGACATCCTCGATTCCGAAAAACGCCCAGCGGAACCCAGAGATCAGGTAAACCACCGGATTAAACATCGATACGGTCTGCCAAAAGGGTGGCAGCATTGTGATCGAATAGAATGACCCGCCAAGGAACACCAACGGCGTTACAATCAGCAGTGGAACCAATTGAAGTTGTTCGAAATTCTTTGCCCAGATGCCGATGATAAAGCCAAACAGCGCAAAACTTATGCAGGTCAGGATCAGAAACGCGAACATCGCGATGGGGTGCTGGATGTCGATGCGGACAAAAAAGAACGAGGTGATCAGGATGATGATCCCGATAAACAGCGCCTTTGTGGCCGCAGCGCCAACGTAACCCAGAACGATTTCGAAAAAGCTGATGGGGGCAGAAAGCAATTCATAGATCGTCCCGATGAATTTCGGAAAATAGATGCCAAAAGACGCGTTGGAAATCGCCTGTGTCATCACTGTTAACATGATCAGACCGGGCACGATGAAGGCTGCGTAGCTGACGCCGTTTACCTCGTCGATACGACTGCCGATCGCCGCCCCGAAGACCACGAAATATAACGAGGTCGAGATGACAGGCGAGATCAAGCTTTGCAAAAACGTGCGGAAAAACCGTGACATTTCAAAGATATAGATAGCGCGAATGGCGGCCCAGTTCATGCTGCGTCCTCCTTGACCAAGGTCACAAAGATATCCTCGAGACTGCTTTGACGTGTCACCACATCGCGCAGGCTAAGCCCGACTTTTGCAACATCATTCAGCAATTGCGTGATGCCGGTGCGTTCGGCGTTGGTGTCGTAGGTGTAGATCAGCGCGTCTCCCGAAGGGCCCAGCGTCAGATCATAGCTGACAAGGCCATCCGGGATCGCAGAGAGCGGCGCTGTCAGTTGCACTTCCAGCTGCTTTTTTCCCATTTGCGCCATCAGTTTGGTCTTGTCCTCGACCAACAATAGCTCGCCGTTGGCGATAATCCCGACACGGTCGGCGATCGCTTCGGCCTCTTCGATGTAGTGCGTGGTCAGAATGATCGTGACGCCGTCAGCCTTTAGATCAGCAACGATGTCCCACATGTCTTTGCGCAACTCGACGTCGACGCCGGCGGTCGGTTCATCCAGAAACAAAACGCGTGGCTCATGCGCCAGCGCCTTGGCAATCAGCACGCGACGCTTCATCCCGCCCGATAGCTCTTTCAGCTGGCTGTTGCGTTTGTCGAACAATGACAGCTGTTTGAGGATTTTTTCGATCGCACCGATATCGCGCTTTTTGCCGAACAGTCCTTGCGAAAATTTCACCGTATTTATGACGGTCTCGAAAGGTTCCAGCGCCACTTCTTGGGGGACCAAACCGATCATGCGGCGGGCCGCGCGAAAGTCTGTGTTGATGTCGTGCCCACCGACTTTGATCTGACCGCTGGTCGCAGATGTGATGCCGCAAACGGTTGAAATCAAAGTGGTTTTACCCGCACCGTTGGGACCGAGCAGCGCGATGATCTCGCCTTGCTCGATCTGTAGGCTGACCCCTTTGAGGGCCTCAAACCCGCCTGCATAGGATTTGCGCAGGTCTTTGATGTCCAAAATTGGGGCCATGGTGTTCTCCGACAGAATTTGGATGAGGCTAGGATTTTGACGCGGTCGTGACCAGTGCACACACGCACACTGCTCGCGCGTTATTCTTTGCCAGTGAGGCGACCCAGCCAGCCTTTTTTCGGCGCGTCGTCTTCTGCCTCGGGGTCAATGTCTGCGGGCCCCTCAAGGTGAGTTTGCAGGTTGGTAAAGAACTGATCTGCCATTTTTTTGGCAAAGCCGTCGATGATACGACTGCCCAATTGCGCGAGTTTGCCGCCGACTTTGGCCTCGACATCATAGCTAAGCTCGGTGCCCCCTTCGGACGGTGCGATGCGCACTTCGGCCCCGCCTTTGGCAAATCCAGCAGCACCACCTTTGCCTTCGCCAGAAATCGTAAGCGATTGATTTTCAATCATATCCGACAGGGTCACTTGCCCTTTGAATGTCGCTTTTACAGGCCCGACTTTCTGCGTGACGCTGGCCTCAAACCCGTCTGCGGGTGATCCAGTGACCTCGGTCGCACCGGGCACACATTCCTTTAGAACATCCGGATTCAACAAAGCCGCGTAAACTTCGGCAGGCGTTGCTGCAATCTGGCGCGTGTCTGACATTTGCATCGGTGGGCTCCCTCTTGTCGCTAATTATCTCAGTCATACGCGCTGTGTTCACGGATGGCTATTGCCGAAATCGTTTGCTGTGATAGGGCTTGGGGCATGAACGCATCCCCCCAAAACAACGCAAACATCGGCATCCTGTTCGTTTTGGCAGGCGTTTTTTGCATTTCAATCAACGACATGTTCGTCAAACAGCTGTCGGGTGGCTACCCGCTGCACCAGATTGTTTTGGCGCGTTCGGGCATCGGGATTTTGTTCAGCATGATCTTTGTCCAACTCGAAGGTGGGCTGGGCATTTTGAAAACCAAGCAGCCGGGCCTGCACGCGGCGCGCGGTTTGCTGATTGTCGCATCGAACATGACGTTTTTTGTGGCGCTGGCCGCTTTGCCATTGGCGGATGCCACGGCACTTTTCTTTGCCGCGCCGCTGTTTATCACGCTGCTGTCGATCCCGATGCTGGGCGAAAAAGTCGGGCCATTGCGTTTGGGCGCGGTGGTGTTCGGGTTCATCGGCGTCATCATCATGCAACGCCCGTGGGAAGGCAGCGATAGCCTGGGGGCTTCGCGCATTGTTCTGCTGCTGCCCGTGATCGCCGCGCTGACCTATGCGATGAACCAAGTTTTGACCCGCAAATTGGGCGTCACGACCAAAGCATCTGCCCTTGCCGTGTACATCCAAGCCACGTTTATTGTTGTTTCTGTTGGGTTTTTCGTGATCGCAGGGGATGGCCGGTTTGCCGTCGGCAGCGACAGCCCATCGATCCAGTTTCTGTTGCGCCCGTGGATTATGCCGCCGCAATCCGACCTCTGGGTGTTCTTTGGATTGGGCGTGAATTCGGCCATCATCGGCTATTGCCTGTCCCAAGCCTACCGCATGGCGGACGCAGCAACCGTCGCCCCGTTTGAATACATCGGCCTGCCATTGGCCGTGTTTTGGGGCTGGATTATTTTCGCTGACCTGCCCGTCTGGGAGGTCTGGACCGGCATCGCCATGATCCTTGCCGCAGGGCTATTTGTGTTCCTACGCGAGAAACAAAAATCCCGCGCCGTGGCCCGTTACGGGATCAAGCGGCGCTGATTTCAACCACAACTTTGCCCGTCGCCTTGCGCGTGCGCAGTAAATCCAGCGCCTCGTTTGCCTGTTCCAACGGCAGCGTCGCGCTGACGTGTGGTTTGATTTTGCCAGCCACGTACCAGTCGATCAAAGTGGCAAAGCTGTCGGTCAGAACCTTTGGGTTCACACGGGCATAGCCGCCCCAATAGAACCCGATGATCGTCAGGTTTTTCACCAACAAATGGTTCGCCGGAATTTGCGGCACCTCGCCCGAGGCAAAGCCAAGCGGCAAAATGCGGGCCTCTGGATTACAGGCGCGCAGGGCTGCTTTGAACTGGTCGCCGCCAATCGGGTCGTACACCACGTCGGCCCCACCCAGCGCTTTGACCACGGCGCGGATGTCGTCGGTGTCCGAATTGATCAGATGATCGGCCCCTGCCGCTTTGCACACCGCCAATTTGTCGGCGCCGCGCGCGCAAGCGATGACCTCGGCCCCCATCAGTTTGCCCAGCTCAACCGCCGTAAGGCCAACGCCGCCCGATGCGCCAAGAACCAAAAGCCGTTCCCCCGGCTGCATCCGCGCCTTGTAATCCAACGCCACGTGGCTGGTGCCATAGGCAATCAAAAACGCGGCCGCATCGACGGTGTTCATGTCGTCTGGCAGTGGTACGCAAATTTCAGCGGGCAGTGCCGCGTACTCCGCAAGCCCGCCAAAACCGGAATACGATCCGACTTTTTGGCCGACTTTCAGATGGGTGACGCCCGCACCGACGGCTTGGATTGTGCCGCAAATTTCCATGCCGATGGTCGCGGGCAGCGGTGGTTTTTCTTGATAGGTGCCTTTGATGATCAGCGTGTCGCCAAAGTTCAAACCGCAGGTGTGGATTCGCACCAGAACTTCGCCCGCAGCGGCGGTCGGTTTGTCGATCTCGCGCATCTGCAATGGTTGACCGAGGTCCACAACTTGCATGGCACGCATCATCGATAACTCCTGGTTAAAAGGACTCTGGGCGCGCCTCGCGGGCCATGTGGTCCAGCACCGCGTTGACGAATTGCGCCTCTTTGCCTTCAGGCGCAAAGGCGCGGGCCACGTCAACGTATTCGGAAATCACCACCTTGGGCGGTGTGCTTTTATTGCCAAATTCAGCCCCTGCTGCGCGAAACAGGCCGCGCACGGTCGGGTCAATCCGGTCGATCTTCCATTTGGCAACCAGCGCACGGTCAGTCATTTGGTCAATCTGCGCTTGGTTTTCGACCGCGTCCTCTAGGATGCGCGTGAACAGATCGATGTCACCGTCGATCATTTCAGCACCCTCGTAGGTTTCGCCAAAACGATGATCAAGAAATTCGAGGCGCACTTGGTCCAATGTCTGGCTCGAGTGCTCCATCTGGAACAGCGCCTGCACCGCGTACAGCCGCGAGGCCGATTTCATCTTGCGCTTTTGATTGCCAGAAAGAGGAGTAGTCATGCTGTTGTGTTTCCGCCCGTGTTTTCAAATCCGGGATCGCCTGCCATCAGAATATTCTCTGACGGTGGTTTGAACCCGATGCCTTTGCCTTGGTTGCTCCACTTACGGGTGAGGGCAATCAGATGCAAGGCAGCTGCGGCCGCCCCGCCACCTTTGTTTTGATCGGCAGGATCAGCGCGGACTTCGGCCTGTTTGCGGTTCTCGACAGTCAGGATGCCATTGCCGATGCACAGCCCTTGCAGGCCCATCAATTGCAACGCGCGCGAGCTGTCATTGCACACGGTGTCGTAATGCGTGGTTTCGCCGCGAATGACACAACCCAATGCGACATAACCGTCAAAGTTTGACTGCCGGTCAGAGATGCTAATCGCTGTCGGAATTTCCAACGCGCCGGGCATTTCGACCAGATCCCACGTGGCACCTGCCGCCTCGAGTTCGGCCTTGGCCCCCGCGATCATGTTGTCGGCGATGTCTTTGTAATAGGGCGACACGACGATCAGGATCTTGACCGGTTTGACAAAGCTGGGGCGCTCTAGAATGTGGTGTTGTTCGGCGGATGCCATCAGGTGTCTCCCATAATCGGACGGGTGCCCGTGATTTCCAAATCATAGGCGTCAAGACCCACATAGGTGGTCAGCGGGCTGTCTGTAAGAAGCACCAGTTTGGTCAGGCCCAATTTCGCCAGCATTTGTGCGCCAAGGCCGGTGTTTTTCACAACCTTCGGGCCGTCCTCGTCCGAGCCGAACAATGCCTTGCGCGGCTGGCGGAACAGGCAGACAACGCCGCGCCCTTCAGCGGCGATGATCTCCATCGCGCGGGGCAATTCGCCGACGGATTTAGGGCCAAGACCCAAGATGTCGGACACAGCGTTCAGCGCGTGGGTGCGCACCAAAACCGGCTCGTGCGTGGTGATGTCGCCTTTGGACAGCACAACGTGTTCGATGCCATAGGTCTGGTCGGTAAAGATGCGCATGTCCCAATCGCCGCCATGCTCAGATGTGACGGTGCGCGCATCGGTTTCAACAACCAGATTGTCATAGCGACGGCGGTAGGCGATCAGATCGCTGATGGTGCCGATTTTCAGCCCGTGTTCAGCCGCGTACTCGATCAAGTCAGGCAAGCGCGCCATTTCGCCGTCAGGACGCATGATTTCGCAGATAACCGAGCTGGGATAATGCCCCGCCAAACGCGACACATCGCAGCCAGCCTCGGTGTGACCGGCGCGCACCAACACGCCGCCCTGACGCGCGCGCAGTGGAAATACGTGACCCGGTGTGGCGATGTCAGCGGCCGTTTTGTCGGGGTCAATCACAGTGGCCACAGTCAGCGCACGATCACCCGCAGAAATGCCGGTGCTGACGCCTTCGCGCGCCTCAATCGACACGGTGAACGCGGTTTCGTGGCGCGACGAGTTGTGCATCGCCATCATCGGCAGGCCCAGTTCCTCGATCCGCTCGGCAGGCAAGGTCACGCAGATCAAACCACGCCCATGGGTTGCCATGAAATTCACCGCCGCAGGGTCGGCAAACGCAGAAGGGATCACCAGATCGCCTTCGTTTTCGCGGTCCTCGTGATCGACCAGAATAAACATGCGCCCGTCGCGGGCTTCGGCGATGATCTCTTCGATCGGGGAAATCGCGTTTGCCAAGTCCAACTCGACCGGTCCGGGTGTCTCAAAGCTCATATCGGTGCCTCATTGCAGAATCTCCTGTGCCTTAAACCATAGACCGCCCCAAGGCCAGATGAACGCCGCGACCCTCTGGACCTTGTGGGCCACATCGCACTACGGTTTTGGCACCCAAAGGATAGGCTTATGCGCACGAACCGATTGATCCATGTTGTTGAGGCCCACGCCGAGGGCGAACCCGGGCGCGTGATTACCGGCGGCATGCCCACGCTGCCCGGCAATTCGGTGTTTGAGCAGATGCAATTCATGCAGGCCAATCACGACGACATTCGCCTGTTCATGCTGCAAGAACCGCGCGGGCATCCGGCCTTGTGTTGCAATGTTTTGGTGCCGCCCAACCACCCTGCTGCAGACGCGGGATTCATCGTGATGGAACAGACAGAGTATCCGCCAATGTCGGGTTCTAACCTGATATGCGTCACGACAGTTCTGCTCGAAACCGGCATTTTGCCGATAGTGGAACCTGTGACCGAACTGGTGTTGGAATCCCCCGCAGGCCTGATCAACGTGCGCGCGGATTGCAGAGACGGCAAAGTCACGCGCGTGACCTTTCGCAACGTGCCAGCCTTTGCGATGCATCTGGACCGCGAAATCGACGTGGCGGGATACGGCAAGATCACCGTCGATGTGGCGTGGGGGGGCATGTTTTTTGTCATCGCGGACGTCGCGCAATTCGGGATCGATGTGGCACCTGAAAACGGCGCAGACCTTGTGCGCGCAACCGAAGCGATCCGTCACGCTGCCGCCCAACAGTTGCCCGTGGTACACCCCGAAAACCCGGACATCACAGGGCCGACAATTGGCAATCTGATGGTGAAACACGAAAAATGTGCATCAGGCTTGGGCGCGATCACGGTGTCCACCGGCCCCTACGACCCTGCGCGCCCGAACGCGTTGACGGGCGTTCTAGACCGATCGCCCTGCGGCACCGGCACCTGCGCCAAAATGGCCGTTTTGCACGCCAAAGGGCTGCTGGATGTCGGTGTGGATTACGTGAACGCAGGCCCGATGGGCACGACATTTACCTGCCGGATCGAGGAACGAACCAAAGTCGGGAATTACGACGCGATCATCCCCACCCTTTCGGGCCAAGGCTGGATCTACGGCACCGCGCAATACATGCGCGACCCCAGCGACCCGTTCCCGAATGGCTACAAAATCGGTGACATTTGGGGGGCTTAGCCCGCCTCTGCCAATCGCGCCACGTAGCGCGCCAGCGTGTCGATTTCCAAATTAACCTGATCGCCGGTTTTCACGTCACCCCACGTGGTCATTTCTTTGGTGTGGGGAATGAAATTGATGCCAAAGATGTCGCCTTGGACCTCGTTGACCGTCAGCGATGTGCCGTTCAACGCAACCGATCCTTTGGATGCGATGAATTTCGACAATACTGCGGGCGCGCGCAATTGCACGCGCGTGCTGTCACCCTCATCGACCATGCTGACGACCTCGGCGACACCGTCCACGTGACCGGACACAATGTGGCCGCCCAATTCATCGCCAACTTTTAACGCGCGTTCCAGATTGACCCGTTTTCCGATCTCCCAGGCGTTGACATTCGTGATGCCAACCGTCTCGGCGCTGATCTGCACATCGTACCAATCGGGGCCCAGATCGACCACAGTCAGGCACACCCCGTCCGAGGCGATGGACGCGCCCATATCGATACCATTGGTGTCATAGCTGGTCTGAATGCGCGCGCGCAAATCACCCTCTTTGATCAAATTGGTGATGGTGCCGATGTCGGTGACGATACCTGTGAACATTGCGCTCTCCGTGCTGTGATACTGGTGAGGTAGCGGGCGGGTTGCCGTCTGACAAGTCCTCACGAATTTTTCATAAACTTGCATCATTGTGTCCAGACGACATACTTTAGCCCAGTTTCAGGATCATTGTTGATCAAGGTTTAGATCGTTTGTCAGGGTAGTCAGGTGCTAGATTCACCACATCAGCGGGTCTTTTTGTTCCTTCAGGGACCACATGGGCCATTTTTCCACCGTCTTGGGCGTATGCTGCGCAAGGCCGGGGCCGAGGTGTGGCGCGTTGGATTTAACGCAGGTGATCGTGCATTCTGGTTTCATCCGCGCAGCTACATCCCCTTTCGCGGCAGTGCGGAGCAATGGCCAGATACATTTTCCGCGCTGATCGAGGAAAAAGGTGTCACGGACATCGTGCTCTACGGCGACACCCGCCCGATCCACGCCCAAGCTGTGGCCGAGGCTAAGGCGCGCGGCATCGGTGTTCACGTTTTCGAAGAAGGCTATATGCGCCCGTTTTGGGTGACCTACGAACGTGGCGGCACCAACGGCAATTCGCGCCTGATGGATATGTCGATCGCCCAGATGCAAGAGGCATTGGCCCAATCAGACATGGACGCACCGCTGCCCCCTGCCCGTTGGGGCGACATGCGCCAGCACATCTTTTACGGCGCGCTGTACCATTGGTTTGTGATGTTTCGAAACGGGCATTACCGCAATTTTCGCCCACACCGCAGTATGACTGTGACCAAAGAATTCCAGCTGTATTTGCGCCGGTTGCTGTTGATGCCCTTGCAGGCGATTGACCGGCGTGTGGCGACCCTGCGGATCAAATATGGTGGCTTTCCCTATCATTTGGCGCTGCTGCAACTGGAACACGACAGCAGTTTTCAGATGCATTCGCCGTTCGACACAATGCCCGACTTCCTGGAGGTCGTGATCGAAGGCTTTGCCGCGGGCGCGCCGCGTCATCACCATCTGGTGTTCAAGGCCCACCCGCTCGAAGATGGGCGTGTGCCAGTGCGCCGCTCCATTCGTCAACTGGCCCGAAAACACGGTGTTCTTGATCGCGTGCATTACGTGCGTGGCGGTAAACTGGCGCAGTTGATGAACGATGCACGCACTGCCGTGACCGTAAATTCAACCGCAGGCCAGCAGGTTTTATGGCGTGGTATTCCGCTGAAAGTGTTCGGCAAAGCCGTCTACAACCAGCCGGAATTCGTCTCTGATCAGCCATTACCGCAGTTTTTCAAAGGGGCCACCCGCCCCGATCACAAAGCCTACAAAGATTACCGCCGCTATCTGTTGGAAACCAGCCAATTGCCCGGCGGATTTTATTCAGCGCGCGCACGGCGTCAATTGTTGCGCCAAGTCGTCGACATGATGCTGTCACCCGAAGACCCCTATGATGCGTTAAAATCAGGAACAGCGGCGCCAAGGCAACAGTTGCGTGTTGTGACGTAAGTGACACAAGCCCTAGCGGTAGTAATTTAATATAAATTACGCTAGCTTGAACCAAATCACGTCAGAAAACTGGCGGATACCCTCGGGAAAAACTCGGGGACATGAGGCAGAACAAGAATAGGTCGAGGAGACCGAGCAGTGATCTTCAATGGTTTTCGGTGGGCGCGCCCCATCGCGATGATTGCGGCCTTGGCCGTTGTTTCATCTTGTGGTCTTCCGCAGGTTGGCCCCAACAAACGCCAGATTTACAAGGGCTCCGTGCAACAAGAGGGCGACGCGTTCATCGTGTCCGTCAACGACCGTGTGACACGGGCGACGGCGATAACGCCAGCCTTGGGATTTAGCACCGCCTTCAAAAATGCAGGCACGCTGGGGTCAGACACGATCCGGCCCGGCGACGTTTTGGGCCTGACGGTCTGGGAAAACGTCGACGACGGTTTGCTGTCGGACACAGGCACAAGTGCGACGATCCTCGAAGAGGTTCAGGTCGACGGCGCGGGCTTTATCTTTGTCCCTTACGCCGGTCGCATTCGCGCAGCAGGCAACACGCCAGACGCCATTCGCCGCATCATCACCGCCAAACTGGCCGACCAAACCCCTGATCCACAGGTGCAAGTGCGCCGGGTTGCAGGTGACGGTTCGACCGTTTCATTGGTTGGCTCCATCGGTGGCCAAGGCGTGTTCGCGATTGAACGACCCACGCGCACCCTGTCCACAATGCTGGCACGCGCAGGCGGCATCACGATCCAGCCAGAAATCGCGCAAGTCACTGTTATTCGTGGTAAAGAGCGTGGGAAAATCTGGTTCCAGGACCTGTATGACCACCCAGAATTGGACATCGCATTGCGCGCTGGCGACCGCATTTTGGTCGAGGAAGACACCCGTGCCTTCACCGCATTGGGCGCAACCGGCGGCCAAGCCCGCGTCCCATTCGAAAGCCAGAACTTGTCCGCACTCGAAGCCATCGCACAGGTTGGCGGTTTGTCTGCGGCCTCTGCCGATCCAACCGGCATTTTTGTGTTCCGCAACGAACCGGCCGAAGTCGCAAACATCGTGATGGGCCGCGACGATCTGCAAGGCGCACAACGCCTCGTTTATGTGCTCGACCTGACGCAACCCAACGGCATGTTCATGGCGCGTGATTTTGTGATCCGCGACTCTGACACGCTGTACGTCACCGAGGCTCCGTTCACGCAATGGAACAAAGCGATCTCTGCTTTGACGGGTTCGGCAACGTCGGTGAACGCGCTGTCTTCCCTCGCCGGGAACTAATCGCCCGTGGCGCTAGGCCCCGAAATTTCGAGCGCCGGTCCTGAAAAGGATCGGCGTTTGTTTGTCTACAACGGTGGTTTTCTGACCCAGTCGCGGGTTCGCCGCATTTTAGCCCTGTCAGGATACCGCGTCTCTTTGGGCGTGCCGTGCGAAGGCGACGTTGTGGGCGTTTGGGGCAATAGCCCGACCGCCCATCGCGGCGAAGCAATCGCGGCAAAACGCAGCGCACCAATTGTGCGGATCGAGGATGCTTTTTGGCGATCCTTACACCCGGGACGCGCATCAAAATCACCCCCTTTGGGGTTGATGATCGACACGTCGGGCCTTCATTTTGACCCGTCCAAGCCTTCGGATCTGGAAAAAATCCTTGCTCATGAACCGCTTGATGACACCGCCCTACTAAATCGCGCCCGTGGGTTGATCGCGCGCATGCAAGAGGCGCATCTGACCAAATATTCGGCCATCGACATGAATGAAACCGCCCCCGCGCCCGGGTATGTTTTGGTGATCGATCAAACATTTGCAGACGCGTCCGTGCGTGCCAGTGGCGGCGATCGAAATCGGTTCCTGGAGATGCTGTTTGTCGCGCAAGACGAAAACCCTGGTGCGCGGATTTTGATCAAAACCCATCCAGAAACAGCACAAGGCTTGCGGCACGGATATTTCACCCCCGCTGACCAAAACGGCCAGATCGACTTTTGCGACACAGCCATCAGCCCTTGGGTCCTGTTTGAGGGCGCAACCCGCGTCTACACCGTGTCTTCGCAAATGGGTTTTGAGGCAATTTTTGCAGGCCATCGCCCTCGCCTGTTTGGCCAACCTTTTTACGCAGGGTGGGGATTAACGGACGACGAATTCCCCGTCCAACGCCGTCAACGCAGCCTGACCCGCGCGCAATTATTTGCAGGCGCAATGATGCTCTATCCAAAATGGTACGATGTGCACGAAGACCGGCTTGCCAGCCCCGAAGAGGCCGCCGAAGCCCTGATCGCCCAAACCAGAAGTTGGCGCAGCGATCACCAAGGCTGGGTCGCAAGCGGCATGCGCCTGTGGAAACGCGCGCCATTGCAAAAGGTTTTTGGCCACCACAAGCATATGATTTTTCAGGATGATCCAGCACAAGCCCGATTGACCCAACGCCCGTGGATGGTGTGGGCCGGCAAGGCTGAGGTCGGACATCATGATGCTGTACGGGTCGAGGACGGCTTTATTCGATCACGTGGATTGGGCGCCGAACTTGTCCCGCCGCTGTCTTTGGTCACGGATGATTTGGGCATTTATTATGATCCGGCACGCCCGTCGCGATTGGAAAAACTGATCGCTGAACGCGAGGTTTTGCGCCCTGATCAACACCTGCGGGCCGAAACGTTGATGCGCACGTTAACCACGCAAGGGATCAGCAAATATAACTTGGGTGGCGAAACACCTGCCCTGCCGCAAGGCACGCGCGTTTTGGTCGTTGGGCAAGTCGAAAACGACGCATCGATCCGCTGTGGCGCTGGCGACATTGCAACCAACCGCGGGTTGCTAGCGGCGGCGCGCGGCGCACATCCAGACGCCGTGTTGATCTACAAACCACACCCCGACGTCGAAGCAGGATTACGGGACGGCGCGTTTGATGCAACCGATTTGGCAGACGTCATAGCCACGCAGGCAGACATCTCGGCCTTACTGAGCGAAGTGCAAGAGCTCTGGACGATGACCTCGCTTACGGGGTTTGAGGCGCTCTTGCGCGGGGTCAAAGTCGTCACAACCGGCGCGCCGTTTTACGCAGGCTGGGGGCTAACAACAGATCACGGCGACGTCCCGCCACGGCGACGCGCACAGCCTAGCTTGGCCGGATTGGTCCATGCCACTCTCATCGATTACCCACGATATTTTGACCCCAAAACAGGGTTGGCTTGCACCGTCGAGGTCGCAGTCAAACGTTTGGAAACAGGCGATATTCCGCACCCAAACGCACTCAACAGATTGATGTCAAAAGCCCAAGGTGCTTTTGCATCTTACGCGCACCTTTGGCGTTAAACTTCGGTTGTCCTGATCCAAATACTCAAAATATCCGGCCCCACAGCACGCGATTCTTTCAATGTGAAACGTCGTGCCAGAGCCAGCTGGGATAGCCCAAGCGCGCCAACGCTTGGCAACCCTTCGGCCCCGATTGTCAGCCCCGCAGTAAACCCGATCAGCTGATCAACTAGGTCCGCTTCGATCAAAGACGCGGCCAATGCACTGCCGCCTTCGCAAAAAATTCGCGTCAATCCATGCCCACCTAGCTGGGCCAAAATGTCTTCGGGATCCAGATGCATTCCACGCGCGCGGCAGCGCAGCATCACGGCCCCCAGATCGGCCCAAGTGCGCACCAAAGTTGGATCAGCGTCTGCACCATGGCACAAAATCAGCGGAATTTCCTTTGCCGTGCGGGCCAGTTGCCCCATCAGTGGCAGATCGAGACGTCGCGAAATCACGATACGTGTGGGTTGATGCGTTACGCCCAAATCCCGCACGGTCAGCGACGGATCATCGTGACGCGCAGTGCCACCGCCCACCATCACAGCATCGTGGCGCGCCCGCATCGCATGCACCACGCGCCGCGCATCTGGCCCGGTGATCCATTGGCTTTCGCCCGTTCCCGTCGCAATACGTCCATCAAAGCTCGATGCGATTTTCAGCGTCACCATGGGCCGGCCCATCACCGTGCGCCGCAAGAATCCGTCATGATCTTCAAACGCCAGATCGCCAAGGATGCCTGTTTCGACGGTGATCCCAGCGTCGCGCAACATCTGTGTGCCTAGGCCATTCACGCGCGGGTCACTGTCAGAAATCGCAATCACAACGCGCCCAACGCCGGCATCGATCAGTGCCTGTGCACAGGGCGGCGTTTTGCCGTGATGGGCGCAAGGTTCAAGCGAAACATAGACATCTGCGCCACGTGCGGCATCGCCAGCTTGGGCCAACGCCACCACTTCAGCATGCGGACGACCACCCGGTTGGGTCCAGCCCCGCCCGACAATCCGACCGCCTGAAACGATCACGCACCCCACGGCAGGGTTGGGCCAGGTGCGACCCATCCCGCGCCGCCCTAACGAAAGGGCCAGCGCCATGTAGCGGGTGTCACCCCTTACGCTCACTCGTCTTGGGATGTTTCTGGTGGACGAAGCTCTTGAACGAACTTGTCGAAATCATCCGCTGCCTGGAAGTTTTTGTAAACGGATGCAAAGCGCACGTAGGCCACTGTGTCGATCCGGCTTAGCGCTTCCATCGCGATTTCGCCGATCTGCTTAGAGCCGATGTCCGTTTCGCCCATGCTTTCCAGTCGACGCACGATGCCAGAAATCATCTGATCAATCCGTTCCGGATCGATCGGGCGTTTCTGCAACGAAATGCGAATGGAGCGTTCCAGCTTGTCGCGATCAAAGTCTTCGCGTTTGCCGTTGGTTTTGATCACCACGAGATCGCGCAATTGCACGCGTTCATACGTCGTAAATCGCCCGCCGCATGCGGGGCAAAACCGGCGACGGCGGATGGATACGTGATCCTCCGCTGGACGGCTGTCTTTTACTTGAGTGTCGATATTTCCACAAAATGGGCAGCGCATAGGCCGGTCCCCTTTTTTAACTGTCCCGCCTGATTGTGGGGTTAAGGCCCCACTTATCCACAGTTATAGGGTAACCGCTACACTTTGGGTAGAGGAGAAATATGACCGCAAAATAAGCCCTTAGATGCTGGCTCTCATTTGATGCGCGAAGTCTCGCTGAAATACCCAGCCACATTTCGATCATGAGGGTGGTTACGATGTTCGAAAATGTAAATTCCTTGCCACATCCCGAGCCGCAGTTTCCCTTGCATAACCGGAATTTGCAGGCTGACAGGCATCATCGCTGCTTTGATGTGGGCGGGCATGTCATCGGGGCCCTCGTAGGTGTGCCTAAGGTAGGCCATCGACGGATCACTGCTGGGCGGCACGAGCCGCGAAAAGAACGCCTGCAAATCGGTTTGCACCTCGGGATCAGCGTTTTCCTGGATCAGCAGCGATGCGGAGGTGTGTTGGATCATGAGTGTCAGCAAACCGTCGGCACGCCCGCTTATCCACCCACGCACATCGTCGGTGATTTCGTACAAGCCAGCGCCGTTTGTTCTCATTTGAAATGTTGTATGCATGCCGTTAAAATGCCGCTGGATGCGCAATCGTTCAAGCGCTACTTCGTCGAACGTGTAAATGCATCGCGGCAAAAACTGCGGCCTTTGCGAGATTTCAATGTCGCTCCGGGCTGGTCCACACTCAGCGTCAAGGACGCGATTGGTGGCGGTAATCCGGCTGGGTCAGTGGTGAACACGACACCTTTGTAGCCCTGCGCCGTTTTTGCGGGTCCACGCGGGCTGCGCACATACAGCGCGATCAAATCGGAACGCCCCTGACGCGCCTCGTTATAGCTGGCCGCGGCGCACCAGAAATCTGCCGCCCCCATGGATTGGGTTTCGATGACTTCGAAATCGGTGGCGTTGATCGTGTTGATCGTTAGCCCGCTCTGCTCACCAAGCGTGTCAGACATGGCCAGCGATGGCACCATCAGGGCCGCTGTGATCAGATACCGCATAAATTGATCCTCCTGCCCAAGGAGATAGGGCAAGAGGTCGCAAAGTCATGCCTATCGCGAATTCGTGATCCGCGCGTCGTAGCAGAATTGATAAGCATGATCGACGGACAGGTTCGCCCCGAGCTGCCGCAGCGAGGCCCCGACAATAGACACGCTTTTGCCTTGTGTGCCGTTCGCATCAAGGCTGAACGTGACCGGGCCGGATGTCGACGTGCGTGGCTCTGTGATGTAAATGCGGCTTGTGCCAGACGCCCCAAGCACGTCTTGGGCGTAATCAGATGCAGCGCACCACATGCCGCGCGCGCCATAATCGCCGCCTGAACTGATCTGGAACGCATTGTTCAAAGCGGGCGTCACGTCGACACGGTTTTCAGCGCGAAATGTTTGTGCGACAGCCGGGACTGCTGCAAGTGCAACAACGGCTGCCATCGTAAGGGTTTTGTGAAACATGATAGTATCCTTTGATCAATGAGGCTTAGAAATCGGAGCTGTTGATGTCGTAATCACGGCAAAATTGCAGGGCATGCTGCACAGGTAGGTTGGCCCCGACCTGACGCACTGTCACCGAGGGTGAAGGACCAGCATCGCCAACAGCTTGGGTCGAAAACACCACGCCCTTGCGTCCTTGCGCCGTCACGGCCAGACCGCGTGCTTGAGCGACGTAAATCCGTCCGCGTTGCACGCCAAGTTGGTTAACCGAGTGCAAGGCCGCAGCGCACCACATACCGCGCGCGCCTTCACCCCGGCCCTCGATAACCTCGAATTGGGTTGCGGATACAGGGTTCACATCCAGCCGTGGATCCAAATAGAACCCGTTGGCCGACGCGGCTGTACCAAAGGCTGCACAGGTGGCGGCGATCATCACACAGGGGGTAAATTTACGCATTAGAACGTTCTCCTTTAGCTGACTTTCATGTAGTGCGTCCTTCGTTCACATCAAAATCACGAGGTGGTGCGCAGAGCTGGTTCAAGCCATCCTGAATACCGGATCAACAAGCGATCCCCGCCTAAATAAGCCGCAATATCAAAGCAAAACCGGCCCTGTTCGTCTTGCCACTCGCGGGAGTCACTGCGGGGTGAAATGAACCTCGGCAAAGGTATGCCCAGCACTGATGCACGTACGACAGCGACATTCAGAACACCATCGTTCAGCGCAGGCACAAGGGTGCAGGTCACAGTTCCAAACCGTTCGATGATGGCTGATGTGGCCGTATCGTAGCGCAGTTCAGACGTAGTTTTATGGGTGCCAAACATACGTTCCCATGTTTCTGATACAGAATTTGACGTCACGGTGATGGAGATCGCAGTGTCTGTGGTCTGCGGTGGAAACCCGCCCGATTTGATGGCAATCGCTGGCAAGATGCCGCGCCCGTGCTCAACCCGCGCACGGCCGTGAAACCGGCACGGCGGATCACTGCTGTGAAAGCGCTGCAAAGCCGCGGGCAACTTGGCAAAATCTGGCCCCAAGGCACGTTGAAACGGGGATTGGATCATGTGCCATTTTTCACGAAACGCGAAATGATGTCAGGTGTTGGCATCATGCAAGTCTCGTAGCATCCAAAAATTCGGTAGCGATTGCGCGCGATCAAATGATACATCGGATTTTTGATTAGGCTTGGCAAAAACCGCGCCACGCCAAGTGCACGCCAAGGCCACCCGAGGCTTTGCATCGCCGCACAAAATGCATCAAGGCGTTGATAGGTCACGCCATTTACAATCACGAGGTTGGTTTCAAAATCGGTCACCGGCAAGCCAAGATGCTTGTACAGGGACTGCCCGACCGGTGATTGTGCGGTGGCAAACCGGAAACGACCTGCGTCGCGCTCGATCATAAAACGGAAGAATCCCGAGCACAAAACGCATTCGCCATCAAAGACGATCAGGTCTGTGTCCGACACTTCTGGCGGAGGGGCGTTTGTGATTTGCATATCCATAGACCCGATATATGCAAAACGCCGCCCCTTGTAAGGACGGCGTTTGATTTTGTGTCGAAATGTCTTGTTTCGCTTACTGGTCCAGGAACGACCGCAGTTTGCGCGAACGGGACGGATGTTTCAGTTTGCGCAGTGCTTTGGCTTCGATCTGACGAATACGTTCGCGCGTTACGCTGAACTGTTGGCCCACTTCTTCGAGCGTGTGATCGGTGTTCATGCCGATACCAAACCGCATCCGCAAAACACGTTCTTCACGTGGCGTAAGCGAGGCCAGAACCCGTGTTGTCGTTTCCTTGAGGTTTTCCTGAATGGCGCTGTCCAAAGGCAGCACGGCATTCTTGTCCTCGATGAAATCGCCCAACTGGCTGTCTTCTTCGTCGCCAATCGGAGTTTCCAAAGAAATCGGTTCTTTGGCGATTTTCATCACCTTGCGGACTTTTTCCAAAGGCATTTGCAGTTTTTCTGCCAATTCCTCTGGTGTCGGTTCGCGACCGATTTCGTGCAACATCTGACGACCTGTGCGGACCAGTTTGTTGATCGTTTCGATCATGTGCACAGGAATACGGATCGTGCGCGCCTGATCCGCGATAGAACGCGTGATCGCCTGACGGATCCACCAAGTGGCATAAGTCGAAAACTTGTAACCGCGACGGTATTCGAACTTATCGACGGCCTTCATCAGGCCAATGTTACCTTCTTGGATCAAATCGAGGAATTGCAGACCGCGGTTTGTGTATTTTTTGGCAATCGAAATGACCAAACGAAGGTTCGCTTCGACCATTTCTTTTTTGGCTTGGCGGGCTTCTTTTTCACCCTTTTGAACTTGCTGCACAATGCGGCGGAATTCAGGGATATCAAGACCAACGTATTGACCAACTTGGGCCATTTCGCCGCGCAGTTCTTCGACTTTTTCGGTAGAGCGTTCGATGAACATCTGCCAGCCGCGACCAGCCTTTTGACCCATCTCTTCGAGCCAGTTCGGATCTAATTCACGGCCACGGTATTCTTCAACAAATTCCTTGCGGTTAATCCGTGCTTGGTCGGCCAGTTTCACAATCGCACTGTCGATCTGCATGATGCGACGGTTGATGCCGTACAGCTGGTCAATCAAGGCCTCGATACGGTTGTTGTGCAGGTGCAATTCGTTGACCAGCAAAACGATTTCCGAGCGCAGTTTTTGATACTTCTTTTCGTCTTTTTCAGAAAAAGACCCGTCTTCGTTCAGGGTCGCCGAAATCCGGCTGTCCTGCATTTGCGACAGTTGAACGTAGTCATCAGCAATGATGTCGAGCGCCTCTAGAACCTGCGGTTTCAGCGCAGCTTCCATCGCGGCCAGCGACATGTTGGCTTGCTCGTCTTCGTCATCATCGTCGTCATCCGTGGTGATCGGGTTACCATCGGCGTCGACTTCTGGCTTGGCTTCTTCGGTGGTAGCGGCCCCAGGAACGACAGGCACAACAGGTGTGGTTTCTTCTTCCTCACCCATTTGATCGCCAAATGTCGCCTCAAGGTCGATCACGTCGCGCAGCAAAATCTCTTCGGACAACAGTTCGTCGCGCCAGATTGTGATCGCCTGAAACGTCAGCGGGCTTTCACAAAGCCCGGCGATCATCGTGTTACGGCCCGCCTCGATGCGTTTGGCAATCGCGATTTCGCCTTCACGGCTCAGCAGTTCGACCGATCCCATTTCACGCAAGTACATGCGGACAGGGTCATCGGTGCGGTCCAGTTTTTCTTGGCCCGTCGAACCCAGCGTCAGATCGCGTGTGCCTTCGGTGGCAACCAGATCGGTCGGCCCTTTGTCTTCTTCGGCATCTTCGTCTTCGATAATGTTGATGCCCATTTCGGACAGCATCGACATAACGTCTTCAATTTGTTCAGAACTTACCTGATCAGGGGGCAACACCGTGTTCAGTTGGTCATAGGTGATATAGCCCTTTTCACGGGCTTCACCGATCATCTTCTTGATGGCCGCTTGGCTCATATCAAGCGAGTGATCGCCATCTGCATCTTCGCGCTTGGCGTCGTCATTGTCTTTCGCGGCCATCGAGTGCTCCTAGTCAGGGCTCCGGAAGTGATTCGAAAAACGAATCAGTCAGAGAATCATTCACGCCTTCGGGTGATTCGGCCACCCGTTTACCGTCTTTTTCCTAAGGATTCATACTCAAAAGGCACAATTAGCTGCCTTTTGAAAAACGAATCGTTTCCATCAACGCATCCAAGGCACTGCGTTCGTCACGACTGACGTTGGCACCGTTGGATCCTCTGACGTAATCGCCTTTGTCTTCTTGTGTGCTGCGCACCGCTTCTTCTGCGGCCAAAGCGGCCTGGGTTAGGCGCCATGTGACGCCTTCATCGGCCACGCCGGCTAGGTCTTCTACTGCATCCGCAATTTCAGCGTCCAATCCCCGCACCGTTTCAAGTTTGGCAAGCTCTTCGGCCACAGTCATGCGGGCCTTGTCGGCATCGCCCGGTGTTCGGATGCACGGGATGATTGCGACATGGCTTGCGCCGAGCAGATTTTCAAGAGCATCGGGCCCCAGTGCGCTGTATATATTTTCGCGCAACACCTCTGTGCTGGCCCCCAGGTTGCGTAGAATCAGGTTGCGAATGTCGCTGTGCTCACTGTTGCGAAAGCTCATGTTTTCGAGACTGGTTTCGAATTCTTCGGCCACTTGCGGGGTACACACGAGGGCCGCCAAGATCACCGACTGGCGCAAATGCACCGTGACGGCGTCGCCCTGCCCGTTGGCAAGGGCCGATGATTTTGTCGTTGCTTGCGCGTTTTGTGGCGGCTGCCATTTGCCTTTGAACCCGCCCTTTTGAAAGCCACCATTTTGTTGGCGACGCTGCTGGTTCGGGCGCTTGGTGGAAAACAAATCCCAGCGCATTTCCTTGATCGCTTGGCCGTAGTGATTGCGGATCGACGGATCTTTGATGGTTTTGATCTTTTCGCGCAGCACTTTGTCCAGCATCGCCTTGCGTTCGGGACTGTCAAAAACCTTGCCGTCGGTTTCGCGTTGCCACAGCAATTGCACCATCGGAATAGCACCATCCAGCAGCTTTTTCAGCGCCGGTGCGCCGTTCGCCTTTAGAACGTCATCGGGGTCTTGGCCGTCTGGCATCAGCGCAAATCGCAAGGATTGCCCGGCCTCAAGCAACGGCAACGCCAGATCAATCAGGCGCATCGCGGCGCGCAAGCCCGCAGTGTCACCGTCCAGCGCGATGATTGGTTCGGGGGCGACGCGCCACATCATTTGCAGCTGGCTTTCGGTGATCGCGGTGCCCAACGGGGCAACTGCGCCCTCGAACCCGAATTCGGACATGGCGATCACGTCCATGTAGCCTTCGCCGACAATCAGCGGTTGGCCTTTGCCCGCAGCCGTGCGCGCAGGGCCGTGGTTGTACAGGCTGCGGCCCTTGTCGAACAATTCGGTCTCGGGCGAGTTCAAGTATTTTGCGTTGTCGTTCGGGTCCATCGCGCGGCCACCAAACGCCGTGCAGCGCCCACGCGCATCGCGGATCGGGAACATAATGCGCCCGCGAAATGTATCGTAGGGCTTGCCACCTTTTTGGCTGGGTTTGCCCAATCCGGCCCCTAGGATCAGGTCAGGTTCGACGCCTTTTCCGATCAAATGATCCCACAGCCCTTGCCAGGTGTCGGGGGCAAATCCGATTTCCCAACGCTCGATTGCTTGCGCCTTAAGACCGCGCCGCTCCAGATAGGACCGCGCATCAGCCGCGACACCTTGTTGCAAGGTCATGCGGAAAAACTTGACCGCGTGCTCCATAACTTCGGCCAACAACGTGCGGCGGTCGGCTTTTTCTTGGGCCTTGGGGTCTTGTTCCGGCATCGGCATGCCGGCCTCATCCGCGAGGATTTTCACCGCCTCGATAAAGCTGACGTTTTCGGTTTCGCGCACGAATGAAATCGCGTCGCCTTTGGCATGACAGCCAAAGCAGTAGTAAAAGCCCTTGCGGTCATCGACGTGAAAGCTGGCGGATTTTTCCTGATGGAAGGGGCACGGTGCCCACATGTCGCCTTTGCCTTGGTTCGACTTGCGTGTGTCCCATATGACTTTGCGCCCGACCACTTGGGACAGGCTGGCGCGGGTGCGCAGTTCGTCAAGGAATCCGGGGGGCAGGCTCATGTTTATACAATATTGGTCTGCGACGGTCAGAGTCTAGGGCCGCCGTTGTGACAATTGCCAAAGTTCGTCACTTGGACTGGCAGGCATCCTTCCATTGGGTGCCCAGATCGACAGATTTAATGTCGCGACGTTTCAGATCGTAGATCGGACCACCCAAGACCGTGATCGCCTTATTATAGCGCTCCGGCCATTCAGGATTGCTCGCGGCGATGTGTTCAGCCAACTGGCTTTCTTTGACGCGTTCCAGCCGCGCAGCTTGGATCGCGGCGACAACCTGGCCTTGATAGACGCAATCGTCATCCTTGCTGATGGTTTCAGCATGCGCAGTTCCGGCGGCTAAAACGGCGGCGATGGTGGTCAGGCGAAAAAGGGACAGCATAAGACGGCTCCAGAAAACACGGACAAGATTCGCAGCAGCTTATCCGCGCGCCGCCACACCTTCCATAGCCGTTTGAATGTCGTGCAGTAACGTCTGCGCCATGGATCGGAACACCATAATCATGAACGTGTCGGTGCCCAAGCGCGTGATCGAGGCGTTCATGTGCATCAAATCACTGCGCGCCGTGTGTCCGCGTTTGAAATGTGCATCGCGTAGATCAAGCGGGGTCAGACGGGCCAAAACATCCGTGGCCTGCGCACCCGTGAGCGTCGTTGTGGCCCACGCATCGGTCTGATCTGTCAACGCGGCGTGTTTGGCGAGCGTGTGGTGCGGGGGCGGCCCAATCAACAACGCTTGGTCGCGGCCGAACCAAATTCCACGCGCACCGTCTTTGCCAGTTGCGCGATTGGGGCCGGGCAGCGTCATGCCATGGGCAGATTTCAAAGCGTCTGACAGGTTGCCTGCCTGCCCAAGATATGGTGACATCGAAGTCAGTGGTCCCGCGTCGATTTCCGCGAATGTCACGGTGCCGATGGTCAACGGAACCATATTATCGAGCGGCGTTTTAGGTTTCAAATCAACCACGGGCACGGTCCCCTTTCGGGTCAAAAAAGACAGGGTGGCAGACTTCGACCACGGTTTCGATGCCGCGCACAGCGTCGATCATGCGCAAACGATCGCCTTGTCGTGCCGCACCGCCACGCACAAATCCAAGCCCCAAGAAATGCCCGAATGTCGGGGAAAATCCGACAGAAGTCATGTAGCCTTGGTCGTTGTCAGGCGTAGGGTCCTCGCCTTCTGGATAGAAATGCGCGCCCCCCGTCAACTGCTTTACCGCGCCCACGGGTTTGAACCCCATCAGCTGTTCGCGGTCTTCATCCAACAGGCCCTCGCGCTGCGACATAACCTTGCCGATGCAGTCTTTTTTGGCACTGATCATCCGGTCCATCCCGATGTCAAACGCCGTCACCCGCCCGTGAATTTCGCCATGCGTGATGAACCCCTTTTCGATGCGCAGCACGTTCAAGGCCTCCATTCCGTAAGCACCACCGCCCATGGCTTCGGCCTGTTTCAGCAGCACCCAAAACAGCGCGTCACCGTAGCGCGCAGGCACCGCGATTTCATAGGCATGTTCGCCCGAAAACGAGATGCGGAACAATCGCCCTTGGACGCCAGCGACGGTCACGCCTCCGCATGCCATGAACGGCCAGGTTTCATTGTCGATTGGCGTCGACAGCAACCCGTTCAGCAATTCGCGCGACTTTGGTCCCGCAACCGCGAACTGCGCCCATTGTTCCGTAACAGACGTGAACCGCACGTCCCAGTCGGGGCGCAGGCACTGCGTCACAAATTCCAGATGGCGCATCACCTGACCTGCGGCTGCCGTCGTCGTGGTCATCACAAAATGCGTATTCGACAGGCGCGCGGTGGTGCCGTCATCCATCACATGCCCGTCTTCGCGCAACATCAATCCATAGCGTACGCGCCCGGTTTTGAGCGTGGAAAACATGTTGGTGTAGACAAAATCCAACAGCGCTGCGGCGTCTGGCCCCTGAATGTCGATTTTGCCCAGCGTGGACACATCGCACACGCCAACCGCCTCGCGCACCAGATTGACCTCGCGATCACAAGATTGCCGCCAATGCGTTTCACCCTTGGCAGGAAAATATGACGGGCGATACCACAGGCCTGCCTCCATCATCGGCGCACCGCGTTCGATTGTCGCGGCATGGCTGGTGATAAATCGTTCAGGCATGAACCCTTTGCCCTGTGCCCCCGCGCCCATCGCGGCAATCGCCACGGGCGAATACGGCGGGCGAAACGTCGTTGTGCCAGTTTCAGGAATGCCACGCCCCGTCGCATCCGCCAACAACGCCAGCGCGTTAACGTTTGAATTTTTGCCCTGATCGGTCGCCATGCCTTGGGTCGTGTAACGCTTCATGTGCTCAACCGAGCGGAAATTTTCGGTGGCCGCCTGTTTGACGTCTTTGACCGACACATCGTTCTGGAAATCAAGCCACGCGCGGCCTTTGCCGGCCACAGCCCAGAGCGGTTCCATCTTGTAATCGCTGTCTTCGGCATTCGGGCGCGGCACCTCAGCGGGCTTGGTCCCCAAGGCCGCAAGGGCGTCGCGCGCCGCCGCGACCCCCGCCGCCAAACACGCCGCTGTGGAGAAATCGCCGTTGCACGCGCCTGCAACCGTCATGTTCGGGATCGAACCGGGCGTGGGCACAAAGCTCGCGATATCCTCGCGCCACGTGGGCCGCCCATTCATGTGGCACGTCATGTGCACTGACGGATTCCACCCACCCGACATCGCCAGGCAATCGGTCGAAATGCTGTCTTCGCCGCTGGCTGTGCGATACGTAACGCTTTCCAACTGCTTGCGGCCAGACGTGGCGCAAACCTGCGCGCCGGTGATCAAGCGGTAATCGCCCAGCGCCTTTGCACTGTTGCGACTGTCGATCACAGCGGCCACATGCACGCCTGCGTTTTGCAGGTCCATTGCGCTGCGATGTGCATCATCGTTGTTGGCAAACACCGTGACTGTTTTGCCCGGGGCAACCCCCCAGCGGTTGACATAAGCGCGCACAGCATTCGCCATCATGATGCCGGGACGATCGTTGTTTTGAAACGCGATGGGGCGTTCTAGCGCACCTGCCGCCAACACTGTTTTCTTGGCCGCGATCCGCCAGAATGTTTCAAGCACGGCTTTGCCGTCGCGCCGGTCTGTGTGGTGGTTCACTCGTTCAAGCGCACCATAGGTGCCTTGGTCGTACGCCCCCGTCACCGTGGTACGCGTCATCAGACGAACGTTGTCCATGCCGGCCAATTCCACGACGATATTTGCCGCCCAGTCAGCCCCCCTTTGCCCATCCACCCTATAGGTTTCCGCGTTCAAACGCCCGCCCATTATGCTGTCTTCGTCCGCAAGGATCACATCCACACCTGAGCGCGCCGCCGTCAACGCCGCCATCAAACCCGCAGGGCCAGCTCCGATAATCAACAGATCACAATGCGCGAAGGCGCGTTCGTATTTATCCGTATTCGCCTGCCCGCTGAGCGCGCCAAGACCAGCTGCGCGTCGGATAATCGGCTCGTACACCCGTTCCCAAAACGCGCGCGGCCACATGAATGTTTTGTAGTAAAACCCAGCCCCCAAGAAAGGCGCTGCCAGATCATTCACAGCCAGCGCATCAAAACCAAGGGACGGCCAAGCATTCTGACTGCGCGCATCAAGGCCTGTGTAAATCTCTTGCACCGTGGCGCGCACATTGGGATCGGCACGCCCCCCAGATCCAATCGTCACGAGTGCATTTGGTTCCTCTGAACCTGCGGTCAAAATCCCGCGCGGACGGTGGTATTTAAACGAACGCGCGACAAGGCGCACCTCGTTTGCGAGCAAGGCAGAGGCGAGCGTATCGCCCTTGAACCCATTGTACTCGACCCCGTCAAATGAAAACGAAACAGGGGCGTTGCGGTCAATCAGACCCTTATCAGTCAGCCTCACGTGCGCGCCCCTTTTGCATCTATCGCCAGTTCAGCGCCCAACACTTCGTGCGTTACCGTGTTGCGGGTCACGACCAGCCACGCAGAACAGCCGCCATCGTGATGCCACAGCTCGCGCAGCGGCCCCGGGTGATTGTCGCGCAAGTAAACGTAGTCCAGCCACGCGTCAGCCGAAGCCTCAGGATCGGGGCGATCTAATGCCACAGCTGCACCCTGATAGTAAAATTCACGAATGTCGCGTTCACCGCAAATCGGACATGGCAGCCGCATTACACTTCTCCTGATCGGGCGCGCTGCCCAATTTTGTTCTGATCCCAAATATTCCCGCCGGAGGCATCCATCGTCATCCCCAAACGCTAATGTAGATTGTGTTGAGAGCCGGTTGCCTCTTCGTCCATCAAACCCACGCCTGTTGAAAAACGGTCCATCCGGTGCCGCACGGCCGCCGTGTGCGGGTTGCCCGTCGCCATCAGATGCGCAAATGTGTTGCCCGATGCAGGCGTCGCTTTGAACCCACCGTAACACCAACCGCAGTTGATATAGAGCCCGTCGATGTGGGTTTTGTCGATGATCGGCGACCCGTCAGACGACATGTCCATGATCCCGCCCCAACTGCGCAAAACCTTGGCTTTGGCGATGGACGGCATCAGCGTCACCGCGCTTTCGATGACGTGTTCGGCCATGGGCAGGTTCCCCCGCGACGCATAACTGGAATACAAATCGAGCGACCCGCCAAAGACCAAACCGCCTTTGTCCGACTGACTAATATAGAAATGACCCGCCTCGTAGGTGATGACATGGTCGATGGCTGGCTTCACCCCTTCTGTGACAAACGCCTGCAAAACGTGGCTTTCGACTGGCAAACGCATGCCCGCCATCGCCGCAACTTGGCTAGAGCGGCCAGCGGCCACAATCCCGACCTTTTTCGCGCGGATTGCGCCACGTGTGGTTTGCACGCCTTTGACCACGCCGTCGACGATATCAATACCGGTGACTTCGCATTGCTGGATCAAATCTACACCGCGCTGATCGGCGCCGCGCGCAAATCCCCAAGCGACTGCGTCATGACGGGCAGTGCCGCCACGAGGTTGATACAAACCGCCATAAATCGGAAACCGGGTTTGGTCGAAATCAAGATAAGGCAGCATTTTACGCACGTCTGCATTGTCCATCAGGACAGCGTCATCCCCCTGACCAATAACCGCATTGCCACGCCGCGCCGCCGCATCCCGGGACCCGTCAGAATTGAATAGGTTGATCACACCACGCTGCGAATGCATGACATTATAGTTAAGCTCTTGCTCAAGCCCTTCCCACAGCTTCAGCGAATGGCTGTAGAATTCGGAATTGCCAGGCAGGCCGTAATTCGCGCGCACAATTGTGGTGTTGCGACCAACATTGCCACCGCCAAGATATCCCTTTTCCAACACGGCAACATTGGTAATGCCGTGCTGCGAGGCCAGATAATATGCGGTCGCCAGACCATGCCCGCCGCCGCCAATGATGATCACATCATACTCTGCCTTGGGCTCAGGATCGCGCCAATGCGGTGACCACCCTTTGTTGCCTGTTAAGCCTTCTTTCAGAACACGTAGTCCGGAAAAACGCATCACTTGTCCCCCAGTGCCGCCGGATTTCAACCAGCCCATAGAGGCGAGATAACTACGCAATGAACAGAGAAACAATCGGTTTTCGACCGGAACAAGCCTATGGGCGACTTTGTCTTGGCTACAAAAAACGGCGCGCCCTTGAAAAGGCGCGCCGTATCACAGCAACCAGTTGTCTTCTGGTTAAGCCAAATTACAGACCTTTGGCGCGGTAACTGCTTGCGACTTTGCCGATGGACACCAGATATGCAGCTGTACGCAGATCCTGAACGTCTTCGCGTCCGTGCCAGATTTCACTCATGGATTGGTAGGCAATCCGCATCGTATCATCCAGGCCCGAGCGCACAAGCTCCAGTTCGTCGGCGCCACGCAGATAGCGTTCCTTAAAGTTAGGGCTGAGTTCCCAACCGATCTTGGAATCGGCACTGAGCCGCTCCAGTTCATCGACAACCAACTGGTGACGCCCTTCTTCTTGGCGGCGCTGCATGCGGCCAAAACGGATATGGCTCAGGTTTTTGACCCACTCAAAGTAGGACACCGTCACACCACCGGCGTTGGCGTACATGTCTGGAATGATCACTGTGCCTTTGTCGCGCAGGATCGTGTCTGCGCCCGCAGTGACCGGACCGTTGGCAGCTTCGATGATCAAGGGTGCCTTGACGTTCGCCGCGTTGCCTAGGTTGATCACAGCCTCAAGTGCCGCTGGAATCAGAATGTCACAGTCTTCTTCCAGAACCTTTGCGCCATTTTCGACATATGTCGCATCCGGATAACCCGCGACACCACCATGCGCCCCAATCCAATGTTGAACCGCATCCACGTCCAGACCTTTGGCGCTGGTCAGTGCCCCGTCCCGTTCGATGATACCGGTGATGACACAACCGTCTTCTTCTTTCAGGAACTTCGCGGCGTGATAGCCCACGTTGCCGAGCCCCTGAACAATGACGCGCTTACCATCAAGCGTGCCATCAAGGCCGGCTTTTTCAACACCCTGACGATCGCGAAAGAACTCGCGCAAGGCGTATTGCACACCACGCCCCGTCGCCTCGACCCGACCGGCGATCCCACCAGCGTTCAGCGGTTTACCTGTGACGCAGGCTTTGGCGTTGATGTCTGTCGTGTTCATCCGCGCGTATTGATCCGCCATCCAAGCCATTTCGCGTTCGCCCGTGCCCATATCCGGGGCCGGTACGTTTTGGGATGGATTGATCAGGTCGCGCTTGATCAACTCATAGGCGAAACGCCGTGTGATCAGCTCAAGTTCATGTTCGTCATATTGACGTGGATCGATGCACAGCCCGCCTTTGGATCCACCAAACGGAGCCTCAACCAGCGCACATTTGTAGGTCATCAGGGCCGCAAGCGCTTCGACTTCGTCCTGATTGACGCCCATGGAAAAGCGAATACCGCCTTTGACAGGTTCCATATGTTCAGAGTGAACCGAACGATATCCTGTGAAAGTTTGGATTTGGCCCCGTAATCGCACGCCAAAACGCACAGTGTAGGTGGCGTTACAGACGCGGATTTTTTCTTCTAGCCCGGGCGGCAGGTCCATCAGTGCAACGGCACGGTTGAACATCATATCTACGCTTTCGCGAAAGCTGGGCTCTTGGGGGGCACTCATCCGATTTCTCCTTCTGAGTAATTTCGACTCGACGTTCTGTCAGTCAATATCCACAACCTATGCCGAGATCGTTAACGAGCGCGAGACAAAATGCCGAGTTTTTGGGCAGTTTAAGAAAATCAGTATTCCAAATTCAGGGCCAGCTCCGTCTTGGGACAAATTAGTCTTCGAAAACACCTGTTTTCACTCGATCTACTCAGGGTTGACGCAATTCATTAACGATAGGTTAACAATGTTGAGAAATGCGCTGGATTGTCTGCGTTTCGACCGAGAAATCATAGACATATCCCGTTTTGGCCCGATTCACGACACATTTGGACGTCATCAAATGCTTCGACGCAATGGGTTTCCCCGTTGCAATTGAAACAAATGGAAGCTCATCATGTTTGCGCTGAAACAGACCAAAACGGACTGCTCTACGTCGGGCTGCAAAGACAAGCTAACGACACCTGATCTGGTGTTTATGCTCAAACATTTTGGGCGTAACGAAGACGGCGTTGTGACTATCTTTGCCATCATGATGCTGATGATGATGCTAATGGTCGGCGGCATTGGCGTCGATTTGATGCGCAACGAAATGGAGCGCACACGTCTACAAAACATCAGCGATCGCGCTGTTTTGGCCGGGGCCGATCTGGATCAGACATTAGATCCCGAAGCCGTGGTAAACGACTATTTCGAAAAGGCCGGCATGTCGTCCTACCTGTCCACCGTGACCGTGGATGAAGGGCTGAACTACCGCACCGTGAACCTGACCGCCAATACTGTCACCCCCACACGCTTTATGCGTTTGGTTGGCGTTGACGAATTGGGCGTGCCTGCCCGCAGCACCGCAGAAGAGCGGATTTCGAATGTCGAAATCTCGATGGTTTTGGATATTTCCGGTTCGATGTACTGGAACAACAAGATGAGTAACCTCAAACAAGCCGCCAAGTCGTTTGTAAGCGAGGTCATCCGCGAAGAAACGACAGATTTGATTTCGGTGTCGCTGGTGCCCTACACCGCGCAGGTGAATATCGGCCCCGACATCTTCAATGAGCTGCTCAGTGAAGAACTGCATAGCTATTCACATTGCATCGATTTTGACACCACCGACTTCAACACGCCCGGCATCAATCTGGCCAAAGCGTACCCGCAAATGCAGAACTTTGAAAACGGGAGCAGTCGTAACTACAACACGATCCAGAACCCGGGCTGCCCGCGTCAAACCTACGAACGCATCGTGCCTTTGTCTCAGGACAACTCAGGTTTGAAGACCACGATCGACAAATATACGTCACGGGCCAACACTTCGATCCACCTTGGTATGAAATGGGGTGTCGCGTTGCTCGATCCGGCGTTCCGTCCGGTGACCCAAGCCTTGACGCTCGATGGAAAAGTTGACGGTATTTTTGCCGCCCGCCCTGCCAATTACGATGACGTGGAGACCCTGAAAACGATCCTGCTGATGACAGACGGGCAAAACGTAAGCACCGAGCGCATTCAGCCTTGGTACTATGCCAACCCCAGCCACTATGCGCATTGGAACAAGTATCCGCTGCAATGGTATTTGAACCGCTACGTGCACTATTCCCAGCACGACAACTGGAAATACACGAAGTACAGCGCATCACAGGCCGATGGCATGCTGTCTAGCATCTGCACAGCCGCCAAAGACCAAGGCATTGTGATCTGGTCCGTCGGGTTTGAAGTGAGCGATTACAGCGCAACGGTCATGTCCAACTGCGCCTCGTCGCCTAGCCATTTCTTCCGTGTCGAAGGGGTCGAAATTTCCGAAGCCTTCAAGGCCATCGCCAGCCAAATTAACCAACTGAGGTTGACCCAATGAAACAGACATTCCTAAGTCGCATCAAGCGGTTCGGGCGCAATGAAGATGGCCAGATGATTGTTGAATTCGCGCTCGGTGTGCCCCTGATCTTCACTATGTTTATGACCTCTGTCGAAATGGGCATCTACTCAATGCGTCAAGTGTTTCTTGACCGCGGTGTCGATATGACCGTGCGCAACATTCGCCTGAACACAGGTGCGAACTACACGCATCAGAACCTAAAGCAGATGATCTGCGACTACTCTGGTCTGCCCAACGATTGCGAAAACACGCTGCGTTTGTCGATGAACCCTATCGACATGAGAAACTTTAACGGGTTCGGCGGGTCTGCGGATTGTGTGGATGTTTCACAGCCCGTGACACCATTGCAGGCATTCTCGAACGGCCTGGACCACGAAACCATGCTGCTGCGCGCGTGCTACATGTTCAAACCCGTCTTTCCGACGTCCGGGTTGGGGCATTCGTTTACCAAAGACGGTTCCGGACGTGCCAAAATGGTGTCTGTCTCGGCCTTTGTGCAGGAGCCACAATAATGGAACATAAACGCACTTGGAAACGCGCAACACTGCGCCATTGGGTCAAGCGATATTCCCGCGACGAAGACGGCAGTATCGCCATCGAAATGATGATCTTGTTGCCGATGTTGTTCTGGGCCTTTCTGACGCTGTTCTCGATCTTTGACGCCTATCGCAAGCATTCGCTGAACCAAAAGGCTGCGTTTACGATTGGCGACATGATCTCACGTGAGACTGCTCTGATTGATCAGGCATTTCTGAACGGCACACAAGAACTGCTGGCCTATTTGACCAACGAAAATGTCACAGACACATCCATCCGTATCACCAGCGTTAAATTCGACGCCGACAACAATATCTACAAGCGTGACTGGTCGAAAACCAAAGGCTGGGTGCCTGAGCTAAAGAACAACAACATTTCCAACTGGCACACCCGCCTGCCAATCATGCCGCACAACGAACGGATTATGGTTGTGGAGACGTTTGTGAAATACAATCCGCCTTACAACACTGGGCTATCTGACCACGAAATCGTAAATTTCGTCTTTACGCGCCCGCGCTATTCACCACAGATTCTGTGGAGCGATTAAAGATCACGCTGCGCGATCGTCGCGGCAATGATCTCGGACATAAATTTGGTCTGATGCCCCGGTGTCATACCACCGACCCCGATCTGGCGACCAATGCGCCACCAAAGACCCGGACGCCACACACGCGTTTCGGGTTTTTTGGTGCGTAACAGGAAACCGTTTGACGGTTTGAACGCAAAAAATCCGCGATCAATACTGACGATGTCCTCGATCCGCGCAATGACAATGCCGCTGCTGTCGCGAATTTCGGTCTCGGTCAGCTCGATCACGTGCGACGTGGCGCGCCGCATTTTATCCGCCAGCCAAAGCGATCCGGCACCAATGATCAGCAAAAACAACTGACCCAGCAACGACGGTGGCTTTGCCAAGCACAGGTAAATCAACAAAATCCCCAAGAACGCCAGCGACACGATGCCCAACATCCGCCGTCCGGCAGAGGCGTACACAGTTCCAATAACCTCGTCGCTCATGATGCGTTCCTTTTTGTCAGTCCGCGCCACCTACCCTTGATCGGGGCTGCGCCACAAGGGCGTTAGCGTTTTGGGACCACCTCATAGCCGCGCTCTTCGGGTTCATCGTCGACCAGTTCGGTCGGAAAACCGGGCGCTGTGATCGACAGACCCGTCGCCTCTTCGAGCCGTTCGATCATGCGATCAGACTGCGCACGCATGCCGTAACGCTTTTGCCCGTCCGTCATCATTTCGATCATCAAAGGCGACAGTTCCAACGGAACATTATTGCGATCGGCGATGGCCTGAAATAGTCCGATGTCCTTTTGAATTAGATCCATCGTGAAATTCACATCGCGGCTGCCTGACAGTATCAGCTGGCTTTCAGTTTCATGTACGAAGGACGTGCCCGACGACATCGAAATCGCTTCAAAGGTCATGCCCAGATCCATGCCCGCCGCCTTCATCACGGTCAACGCCTCGCAAACGGATAGCAAATTCATCGTGGCCAAATAATTCGTCATCACCTTCAGCGTCGATGAAATACCCACCTCGCCCACGTGCAAAATTCGACGTCCCATGTGCGTCAGGATCGGCAGTGCTTTGTCGAAAGTCGCACGCGTGCACCCCGCATAGATGCTGATGTTGCCGGTGTCGGCACGGTGGCAACCACCTGAAACCGGACAATCAACAGCTTCGCCACCCGCCGCAATCACAAGGGCTGCAAGGCGTTTGACCTCTTCTGCGTCCGTGGTCGACATTTCCATCCAGATTTTACCGGGGCCGACGTGGGGCAGCATCTCTGCGACCACTGCATCGCAGGCCGCCGGGCTCGGCAAGCAGGTGATGACCGCATCGCAGATTTGCATCACATGCGCCGCACTGTCACCAGCCTTGGCCCCCTCAGCCACTTTTGCAGTCACAAATTCTGCGTTCAAATCAAAGACCGTGACGTCTTCGCCGTTCCGGATCAGGCTGCCAGCAAGCTTGCCGCCGACATTACCGAGACCAATAAAACCGATTTTCATTTGTGTTCTCCCTGTTTGTGCCAGACTTCTCTGGTCAAAAACGTCTTGTCCATCCCGATTGCGACGCGATAGCGTAACTTCATGAGTTATCCGAAAAATCACAACCTTCCGCACCCCAACGACGCTGCCGCTGGCATTGAAGTCACCGAAGATTTCGAACGCTTTACCCAGCGCAACGATGTGTTCACCCGCGCGTTTTGGGACGACACTGTGCGCACCAAACAGACCGACGGCTTTTTTGCGTCCTACCGGATGGAAGCAACGCCGCGTCGTGGAGACGGGTTCACCCAGCGCGATTTTGCCCTGCGAAATGCCGCTTGGTTGATTTCGGATGTGATCACCGATCGCCACGCAGACCAAGGGCGGCGCGAAGGGTTCCAAGCCCCGATCAGCTATGACACCCCCGTTGCACCGATGCAGCTAGAGGTCGATGACCCAAACGAAATGTCGACTGAGATCAAACGCATAGCCAAGTTTTTTGGCGCTAACTTGTGCGGCGTCACCGACATGGATGATCGATGGCTTTACGCCAGCCGGATCGATACCCGTGACCTGTCCGATGCACCCAACGATCTGCCCGAAGGCATGACATCAGTCATTGTTCTGGGCCACGAAATGGACGCGGAATTGGTCGCGACCTACCCCTCTGCGCTTGCTGGTGCGGCAACAGGGCGTGAATATTCGCACGAGGCGTCGGTGGTGATGCAGCTCGCTGCCTACATCCGCAATTTGGGGTACGACGCCGTTGCGTCAATGAACGACACAGGCCTGGTCATCCCCTATGCCGTTAAGGCCGGTTTAGGGGAATACGCACGAAATCAAATGGTGATCACGCCTGAATTCGGACCGCGTTTGCGGTTTTCCAAAATCTTTACCAGCCTGCCGTTGGCGCACGATGTGGCCGAACCCAAAGGCGTCAAAGACTTTTGCGATATCTGTACGAAATGCGCGGATGCCTGTCCGGTCAAAGCACTGCCCTTTGGTGCCCCAGAGGTTGGCGGATCAAATGTGTCCGCGATCAAGGGCGTGCGCAAATGGACGTCAGATGCAGAGAAATGTTTCAGCTTTTGGGCCAAAACATCGACTGATTGCGCGATTTGCATGCGGGTTTGCCCGTTCAATCGCGACTTTGACACGTGGCCGCACCGGTTGTGGCGCAAGCTTGCCCTATCCCGGTTTCGCAAGCTCGCTCTATGGCTCGACCGCAACCGTGGCGGACGGGTGAAGCCAAGCACGTGGTGGGAAAAAACCTGAGAAATCAGCAGCGTTACACGTCTTTGTTCAGCAGTTCCGTGACCCCTTTCAACAGGGTGTTTTTCGACACAGGTTTTACAAACTGAATGTCGTCCGCGCTCACGCCATTGCCGTGAATTGCCGCTTCTTTTGGATAGCCCGAGATGAAAATAACCTTGAGCCCGTCAATCATTTTGCGCGCCTCGCGGGCCAGTTCAGGCCCCTGCAAGGCCCCCGGCATCACGATGTCCGTCAGCATGACTTCGGGGCGATAGCCTTCGGCCAGCATCGCAAATGCCTCGTCGCCCGATGCTGCCTGCGCAACACCCAAGCCAAGTTCCGACAACTGGCGTACAATCACATTTCGCACGTCCGGTTCATCTTCGACCACCAGAATTTTAGCGGATTTCACGTAACCCGTGATTTCTTCTTGAATTTGGTCCAATGTGCTGGGCTGGTCCGATCCGCTGACTGCGGGGAAATACAGCTTGAATGTCGTGCCTACCCCGACTTCGCTGTAGATGCGCACCGATCCTTTCGATTGCTTCAAAAAGCCAAACACCATCGACAGGCCCAAACCTGATCCTTTGCCCACCGCTTTGGTGGTGTAGAACGGCTCAAACACCTTGCCCATGATCGTTTTGCCCATGCCGTGACCGTTGTCCGAAATCGCCAGCATGACATAACGACCGGGCACGATATCCTCGTAACGCTCGGTAACATAGGCCTCTGAAATGCGAACGTTGCAAGTTTCAATCGTCAGCTTACCGCCGCTATTGGGCATCGCATCGCAGGCATTGTTGACGATGTTCAGGATGGCCGTGTCCAACTGGTGACGGTCCACATTGACGGTCCACAAACCACCACCCTCGACGGTCTGGATCGAGATACTGGCCGGAATGACCCTACGCATCATCGAATCCATTTCGCGCACGGCACGGTTCAAATCAATCTGTTTGGGCATAAGGTGCGACCGACGCCCATAGGCCAACAATTGCTGCGTCAAACTTGATCCACGCGAGGTGGCGCGCAGGGCGTCATCAATGAAACTCATCCGTTCCGACGAATCCGGATCAGAGCGCAGAAATTCCAAATTGCCTTGAATGACCGTCAGCAAATTGTTGAAATCATGCGCAACACCGCCGACCAGCTGGCCAATCGCGTCGGTACGCTGGCTTTGGATCAACGCCGCTGCAGAACGTTTCGCGGCAGAGTTGTCAAAGATAATCGCCAGCGAGCGGACGAACTTGCCATTTTCGTCCAAAGACGCTGACGCCGAGAGCAAAACAGGGATTTCAGTGCCGTCTTTCCGCACAAAATCATATTCTACATTGTAGACTGATCCGGTTTTGTAAAATTGCGGCAGTATGTCTTCGATTGCCTTCTTGCGAGAGGCGTCCGTCAGGAAATCAGATGATTGATGGCCGACCATTTCTTCGGGCGTGTACCCCAGTTTACTCGCCCAAAATCGACTGACCTGCAAAATGCGGCCTTCTTGATCAATGGAATGCATCATAATCGGTGCATTTTCCATTATCGGCTCAAAGGGATCATCAGGAGCAGTTTTTAAATAATTCAGCAAATTGTTAGTCATACACGCCTCGTCTTTTGACGGCCCCCACTAGGACACTTCAAAAGAGTAACATGATTTCACCTGACACGCATAGCGAGCAAATGCACAAACTGCGTTGCTCTTGACTGCCGTTGGGTCAAGCGACCCTTGAAATTTCACCTTTAAGCCATGCGTTACCGCAGCCGCACGCCGGTATTTGCTTCAAAGAACATCGCGCGGTACGGCTCAAATTCGACATCAACGGTGTCGCCGATTTTACTGCGCTCATCGCCGCGCTCTTCGACGATCAATCGCGTGCCATCAGAGGCCCGCAGATATGCGTATGACACCCCGCCCAAGGCTTCGGTCAGCTCCACATTCATCCCGGACCCGGCAACAATCGTCAGATGTTCGGGGCGCACACCCATCGTCACGGCCTGCGCGTCCTTAGGGATCGCGGGGTTTGCGACCGGGGCCTGCAAGGCCGCGTGCGCCGCTTGGCCGTCGCTGACAGTACACTCCATAAAGTTCATCGAAGGAGAACCGATAAAGCCTGCCACAAATTTATTGTCCGGATTGCGGTACAATTCCAGTGGCGCGCCGACCTGTTCGATACGCCCGTCCCGTAGCACAACAATTTTATCCGCCATGGTCATCGCTTCGACCTGATCGTGGGTCACGTAGATCATCGTGGCCCCGATTTCGTGGTGCAATCGTGCGATTTCCACGCGCATTTCCACACGCAGTTCCGCATCCAGATTGGACAGCGGTTCATCGAACAAAAACACGTCCGGCCCCCGCACAATTGCGCGCCCGATCGCGACCCGTTGGCGTTGCCCCCCGGACAGCGCTTTGGGTTTACGTTTCAGGTAGTCGCCAAGTTTCAGAATGTCCGAGGCTTTGCCGACCTTTTCTTTGATCTCGGCCTTGGGCACCCCGTTCATCCGCAGCCCGAACCCCATGTTTTCCGCCACAGTCATGTGTGGGTAAAGTGCGTAGGTTTGAAACACCATCGCCACACCGCGCAAACTGGGATCGATGTGGGTAACATCCTGATCTCCAATAAACATCTGGCCTTCGGTGGTTTCCTCAAGCCCTGCAATCATGCGCAGCAATGTCGATTTCCCGCACCCTGAAGGGCCCACAAAAACGCAGAATTCACCGTCCGCAATGTCCAGATCAATGCCATGGATCACTTGTGTTTCGCCGTAACGTTTCACCACGTTTTTCAGGTTCACTCCGGTCATGTCTTACGTCCCCGTCATTTGTTGTGCTGCATCAGGAAAACGCCAATCTTGGGCGTCTCGTGCAATGTTTGTGGCCGCCGCAGTCAGGCGCGGTGCCCATGTTTCCAAGTGGTCCAATGTGTGGCGCGACGTGGGTCCGGTGACGGACAACGCGCCCAAAACCCGACCGTTGCGCGTCAGGATCGGTTTGGCGATGCAAATGATCCCCGGTTCGTGTTCTTCGCGATCAAATGCGTACCCACGTTTGCGAATAGCCGCCAATTCCGCGCGCAAATCAGCCTCTGTTGTCAGTGTCGTATCCGTAAAGCGGTGGAATGATTGCAGTGCGACCGCGCGGGTCAAATCAGCCTCGGATAGATGTGCCAGCATCGCCTTGCCCACGCCGGTGCAATAGGCGGGGCCAACGCGTCCTGCTTGGCTGTACATCTCGACCGGTTGCGCCGCGTTACGCTTGTCGACGTACAACACCTGACTGGCATCCATCTGTGCCAGATGCACGGTTTCGCCCAACTCTTGGCTGAGCACATCTAGATAGGGGCGCGCGATCGGGGCAAGCGACGAATGTGTCCACGCCGCATGCGCAAGACGCACCAAACGCATGCCCAGCGCATAGGTTTGCCGCTCCGGATCATAGGTCAGCATCCCCTGCGAGGTCAGCGTTTGCAAAAACCGGTACAGCGTCGCTTTGGGAAAGGATGAGGTTTCCAACAACTGTCCAAACCGCACAGGACGCGGGTAGGATGCAACTTGATCCAGCACGTCGCAGGCTTTGCCTACTGTTCCGTCACCTGACATGTTTCTACCCTCCCGTGTGGCATGACCGTTTGACGGTCGAACCAAAGATGCTGTTGACCCTACATGATTCGATGTGATTATCTCACTAAATAGAACAAGGTTTCAACTATTGAAACCAAAGCTGTTTCGGAGGGCGAAGCAGTCAAAAGGGAGAAGACCATGAAATTCACACTAAAAGCGACGCTCGCGGCTTTGGCTGCCAGCACGATTTTGGCAGGGTCTGCGTTTGCAGACGGCCATGCAAAACTGACGGGCGATCTAAAGATCTTCCTCGACACATCGAACCCTGCGCCGCGCGCCACGATGGAAGCGATGATTGAACGTTTCGGGGCCAAGCACCCTGATCTCAACATCGAAACCACTGTCATCGACCGCGAAGCTTACAAGACGCAAATCCGCAACTTCCTGACCGCCAACGCGCCAGATGTTGCAACATGGTACGCCGCCAACCGCATGACACCCTACGTCAATGCCGGTCTGTTTGAAGACGTGTCCGATCTGTGGGCTGACACCGCGATGGGCGAAGAGCTGGCCTCCACCAAGGGTGCGATGACCATCGACGACAAGCAGTGGGGCGTGCCGTACACGTACTACCAATGGGGCGTTTACTACCGCAAAGACATCTATGAAGATCTGGGCATCAGCGAGCCTGCGGACTTCGACGAGATGCTGGCCAACTGCCAGAAAGTCCTCGATGCGGGCATGAAATGCTACACCATCGGCACAAAATGGCTCTGGACCGCGTCAGGTTGGTTTGACTACATCAACATGCGCACCCATGGCTTCGATTTCCACATGGAGCTTGCAGCCGGCAACGTCGCTTGGACAGACGACCGTGTGCGCGAAACTTTCGCAAACTGGGCCAAGCTTGTCGAAATGGGTGCCTTTGTTGACGATCACCAGAACAAAGACTGGCAGCAATCCCTGCCGCTTATGGTGAACGGTGAAGCCGCCGCGATCCTCAAAGGCAACTTTGCCGTGGCACCGCTGCGCGAAGCCGGTCTTGACGACAGCAAGCTCGACTTCCACCAGTTCCCCGCCATCACACCCGGCATCGCGCTGGCAGAAGACGCGCCAACGGACACGTTCCACATCCCGGCAAAAGCTGAGAACAAGGACAACGCCCGCGCATTCTTGCTGCACGTGGCCTCTGCCGAAGAGCAGACGATCATCAACAACGGCGAGAACCTTGGCCAGTTGCCAGTGAACTCCAAAGCCAGCATTGATGACGACAAGTTCCTCAAAGAGGGCTTTGAGATGCTGTCCTCGAACTCCCCAGGTGGCGTGGCGCAGTTCTTTGACCGCGACTATCCGGCTGAAATGGCCAAAGCGGCGATGGAAGGCATGCAAGAGTTCATGGTCTACCCGGAAAATCTGGACGACATTCTTGAGCGTTTGGAAGACGTGCGCGCCGACCTCTAATAGGAACGCCCAGACAAACGGGGGCTGCGCCACGGCGCGGCCCCCACCCGACATCAAATGCGTCCCATCAAACGCTCTACGTCAAAATTGACAAGTCGAGACATTGCTCTGTTTTTCAACACTGCTCCGCTTTTCAATCGTGATGTACGTAACCCCAGAGGTGCCCCATGGCCGAGACATCTGACATGCAGCACAACACGCGTCCCAAAGGCTGGTACGCGCGCAACGAGATTGCGATCACGCCGTGGCTGTTCCTGATCCCTGCGATGATCATGTTCACGCTGTATGTGGTCTGGCCGATTGGGCAAAGTTTTTACATTTCGATGTTCAAATGGGACGGTTTAGGCCCGATCTCAGAGACGGGCGAGTACGTAGGGCTGGCGCATTACGAACGCCTTCTGACACGCGACAAGGCTTTCACGGTCTCGCTTTGGAACAACGCCAAATGGCTGGTGTTCTATCTGCTGGCGATCCCGGGTGGTCTGTTCATCGCGCTGTTCCTGAATCAGACAGTGCGCGGCATTCGCCTGTATAAGTCGTTGTTCTTCTTCCCGTTTGTCATCAGCCAGATCGTCGTCGGCCTGGTGTTCACGTGGTTTTATGATCCGACCTTTGGCCTGTTCAACGGCATCATCGGCGTCTTTGGGTTTAATCCAGTCAACGTCCTTGGGGACCCTAAACTGGCAACCTACGGCATCATCGCGGCGGGGCTGTGGCCACAGACCGCCTATTGCATGATCCTGTACCTGACTGGCCTGAACGCCGTTGACCCCGAGCAGATCGAGGCTGCGCGTTTAGACGGGGCCAAGGGCCTCAAAATGCTGTGGTTCGTGATCTTGCCGCAACTGCGCCCTGCCACGTTCATCGCGTTTGTCGTGACGATCATCGGGGCGCTACGATCCTTCGATCTGATTTCGATCATGACCAACGGCGGGCCATTCGGGTCCACCCGCGTGCTGTCGTTCTACATGTTCGAAAAATCGCTGTCTGAATACGGGTTCAAGATGGGCTACGGCGCGGCGATCGCCGTGATCTTGTTCCTGATCATGCTGCTGTTCATCGGCTATTTTCTATTCCGAATGTACCAAGATGAAAGGGAGGCGCGCTGATGTTTCCCAAACCAATCGAAAAATCCTCGCGCAGTACGCAATTGACCTATCAGGCGCTGCTGCCCGTAGCCTTGTTGCTGTGGCTGGCGCCGCTGATTGCTGTTGCCCTGTTTGCGATCCGACCATCGGTCGATTTCACGCTCGGCAACTACTGGGGCATGCCATCGTCGTTCGAGTTTTTCGAAAACTTCGCGCAGGTGTTTAACTCTTCCATGCCGCGCTACATTCTGAACTCGTTCATGATCACGATCCCGACGGTGATCGGCGCTGTGGCGCTTAGCGCGATGGCCGGATTTGCCCTTGGCGTGTATAAATTCAAAGCCAACCTGTTGTTGTTTTTCATGTTCATCGCAGGCAACTTTGTGCCCTTCCAAATCCTGATGGTCCCGGTGCGGGATCTGACGTTGGATATGGGGTTGTACAACACCAAAACCGGGTTGATCCTGTTCCACGTCGCCTTTCAAACCGGGTTCTGCACGCTGTTCATGCGCAATTTTATCAAGGCCCTGCCGTTTGAGCTGATCGAGGCGGCGCGCGTTGAGGGCATCCGCGAATGGCAGATTTTCTGGTATGTGGTTTTGCCTTTGATGAAACCCGCACTGGCCGCCTTGTCGGTTCTGATTTTCACCTTCATCTGGAACGATTACTTCTGGGCGATTGTCTTGACCCAAGGCGAAAATGCGCAACCCGTAACCGCCGGCATCACCAGCTTTAACGCCCAATTCCGTGCGATGTATCACTTAATGAGCGCGGGCTCGCTTGTGGCCGCCCTGCCCCCTGTTGCGATGTTCTTTTTGATGCAAAAACATTTCATCGCAGGCCTGACCTTGGGCGCTGTAAAATGAAACCTAACCTCGAGTAAACGACATGACAAAGATCACCTTCATCGGTGCGGGTTCTACGATTTTTATGAAAAATATCGTGGGCGACGCGCTTTTGACGCCGGCCCTTGCCGACAGCCATTTTGCCTTGATGGACATTGACGCCGCACGTCTCGCCGAAAGCGAAATCGTCGCGCGCACCATGATCCAAACCGTCGGCACAGGCGCGACCGTCAGCACACACGCGGATCGGCGCAGCGCGCTGGATGGTGCTGATTTTGTCGTCACAGCGTTTCAAGTTGGCGGCTATCAACCTTGCACAGTCACCGATTTCGACATCCCCAAACAGTACGGCCTGCGCCAAACAATCGCTGACACGCTGGGCGTTGGTGGCATCATGCGCGGCCTGCGCACTGTGCCTGTGTTGTGGGATGTGGCGGCCGATATGGCAGAGCTTTGCCCCGACGCGACCTTGCTGCAATATGTGAACCCAATGGCGATCAACACGTGGGCACTGGCGGAACGCTTTCCTAAACTGAAGCAGGTCGGCCTATGCCATTCCGTGCAAAACACGGTGCAGGAATTGTCGCATGATCTGGACATCGATCAGGGGTCTGTCCGCTACAAAGTCGCTGGCGTAAACCACGTCGCGTTTTTCCTGCGCTTGGAACAAGAGGTCGGTGGCCAACTGCACGATCTTTATCCGCGTTTGCGCGATGGATACGCCAATGGGTCGCTCCCCAAAGCGCCACTTTTGATGCCGCGTTGTGGCAACAAGGTCCGTTATGAAGTCATGGATCACCTCGGATTTTTCTGCACCGAAAGCTCCGAACATCTGGCCGAATACGTGCCGTGGTTCATCAAGGACGGGCGCGACGATTTGATCGCGGATTTTGGCATCCCGCTCGACGAATACCCGACCCGTTGCGAGGAACAGATCGCCGATTGGCAAGACCAAGCCAAAGCCATGCGCGCCTCTGGCAAAGTCGAGGTTTGCAAAAGCCACGAATTCGCATCCGAGCTGATGAACGCCATCGTCACCGACACGCCGTATGTGCTGTATGGCAACCTGCCAAACACTGGCCAAATCCCGCAATTACCAATGGGCGCTGCGGTCGAAACCCCTTGTCTGGCGGACGCCAATGGCATCCAACCCACCGTGGTAGACAACATTCCGCCACAGCTGACGGCCCTGATGCGCACGCAAATCAACGTTCAGGAATTGACCGTGCGCGCGTTGGTCGACGAAAACCCCGAACACATTTACCATGCGGCCATGATGGATCCTCACACCGCAGCCGAACTGGATTTACGCCAGATCCGGTCGCTGGTGGATGATCTGCTGGTGGCACACGGCGATTGGCTGCCTGCCTTCGCCCGCAAGAAAAAGGCCTGACGACCATGACCAAAACCGCGACATTCCACGACCTTTCGGGGCAATCCGTCTACATCACAGGTGGCGGCAACGGCATTGGCGCGGCCCTCACGGACGGGTTCATGGGCCAAGGCGCAAACGTCGCCTTTATCGGCCGTTCAGATGCGTCAAAATTTGTCGCCGAAATGGAGATGAAACACGGCCGCGCGCCGTTATTCCTGCAAGGCGACATTACCGACACGGAGCATTTGCAAAAAACGATGCGACAAGCATCAAAGGTGCACGGCCCCATCACTGTTTTGGTCAACAACGCGGCCAACGATGATCGCCACGAGCTGGACAAAGTCACGACAGATTACTGGGACTGGATGCAAGCCATTAACCTCAAAAGCTACTTTTTTTCGTGCCAAGAAGCGGCACGCCAAATGCAGACAGCCGGCTTTGGATCAATCATCAACTTCAGCTCGATCAGCTACATGATGGGCGGTGCGGGTTACACGGCCTACACCACGGCAAATGGCGGCATCACGGCAATGTCTCGCAGCTTGGCGCGCGAATTGGGGCCTGACAAAATCCGCGTGAATGCACTGGCCCCGGGATGGGTTTTGACGCCCAAACAAATGGACAAATGGGCGACACCAGATGCCTTGGCCGCACATCTCGAAAAACAGTGTCTGAAAGAACATCTTGATCCCCAAGACATCGTCGATGCGGTTCTGTTTCTCGCCTCAAAAACCAGCCGGATGATGACCGGCCAATGCGTGGTCGTCGATGGCGGCACCGTGGTGACAGGCTGATGACGCGCGCCGATTGGATCGCCGCCGATTGGGGCACAACCAACCTGCGGGTCTGGGCGATGAAAGGCGGCAGCGTTGTCGACACCGCGAAATCTGACGCGGGCATGGCCCAGCTGGATCGCGACCAGTTCGAGGCTGCGTTGCTGGCGTTGATTGACCCTTGGCTGCGTGACACAACGCCCGTGATTGCCTGCGGCATGGTCGGCGCGCGCCAAGGCTGGGTCGAGGCCCCCTACAGCGCGGTTCCGTGCACGCCCATCGCCAATGGCGTCGTGCTGGCCGCCAGCATCGACCCCCGCCTGCGCGTCCACGTGATCGGCGGTTTAAAGCAGGAAAAACCTGCGGATGTCATGCGCGGCGAAGAAACCCAGATCGCCGGTTTCCTTGCTCTGAACACCGACTGGGACGGCGTCATTTGCCTGCCCGGCACGCATACAAAATGGGTCCATGTCAGTGCGGGTGAAGTTGTCAGTTTCCAGACATTTATGACCGGCGAACAGTTCAATCTGCTCTCTGGCGCGTCGGTGCTGCGCCACTCGGTTGACGCCAAAGGGTGGGATGCCCAAGCGTTCGAGGAGGCCGTTTCAGACACGCTTTCGCGCCCCGAACGGCTTGCCGCATACCTGTTCAATCTACGTGCCCGCGACTTGTTGCATGGACAAAGCAAAGATACCGCGCGCGCCCGTCTGTCCGGATTGTTGATCGGGGCAGAATTGGGGGCAGCACGCCCGTTTTGGCTTGGTCAAAACGTGGCAATCCTTGGGGCGGATGCGCTGGCAAAAGCCTACAGTGACGCGTTGCGGCTGCAAGGTGTTCACGCCACAATCGCCGATGTAGAACGCATGACTTTGGCCGGGCTTCAGGCCGCGTATCGCCAGATCAAGGAGACCACATGACCCTTCCTATCATCGCAATTTTACGTGGGCTGAAACCTAGCGAAGCTGTTGATATCGCGTCTGTTTTAATCGATGCTGGCATCACCACGATTGAGGTTCCGACCAACTCGCCTGACCCGTTCGATAGCATCGCAAAAATCGTTACGGCCTTTGGGGATCGTGCCGTGATTGGTGCGGGAACTGTGCTGACGTGCGACCATGTCGATGCGGTGGCGCGCGCTGGTGGAACACTGGTTGTTTCCCCCAATTGCGACACCGACGTCATCCGCCACACAAAGGCCAAGGGTCTGCAAAGTTGGCCCGGCGTTTTCACCCCGACCGAGGCGTTTGCCGCCCTGCACGCAGGCGCTGACGGGCTGAAACTGTTCCCCGGATCGATGGCAGGCCCGTCGGGTTTGCAAGCCATGCGGGCCATTTTGCCAACAGGCACCCAAGTTTACGCTGTTGGCGGTGCTGGCTCCGAAAACTTTGGGGAATGGATCGCGGCAAGTGCCGATGGTTTCGGCCTCGGCTCTGCGATCTTCAAACCGGGAATGAGCGTGTCTGACGTTGCTAAAAACGCCACCGAAATCGTCGCGGCATACAAGGCGGCAACATCATGAGCACGGTTTTTGATGATCGCATCTGCGAGCTGGGCGAAGGACCGTTGTGGCACCCTGTGCGCCAGCAGCTTTACTGGTTCGATATTCTTGGAAAACGTCTGCTGACACGAAGCGACGATACCACAAATGAATGGCACTTTGATGAACATTGCTCGGCCGCGGGCTGGGTCGACCGCGATACGCTGTTGATGGCATCAGAGACGGGCCTATGGCGATTTTCGCTGGAAACAGGCGCGCGCGAATTGATCACACCGCTAGAGGCAGACAACCCTGTCACCCGGTCAAACGACGGGCGCGCGGACCCTTGGGGCGGTTTCTGGATCGGATCGATGGGCAAGAACGCTGAGAAATATGCAGGCTCTATCAGCCGTTTTTACAAGGGTGAGCTGCGCACGCTTTTCACCTCGATCACGGTGTCAAACGCGATTTGTTTCGCGCCTGATCGCAGCTGCGCCTACTATACGGACACGCATTCACGCCGCGTCATGCGTCAGGATTTGGACGCCGTTGACGGGTGGCCTGTGGGCGCATCGACAGTGTTTCTGGATCTACGCGAAGAGGGACTAAACCCTGACGGGGCAGTAACAGACGCCGGTGGAAATATGTGGGTGGCGCAGTGGGGCGCGTCACGGGTCGCCGTCTATTCACCCAATGGCACGTTCCTAAAAGCCGTTGAGATTAACGCAAAACAAGCCTCCTGTCCGGCATTTGGCGGCCCTGATTTGACCACGCTGTACGTAACGTCGGCGGCTGTCGGTCTAGATGCTGGGCCAAACGATGGCATGACGTTTGTGGCGCAAGGTGTCGGCACCGGTCTGCCTGAATATCAGGTGATCTTGTGATCCCGGCGCTTGGGGTTTGCTACTATCCCGAACACTGGGACAGGGCGTTGTGGGCACGTGACGCCGCCCGCATGATCGACGCTGGCATCAGTTGGGTGCGCATCGGGGAATTCGCCTGGAGCAGGATTGAACCCAAGCCGGATCAATTCGAATTCGACTGGCTGGACCAGGCAATCACGGTGCTGGGCGAGGCTGGATTGAAGGTCGTGATGTGCACGCCAACCGCCACGCCGCCACGCTGGATGCTGGACAAACACCCCGACATGTTGGCCGTGGACGCGCAAGGCAATCCACGCAAATTCGGGTCACGCCGCCACTATTGTTTTTCCCACCGCCCCTACATCGCAGAATGCCAACGCATTGCGCAAATTTTGGGCGAAAGATACGGGCGCAATCCGCACATCCACGGCTGGCAAATCGACAACGAATATGGTTGCCACGACACCACCCTCAGCTATTCAATACCCGCAACAATAGCTTTTCGCGATTGGCTTAGATCCCACTATGACACAATCGAGACCCTAAATGCAGCATGGGGCAATGTTTTTTGGTCGATGGAGTACGACGGTTTTGACCAGATTGACGCGCCCAACCTGACCGTCACAGAACCAAACCCCGCGCATGTGATGGCGTTCCGGCGGTTCAGTTCTGACCAAGTTGTCGCGTTCAACCGCGCCCAAGTGGATGTCTTGCGCGGGCTGACGGACACGCCCTTGATCCACAACTACATGGGGCGCGTGCTGGATTTTGATCACTTTGACGTCGGTGCGGATCTGGATGTCGCCAGCTGGGACAGCTACCCGATTGGCTTTTTGTCGGACCGGCTAGAGGCGTCAGACGTGCATAAATCTACGTATTTGCAGCAAGGCGATCCTGACATGCAGGCGTTTCACCACGATCTGTACCGCGCTGTCGGACGTGGGCGTTGGTGGGTGATGGAACAACAACCGGGTCCGGTGAATTGGGCCCCCTACAACCCCGCGCCCCTACCCGGCATGGTCCGGTTATGGAGCTGGGAGGCCATTGCGCATGGGGCCGAAGTCGTCAGCTATTTCCGCTGGCGCCAAGCGCCGTTTGCCCAAGAACAAAATCACGCAGGCCTGCTGCGCCCTGACGATGTGGCCGCACCCGCATTGGCCGAAGCCAAGGAAGTCGCTGACGAAATCGCCACGATGGGGGCCGTACAACAGACCCGCGCAGATGTCGCATTGGTCTTTGATTACCCGTCCGATTGGGCATGGAGCACGCAACCTCAAGGCGCTGATTTCGACTATTTCCGGCTGACGTTCGATGCCTACCGCGCGCTACGCCGCGCCGGTTTGTCCATCGATATCGTGCCCAGTTCAGCGCGTGAATTCGACGGTTACAAACTGGTGCTCGCCCCCGGCTTGGCAGGCTGTGAACCTGCGCTTTATGCCGCTCTTGAGGTTGCAAATGCACAGGTCATCATTGGCCCGCGCAGCGCCACCGTGACGGACGAACTGTCGATCCCGATCAGTGGGACGCCATCAATTGCAGGCATGACATCGCAGATTGAACTGCACGAAAGCCTGCCGCCACATCACAAACGACCGGTGGTCGGCGGTGGTCACGTTGTGCACTGGCAAGAACGGCTCGCCAATGTCGAAAGCCCGTTGTTGAAAACCGAAAACGCAACCACGGTTCTAAGCGATGAAGGCAATTTTTGGTATTTGGGCGCATGGCCCGATGAAACGCTTTGGGATCGCGTCGTCGCAATGGGATGCGAGGCCAGTGGCGTTCAGATGCAGCACTTGGCCCACGGGCTGCGCGTGCGTCAGGCCGGAACGCGAACCTTTGCCATCAATTACGCAGCACATCCGGTGACGTGGCAGGGCTGCGAAATCGCCGCCTGTGGTGTTGCGGCATGGGACGCAGGCAAACGCGTTTTATGACGCGATCATCCTACATTGCAGATCGGCAAACCGGTGATCGGGTCGTTGCCCGCCTGCGAAACTTTGCAGCGTTCAAAGCCTACAGCGCATAGACCGCGCAGGCCCAAATCATCGCCACATAGGTCAGCTGGTGCAGCAATTGATCAACGCCAAATGTGCGCCAATACCCCGCCTCTGCTGGTCCATGCCCGGACCGATCTGAATACGCGCCTTTGGCCCAATCGATGTGATAGTGAACCGCCCATTCCAGCACGCATAACACCACAATAAAGGGGCTTGGCGCGCCCAAAACGACCAACGCAATCGCAGACCCGCCCGCGTGGATCGCAGCATGTTGCGCGCGGCCCATGTGCGCGTATTGCCCGCGCCCTGCCAGCATCTTTGGTGTCTGCAGAAAAAAATCCGCAAACATGTGTTTGACTTGCAGCAGGATAAGCAAAATCAAAAGCGTCTGGATCGCTGGCGTCACAGGTGGTCCTTTCAGTGCAACTTTAATCTAGCGCATCAAACAGGATGCGCAAATCAATTGATAGGTTTAGAGTGGGCTTGTTAACCTAAATTACGAGTCGCTGACTTTTACTTTTGAATACTGGACCGCCCCATAGAACGTTCGCTTTTCACCTTTATCTGGAAGTACTCCAAACGCGATCAGCTGATTTTGCTGGTGGTGACGTTAACCCTGTTTCCCCTGCTTTACCTGACCCTTGAACTGCCCAAACGAATCATCAATGACGCCATCGGGGCTGGTGCCGATCAGGTTACCGTTTATGGCTACCAAATGGGGCAGATCACTTTTTTGATGGTGCTGTGTGGGTTGTTCCTGTTGGCCGTCTTTGCCCATGGCATTATGAAGATGCGGATCAACACGATGAAGGGTGTGCTTGCTGAACGCTTGTTGCGCCGCTTCCGCTACACCCTGATCGCCCGAATTTTGCGGTTTCCGGCACCCTATTTCGAACGCACCAGCCAAGGCGAATTGGTGTCGATGGTCACGTCAGAATCCGAACCCATGGGCGGATTGATGGGGGATGCGGTCGCCCAACCTGTGCTGCAAGCCGGACAGATGTTAACCATTCTAGGCTTCTTGTTTTTCCAAAGTTTTGCGTTTGGCATTGCCGCCTGCGCGCTGATCCCGTTGCAGGCGTGGATCATCCCAAAAATGCAAAAGCAGATCAACCAGCTGAACAAAAAACGGGTTGTTCAAATTCGGGCTTTGGCCGCCGAGATTGGCGAAGGCGCGGCAGGCGCAAGTGCATTGCGCACCAACGGCGGCTGGCGCTACCGGATGGCGATGATTTCAGATCGTCTGGGCCGGCTTTATGCGATCCGGTTCGAGATTTTCCAAAAGAAATTCTTTATGAAGTTCACCAACAACTTCATCACCCAACTGACCCCGTTTTTCTTCTTTTCGCTTGGTGGTTATCTGGCGATCAAAGGCGAAATCACTGTTGGCGCTCTGGTCGCCGCTCTCGCTGCGTACAAGGATTTGTCGTCGCCTTGGAAAGAACTGCTGGCGTATTACAACCAATCCCAGGACATGTCGTTGCGCTGGGACACGATCACCGAACGCTTTGCCCCGACCGGCATGATCGACACGACGCTGTTTGACACGGATCCTGGCGAAATTCCGGCGCTGATCGGTGACATCACCCTCAGCGGTATCAGTGTGCGCGACGAAGAAGGAAATTCGGTTCTTGAGGATTTGAACGTTGCCTTTCCGGCCGCCAGCACCATCGCGATCACAGCGCCCAGCGACGAGGACCGGCGCGCCTTAGCAGAGCTGTTAACCCGCGAAGTTATGCCCTCGAGCGGCACGCTGAGCATCGCAGGCCAAGACATCACCAAGATGCACCAAGCCACGATCGCCACGCGGATCGGCCATGCCACGTCACGTCCGGTGATGTTCATGGGCAGCTTCGGCGACAACGTGATGATGCCGTTAAAATTCCAACCCATTGATCCACCTGCCGCCACGGACGGGCACCAAGAAACGCTGCGTGCCGGCAACAGCTCCGACATGCTAGAGGCCGAGTGGCTGAACCCCCAAGGGGCCGGCGTCGACGACCCCGCCCAACTCAGCGATTGGTGGTTACAACTGATCACCGGCATGGGCAGTGGCGATGCATTGTTCCGTCGTGGGTTAGATCAGAAATTCGATCCAAACACCCATCCGGAACTGGCCGCGCGGTTGGTTGATCTGCGACCCAGAGTTACCGCCGCTCTTGATGCTGCGGGCCTGTCACAGCATGCGTGGCGGTTTAATCCATCCGAATACAACCCCGCCCTGCCGGTCGCCGACAACCTGTTGTACGCGACCCCGCGCACGCCCATAACGGCTGATGTTTTGGCCACGCAAACCGATTTTATGGACCTGCTGGCAAGTCTGAATTTAGAAGATGACCTGCTTCAGCTTGCAGTCGACACCGTTGACATGCTGCGCCAAATCTTTGGATCCGACGGCACCGATCACCCCTTGTTTCGCAAGCTGGGTTTTGAGGTTACCGCCTATGAGGACGCCTCGGCGTTGATCACAAAGTTCCGTGACGCCAAGACCCTCGACACACGGGAAAAAGCACAACTGCTGGCCGTGCCCTTCGTGATCTCTGCCGAGAAAATCGGCCCTGCATTTCCGGACGAAATCGTCGCCCGCGTGCTGGACATGCGTCGCGAACACGGCCCCGCATTGCAAGCCAGCATGAAGGATCTTTTCACGCCCTTGGTCGACGACCAGCCAGTCGCAGGCCTAAGCGTGATGGAAAACGCGTTGTTTGGCAAAGTGTCAGACGGCTCTGGATCCAGAGGCGACGATCTGCGCCGCACAGTGGCCGACGTTTTGCAGGACGCAGACCTGAACGGGCTGGTTCTGGCGCTGATCTTTGATCTGCCGATCCCACGTGGCGGCGCGAATGTGCCCGCAATGTTTGCCGAACCGCTGGCCGTCAGCCGTGCAACAATCAAACGCCCTCACGTCCTGATCCTCGACAGTGTTTTGTCCAGTTACGACGCGCAGGCGCAAAGCAACATTCACGCCAATCTGCGCGCCGTTCTGCCCGAGACCACGATCATTTGCTTGGCTCCGTCCTTTGCGGACATCACCAGCTTTGATCTGCATTTCGAAATGAAACAGGGGCGCCTTAGCACGGATGATGCCCAAATCGACGATGCCGCAGACAGCACAGTCAGCGCCGATCTGGCCCGCAAATTGCGCGCGATAGAACAGACCGATCTGTTTTCCGGTCTGGATCGCAAACAATTGCGCCTGCTTGCCTTTGGCGCACGCTGGTACTCTGCCGAACCCGGCGATTATGTGTTTCACAAAAACGATGATCCCACCGATGGGGCGTATCTGGTGATCCAAGGCGAAGCGGACTTGCTCTTGCCCAAAAAAGACGGCGACGACACGTTGATTGCCACCAGCGGTCCGGGTAAACTGATTGGCGAACTGGGCCTGATCCGCAATGAACCACGCGCGCTCGACATGCGGGCAAAAACCGATCTGACGTGCTTGCGCATTGGTGCCGAAGAATTCCTTGCCGTTGTCGAAAATGACGCCTCTACCGCATACAAGCTGCTGCAAGTGGTTGCGGGATACGTTTCAAACTAAAACTATTGCCATTTTTTGCGTATTAGCCTAGTTAAGCGGAATTGTTAGCGCTAACAACACGAGGTGACCTCAGATGCCAATCCACACAACATTGGACGACGTAACCAAACGTATCATTGCACGCAGCGCCCCGACGCGCGCCACCTACCTTGCGCGCATGGACGCCGCACAGCGCAAAGGCCCGTCGCGCGCGCATCTGTCGTGCAGCGGGCAGGCCCATGCGTTTGCAGCTGCGGGCGAGGACCAAGACCCGCTCGCCACCGGCACCGGCGGCAACCTTGGCATCGTCACCGCCTACAACGACATGCTGTCCGCGCACCAACCATTTGAGCGTTTCCCCGATTTGATCCGCACCGCGGCCCGCAGCATTGGCGGCACAGCCCAAGTCGCAGGCGGCGTGCCCGCGATGTGTGACGGCGTGACCCAAGGCGAAGCCGGCATGGAGCTGTCGTTGTTTTCGCGCGACTTGATCGCCATGGCGACAGGCATCGCGCTATCGCACAACACCTTCGACGCCGCCGTCTATCTAGGCGTCTGCGACAAGATCGTCCCCGGCCTTGTGATCGGTGCCCAAGCGTTTGGCCACCTGCCCGCCGTGTTCATCCCCGCAGGCCCGATGACCAGTGGCTTGCAGAACGACGAAAAAGCCAAAGTGCGCCAGTCTTTTGCCGCTGGCGAATGTGGGCGCGATGCCCTAATGGCCGCCGAAATGGCAGCCTACCACGGCCCCGGCACCTGCACGTTCTACGGTACCGCCAACACCAACCAAATGCTGATGGAATTCATGGGGCTGCACCTGCCCGGCTCCAGCTTTGTGACGCCGAACACCGAACTGCGCGAAGGGCTGACCAAGACAGGGGCGATGCGTGCTTTGTCGCTCAGCGCCTTGGGCGAAAACTATACTCCCGTCTGCGAAATTCTCGATGAAAAGGCTTACGTCAACGGCATCGTCGGGCTGATGGCCACGGGCGGGTCGACCAATTTGCTGATCCACTTGGTGGCCATGGCGCGCGCCGGTGGGATCATCCTTGATTGGCAGGATTTCTCGGATATTTCCGACCTCGTACCATTGCTTGCGCGAGTCTATCCAAACGGGCTGGCGGACGTGAACCATTTTCACGCAGCCGGTGGATTAGGGTATCTGATCCGCGAATTGCTGGGCGGCGGGTTGCTGCACCCTGACACCAAAACCATCGCCGGTACGGGGCTGCACCACTACACCCAAGAACCGTTTCTGGACGGCGCGAATGTGGTTTGGCGTGACGGCACACAGCACAGCCTGAACGAAAAGATCGTGACGCCGCTGTCCAAACCCTTCCAAACCTCGGGCGGTCTCAAACGTCTTGCCGGATCGCTGGGGACAGGCGTGATGAAAATCTCGGCCGTGGCACCAGAGCACCGCGTTGTGCAGGCCCCTGCCCGCGTGTTCCATTCCCAAGACGCAGTCAAAGCCGCCTTCAAAGCCGGTGAATTCACCGGTGACGTGATCGTCGTTGTCCGGTTTCAAGGGCCCAAAGCCAACGGAATGCCCGAGCTGCACAGCCTGACCCCGATGCTGGCCATTTTGCAAGGGCGCGGCCACAAAGTTGCGCTGGTCACAGACGGGCGCATGTCTGGTGCATCAGGCAAAGTACCCGCCGCGATCCATGTCTGCCCCGAAGCACTGGACGGCGGCCCCATCGCCTATATAAACGACGGCGATATGGTACGCGTTGACGCGCTGGACGGGACGCTGGACGTTCTCGTGGATGACCTGCTGACACGCAGCCCTGCGCACGCAGACCTAGACGATAACCAGTGGGGCACAGGCCGCGAATTGTTCGCGCCTTTCCGCGCCGCAGTCGGATCTGCTGACGCAGGTGCCAGTGTTTTTGGAGACTAAAATGATCAGATCAACCTACGCCCGTAAACTATGCGAAATCGCCCCGATTATTCCGGTGTTGGTGGTGCACGATGTCGCCCACGCGCGGCCCTTGGCCCAAGCTTTGGTCGCAGGCGGTTTGCCGGTTCTTGAGGTCACGTTGCGCACGCCAAACGCGCTGGACGTCATTTCGGAAATGGCCAAAGTCAAAGGCGGATACGTCGGCGCAGGCACGCTTGTAACACCTGATGATGTCGTGGCGGCCAAGGACGCCGGGGCCACCTTTGGCGTCTCGCCCGGTGCGACGGACATGTTGCTGCAAGCCTGCGAAGACAACGATCTGCCGTTGCTGCCCGGTGCGGCGACCGCCTCTGAGGCGATGCGCCTGCTGGAACGCGGCTATGACATGTTAAAATTCTTCCCGGCCGAGGCGTCAGGCGGCGTCGATGCACTGAAAGGAATTGGCGCGCCGTTGCCACAGATTTCGTTCTGCCCCACCGGCGGCGTGAACCCGCAAAATGCGACCAAATATCTGTCGCAGCCTAACGTGGTGTGCGCAGGCGGATCCTGGGTCGCCCCTGCCGATCTGGTGCAAAGCGAAAACTGGGCCGAGATTGAAAAACTGGCCCGCGCTGGCAGCCAACTGCCGCGCTAAGATCACCAAAGGGCATCAGTCAGGTTTGACCGGTGCCCCGCCTTTGACGGTGCCGTCCGCGATCCATCCGTCCAGCACCGCCAGCGCCGCATCCGCGAACGCTTGATCGTTGATGTGACAGTCTAGCATGCTCAGCTGGATCGGGTCTTTGATGGCTTTGCCCATCTCGTCAACCATCGCGGCCAGGCCCTCTGGATCGTGGGCTGGTTCGCCGAGTTTGTCCCATTCTTCAATGCCTTGGGTCGGCATCAACACGTGAACCGGGCCTTTGGCCTGCTCTAGCCGCGCTGCGATGTCGCGCACCAACGTGCGACGTTCCTGCGAACTAAGCCCCGAGGATTTGATCAACCGGTTGTGCGCATGAAACGGGCGGTCCGCATAGGCTGCGGGAATGTCTTGCCAACCTGCAAAATCGATCAGATCCGCACAGCCGGGGGCCACCATTTGTGGAATACCCATCGCGCCTGCATTGGTCATTCGATCGGTGCCGGAATTCACCACAGAACCGCCCATCAAATTGGTGACCTCTGACAAAGCAAAATCCATCACTGCGGCGAAATACCCTTGGCGGGCGAGCGCCTCAAACGCCATGCCGCCCATGCCAGTGGCGTGGAAAACAGCGACCTCAAAGCCACGCGCCTCAAGCGGATCGCGTAAGTGTTTCATGTATCGCAGACAGGATGACCCAAGGCTCATCATTCCGATCACCGGACGACCGGCCACGGGTTTTTCGACCGCATTAGCAGCCCCCAAAACGGCGCCCGCGGCTTGCGACAATGAGGATTTGCAAACCGAATTCAAACCATACAATCCGCCAGCCCAAAGGATCATTTGAATGTCAGGCGACAAACGATCCGGCGGAATCAAAGGTGAAAAACTGACCGTCGACACCAAATATTTTGGAACACCCATGGGCAAAGCTTGCGCGCAATCCAATGCCAGATCAGTGCCCATCGTGCCCCCCAAAGCGAGCATCGCGTCAATCTTGCCCTCGGCATGCAACTGAACGCAAAGTGCCGCTGCACCACGTGCCATAATTTGCATCGCGGTGTTTTCATCTCCACTGTCGATGGCCGCTTGGATTGATGAACCACCAGCCTCGGCGACCGCGTGTTTCGAGATATCCGTCGGTTTGGACGGATCGCCTAACACGCTGACATCCATACTTAAAACCTGCCCGCCCAAGTTTTGGATCCGCTCACAGATATAGTGTAGTTCGTCGTCTTTGGTGTCGTAGGTGCCAATCACCAAAATGGTCTTAGTCATGTCATATCCCTTTCGTCAGCGGCCAATCGGTCGCGCAGTTTTGTCGCCCTTTGGGGCGTGCTTGGGAAACAGGTGCATTATTTTGCGGGATCAAAGTTGTATCCAAGCCGTTTTTAAATTGCGGAATTTATCAAGCGCGTGATGCGATTTATCGTGACCATTGCCCGATTGCCCGACGCCACCCAAAGGCACAGAACCATCCGCCCCGCCATAGGTGTTCACGTGCACAACGCCAGCTTTCAGCCGTTCGACCATGCGATGCGCGCGGCTGATGTCACGGGTGAAAACAGCAGAGGACAACCCGTAGTCGGTTCCGTTGGCGAGGGTCACGGCCTCGTCCTCAGTATCGAACGGCTGCACCGCCAACACGGGGCCAAAGATTTCCTTTTGCACCAACGCGCTGCTTTGCGGGGCGTTGTCGAACAAGGTCGGACCGATGTAATACCCCCCCGTTTGCGACAGTTGACGCGTCCCCCCCATTCGCAATTCGGCACCTTCAGCTTTCGCCAGATCGATGGCGGCCAGAACTGAATTCATCTGGGTTTCTGACGCGATTGCACCAGCGGATGTTTTCAAATCCAGCGGATCACCGATCTGCATTTTGCTGGCCAGCGCGATCACCTTTTCGGTGAATTCAGCATGGATCGACCGTTCGACCAAAAGGCGCGAGGCCGCGATGCACACTTGCCCGCTGTCTCGGAAAATTCCGCCAACGGCGACGGCAGCCGCCTTGTCCAGATCACCGGCATCGGCAAAGATCACGTTGGGGGATTTACCGCCCAATTCCAGATAGACGCGTTTCAAATTGGACTGGGCTGCGTACATCATCAGCTGACGGCCGACGCCGCCCGATCCGGTGAAGGTCATCACGTCCACATCCATGTGTTTGCCAAGGGCCGCGCCGACGTCGATGCCGGTGCCGGTGACCACGTTCAACACGCCATCCGGCAGGCCTGCCTCGTGGCAGATTTCAACCAAACGCAGCAGCGACAGCGATGCGACTTCTGACGGTTTCAGGACCACTGTGTTGCCCGCAGCAAGGGCCGCCGCGATCTTCCAAGCGCCAATCATCAAAGGGAAATTCCACGGCACGATCACGCCGACAACGCCCACCGGTTCATGGTGCACAAGGCCCAACGTGCCCGGCGCGGTCGGTGCGATTTCACCGTAATCCTTGCCGCATAATTCGCCATAAAACCGAAAGGTGGCCGCAGCGCTCATTGGTTCTGCTTTGATCGCCATCGAGATTTCAGTGCCGTTGTCGCGCACGCCCAAAACCGCAAGGCTTTGCGCCTCGGCTTCGATTTTATCAGCAATGCGTTGTAAAATGCGGCCACGCGCGGTGGCGGCAATGCGTGACCAACGACCGTCTTCAAATGCGGCGCGCGCTGCTGCAACTGCGCGGTCAACATCAACAGATCCCCCGGCGGCAATGTCCGTCAATCGCTGCCCGTTAATAGGGGATGTGATCTCCATCATGGCACCATCGCTGGCCGCGACTGTCTGACCATTAATCACATGTTGGGCATTTGAAACCGGCGCATCACGCAGGGCGTCAATTTGGGATTGGCTGATCATTGTTCGCCCTCTTGCGTCAGGTGGATGTCCGTGTCGGGGTTTTGTGGCCGGTTGCGCATTTCACGCATCAAGGTTCGGATGTGCAGCGCAATTACGATCAGGATCAACGCAAAAATGATCATCGCGATCGGGCGATCAATCATGTCCAACGGCGTCTTGACCCGTGGCATGGCAGAACGCAGTTTGACGTCCATAATGCCACCCAGAACCATGCCCAAAATGATCGGTACAATTGGCAAATTCAACCGTTTCAGGATGAAACCAAACACGCCGAAACCCGCTGCCAATGCGCAATCTGTGATCGCGTTGCGCAAACTATAAACCCCCACAAAACTAAGCAACAGAATCGTAATCCCGATCAGACGGGTGGGCAGTTCGATGATCTTGGTCAGCAGGTTTGTCGACACCATCAAAAAGCACAAAACGATCACGTTCAGCACCAGCAACGCCAGATACAGCGCCATGACAAAGTCCATTTGACCTTGGAACAATTGCGGGCCCGGAATGACATTGTGAACGTAAAACACGGTCAGCATCATCGCCGTCAATGCTTCGCCCGGGATACCAAGCGCGAGCAGCGGGATCATCGCAGCCGCCGGCACCGCGTTGTTTGCGGCCTCGGATGCGATCAATCCTTCGGGTGCGCCTTTGCCGAACAATTCCGGCGTTTTCGACGTTTTTTGCGCGTAGGTGTAGGACATGAATTGCGCGGTGAATTCGCCGACGCCCGGGATCATGCCCATCATCACGCCAAATCCGGAGGATACGGTGGCGACCCGTTTGTACATCCACAGCTCTTTCAACCCTGAGAAAATCGACCCTTTGACCGAGATCATTTCGGGTTTTTCATCAGGTTCCACCAACAGCAGGAATGCTTGGCTCAGCGCGAACAGCCCCAACACCACAACGATCAGATCAACGCCTGATGTCAGCCAACTTTGGTCAAACGTAAAGCGGCGCGAATAGGTCACAGGCTCGAGCCCGACCATCTGCAAAAAAATGCCAAACGACGCGAGCATACCCGCAGCAAAGATCTGCCCCCGGTGCGCCAGAACGACCAGTATCAGACCCAACGCTGCAGCTAGAAAAATCTCGCGAGAACCGAAATGCGGTGCGATCTTGGCCAACAACGGAGCCAACAAAATCAGCGCGACAATCGAAAATATGCCGCCAAAAAAGCTGGCGGAATAGGCCAGAGCCACCGCGCGCCGCGCCTCGCCCCGTTGCGTCATCGGATAGCCGTCATAGGTTGTCAGCGCGTTTACGGCAGTGCCGGGCGTGTTAATCAAAACCGCAGGCAGCGCGCCGCCGTACATGGATGAACCGTAGATCCCCAGCAGCATTGTCAGGCCAACAAGCGGCGGCATCGCAAACGTTGCGGGCAGCAAAATGGCGATCGCAACAGCCGCGCCGACACCCGGAATAGCCCCGATAATGACGCCGCCAATCGAACCGATCACCAAGGCCAGCAGCACTTGCCAATCCATCAAGAGCGACACCGCAGAATAAAAGACATCCATTAGATCAAGCCCTTAGAAATAGGTCAGCATAAAGCTGCGAAGTGCGGTTGGCAGATATTCGTAAATCGCGCCACCGGGGATTTTGACCTGCAAAAACCCTTTGAACACCACGACAATCGTGATGCTCAGCGCGACAATCGACAGGTACGTGCGAACGCTCCGGTAGCCCGCACGCGCCGCCAACAGCAGACCAAACACAATAGTCGACAGCAAATACCCGAGCTGCGGCACGACAAAAACATAGGCCATAAACCAGCCCGCATATTCCAGCGACTTGACCCATTGCCAGACCTCTTTCCACCGCCCAACCAGACGCGGCGACAAAGCCGACGACAGCAAATGCAGCCCGCCAAAAAGCACCATCAGAATGACTGAGATCGTCGGCCAGAACGCAGGTTGCGAAAACACCTTGCCGCCCCATTTCCACGGGGATTGCGTGCCAAGTTGCGTGAAAAGAAACACAGCCAGCGCAAAAAACATCCATGCAAAGACAATGTCCCCCGGGCGGCGATAACGTTTGAACAGCTCTTGCAGCCCTTTGAAACGGGTCATGGTTCGCCTTTTCGTGCGGGGATAGTTGTACAGCGCCGCCCGTTTCAAGGCAGCGCTGCGACGTCAGATTACTCGAGCGACGCGTTAATCGCGCCCAAAGTTTTGATGTCATTTTCGATCAGAGCAGTGGAATCGTCTGCGTTCTGCCAATAGACCAAAGCACCGGTATCTGCGGCCAGCTTTAGCGCCCGCTCGGACTTCATCGTCTCCTCAGCAACCGCGATGATCTTTTCGCGCACGCCCGCAGGGGTGTCTTTGTGCACAAACAAACCGTTCCACAACGAGATGTTCAGCGCCGGATCGATTTCGGCAACAGTTGGTGTGTCAGGCGTCAGCGCGATGCGTTCGCCGCCGATGGATGCCAGCACTTTTACCGTGTCCAAGCACGGCAAAACCAACTGCAATGTTGTGTTCATCACATCCACGTCGCCAGAGGCCAGCGTGTTGCAATCCAGCGCGTCGAATGCCGCGTCAGAGGCAAATTCAAACCCTTGCGATTTTGCCAAGGCCATCGTCACTTTGGTCGGAACCAAAGGCGCGCCAAAGTGGCCCAAAACAACGTCGTTGTCTTTGGCATGCGCGGCCAAGCCTGCGATGTCATCATAGGGTGCGTCGGCCCCTGCAACGATCACAAACGGGTAGGTCAGGAACGTGCCAAGTGGCTCAAACGGGTTTGGCGCAAGCTCTGGGATACCGATGTTCGGGCCAACAACCGGAACCGCAATGATGAACGACCCGATGGTGTAGCCATCTGCCGGTGCGTTCGCGACATCAATCGCGCCGGGGAACGGGCCACCGCCGCCGCCTGGCTTGTTCACAACGGCCGCAGGCGAGCCGTATTTGGCTTGAAAATCTTCCGCAATGTAGCGCGTCAGCACGTCTTCTAGATCACCGGGAGGCCACGGCACAACAAACGAAACCGGCTTCTCTGGGTACTCTGCAACAGCCGCAACTGGCATCGCAAGAACGGTCATTGCCGTGCTTGCTGCCAGAATGGCCTTGGTGAAATTCTTCATAGTCATCTCCCTGGATGGTGGTCTTTCGATCTTTTGATCTTGACCTTATTCACTCAACGGTACACTATTGTTACCGACGGTACATATAGTTTGCACTGAGCAATTTCTTCTGTCAACATTTCTTAAAGACCAAGTCGCCAATCCAAAGGAACCCGACGCAAATGGCCAAACCAACCATGGGCACAGTAGACAAGGCGTTATCACTGCTGCGCCATTTTTCTGTGCAAAAACCAGAAGTTGGCCTAAGCGAGCTGTCCCGATTAGCAGGCTATGACAAGACGACAATCCTGCGGTGCATGAACGCGCTAGAGCGCAACGGATTCGTCGAGCAAAACCCCGAATCAAAGAAATATCGCCTCGGGCTTGCCCCCATCAGCTTTGCCCGAATTCGCGAACGTAGCTTTCCGTTGCTGTCGATCTTGCAGCCGCATCTGGACAATCTGGCCCGAGTTACCGGCGAAACGGCCCACGCCACGATCATCACTGGCACCACGCTAATGACTGCACTCATTTCGGAACCAGAGCGCGCAACGCGTGTGCATCTGGACCCCTCGATCGCCCTGCCCGTTCATGCCACCGCGTCCGGATTGGCGATCGCAGCACATCTGCCAGCGGACCTGCGCAAACGCATGATCGAACAGGATGCTTTTGAACGGTTCACCGATCAAACCCCCGACGATCCGGCCGCACTAGAGACCATGTTAGAGCAGGCACGCCAGAACGGATTTACCCGCGCGGATCAGTATTTTGAGGCTGACGTGATCGGCACCGCCGCTGCGTTCTTTAACGCCTCAAATACGCCCGCAGGGGCGCTTGCCGTTGCTGCCGTCGCAACACGATTTAACGCAGACCTATCCGACTTGATCACCACGCATCTTATTGCGGCGGTCAGCGACGTGACCCGAGAATTGGGCGGCACAATGCCCGCCCGCTCAACTGTCGCGGCCTGACCAAAACCGCCCAACCCGAACGCCCGAAAAGAGAGCCCCATGAAAGACGAGAATTTCCTGAAAGAGAACAATGCCCGCCACATGTGGCACCCGATGTCGCATCCTGCCGACAGCGTAGCCAACCCGCCAAAGATCGTCACAGGCGGTCAAGGCGTGCGGATTACCGACGTGGACGGGCACGAAACCATCGACGCCGTGGGTGGTTTGTGGAACGTGAATTTGGGCTATTCCTGCCAACCGGTCAAAGACGCGGTGAACGCGCAAATGGACGCCCTGCCCTACTATTCCACCTTTCGCGGCACATCGAACGACCAGGTCATCGAACTTAGCTACATGCTGCGCGAATTTTTCGCCCCCGAAGGGTTAACGCGCGCGTTTTTCACCTCAGGTGGCTCTGACAGCATCGAAATCTGTCTGCGCCTTGCGCGCCAGTATCACAAGATCAAAGGCCAGCAGGGCCGCATCAAATATCTGTCCTTGAAAAAGGGCTATCACGGCACGCATACAGGCGGCGCGTCGATCAACGGCAATTCGAATTTCCGCACGCAGTACGAACCGATGATGCCCGGCTGCCACCACATTCCCGCCCCCTACACCTACCGGAATCCGTTTAACGAAAGCGATCCTGAACGCCTGTCGCAGCTGTGTCTGAACGCGCTTGAGGACGAGATCGCATTTCAAGGGGCGGAAACGATTGCCGCTTTCATCATGGAGCCGATCTTGGGCGCAGGCGGCGTCATTCCACCGCATCCATCCTTTATGCCGGGCGTGCGCGACATCTGTGATCGCCACGGTATTTTGCTGATCGCGGATGAGGTCATAACAGCCTTTGGGCGCACAGGATCATGGACCGGTTCGCGCCACTGGGGCGTCAAACCCGACCTGATGGCCACAGCCAAAGCGATCACCAACGGTTACTTTCCCTTCGGGGCGGCGATGATCGCAGATCACGTGGCAGAGGTGTTCGAAAATGACACGATGGGCAAAGCATTCGTCGGTTCGGGGTACACCTATTCAGGCCACCCCGTCGGGGCCGCAGCCGCGATCGCTTGCCTCAAGGAAACCCTGCGTCTGGACGTGCCGGTAAATGCCGCCGCGCGTGGTACCCAGTTGCACAACGGGTTGATGGCGCTGCAATACAAACACGACGTCATCGGCGATGTGCGTGGCGGTCACGGCCTGATGTGTGCCATCGAATTGGTGTCTGATCGCGACGCGAAAACCCCGCTCGACAAGGCAACAAGCGCACGCATCTTTGATGCAACGTACGCCAGCGGCACGATGGTGCGCGTGTCCGGCCCGAACATGATTTTCTCACCGCCTTTGGTCTTGACCGAAAACGACGTGAACAAAATCCTGTCGGACCTAGATCATGGGCTGTCCCACGCGTAAGCTCGCTTTTTATAGCACTGCTTGCGAAAGGATGAACCGTGGACATAGGCGTCATTGGATGTGGGAATATGGGCGGCGGCATGGTCGCCCAATTGCTGGGTGCGGGGTTGGGCGTCAGGTGCTTTGACCCTGATCCAACAACCCGCTTGCGCATGGCAGACACCGGCGCGCAAACCACTGACACGGCAGCGGAATTGGCCAGCCTTTGTGACATCATCATCCTGTCCTTACCCAAGGCCGAAATCGTCGCCGCTGTTATGAACGACATCGCGCCACACATTCGTCAGGGCGCAATCATCCTCGACACTTCGACATCGGTTCCCGCCACCTCGCAGGCGATGTCCGCGTTGGGCGAACAGCACGGTTTCGCATTTATCGACGGTCCCGTCAGCGGCGGTCCGGCGGCAGCAAACGCAGGCACGATGACGATGCTGTTGGGCGGCGATACGGATGCGATCAAACGGCTCGCGCCGGTGCTCGACATACTGACGGCCAAGACCGTGATCGTCGGTAAATCCGGTGCCGGTCACGCCGCCAAAATCGCCAACAACATGCTGTGCGCCGCCAATCTTGTGCTGGTCGCCGAGGCCGTGCGTTTGGGCGAAGCCGCAGGCGTGAACGCCGCCGATTTGCTGGACGGGATCAATGCTGGGTCAGGGCGCAGCGGCGTTAGCGAAGTCAACTTTCCCAAATGGGTGCTCAACGACGGGTTTGATTCCGGGTTCACCATGGGCCTCATGCGCAAGGACGTGGGCCTCGCTTTGGCGCTGGCAAAAGACACCGGTGTCGCCCTGAACGGTTTTGAAAACATCGCCGACATCTGGCTGAACCAGTCGCCCTCCATTGCCGACGCCGCAGATTTCAACGAAATTGTAAAACAAGGCGACACCAATGATTGATCGCACAAATCTGTTTGTCGACACTATGCAAACCCTCGGGCTGGGTGCCCATCCACAAAGCCTGATCGACGGTCAGCTGCAGGATGGAACCGGCGCAACGATCACCCTTGTTGATCCCTTCACCGAAGCGCCGCTGACCCAGTATCCGGACGCCGGTGAAACGCGCGCCAATGCAGCATGCGAGGCGGCAGCGATCGCACAAATCGCTTGGTCAAAATCCATGTCCGCCGCCGCACGTGGGCAAATCATGCAAGACATCGCGCGCGCCGTTCTCGACCATGTTGCCCCCCTCGCGACGCTGGAATCCCTCGTCGCTGGCAAACCCATTCGCGATTGCCGGATCGAGGTCGCCAAAGTTGCCGAAATGTTCGCTTATTACGCTGGATGGGCCGATAAACTGCACGGCGAAGTCATTCCTGTCCCCTCAGGTCACCTTAACTACACCCTGCGCGAACCTTTGGGCGTTGTGTTCCAAATCACCCCTTGGAATGCGCCGATTTTCACTGCCGGTTGGCAGATCGCACCCGCAATCGCGACCGGCAACGGCGTCGTGATCAAACCCAGTGAACTGACGCCCGTGACCACCGTCGCTCTGGTTAAAATCGCGGAGAACGCGGGGCTGCCAAAAGGGCTGGTCAATGTGCTCTGCGGTCTTGGCCCGACTACTGGCCAAGCTGCGATTGAACACAAGGCCGTGCGCAAGGTTATCTTCGTCGGATCCCCCGAAACCGGACGGCGGGTGGCAATCGCCGCGGCTTCAGCGCTCAAACCTGCGGTGCTAGAACTGGGCGGGAAATCGGCCAACATCGTGTTTGACGACGCCAATCTGAAACACGCGTGTTTGGGCGCGCAGGCGGCGATCTTTTCGGGTGCGGGGCAAAGTTGTGTGGCGGGCTCACGCCTGCTGGTGCACCAATCCGTGCACGCGCAAATGATCGACATGTTGTCAGAGGGCATGAACGCAATCACCTTGGGCGATCCGTTGGACGATGCAACCGAAATCGGGCCGATCAGCAACGCGCGCCAGTTTGCGCATGTGTCCGGCATGATCACATCCGCACGCGCAGACGGGGCCGATGTGCGCAGTCGCGACGCAACCCCGGACACCGGATATTTTGTTGCGCCAACCGTCCTGAACGGTTTGAAAAATAACGCAAACGCCGCGCAGACCGAAATCTTTGGGCCGGTCGTCACGGCCATCCCTTTCGCGGACGAACAAGAGGCAATCGCGCTGGCCAACGACACGCAATTCGGACTGGCAGGTGCCGTCTGGACATCGGATGTCGGGCGCGCCCATCGCATGGCCGACGCCGTGCGCGCAGGCACGTTCTGGATCAACAGCTACAAGGCGATCCACGTGTCCTCGCCCTTTGGTGGCTCCTTGAATTCCGGTTTCGGGCGATCCAGCGGTACCGACGCTTTGATGGAATACACAAGCGCCAAAAGCGTGTGGCTTGACGCAACCCCCATCCCGAAAATCGCATTTGGCTATGTGTCCTGAGGTGCAATATGAAACTGGTTGATGACGTTCGGACATTGCTGAACAGCGATACTCAGATCGCTGGAATTTTGGATCTAAGTCCCTTTGACGATGCACCAACGTTGCTCGGTAGCCTGCTGGGCAGCATCTGCAAAAGCGCCCATGTCGCCGGGGCCGTCACGCGCGTCTACCGCAGCAATCCGACGCTGCAAAAGCAGACCGAATATGACATCACCGAAGCTGCCCGGCGCAATTTCGAACCCGGCGGGCCAGCGGCAACATTTCTGTTTGCACGCGGCAGTCACGCGATCATGGCGTACCGTGTGACCCATCAGCTTTGGCAAGACGGCGACACCAATATGGCGCTGGCGCTCAAGGCCGCATTCGGGCGCGCCTTCAGCACCGATATCCACCCCGCAGCGCAGATTGGCGCCGGACTGTGGCTGGATCACGGGCTTGGGTTTGTCGTCGGGGAAACCAGCGTCATCGACGAAGATGTGTCGATCTGGCACAACGTCACGTTGGGCAGCACGCTGGCAGACACCGGCCCCAGCCGGCACCCCCACATCGGGCGCGGCGCTGTGATCGGGGCGGGCGCAACCATTTTGGGCAACATCAAAATCGGCGCATTTGCCAACATTGCGGCAGGGGCAATTGTGCTGGAAAACGTCCCCGAACGGATCCTCGCGGTTGGTACCAAAGCCCGCAATGTCGGGCCTGCGACGATAACATTTGCATCGCCAAAGAGCACGTCATGAACGCATCCTTCGGCATCGACCACCCGCTGCTTGCGACGCACGATATTGCAGGGCTGCGCGTGCGATTGATCTCGCTCGGGTTCAACATGACGGCCATCGGCAAACACCCGTGGGGCACCAGCACCAGCCTCGCGATGTTCGATGGTTGCTTGGTCGAAATCATGGGAATTTATGACGACACCCTGCTAGATCAGGTCCCCGCTGGAGATTTCAGATTTGGCCGCCACGTCCATGATCACTTGCAAATCCGCGAAGGCGTTGCCCTATCTGCGCTGCACAGCACCGGATCACACATCGATGCCGAAACGGCCGCTGCCGCCGGTTTCACTGTCGCCGGTCACCTCGAATTCGGGCGCGACGTGACCTTGCCCGATGGCACAACCGGGCGCACCAAAACGACGCTGGCGCTGTTGCCCGACGCCGATCACCCGCGCCTGTCATTTTTCCTATGCCAGCAGCATCGCCCCGAATTGATCTACGTGCCTGAATGGCTACAGCACCCCAATTCCGTGTTCGGAATTTGCGGAGTGAGCGTGTTGGCGCAGGCATTCGATCACGCCGCACTGAACACAAAGTTAACTGGTTTATACGGCGCAGCAAAACCGATCAAAGGCGGGTTTCAAGTTGACACCGCCAATGGCCCAATTCGGGTTCAAACGGCGCATGCGATCGAAGCAGAATTCGGGCCATTGCCCTTTGCCCAAGACACGGCGGGTGGACCATGCATCGTCGCTATGGATTTGAAATTTCGCGATGCAAAGGCGTTCGAAACCCACGCAAAAAACAGCGACATCGCATTGATCCGAACACAAAACGGATGGGTCACGCATGCCCCCAAAGAGACAGCCAACACGTTCCTCAGGTTCACTCAAAGCGAAAGTTGAAACGGCAAAAGGGCGACCAAACAGACCGCCCCCTTGAAGGTTTTCTAAGGCGTTGTTGCCAGTTGCGCCTTGATCGCATCAGCTGTACGCATCGCCAAGGCCGCCAAGGTCAACGTCGGGTTAGCCGTTGTAATCGTTGGAAAAACACCGTCGCCAACCAAAAACAGATTGTTGTGATCCCAGCTGCGGCTGTAACTGTCGACAACCGATGTGCGCGCGTCTGATCCCATCCGGTACGTGCCAACCAGATGGCCCGCCCCAAAGTAGGTGAACCCGTCTGGTACCGCCTGCCCGTTTGCACACAACTCAGGCACCTTCAACGCATCAGGCAAAGCCTCAAACATGTCGCGATCAGGGTTTTCAAACCAAACAGGGTTTGGAAATTCGGTACCGTCAGCAGCGGTCAAATTCTGCGCGTTCCGGGTGAAATTGGTCGCCCCCAACATTTGATAAACCTGCCGTGAAAACACCTCGGCCGAGGCAAAACCCCGACGGGTGTATTCCGATAATTTATAGTTAATCACAGGGCGCGGTAGATGCAGGCCATCGACGATACCGTTGTCGCGATTGATCGTTACACGGCTGTCGGATTCGGGTGTTTGTTCAACCAAAAACCCCATCCGCCATTGCCGCGTAAAATGGCTGTTCAGCTGTTCGATCAACCCGGCCCCGAACAGCCGATCCAAGTTCGCATTGGTGTGCGAGGCGTTCTTGCCATCCACAAAATCACTGACAGTTGTCCAAGGGTCACCGATGGCAAAATTCCAGCCTTCGTTGCCAATTTCACACCGCCAAGCCGCCCGATCTGACCGGAACGGACCATCACGCAGCGATTCAATGCCTGACGTTGTCAAAGGCCCGCGAAAGCCAAAGATCTGCTCGGGCATCAGCGACCACGACAGGTACAGCGGGTGATCCATCAGGTTGCGCCCCATCTGGTCAGACGAATTCGCCACCGTCTGCCCGTTACCCATGTCAGACATCAGCATCAGCTTAGGCGTTTCGATCGCGTGGGCGGCGATGACGTAAATTTTTGCAGTCGCCGTGATGGGCTCGGATTTGGTGATTTTTGTCGGACCATTTTCCCAGTGAATGTATTCGATCCCTGTCACCGGCTGGCCGTACCCTGCGGACACAACTTTGGTCACGACGCATTGTGATTTCAACGTCACATTGCCCGTCGACTGCGCCCCAGCCAGTGTCACCGTGCCGTCCCACTTGGCCTGGATGGGGCAAATCGGGATGCAATTTGTGTTGCCCGCACAGGTGCGTCTGTTGCCATCGGGTTGCGAGTTTCGCCCTGCAGGGGTGGACGTCACAAAGACCTGCTGACCCTCAAAGTTGATGAAATCCTGAAAGCCGTTCAGCGCAGCAGCAATCTGCACATCCAAAACCGACGGCGGAATTTCTTGCATCGGATAGCTGTAACCGTCGGAATATTTCAAACCGATTTGTGCCAGTTCCTTGGTTTGGATCGACACATCTGCAGACACGCCGATCTCGTGCTCAGCGCGCCCGTAGGCGTCTAGTAAATCATCCACAACAATCGGCCAATCGGGCATCGGATAGTCAGGATCATCTGCGCCGTAGGTCGATTTCATCGTGAAATCATGTTCCAAAAAACGCAGACTTGTACCCAGCCAATGCCACGTGGTGCCACCTGTAATCCGCTCGTACCCTGACAAAAACGGCTGCGGGCCTTCTTGCAAAAGATACGACACATCCGCGTTGTAAATGTAGTTTCCCGCCCCAAGATCAGCGTGCCACGTTGGCGAAACATTGTTGCCAAAGGTCTGCGCAACGGTGGCGCGCGGCGTTGCTTCTTTTGCTGGATTGGCACCCAATCCCGGTGGGTAGGGCGATTCAGGCGTCTTTACCGTGTTCAACAAAAAGTTGCTCATGTATTCTTCGCGGTTCGTGGGCGGTGTCTCTGGCCCACCCTCGATGATCAGGATTTTTGCACCCGCTTGCGACAGTTCTTTGGCGATAATCGGGCCCGCAACGCCGGCGCCAACAATGATGATATCGTAGTCAGGATCGCTCATGCGCTTGCCCCCCATCCAGAGGTGTCGGGCGATCCGCCAGCGGACACCTCATCGTTCCCCGTCGTCACCTGCAACGATGCGGCAGGCGGTTTGTCCCAGTAGCCAAACGTCAGGGTCGAATTGCCCATCGCGTGGCTTTGCATCGACTGCCATGCCAGACCTTTGATGTAGGCCTGATCGGACACGACGGTTTCCTTGCCTTTGGCCGCACCTGCGCTGTCAAAGGGCTGATACCACGACCCCAAATACCACAGCTTTAGGATCGCTTGCGCGACAGCCGTTTGGTTTTCGTCGATCGGTTCACCGGTTGTCGGATCAGGCGACACCCCCATGATGACAGACCCGATTTCGTCTGTGCTTAAGGCCGGAACAACGGCCTGAAGGGACGCGAATGTCGCCAGCAAATTGGCACAGTCCCCACCAGAATGATCCGTCGCCCATTGCAAAAACAGCTTTGGCAAACCAATCGGATCGACTTGTGGTGCAATCAATTGTTCACTGAACCCCGTCAGCAAAGCCGACATCGCATTGAATGTCTTTTGATCAGAATTGCTCATTGGCTTGGCCCCTCTTGCGGCCCTCGGGCGCGTTCTAGCAAATACGTGAAATCGGAAAATTGCCCGTCCGTCATCGTCGCGTTCAAGTGACAATTGATGCAGCTGGAACTGGCTTGCGGGACCGTGCCTTGGATGTAGGTTTCCAGCGTGGTGTTGGCCAAAAACGCAGGTGCCGGGTTGCCCGATTTGTCGACTTCGTTGATCGCGCTGCACCAGTTTGTCGCCGCCGTTGGCGCGGCGTTCGGGGCGGTTGGCGCTGTGGGCCACTGGGTCGAAACCAGTTCGTAATTGACCCAAACGGTGCCGGCCAGCAGATCGGATTGCACCTGCGCGTTCATCGCATCCGTGTCTTGATGGATCGCAATGACCCGCTCGATCTGGCTGCGATCACCAATGCGCGCGTCGCTTAGCGGCGGATCATCGGGGTTCCAGGGCTGCGCGGGTGGCTCGTTCACCGCGTTACAATCAGCGCAATCAGGGTTGAAATAGTTGTACTTTGGCTTGTCAGCGCCTTGGCCTTTTGTTGGCGCATTGTCCACGTGTTCAAACGTCGACCACAGCCATTGCGTGTCGTTGCTGGTCTTTTGAGCGATGTGAAAACCGGTCAAACCGACCAGTTGCTTTTCGCACATTGCCGGGCGCGATCCGTCTTTGGCCGCCTCGGTGAACACCAGTGCCTCGACCGTGTGAAACAACGACGGATCATCGTTTTTGGCAGTGTCGATCACCTTCCACGCGGCTTTGGCCATCACGGCCCCTTGCTGGCCGCCTTGTGCGCAAATCGGATTGCCGTCAGCGTCTGTGCCCTCGTTGCAGCTACAGGAAAAATTCACCTCGTTGCCTGCTTGCGAAAACGTCTTTTGACCGGCTTTGTTGTACAGTTCGTTGTCCAAAATATAGTCGTACATCGACTGGTTCACCGAAATCGCAAAGCGGCTGTAGTGCCCGTTTGCATCGATCAAAGGACCGGATTGAAACGGCTCTGTGAATTCTTCCAGAACGTCAGGACGCTTGCCAATTTGGCGCACGATTTTCATCGCGCCGTCATGCAGACCGGCACATTCCGCAGGTACATTGCGCGGCGGAAATGACCCCTCAGTTGACGCAGGTGCGGCACCATCCGGTAGGAAAATATCGCTGCTCTCAGCCCAGTTTTCCCAGACTGTCGGATCATCGCTGCCGCCGGTGACAAGCACACCATCCGCGTCGTGATTGAGCGCCAAAAACAAATCCCAGGAATACGCATCAAACGAACATTGCAGGCTCTCGACGCTGATGTCTTCGGACGCGATCATCGACGCATCCGGCAAATGCGGGATCGCCGCGCCATTGGTGATCACGTGATCCGCGCCCTGACAGCTGACCGTTGTCGATATGGCGCTGGCTTGCGGCGTCCCGTTCTCCAATGGCCCCTCGGTCGAATTTTTGCCTTTGATTTGATAGTGATAGATGACGTAGGCGCCAACAATCAGCACGCAACAAAACAGCGCTAGTTTGAGCAATCTCATAGCAATTTCCTAAAATATGAATCGTTTAATACAACCACAGCGTACCACGAAGCTGTATTTTAGCGAGCATTATCTCTCGCTCAGATTGTGTGCACACGCGGCACGAAAAAGGCCGGTGCAATGAAACACCGGCCTGATCTATTTTGCGAAGGAACGTCGAATGCGGCTATTCTGCCGCCTCTGCGTAGTTTTCCATCGGCGGACACGTACAGGTCAAATTTCGATCCCCCCAGACGTTGTCCACACGGTTCACAGGCGGCCAATATTTGTCGACACGGAACGCTCCGGGCGGGAAACACCCGACCTCGCGGCTGTAGGGGCGATCCCAGTCTTTAACCAAATCCTCCATCGTGTGTGGCGCGTTTTTCAGCGGGTTGTTGTCCGCGTCGATCTCACCGTTTTCGATCTGCGTGATCTCGGCACGGATCGCCAACATCGCATCGCAGAACCGGTCCAGCTCGGCTTTGGTTTCGGATTCCGTCGGCTCGATCATCAAGGTGCCCGCCACTGGCCAGCTCATCGTTGGGGCGTGAAAGCCGCAGTCGATCAAACGCTTGGCAATATCGTCCACCGTCACATGCGCAGAGTCCGCAAACGGGCGCGTGTCGATGATGCATTCGTGCGCCACACGTCCGGTTGGCCCCTTGTACAAAACGTCGAACGCGCCTTCCAATCGCTTGGCGATGTAATTGGCGTTCAGGATCGCCACGCGGGTCGCTTGGGTCAGCCCTTCGCCGCCCATCATCAGGCAATAGGCCCACGAAATCGGCAACAGCGATGGCGACCCAAAGGCCGCGGCAGACACAGCGCCGGTCCCCGTGTTCGGATCCCCCGGAAGATGCGCAATCAAGTGTTCTTTCACACCGATCGGTCCCATACCGGGCCCACCACCACCGTGCGGAATGCAAAAGGTTTTGTGCAGGTTCAGGTGGCTCACGTCCCCACCCAAATCACCGGGGCGCGACAGGCCGACCATCGCGTTCATGTTGGCCCCGTCGATATAGACCTGACCGCCGCGATCGTGGGTCATCTGGCACACGTCAATCACGGTTTCCTCGAACACCCCGTGGGTCGACGGATAGGTGATCATGCAGGCAGCAAGGTTGTCTTTGTGCAGGTCCGCTTTGGCGGCAAAATCCTCAAGATCGATGTCGCCTTTGGCGTCCGACTTGATCGGAACAACCTTCCAACCCACCATCTGCGCCGAGGCCGGATTGGTCCCATGCGCAGACATCGGGATCAGGCAAATGTTGCGGTGCCCTTGACCGTTTGCGCGGTGATACGACGCAATCGAAAGCAACCCCGCGTATTCGCCCTGCGCACCAGAATTTGGCTGCATCGAAATCGCGTCATAGCCCGTGACATCACATAATTTGGCCGACAGATCATCGATCATTTCCATGTAACCGGCCGCTTGATCCGTCGGGATGTAGGGATGCAAAAGCGAAAATTCATCCCACGTCACCGGCATCATTTCGGCCGCGGAATTCAGCTTCATTGTGCACGATCCCAGCGGGATCATCGCGCGATCCAGCGCCAGATCACGATCCGCCAAACGACGCATGTAACGCATCATTTCTGTCTCGGCGCGGTTCATGTGGAACACCGGATGGGTCAGGTAATCCGAGGTGCGGATCAGCTTTTCCGGCACGTGGTAATGTGGGGTGTAATCCTTGTCCTTCAGCTCGATCCCGAAGGCGCGCCAGACGGCCTCGATTGTCTCGGATCGCGTGCGTTCATCCAGCGTGATCCCGACCTGAGTGGAGCCGACAGCGCGCAGGTTGATCCCTTCATCCACCGCCGATTTCATGACCGCCGATTGCAACGGGCCAACGTCCACAGTGATCGTGTCAAAGAACGTCGCAGGGCGCACATCAAAGCCTGCGGTTTTCAGACCTTCGGCCAATCGCGCAGTCTTGCGATGGATGCGTTGCGCAATCGCTTTTAACCCCTCAGGCCCATGAAATACCGCGTAAAATCCGGCCATTACGGCCAGCAACGCCTGCGCCGTACACACGTTTGACGTCGCTTTTTCGCGCCGAATATGTTGTTCGCGGGTTTGCAGCGACAGGCGGTAGGCGCGGTTGCCAAGGCTGTCGATAGACACCCCGACAATACGCCCCGGCATCGAGCGCGCGTAGTTCGCTTTGGTCGCCATGTAGGCCGCGTGCGGACCGCCATATCCGACCGGCACACCGAACCGCTGGGTTGATCCAACGGCAATATCCGCGCCCATCGCACCGGGTTCCTTAAGCAAGGTCAGCGACAGTGGGTCAGCCGCAATAATACCGATGGCTTTGGTGCCATGCAGGGCCGCGATCTGATCCGTGAAATCACGCAAATGCCCGTGTGTTCCGGGGTACTGAAAGATCGCGCCAAAGACGGCCGTCGCATCCAGATCATTCGGATCGCCAATCGTGATTTCGATCCCCAGAGGCGCTGCACGTGTCTTCATCACCGCAATGTTTTGTGGGTGGCAATTTTCATCGACAAAGAACCCGATAGCCTTGGATTTTGACACCCGCTGCGCCATCGTCATCGCCTCGGCGCAGGCAGTCGCTTCGTCGAGCAACGACGCGTTGGCGATCTCTAGACCGGTCAAATCCGACACCATCGTTTGAAAGTTCAAAAGTGCCTCAAGACGCCCCTGCGAAATCTCGGGCTGATAGGGCGTGTAGGCCGTGTACCAAGCCGGATTTTCCAGAATATTGCGTTGGATCGCAGGCGGCGTGACCGTGCCGTGATAGCCCTGCCCGATCAACGACGTCAGCACTTTGTTTTTGCCCGCGACGATCTTCATGTGGTGCAATAGCTCGCGCTCGGATTTGGCTTTTCCAAACTCAAGCGGTTCTTTCTGACGGATTTTTGCAGGCAGCGTGTCGTCGATCAACGCGGCCAGATCCTTTGCCCCCACCACGTCCAGCATTTGCGCCATTTCCGCAGGGGAAGGTCCAATGTGGCGGCGATTTGCAAAATCATATGGCAGGTAGTCGGTGGGGGTAAATGTCATTTTCAGGCTCCGATAGGTGCGAGGTAAAAGCGCTTAGGCAATCAATTTATTGTACGCGGCTTCGTCCATGTATTCGTCCATTTGCGACGTATCATCGGGCTTGATCTTAAAGAACCAACCGGCACCAATCGCGTCCTCGTTCACTGCAGACGGGCTGTCCGCCAAAGCCGTGTTTACCTCGACGATTTCACCGTCAATCGGGGCCAGAATGTCGGACGCCGCCTTGACGGATTCGATCACCACGATCTCGTCATCTTTGGCCACTGTGTCGCCAACTTCGGGCAATTCAACAAAGACAATATCGCCCAGTTGTTCAGCCGCGTGTGCCGTGATGCCAACCACCACAACGTCATCTTCGACGCGCAGCCATTCGTGTTCTTCGGTGTATTTCATCTGTCGTTTCTCCGCTTTGGTTTATCGTTTAAAATTGGCTGGGGTGAACGGCATTTTGGTGACGCTCAAAGGCAAACGTTTGCCGCGCAGTTCCCCGTATATTGTCGTGCCTATGGATGCGTGATCACGCGTGACGTAGCCCATCGCAACAGGGCCACCGACCGTTGGGCCAAAGCCACCGGACGTGATTTTGCCGATCTGTTCGCCACCCTCAGGGCCTGCAAACAACGGCACACCTTCGCGCATTGGCGCACGTCCGGTCGGCAACAGGCCAACGCGTTTGCGCGCAGCCCCGTCCGCCATTTGTGCAAATATCTGCGTGGCCCCCGGAAAGCCACCGGCACGTGCGCCACCATCGCGCCGCACCTTTTGGATCGCCCACGTCAACGCGCCCTCAATCGGGGTCGTGCCGGTGTCAATGTCATGGCCGTACAGGCACAATCCGCCCTCAAGGCGCAGCGAATCCCGTGCGCCCAAACCGATGGCTTCGACCTCTGGATGGTCCAGCAAGGCCCGCGCCAAAGCTTCTGCCTGATCCGCAGGCACCGAAATTTCATAGCCGTCTTCGCCGGTGTATCCTGACCGCGACACCCAGCATTCTGCACCATTCAGGGACAGCGTCGCGACATCCATAAACGCCATCTCGGCAGCCCTTGGGTCAAGCGTTGCCAACACGGTTTCGGCCGATGGACCCTGCAAAGCCAGCAACGCGCGGTCGGTGATCTCAGTGACTTCGACACCCGCCAAATGTGCTTGCATGTGCGCGATATCAGCCCCTTTGCAGGCCGCATTCACCACGACAAACAGATGATCACCACGATTGGCAAACATCAGATCATCCATGATCCCGCCCGCATCATTGGTGAAAAAGCCATAGCGCTGGCGATCCGTGTCCAACCCTAAAACATCCATCGGCACCAAGGTTTCAAACGCCCGCGCCGCAGTCGCGAAATCAGACCCACGCACAATGACTTGCCCCATGTGCGACACATCAAACAGCCCGGCGCGCGTGCGCGTGTGATCGTGCTCTTTCATCACCCCAAGCGGATATTGCACAGGCATCGCATACCCGGCGAAAGGCACCATTTTGCCCCCGAGTTCCACGTGCAAATCATGCAATGGCGTATGCATTAAATCAGACATCTCAAACGGCCCCTATCCATGCACCGTATTGATTTATAATAAAATCATCCGGCACCAATACACAGCAAAGACATAGCCTTTGCCACTTGATGCCCCCTCTGTCCTGTGCGCCTGAGATTGCTATCCCTTCGGCGGGTGCGTGTGGCACCACTCTCCAGAGTATTGTCGTCCGTATCGGTCCATTGGCCTGAGAGTTTCCGAGGCGGTTGCTCCTTCGGCACCAGTATGTCTGGTTCTCCCGATGACGGTCGTGCGTCCATGGTGGACACCGTCGCATACAATTCAGGTTCCGCATTCTTGTCAACTCAAATTCGCATGATCAGGTCCGCGATCCTTGACAATTTTGACCGGATCACCTGATTTACCGACATGAGCAATACCCAAAACATGCTAAAGCGACGCGCCCGATTGCTGGGTCCCAACGTCTCGACGTTTTATGACGATCCCCTGCATCTGGTCAAAGGCGACGGCGTTTGGGTTTGGGATGCCGATGGGCGCAAGTATCTGGATTGTTACAATAATGTGCCGCACGTCGGGCATTGTCATCCGCGGGTGGTTGACGCCATCTGCGCGCAGGCCCGCCAATTGAACACCCACACGCGCTATCTGCACGACGGTATTCTGGACTACGTTGAACGGCTGACGGGGACATTCGAGGGCGATCTTTCAACCGCCATCATGACCTGCACAGGATCAGAGGCAAACGACATCGCCCTGCGCATGGCCGAGGCCGTCACCGGCAAGCGCGGCGTCATTGCAACCGACCACACCTACCACGGCAACACGACTGTGGTGGCGCAATTATCAGCCACAAACCGCCCCGCCACCGGCGACGGCAGCCACGTGCGCCAAGTCCCCGCGCCCGACAGTTACCGCCCCTTGGGGGACGAGGCTGGCATAGCCCATGCCCACGCATTTGCCGCCTCGGTCCAAGCTGCGATTGACGATCTGAACGCCTCAGGCATCGGGTTTTCCGCGCTGTTGATCTGCCCTGCATTCCTGAACGAAGGCTTTCCCGATTTGGACGCAGGATGGCTGGCACCAGCCCAAAACGTCGTGCGCAAAGCCGGTGGTTTGATCATCGCAGACGAGGTACAGCCCGGCTTTGGCCGCAACGGCGAACGGTTCTGGGGGCATCAACGCATCGGACTGGTGCCAGACGTCGTTACGATGGGCAAACCCATGGGCAATGGCCACCCCGTCGCAGGGGTTGTGACCACTCCAGACATCATGGCCGCGTTCCGTAATTCGTTTCGATATTTCAACACGTTCGGCGGCAATCCGGTGTCCTGCGCTGCGGCCATGGCCGTGCTGGATGTGATGGTTGACGAAGACTTGCAGGCCAACGCATTGCGTGTCGGGGCGCACGCAAAAGCAGGTCTGCAAAAGCTGGTGGAAACCCACGAATGCATCGGCGATGTGCGCGGTCAGGGCCTGTATTTCGGGGCCGAACTGGTCACGGATCGCGCGACCAAGGCACCCGCCAGTCAGTTCGCGATCAAGGTCGCCAACGAAATGCGCCAGCGTGGCGTTTTGATGAACAAGCTCGGCATCCATTACAACACCCTCAAGATCCGCCCACCGATGCCGTTTTCCATCGAAAACGCAGACATGATGCTGGACACTCTGGACAGCGTGCTGAGCGATCTTGGGCCTGCACGTGACTGACATTGCGCTCAAAGCGGCGCTGGTTCACTGGGGTCATGTTGGCGCAAAGGTCACGTTGATCGCAGCCCGCGAAAACCACGTTTACCGCGTCGACACTGCTCGCGGACCGCTTGCCTTGCGCCTGCACCGCGCCGGATATCGCAGCGCTGCTGAACTGCAATCTGAACTGCAATGGATGCAGATGTTGGCCAACGGCGGCATCACAGTTCCTGCGTCGATTAGGGCCCGCGACGGCAGTTTGTTTTTGACATTGGGCGACACCGTCATCGACCTGCTCAGCTGGATCGAAGGGGTCCCGTTGTCGCAGGTGCCTGACGTTGAAAACCGGCCTGATTTGTACCGTGAACTCGGTCGCCAAATGGCGCAGATGCACGACCTTGCAGATCGTTGGTCGCCGCCCGCTGGCTTTGCCCGACCAACGTGGGACATCGACGGTTTGCTCGGGCAATCACCGCTGTGGGGCCGGTTTTGGGACAATCCGACTTTGACCACCGGCCAAGCCGCACGCCTTGCAGATTTTCGCGAAGTTGCCCGTGAAAAACTAGCAGATACAACAGATTACGGGCTGGTTCATGTCGACCTCGTCCCAGACAACGTGATGATTTCGCACGCCGGCCTTCACCCCATCGACTTTGACGACGGCGGGTTTGGTTATCGGCTGTTCGACCTTGCAACGGTCACCCACCGTGCATTGCGCACAGCCCCACACGGAGTTTTGAAGCACGCCTTGATCGACGGCTACACAGACGTGCGCACCATAGATTTAGCCCAGCTAAAACTGTTCGAAGCCCTGCGCGCCTGCACCTATGTCGGCTGGATCATCACGCGCATGAAAGAAGGCGGCGCACAGGCCCGAAACACCCGCTTTATCACCGAAGCCATCGCGCGCATCGACGCCTTATAGATAGTCGCGGATCGAACTGGCCTTTGGGCTTAGTTCTGCATCGATATTGCGCATTTCCATCGACAACATGAACGACGAACGCGCCATAACGTCGGCGCAATACGCCTCAAGCGCGGCAAAAATCAATGACGTCGCCGCTTTGCGTTTTTCCAATTCACGCCCTTCGCGCAGGCGCACAGACAGGTCCAGAAACGCGTGATCCGGATTGCCGTCCGCCATGACGACATGCGCGGCAGGCGTCGCACGCACACGGATACCCGCCAGCGGAAACACCCCCGTTTGCACGGCCGCATCACGGACCACAACGCACAGCCCCGCGATGTCCAAACGCGTCTCTAAGTTGGGTGAATAATCGATGTGAAAATGTGGCATCTTGGTCCTCTGGCTTGCAACATTCATGCGGGCACAAGGCGCAACTTGTCAACTTTCCCTTGGGCGCGGTATCGTGGGGCAAACCAACAAGAGCGGCCTCATGACATCCCCAAAATTGCGCCAGACCAAACGATCCCTGCCAATCGCCCTGCTGCGTGCGCGCGAAACGATCATGGAACCCGTACGCGACATGCTGTTGCGCAGCCAAATCAGCGAACAAAAATGGCGGGTGCTGCGGGTCGTCGAAGAAATCGGTCCGGTCGAGCAAACCGTGATCGCCAAACGCGCCTGTTTGCTGCTACCCAGCCTTACGCGCCTGATGCACGCGATGGAAAATGATGGGCTGCTGACGCGCAAACCGGGCACCTCGGACCGGCGTAAATCAATCGTGTCGATCACTCTAAAGGGACGCGCGCTGATTGAAGAACACGCCGGCGAAAGCGTTGCCCTTTTTGACAAAATCGAAGATCAGTTCGGGGGCGAAAAGCTCGAACACCTGCTTGATTTGTTAGAAGATCTTCAGGATCTCGACCTGTCAAAGTAGTCGCTATTTCGGCGTTGGAATTTCCACAGGACCACCCTGTTCAGCCCATGTCGAAAACCCTTCTTTCAGGTGGGCGGCGTCAAACCCCATGTCTTGCAACGTCGCCACGGTGATCGCCGAACGCCAGCCAGACGCGCAGTGAAAAACAAACTTTTTGTCCTCGCCAAAGATCGGTTTGAAATACGGGCTGTCGGGATCAACCCAGAATTCGATCATGCCGCGCGGGGCGTGAAAACTGCCCGGAATATGGCCGCGCTGACGTTCGCGTGGATCACGGATATCGACGATCACAACATCCGGGTCATCGACCATCGCGATCAAATCCCTGGTCTCGATTTCCTCAATGCGCGCACGTCCTGCGGCGACCATTTCAGCGGCTGTGATTTTCATTTTCGCCATATCAATTCTCCTGAGTTAACGCAGCCTGCCATGGGCGATAATCAACTGCAACCACCCCCACATTCAACGGGCGGCAGCGATCAATCCTGCCACGTCCAAATGCGTTTCAACATGGTCTGCCAAGGCATCCAACGCCTGCTCGACCGCGCCGCTGTACGACAACCCGCCCGCATCTGCGCCCAAGCTGCGCAGGAACGCCGCGCGCCATGCATCGTCGCTAAACATCCCGTGCAGATAGCTGCCCATGACCCGCCCGTCCGGCGACGCTGCACCTTCGGGATTGCCGTCCACAAACGCAAAGGGGCGCTGACAATCGCGCCCATCCGTGCGACCAATGTGGATCTCGTAGCCATCGAACGGCAAGTCGGTTTTTGCATGCATCGCGCGCACTGTACTCAGCCTTTTGTCGGGGATCATTTGCGTCGCAACATCCAGCAGTCCGAGGCCAGCACTGTCGCCCGCTACGCCTTCGATCCCGTCTGGATCACTGATCGTGTGGCCAAGCATTTGATAGCCGCCACAAATCCCCAAAACATGGCCGCCACGCCGCTGATGCGCGGCCAAATCCACGTCCCATCCTTGGGTGCGCAAATAATCCAGATCGCCGCGGGTCGATTTGCTGCCAGGGATGATCACAAGGTTGGTGTCGGCTGGGATAACTTCACCCGCCTTGAGCATCACCAGCGACACGTTCGGTTCCTGTGCCAGCGGGTCCATGTCGTCAAAATTTGCCATGCGCGACAGCACCAGACAAACGATTTTGAGGCTACCATTTTGCGGGCCAGAGCGGATATCGAGCGCGTCTTCAGCCGGCAACCGCCATGCATCAGTGAACCACGGCACGACGCCAAACCCTTGCCAGCCGGTGTGCTGTGTGATCATCGCGTAGCCGTCGTCAAACAGGCTGGGATCGCCGCGAAATTTGTTGATCATAAAGCCCGCGACACGCGCATTGTCGACCTTGTCCATCACGGCCTGCGTGCCGACGATCTGGGCAATCACGCCGCCCCGATCGATGTCGCCGCACAAGATTACGGGTACATCCGCGGCCTGGGAAAAGCCCATGTTGGCGATGTCACCGGCGCGCAAATTCACCTCGGCCGGGCTGCCTGCGCCCTCGACGATCACCAGATCATGGGAGGCTTTCAAACGCTCGAAACTTTCCACAACCGCTGTCATCAGCGTCGGTTTTAGCTTCGCATATTCACGCGCTTTGACGGTCGCGATACGGTGCCCTTGCACCACGACTTGTGATCCGACATCGGTCTCGGGTTTTAGCAAAACGGGGTTCATATCGGTGTGCGGTTTTAGACCACAGGCCAATGCCTGCAACGCCTGGGCGCGCCCGATTTCGCCGCCATCAGAGGTCACAGCCGCGTTGTTCGACATGTTCTGCGGCTTGAACGGCGCAACGCTCAGCCCCCGTCGCTTTGCCGCGCGACACAGGCCCGCCACCAACATGGATTTCCCGACATTGGATCCGGTGCCTTGGATCATGATTGCCTTACTCATACCGCCCGCTTTCCTGCTTGCTTGACCCTAGGTTGAAACGTCCGCACTGTGGCCTGACATTGTTGGTAAAGTCATAACGAGCACGCATCCATGGAAAAACGCTATCAGGTTTTCATTTCCTCTACATTTCAGGATTTACAGAACGCACGGCAAGAGGAGCTCAGCATTGGATGAAGCGCCGTTCTTTGAGGCTGAAAAAATGGCCATCAAGCTGTTTCGGGAAACGTTGGAGCTACGGCACCCTGAAATTTATGCTCACCTGCCGCGAAACGTTCCGGACGATTACGAAGTCGTCTCACGCGATCTAACAGCCGTCGGATTTGTGTCTGGTGTTAAGTGCTTTCAGGCCCCACCTAACGAACCGGATTCAAAAGATTTTGTCGCATCCGAATTCCACATCTTGAACAAAGGGTTCCCCGTGGGCGGAATGCTCATCCATGTGTGGGACAATGGGATCATCGACTGGATAGAAGGTTACCTTTTTGACGATGAGTGGTCATCATACAACGAAATGGAATACACAATAGAGTGACGGCCAATTGGTTAAGCTGTGACACGTGGGTGTCCCTTAAAACTCCACACCTTTCTGCGCCTTGATCCCATCGCGGAACGGATGCTTGACCAGCGTCATTTCCGTCACCAGATCCGCCGCCTCGATCAACTCTTCTTTCGCGCTCCACCCCATCAAAACCACGCGCGGCTTCTCACCTAGACTCTCGGTCTACATACTGATGGCACTCTAGCTCAAAAACACCAAACGCCTCAAAACAAATCGGGACGATCCACGCCAGGCCTCTTGAGAAATCCGCCACCATCGTGCCTTCTAAAACCGGATAGCTGTCATGCGTGACAAAGCTGATGGTGCCTTTGCTATACTCAGATACGTACATCGCCCACATTTCCCTATCCGTTTTAGGTGGGAACAGCGTGAAACTGACCAGTTCTTTGGCACGGATTTTCGCCATCACCAGATCAAGAACATCTTTCTCGCTGCCCTCAAGATCGGCAAGGTCATAGACGTCGCATCCCAACGGAGCCGCTTGAAATCGATTGTTGACAGAACAACGCCATCCCGACGCCGGAAGCCTTTCAAAGAACTCCCGCCAATTGTTTTCGTCGGGGGTTTGATCAGGTTTTACCTGAACCGTTCCATTGTCAGCGCCCATTCACTTTCCTTCCTGAACAGCTTTCGTCTAGTTTGATATCGGATCAGGTTTGACATGACCCTAACCGTCAAAAGAAAGCGTTAGTCCTAAAACTCCACACCCTTCTGCGCCTTGATCCCATCGCGGAACGGGTGCTTTACGTTGCCCATTTCCGTCACCATATCCGCCGCCTCGATCAGCTCTTCTTTGGCATTGCGTCCCGTCAACACAACATGCGTCATGAACGGCTTTTGTTCTTGCAAGAATTCAACGACCTCGTCGATATCCAGATAGTCATTGCGCAGGGCGATGTTGATTTCGTCCAGCAAAACGAACTGGATCTTGGGGTCCAGAATCACTTCTTTGGCCTGTTCCCAGCCTGCGCGCGCTGCCGCAATATCGCGTTCGCGGTCTTGGGTTTCCCACGTAAATCCTTCGCCAGACACGATGAATTTGCACTCGTCGGCGAACCGTTCTGTCAGAAACGTGCGCTCGCCCGTCGCCCAGTTTCCCTTGATGAATTGCACCACAGCGCAGGGCATTTCATGGGCGATGCAGCGCATTATCATACCGAAACCACTGGAGGATTTGCCTTTGCCCGGCCCCGTGTGCACGACGATCAGACCCTTCTCTTCGGTCTTGGTTTCCATCATGCGATCACGGGCGGCTTTGATCTTTTTCATTTTCTCGGTGTGACGGGTGTTCGTATCGGTCATGGGATGCTCCGCAAATGCTTGACAACAAGGGCCCACAGAGGCAATGCCTTGCGTGCTGGTGCCTGTTCTAGAACAGGTGAAAAGGGAATGCGATAGGGGTAACACCACGTGATGGTATCACCCCCAAGCGCAGCCGCCCCCGCGACCGTGACCGGAAAGGTCGCCCAAACCCACTGACGCAACACGTCGGGAAGGATGGGCAACCGCCAAGGGAAACCTTGATATCCGCAAGCCGGGAGACCTGCCAGCAGACGCGACGTAGACCAAACCGGACGGGGTGTTCCGGGCATGTGATCCCCTGAAGTGCAGGGTGTCGGATGGCCCAACTCTTTCCCTCAACTCTTGAGGCCAAATGAATGACTGAGACCAATCTAGAACCTGTAGAATTGCTGGTCTGCACGACCTGCAAAATGGGTCGCGCCATCGAAGACGACACGCAGCGCCCCGGCAATCTTTTGCACAAAGCGCTGGCAGAACAGGATTTCCCCGAAGGCGTCACCGTGCGCGCGGTGGAATGTTTCACCAACTGCAAAGGCGGATGCAACATCATGGTGCGCGGCGGCAATCGCTACGCCTATGTCTACGGCAACCTTGATCCCGACACCCAGCTCGACATCATCGTTGACGGCGCGACACGCTATTACAACACCGCCGACGGGCTGGTGCCGTGGCGCGAACGCCCCGAACATTTCCGCAAAAACTGCGTTGCCCGAATTCCACCACTGACCCTGCCACAGGATGCTGTAAAATGAGCGATCTCGCCAAACTTCCCGTCACCGTCATCACCGGCTTTCTCGGCGCGGGTAAAACCACGCTGATCCGCCACCTGATCCAGAACCCCCAAGGCAAACGGCTTGCCGTCGTCGTCAATGAATTTGGCGATGTGGGTGTGGACGGCGAGATTTTGAAATCCTGCGCGATCCCCGATTGCCCTGCGGAAAACATCATGGAGCTGTCGAACGGCTGTATCTGCTGCACCGTCGCCGATGACTTTATTCCGACGATCGAAGCACTGATGGCCCTCGAGCCGCGCCCCGATCACATCCTGATCGAAACCTCTGGTCTGGCCCTGCCCAAACCGCTGCTCAAGGCGTTTGACTGGCCAGATATTCGCTCCAAAATCACCGTCGATGGTGTGATCGCATTGGCGGACGCCGAAGCCGTGGCCGATGGTCGTTTCGCCCCCAACGTCGCCGCGGTCGACGCCCAGCGCGAAGCCGACGACAGCCTTGATCACGAAACACCGCTGTCCGAAGTGTTCGAGGATCAGATCAGCTGCGCCGACATCATCCTGCTGACGAAAACCGACCTTGCAGGCCCCGACGGCATCGCATCGGCCCGCGCCGTGATCGAAGCCGAAGCACCACGCAAATTGCCTATCGTTGAAATCAGCGAAGGCATCGTCGACCCGCGCGTGATCCTCGGGCTAGAGGCAGCAGCCGAAGACGACATGGACGCCCGCCCCTCGCATCACGACGGCCATGACGATCACGAACACGATGATTTTGAATCCATCGTGGTCGAAATCCCTGAAATCGACGATCCCGCAGACCTCGTTGCCCGGATCGAAGCCATGGCCAAGTCGCAAAACATCCTGCGCGTCAAAGGCTACGCGGCTGTCACCGGCAAACCGATGCGCCTGTTGGTCCAAGCCGTTGGTGCCCGCGTACGCCACCAGTTTGACCAACCGTGGGGGGCGCAAGAACGCCGTGGCCGCCTCGTGGTTATCGCTGAGCACGACGACGTCAACCCCGACGCGATCCGCGCCGCACTCGTGGGCTAATGCAATGCACGTCGTCTTTCGCGAAAGCCACGGGTTAGAGGAATCCGAAACCCCCATGGATCTCGGGCAAAGCCCCGCAGATCTCGTGGTGCTTTCGTTCTCCGACAGTGATCTCGGGGCATTCGCGGCGGGCTACAAACGGATGGTGGGCGACACGCCCACCTTACGGCTTGCCAACCTGACGGCGCTGAAACACCCCCTGTCTGTCGACACCTACGTGGAACAAACGTTGGACGGCGCGAAGGGCATTCTGATCCGGCTGATCGGTGGCTACGCCTACTGGTCCTACGGGTTGCAGCAGGTCGAAACTCTGTGTCGCGCCAAAGGCATCGCGCTTGCGGTTTTGCCTGCTGACGGGCGTGTGGACACGCGGCTTGATGACGTGTCGACTCTGCCCGTTTCGACGTTACGCCGCCTCTCGCATCTGTGTGATCAGGGCGGCGAAATCGCAGCCCAAGCGGCCCTTGCGCAACTGGCGCTCGCCGCTGGATTGTACGCAGGCCCCGTGCGTGGCTCAAAAATCATGCCGTCCGTCGGCGCATGGACGCCGGAACACGGGGTCACGTGCCCGGTTTTCGCACTGCCAGCTTCAGACAAACCGCGCATCCTGATCAGCTTTTATCGCGCCTACCTAACCGCCGCGGACATGGCCCCGATTAACGCCTTGTTCGACGCCTTCCGTGCCAAAGATTGCGATGTCATCGCGCTGTTTGCCCCCTCGCTCAAATCACCGGACGCCGCCCCATGGCTCGCTCGCCAAGTCGCGCAGCTGGCCCCGGACGCCATCATCAACGCGACGTCATTCTCCGGCAAAGGCGCAAATGGCACCTCACCGCTGGACGCCGCAAACGTCCCCGTTTTCCAGATCGCACTGGGCACCTCGCGCCAAAAAGCATGGCAGGACGCCGAGCGCGGCCTGTCCCCAACCGACCTTGCCATGCACGTGGTTTTACCCGAAGTCGACGGACGCATTTTCGCTGGTGTCGCGTCATTCAAAGAACCGGGCAAACGTGACGACGCCTTGCAATATTCGCGCTTTTCCCACCGCCCCGTGCCAGAGCGGATCACCGCAATCACCGACCAAGTCATGGGCTGGATCAGCCTCGCCAAAACGGCCCAATCGGACAAACAAACAGCCATCGTTCTGTCCACCTACCCCGGTCGAGACTGGAACATGGCGCATGCTGTTGGGCTAGACGCCCTCGCCTCGACTGACGCAATCCTTGATGATCTCAGCGCGCAAGGTTGGCAGATCGACGCCGGCGAACCGCTTGAAAATGCTCTGCAAAACACAATCTCATGGCCGCTCAAAAACTACGAAACCGCCCTTCAAACCCTCCCCGCCCAGCTACAGTCCGACTTGCAACAGGCATGGGGCAGCCCGTCAGACGACCCAATGTGCGTCGGAACTGAGCTGCGTTTTCCCGCCACCCGCAGGGGTGCGGCGCTGGTCGCCCTGCAACCGGAACGGGGCGAAGTCGCAGCACGGGAAGACGACTATCACGACCTGTCGCGCACCCCACGCCACGGCTACGTCGCCTTCTACCTCTGGCTCAAATCCCAAGGCATCGACGCCCTGATCCACGTCGGCGCACACGGCACCCTCGAATGGCTACCGGGCAAGGCAGTCGCGCTCTCAAACGAATGCTGGCCAACCGCCCTCATCGGCGCGACTCCCGTCATTTACCCCTTCATCGTCAATGACCCTGGCGAAGCGGCCCAAGCAAAACGGCGCATCGGCGCGCTCACTTTGGGCCACATCCCGCCCGCCCTCAAACAAAGTGAAACCCCGGACCAATTCATCCGCCTTGAAACCCTGCTTGACGAATTCTCCAACGCCGACGGGCTTGACCCGCGCCGCCGCGACCGCCTGCAATCCGATATCCGCGCCGAAGCCCAAGCCATTGGCGTCGAAGCAGACCTCGGCCTTGACCAAGCCTCCTCCACCGCCGAAGCGATCACCCGCATTGACCGCTTCGTCTGTGACATCAAGGAAAGCCAGTTTGGCGACGGGCTGCACATCTACGGGCGCACGCCCGACATCATGCCCAACTTCGACGGGCACGCCGCAGCCACGGGCGAACGCGACGGGCTACGCGACGCATTGGCGGGCAAACGCATCGACGCGGGGCCATCCGGTTCCCCCTATCGCGGTCGCACGGACGTGCTGCCAACAGGTCGAAATCTGTTCACGACAGACCCGCGATCGGTGCCGACACGCTCGGCCTATGCCCAAGGCGTCAAGCTCGCTGAAGAACTCGTGCGCCGCCATTTGCAAGACGAAGGCGACTACCCAAAGGGCCTGATCGTCGACCTTTGGGGCTCTGCCACCATGCGCACGGCGGGCGAGGAATTCGCCATGGCGCTGCATTTGCTCGGCGTGCGGCCCGTTTGGGACAAAGGATCCGAACGGGTGTCGGGCATAGAAATCTTGCCGATCACCGAACTCGACCGCCCACGGCTGGACGTGACCCTGCGCGTCTCAGGCCTGTTTCGCGACGTGTTTCCCAGCCTATCGGCCTTGTTTGCCCAAGCAATCCGGGCCCTCAGCGCCCGCGACGAAGCACCGGACTGGAACCCCTACGCAGGCAAAATCGCCGAAGACCGCGTGTTTGGGCCCGCGCCGGGCAGCTACGGCCTTGGCATGGGCGCGCTGGTCGACACCTACGACGACGCCAGCCGAAAGGCTGCGGGCGAGGCATGGCTCAAGGCCAGCGCCTACGCCTTTGACGGGCAAAACATCACGAAAAACGCCGAAGGGATCAAAGCGCGCATCGAGAATTCCGACAGCTTTGTGCACCCCCAAGATCTGCCCGAAACCGACATTCTGCTGGCCGTTGACTACGCCACCCACGAGGCGGGCTTTGCTGCCGCAAAGGCCGCAACGGGTGGTGCCCCGGCCGCCTTGTACCACCTTGATAACACGGTTCCCGGCCAGCCCCGTGCGCGGTCGCTACCCGAAGAGGTCGCGCGCGTTGTGCGGGCCCGCGCCGCCAATCCCGCATGGATCGCAGGCATGCAACGGCACGGATTTCGTGGTGCCGCCGAAATCGCCATGACGCTGGATCACATGGGCACTTTTGCGCATTTAGCAGGGTCCGTTCCCGCGCATTTGTTCGATCTGTACTACGATGCAACATTGGGCGATGCGGCCGTCACCGCGTTTCTTGAGGATGCAAATCCGCAGGCGTTGGCCGCCATGCGCGACCGTTTTGCAGCCCTGCACGATGCCGGTCTTTGGACCACACGGCGCAATTCGATCGCGGCGCAAATGGCGGCTGGCGAATGAGCGATCCGACAGTCAAAGGCTGGTGCCCAGGGGCCTACCGCCCGATGATGTCCGGCGATGGGTTGATCATCCGCGTGCGTCCTCGCGCAGGTCAGCTAAGTGCTGCACAAACCCTTGGCCTGTGCGACATCGCGCGGACCCATGCCAATGGTTTGATCGACCTGACCAACCGCGCCAACCTGCAATTGCGCGGGGTGGATGAGGCCAAACACCAAGCCGTGCTCGACGCTTTGCTCGCACTTGATTTGCTGGACGAGACACCTGAAATCGAGGCCCGCCGCAACATCATCGTCGCCCCTTTGCGCCAAGCAGGCAGCCTAAGCGAACGCCTTGCCGACGCCCTGACCAGCCGTCTCGGTGATCTCCCGCCATTGCCCGCCAAATTCGGTTTTGCCATCGACGCGGATGGAGCGCGGCAGCTGGAAAACGCACCCGCCGATATCCGCATCGAAGCCGCCCCTTGCGGATTGATCGTGCGCGCCGATGGATCGCCTCTTGGTCAAGCGGTCACTCCAGACACGGCCATTGACGCGGTGTTAACCCTCGCACGGTGGTTTCAGACGTCGAAAACCAACGACATCCGGCGCATGGCCCCACATCTTGCGGCAACACCTCTGCCCCATTGTTTCGCGTGCGAAACAACCGGAGCGCGCGCGCCGATGCTGACCCCGGGAAAAATTAAGGCCGGTCAAATCTACGGCGCGCCGTTCGGTAGCATGCCCGCCGCAGACCTTGCCAGGCTCGTGGAAAAATCAAACGCGACCGCGATGATCGTCACGCCGTTTCGCCAATTCTTGCTGCTGGATGCGCAACCGACAGCGACCACGTTCATCACTGAACCCAACGATGCACGATTGCGTGTCGATGCCTGCTCTGGTGCGCCTGCCTGCCCCGCCGCATCCATCGCCACACGCGACGTTGCAAACGCAATTGCCCCCCACCTGAGCGGCCAAACCCTGCACGTCTCAGGCTGTGCCAAAGGCTGCGCCCGCCCACGCCCCGCAGATGTCGTTCTGGTCGGCAATGACGGCGCGTTTGACCTTGTTCAAAACGGACATCCGTGGGATGTGCCATCGCTGTGCGGGCTCACGCTTGAACAAGCCGTCAAAGAAATAGGACCACGTTGAATGCCTTACGAGTACGAAAAAAGTGGCGCGGCCATTTACAAAGACAGCTTTGCGACCATCCGGCGCGAGGCTGACCTGACCCGTTTTAAAGGCGACAATGAGATGTTCGCCGTGCGCATGATCCACGCAGCCGGCATGGTTGGCTTGGCCGAATTCATCCACTTTTCCGACGACTTTGGAACGGTGGCGCGCGCCGCTCTTGAGGCAGGCGCGCCGATCTTGTGTGACGCGCACATGGTGTCCGAAGGGGTAACGCGCAAACGCATGCCCGCCGACAATCAGGTCATCTGCACCTTGCGCGATCCGCGCGTTCCGGGCATGGCCGCCGAAATGGGCAACACGCGATCGGCCGCGGCACTTGAACTTTGGCGCCCGCACTTGGACGGTGCTTTGGTCGCGATTGGCAACGCGCCAACCGCCTTGTTCCACTTGCTGAACATGCTCGAAGACCCCACCTGCCCTCGCCCTGCAGCGATCATCGGCTGCCCTGTCGGGTTCATCGGCGCGGCCGAAAGCAAGGACGCACTTTGGGCAGATCGGCCTGTCCCATCTGCCATCGTCAAAGGCCGATTGGGCGGCAGTGCAATCACCGTCGCCGCAATCAATGCGGTGGCGAGCCGCATCGAATGAGCACCGGAACAATATACGGCGTCGGCCTTGGGCCGGGCAATCCCGACCTACTCAGCGTCAAGGCAGATCGCCTTGTGCGGGGTGCCAAACACGTGGCGTTTTTCCGCAAAGCCGGACGCGCCGGGCAATCGCGCAAAATCGCGGACCCGTTGCTGCCAAAAGGCGTCATCGAATTCGCGATGGAATATCCCGTCACCACCGAAATTCCGCTGTCCGATCCGCGCTACAACGAAATCCTGTCGGCGTTTTATGAGGACTGCGCGGCCCACCTGCGCGCCCTTGCAGAGGCCGGAAACGACGTGGTTGTCCTGTGCGAAGGCGACCCGTTTTTCTACGGCTCGTTCATGCACATGTACACGCGGCTGAACGACGTGGTCCCCGTCGATGTCGTGCCTGCGATCACCGGAATGTCGGGCGCTTGGACCGCGACTGGTGCGCCGATCACGTGGGGCGACGACGTGTTGACCGTGCTGATGGGCACCCTGCCCGAAGCAGAGCTAAGCCGCCGCATGGCCGACACCGATGCACTGGTCGTGATGAAAATCGGGCGCAACATCGACAAGGTCCGTGACGCTCTGCGCGCGGCTGGAAAATACGATGATGCGTGGCTGGTTGAATTCGCGCAGATGCCGAACCAAACCGTTCAAAAACTGTCTGAGGCGGGCGACAAAGTCACCCCGTATTTCTCGATCATCATCGTGCATGGACAGGGCAGACGACCGTGACGGGACGCGTTTCCATCGTCGGCCTTGGGCCTGGAAACGAGGATCTCGTAACACCTCAGGTGCGCGCCGCGTTGGCCACAGCCACGGACGTTGTTGGCTACTTTCCCTACGTGGCACGGGTCGCGCCGCGCGACGGGCTAACGCTGCACGGCTCTGACAACCGCGTCGAAATTGATCGCTCGCAACACGCCTTGCAGATGGCGGCGCAGGGGCAACAGGTTGTGGTCGTTTCGTCCGGTGATCCGGGCGTGTTTGCCATGGCTGCTGCTGTGTTCGAAGCGCTGGAAAAGGGCCCTGCGGAATGGCTAGACATTCAAATCGATGTGCTGCCAGGGATCACCGCGATGCTTGCCGCATCTGCCCGCGCCGGTGCGCCGCTGGGCCATGATTTTTGCGCAATAAATCTTAGCGACAATTTGAAACCGTGGAGCACTATCGAAAAGCGTTTGCGCCTTGCCGCCGAGGCCGATTTCGCAATGGCGTTCTACAACCCGCGTTCCAAATCGCGCCCCGAAGGGTTTGTCAAAACGCTCGAAATTCTCAAGGATGCGTGCGGCGATGATCGTCCCGTCATCTTTGCGCGCAACGTGTCACACGCCGACGAAGAACTGCGGATTGTGCCGCTGTCCCAGACGACGCCAGACATGGCGGACATGCGCACGATGGTGCTGGTGGGTTCATCCCAAACGCGGATTATCGAGCGCCCGCAGGGGCCAATCGTTTACACGCCGCGCTCGGTGCTGGAATGATCCAACCACGCCAAAACCTGCGCCGAACTACCGACCTCTGGGCGCGCTGGAATGGCGGGGCGATCGATCATGATGATCGGCAAATTCAACGTACGCGCCGCGTCAATTTTCGCGCGCGCCCCTGTGCCGCCAGCGTTTTTGGAGACGATCAATTCGACGCCGTGTTCGCGCATCAAAGCGATGTCATTTTCAGTGCTAAACGGGCCTTGATCAACGACAATGTGACGGTTTGGCAAGGGCACCTCGCCGTCCGGCGCATCGACGAGGCGCAGCAAATACCTGTGCTGGGGCTGCGGCGCAAAAGCGTCCAGATGCATGCGCCCAATCGCCAGCATCACGTTTTTGGACGGACCGCGCAGCGCGGCCACTGCGGCGTCGATATCCGGCACGTGGGTCCAGTTGTCACCGGTTTCGGGCTGCCATTTGGGGCGGGTCAAAGCAATCAGCTGCGTGCCCGTTTGCCCGCATGCGTCAACAGCGTTCATGCTCATTTGTGCGGCAAACGGATGGGTCGCATCGACGACGTGCGTGATGCCGTTTTCGTGGATGTAGTTCACCAAACCGTCCACGCCACCAAAGCCACCGATGCGCGTCGGCAGGGGTTGCCGCTTGGGGCGCGCAACCCGTCCCGCGTAGGAAAATGTGGCGGTGATACCAACCTCGTGCACCGCGATGGCAAGGGCCGTAGCTTCGGTTGTGCCACCAAGGATCAGGAGGGTGTGTGCCATGTCTGAAACTCCTTGGTTAACCATTGTGGGCTTGGGCGAAGATGGACCAGAAGCCATGAGCCCCGCAAGCCTGAAAGCCCTTGAGGACGCCGAAATCATCATGGGGGCACCGCGCCATTTGGCGTTGTTGCCTGACCTCAAAGCCGACCGCATCGAATGGCCAATCCCGTTTTCAAACGGCATTCCCATTTTGGCAGGTTTGCGTGGTCACCGCGTGGTGGTCTTGGCCTCTGGTGATCCGTTTTGGTACGGTGCCGGGTCGGTTTTGGCGCGCAATTTTGCGCCAGCCGAATGGCGTGCGCTGGCAGGTCCGGCGACGTTTTCCCTGGCCGCCGCGCACATGGGTTGGCCGCTTGAGGACACCATTTGCATTGGTTTGCATGCCGCGCCGCTGTCGCGTTTGCGTCCGCATCTGGGGCACGATGCACAGGCGATTGTGTTGCTGCGCGACGGTGCGGCTGTGGCTGATTTGGGGGCCTACCTTGAGGGGCTTGGATTTGGCGACACAGAGATGACGGTGATGGAGGCCTTGGGTGGTCCGCGCCAAAAGGTTCGCACAGCGGTGCCTGCCACATTGCCCGCAGACATCGCGCACCCTGTGTGTGTCGCCTTGAAAATTTCGGGCAAAGGCGCGGAATTCACCCACGCGAGCGGTCGCGCTGACGCGCTGTTTGCAAACGACGGTCAGATCACCAAACGTCCGGTGCGCGCGTTGACATTGTCGGCCTTGGCCCCTGCATTTGGCGAACATTTGTGGGATCTCGGCGCAGGCTCGGGCTCCATCGCGATTGAATGGTTGTTGTCGCATCCCTCGCTCAGCGCCACGGCGGTCGAGGTTGATCCGACTCGCGCCGAACGCGCCACGCAGAACGCACTCCATCTGGGGGTGGACCGTCTAAAGATCGTCAACGCCGCGGCGCTGGACGTCATCGCAGGATTGCCAAAACCCGATGTCGTTTTCATCGGTGGCGGCGTCAGTCAACAGCTGCTGGACGCGCTATGGCAAACGGTCCCGATGGGCACCCGCATCGTTGCCAATGCCGTCACGCTAGAGGCCGAGGCGTTGCTTGCCAAATGGCATGGTCATAGGGGCGGCGAATTGCTGCGGATCGAACTGGCGCACTCCAAACCGCTGGGGTCAAAACGCGGCTGGTCCAGCGCCTATCCGATTGTGCAATGGAGCGTGACACGATGATCGTCGCCGGGCTCGGATTCAACAGCAAGGCAACGCCCGACAGTCTGGCAGATGCGCTGGACGCGACGGGCTACGCGACCTCTGTGTCCGTGCTCGCAACGCCCGAAGACAAGATCAAAGCACCCGTCATTTTGGACTTTGCCAAATCGCGCGGCCTGTTGGTTTTGCCAATCCAGCCGCATCAATTGGAAGCCGTCCAAACCCACACGCAGTCCGTTGTCAGCCGCATGATGCGTCGCATCGGATCGGTGGCCGAGGCCGCAGCGCTTGCCGCCGCTGGCCCAAACGCCGCCCTGCTTGCCACCCGTAAAATATCAGATGACCGCACCGCCACATGCGCCATTGCCAAAGGAGCCACCCCATGACCGTTCACTTTATTGGCGCAGGCCCCGGCGCGCCTGACCTGCTGACCTTGCGCGGCCGCGACATCATCGCCGCCTGCCCAGTTTGCCTGTACGCGGGGTCGCTTGTGCCCGAGGAAATCCTCGGCCATTGCCCTGAGGGGGCCGAAATCATCAATACCGCTGGCATGGATTTAGACCAGATCATTGCGGCCTGCCAAACTGCCACGGACGCAGGCAAAGACGTTGCGCGATTGCACTCGGGCGACTTGTCCGTATGGTCCGCGATGGGGGAACAAATGCGCCGGTTGCGCACCGCACAAATCCCCGTCAGCGTGACGCCCGGTGTGCCGTCATTTGCCGCGGCCGCCGCCGCGTTGGGCACGGAATTAACCCTGCCAGGCCTTGCCCAATCCGTCGTGTTGACCCGCACGCAAGGGCGCGCATCGTCGATGCCCGCGGGCGAAAGCCTTACCAATTTCGCCGCCACTGGCGCCACCCTCGCGATCCACTTGTCAATCCAGAACCTCGACACGGTTGTGGCCGATCTGACCCCGAATTACGGCGATGACTGCCCCGTGGCCGTTGTCTACCGCGCCTCTTGGCCGGACGAACAAATCATCCGCGCGACCCTGTCGACCATCGCAGACGTCATCACGCCCCAAATCGCGCGCACCGCGTTGATCCTTGTTGGCCCTGCGTTGGCGGGCGAAGGCTTCGACGAAAGCTGCCTGTATTCCACCGACTACGACCGCCGCTACCGCCCTCAAACCGCCGACAGCCCGTGGGCCAGCTGGAGTGAAAAAGATGAGTAATCCACCAAAAGGTCTGCTGATTTCAGCGCCCAGTTCCGGCACTGGAAAAACCACGGTGATGCTGGGGTTGTTGCGTGCATTGGCCCAAGACGGTCTGGCCGTGCAACCGTTCAAAAGCGGACCTGACTACATCGACCCCGCGTTCCACCGGGCAGCCGCTGGTCGTGCGTCGTTTAATTTCGACACCTGGGCGATGAACGAAGGGTTGCTTGGCGCGATTTCGGCGCAATCCGCAGGGGCCGACATTGTTATCGCCGAGGGCTCGATGGGCCTGTACGACGGCGTCGCGTTTGCGGGCGAAACCGGTCACGGCACCAGCGCTGAAACGGCGGCCAAAATGGGCTGGGGCGTGATCCTTGTGATCGACGTTTCGGGCCAAGCACAATCGGCCGCCGCCGTCGCCTTGGGCTTTCGCGAATACCGTCCCGATCTGAATTTTGCCGGCGTGATCCTGAACCGCGTTGCCAGCCCGCGCCACGAACGTTTGACCCGTTTGGGGATGGAGGCGCATGGCATCAAAGTGCTCGGCAGCTTGCCCCGTCGCGGTGATCTGGCCCTACCCGAACGCCACCTTGGGCTGATCCAAGCCTTCGAACATCCCGACCTTGAGGCCGCGATTTCCGGCTACGCTGATTTCTTGCGCGAGAACGTCGATCTAGAGGCGATCAAAGCGGCAGCAACAGGCGGCGAAACGCTGGTGCCCGGGTCTTTGCCGAAACCACCTGCGCAGAAAATCGCGCTGGCCCAAGATGCGGCGTTTTCGTTCACCTACCCGCATTTGCTGGCAGGGTGGCGCGCGGCGGGCGCAGAGATCACACCGTTTTCACCGCTGGCTGATGAGGCCCCCGCAGCAGACGCTGATCTGGTCTGGTTGCCCGGTGGCTATCCGGAATTGCACGCAGGTCAATTGGCCGCCGCCCAGACGTTTCGTAAGGCGATGCTTCAGCACGCCGAAACCCGGCCCGTTCACGGCGAATGCGGTGGCTACATGGCACTGGGTCAGGCGCTGATCGACAAAGAAGGCAACAGTCACGAGATGCTCGGACTGCTCGGGCTGGTGACCTCGTATGAAAAACGAAAGTTCCATTTGGGGTATCGTAAGGCGCAGCTTGGTGCGCCAATGCCGGGGTTCGAGGCAGGCGCGACTTTGCGCGGGCACGAATTCCACTACTCGACAATCCTCGAAGAACCGGATGCCCCCTTGGCCGAGGTTTTGGACGCCGAAGGTGCGCCCGTGCCCGAAACCGGATCGATCAAAGGCCACACGACCGGTACGTTTTTCCACCTGATCGCCGAGGCAGAATCGTGACGGGTTTTGTCAGCTTTGTGGGCTCCGGTCCCGGTGATCCAGAGCTGCTGACGCTTAAGGCCGTGGACCGTTTGAAACGGGCCGAAGCGGTGCTGTTTGACGACCTGTCCTCTGGCCCGATCCTGACCCATGCGGCGGCGGGCGCGGATCTGGTTGGCGTCGGCAAACGCGCCGGTCGCGCATCGCCCAAACAGTCCCACGTGTCGCAATTGCTGGTTGACTACGCGGCCACAGGCGCGCGCGTTGTTCGCTTGAAAAGCGGCGATGGTGGCATGTTCGGTCGCCTCGAGGAAGAAATGGTTGCACTGAAAGCTGCGGGCATCCCCTACGAAATTATTCCAGGAATTCCATCGGCTTGTGCCGCCGCAGCCGCTGCTGGCATTCCGCTGACCCGTCGTTTGACCGCGCGTCGTGTGCAGTTTGTGACCGGCCATGACGTGAACGGCATGCTGCCCGATGATGCGAACTTGACCGCATTGGCCGACCCAAAGGCGACCACGGTTGTGTTCATGGGCAAACGCACGTTTCCCGCCCTTGCCGCGCAGTTGATTGCCCATGGTTTGCCCGCCGACACGCCCGCCTTGTTGGCCGAGGCCGTCAGCACCCCTGACCAAGTTTTGCGCCGCACCACGATCCAACAATTGGCCGATGATTTGGCCTCCGAAATCGGCACCGCCGCTGCCCTGATCCTGTACGGCCCGCTTGCGGATGATGACGATGCGTGAACTGACCCTGATCGGCATCGGGACTGGCAATCCAGACCACCTGACATTCGAGGGCGCGCGCGCCATTCAGCGGGCCGAAACGATTCTGATTCCGCGCAAGGGCGATCAAAAATCCGACCTCGCGGATTTGCGCCGTCAGATCATCGACACTGTCGCGCCAGACTGTGCCGCAAAAATCATCGAATTCGATCTGCCCACCCGCGCAGCTGATGGCGATTATCTGAACAACGTCGATCTTTGGCACGACGCGATTGCCGAGGCGTGGAAAGCGGCTGCCGGCACGGCCGAAACTGCGGCCCTGCTGATCTGGGGGGATCCGTCGCTGTACGACAGTTCGCTGCGGATCGCGTCGCGCCTAACGCCCTACCCCAAGATCAAAGTGATCGCAGGCATCACGTCTTTACAAGCGCTTACCGCCGCCCATGCCATCCCGATCAACGACATTGGCGCGCCGTTTGTTGTGGCCACAGGCCGTCAATTACGCGACCATGGCTGGCCCAAAGATGCGGATACGGCAGTGTTCATGCTGGATGGAAACTGCGCCTTCCAAACCTTGGCCTTGGCAGACTACGACATCTGGTGGGGTGCCTATTTGGGGATGGAGAACCAAGTGATCCGGTCCGGCCCGCTGGCAGACGTCTGTGCGGACATCATCGAAACCCGTGCACAGGCCCGCGCCGATCACGGCTGGATCATGGACGCGTATTTATTGCGCCGCCGCACGTAAGTCGCCTCTTGCGCGACTCGTTCCAAAGCAGTTAGACGTAAAGGGCTTGGTGTTTGTCGGTTTTGTCGACAAACGAAGAGGGAATTGGGTTAGGTTCAAGACAACTGATGCCCAGGCCGCCCCCGCGACTGTATGCGAAGAGCGGGCTTTGAAAATACCACTTGCCCAATGATTGGGTAGGGAAGGTCAGAGCCACGTGATGACACGCAAGCCAGGAGACCTGCCGGGCTGAAACGTAATTAACGCTGTCGGGTGTGACAGCAAGGAGAAGACAGATGAACACGAACGTAAAAGCCATCGCGGCCCCACAAACCTCTGCACGTTCCAACCTGCTGACAGCCGCATTTGCCGTGCTGATGGGCGTTGGAATTATTTTTGTAACCGGCCACGTTCAAGCGGCTGCTTTGCACGACGCAGCACACGACGTGCGTCACGCAACCGGCTTTCCCTGCCACTAAAATGTTTTCACGTCTTGTGACCAGCGCGGTGTTCGCTGGTGCTGTGGCTGGGTTGCTTGTCGCCCTGCTGCAGCTCGCATTCGTGCAACCTGTTCTATTGCACGCTGAACTTTATGAAACCGGTCAGCTGGTTCATTTCGGCGGTCTGCCCAATACGGCGACGCCTGAATTGCCCGGCTTTGATCTGATGCGCAACGGCCTAAGCGTGTTGTTCACGATGATGGTTTATTGCGGCTACGCGCTGATCCTTGTTGCAGTGATGAGCACGGCAGACGACGCTTTGGTCACGCCGCGCATGGGTATGATCTGGGGTTTGGCCGGCTTTGTCGCAGCCCAGCTGGCCCCTGCGATGTCCCTGCCCCCCGAAGTTCCGGGCGTCGCTGCCGCAGACGTTCAACTGCGCCAGTTCTGGTGGTTTGCAACCGTTGCGATGGCGGCTGGTGCGATGTGGATACTGGCCTTTCGATTCAACATGTACGGGATCGCGGCGGCTGCCCTGCTGCTGATGTTGCCGCATATCGTTGGGGCACCGCAGCCTGATGCATTTGCAGGGCCGGTTCCGACTGAACTGGGCGCGCTGTTTGCTGCCCGTTCTTTGGGCATCGGACTGGCGGCTTGGATCATTCTTGGTGCATTTTGCGCGTATTTCTGGAACAAAGAAGGCGAAGCGGCTTAGGCTCTTCGTCCATTCCCAAAGAAGGATCGTATGATGGATCGTCGAATGATGTTGTTGGTGATCGGCTTGGTTTTTGGATCAGGCATCGGTTTTTTGGTGGCCGCGTCTTATGGCGTCACTTTGAATGGTCACGACCATGCCACGGATCACGGCGCGATGCAGAGCAACGGGCATGACCACGCAGCGATGCAACCAATTTCACTACCCGCCGACGACAACGCACCGACAGTCGCGGCAACCGTGGTCAAAGACCCGATGTCCGGCTGGAACCTGCAAATCGAAGTCACGAATTTCCGGTTCACACCGCAAAGCGCCAGCCTGACCCACGTCGACGGTGAAGGCCACGCGCATGCCTATGTGAACGGTGAGAAAATCGCGCGGATTTATGGGAATTGGCTGCACATCGAACATTTGCCCGAAGGCGATGTGACTGTCGAAGTCGAGCTCAATTCCAACGATCACCGCCCCTTGGCTGTGGGCAATGAACTGCTGCGCGTGTCAATTCCGGTGACGAATTAATCCAACGCCGGAATGCGGGCACGCAGGTTGTCGCGCAGCTTGCCCAAAGGGCGCGCGTCTTCGATCCAGCCTTTGGGCAGGTCCAAATACATCTGGCACAGGGTGACAATTTCGGCCTCAAAGCTTTGCGTGTCGATGCTGTCGAACACGTAGCTGCCCTTGCCGGCCCCTTGCAAACCGATGTTGACCGGATGGGTGCAACCGCCCAAACACGGCGTTGCCTCGACCTCGATCTGATCGCTTAGCCCCGCCAGTTTCAGCGCCCCACGGATTTGCGCGCAATCCTGACGCGCACTGCGCCCTTCTGCGCGTTCGCATGTGGCGCAGATCAGCAGCCGGTTTGTCGGGGTATGTGTCATGACGGTGCCTTTGGGGTTTGGAGCCTCAGGCATTTGCGATTTGCGCGCTCAAGTCAACCGGCGTTCAGGCGCAAATAGCGGGCGCAGCCGTACAAGGCGGCGGTGTCTTCGGTGATCAGATACAGTGGAACTTGGCCAAAGCGACCGGCAAACGCGGTGTCTTGGGCTGCGTGCATTGCGATGTCTTGGGCACCCTGCCCTTGCAAAACGGCACGGGCGAGTGAGCCGTTAAAATACAGCCCGCCCAGCGGCATGTATTGGTAGGTCAACTCGCGGCACATGACGCCAAGCGCTTGGGTGAACAACGACAAGGTCGCGCCTTTTTGACTGGTGATGTCCACCGCAGAAAGAGGCGCGTGGCCGAGCAATTGATGCAGCTGTTCCAGCCCTTTGCCTGAAAAAAGCGCCTCGACGGAGGTGTAGCCGTTTGCGTGTACGCCGATCTTTGCGCGCAAAACCTCCATCACGGAACTTGGCAAGCTGGCATGCCCAAGTTCCGCCTCGTAGACCTGCCCGTTCTGGCACAGGCTGACGTTGAAACCAGTGGCAACCCCGACGACCAGCGCCTGCGTGTTCTGCGCGGTAGCCCCGCCGATCTGGTGGATAACACGAGGCGGCAAATCAGGCAGTGCGTATCCAAGTGCTGCCAGATCATTGATCAAAGTGACGCGCGGAATCGTCAGCGTTTGCGACAAGGCGCAGGCGTCGAACTGCCAGTCTTGCCGGTTGGTAAGCTGCCCGTGTCCGTTGGTCACAGGCCCAGCAATCGCCACGCACATCGCCGTCGGTTTGGTGTTGGACTGCGTTGCAAGATAGGTGCCGACGGCGGCAGAAAATCCCTGCACTGCGGTGTTGGCGTAGCGCTGCGTGCTGCCTGTGATCAAGCCGTTCGCATCCGCCAAAGCAAGCCGCGTGTTGGTGCCGCCGACATCAGCGACAAGGGTTGCGCCGATGCTCATTTGCCGTCTGCACCATGTGGGTGTTTGCCCAGGATAATCATGCCGAGCAGGTCATCATCCGTCACGTCCTTGACGTCCACCGTGCCGACCAGTTTGCCGTTTTTCATGACCGATGCGCGGTCACATAAATGCATCACATCGTGGATGTCGTGGCTGATCAAAAAGATGCCGATGCCTTCGGATTTAAGGCGCTCGATCAGTTCGGACACCATTTTGGTTTCCTGTGGCCCAAGTGCGGCCGTGGGTTCATCCATGATCAGGATTTTGGCGTCAAAATACACCGCGCGCGCGATGGCGACGGACTGGCGTTGCCCACCTGACAAGGCCGAAACCGGATCGCTGAATTTCTGAAAATTCGGGTTCAGCCGCGCCATGATTTTGCGGACCTCGGATTCCATCGCATCGTCATCAACGAACCCAAGGGACGTGACCAATTCGCGCCCCAAAAACAGGTTGCTCGCCGCGTCCAGGTTGTCTGCCAAAGCCAGCGTTTGATAGATCGTCTCGATATTGTAGCGACGCGCGTCACGCGGATTGTGGATGGTCGCGACTTTGCCGTTGATCCGGATTTCACCGCTGTCCGCGGCGTAAGCGCCCGAGAGCATCTTGATCAAAGTGGATTTGCCCGCACCGTTGTGGCCCAGCAAGCCCACGACTTCGCCCGGGTACAGATCGACGCTGACGTCATCGACGGCATGAACGCCGCCAAAGGAAATCGACATGTTTTTAAGTTCGACAAGAGGGGTTTGCGTGCTCATTTGATCTCTCCCTTATGCGCCGGTTTTGCGGCGATAGACGATGTCGATGTAGACGGCAAAAACCAGCACCATGCCAACCACGATGGATTGCAGCGGCGCATCCACCCCGACCGAAGCCATGCCAGATTGCAGCGTTTGCATGATCAGCGCGCCGATGACCGCCCCGTAGATCGTACCAAATCCGCCTGATAATGCGGTGCCGCCGATGACGGCTGCTGCGATCACGCGCAACTCGTCCAACGTGCCGAGACCCACGTCAACCGCGCCCAATCGGGCCGAGGCGATGATTGCTGAGATGCCGGTCAGCGCGCCCATCAGCGAGAAAACTTTGACCGTCAAAAGCCGGGTGTTGATGCCGGACAATTCCGCCGCCTCGGGGTTGCCGCCAGTCGCGTAAACGTAACGCCCGAACCGCGTCCGGGTCGACACCAGCGTCATCACAATCGTGACGCCCAGCAGGATGATGACGGGGATCGCGACGCCGTGGTTCAGCACCAGACCGTCGACCATTTCGACGCCGCGTGCTTCGGCAATGCGGGGCAGCGCGCCCTTGGCGATTTTGTAGGAATTCATGATCCAGACGTAGCCAAGGATCAAACCTGCTGCGAGGGCGATCAGGATGCCTTCGGCCCAGACGGGTTTGACGGTAAAGCCGTGGCTGGCCTTGCGACGGCGACTGGCGAGGATCAGACCGACGGCGGCAATCGATGCGACCAGCCCGAATATCCAAGACAGTGTCTCGCCCAAAGTCCCATCCGCGCCGCCGCCCATCAGGCGGAATGACGGATCAAGAGGGGCGACCGTTTGGCCTTGGGTGATCCACCACATCGCGCCGCGGTACACAAGGAAACCACCGAGCGTCACGATGAACGCAGGTACGGTCAGATAGCCGATGATCCACCCTTGCATGGCCCCGATCACAGCACCCATGAGCACCGCAAAAACAGCGGCGATGATCCAGATTGACCAGTGCCCAAGACCAACAATGTCTGGCAGTACGTGCACCTGGATCGCGGCAGCGGCCATGCCGATAAAGCCCAGCAACGACCCCACCGAAAGGTCAATGTTGCGCGTCACGATGACAAACACCATGCCCGTGGCCATGACCGCCACAGAGGCCGTTTGAACCGACAGGTTGAACAGGTTGCGCGGGGTCAAAAACCGTCCGCCAGTGATCAAATCGAACATGATGCACAGAACGGCAAGTGCGCCGATCATGCCCAACAATCGCAGGTCGATGCCAAGCTTGGAGAAGAAATTCTGGGCTGTGTTTTGGTCAGGTTGCATGGTGTCAGCCTTTGCCTATCTGGCGTTTCGTTAGGGTGCGGGAATGAATGGCCTGGCCTTGAGTGACCTTGTTGGTCAACTTTGGCGGCGCTGTTCACATAAATCAAATATCAGGGGGGTTAGGGTGCTCTCCCGATCCATAGACCGGAAGAGCGGGGAGATTAGTTACACGCGGCGTTTGAAGAGCCAGCGCACAGCTTGTCTTTTTCGATCCAGCCTGCGTCCAGAACAACGCCAAGGTTGTCGGCGGTCACAGCGACCGGAGCCAAGAACTTGGATGTCATTGTAGTGCCTGATGGCGATGTCCAATCGGCGGAACCATCGACGGCTTCACCTTTGGCCAAGGCTACGGCGGCTTCACCAGCAGCTTTGCCCAATGCGCGTGCGTCTTTCCAGACGGACACGGTTTGGGTACCGATCGCAACACGGTTCAAGGCAGCGTGATCGCCGTCCTGACCCGATACCGCGAGGCCTTCCATGCCTTGCGCTGTCAATGCAGCGACAACACCGCCGGCAGTACCGTCGTTGGAGGCCACAACCGCGTCGACTTTGTTGTCTTGAGCGGTCAGGATTTGTTCCATGTTGCGTTGTGCGTTGGCTGGAACCCAGCCATCCGTGTAGGCTTCGGCAACGATTGTGATGTCACCGGCGTCGATGGCGGCTTGCAGCACTTCTTGTTGACCGCCACGCAGAAAATCAGCGTTTGGATCGGTTGGTGATCCTTTGATCATCACATAGTTGCCGGTTGGCTGCGCGGCCAAAACGGCGCGGGCTTGCATGCGACCAACTTCGACGTTGTCGAATGTCAGGTAGAACGCGCGGGCGTCTTCGATCAGGCGGTCATAGGCGACGACAGGAATGCCTTCGTCTGATGCCTGTTGCACGGCTGGACCTACGGATGACGCGTCTTGCGCCAGAATGATCAAAGCAGTTGCGCCCTGAGCGATCAGGGATTCGATGTCTGCCAGCTGTTTGCCGGATGATGATTGCGCATCAGCAGAAATGTATTTTGCACCAGCTGCGTCAAGCGCGCCTTTGATTGCGGCCTCATCTGTTTTCCAGCGTTCTTCCTGGAAATTGGACCAGCTTACGCCAACAATGATATCGTCGGCCCATGCGGCTGTGGACAGCATAACGCCTGTCGCAACAGCGGCTGCAGTTTTCAATAGTTTCATGTGTTCCTCCCAAAACTTATTGACCAGCCACGTTTTGGGCTGGGTCGGATTATTTGTACCGCATTAAATTTGATTTGCAAATTAAATTGGACAGAAAATGAAATTTGCATCATCCTTGGCCCGGACGCACTAAGAATATATAGCGTTTTCAAGGGAACTGGGTGGGACTGAATTACGCCATGGCATTTGGACATCAGCGGGAACAAGGGCGGCGGATGCTGCTACGCGAGATTGAACGCCATGGGCGAATCCCTCGGATTGACCTGTCAGAGGTCACGGGAATCAGTCGCGCGACGGTCACAACGATCACCGCTGACCTGCTGCGCGACGGCCTTATTCAGGAAATTCCGCGCGAGGCAGATGCCGATATGCGCCGCGGGCGCCCGCGTGTTGATCTGAAAATCGACGGCTCTGCGCACATGGTTGCGGGCATCAAAGTGTCCGATACCTCGATCTCGCTGATGCTGCTGGATTTTGAGGGCACGCAGCTGGCCGAACTTGAGGTTCCGATGGACAAAGGTGCCAAGCCAAGCGCGGTTCTGGCGGAGCGGATCAAGGAAGCGACCACGTCGTTGGCCGCCTTGATCGGCAAATCGCTGGCGGATCTGTCTGGCATCGGCGTGGGCCTTGCCGGCGTCGTGGATGCGCAAAACGGCACGGTCTATTGGTCACCGTCTTTGCAAGACAGCAACATCAATTTCCGCGACATCCTCAGCGAAACATTGGGTGTGCCCGCCTATCTCGACAACGATGCGAACCTCGTGGCGATGGCAGAAAAGACCTTTGGGTTGGGCCGCGAACATTCCGATTTCATCGTCGTCACGATCGAAAGTGGCGTGGGCATGGGGATCGTGCTGAACAACCAGATTTATCGCGGCACACGCGGATGCGGTGCCGAATTTGGCCACACCAAAGTGCAACTCGAAGGGGCCATGTGCCGCTGCGGTCAACGTGGTTGCCTAGAGGCTTATGTCGCCGATTACGCCCTCGTGCGCGAGGCGGCCAGCGTTGGCCTGATCGACGCCGACGTCCCTGCAGAACACCGGATCGAAGTGCTGCTTGCGGCGGCCAAGAACGGCACCCCCATGGCCGAAAAGATCGTGCAACGTGCGGGTCGCATGTTTGCCCTGGGTCTGGCCAATCTGGTGAACATCTTTGACCCCGAATTGATCATTCTGTCAGGCGAGCAAATGCAATTTGACCACCTGTTCGCCCAGGAAGTGATCGAGGCAATGCGCACGTCGATTGTGCAGATTGACAAGGCCCCACCGGATGTTGTGATCCACAAATGGGGCAACCTGATGTGGGCACGTGGTGCTGCGGCCTACGCCTTGGATTTTGTGCATGAGATGGCCGCAAAGGACCCGAACCATGATGCGGTTTAGCACATTTGCCCTTTGCGCCCTGATCGCCGCACCGGCGCAGGCAGAGCCGATGTTTCGCCCCGTAAGCGTCCCCGAACACCGGTACACCGGCGGTTGGGAACATTTTGTCGGCGGTGGCCTCGCTGTGTTTGATTGCGACGATGACGGCCGTCTCGATTTGCTGGCTGCAGGGGGCGCATCGATGCCGTCATTGCTGCGCAACACCAGTGCGGATTTGGGGAAAATCTCGTTCGAAGCCATCGACGTAGATGCCCTTCAAATCGCCGGAACAACTGGTGCCTACCCTTTGGACATCAACAGCGACGGCACTTTGGATTTGGTCGTGATGCGCGTGGGGCCTGACGTTGTTTTGCGCGGCGACGGCGCTTGCGGCTTTGCACCCATGGCCCTCAGCGGTGTCACATTTGGCGACCAATGGACCACCGCGTTTTCCGCAACTTGGGAAGGCGACAACGCATATCCAACCATGGCATTCGGGCATTACGTTGATCGCGCAGACCCCGACGGCCCGTTCGAGGCATGCGACACCAACACGTTGGTCCGCCCCGCCGGATCGGACTACGTTGCATCCACCCTCGCCCCCGGTTTTTGCCCACTTTCGATGCTGTTTTCCGACTGGTCACGGGGCGGCGACGCCGATCTGCGCATCAGCAACGACCGCCACTATTACGTGCGCGGCGGCGCCGAGCAAATGTGGAAAATGGCCCCCTCGCCTCGGCTGTTTTCCGAGGCTGATGGTTGGGTCAATCACGAACTCTGGGGCATGGGTATTGCCGCGCGCGACCTGGATCGCAACGGGTTGGCAGATGTGTTTCTGTCCTCGATGGGGGATCAGAGATTGCAGGAATGGTCGGGCCTTGGCGCTGAATTCAAGGACGTGCCATTCGATCGCGGGGCCGCCGCGCACCGTCCCTACACAGGCGGCGATGGGCGCCCCTCGACAGGATGGCACATCGCGTTGGGCGACGTGCAAAACGACGGGTTTGACGATGTTTTCATCTCAAAGGGCAACGTGCAACAGATGCCCGGCAGCGCGATGGATGACCCCAACAACTTGCTGATCCAAACCGAAAACGGCCAATTCGAGGAACATGGCCAAACCGCAGGGATCGCAAGCTTTCACCGGGCGCGGGGCGCGGCCCTTGCGGATTTCAACAACAACGGCTTGCTGGATTTAGCGGTCGTCAATCGTGTTGCACCACTTGAAATCTACCGAAATGTCAGTGCCGAGACCGGCAACTGGCTGTCGATCGATGTGCGGCAATCCGGCACCAACACCCGCGCCGTCGGGGCGTGGATCGAACTGCTGGACGATCTGGGTTTGCAAACGCGTGAACTGACGGTGGGCGGGGGTCACGCAGGCGGCGTCGCTGGCCCGCAGCATTTCGGATTGGACAAAACCACAGACGCCACGTTCCGCGTGATCTGGCCCGATAGCACCCTCAGCGAATGGATCGAGGCGCGCGCAAATCAACGGCTGCGGATCTCGCGCACGGGCGACGACATCGACGTGTCGCCCTATTGATCGATGGGCAGGCCGCTTGGCACACTGGCTGGAATTCCAAGCGCGCCTTTTAGGCTGGCTTGGTCCGTCAACGCGTTCAGGAATGCAATAATTTCCCGCATTTCATCAGCGTTCAAGGACGACGGCGCAAGGCTATTTGCGACCGCGATTGCATCCTGATCATCGGTATTTCCGAGCACTCCGAAATCATCAGAACCAAAGCCTGCGGGCAAGGTTGCAAATGTCGGATCGTAGTTTTTCAAGGCGGCAACCGGATCAAGGTGGTGGCGGATCGCATCCTCAAGATCGCTGTACGCGCCCGCATGCCCGTAGGGACCCGTGTGTGCAACATTGCGCAGCGATGGCGTGCGAAAGGCATAGGCATCCATGAGATTACCAGTGACCCCCATGCGTCCGACATCGCGTTGATGACTTTCAAACCCGGCGGCCTTGCCCGGCCCGATTTGAGGCATGGCAATCGCGTGAAAATCGTGGTCGGTTTGGAACAGACCTGCGTGACAGTCCCCGCATCCGGCATCGCCATAAAACAGTGCCATGCCAGCGCTCGCTTGGGCGCTCAGCGCGGTGCCGTTTCGCAAAAATTGATCAAACGGACTGTTCACTGCGCGCCATTCGAAATCAACAAAGGCGGCGATTGCATCTGAAATATCGGTGAAATGGACCGGTGTTTCGGCCCCGATCAAAGGCGTGAATTTGGCACGGTATTCGGGGATGTTTTCGACCCGCTTGGCCAAGATATCCCACGCCCCGCCCGGTCCTGTCAAAACGCCCATGCGCACGGCACGCGCTACGTCATTTTCCGAATAATGCCCCGCCATTTCTGCGGCGGACAGTACGGGAAACATCGTTTGGGCAGACAACAAATTGGCGAACCCTGCCTCCATTTCTGCCCCCAAAGGCGTGCGGATGCCCGACGCGCGGGTCGCGTCAATCTCAAGCCGACCGTCGTGGAAAAAGCTGGTGAATTCGGACGCGCCCAAGTTGAATAACGCCGGTGCGTTGCGCGGAATGCGATGCTCGGGCGCGTTGTTTGTATCGATTTTGCGATCTGGCCCCAGACCGATACCACCATCGCCGACGCCCAATGACACACCGTCCGTCGTGTTGAAATTCGGGTGGTGGCACGTCGCACAAGACACCGATTTGTTGCCCGACAAGATCGGATCGTAAAACAGCAATTGCCCCAGTTCGATCTGCGGCGCGTTGATCTCGGGAAAGGTCACGTCAAAGGTCGGAATACCGTCGCCCAGCGCTGGCCCTGCGATGAACAGGGCCGCACTTGCGAGCAGTGATTTAGACAAACCGGTTAACATAATTCTCGAGAATCTCCTGACGGCCAGAGCGCGGGTTGGGCGCAATTTTACCAGACATAACATCTGTGTAGGTGCTGTCGAGGTTTCCTGCCAACATCGCGCGGGCGGCCGGTGTGTCCCAACCGGCGTAGCGTTCGTTTAGAGCTGTTTCCAGTCCACCATCTTCGATCATTGCGGCGGCGGCTTTTAACCCGCGCGCACAGACATCCATGCCGCCAACATGGGCTGCGATCAAGTCAGTTGGGTCGATGGATTGACGGCGCAATTTGGCGTCAAAATTAGTGCCCCCCAACCCCAAGCCACCGGATTTCAGGATGTGATAGTAGGCCAACGCAACCTCTGGCACGTTGTTGGGAAATTGGTCAGTGTCCCAACCGGATTGATAGTCATTGCGGTTCATGTCGATGGATCCCAGCATGCCTTCGGATGTGGCAACGGCGATCTCGTGTTCGAACGAATGACCTGCCAAAATCGCATGCCCTTGTTCGAGGTTCAGCTTTACCTCGTTTTCCAACCCGTATTTGCGCAGAAACCCGATGCAAGTCGCGGCGTCATAATCGTATTGATGCTTGGATGGCTCTTGCGGCTTGGGTTCGACCAGAATTTGACCCTGAAACCCGATCTTGTGTTTGTAGTCGACAACCATGTTCAAAAAGCGGCCCATGTGGTCCAGCTCTGCGCCCATGTCGGTGTTTAGCAGAGTTTCGTAGCCTTCGCGCCCACCCCACAAAACATAGTTCTGACCGCCCAGTTTGTGGGTTGCATCCATGCAGGTTTTAACGGTCGCGGCGGCGTAGGCGAACACGTCCGGGTCAGGGTTTGTTGCCGCCCCGCCCATCCACCGGCGGTGGCTGAACATGTTGGCCGTTCCCCAAAGCAGGCCGATTTTGCGGGTGTCCATCTTTGCCCCGATATGGTCGATGACCTCTTCGAAATTGCGGACCGATGTTGCAAAATCTGGCCCCTCGGGGCGGATGTCTGCGTCGTGCCAGCAGAAATACGGCTGCCCAAGGATGTCGAACATGTCGAACGCCACATCGGCCTTGGTTTTGGCGCGGCCCACATCGTCTTGTGGATGCCAAGGGCGCTCGAATGTGGGGCCGCCAAACGGGTCGCCGCCCTCCCATGCAAAGCTGTGCCAATAGGCGACTGCAAAGCGCAGGTGGTCTTCCATCCGTTTGCCCATGACGATTTCGTCCGGGTTGTAGTGGCGGAATGCCATCGGGTCCGTGCTGTCGGCCCCTTTGTACGTGATCGGTGCGATGTCGTCGAAGAATTTGGTGCTCATAGCGGGGCTCATTGCAGTGCTTTCAAAGTCGGGAATGAAGCGGCGAACCGGGCATAGCTTGCGTCATACGCAGCCACCAGATCGGCGCGAGGATGGATGGTCTTTGAGACCTTTGGCTTGGTCATCACTTGTGCCACCGGCTGGCCAGTAACACCGCAAATCGCCAGACGGGCAGCGCCCAGTGCGGCACCAAATTCGCCTTGTTCGGGCAGGTCCAGCGGCAGGTTCAAAACCGTCGCCAGCATCTCGACCCAAAGCGGTGATGCGGCACCGCCCCCAATGGCCAGAGCCGATTGCAGATTTGCGCCGGTTTTGCGCAACGCCTCTAGGCTGTCGCGCAGGGCAAAGCTGACGCCGGTCATCACCGCATGGGTCATGTCGGCGCGGGTTGTGGCGATGTCGATGTTGATGAAACCGCCGCGCACGGCGCTGTCGTTGTGCGGTGTGCGCTCACCTGACAGGTAGGGGTAATACCGCAAGGCCGTGGGCGGACCAAGCGTTTCGCCCAGCTCTGCCGTGAGCTCCGCTGGTGTGGCCCCGGTGATGCCCGCCAGCCAATTGAGGCTGTCCGTTGCGGCCAAAACCACGCCCATCTGGTACCATTTATCCGGTACCGCGTGGCAGAACGTGTGCACCGCACTGTCGGCCATCGGCGCGAACCCGTCGCGTGCTGCCAGCAACACGCCAGAGGTGCCGAGCGACACAAAACCGTCGCCTTCTTTCATAGCGCCAACGCCACAGGCCGCCACGGCATTGTCACCGCCGCCCGCAACGATTTGTACGTCGGTTGGCAGGCCAAGCGCAGTCGCCAAATCGGGGCGTATTTTCCCCACCACTTGGCTGCCTTCAAACAAAGTCGGCATGTGGTCCCGGGTCAGGTTTGTTGCGGCCAGCAGGTCATCAGACCAATCGCGCGCACCCACGTCCAGCCACGCGGTGCCCGCGCAATCAGACATGTCACCGCTGAAGCCGCCTGTCAGCCAGAAGGTCATGTAATCTTTGGGCAAAAGCACTTTTGCGACCTGCGCAAAAACGTCGGGTTCATGCTGTGCGACCCATGCCAATTTCGGCGCAGTAAAGCCCGGAAACACGATATTTCCAGTCAAGGCGCGAAACTGCGGATCGCTGTCTAGTTCGGCCGCTTGCACGTGACTGCGCGTGTCATTCCACAGAATGCAGGGGCGCAAAACCGCGCCGGTTTTATCCAACAAAGTCGCCCCGTGCATGTGCCCGGACAGGCCAATTCCAGCTAGATTTTGCATCTCTTTCGGGTGGGTTTCAACCAGCGTCGCGATCACCTTTTGGCAGGCGTGCACCCAATCCGCAGGGTCTTGTTCAGACCACCCCTGATGTAGATGCGCCACACCGTATCCAGCGTCCGCCGACGCGACAGCCGTGCCTTGCGCATCCACCAACAGCGCGCGCAAACCGGACGTCCCTAAATCGAGACCTATAAACATGGCGATCCTCCATCACGCTTCTCCCAAAGCATTTGCACTGTGCGTTTCTTTTAATTCGATTGTCAAATTAAAAAGCGCCTAAACCGAATTCGCCGCAATCCCTCTGGCGTTTTGCGCCCCCCTGCGCCACTCTGCGCACAGCAGGCACAAGGGCACATCCATGACACGCACCGCTTTGGTCACCGGCTCGGCTGGTTTCATCGGCTACTTCACCGCAAAGGCATTATTGGATCAAGGCTGGCGGGTCGTCGGACTAGATTCCCTGAGCGACTATTACGACGTGAAGCTCAAGGAACGGCGCCACGCAATGTTGCTGCAATCCGCTGGGTTCACGGCCGTCACGCAAAAGCTGGAAACACCAAACGTTCTGCACGATCTGTTTAAGGAACATCAATTCGATGCGGTGATCCACTTGGCCGCGCAAGCCGGGGTGCGCTATTCCATCGATGCCCCGCGGTCCTACGTCGAGGCCAATCTGGTCGGGACCTTCGAACTGCTAGAGGCCGCCCGCGCCTTTCCACCTGCGCACATGCTGCTCGCCTCGACCTCCAGCGTGTATGGTGCCAACACGCAAATGCCCTACACCGAGGCCGACAAGGTCGAGGCGCAAATGTCATTCTACGCTGCCACCAAAAAAGCGACCGAGGCGATGGCCCATTCCTACGCTCATCTGTATCATCTGCCGATCACAATGTTCCGGTTCTTCACCGTGTATGGTCCGTGGGGGCGCCCCGATATGGCGCATTTCAAATTCACCCGCGCGATCCTGAACGGTGACCCAATCGAGATCTACAACCACGGCAAAATGCAGCGCGATTTCACCTACATCGATGACCTTGTGCGCGGGATCACGGCCCTGATCGACGCAGTTCCACCGATGCCCGGATCCAACCAAATTGACGGCGACAGCCTGTCCCCGGTCGCCCCCCACCGCGTGGTGAACATCGGCACAGGATCGCCCGTGCAACTGATGGATTTCATCAAGGCTATCGAAACAGCCATCGGCCAAGATGCCCGGAAAATCTACAAAGACATGCAACCCGGCGACGTGCCAGCCACATGGGCCGATGCAACCTTGCTCAAAACCCTCACTGGCACTGCCCCCGTCACGCCGATCGAAACCGGCATCCAGGCTTTCGTCGACTGGTACCGCGATTACTACCAAACCTGAGGTTTGTTCTGATCAAAAATACTCCTGCCGGAGGCAACCAACATTTGCTACATGTCCGCGCAAACGATATAGCGCGACCAAATCAAATAGGGGCACTGCCATGACCTTCGACCGTTCCATCAAAATTGCACCGTCCATCTTGTCCGCTGACTTCGCCAACTTTGGTGCCGAATGCGAAGCCATCGAAACCCAAGGCGCTGACTGGGTTCACGTCGATGTCATGGACGGGCATTTCGTGCCAAACATCACGTTCGGTCCCGCCACCTGCGCCGCGATCCGCCCCCACATCAAAGGCGTGATGGACGTGCACCTGATGATCGCCCCCGTTGACCCCTACATCGAAGCGTTCGCGCAGGCCGGTGCCGACGTCATCACCGCCCACGTTGAGGCTACACCGCACATTCACCGCACCATGCAAGCGATCCGCGCCAACGGTGCCAAAGCGGGCATCGCCCTCAATCCGGCAACACCAGCCTCTTCTATCGAGTATCTTTTGGACATGGTCGATCTGGTCTGCGTCATGACAGTGAACCCCGGCTTTGGTGGACAGAAATTCATCCACAGCCAAGTCGACAAAGTTCGCCAATTGCGCGCCATGATCGGCGATCGCCCGATCCACATCGAAATTGACGGCGGCGTTGATCCAACGACGGCCCCGTTGGTCGCAAACGCAGGTGCCGATGTTTTGGTCGCAGGATCGGCCGTGTTCCGTGGTGGGTCAGTCAGTAACCCCGGCCCGTACGGCGACAACATTCGCAACATCCGCACAGCCGCCGTGTCCGTCGAAACTTAATTCCGGTAAGGTGCGCGTGTCGCGCACCACGCCTCAGGTCAATTGGTCGGCAAATGTATCGATCAACTTGTGCTTCAGGATTTTGCCTGTGGGTGCCGCAGGAAGACTTATCGCCAAGATGATCTGCTTGGGCCGTTTGTAGCCGGTCAATCGCTCCGCAACAAAGCTACGCAATTCGTCAACAGTGACGTCAGTCAAGCCAGCCACCTGAACAAACGCCAGCACCTCTTCGTCACCGTCCTTGCGACGCCCGACCACGGCTGCTTGCACGACCTTCGGATGATCATTCAGCGCCGCCTCAACTTCGGGTGGGTAAACGTTGAACCCGCCATGAATGATCAGCTCCTTTGAGCGACCAACGATGTGCAGCAAATTGTGTTGATCAATGCGACCCAAATCACCGGTGTGCAGCCAGCCATCTGCACTCAGCACCTTCGCGGTTTCTTGCGCGTTGCGGTAATAGCCTTTCATGATGTGCGGGCCACGCGTCATGACTTCACCGACACCGTCGCCGCCGCCCGGCACATCCTGATCCAGCGCGATTTCGATCCCCGGCAAGGCGGGGCCTACAGACGTGTCCGGATTGCCGATCTCGTTGCTGGTCGCTGACGTGCCTGCGGTGGTTTCCGTCATGCCATAGCCATTCTGGATCGCGACGTTGTAGAACGCTTCGGCCTCGCGTTTCCATGTCGGATCAAGCGGCGCTGCACCTGATGACACATACCGCAAGGTGTCTGACCCCAGCGACGTCAGCCCCTGTTCCTTGGAATATTGCATGATCAATGCGTGCATTTGCGGCACGGCCGAAAACAACGTCACGCCGTCTCGCAACGCCGAATAGGTCTTGGCCACTTCAAAACGCGGGGCGAGGCGTATGGGTGCGCCCGCGTAAATTGCCGCCACAACAACCGAGCATAACCCGAACACATGCGTCGTCGGCAGCACGCCGTACACCACGTCATCGTGGGTCATGCCGCGCAGATTGGCCGAGGTCATGCCGCCGAACCGCACATTGTCGTGGGTCAGCATCACCCCCTTGGGATCGCCGGTGGTGCCGGTTGTGTACAGCAAAACCGCCACGTCACCTTCGTCGTCTGGCGCGCTGCCCATCGGGGTCGCCATCAACAGTTTTCCGTAGATGCCGGTGATTTCGCGGGCGTCCATCCGGTCGCCATGTTTGGCAGCGTCCGAGGATACTTCATGCGTCGCGAACACAGCCGCCGGTTTGGCGTGGTTCAGAATACACGTGACTTCGGCTTCGGTCTGGCGGGCATTCACAGGAATCACACGCACGCCCATCTTCCAGCAGGCAAACAATGTCGCCACTGCCGCCGCGCTGTTTTCAGACAACAGCAGAACGCGGTCGGCTTTTTGCACGCCTGCGTCTTGCATGACGCCGACCAGATCATCGCTCGCTGCATCTAAATCGCCGTAGGTCAGGCTGATGCCCGTACTGTCCGAAAGCGCCAAAGCCTGCGCGCGTGTCGCAACTTGATTGGCCAGATATACGTGCACGCCTGCGCCTGTAGTGTCACTCATGTCCCAAACTCCGGTTTGCGTTTTTCAAGGAAGGCGGCGATGCCTTCGCCAGCTTCATCCCCGCCTGCGGCTTGCGCCATGGCGTCACGTTCGACGTCCAATTGCGCAGCCTCGGACTGGTCATAGGCTTGCGCCACCATCGCCCGAATGCGCCCTTGGGCGATGCGTGGTCCGGTCGCAATCGCGTCGGCCAAGGCGTGTGCCTCGGGCATCACCTGTTCGCGCGAGGTTGTGAGGTTCACAGCCCCCAATGCCTCCATCCGTTCTGCAGTGACCGGACGGGCCAGCACGCACATTTCCATCGCCAAAGGGCGCGGGATCATGCGGGCCAAAGACGCGGTCAAACCACCATCGGGCACCAAGCCCGCCTTGACGTAGGCGGCGGTGAATTTGCACCCGGCTTCCGCCACAATGAAATCACAGGCCAGCGCGATAGATGCCCCTGCCCCTGCCGCCCCACCTTTGACCGCGGCGATCACAGGGACGGGACAGGCCCTGATCCCACGGATCAAATCGTGCAGGATTTCGATTTTGCCTTGGCGTTCGATTTCGGACAAATTGCGGCGCTCACGCAGGGCGTTCAGATCACCGCCAGCGCAAAAGAAATCGCCTTGGGACGAGATGATAACAGACCGGATCTTGGGGTCCTGGGCTGCTTTTGTGGCCGCGGCGATCGACGTGTAAAATAGCGGCGTAATCGCGCCACGTTTGTCAGCGTTTCCGTTCCAGACGATCAAGCGATCGCCTGATTTTTCGACATAAGCCGTCATGCTAATTTTTCCTGTGGAACACGTTTGAACACACCCGACGATGTCGCGATAACGCGCCCTTCTTCGTCAACCAATTCCGCGTCAATGAACAGCAAACTGCGCCCTCCACCGGACACACGACCGGTTGCTGTGACCCGCCCCTTAAAGGCAGGTGCAAGGTAGTGCGTGTTCATCGAAATCGTCAAAAACGGGGCAGTGCCCGTGTCATCGACCGTCAGGGAACCCGTTGTTCCCGAAGCATTATCCAACAAGCACGTGATGATCCCGCCGTGCAGCGCCTTGTGCCGGTTGGTGTGCTGTGGCCCGATATCGAGCCAGCAGCGCCCCTGCCCGTCACCCGCAGACACATCCACGACGTAACCGATCAGCGTTTGTGTGCCGGTTTCGTCGCGGATCAGGCCGGCTTCGCTCATGCGGCTCCCAGTTCGATGAACCGTTCCAGATGGTAATCGGTGTCGCCAAAGCGGTGGTCAGCCATGGTGATACGCTTGGCGATGTGGGCAAGTTCGTATTCTTGCGTCATCGCAATACCGCCATGCATCTGGATCGATTCCTCGGACACCAAACGGCCCGCACGGCCCATCAGGTTCTTGGCGGCGTGGATGTTCATGTCGCGGATTTTCGCGTCATCCTCGAGATAGCCAGCCGCACGGATCACGGCGGATCGCGCCTGTTCCAACTCGATCAACATATCCGCCATCCGGTGCGCCAGCGCTTGGAATGTCGCGATCGGACGGCCGAATTGTTTGCGGGTCACGAGATATTCTTTGGTCAGGTTCGTCGCCGTGTTCATCGCGCCTAGCGTTTCGGCGCATTGGGCAACCGTCGCGGCGGCGTTTGCAGCTTCGAGCAAAGCAAAACCTTTGCCTTCCTCACCGATCAACGTGCCTTGAACATCATCCAGCGTGACCTCGGCTGCGCGCCCACCAGCAAGCAATGGATAGCCTTGGATCGTCAGACCCTTGGTGCCTTTATCGACAGCAAACAGGCTGATCCCGTTGATGTCATCCACGGCACCTGACGTGCGCGCCGATACGATGATCACATCGGCAGCCTCGGCGTTCATCACCACCGCTTTGCGCCCGTTGATCACGCCGTCTTTGGCGGTCGTTTGCACGCGGTTCAGATCATAGCGGCTGGTTGGTTCGCCATGCGCCAGCGCCATTTGCAAAGTGCCGCCGATGATCGCCTCGACACGGTCGGTGTCACCCGTCTCGGCCAAGATGCGTCCGCACAACAGCGCGCCGTCCAAAAACGGTTCAACCACGCCCGCGCGCCCCAGTTCTTCGAACACCACAGAGATGTCGAAACCTGCGCCGCCAAAGCCGCCCTGATCTTCGGTGAACAGCGCGCCGATCACGCCGAGATCCGCCAGTTCGGTCCAGATTTCTGTCGACATGCCGGCGTCAGAATTCAGGATTTTATTGCGCGCTTCGGTAGTGTAGCGATCCCGCAAAAAACGGCGCAACGTGTCTTGCAGCATTTGCCGCTCTTCGGTCAGTTCAAAATTCATCTGGCTTACCCTCCCATCTCGACTTTGGCGATAATGCCGCGCTGGATCTCGTTCGAGCCGCCAAAGATCGACAACTTACGATTGTTGAAATACTGCGCAGCGACCGGGCCAGCCTCGTGTGGATCAGGCAGGGGTTCGTTCGATCCTGCCACCATTTCAGAGGCAAACGGCATCGCGTAGGCCCCGACTGCGCGGCGCGCCAGGTCATTGATTTCCTGACGGATAATTGTGCCTTTGACCTTCAGCATCGACGCCTCGACCCCAGGTGTTCCACCACCAGCAGCCTTTGAGATGATGCGCAAGTTTGTCGTGCTCATCGCCATCAGATCGATTTCGACCTGTGCGACACGCGCGGCAAAATGCGGGTTCTGAATAAGCGGCTTGCCACCGGACATTTCCGCCTTTGCGATGCGTTTGATCGCGGCCAGACCAGCGGTCGAAAACCCGACGCCCGCAATGTTCGTGCGTTCATGCGTCAGCAAATATTTGGCGTAGGTCCAGCCTTTGTTTTCTTCGCCAACAAGGTTTTCAACGGGCACCTTCACGTCCGTAAACCAGACCTCGTTGACCTCGTGTGTGCCGTCCAGCAGGATGATCGGACGTACTTCGATGCCCGGCGTATTCATGTCGATCAGCAGGAACGAAATGCCCTCTTGTTGCTTGACCGTGGCATCCGTGCGCACGAGGCAAAAGATCATGTTGGCGTGCTGGCCAAGGGTCGTCCACGTCTTTTGACCGTTGACAATATAGTGGTCGCCGTCACGCACAGCTTTGGTTTTCAGCGAGGCCAAATCCGATCCCGCACCCGGTTCGGAATACCCCTGACACCACCAGTCGGTGCCATCCAGCATGCGCGGCAACCAATAGTCATTCTGTTCCTGAGAGCCGAATTTGTGCAGCACAGGGGCCAGCATCGAGAACCCGAACGGCACGGTGCGCGGCGCGTGATAGCGGGCGCATTCATCGTCAAAGATGTGCTTTTGCACGGCGTTCCATTCCGCCCCGCCAAATTTCTTGGGCCAGTTCGGAACCAGCCAGCCTTGAGCGTTCAGGATCGCGTGCCAGCCTTCCATGTCCTCTTTGGTCAGATCACCGCCAAGACGGATTTTGTCGGACAGTTCTTTGGTCAGTTTTTCGTCCAGAAACGCGCGGGCTTCATCGCGAAAGGCGAGGTCTTCTGCGGAATAACTCAGGTCCATTTTTGATCCTCTTTAGGTGTTCAATGTTTCGAATTTTTTGCCGTCCGCGACCAGCTGTTCCAGCAGCGGCGCGGGGGCCCAGAAATCTGCGTCATCTGATGCGTATGATTTAATGTCAGCCAGCAATCCGTCCAGCCCGACAATGTCTGCCCATTTTAACGGCCCGCCGCGATAGCGCGGAAAACCGTAGCCGAACAGCAACGTCATATCGACATCGAGCGGGCGGCGCGCGATGCCTTCGCCAACGACCTTGGCGCTTTCGTTGACCATCGCGGCCATGTAATAGCGCACGATTTCATCCGAGGTGAATGTTTTGCCACCAGCACTTGCGGCGGCACGATCTGCTTCGATCAACGGCATGACGTCAGGGTTGGGCACGCGGGCTTTGGGGCCGGCGGCGTAGTCATAATAGCCTTTGCCGGTTTTCTGGCCAAAGTTGCCTGCCTCGCACATTTTGTCGGCGTAAGTGGACACCCCTTCGATGCCCGCCTCTGCCCGTTTGCGTTTGCGCACGGCCCAGCCGATGTCGAGACCTGCAAGGTCGGCGACCGCGAATGGCCCCATCGCAAAACCAAAGTCCTCGAGGGCTGCATCGATGTCGTAGGGCGAGGCCCCTGCCATGATCAATTGATCTGCGGCCGTGCGGTAGGTTGCCAAAATGCGATTGCCGATAAAGCCATCACAGACCCCGGCCCGCACGCTGATTTTCTTTAGCTTTTTGCCAAGGTCAAACCCTGTCGCCACCACGTCGATCGCGGTTTTGTCGGCCACAACCACCTCAAGCAATTTCATCACATGGGCGGGCGAAAAGAAATGCAACCCGATCACGTCCGCAGGGCGCGAGGTGACGGACGCGATTTCGTTGATGTCGAGGTAGGAGGTGTTGGACGCAAGGATCGCGCCCTTTTTGCAGACGGCATCCAGTTTGGTGAACACTTGTTTCTTGACGTCCATGTCCTCGAACACCGCTTCGATCACCAGATCGGCGTCGGAGAGGGATGCGTAATCAGTCGAGACTGAGAGCGCCTTGTTCAGGATCGCGTCATGCTGGTCGGCGCTGATCTTGCCACGCTTTAATGCGCCAGACAGGTTGCCCGCGATGCGGCCATGGGCGGCCTCACCCGCGTCGGCGGTCATTTCCAGCAGGGTGACGCGGATGCTGGACAGCAGCGCCGCAGTGGCGATGCCCGCGCCCATGGTGCCGCCACCGATCACACCGATGTGGTCTAACGCGCGGGGCGTGACGCCCTTGAGTTCCGGCAGATTGCCGACGGCCCGTTCCGAGAAAAACGCGTGGATCATGCCTTGGCGTTGATCCGTGCCCATCAGGTCGATGAAAATCTGGCGCTCGGCAGCCAACCCTTCGAGAAACGGTTTTTCAACGCTGGCCTGAACGGCACGCACACAGTGCGCCGGAGAGATCTGGCCACGCCCTTTGGCAAGGATCGCGTTGAATGCGGCGTCCCAATCGATAGCCGCTGGCACCGGCATTTCGCTGACGGGGCGTCGCGGCATGCCATCGTCCAGCAGCTTTTGGGTGTAAGCAATGCCGTTTTCCGTCTGATCCCCGTCTTGGATCACATCGATGACGCCCATGGCCGCGGCCTCTTTGGCGCCGACGTGACGGCCTGTGGTCATGATCTCGAGGGCCGCCTCGATCCCAGCGACGCGCGGCAAGCGCTGCGTGCCGCCAGCACCAGGGATCAGGCCAAGGTGGACTTCGGGCAAACCAATGCGCGCGCTCGGGACCGCAATGCGGTAATGCGCACCAAGGGCAACCTCTAGCCCGCCGCCCAGCGACACACCGTGCATCGACGCGACAACCAGCAACGGCGAGGCTTCGATCCGGTTGATCACGTCAGGCAAGGACGGCTCCATCGGGGGTTTGCCAAATTCGGTAATGTCCGCGCCCGCGATAAACGCGCGCCCCTCGCCCACGATCAGCACAGCGCGCACGCCTGCCTCGGATTCGGCTTGGTCCATCCGCTCCATCAGCCCGTGCCGCACGGCTTGGGACAATGCGTTCACAGGTGGGTTTTGGATGGTCAAAACGGCGATATCACCGTGGCGCGCATAGGCTATCTTGTCAGACACGAAGGGGCTCCCGATCAGAAATTCATCTGTCCGGTGCACAATGGGCGTTTCGATACGCGAAACCGCATTCCACTGCCGGACGTGATCAGCCTAGGGTCAGACGCACCTGTGGGGCAAGGGCTACCTCTGTCGCACCATGCCCAATGACGTAGAGTTACTTTTGATAGATAAAGCAACGGCCATGGACGGCATGTTCGGGCAAGGCGACCTCGGTCATGGTCTCGAAATACATTTTATCAGAAGCAACCATAACGCCGCCCTTGGCCAAAAGCGGTTCGACGTAGGGCGAAATGGCCCGCGCAAAGACATCGTTTTTGGATCGGTTGTGCCCGCCAAGATCCGCGTGGACCAGCCGCGCTGTTGGTCCAAACCTGTCCAGAGCCGAGGGCAGCGTGTCATAGACGTCACCCAACATCAGTTGATCATCTGGCGGCGTGCTGTCGGGATGTGAGGCAACTGCGCGCTCGAACACAAAGATATCGCTGACCGGAAGGATCGAGCACATGTGATGATAGGTGCGCCCGTTGCCCAACCCCAATTCGAAAACAGGCCCCTGCATATTGGCGACCATAGCCGCCCCCGCATTCAAACAGGCACGTTGTGATACCATACGATCGATGAACAGATCCAAACGGCTTTGCATGATGATGTTTCCTCACGTCACGTTAATGTCTTTGATCTAGGCATCGCCAAACGGGAATACCAGTAATAATCCAGTCTTATTGTGACTCTAGCCTTGCTCGCGGCTAGACGAAGCTATCGGAATCGGGTTGACTACATTTTCACAATGTCTGCGCGGGGCAACATTGAACAGGCCGGGATGATATATGGCACCTTTGCTGGATGTGCAGGGATTGACGATCGGCTTTGGCGACGCACCAGCGGTGGTGACGGACATCAATTTCTCTGTGGAACCCGGCGAAACCCTCGCTTTGGTCGGCGAAAGCGGATCTGGCAAGACGTTGACCTGCCGATCCGTGCTGCGCATTTTGCCCGGTACGGCACAATTGCGTGCAGGCCAGATCAAATTCGGCACACAATCCGCGATCGATCTGTTGTCTTTGGATGAACGTGCCATGCGCGCCATTCGCGGCGACCGGATTTCGATGATTTTTCAAGAGCCGATGCGCTCTTTGTCCCCGCTGCACCGGATCGGCAATCAGGTTGCCGAGGTGTTGCATTTGCACCGTGGCCTTGGCACTGCTGCTGCGAAAAAACTGGTTCTGGAAACGTTTGAGCGGGTTGGCTTTGCTGACGCCGAACGGGCCTATCGCGCCTACCCCTTCGAGATGTCAGGCGGCATGCGCCAACGCGCCATGATCGCCATGGCAATGGTCGCAAAACCCGATCTGCTGATCGCGGATGAACCGACAACCGCGCTGGACGTCACGACCCAAGCGCAAGTGTTGGGCTTGATCAAAGACCTGCAAAAAGAAACCGGCATGGCCGTGGTTTTGGTCACGCATGATTTGGGCGTCGTCGCCAACATGGCGGAAAAAGTCGTGGTCATGAACAAAGGCCGCGTGATGGAAAGCGGCCCGGCCCCCGCGGTTTTGGGCAATCCCGGCCACGGCTACACGCAAAAACTATTTGCCGCCGCACCGATGATCCCGGAGGTCGCTGAACCTGCCGGCACGCTGGCGCATGATGACCTGATTTTGAACCTCAAGAACGTCAACAAAACCTACACAGTGCGCGCCGGCGGCTGGAGAGCGGCAAAAAAGGTCCATGCTTGTATCGACGTAAATCTGCAATTGCAGCGCGGCACCACGCTGGCCGTCGTTGGCGAAAGCGGGTCGGGCAAAACCACCTGCGCACGCATCGCTTTGGGCGCCGAACTGCCCGACAATGGCAGCGAAGTCCTGTTTCGCGAGACCACCAACTCTGATCCCGTGGCCGTCAACGCCATGACCCGCGCCCAACGCATCGCCTTTCAGCGCAAAGCGCAGATGGTGTTTCAAGACCCCTATTCCTCGCTGTCGCCGCGCATGCGCGTGCAAGACGCGTTGACCGAGCCGATGGAAATTCACAATTTGGGCAATCGCAGTGAACGGCGTGAAAAAGCCGCCGAAATGCTGCGGTGGGTGGGCCTGAACCCCGACATGTTGAAACGCTATCCACACGCGTTTTCAGGTGGCCAGCGCCAACGCTTGTCGATTGCCCGCGCTTTGACATTGGACCCGTCGCTGTTGGTGTGTGACGAACCGACCTCGGCCTTGGATGTTTCTGTGCAGGAACAAATTTTAACGCTGCTCGAAGACATTCGCGACCGGATGGGCCTGTCCTATTTGTTTATCAGCCACGATTTGGCCGTCGTGTCGCGCATCGCAGACGAAGTCGCCGTAATGCGCCAAGGCGTTGTCGTCGAACAGGCGGCCCCCGACACACTGTTTTACAACCCGCGCCACCCCTACACCAAAGCACTGATCGCGGCGCAACCGGAGCCTGATGTGAACCGACCGATTGATCTCAACCTTGTGTCCAAAGGGGCCGGCGCGCCCGACAGCTGGCCTGAAATGTTCCGTTTTGAAGGGACCGAGGCCCCCGCCCTGATCGAACTGGACCCCGGGCATAAGGTGCGTTGTAATGCTTGATCGCCTACTTGCCTGCTGCCTTGCGCTGTGTTGCGCCAAGGCATTGCCAGCGGCCACCGTTCAAGAAAGCGAATTCTGGTCTGGTGAAGTGTCCCGCGCAGAATTGCCAGTCGCCGTAGACCGTGTTCCCAGCGAACCGTTGATCGTTGATCTTGAGGCCAAAGGGCGCACATTCGGCACCCAAGGCGGCACATTGCGCACGATGATCACACGTTCCAAAGACATCCGCCAAATGGTCGTCTACGGCTACGCACGGTTGGTCGGATACGATGCAGATTACGAAATTCAACCCGACTTGCTGCGCGAAATCGAAGTTATCGACGATCGCAAATTCACGTTACATCTGCGCCGTGGACATCGCTGGTCAGATGGCGCGCCATTCACGTCGGATGATTTCAAATATTGGTGGCACAATGTCGCCAACAACCTCGAACTTAGCCCCAATGGCCCGCCCGATATTTTGCGTGCCAATGGCGTTGTGGGCGCGATGACCTTTCCAGATGAGGCAACCGTTGTCATCGAATGGGATCGCCCGAATCCACGATTTTTGCAGGTGTTGGCGGGGGCGCGACCACCGTTCATTTATCGCCCTTCCAGTTACCTCAAACAATTCCACATCGACTTTGCAGACACAGAAGAACTGGCTGCCGCTGTTCGAAAAAAGCGGGTGCGAGGATGGGCGGCACTGCACAACAAAGTCGACAACATGTACAAATTCGACAACCCGGCACTGCCGACTTTGCAGCCGTGGATGTCGGCATCAACGGGTAAATCAAGCCGCCATTTGTTTGTACGCAACCCGTATTTCCACCGCATCGACTCGCGCGGAGTACAATTGCCCTACATCGATGTGGTCGAAATGACCGTTGTTGGATCAGGACTGGTCGCCGCAAAATCGAACGCGGGCGAAACGGATTTGCAAGCACGAGGTCTAGATTTCCGTGACGTATCAATCCTGAAAAAAGGCGAAAGCGATGGGTCACCGTATCGTACGTTTTTATGGGCAAACGGGGCCGCGTCGCAAATCGCCATCTACCCCAATCTGAACTTTGCCGATCCTGTTTGGCGCGAAGTGATGCGTGACGTTCGGTTCCGACGCGCGCTTTCGATGGGCATTGATCGCCGCATGATCAATCGTGCGCTATATTTTGGATTGGCCAAAGAAGGCGGGATGACAGCCCTCGCGCGCAGCCCGTTTTTTGACGCCGGCAATCTTAGCGCGTGGGCTTTGCACGACCCTGTCACTGCGAACAAAATGCTAGACGAGATGGGGTTGGATCAACGCTCTCCTGCTGGTTTGCGCCTGTTGCCAGATGGGCGCCCCATGGAATTTGTCGTGGAAACAGCTGGGGAACGCCAAGAAGTCGGGAACGCCATGGCGATCATTGCCGATACTTGGCGTGATCTTGGGATCAAGCTCGTGTTGCGCCCACTCGACCGCGATATCTTGCGCAATCGGGTTTATGCAGGCGTGTCGATGGCCGCCGTTTGGTTTGGCTGGGACAACGGTCTACCGCAGACATTTACCCCGCCCGAATACCTTGCCCCGATGCATCAAGAGTTTTTCGCTTGGCCCAAATGGGGACAATACATGCAGACCCGTGGGGCCGCCGGTGAGCCGGTTGACATGCCAGAAGCCAAGCGCTTGATCGACTTTTGGCATGCTTGGGAAAAGACTGCCGATGACACGGAGCGTGCCAAAATTTGGCGATCCATGCTGGCGATCCACGCGGATCAACAATACGGCATTGGTATTCTTGCCGAAGCGCCGCAGCCCGTTGTTGTTTCTGATAGCCTGCGCAATGTGCCAGAATTTGGCAAATGGGCGTGGGACCCGGGCGCACATTTCGGCATTCACCGCATGGACGAATTCTATTTCGCGCCTTCAAATGATCAGACCCGTTTGGAGACCAAACCATGATGTTCATCCGCTACGCAGGGTACCGTTTTCTTACGATGTTGCTGACATTGTGGGTCGTTTCGATCCTTGTGTTTGTCATCATCAATCTGCCGCCCGGCGACTATTTGTCCAACCAAATCGCTGAGTTACGGGCCACCGGCCAGGCCGAAGGTGTGGCTAAGGCAGAATTCTTGCGCACAGAATACGCGCTTGATCGCCCCTTGTGGGAACAATATTTTATCTGGGTCGGTATGATGCCGGGGCCACAAGGCTTTTCCGGCCTCCTACAAGGCGACTTTGGTTGGTCGTTTGAGTTTGATCGCCCTGTGTCTGAAATCGTTGGCGACGCGTTATGGCTTACGGTTCTCGTTAACCTTGCGGCCGTGTTATTTGTTTACATGGTGGCATTACCGCTGGGCGTCATTTCGGCTGCGCGATCCGAAACTTGGGTGGATTATACGGCCGGTTTTGTCGGGTATCTTGGCCTTGCCACGCCCAACTTTCTGCTGGCATTGATCCTGTTTTACTACGGTCACAAATACCTTGGTCTGCCAATTGGCGGCATGATGAATCCGATCTACGAGGGGCAACCAATGAGCCCCGGCAAGGTGCAGTCCATTCTGGTCCACCTGATCGTGCCCACTTTTGTGATCGGCACATCTGGGGCTGCCGGGATGATGCAACGCCTGCGCGCCAACATGTTGGATGAGCTGTCAAAACCCTACGTCGAAACGGCCAAAGCCAAGGGCCTGTCTCCGTCCAAACTACTCAGCAAATATCCGCTTCGCATGGCATTTAATCCCTTTGTCGCGGACATCGGCAACCTGTTGCCGGCAATGGTGTCTGGGTCGGTTTTGGTTTCCGTCGTGTTGGGCCTGCAAACGATTGGCCCTGCATTGCTTGCCGCGCTCAAATCACAAGATCAGTTCCTCGCCGCTTTCGTATTGATGTTCGTTGCTTTGTTAACGTTGATTGGAACGATGATTTCAGACCTCCTGCTGGTTCTTCTGGATCCGCGCATCAGATACGGGGCCCGCGAAGGATGAACAAAATTAAAGAGTTCAACGCATGAGCCAACTTCCCGATGGTCGCTACATTGATGATGCGCCATATGATCCGAATGTCGACCTGTCAGCGCTGGATCGCAGTGACATGGACGCGCCCAATTGGGTGCTGGTGTGGCGCAAATTCAAGCGGCATAAACTCGGGCTGATTTCCGGTATCTTCTTGCTGCTCAGCTATCTGATGCTGCCATTTGCGGGCTTCATCGCGCCATATACCCCGAACGAGCGCAACGCCGATTATCTATACGCCCCGCCCCAAGGCATCAGCTTATTCCATGAGGGCAGCTATATCGGCCCACACGTCTATCCGAGCACGGCAATCCCTGATCTGGAACGCTTTGTTTGGACGTATGAATTTGACGAAACCGTGCCGATGCCGTTGCAGTTTTTCTGTGACGGGGATGACTACAACTTGGCCGGTTTCATTCCGTCCGACACGCACCTGTTTTGCGCACCAGAAGGGGCAACGGTGTTCCTGTTTGGCGCTGATCGGCTGGGTCGTGACGTGTTCAGCCGCATTCTGTTTGGCGCTCAACTATCGCTGACAGTCGGGCTGATCGGCATTTCGGTGTCGTTCTTATTGGGGATCACGTTCGGATCAATCGCGGGGTATTTCGGCGGACGTACCGATTGGACAATCCAGCGGGTCATTGAAATCTTACGCTCTTTGCCAGAGTTGCCATTGTGGCTGGCCTTGTCCGCCGCAGTCCCTTCAAATTGGGGGCCTGTCGCCGTGTTTTTCATCATCTCGATTATTTTGGGAATACTGGATTGGCCCGGATTGGCCCGTGCGGTTCGTTCCAAATTCCTTAGCTTGCGCGAAGAAGAATACGTGCGTGCCGCAGAAATGATGGGGGCCAAACCCGGGCGCGTGATCCGGCGTCATTTACTACCGAATTTCATGAGCCACCTTATCGCATCAGCGACCCTGTCGATCCCAGCGATGATCTTGGGCGAAACCGCCTTGTCATTCTTGGGACTGGGCCTGCGCGCGCCCGCGGTCAGTTGGGGGGTCATGCTGAACGACGCGCAATCATTGGTCGCAGTCGAGATCTATCCGTGGATCGCGATCCCGATGCTACCAATCATCATCGTGGTTTTGGCGTTCAACTTTTTGGGCGACGGTCTACGCGACAGTCTGGACCCTTACAAAGGTTAATCCTTGCGACGTGGCGCGGAATTTCCACCTTTTGCTGCAGCCGCTGCCGCAGCGCGTGCCTTGTTCTTCTTGCTGTTCGGTTTGCCTTTGGCCGGGGCCAAATTTGCTCCGCCCTTTGGCTTGCCTGCATACGGCTTGCCCGAAGGTTTACCCGATGGTTTCCCTGTTGGCTTTGCGCCAGCGAATCCACGCGGTTTGCGTTCTGTCACAGCACCATCATCGCGGGCTTTGTCCATTGTGCTGCGCGGTTTTTCGAACCGTTTTGACGCAGGATGCGCAGCACTCTTCGATGGGCGATCAGCCGGCTTGGGCTTGCGAGCCTTTGGTGCCGGCGCATCATCATACACGATCGGCGCGTTTGAGGGTTTCGGCTTTGGCGCATATTCGGCCTTGGGGGCCGCGTCAGCTTTGGGCGCGTAATCTTCTTTGGGTTTACGCGGCGGTTTTGGCGCGTCCATGCGTGGGCCACCGTCATTGTAGCCGCCCTTTTTCTCATAAGGTTTGCCTTTCGGCTTGCCTGCATAGGCCGGGCGCGGAGAATTCGCAGCCGCTGGCGGCGTTGCCAATTCACTGACAACCAAGCCGCCTTCGACCTTCATGTCAGACCCAAGCGCCTTTTTGAAACGGTCCACAGAAGCCGCAGACATTTCAACAAATGTTTCGTCATTCTGAATGCGAATTGCGCCAATGTCGTCTTTGGTCAGATCACCCGCGTTGCACAAGATTGGCAACAAACGGCGTACTTCGGCCCCTTGATTGCGTCCGGAATTTACCGAGAACCATTTTGACGGGCCAAACGGCGCGCGTGGTTTTGGTGGTTTGTTGTCGCCAGCGGCTGACAATTCTTCGGGCGCTGAAACGCGGGCTGCATACAGACGCATGTAGGCAGCGGCGATTTGTTCTGCGCTGAATTGCGTGGACAGTTTTGCAACCATGTCAGATTCGTTTTCGGCAACCGGTTCGTGCCACATCGGGTCGGCCAACAGGCGATCCTGATCGCGTTCGCGTACGGCGTCGGCGGAAGGTGCGTTGCCCCACGTTGCGGAAACCTTGGCACCCTGCAAAATGCGTTCCGCTTTGCGGCGGATTTTTGCTGTGATGATCAGCGCAGATGTACCCTTGCGACCAGCGCGGCCAGTACGGCCTGAGCGGTGCAGCATTGTTTCGTGGTTGTTTGGCAACTCGGCGTGAACAACCAAATCAAGACCCGGTAGATCGATCCCGCGCGCAGCAACATCTGTCGCCACACAAACCCGCGCACGACCATCGCGCATGGCTTGCAGCGCGTGGGTGCGTTCAGATTGAGACAGTTCGCCCGACAAGGCCACAACCGAAAAACCACGGTTGGACAAGCGCGTCGTAACACGATTCACCATCGCGCGCGTGTTGCAGAACACGATTGCGTTCGGGGCCTCGTAGTAGCGCAGAATGTTGATGATCGCATTTTCAGCGTCGTGGTTGGCCACAGACATGGCGTGGTATTCGATGTCGCTGTGCTGGCTGGCTTCGGCCACTGTTTGCACACGTTTGGCGTCGCGCTGGTAGGATTTCGCAAGCGTCGCAATGGCCTTTGGCACGGTGGCCGAAAACATCAGGGTGCGGCGTTCAGTAGGGCATTCGCCCAAAATGAATTCCAGATCTTCGCGGAAACCAAGATCCAGCATTTCGTCAGCTTCGTCCATGACAACGCCGCGAATGGCGCTCAGATCGATAGATCCGCGCATGATGTGGTCGCGCAGACGGCCCGGCGTGGACACAACAATATGCGCCCCACGGCCCAGCGCGCGACGTTCATCGCGCATGTCCATGCCACCAACAGTCGAGGCCATAACAACGCCCGCCTTGGCATACAGCCAATCGAGTTCACGTTTAACCTGCAAGGCCAGTTCGCGGGTTGGCGCGATGACCAAAGCCAACGGCGCACCCGCGCGATCAAATGATTCATCGTCGCCAAGCAGTGTATCGCCCAGCGCCAAGCCAAACCCGACTGTCTTGCCAGACCCGGTTTGGGCCGAGACAAGCAGATCAGCACCGTCCAATTCAGGCTCGATTACGGCCAGCTGAACAGGTGTCAGGGTTTCATATCCACGCTGCTGGAGCGCATCTGCAAGTGCTTGTTTCACGATTCATCGGCCTTTGGACAGGGTAAGTCCGCGCACCTATGCCCTTTGATGCACGATGTATAGCCCTTTTGAGGGTTTCATATTGACGCGCCATTAACGATTATCTTAGCGATCATCGCTGGGTCCCTCATCGCCGTCCATCAAATCCTCTTCGATCGACGCATGGGCGGCCGCGGCAATTGCTTCGCGATCATCAAGTGTTAGATCGTCAGCAGATTTACCGTCCGCCAAACGCACGGTGACCTCGCGGTGGGCGAATTTGATACCTTCGCGCTCGAACAATTCGCGGATTTCCTCGTAGACTTTTTTGCGCACCAGCCATTGATCACCCGGCATCGTCATGAATTTGACCCGGATGATCATGGCGCTGTCTTCCATCGTGATCACGCCTTGGGATTTTAGCGGCTGGATGAAATTGTTGCCGATCACCGGATCGTCCAGCAGTCGAACGCCGAGGTTTTTGATCAGCTTGCGGACCTTTTCGACATCCGTGTCGTAGGTCACGCGCAGCGGCAGTTTCATGATCACCCAGTCGCGGGAATAGTTGGTCATCACCTGAATTTCGCCAAACGGCATCGTGTGCAGCGCACCTAGGTGATGGCGCAGTTGGAACGAGCGTACAGAGATGTTTTCAACCGTGCCTTTGACCCCGCCCACATCGACGTATTCGCCTTTGCGAAAGGCATCGTCGAATAGGAAAAATGCACCAGAGAAAATATCGCGCACCAGCGATTGCGACCCGAAACCAACCGCGACACCAACCACACCAGCACCCGCAAACAGTGGGCCAACGTTGATCCCGAGTTCGAGCAAAATTATCAGGAAGATTGTTACGATCACGATGATCAGCATGAAATTCCGGAACAAAGGTAGCAAAGTCGCCAGGCGGGACGCACTTGAACCGCCCCCTTCATCGCCCAATTCACCCTCGACGATGTCGCCTTGTTCTTCGGCAATTTTGCCGTCGATCCAGATGCGGAATGCGTGAAACACGATGTAGCCGATGAAAATGATAACCATCACGTCCAAAATGCTTTGGTTCAGCGCGCTTTCTTCGACCATTGTGCTGGCCGATTTCCCCCAGATCGTGACCAGCATGTAGATACCCGCCACGAAGGCCAGAATGCCGGACACGCGGCGCGCCAATTCCTCGAAGGTTGTCATTTTGTGGCGCGCATACGGCATGTGTTCTGCCATCACCTCGGCCATTTCTTCGTCTGTGGCGGCGGCGTCATCTTCGTCTTCGGCGTTCAGCAACGCGATGCGGCGCGCCCGCTCAAAGTAGGCCTCGATGAGGTAATTGATGATGCCGTAAACCACGATGATGGTCAGGAACACGCCATACGCGCCCGCGATCAGCGGCACCGATAACGGGAACTCAAGCACCAGATCCACGGCCAGTTCCAGCCAACCGAACATGACGTAGATGATAAACACCGGGGCCCAAGCGCGCGCAATAAACCGTGTGATCAATGCCACGTCTTCGGGCGCTTTGCCGTTCAGAATGGCCTTGGACACCGCGCGCCGGTTGATCACTGCCATCAAGATGTTCAGCAACGCCATCACCAACGCCAAGACACCGTATCCGATGGCGTAGACGTTGTAATTCAGGCCAAAGTCTTTGATCCACGTCGCGAACGTCACCACAAAAATATCGAGCGCGGCCAAGGTGAACACCCAGCGATACAAGACCAACGCCTCGCGGTCGGTCAGTTTCGGAATCCGGTATTGGCTAAGGTAGGGCGACAGCAACATCCGCCACACATCGCCAATCGTACGACTGGCAAAAAAGCCCACGTAGATTGCCAAAATCGTAACCTGAACGGCCTGATTGTCGACAGGTTCAAATATGATCGCCCCCAGAATATAGGCGATCCCCATCATGATAAATGTCGAAACGATCCCTGTGCAAAAGCGGAAAAACAGGAACGGCATCTTTTCGCGGTAGCCCTGCGGGTCTTCTTTGATACGGGACGTCACGTAGCTTTGAAAAATGTATGGCCCGATCAGAAACCGCATGACCAAACGCCCCACCAAGAACAGCAATAGCGAGTACAACAAAATTTCAACGAACGTCATGATCCGCCCGTCCGGGCTGGTGGCGCGCAAAATATAGGCGACTTCGTTGATCGAATCCGGCAGCGCCTCGAGCCGTTGCAACAGCATGGACCGGAACGCAGTGCCCCGTTTTTGCGCCATCATCAGGGGCGACTCTCGCGCCTCTTCGTGGGCCTCTTCGTGGGTCTCGCCAACGCTGGTGATCAGATTGCCCTGCGCATCGACGATCACGACGCTTACGCCGTTTTCAGCGGCCAAGCTAAGCGTTTCGGCCAAATCGGTGCTGCTGTCATCATCGGCCGCACTGCTCAGCGAAAACAGGCTTTGGGCGGATGCGTCGGTGTGCCCTGCGAAGAATACAAAACATGACAGCAGGCAAAGCAGGGCAAAACGCATAACGAAACATCCAATGAAAATCAGTTGCCAATTTCTATGCTAGCCAAGCGTATGACGCAAATAGACAATGTCACAACAACGTGCTCTGTTTTACATCGCCTTAGTGACTATGTCATAGCGTCATGGGGTCATAGCGTAACGAGTGCCTCGTTCAGCGATGCACCGCGTGCGAAACAAAGGAATACGAGATGCAAACAGGCCCTATCGCCATTCTTGGCCTTGGATATGTTGGATTGCCATTGGCTTTGGCCTTGGGGCGCGCCGGGTTTGATGTGGTCGGGCTGGACACTGACCCTGATTTGATTGCGGCATTGCACGGCGGTCGTGATCCCAACGGTGAAGTGGCCGATGCATCCGTCACTGGGTCGAACGCGAAATTCACGGCGGATGCGGCGGATCTGGCCGATTGCACAACCTACATTATCGCGGTTCCAACGCCGATTACGGATGCAAAGAAACCCGATCTTGGACCTGTTCTGGGGGCCTGCGCCACCATCGCGCCGCACCTGTCACCGAACGATCTGGTGATCTTGGAAAGCACGGTTTACCCCGGCGTAACCGAAGAAGTCTGCGGACCAGCACTGGAATCCGGCAGCGGATTGGTCGCGGGCACGCAGATCAAACTCGGCTACAGCCCTGAGCGCGTGAACCCCGGCGATGCCGAACATTCGATGGAAAACGTGGTCAAGATCGTGGCCGCACAAGACGCAGAAACCCTGGATCGGGTCGAAGCAATCTACGCCCCCGTGGTCAAAGCAGGCCTGCACCGCGCCTCGTCCATCATGACCGCCGAAGCCGCCAAAGTTATTGAAAACACCCAGCGGGATTTGAACATCGCGCTGGTCAATGAATTCTCCTTGATCTTCGGACGCTTGGGACTGGACACGCTCGAGGTGCTGGAGGCCGCAGGCACCAAGTGGAATTTCTTGCCATTTCGCCCCGGCTTGGTCGGCGGGCACTGCATCGGCGTCGATCCCTATTATCTGACCTACCGCGCTGAACAGCTGGGCTATCACCCCGAGGTGATCCTTGCGGGTCGGCGCATCAACGATCACATGGGCGCGCATGTGGCGCAGTCCCTGATCAAGGCGATGCTGGCGCGTGGCACTTTGGTTCAAGACGCCCGCGTTTTGATCATGGGCTACACGTTCAAAGAAAACTGCGCCGACACGCGCAACACCCGTGTCGCTGATATTGCCGAGGAATTGACGGATTATTCCGTGCAGGTCGACATCCACGACCCATGGGTGCCCGCCGACGTGATGCGCGCCCGTCATGGCATCGATCCGGTGATCGACCCGCAAAATGACACGTATGACGCGATAATTGTGGCCGTTGGGCATAAACAGTTTCACGAAATGGGTAGCGACGCCTTGCGCGCCTTGGGAAAACCGGGTGCTGTGCTATACGACATCAAGGGAATCTTCGGCAAAGACGGCAGTGATCTGCGGCTTTGACGCAGTGGTGAAACGACGACGCATAAGGCGCAATCGATGACTAAAGACACAAAGCGCGCGCGCCGCGTCGTGCTGTACAGCCATGATACGTTTGGTCTGGGGCATTTGCGCCGCAGCCGTGCATTGGCATCAGCGTTAACCCAAAGTGACACGGTTCAATCCGCGATTATCCTGACGGGGTCGCCTGTTGCCGGACGCTTTACCTTTCCCGAACGCGTGGATCACGTGCGCCTGCCCGGTGTGACCAAACTGTCTGACGGCTCCTATGTGTCGCAAACTTTGGGTTTGGACATCGACGAAACCACGGCCCTGCGCGCAGGGTTGATCCAATCCGCGATCGAACAATACGACCCCGATCTGCTGATCGTTGACAAGGAACCGACAGGTTTTCGCGGTGAACTGTTGCCAACCCTCGAATGGCTCAGCCAGCGCGGCACGACAAAACTGGTGCTCGGCCTGCGGGACGTTCTGGACGAACCCGAAGTTCTGGCCGCAGAATGGGCGCGCAAAGGTGCAGTTGATGCGACCGAAACCTACTACGACGACATTTGGATCTACGGTCCGGAATCGGTCTATGACCCGACCAAGGGGCTGATCCTGTCGGAATCCGCCCGCGCCCGCATGCACTACACCGGCTACCTGCGCCGCGAAATCACGGACGCCGCGGACACGCCTGACGATCCCTATATTCTGATAACTCCGGGCGGTGGTGGCGACGGCAAAGCGATGGTGAACCTCGTGCTGTCCGCCTACGAACAAGACCCCGATCTCAGCCCGCGCGCGGTGTTGGTCTATGGTCCATTCCTGTCGGGCGATGTGCGCGAAGAATTCGAAACCCGCGTCGCCAAATTGGACGGGCGGGTCACGGCCGTCGGCTTTGACAGCCGGATCGAGGCCCTGTTTGCCGAGGCCAAAGGCGTCGTATCCATGGGCGGCTACAACACGTTCTGCGAGGTGCTGTCCTTTGACAAACGCGCCGTCATCGTGCCACGCACAGTGCCGCGTCTGGAACAATGGATCAGGGCCAGTCGCGCCGAGGAACTAGGCCTTGTGCGCATGATGGACGAGGCCCGCGACGGCATGACGACGCAGTCAATGATCGACGCAATTCGCGCGCTGCCGACGCAAAACAAACCGTCTGAGGCGGGGGCCGATGCCTTGCTGAACGGGTTGGATTACGTGATCGACCGCACCCGTACGCTGATGGGATTGCCCGCCCTGAAATCTGCTGCCGAATGACCGCATCTGCCCCCTCATTGGCGATCGTCGTCAAAGGCTGGCCGCGCCTGTCAGAGACTTTCATCGCCCAGGAATTGGTTGCGCTGGAAGAAGCCGGCCTGCCATTCGAAATCTGGTCATTGCGCCACCCAACGGACGTAAAGCGCCACCCGTTGCACGACCGCTTGCAGGCCCGCGTGCGCTATTTGCCGGAATATCTGCGCGATGAACCGGAGCGTGTCGCGACCGCACTGGACGCTGCACGCGAGATGCCCGAATTTGCGGCTGCCGAGGCTGCGTTTCGCGCGGATCTGGCGCGCGATGACACCCCAAATCGCCGCCGCCGTTGGGGCCAAGCCTGCGTGATGGCGCATGAAGCCCCCGACGCATTGCGTGGCATTTACGCCCATTTTTTGCATACTCCGTCGTCAGTTGCGCGCTACGCTGCGATCCTTTTGGGTCTGCCATGGTCGTTTTCCGCACACGCAAAAGACATCTGGACCTCGCCCGAATGGGAGCTGCGTGAAAAGCTGTCAGATGCATCGCATGGCGCGCAATTTGGGGCGACGTGCACCGCATTCGGGGCCGATCATCTGAACGGTTTGGCAAACGGCACGCCTGTTGATCTGGTCTATCACGGCCTTGATCTGGCGCGCTTTCCCGCGCCGCCCAAACGTGAATTGCGCCAACCCAACGACCCGTTTGTGATGCTGTCGGTTGGCCGTTTGGTCGAGAAAAAGGGCTTTGATCGCCTGATTGCCGCGCTGACTTTGTTACCTGCCGATTTGAACTGGCGCTGGATACATATTGGTGGTGGCGCGTTGCAAGATCAGATGCGACAATTGGCCCATGATCACGGGGTGCACGACCGCATCGATTGGCGCGGTCCTTGTGATCAGCCCGAGGTGATTGCCGCGATGCGCGCGGCCGATTTGTTCGTGTTGCCCAGCCGCGTGGCCCAAGACGGCGACCGCGACGGCCTGCCCAACGTCTTGATGGAAGCCGCCAGTCAAAAGCTGGCGATTTTGTCGACGCCTGTGTCTGCGATTCCGGAATTTATCGACACCGAAATGCATGGCGTCCTGAGCCTCGATAGCCCTGACGCTTTGGCCACCGAAATGCGCCGTTTTGCCTATGATCCGGCCCTTGGCGCAACGATGGCCAACGCCGCTTTTGCGCGCTTGACCAAAGAATTTCTGATGGCCCCCGGCATCGGGCAGCTCGCCGTTCGATTGCGTGCAATGCTGGCCGGTTCAACCCCGTGAAACTGGCGTTTTACGCGCCGTTAAAGCCTGCGGATCATCCGACCCCATCGGGTGATCGCGCGATGGCACGGGCCTTGCTGTCTGCGCTGAGCGATGGGGGGCATCAGGCAAATATCGCATCTGATCTGCGCAGTTTTGAACCATCCGGATCAGCCACAGCCCAGCGTAATCTGATGACCAAGGCCGCAAGCGAAATTGAGCGTCTCATCCCGATTGGGAAGCGTCAAAACTGGGCGGCATGGGTGACCTATCACAACTACTACAAGGCCCCCGATCTGATTGGGCCGAAGGTTGCCGCCGCGCTAGGGATCCCGTATCTTTTGGTCGAGGCAACCCGCGCCAAAAAGCGCCTTGGCGGCCCTTGGGATGTCTTTGCGCAAGCGGCTGAGACAGCTTGTGATGCGGCATCAGCAATATTTTTTGTGACCGAACGCGATGCTCAATCTTTGCGCCGCGACGCGCCCGATGACCAGCAATTGATCCATCTGCATCCATTTCTCGATCGCTCTGATCTGCCAGAAATGTCGACCTGCAAAGGCAATATGCTGAGCGTTGCTATGATGCGTCAGGGCGATAAACTGGCGTCCTACAAACTGATCGCAGAAACCTTGGCGAAATTGCCTGATGACATGCAACATATTGATATTGTTGGGGATGGGGCTGCACGTGCTGACGTCGAAACCTTGTTTGCACCCTTTGCACAGACCGTCACTTTTCACGGCGCGCTGGATGCCCCTGCCCTAGCAACGCTGTATTCTCAAGCCAAACTATTGTTCTGGCCCGGTGTAAACGAAGCCTTTGGATTGACCTATCTCGAAGCGCAGGCAGCCGGTGTTCCGGTCGTCGCCCAAGACCGGCCCGGTGTCTGTGATGTGACGTTTGGACCTCAGCCATCGATAGATGCGGGACCTGCCGGAATGGCGCAGGCGATCACAAAATTGATGCAAGACCCTGACCATCACCACCGCCAATCCACAGGTGCGCGCGCCTTTGTTGCGCAGGCACATTTGCGTCCGTTTGCGGCGCAAACACTTCACAATGTTCTGACCACACTTACGCGGGCGACCACATGATCAAACTTGCGCTTTTACGCCATGGGCACACCCCTTGGAACCGCGCAGGACGCATCCAAGGGCGCACTGATATTGCTTTGGATGACGATGCGCGTGCGCAATTGGGCGGCCTGCAATTACCGAGCCAATGGCAAGACGCCGAGCTGTGGTCTAGCCCTCTGAAACGCGCGTATGATACGGCCGAATTGGTGGCAGGGCGCGCGCCTTTGACCGACGCTGCACTAACCGAAATGGATTGGGGCAAATGGGAAGGCCAGCATGGCAAAGACCTGCGCGCGGACCGCTCAAGCGGCTTTAAAGATATCGAAGATTGGGGTTGGGATTTCGCCCCGCGTGGCGGTGAAAATGTCGGCGCGCTACGCGATCGATTGCTGCCATGGGCGAATGGGCTAACCACCGACACCGTCGCGGTTTGTCATATCGGCGTGATGCGGGTGTTTATGGCCCATGCAACGGGTTGGAATTTCGCAGGACCAGCCCCATTTCAGATCAAACGCAACCGTCTGTTTGTGATCCACATTGATCAAAATCAATGGACCGCGCAGCCCGACCCAGTCCGATTGATTGAGCGCACCGCATGAAGTTACTGATCGTCGTCACGCACCTGTTGGGCACCGGCCATCTGAGCCGGGCACTGACACTTGCGCGGGCTTTTGGAGAGGCCGGTCATGATGTGCATTTGGCCTCAGGCGGTATGCCCGCACCGCAGCTAAACACTGACGGGGTGGACATGATCCAGCTGCCGCCTTTGCGTTCAGACGGGGTAAATTTCACACGCCTTCTAGATGAAAACGGCTGCGACGCCAGCCTTGAGTATCACAGTGACCGACAGACAAAACTAAGCACGACATTGCACGATCTTCAGCCGGACGTTTTGATCACCGAGCTGTTCCCCTTTGGCCGCAGATCTCTGCGCTTTGAATTTGATCACTTGCTTCGCGCGGCGCAGGCATTGGCAAAACCTCCGCTGATTTTATCCTCGATCCGGGACATCCTTGCGCCGCCCTCCAAACCCGCCAAGGCCCAGTATGCTGATGATGTGATCGCGCAATTCTACGACGGTGTTCTGGTGCATTCGGATGCCACAATAACACCCCTCGAACTTAGCTGGCCGGTGCCCAAAACGATGGTACCCAAGCTGCACTACACCGGGTTCGTCGCGCCCCCTGCCCCGCCCGTTCATCCCAAGGCGTCAGGCAAAAACGAGATCCTGATCAGCGCTGGCGGCGGCGATGTTGGCACGCATCTGTTTGACACCGCAAAAGAAGCGGCGCGGCTGGAGACCAATCACTCATGGCGCATTCTGGTTGGCGGACAAAATGCCGGTGACCGCATGCGCCATTTGCAGTCGAATGCCCCAGACAATCTGGTGGTTCAGGCAGCGCGCCCTGACTTTCGCGCGATGCTGCACCACGCTGCCGCATCTGTGTCGATGTGCGGCTACAACACCGCGTTGGATGTGTTGCAAACCGGCGTGCCTGCCGTGTTCATCCCCTTCGACGAAGGTGGCGAAGTTGAGCAGTCTTTGCGTGCTAAATCATTGGCAAACCACAATCAAATTCAGGTTTTGACAAATGGTGATCTGACGCCTACGACTTTGCAAGGTGCCGTCAAAGCAGCGATTTCCGGGCCCAAACGCGCAAGCACCGGAAGCTATGATGGCGCCAATGAAACGGTGCGGGTCGTTGAAAGCATGCTCTTGAAACGGCCGGCAACATGATCGACTGGTCCCCTTTACGATCAGTGCTGGCGCGGTGCCGTGCAGACAACATTTCTGTCCCGATTTGGTGGCGCGATGATGACGCAATTGAACCCTCGGCCGCTTTGGATCGCCTCAGCAATCTGGCCAGTGATCTGCACATTCCAGCCCACCTGGCGGTCATACCCGCGCATGCGCAAAACAGCCTTGTGCCTGCGATCAACGACGACCCTTTTCTGCATCCCCTGGTGCACGGTTGGGCGCATCGCAACACCGCCCCCGAGGGTCAGAAGAAGTCGGAATTTGGCGTCCCTCGTGAACACGCGATCCTTGATGCAACCCGCGCATTGACCCGGATGCAGACCCTGTTTGGAAAACAACTGATCGCAATGTTCGTCCCCCCGTGGAACCGGATCGACGCGGCGTTAGTATCCGAGTTGAAATCGGCTGGATACGGTGCCCTGTCCACGTTTGGACCTCGGTCAAACACCCTGAACATTGCACAGATCAACACCCACATCGATCCGATTTTTTGGCGTGGTCACCGTGGGTTAGTCGATTCAAATAACGTGATTGAACAAACCGTAACGATGCTTGACGCGCGTCGCATTAGCGCCCAATACGCGAGCGAACCTTTGGGGTATCTGACGCATCACCTTGTGCATGACGACCCAATTTGGGACTTCTCGCGCGGTATTCTAAGCGAGCTACAAAACGGCGGGGCCACCTGCGTGACCATGAAAGACTATGTAAAATGAGCCGACTTGAATCGTTTCGCCGCCGCCTTACCGCGCAAATCGATGGCATCAATTGGGCCATTGAACAGACCCGCGATGTACAGGGCGATATTTTAGAAATGGGGCTTGGGAACGGGCGCACTTATGACCACCTACGCGAAAACGCTGAGCGCCGCATTTGGGTGATCGATCGCGTGTTGCAATGTCATCCTTCGTGCACCCCGCCTGAGGCTGATTTCCTTCAGGGCGAGGCCGACGAGATGCTGGCACACCTCGCAAAAAAAGGCGCGCGGGTCGCCTTGGCGCACTACGATTTCGGCTTTGGCATCAAAGAAAAAGACGTCGAAGAGGGTGCTCGTTTGTCGCCCCTAATCGCGGCCGTGATGGTGCCCGGCGGATTGGTCGTGTCGCAACAGCCATTGGTGGGTTTCACGCAAATCTGGGGGCCTGACAGCATCGATCGCGAACGGTATCTGTTCTACCGCGCACCCTGATCTGCCCCCCTTGTACGATAGATTTGATCCGTTAGGATAGTGATCAATGAGCCCGAAAGCGGCCTAAATCGACAAGGGAAGACACCATGAAAAATACAATAATTACAGCCGCTTGCGGTATGATTTGTGCATCCGCAACGTTTGCAGGGACGCTGAATTTGACGCCTGCGAATCCGCAACCCAGTGGGCTGACAGAAGGCTTGGCTGTGTCCTACGCCTACCCCGCGGATGTGAAATCACTGTCGCAGGCCGAACGCATTGCCAAAGGTGCCAAACCTGGAAAACCGCTTGCCGGCATGGATTACATCGACACCAAAGACGGTGACAAAACGCTCACATCCACCAAGGCCCACCACGTGGTCGCCGACATTTCCGGCTACGTTCGCTTTGACGCAGCGGGCACCTATACCATTGATTTCCTTAGCAATGACGGGCTGCAGGTCAAGATCGGCGGACAAGAAGTTGCGTTCTTCGACGGCCGTCATCCCTGCGAAGAAAGCGACCCCGCAACCGTCAAAGTGCCCTCTGCCGGATGGTACGAACTGAGCGCGTTATACTTCCAGCGCACAGGGTCTGCTTGCCTACACATGCGCGCCGGAATGGGCGAACCGGACTGGATGGAAAACGCATCCTTCGGCCACTGATAAGCCACCGCGCGGTTGGTTAAACCAGCAGAAACGGGCATGTTTTAGGGTGCAAACTGTACAGATTTCGCAAGAAACTGTGTAGTTTGCGCCCTTTGTTTTGCTCGATATTCGGCCCCAAAACGGCGTTCTGCGCAGATTTCCGCGATTTCTGTACAGTTTTAAAACCAACGCCGAGGGTCACACAGATGTTACCGCACATTCATGAAATTTCTTTTACCGATTTCCGCAAAAACGCGTCTTCGGCGCTGAAGCTGGTGACGGCTGAGGGTGGCAATTTGTGGATCACCCGTCACCGCAAACCGATCTGCGCGGTGGTGCGGATGCGGGACGCGCATTTGCTTGCGAAATTGCAGGGGCGCAACATGAAAGAGATGATGGGTCGGCTCGAGGTTGACGCCGCGCGGATGCAGGCCGCCAAACGGTTGGAACGCAAATACGAGTTAACCGAGATCGCGGGCAAAGAATGGGAATACCCGATCTTTGGGCCCTAGGTTTCGACGCCGGGTTTAGCGCTTTTTGACGAACTCGGTCAGGATCACGATGCGCTGTCCTTCGACGCGCCCCTCGATGTGCGCGGGGTTGTCGGCGACCAGCGAAATGCGCTGCACGGCAGTGCCACGTTTGGCGGTAAAGCCACCGCCTTTGACGGGCAGATCCTTGATCAAGACGACTGTGTCACCAGCGGCCAGCGGCACGCCGTTGCTGTCCTTGTGATCCAAGACTGGGGCGACGTTGTCGGCCCAAAGGCGCGTCTCGTCGTCGAGATACAATTGATCGGACAAGTCACGCGCCCAAGCGTGATCGCCGAGGCGCGCGAGGGTGCGCGCGGCGAGGACTTGGACGGCCGGTTCTTCGGACCACATGGTCGTGGCGAGGGCGCGAAAATGGGTTGGGTCCGGGGTTGCGAGTTGGCCCGCGCAATCCGCGCAGATTTGCACTGTCGCGCCGTGTGGCCCGCCGTCTACTGGCGTGTCGATCAGCTGGTCTGTGTCAGCGGCGCAAAGGGGGCATGTCATGGGCAGTGTCCTGTCTGTTTGGCCGATTTGTACGGCAGCGGTCGGGCAATTGACAGGTGGTGTGTTGAGGTTTGCGTTCGGCTATTTGATGTTGGTCAGCACCGCTTTGGTCACGACGTAGGTGACGGGGATCGAGACGACGAAACCGATCGCGGCGGCGATGATGATCGGGGTCAGGGTGTCGTACCCAAGGCTAAGTGCGGCGATGATCGCGCAGCCGACCACGGTTGAGCCGATGAACAGGTGAAAGATGATGCCTAGGCGTAACATGGGGTCCTCATTGCGGTGGCGGATGATGAGGGGGTTATGCGGGATGTTGGGATGGAGGGCTTTGATCTGGGTCAAAGGGGGGGGTGGCGGTACGTTGGATTAGGTCCACTTGCGTCGACTCCGCGATGGCACGCCATCGCTCTGTCTCTCACGCGCGCGCTTCGCGCACGCTGGCCCGAACCGAGGGGCAGGAAGCAAAGCGCCCGCCCCGTGGGAGTGGGTGAACCCCGTCTCGGAAATGATCCAGTGGATCATTTCAGGGGTGAACGCGCGAAGCGTCGGACACGGGCGCTACCAAACCAGAGGTTTGGTAAATTAAGATAGTCACCTTACGTGAGGTTGCCCACTACATATAGATTATCCACAACATATCCACATTTTCATGTTGACGATCTCAACATTGTGCCTTAGAACCCTTATTAATGGGGTAAATTTATTTACTTTCACCAAATGTTGTGTCTCGCCGTTGACTCCGTGCCTGAGGCCATACAATATCATCCTGACGCTGAATAGAATCAATTGACGCCGCTATCGGGTTGTGACCGAAGCGGCGTCTATGTTCGGCTCTGCATAAGCTAGAAGGCTGTGCAGGTATATTCGAACAGCACCTTGGATTAAGACATCTCGAGCGAATTAGTCAAGCAGCCTTCTGTATCAAACCTAGAAGGAGCCAAAAATGGCTAAATACTACGTAAACAACAATCAACAAAACAACGGAGACCATGAAGTCCATACGACGGGATGTTCATGGATGCCCAATGTTGAAAATCGCACTTACCTCGGTGAGTTTTCAACCTGTTCTCCAGCGGTCACTCAAGCAAAAAAACACCATTCGAAGGTGAACGGTTGTTTTTACTGCTGCAAACCGTGTCACACTGGGTAAGGAATTAGAAAAATGGCAACTAATCCACCAACAGGTGATGGGCATCGCAAAGGTATGGTTAAGCAAAGAAGCCAAACCAAAACACCATCTGGGCACTACGTGAAGCGAGATGCTGAAACAGGCCGATTTATGGATGTGAAGACATCAGATAAAACGCCTTTCAAGGGTGTACGCAAAGAAAAATAATCTTTGGCGGCCATTGCAAGATGGCTGCCAAACCGCTGCACTTTGCCTAACGAAGCGCTTTTACGCTCTTTTTGCACAGAAAAGTGCGCCAAAACTTCTGAGTGGGAACGCGCATTGCTTTGCAATACGCTGCCTCCCACCGTCACTCAAAATGGATTAGGAATCCATTTTAAGTGCTGAGATGAAAGCTTCTTGCGGAATATCGACCCGCCCGAACTGGCGCATCTTTTTCTTACCCGCCTTCTGCTTGTCCAGCAGTTTGCGTTTGCGGGTTGCATCGCCGCCGTAGCATTTGGCCGTCACGTCTTTGCGCATGGCGGACAGGGTCTCGCGGGCGATGACTTTGCCGCCAATCGCCGCTTGGATCGGGATTTTGAACATGTGGCGCGGGATCAGGTCTTTTAGCTTTTCGACCATCGCGCGGCCCCGCATGTCAGCGCGGTCGCGGTGCACCATCATCGACAGCGCGTCCACCGGTTCGTCGTTCACGAGGATCGACATTTTCACGAGGTTATCGGATTGGTAACCGGTCATCTGGTAGTCAAAGGACGCGTAGCCCTTGGTCACCGATTTCAGGCGGTCGTAAAAGTCGAAGACAACTTCGTTCAGCGGTAGGTCATAGACGGTCATCGCGCGGGTGCCCGCATAGGTCAGGTCCACCTGCACGCCGCGCCGTTCTTGGCACAGCTTTAGCACGTCGCCAAGGTATTCGTCAGGCACTAAGATCGTCGCCTTGATCCGCGGTTCTTCGAGGTGGTCGACCAGCGTCAGGTCGGGCATGTCCGCGGGGTTGTGCAATTCGGCCATGGTGCCGTCGCGCATGTAGACGTGATAGACCACGGACGGGGCCGTTGTGATCAGGTCGATGTTGTATTCACGCTCGATCCGGTCGCGGATCACCTCAAGGTGCAGCAAGCCTAGGAAACCGCAGCGAAAGCCAAAGCCAAGTGCTGCTGACGTTTCCATCTCGAAACTGAACGACGCATCATTCAGCGCCAGTTTGTCGATGGCGTCGCGCATGTCTTCGAACTGGGCGGCATCCACCGGAAACAGGCCACAGAACACCACGGGTTGCGCGGGTTTAAAGCCGGGCAGCGGTTCGACGTCTTTGCGTTCGTGCGTGATGGTGTCGCCAACGCGCGTGTCACGGACCTGTTTGATCGATGCGGTCAGGAACCCGATTTCGCCGGGGCCAAGGCTGTCGATCATCTCCATCTGGGGGCGGAAAACGCCGATGCGGTCGACGTGATGGACCGTGCCGTTGGACAGGAATTTAACCTTTTCGCCCTTTTTCAGACGGCCATCGATGATGCGGACCAAAACGATCACGCCGAGGTAGCTGTCGTACCATGAATCGACCAGCATCGCCTTGAGATCTGCGTTCTCGTCACCCTTTGGCGCGGGCAAATCTTTGACGATGGATTCGAGCGTTTCGTGGATGCCGACGCCGGTCTTGGCGGACACTTGGATCGCGCCCGAGGCTTCGATCCCGATGACGTCTTCAATCTGCTCGGCAACGCGGTCACAATCGGCGGCGGGCAAGTCGATCTTGTTGAGGATCGGCACGATTTCGTGGTCCGCATCGAGCGCGTGATAGACGTTTGCCAATGTCTGCGCCTCGACCCCTTGGGAGGCGTCAACAACCAGCAACGACCCCTCGACCGCACGCATGGAGCGCGACACTTCGTAGGCGAAATCGACGTGGCCGGGGGTATCGATCAGGTTGAGAATGTAGTCCTCACCATTGTCGGCGGTGTATTCGATGCGCACGGTGTTGGCTTTGATGGTGATGCCACGCTCGCGTTCGATGTCCATGGAGTCCAGCATCTGGGCCTGCATGTCACGATCTTTGACCGTGCCTGTCTCTTGGATCAGGCGGTCAGCGAGGGTCGATTTCCCATGGTCAATGTGCGCGACGATGGAGAAATTGCGGATATGTGAGAGTGGTGTCATGGTGAGGATATGATGGGGTTTTGGGGGTTGGTCAATGGGGGGATTGGTCCCATTGTGCCTGTAAAAGGGCTGGTGATGATGGCAGATGTTGATTTTTCGAACGTTCCAAGCACGAACGCTTGGTTTGAACGCCAAAACGTTCAGGTGCGTTGCACAATTGCTGGTCGAGCAGCCTTGCGAGTCTTGGCAAATATCTGTGCGGACCAGACTATGGATTCTGAAAGCCTCGCACTGGCTTGCTTACGTGCAAATATTACGGCGCTGGGTCGGGGAAATGCACAAACAACCGACGTGGATTGGCGCTCTGTTGTACACGCGGCGGGCGAATTTGCTCTCGAGGCCGCTGACTTCGCGGCCTCAGCGTTCCGCTCTGGTGATGCAGCCAGTTCAGCACGCAGCGCGGCACGCTGCGCCGCATTCGCGAGCGATTATGCCGACTTTTCTGCGCGCTCCGTGCAATTGGCAGCAGACTCCGCCAACATAGCTGATTTTGCGGCCTTCCCGCCGTTGCGCTCAGGGAAGGGACGACCGTTTACTGCAAACCTTACATCGGACTCTGCCGCCAAATCAGACGCTGATTCACTAGCTGAAACACCACACCTGTTTCCCTTTCCTCAGAAACCCGTTTGGGGAAACATCGAGGTTCCGGCTGCCATCGCCATCAACCACCAATCGTTTCTGGGTTTTCTAGCTAGCGATCCGAAATGGGAGTTCTGGCACGATTGGTACTTGGCGATGTGGGACGGCACATTTACTGACTGGGACCTCGCGCTTGAGGTGATCAAGATTGAGGATGCGGTGCGGAAGGCCGGGGCTGATGCGGTTGCGTTAGAGATCGAGATACGCAGAGCAAAACTTGACGTTAAAAACGCAGCTCAGTCAGTTGAAAAGTATTTGAAGAAGACACCCCTAGGCTTTTCCGAGGGTGCGTCCCCAATGATGGGCCACAACAATCCGCCACCTGACTTTGAAGAGGTGCCCGTTTCGTATGCTGAGATGCAGCGGTTGGTGCAAATTGTTCAAATCGTACAGACACAGTTGCAAACAACAACACCAAACGCTCAAGTTTTGGAAACAGTCACAAAAGAAGCCGAAGCTATACAAGAAAAGTCTGTGGGGTGGCTGGCGAAAGGGCTTGGCCTTTCGAGAGATGAGTTCTTTAAAACGTTTGGCAAATGGGTTGCGCTGGCTGCCGTTGCAAAGTTGAGTGGGGCCGCACAATGGTTGGCGGGCGCGATGGAGCAACTTTATCCATTGATCCAAGCATTGTGGACCCTGCTGCGCTTGCTTGCTACCTAAATTCAGTTCCCAATTCTGGGTACGTCGGCAATTTTTTAGGAAAGTGCCAAAATTTCAAACCTTTGCCACGAAGGTGCGCGACACGCACACCTTACGCAGCGAACGTCAGCTCGGCATTGGGACACGTCAGATGATTGGATCGGGTAAGGTGCGTCTTGACGCACCATCGCGCTGCGAATTGGGTGATGTCGGGAAATTCGGTGGCGCAAAAATTGGAATGCGTTCGCTCCCTGACGCGATCTTGATCTAGATCACAGCGGCGGAATTTTACGATCAGCGGACGCAGATAATACTGAACGGTTTAGTTTTAAAGACCCGTTTTCCATTATTTCACGCATTGCGCCACCAGCGGCTTTTTTTGCGCGTTCTAGCGCTGAAATCAGCCGATCAAAAACCCCAAATGAGCCATTTTCTGCAGCCCTTCGCACATGCAGCAAAACACGCTTTTGTCATCAACAGCACTGTGCAAGTTTTAGCTTATCGTTTTAAAAGTTTCGCGCCGGTACGCCATGTCAATCATCCTCATTGGAGTACTACATCATGAAATGTCACAGAATTTTCCCTGTGTTAGCGCCGGCCTCTTTGGGTCTTTTGCTTGCAATACCTGGCGCTGCGAGTGCACAGGATTTTAGCTCACCCACGTTTGATTTCTACGGTCAGTTGAACTTTGGCCTGTTCAATGTCGACAACGGAGCCGCCTCTGAAACCTATCTTGCCGACAACGATGCGTCCAATTCCCGGATCGGTTTCAACCTAGGCTGGGACCTCTCGACCGGTGCCAATCTGCGGTTCAACTTTGAGACTGCGCTGGGTTTGACCGGCTCTACCGCGACCACCATCGACGACACGGATCTGGATGTGGATTGGAGCAGCAGCGAGTTGCGCAAATTCGAGCTGATCTATGCGACTGCCGGCGCCGGGACGTTGTCTTTGGGTCAAGGCAGCATGACCGGCGATGATCTGTCCTATTCCGACTTTTCCGGCACAACTTTGGTGGCTGGATCGTCCGTCACAGATATTGCCAGCAGCGTCGAATTTGTATCCGCAGCGAACGTCGGTTCGGGCGTGACGTTGGGTGATGCGTTCAGCAATCTAGCTGGGTCGCGCCGGTTCCGCGTGCGCTATGACACGCCGTCCTACAACGGGCTGGCGTTCAGCGCATCCTTTGGGCGCAACGCTTTGGATGAATCCGACACCAGTGAATACGCCGACGTAGGCCTGCTTTATGAACGCGATCTCGGGCCGATCAAAATCGCCAGCGCCTTGGGCTACACGTGGGAAGAAGACGCAGACGAAGTTCTGCTCGGATCAATCGCAGTGCGCCACAACCCGACTGGCCTGAACATGGCGTTTGCTGCGGGCGAGCAACAAGGCGACGGCGACGATGACTACATGTATCTCAAATTGGGGATCGAACGGAACATTATCGCAGCGGGTTCCACCGCGTTCTCGATCGACTTGTACGAAGGCAACGACGCCGTAGTTAGCGGATCTGAATCGACATCTTACGGGGTTGGGTTGGTGCAAAACCTGGACGCCTACAACACAGAAGTTTACGCAGGCTACCGGGTCTACGACTATGACGAAGGCGGAACCGATGTCGAAGATATCGATGTTGCCGTGTTCGGGGCGCGCTGGTCCTTCTAAATACGGTCGCACTGAAACCCTGTAAATTCAACAACATCGCCCCGGTTCTTCTGGGGCGATTTGCATTTCACCGACCACACCGACATGCGGGTAAGGTGGGCTTAAGCCCACCATTCACACGCCACCGCACTTTGGAACCAATCAGTTCCATAATCACAACATCACCCGTTTCAAGACCCTGCCCTATCACAAAATGCTCGCGCAGTTCACGAAATCCATCACGCGGTTTCGGGGCAACGTGATTTCTCAAATGGGGTCCGCAGGCGTATTTCTGCTGGCACACCCCCCGCTGAATATTCATTTGGCTCATGAGAAAGAAAGTTAGCATCATGACACGCTCTTTGTTGCGCAGTTCGGTTTTGCCACTCGCATCCGCCGCCTTGTTGATCACCCCAATTGCCGCCGCCGCCGAAGATGGCTGGGACTATTATGGCCAATTGAACTTTGGCCTGTTTAGCGTCGATGACGGCACGAACAGCGATACGTTCCTGGCCGACAATGACAATTCCAACAGCCGCGTTGGCGCAATCTATCGCCGTGGCGTCGGCAACGGCAATGAATTCCGGTTCCACTTTGAAACCGCTTTGGGCCTGCGCGGTTCCAGCGGCGTCACCTTGGCGGACAACGGTTTGGAAACCGACGGATCCTTGCGTGATTTGCGCAAACTCGAGGTCATCTACCAAACCGCCGACTACGGAACATTCTCGTTTGGCCAAGGCAGCACAGCCACAGACGGCGTTGCCGAAGTCGATTTTTCCGGCACCAGCGTCATCGCCTATTCCAGCCTTGGCGATTTGGCCGGCAGCCATGAATTCCAACTGGCGGGCGCGGGTGGTGCATCCGGCGTCAGCATCGGCGATGTCTTTAACAGCTTTGATGGCGGGCGCCGTTTGCGCCTGAAATACGACTCTCCCACGTGGAACGGCTTTGGCGTTTCGGTCTCTGCGGGCGAAGAGGTTCTGGCAGACAACAACGACAATTCGTTCTACGATCTGGGCCTGCGCTATGACCGCGATCTGGGCGCCATCAAGCTGGCAACACGCGTCGGTTATTCGGTTGTCGATGGCGGCGAAGAAACCATCGCCGGATCCATCGCAGCCATCCACGAACCCACCGGTTTGAACGGCACATTTGCAGTCGGCGAACAGCTCGAAGTCGGGGATGCCAGCTCGTATTACTTTAAGGTCGGGGTGAACCGCGACTGGTTCAACGTCGGGTCGACAGCCCTGTCGATTGACTACGCAGACGGCAGCGATTTTGTCGTCGCAGGATCATCCGCATCGTCCTACGGCATCAGCGCTGTGCAAAAATTCGACAAGCAAAACCTAGAAGTTTACGCAACCTATCGCACCTTTGAATACGACGCGCCGGGTGTGGCCACAGACGACATCGACGTCGCGGCCGCAGGTGTCCGTTTCAAATTCTGATCAGCTTGTTGTGAGCGCACCTGTTAGGTGATTGAATCCAGAGCCAAGCTCCGTCATACTCTGGCGGAGCTTGGTGCCGTGTAAGGCATCGTAAAAATGGACACCAAGATGGGGCAAACCCCACAGGTCCAAAGATATGAGGCGAAGGCATGGTACGATTTATCACAGCATTTTCCGTTGTGGCCTTGGTGGCTGCATGCGGCAGCGGCGGCAGCCGGTATTCATCCAGCAACGCCAACAAGGCGCGCTATTCGTCGGTGCCAACACAGCAGGTGTTGTTTGCCGCGGGGCCGATCGCAAATGCGTGTCGCGCAGCGGGTCGCAAACAAGCGTCGCGCGCGCGGTGTGGCTGTGTGCAGGCGGTTGCGGATCGCTCACTTAGTTCCACAGAACAGCGTCGCGGCGTTGCGTTTTTCAAAGACCCGCATCAGGCGCAAGTCACCCGCCAGTCCGACAATCCTGCAAACGAGCGGTTTTGGAAAAAATGGCGCGCTTACGGCACCCAAGCTGCAAAGCTGTGCACCTAGTCGTGTGATCTAATCGTGTGATCCGGGCCCGCCCCAGCGCGACGTCAATTGATCAATGATCTGGTCGCGCGATTGGCGGTAGCTGACCAGCTTTGCCTCGCGGCTGTCGCCCAATCCCGTCGGGTCCATGATCGGCCAGTATTCGACCTCGAGATGGTAGAATCGCGTCAGTTCCAACGCCCGTCTCTGGCTGGCCGGTGACAGCGCCACAACCAGATCAAACGAGCTAAGATCGTCGCCCCATTGTTCCATCTCATCAAAGCTGCGCGAGCGGTGGCGCGACAATTCGACGTCTAGTTCCTGACACACAGCAATCGAAAATCCGTCGATTTCAAGGTCGTTCTTGACCCCGACAGATTGCACGTAAGTGCCTGTACCATAAAACTTTTTCATGATCCCTTCGGCCATGGGGGATCGCACCGCGTTGTGATCGCAGCAAAACAGAACCGATTGAGGAAGCTCTTTCGCCATCTAGCCGCCGAAGTGTAGGACGCAGATCAACGTGAACAGGCGTCGTGCCGTGTCGATGTCGATCTCTGCCTTGCCCTCGAGCCGTTCTTGCAGCACGCGCGAGCCTTCGTTGTGAATGCCACGCCGCGCCATGTCGATGGTTTCGATCTGGCTGGGTGGCAGGGTTTTCACCGCGTCAAAATAGCTTTCGCAGATTTGGAAATAATCTTTGACCACTTGGCGAAACGGCCCCAGCGACAAATGAAATTCCGCAGCCTTTTCAGCAGCTTCGGTGTTCACATCAAACACCAACCGTTTGTCGCGGATCGACAGGCCAACGTGATACGGCCCCGCAGGTGCGACCCGTTCGTCACGCGCAGGCAGCACAAATGTGTTGTCCTCAAGCAGGTCAAACATCGCCACTTTGCGCTCTTGCTCGATCTCGGGCGTGGGCGGCGGCAGGTTCGCGTCGTCAAGTTCGATATGGCTGATACGGGGCATCGGATATGTCCAAAACAAAGGTGTCCAGCCTGCTTAACCCACAGACCTTAAAGGGGCAACAACACCCCTCAGTCGTTAAGCTTGCGCAGGCGGGCAGTGACCGACAGCCCGTGCGCCTCGAGGCTTTCGGAGGCGGCGAGTTGCTCGGCACCGGGACCGATGGCACGCAGGGCGGCGGGCGTCATCTGCGCCAAGGTCGTGCGTTTCACGAAATCCATGACCGACAGCCCGGACGAGAACCGCGCAGAGCGCGCTGTCGGCAGCACGTGGTTGGGCCCACCGATGTAGTCGCCGATCGCTTCGGGTGTCCATTGCCCCAAGAAAATCGCGCCCGCGTGGGTGATGTTTTCAGACAGCGCGACGGGGTCCGCGACGCACAGTTCGAGGTGTTCGGGCGCAATCCGGTCCGACAATTTGGCCGCCGTTGCCAGATCCGGCACCGTGATAATCGCGCCGTTGTCGCGCCAGCTAACCCCCGCAATCGCACGGCGTTCCAGCGTTTCGAGCCGCTTGTCGATCGCGTCCGAAACTGCCTGCCCGAATGCGGCATCCGTCGTGATCAACAGCGATTGCGCGCTCTCGTCGTGCTCCGCTTGGGACAGCAAATCCAGCGCGATCCAGTCGGGGTCATTGTCTGCATCCGCGATCACCAAAATCTCGGACGGGCCAGCGATCATGTCGATGCCAACCTTGCCGAACACGCGTCGTTTGGCGGCTGCAACAAACGCGTTGCCGGGGCCGGTGATTTTGTCGACAGGCGGGATGGTTTCAGTGCCGTAGGCCAGCGCTGCAATCGCTTGCGCCCCGCCGATGCGGTAGATTTCATCGACGCCAGACAGGCGTGCGGCCAGCAAAACGGCGGGGTTCAACACCCCGTCAGGCGTCGGCACGGTGATCGCAAGGCGCGGCACGCCTGCGACTTTGGCCGGGATTGCGTTCATCAAAACCGACGAAGGATAGCTCGCCAATCCGCCCGGCACGTAGAGGCCCGCCGCCGACACCGGTGTCCAGCGCCAGCCTAGCGTCGCGCCGACCTCATCGGTCCACTGCGCGTCCTCGGGCATTTGGCGGGCGTGATAGGCGCTGATGCGTTTTGCGGCCAATTCCAGCGCGTCGCGCACGGCAGGATCGACCTGTTCGCAGGCGGCGTCGACCTCGTCAGCTGTGATCGCCAACTGGCTTGCGTCCAGTGTCAGGCGGTCGAATTTGGCGGTCAATTCCAGAACGGCCCCATCGCCGCGCGCGCGCACGTCTGCGATGATCTGGGCGACGATGTGATCGACGTCAGGGCTGTCTTCGCGCTTGGCGGACAGCAATGCGACAAAGGCCGCCTCGAAATCGGGGGCTGTGGCGTCTAGGAATTGGGGCATCGGTGGTCTTCCGAAATTTGGGGTCAGGTCAGATGTTCTGGCTGCGACTACTCTGGATGCGACGGTGCGCGTTTTGAAGGTGCAACGTACGGGCGCGTGACGTCCTTGAGCGTGGCCTCGATCGTCTCGACCTTGAGGCGGATCGCGCCGTCACCAGCCAACGTCAGGATCATGTCCCCTGCCCCGTCTTCACCGGCGTCGAATTCGACGGTCAACAGCGACAAAACCATGTCAGGATCAGAGCGATCGATGCCTTGGCTCGCCACGTTCAGCACGCCGTCAAACGCCAGCAAAGATTGCACGCGTTCGGGCGATGATTTCACGCGCCCGCCTTCTTCCCACCGGAACCGGTTCAGCAACAGGCCAAAGCGGCGCTGTTTTGCGGACCATTTCATTTCGGTGATCGGAAAGACGGAATCCTGAACCAGAGCAGAGATGATTTTGATGTCATCGACATCCTGTGCGCCAAGGTTCAGCGGCGCGTCACGCCCGTCTTCAAAACTTGCATCTGCACTCATTATTCGGACACCCGTTCGATTTTTGCACCCACTGCCGACAGTTTGCGCACGACATGTTCGTAGCCGCGATCAAGGTGGTAGACGCGGCTGACTTTGGTTTCGCCAGTTGCAGCGAGGCCCGCGAGGATCAAGGAAATCGAGGCCCGCAAATCGGTTGCCATCACCGGCGCGCCTTTGAGTTTTCCGACACCTTTGACGGTTGCGTTGCCGCCGTGAACTTCGATGTCAGCGCCCATGCGGATCAGTTCGGGGGCGTGCATAAAGCGGTTTTCGAAAATCTTTTCTTCCAACACGGACGTGCCGATTGCCGTGCACAACAGCGCCATCATTTGCGCCTGTAAATCGGTTGGGAAACCCGGGAATGGTTCGGTTGTGATGTCGACCGCTTTGATTTCATCGGTGCGGCGTTTGACCTTGAGGCCCTTTGCCGTTTCGGTCACGTCGATGCCCGCCATGTCGAGTTTTTGGACAAACGCGCCGACCAGATCCAGACGTCCGCCGAGGCATTCGACCTCGCCGCCGCAGAACGCAGGTGCCAGCATGTAGGTGCCCAGTTCGATGCGGTCCGTGACGACGGGATGCGTCGCGCCGTTCAGGCGATCGACCCCTTGGATGGTGATCGTGGACGTGCCGTCACCGTCAATTTGAGCGCCCATTTTGCGCAGGCAATCGGCCAGATCGACAATCTCAGGTTCGCGTGCGGCGTTGTTGATGACTGTCGTGCCTTTGGCCAAAGTCGCGGCCATCATGATGTTTTCGGTGGCCCCGACTGACGCAAACGGAAAGTCGATGACCGCCCCTTTTAGCCGCCCGCCCTGCGCTTTTGCGTGCAGGTAGCCGTCGCGCAATTCGATTTCGGCCCCCATCAGGCCAAGGCCGTCGGTGTGAATGTCCATGGGGCGCGCACCAATTGCGCAGCCGCCGGGCAGTGACACTTCGGCGTGGCCTTCGCGCGCGAGCAATGGCCCAAGCACGAGATTAGAGGCGCGCATTTTACGCACGATTTCGTATTCAGCGCGGGTGTTGATGTCTGAGTGGCACGACATGGCCAGCGTTTTGCCGTCTTGCATGGTGGCCACTTCGGCCCCCAGCGATTGCAACAGTGCAGTCATCGTTTTGATGTCGGACAAGCGCGGCGCGTTTGTGAGCGTCAGCGGTTCCTCGCTCAGCAACGTCGCCGGCATCAGCGTCAAACACGCGTTTTTCGCCCCTGCAATCGGAATTTGTCCGTTCAGCTCTCCGCCGCCCTGTACAACAATCGAATCCATTTAACCCTCGTCCTTTACCTGTTGTTCATCCGCAGGGGCGTCTTTGCGCGCTCGTGCTTGCGCCTTGCGCCGTCCCATATTTGCCTTAAGCGCCGCCTTAAGCCGTTCTTCGCGGCTGTTGGTTGCCTTTGGGGCGGTTTTTGATGCGGATTTATCTGCCGTTCTGTCTGCCATGGCGACTGTCTAGCGCAGGGCTGCGGGATGGTCCAGAATTGGCTTGCACGTTTGTGGATTTGGGTCTAATCAGCCGCTCAGTGTGCTGCTGTAGCTCAGTGGTAGAGCGCGTCATTGGTAATGACGAGGTCGAGAGTTCAATTCTCTCTAGCAGCACCATAAATTCCCCCACATCGCAGGTCGAGCGCATTGAGGGAGTCATATTAGGCCGCGTCACGGACCTCGGGATTCATGCTGTAGGTGCCCATTTGTGAGGCTTGATCCAAGATATGGCCCGCCATTGCGGCCAAAGCTTGCGCACCCGTGAACGCACCATCAAGATCCAGCGTTTCGACGTCCAAGGCGTACACTGTGAAGTGGTAGTGATGCATGATGCTGTCGTTCCATGGCGGGCACGGGCCGTCATAGCCGCCGTACTCACCGCCCATATCCGCATCCCCTGCGAACCAGTCGGTATAACTGTTGATGCCTGTGCGACCGTGGGGGTGTTGGCCCGCCGTCTTGCCTGTGGGTGTCACCGCAGCGCTGTCGGCACCTTCCGCGATCTCAGAATGGTCAGCCGGGATGTTTATCAAAACCCAGTGGTAGAAATTCACGCGCGGTAAGTCGGATGGCACTGTCTTGCCGGTTTGGTTCACATCTTTACCAGAGGATGGGACGTCCGGATCATGTACAATAACCGCGAAAGACTTTGTATCTGCGGGTGCATCGCCCCAAGCGAGGTGCGGATTGATGTTGTCAGACAGTTCGAAATTTCCTGCCGCCGGGATGTTCCCGAATGCAAATTTGGGAGAGATCGGCGCGCCATTTGCGACGCCGTCAACTAAGAATTTCATGAGCTTGTTCCTTGCGTGAGGAAGGCACCCCGACAATGCGGGGTGCGCTGTGGTTAGCGATTGTAGACTGCGGTGATGGTGGACGAGGCCAAGCTGTTGGCGTTTACCATGAAGCCTGCAAGCGCATTGCTGACCGAATTGTCGATCTCAAGCGTTGTGCCCAAAGCATGCACGGTAAACTCATAGCGGTGCACTTTGCCCGGAGGAGGACATGCGCCGCCGAAGCCTTGCGCGCCGTAGTCATTGGACAGTTGCACGCCATTGACCGATCCACCGCCCGGCAGTTCGGTCACATCGGCGGGAATGTTGAAAGCAAACCAGTGCCACCAACCAGAACCCGTTGGGGCGTCAGGGTCATAGACAGTGACGGCAAAGCTTTCGGTGCCCTCAGGCGCGCCGGTCCACGCAAGTGTTGGTGCGACATTGCCGCCTTCACAGCCAAAGCCTTGAAAGACGAAATCAGACCTCAGTTGCTGCCCCTCGGCAATGTCCGGGCTGGTGAGCGTGAAAGTGTCTGCAAGCGCAGGTGCGGCGAGAGTTGTTGCAACCATCAGTGCTGCGAAGAATGAAGTGCGTGCCATGTTGAAATCCTTTCCGGGATGTTCGTTGTTGATAAGACCAAATTAGCCATCAACGACGCCCCCCGCTTCCGGATGCCACGCAAGAACTATCGGATTTCGATCAATGTGCTGCCAAACGGATATCTTTTGGCTTTATCCCGAACCTTTTCCGAAAGGCATCCGAGAAATGCGAAGGTGTCTTGAACCCGCAATCCAGCGCGATTTCCGAGATTTGATCGTCTGTTGTTTGCAAAAGGCTCAGCCCGCGTTCCAATCGGGTATGAAGCAGGATTTTTGCAAAACCCTGTCCCGTTTTTGACAGCCAACGCCGCATGGTGGCTTCGCTCATGGCAAAATGATGTGCCACTTCATCGGCCATCCACGGGTGGCTCAGGTCGGTTTCGATCAAGCGCCGCACCTTGCTGATTGGCTGATCTTCCAGTGTCGTCGGCAAAACGATACCTTGTTCGCGCAACCAGATCAGCGGCTCGATAAGTCGATGTTGACGGATGGGTTCCGGAAGGTGCTCATTCGCCAGGTTCTCTTGGATCAACGACAGGATTGCATTCGGACGATGCGTGTCTGAACGCACGATTTGCACATCCGTCGCGTTCTTGGGTTTGGTCGCATCAGCAAACACCGCATCAATCAAATCATGCGAAAAACATACGCCAAGGGCGCGGTATGCTTCGTCCAGAACCGGGCGGTTGACCATCGTCACCATCGCGCCGGGTGGGAAAATCATCAGATCGCCTTCGCGGCCAAGCATCTCACCTTGCGTGGGGGTCTCTACATGCTTTTCACCACGCTGGATGAAGAAAAAGAATGTAAGCCGGAAATAGAGATCGGCAAACGTCGCGGTTGTGGCTTGCGTGATCGGAAAGATCGAAACCTGCCCGATTTCGTCAGGCAGATTTGAAGGTGTTTGGTTCTTTGTATCCATAGCGGTGTTATATCTGGTACAACCCGAATGTCAGGCCAGCATCGGCTCTGAGGCAGGCATACCATTTGCCAGAAGTGCCCCGCCACCGGGGGCAATCTCGGTCAAATTGAGATTGCGCAGGATCTGTCGTGTCGTTGCAACGGCGGCAGACATGGTTGGCAAGCCGGAAGCCCGTTCGATCATCTCGATGGACGGTAAGGATGGCATTTGCACGCATGCTGAGGCGACGATTGCATCCACGCCGCGCAGATCCAGCTTGCGCCACAGTTCTGACGGGGCGGTTGGATCTTGGGATGCCACTTCAAGGTTGTCAGGGATTTCGAGGGCGAGGAAATCTTGCACTTCGATCCCTTCGTTTTCGATGTAGTCGACAACCATTTTTGTCAGCGGGCGCATATACGGGCAGATGATCGAGACCTTCTTCACGCCCATTTCTTTAAGCCCGTCAATCAATGCACCTGCGGAGTTCAAGACAGGCGTAGGGCATCCATTTCCAGCCGTCGCCTTTTCCAGTTTTTCACGCGATGCACGGTGATAGCCAAGTCCCATGGACATGATCGCAACGAGGCAAGCGTAGGCTTGTACTTCAACCGCAGCATCTGACAATTCAGTGGCGCACCGCACGCTATCGGCGTCCATCGCCTCCAGTTCCTCTTTGACGACGCTCTTCATGCGCATGCGCGAGGAATGGAATGTGAAACGGTCAGGCAATATGGTCTCGCGGGCTTTTAAAAGTGCCGGAATTTCGGTTTCCATGGTGACGTTAGAACTGGGAACGATCAGGCCAACGCGGCGGTATTTTGTTGCAAATGTCATTTGTTTTCCTTTGGGTGTTGGGGTTAAAGCGCCGGGCCCATGACAGCTTCGGGCAGCCAGGTTGCGATGCCGGGGAAGACGCACAGCAGGACAATGGCGAACAACATGCAGCCCACGAACGGCAGTGATCCCATCAAGATCGTGCGCAAAGATATGTCGGGTGCGATGCCGTTGATCACATATAGGTTCAGGCCAACGGGTGGTGATATCAGCCCGATTTCCATGTTGATTGTCAGGATCACCGCGAACCAGATCGGATCAAACCCTGCTGTTGTGATGATTGGCAACAAGATCGGTGCCGCCATCAAAATCACGGCGACGGGTGGCAAAAAGAAACCCGCGATGATCAAGAAGATATTCACCGCAATCATCAAGACCCACGGGTTTACGTCCAATGTCCCGATCCAAGTCGCAATGCTCTGGGTGATCGTCAGGCTAGAGAGCATGTAAGAGAACACACCAGCAGCGGCGATGATGAACAAGATCATCACGCTTTCCTTGGTGCTTTCTTGCAGGATGCTCCAGATTTTGCGGATGTCGTAGAGTTTGTAGATTACGATTGCGACGGTCAGGCAAAGAAGCGCTCCGACGGCTGCGGTTTCGGATGGTGTCGCAACGCCGCCGTACATAGCATAAAGCACACCGATGATGATGCCGACGAAAGGTAGAACACGCGGTAACACCTCAAACTTTTCGCGCCAGCTGTAGCTGCGTGCGCTCATCAACGCCATGTCGCCAGATTTCCAAGTGGCGTAGATCGACCATGCCATAAACAAGGCGACAAGCATCAGACCCGGGAAAACGCCGGCCAGAAAGAGGCGGCCAATCGACGTCTCGGTTGCGACGCCGTACACGATCATGGTGACCGAAGGCGGGATCAAAATACCAAGCGTGCCCCCTGCGGCGATCGAACCGGTTGCGATGCCTTCTGGATAGCCGCGCTTTAGCATCTCCGGGATGCCCATTTTACCGATGGCCGCGCAGGTTGCAGGGCTAGATCCGGACATTGCCGCAAACAGCGCACAGGCCCCAAGATTAGAGATCACGAGGCCGCCGGGAACACGTGTAAGCCAGCGTTCCAGTGCTTCGTACAGATCTGCCCCTGCCCGCGTCGAGGCAATGGACGAACCCATGATGATGAACATCGGGATTGAAAGCAGGGCGAAGCTGTCGAGTTTGCCAAAGAAGATTTCAGGCATCAATTCAAGCGACCGCATTCCGTCGAAAACAACCAGAAAGCCCGCCGAAACGATAAGCAATCCAATGCCGACAGAAACGCCAGAAAACAGGACGAGGATTGTAGAGATGCCAACAAGGGCACCAAGAAGAAGCGGATCCATGGTTATCCCTCCAAGCCAAATGGCGTTTCAGATTTGATGAGAAGCGCCACAAGGTCGGCGATCAATTGCAAGAGCAACAGACCAAACCCAAGCGGCAACGAAAGGTAAGGGATCCACAATGGTACAGCGGTCACTGTGTCTGATGTCCAACCGCGCGCCCAAGCAAAGTGCCAATGCTCATAGCCGTAAAACACCATGATAGCCGTGATCACGATCGACAGGCTCAGCGTTAGAACTGCCAGAGCAAAGCGCACGCGGCCTTTCAGCGCCAAGGGGATCAGATCTACATTCACATGACCGCGTTGGAACTGAACAAACGGCAGCCCGATCAAGGTTGCCGCGATGACGAGAAAGACGACGTATTCTGTTTGCCAAACGGTCGAGCCATTCAGAACAAAACGGATAAAGATCATCTGGCAAGTCAAGAATACCGCCGCGAGGATCATGAGTGCAGCGCACCAACCCGCGACGCTGGAAATGTTCTGTACGGTGCGAACGAATGTGTTTTCGCTCTTTACCCTGTGGACAGGCGAAGGGGCATGGCTGGCCATGTCGATCTTCCTTTTTTTGGGACTTTAGAAAGCTCCGGGGCGCGCGCAGGCGTCCCGGAGCGGCTGGATCATTCGACGGCGAGGGCGAGATCAAGCAATTCTTGACCGCCCGGAACGTCAGCCACGAAGGCTGCGTAGGACGTCTTGTTGGCGATGGCTTGCCATGCGGCAAAGTCCCCTGCTGTCATTTCAGCAATCTCGACACCGGCCTCGCGGAAAATATCAACCGACTTGGCGTCTTGCAGCTTGGCTTGCTCAAGATAGTGCGCTTCGGCCTTTTCAGCAGCGGCCCGCAGAGCCGCCTGTTGTTCGCCAGACAGTCCCTCGAACGTCGATTTGTTCATCAACAGCGGCTGATACAAAAACCAAAGCGCGATGTCTGCGGCAGGCGTGTAGCACTTGACCTGTTCAAAAATGCGGTAAGAGACAAAGGACGAAGACGACGTGTTCGCCGCATCCAGAACACCGGTTTGCATTGCAGAGTAGATCTCGGACGAGGCCATCGATGTGATCGACGCACCAGCACCCACCAGCATTTGTTCAAAGGACTTGCCGGCTGCTCGGGTTTGCAAACCGACAACGTCAGAAGGCTTGGTTATGCAGGTGTCTTTGCCCACAAAACCACCGGCAAGATAGCCGTGGACTAGAACCATCACATCGTCTTGCGCCATCTTTGCCTCAAGAGCGTCCATGAACGGCGACTGGCTGAGACGAGCTGCGTGATCGTGATTTTTCACCAAGCCCGGCATCAGCGTCAGGTTAAAGGATGGCTGCTGGCCGCCTGCGTAGGACAGTGGAAAGACCGTCATATCCAACTGACCGCGTGAAAGCGGGCGATATTGCTCGCGTGGTTTGAACAGTGATTTTGATGGAAAGATCGTGATTTCTAGATCAACCCCTGCTGCGGCGACTTCGTCAGCAACGATCTGCGCCACTTCATGACGGACATCGCTTGTTGACCATTGATGCGACAAGCGCAGTTCTTCGGCCTGTGCGGTACCTGTCGCAAGTAAGAGTGAAAGTGCTGTTGTCTTCAGAAAATTTTTCATTTTGGTTTCTCCCTATGGATTCTTACTAGTCTTATATGTATACATATATCAACCAAAAAGATTCATATAGCGGCCTTTTTACTGGTACACTCTTCACGAACCCCCTATGGAAACTGCCGGAAGGAGCCATAATGGTACGTGCATCAGACAAGCTTATTGAGCAGCTAAAACATGAAATTTTCAGTGGCTTGCTCAAGCCCGGCGATCAGCTTGAAGAGGCTGATCTAGCGAACCGCTTTGGTGTCAGCCGGACACCCATTCGCGAAGCGATCAGATCGCTTGTTGAATGCGGGTTGCTCGAAACACGCCCGCGCAAAGGCGCAATTGTGCGGGTTTTGTCTGCAAAAGAGTTAAACGACTTGTTCGAAGTGGCGGCCGAGCTCGAGGGCATGGCCTGTCGTTTGGCAAGTGAGTTGCTGACGCAATCCGGCAAAAAGGCGATTAAGGCAGGGCTAGAGCTTTGCCGATCTGCAGCCGATGCGGAAGACATTCCCGCCTACGCGAATGCAAACCTGACCTTTCATGCGGCGATCCATGAGGCCAGTGGCAACGCATGGCTGGTGGATCAATTGGATCAAATACAAGCCCGGATAAATGTGTACCGCCTGATGCCTTACGAAGCGGTTGGTCGGTTGGAGAAGTCGCTAGAAGAGCACCAGGAGATTAGCGAAGCGGTTCTTGCCAAAGACGGCATTCGCGCAAACACCCTCATGCGGGACCACATGATGCTACAAGGCTCCCGTCTCCCGGGTCTTTTAAAAGCGCTTGGGTAAAATAGCTGAAATTGCGCTGGGCATTTGGTCTGGCGCTGTTCTTTTGGCCAATCTTTAGCACTCAGTATGAGGTTGAAAGTGGCGACAGATCCGTCGCGCGACGGCTGGCCGCGACGGGCCGGAACTGCGGGATGCTGGGCTACGTTCAGATGACGGCGACATCCCATAGCGGACATTCTCGGGGTTCTTTTTGTACCGTACTCGGTCGATTCTCGGGGTCAGCTTGGTGCTAATAAAGAGCGGTGAAACCGGCCACGTTCAGCGCTGCCGCAAAGCATTTTGTTTAAGTAAACTTTCGAAATAGCTTTGTCTGGTCAAACATATCTTCCAAGGTTTCCATTCTATCCTTTGTTTCATCCCAATTTAGGTTTTGAACTGACGATATCATGGTCTCGATCAACAACATCGTCGTCGTCACAGAATCCCAAGCCGAGGGCACAATAATCCGACAACTCAGGCTAAATTCTGCCAAGTGATGCACGGGCGAGCGCCATTGATCCGTAAACAATATGATCTTTGCACCACGCGCATGTGCCATCTCAGCGAGCTTTAGGGTGTTGTTCTCGTATCTGCGGACATCAAAAATGCAAAAAACATCCCCCTCTTTGGCATTCAAAAGATAGTGCGGCCAGGTGTTTGAGGTCGATTGCACATGGGTCACACCCGCACGAATGACCTGCATGTGCATAAAGAAATACTCGGCCAGCGTATGGGTGATGCGGCCGCCAACAATATAGAGATGGCGCTTTTGATCGGCGACAAGACCGCAGGCCCTGTCAAAAGCAACAGGATCAATCTGGCCAAGCGTCAGGCGGATATTGTCGATGACGGCGTCCGTGAAACGGTTCAAAAGATGTTCTGATGGCGCCGCTTCTGCCCATGTGTCGTGTTTGGCGATGGGGTCTTTTACTTTGGCGCGCAGTTCTTCACGCAGTTCGGCCTGAAAATCGGGATACCCTTTGTAGCCAAGTTTTTGCACCATCCGCGCGACTGTCGGAACCGAAACATTCGCATCTTTCGCCAAAGCCGTCAGCGGACCGAGGCCAGACGCCGGATAATTTTCAAGAATCGAAAGCGCCAACTGCCGCTCTGCACGGGTCAGATCGTCCAGCTTTTGCTGAATGCGGTCAGATATTGTGTGTGTGGTTTCGCTCATCCATCTCTCAATTTTGTTATTTTTATACCAGAACGATCCGTCCTGTAATATTAATTTACAAGAGTGTTGACTTTTAACGTGTCTGAGAAGCACCATGAGATCAAGGAACTTAAATGAACCCTGCTAAACCGACATCACCCAAGGACTCTGTAAGGATGTTCAACGCAAAGGGATCATCCCCTGTGGTGGTGGTTTGTGAGCATGCAAGCGCCTTTATCCCAACCAAGTATAGCGACCTCGGCTTAGCGGGTGACGCGTTGCAAAGCCATGCGGCGTGGGATCCAGGCGCGCTGGCCTTGGCCAAAGGGCTGTCGGTGCGTTTGAATGCAAAGCTCGTCACATCCGGCGTGTCGCGCCTTGTCTATGACTGCAATCGTCCTCCATCGGCCCCTGATGCGATGCCCTACCAGAGCGAAGCAATCACAGTTCCGGGAAACCGGAACCTGACAGCGGCGCAACGACAAGAGCGCGTGGAAGATTACTATGAGCCGTTTCGCGCCGCTCTTGCAGAAACAATTGCCGCCACCGCGATGGCAGTCATCGTGACAATCCACAGTTTCACGCCAATTTATCACGGTAAAACGAGAGCCGTAGAAATCGGCGTCTTGCATGACAGTGATGCACGCCTCGCGGATGTCATGTTGGACAGGGCGCACCATCATACGGACAGGTTGGTTGCGCGCAACGAACCCTACGGGCCCGAGCATGGCGTCACGCACACCTTGAAAGAGCACGCGTTGGCGAACGGGCATTTGAATGTCATGCTAGAGGTGCGCAACGATCTTATTCAAGAGGCCGATCAACAAGAAAAGATGGCACAGTGCATTGCCAGTTGGCTGTCAGATGCGCTGGCCCGTTTGCAGATCGAAGGGGTGGTGCAATGTCAGGCATAATGCAGCGTTATATTCGTGCAATCGACGCGATCAACTACCGACTAGGTCGCATTGTGATGTACGGCATCTTCCTTTTGATGGGCATTTTGCTTTGGTCCTCTGTCAGCAAAACCTTTTTCCTTCCGTCGCTCTGGACGCTGGAAATGGCCCAGTTTGTGATGGTCGCGTATTATATTCTAGGCGGGCCGTATTCGATCCAGCTTGGCTCAAATGTGCGAATGGATTTGCTCTATGGTGAGTGGTCCGTTCGCAAGAAAGCATGGTTTGATTTGATCACCGTGCTGTTCTTGATCTTCTATCTCTGCGTTTTAATCTACGGGGCTGTCAGCTCAACGGCCTATTCACTGGGGTATTGGGGCAAGGAACCGTTTTCATTCTTTGGCGGGCTTGTCACGGGCACGCAAGAGATCGGTCGCGTGGAGCGATCTTCAACCGCTTGGCGTCCCTACATGTGGCCCATCAAATCAATCATGATCTTGGGAATGACCCTGATGCTGCTGCAATGCGTTTCAGAACTGTTCAAAGATGTTCTGCGGCTCAAAGGCGAAAAAACCTGATGTCATACGAATTAATCGCCACCTTAATGTTCTCTTCCATGATGCTGATGCTGCTGACCGGGCAACGTGTTTTTGGGGCCATCGGGTTTATTGCCGTTGTCGCAGCCTTGTTGTTGTGGGGCGACAAAGGGGGCTTTGACATCGGGTTTTCAGCGGCGATGAAGCTGATGAAATGGTATCCGCTGCTGACGCTGCCGATGTTCATTTTCATGGGCTATGTGCTGTCAGAAAGCAAAATAGCCGACGATCTTTACAAGATGTTCCATGTCTGGATGGGTGGCCTGCGCGGGGGGCTTGCGATTGGCACAATCGGCCTGATGGTCCTGATTTCAGCGATGAACGGGCTGAGTGTTGCCGGCATGGCTATCGGCTCTACCATTGCCCTGCCCGAGCTGTTGAAACGTGGCTACGACAAGCGAATGGTCACGGGGGTCATTCAGGCGGGGTCCAGTTTGGGCATCCTTGTGCCGCCCTCTGTTGTTTTGGTTCTTTACGCGATGATTGCGCGTCAACCGGTGGGTCAGCTTTGGTTGGCTGGTGTCATCCCGGGCCTGATGATGGCGAGCCTGTTCGTGATTTACATCGTCGTGCGTTGCCGGATCAATCCGGTGTTGGGGCCCGTTTTGGATGAAAGCGAACGCGATATCCCGCGCGCTGAAAAGCTGCGCCTGCTGCGTGCAGGCCTGCTGCCAGTCGCAATTTTTGCGGTGATGATGGTGCCGTTTGTGAATGGTTGGACTTCGCTGGTGGAAAGCTCTGCGATTGGTGCGATGGCTGCCTTTGTGGCGGCTGTCCTCAAGGGACGTATGACCCGCGAAGTGTTCGAAAATTCGGTCCGCAACACTTTGGGTATCACGTGCATGTTTATGTGGATCATTCTGGCGGCCCTCGCCTTTGGGGCTGTGTTTGACGGGCTTGGTGCGGTCAAAGCGATCGAAGCCGTCTTTACCGAACGCCTCGATCTCAGCCCGTGGACGATCCTGATCTTGATGCAACTTAGCTTTATCCTGATGGGTACATTCTTGGACGACACAGCCATGCTGGTCATTGTCGCCCCGCTTTATGTGCCTTTGGTGGGCGAGCTTGGGTTTGACCTGATCTGGTATGGCATCCTTTATACGATCACCACGCAGATCGCTTATATGACGCCGCCCTTTGGCTATAACCTGTTCTTGATGCGCGCCATGGCACCGCCTGAAATCTCGCTGCGCGACATCTATTCGTCGATCACACCCTTTGTGCTGATCATGGTCTTTGCACTTGTCTTGGTCATGGTCTTTCCGGGCATCGCAACCTGGCTGCCCGATTACGTTTACAACAAACCATAGAGAAACCACCGCCAAAGTGGTCGAAACCCAACCAAGGAGAAAAGACATGACTTCAAGACGTAAGTTTATCCAAGGCGCGGCTGTTATTCCGGCTGCAGCACTGGCAACGCCAGCATTGGCGCAAAGCACTATCAAATGGCGGATGCAGACCTATGCGGGTGCCTCGCTGGCCGCAGAAGTAATCGTTCCGGCGATTGAAATGTTCAACAAGATCGCGGGCGACCGTATGCAGATCGAATTGTTCTTTGCCGATCAGTTGGTCCCGACGGGCGAGTTGTTTCAGGCCATGCAGCGCGGTACGATTGATGCGGTTCAATCGGATGACGACTCTATGGCGTCACCCACCGAAGTGACCGTATTTGGCGGGTATTTCCCGTTCGGCTCGCGTTACTCTCTCGATGTGCCTGTGTTGTTCAACCAATATGGTTTGAACGAAATCTGGGATGAAGAGTATTCCAAAGTAGGCGTAAAGCACATCTCGGCCGGTGCTTGGGATCCTTGCCACTTCGCGACGAAAGATCCGATCCGGTCATTGGCCGATCTTAAAGGCAAGCGCATCTTTACCTTCCCGACAGCTGGCCGTTTCTTATCCCAGTTCGGGGTTGTTCCGGTGAACCTGCCTTGGGAAGATATCGAAGTGGCGGTTCAAACCGGCGAACTTGATGGCATCGCATGGTCTGGCATCACCGAGGACTACACCGTGGGGTGGGCCGATGTGACCAACTATTTCCTGACCAACAACATTTCGGGCGCTTGGGCGGGATCATTCTTTGCCAATATGGACCGTTGGAATGAACTGCCAGAAGATCTGCAAACGCTGTTCCGCGTCTGCTGTGACCAGTCACATTACTATCGTCAGTGGTGGTACTGGGGCGGCGAAGCCGACCTGCGCGTCAACGGATCCAAGATGGAACTGACATCCATTCCAGATGAAGAATGGGCAACAGTTGAATCCGCAGCCCTGGAGTTCTGGGAAGAAATCGCAGCTGAGTCTGAAGTGAAACGCCGTGTTGTTGATATTTTCAAGAAATACAACGCGGATATGGTTAAGGCTGGACGGCCTTACCGTTACGGTTAACACTCTTGCAGGGGCCGTCGCACGCGGCCCCTGCACCCGCATAAGAATGGAAATAGAATGCTAAGTTTTGAAGACCTGAAAACCCGCGTTGCTGATGGGTCTATTGATACTGTTCTGACCTGTCTGGTGGATATGCAAGGACGACTGATGGGCAAGCGTTTTCATGCGCAGGCCTTTGTGGAGAGCGGGCATGCCGAAACACATTGCTGCACGTACTTGCTTGCAACTGATTTAGAGATGGCCACGCCAGATGGCTATGCCTCGACCAGTTGGGAATCCGGTTACGGCGACTATACGATGAAGCCCGACCTGACGACCCTGCGCCTTGTGTCGTGGCTCGACGGTACAGCGATGGTGCTGTGTGATGTGATGGATCATCATGGGCACCCGATCACCCATTCACCGCGCGCGATGCTGAAAAAGCAAATCGCACGCCTGACCAAGTTGGGATTCAGCGCCACTATGGCGACAGAACTGGAATTTTTCCTGTTCGAAAAAAGCTTTAGCGAAATCGCGAAAAGTGGCTTTCGCGATCTGGCGCCAATCAGTGACTACAACGAAGATTATCACATCCTCCAGACCACCAAAGAAGAAGGCGTGATGCGCCCACTGCGCAACCACCTTTATGCGATGGGCATTCCGGTCGAGGGGTCCAAAGGTGAAGCAGAGGCAGGGCAGGAAGAGCTGAACATCAAATACGCCGACGCTTTGGCCTGCGCTGACCACCATTCGATTTCAAAACACGCGGTCAAAGAAATCGCCTGGCAGCAAGGACACGCGGCGACGTTTTTACCCAAATGGAGCCATGAACGCGTCGGGTCATCCAGCCATGTGCATCAGTCGCTTTGGAAAGACGGCAAACCGGCATTCTTTGACCCTGACCGTCCCAATGGCAAATCCGAACTGATGGATCACTACATGGCGGGTCTGATCAAATACGCCGCTGATTACACCTATTTCATGGCACCTTACGTCAACAGCTACAAACGCTTCGCCAAGGGTTCGTTTGCGCCAACACGGATCATCTGGTCGGTCGACAATCGCACTGCAGCCTACCGTTTGTGTGGCGAAGGCAGCAAGGCGATCCGGGTTGAGTGCCGCATACCGGGATCTGACATGAACCCCTATCTCGCGCAGGCTGCAATGCTGGCGGCAGGCATCAGGGGGATCGAAGAAAAGCTGGCTCTGCCCGCCGCGTTTACGGGTGACGCTTACGAGGATACAGCCTCGGCGCACATTCCCCGGAACCTGCGCGACGCGAAAGAAGCACTGCTTGGATCGGCCATGCTGCGCACAGCGATGGGGGACGATGTGATTGATCATTACGCCCGTGCCGCTGAATGGGAACTAGAAGAATTTGACCGCGTTGTCACCGATTGGGAAATCGCACGCGGTTTTGAAAGGGCTTAATCACTATGACTGTCACCTGTATTTCGCCCATCGACGGGTCTGTTTATGCGACCCGTGAAACCCTAACGCGCGCGGATGCTGATGCTGTGGTTGCCCGCGCAAAGGCAGCCCAAACAGACTGGGCCGCACGCCCATTGTCCGAGCGGATTGCGCTCGTCCAAGCTGGTGTTGCTGCAGTGGGCGCAATGAACGATGACATCGTTCCAGAAATCGCATGGCAAATGGGCCGGCCTGTCAGATATGGCGGCGAATTTGGCGGCTTTAACGAGCGTGCCAGCTACATGGCCGACATTGCCGAGCAGGCGTTGGCTCCGATCGTGGTCGAAGACAGCGATGCCTTTCGCCGTGTCATAAAACGTGTGCCGCACGGATTGGTGCTGGTCGTCGCCCCGTGGAATTATCCGTATATGACCGCGATCAATACCGTTGCCCCGGCCCTGATCGCAGGCAATTCGGTGATGCTGAAACATGCCTCACAAACACCTTTGGTTGGCGAACGGATGGCAGCGGCGTTCCATTCTGTTGGCATCCCCAAAGACGTGTTTCAAAATGTATTTCTGGATCATGCAACCACATCGGCCCTGATCGCAGAGCGCGCTTTCGGCTTTGTGAACTTTACCGGATCAGTGGCTGGCGGCAAAGCGATGGAAGCGGCTGCATCGGGCACGTTCACCGGCGTTGGTCTTGAACTGGGCGGCAAAGATCCGGGTTATGTGATGGAAGACGCTAATTTGGACGCCGCGGTTGATACGCTTATCGATGGCGCGATGTTTAATTCCGGCCAGTGTTGCTGCGGAATTGAACGGATTTACGTCCATGAGAGCCTGTTTGAGGCCTTTGTTGAAAAGGCCGTGGCAATCGTAAATGGCTACACGCTTGGCAACCCGTTGAACCCTGAGACCACCCTAGGTCCGATGGCACACGTACGGTTTGCCGACGAGGTGCGCGCGCAAACGGCCGAGGCGATAGCAGATGGGGCAAAAGCCCATATCGCAGAGGCGGATTTCCCCGAGGACACTGGTGCCTATCTGATGCCACAAATCCTGACAAACGTGACCCATGACATGCGGGTGATGCGCGAGGAAAGCTTTGGTCCGGTCGTTGGTATCATGGCTGTCAAAGACGACGCCGAAGCGATCAAGCTGATGAACGACAGCACCTTTGGGCTGACTGCATCGTTGTGGACACAGGATGCCGCCCGCGCCGAGGCCATCGCCGATCAAATCGAAACAGGCACTGTGTTTATGAACCGCGCTGACTACCTTGATCCTGGCCTGTGCTGGACGGGATGTAAGGACACAGGACGCGGCGGCGGTCTGTCTGTGATCGGCTATCATAACCTGACACGCCCAAAATCATACCACTTGAAGAAAGCCTGACGAACATGAGCATCACAGCAAACTGGTCCTACCCAACCTCTATTCGTTTCGGTGCCGGACGTATTTCTGAAATTGCGGATGCCTGCGCTGTCGCGGGGATCAAAAAGCCGCTGCTGGTCACGGACCGTGGCCTGGCAAATATGGACATCACAACCAAGACGCTTGACCTGCTAGACGCTGCTGGCCTTGGTCGTGCGATGTTTTCCGAAGTGGATCCAAACCCGAATGAAAAGAACGCCGCCGCAGGTGTCAAAGCCTATAACGATGGCGGGCACGACGGGGTTGTGGCGTTTGGCGGTGGCTCTGGTCTGGATCTAGGCAAGCTCGTGGCGTTCATGGCAGGCCAAACCCGACCGCTGTGGGATTTCGAGGACATTGGCGATTGGTGGACCCGCGCAGATGCGGATGCGATTGCGCCTATTGTTGCAGTGCCGACAACCGCGGGCACGGGGTCCGAAGTTGGACGTGCCTCGGTCATCACGAACTCCGAAACCGAACAGAAAAAGATCATTTTCCATCCCAAGTTCCTTCCTGCGGTGGTGATTTGTGACCCTGAATTGACGGTTGGAATGCCCGGTTTTATCACGGCTGGCACGGGCCTTGATGCCTTCGCGCACTGCGTCGAAGCCTTCTGTTCCCCGCACTATCACCCAATGTCGCAAGGCATGTCGCTTGAGGGTATGCGTTTGGTCAAAGAGTACCTGCCGCGCGCCTTTGCAGATGGCACAGATATCCAAGCGCGCGCGCATATGATGTCTGCGGCCATCATGGGGGCGACGGGTTTCCAAAAGGGGCTTGGCGCGATCCATGCGCTGTCGCATCCGATTGGCGCGATGTACCACACCCACCATGGCACCACGAATGCTGTTTGCATGCCCGCCGTCTTGCAGTTCAACAGGCCTGCGATCACAGATGTGATCACCCAAGCGGCAAGATATCTTGATATCTCGGGCGGGTTCGATGGTTTTTGCGCCTATGTGGATGATTTAAACGCATCGCTTGGCATTCCTAAAACTCTGTCAGGGCTTGGCATCGAAAATCCGGACATCGACCGGATTGTTGCTGGTGCTTTGAGTGACCCCAGCACTGGCGGAAATCCCGTCGAGATGACGCAGGAAAACACAACAAAGCTCTTGCTTGAAATTATTTGAGCTCGGGTTTCAAGTGGTCGAATTTTTGGGCTTGGTCATACATTTGGCTAAGCCTGACTGACCGCTTATCTTTGGCATCTTCAGTTTAGGTCGTGGCCCGCGAAAGCGATGTTTGTTTGGCGCCCAACTTGCGGATTTTTTGCCACCAAGACTTTGGATCAGATTTACCGCTCCGAGAAACGAATTCATACTCGAACGCAGATGTTGACGGTTGATAGCTGGCATTCACATATCTCGTGCCTCTTTTCACACAGGTACCAGCACTTGCGTGCACGTGACCAAAACAATGAACCCTGGGGTTCAATGCCTGCAATCGGCGAGACAAACTTGCACACCCCAATCGCTGGCCCTTGCTGGAAACGTCAAGGATATTAACAGGCGGCGTGTGCGTGACCAGAACGTCCACGTCGCGCGGAACCTTTGCCCACGCTTGGTCCAATGCTAGGTCGTTAGCATAGAATGCGTGATTGCTAAGGTCGGGAACCCACGGCGCCCCATAGAATTTTACACCTTCGTAAACAAATTCAGTGTCTTGAAGATAGATGGCGTTTTCAAAGGGTTGCTCTTTGATCTGCACCAACTTTTCTAAAGTCAGGTCATGGTTTCCACCGATGCAAAGAATATGCTTGAACTCTTGTCGCCCGAACCATGCATCGATCTTTCGAATTGCCTGATTGTCTTGTTCAAAAAGCTGCTCGAAGTCACCACAATGGATAAGGATGTCTCCGCGCAATATACCGAGGTTCTCATGACGACCATGTGTGTCGCTTATGATGACGAGCTTCATAGCTGCAATTACATATGATCCCACATTCTAAGTCCAGAAATGGATTATCAGTTTTGTAAGGATCAGCCATCCGCCAGAGAGATTTTGATGACGACCCATCGTGAGAAATCAAAAACTGCAAGCTCAACTTTGGGCCTTTCACTGTGGTCAGTGCGTTGGCCGAACAACAGCATCTATGAACCCATTATGTTGCCGGCCACAGTCGGCTGTTCCAGCTTTTATCGGCATTTCAGATGTTGGAAATTTGCAGGAATTTAGCCGATCGACCACTCATTTGGATCGCCGAAACACTTCTCCCTTTCCGCATTCCTGAGAAGATGCGCAAACTGTGCGGTGAACAGGTGGTTTGCTTGGCGATACGCGATGAACCCCCAAGACATAGAGTTTCCATGCCCTCTAGAAGCACCATAGATTCTCTGACATCGCAGGTTGAAAGATCGGCCTGAAAGTTTCACCAGCTTTCGCGCGTCGGGTGTTATTTTGGCGCGCATGTGGCGGGGGTTGTGAACAATCCGGATGCCATGATCGTCGCGGATTTCGATCTTGAATCGATGATGATCGCAACATCAACAATGTAATTTGAATCGTTGCTATTTTCCAAAGCCAGCCCGTGGAACGACACGAACGGGCCAGACGATACTGTGGCACCCGTGGGCCCGGTCCAGCAGCCAGAGTAGGCGCACCAGCTGATTTCATCGTTGCTGACATCGATGCTCATCGGGGTGTGTGCGTCGGCGAGAGTGCATTTTCCGTCGCTACAGTTGATCTCGAAATCAGCGTTGGTGCAGTGCCAGCCACTGTCTTGGGCAGCAGATGCTGCTAGCGGCATAGTTACAGCCAATGGCAGGGTCAAACGAAACAGTTTGGTCAAAAAATGCATATCTTATCCTTCAATTGAACCCGCGACTGGCCAAAGACAATCGCGGAAAAATTTCTCTTAAATCGCCGCCCGCTTACATGCGGCAGGCACCGCCATTTTCGGGTGGGGCATCCATGCGCGGAAAGGAAAAACTGACGCTGTCGAAGTTGACCAGAAAGCCACCGTTTGCCCAAGACCACGTTCCGTAGCCGTAATGCATGCTGCCCGTCGAGCAATCAGCGTACATGTTCAGGACGTCTTGTTCGAAAAAGATTTCGGTGCTTTGCGCCGCGTCCGCCATCGGGACAGCGATTTCCCGAAATTCAACCGAGGTCAAAATTGCCCCCCCGTCAGCGGCCTCGACGTAGTATTCTGCCCCGTTGGAATCCGTCACCTTGTAGCTGTTTTGATCCGGAACATCACCATGCGGAACGCCCGCATCTGGCGACATCTGGATTGCAGCAAGGCTGTAGCCCCAAGGCAATTGGCGGGTTTGGCATGTGCCAAGATCGATGCTGTAGGCCAGACTATAACCATTCGGGGCGATGTCGGTGTTGGTCCAGACCAGCGTGCCGTGCGCGTCATACGCCGTGCCTTGATCGTCCACGACGTTGTAGCCGCAGTCGGGCCATTCAGAAGCGCCAGGCGGTCGGGTGCTGACCCAAAAGCCGTAGAACTCTTTGTTTTCCGTCAAGATCGGGTTTTCATCGTACAGCGTGACGTAAACCGCGTCAGGGTCGACGAAAAACTTCATTTCTTGTGCGCGCATTTCCAAAAGCGCTAAGGTTTCGCCAGAGTCCATGACCACGTCACCAACGATTTCGATTTCGTCAATAAAGGTGCCATCGGCTTTGAAAATTTGGTCAACGCCATCGGCGTAGGCCGGCAGCGCACTAAAGAGCGACAGGCCAAAGCCCGCCACTAAGTTCTTGATCGTCCAATTCATTTGCTTCTCCGAGCATAATTGATATCTGACACTAGCACCTCTGCGGGCATGCGACTAATACTTCCGAAAATTCACGCGATGGTGGTGCCTACGATCAAAAATACGACACAGGAAAAGGACCTAGTGTTGGGGGCGCGTTGTTCGAAACCGGTCAGCCGCCGGATTTTAGATCGATCAGAAGGTCGCGCATTCTGGTGTCATGTTCGCCAGTCAACCGGTCCGATCCGCAGAGAAAATCGCTCAGTTCCTTGCCGTCCCACACATGGCGTTCGATCATGCAAGGATCGATGCCATACTCGCGACACAGCGGGTCTGGCCGCCGGTGATAGGTAGTCTGTGCAAACACGGCTGTGACCTGATCGGCCTCTTGTGGGGACAACTGTCTGGGCGGTTGATCGTTGGGGCGCAAGCACCCGTCATCGGTGGCAACACCGCCGTCACATTGTTCGGGATCAGTTCCGGCAAGGGCCAGCAGCGCATGCGAAAACGCCATCGTTCCGTCAGCATTGCGGGTGATTTTGGCGGAATGCGGGCGATCCGGATCACTACAAAACCCCAGCCCGTGCGTTTGCTTGAATTCATACGTCTCGAACGCAGAAAAATCGCGTGTCACTTTGCCCGCAGAAAACAGCATCGTGGCCACAAGAACCAAAGCAATCGCGAGCGCCACACAGCCCAAACTGAGAACCGGTTTTCTGCGTGCAAACCGTATGAGTGCCCCAGCCAAAACGCTAAGCTTTTTCATCACGACATCCTTTGATTAGTGCTCTGAAAGGCGGATCACGCTGGACCGTTCTGTTCAGAGCGCGCATACCACCCCACGTTGCAGCCACTTAGTGCTGTCGTTCAAACGCGTTGCAACGTGTCTAGGTCATTGGCCCATGCCCCCACAACCCCCGCAAGGCACCATACGCGTTCCAACCCGACTTTGCCTTGATTTTTAACCTCTTAGCTGTCAACGATGAGGGATAAATGAGGCTCGCAACTCATCCTGCGCTTCATTTCGGCACTCAGGATTATTGCCCCTCTCAGACCACGCGGCGACGCATATTTTAAGGTGCCCATAGAATGTTCAAAAAAATTAAAGCGGCCTGGCGACTGATGGTGATTTGCTGGCGGGTGTTGATGCTGGACAAGGAACTGCTGATTTTCCCGATCCTAAGCATTGCGGCCCTGGCCTTGACCACCGGCGTTGTGGTCTGGCCGATCTACCTTGCCGGACATCTTGATACGCTTTTGGCGTGGTTCAACGATGATCCTGAAAAAGCAAACAACGTCACGATGATTTTTGCCAGCTACGTTGTGTATGTGTTCACGACATTTGTTTTTGTCTTTTTCAACACCGCTCTGATTGCCTGCGCGCGTATCCGGTTTGCCGGTGGTGATCCGACGGTGATGGATGGGCTGCGCGCCGCGATTTCACGGCTGCCGCTGGTGTTTGTCTGGGCCCTTGTGACCGCGACAGTCGGGTTTATTCTGCAACAATCGGCCAAGCGAACGGACGGGCTGGCAAGTTTCATTTTCAGTTTTCTTGGCGGGGCGTGGACGATTGCCGCCTTTTTTGTGGTGCCGGTTTTGGTCGCAGACCGGGTTGGTCCGATCAAGGCGATGAAGACCTCTGTGTCGCTTATTCGTAAAACCTGGGGCGAAGCAATGGTCGCCCACATCGGGCTTTCCGCTGTTGCTATTGTTACGATTTTACCGGCGTTTATTTTGATAGGGGCTGGCGCTATGCTTTTGGATGCGGTGCCGGTATTGGCGGCTGCACTTCTGGTGTTTGCGGTGCTGTTGATCGCCTTGACTGCCTTGGTGATCACCACGTTGGATGCGATCCTGACATCGGCGCTGTATGTTTACGCAGTGGACGGGAAATTGCCCGCACATTTTGATGGTGCCGATCTGGAACACGCCTTTAGCCAGCGTGACCCCAAAAGCGCCCAACACGTTGAAGATCATGATCATTCCCCTCACGGCGGCGATGATTAAGCCGCTGTAAGGGGCGATGATTGGTCGGCACAGACCGGCACGTTTTAATTTGAGCCGCTCACAACCGTGACGGCAATTGACGCGGTCACACCTGGCGCGTTTTTAAAGGACAACAACAGGTTCGCAGTGCCTGCCCCGCGACCGGTCGAGGTTAACTGGCCCGCGTATTTTGGACCCTGTGGGGCGTTGTTGTCGACAGCCCATGGCACAACTTTGATCAGGTCATAAGGATCACCGCTGACGTCATCGATGATCACATTGTCTGCAAAGTCTTGGTGGTAGGAATTTGCAACCGACGATCCGTCACCAAACTCTGCCGTGACAAAAATCGCCGGAAACAGGTCAAGCCCGTACACGGTGTAGGCAGCGTCGCGGTTGCTGACCGGCAGGCGATACGATTGCAACGCCAAAGCTGCGCTGACCGGCGTTTTCAGCTGTGGCACTGCGCTGACAACAGTGGCCGTTACTGCGGCTGTCACATGTGGCGCGTCGCGAAACGACACAAGCAATTGCGCTGTGCCCACGCCTTTTCCCGTCGACGTCAATTGCGCCGCGTATTTACCCAGACCCGGATTGTTGTAATCGATATCCAAATAGTTGATCTGGATAATGTCATCGGGATCACCCGATACATCGTCAAATATGATATTGCTGGCCGAGAATTTCTGATAGTCATCCCCCCCCGACGTGCCATCCGAAAAATCAACATCCAGATAGATTGCCGGATTTTTATCAAGCCCCTGAACCGTATGGGCAGGGTCATTGACGCTAAGCGGGATGCGGTCGGATTGCAGACCAAGGGTCGCTGCGACCGGCACTACGGATTGCGGAGTGGGTTGTGCGAACGCATATCGGCCGATAACTTCGAGTTCCAACGCTGTTCCGTCGCACTGCCACCGTTGCAGCACGAACGAGTCCCCGCTGGTCCAGCGCATGCGCGCCGCCCCCCACACATCTGAGGTATAGCCATATTCATCCGTGATCGTGTAGTTGCACGACTGGGTTAATTCCTCGGGCATATCGACGGTGAAATAGCCATCATACGGACCGTTGGACCAGCCGTCGCTGCCACCGGTCGGGTTGTTGATGTAATAATTCACCTGACCTTCTTCGTTTGGCCAAACCCAAAGGGTGTATGTGTTGACGGTTTCCTCGAAGGTAAGTTCGCCCCATTTGTCGCCATGCGATCCGAACAGATTGTAAAATCCGTCGGCCAATACCGGACTTGAGAACGCCAGTATGGCCGCGGTTGAAATGCTCAGCAGATTTTTCATTCAGGAACTCCGTGTGAAATAAATTCGTGGGAAAAGAGATGTGGAATTGTCAGCCTCCGAACCGTAAATCGGTCAAAAGCGTGCGCAGCTGCGCTTTTTGTTCATCGCCGATCCGGTCGGCGCCGCAGATGTAGTCGCTTAGCTCTGTATCGCCCCACGAATGTCTTTCAATCAGGCAGGGATCTACGGCGAGCTCCCGGCAAATCGGATCTGGGTTTTTGTGGAATTTTACGTTTGAAAAGACCGCCGCGACACGGTCCGCTTCTTGTTGGCTCAGCTGTCTGGTGGCTTGTGCTGTCGCTCGCAGGCAGCCCTGTTCAGCGGCCACGCCCCCTGCGCATTGCGTCGGATCACGTCCCGCAACGGTCAGAATGGAATGCGCGAATGTCATCGCCCCGTCAGCGTCACGCGAAATCTCGGCCGAAAACACCCGGTCGATGTCACCGCAAAACCCAAGCCCCGGCGTTTGCTTGAACTGATAGGATTGAAACGACGAATAATCCCGCAGGGTCAGACCGCCAATCAAACAGCCTGCCAGCGTCAGCGTTAGAAAAACCATCCCCAAAATTCGGGGCCTGCGGGACCAAACGGGTCGGATGGCCTGTGGCGCGCTCGGCATCTGCACGTCTCCTAATTGGATGTTTATGGTTTGTCATAAAAATCGTTTTGGCTCAAAAACATCGGCCACCAAGCCTTTGTCACTCAAGGGCTCTTGGCACCCTGCCCTAATGGGTAACCATCTGGTCACCCTAAGTCTACTTTTTCAGCGCATTATGTCGCCGCCAATTGTTTTTGCTTAAGCACCTGCAAGTTCGGGACAAAAAAAGGAAGCGGCGAACCAAGCGACGCGTACCCAACGCGATCGACGGCTTGATTGAACAATCAACAGCTTTGCGTCTAGTGTTTGTCCGTCCCCTAACGCGAGAGCACGGATCCAGATGTCTAACACTTCGCCGTCCCGATCAAATCCGTCCCTCGCGGCACAATCACAATACGAAGTTCTTTTCGAACCCGTAAAAATTGGTCCGGTCACGACCCCAAACCGGTTCTATCAAGTGCCCCATTGCACAGGTATGGGCCATCGATATCCGCAGTCAGAAGCGCGTTTGCGTGGCATCAAAGCCGAAGGTGGCTGGGGTGTGGTGTCGACCCAAGAAACCGAAATTCACCCGACATCGGATTTGACCCCGTCCAATCAGGCGCGCCTTTGGGGGGCCGAAGATATTCCGGCCCTGCGTCTTGTGACACAGGCGGTTCACGCACATGGCAGTTTGGCGGCGATCCAGCTCGCACACAACGGCTTGCATTCGGCCAACCGCTACACCCGTGCCGCACCGCTTGCCCCGACCGGCGCGATTGTGGACGGTGATGATCCGGTTCAGGCCCGCATGATGGACAAAGCCGACATTGCCGCGTTTCGTGGCTGGCATGTCGCGGCGGCAAAGCGGGCCAAAGAGGCGGGTTTTGACATCATCTACGCCTATGCGGGCCATGAAATGACGCTGCTGCATCACTTTTTGCTGGCACGCCACAATCAGCGCACGGATGAATATGGCGGGTCGTTCGAAAACCGTTTGCGCCTGTTTCGAGAGGTCATTGAAGACACCAAAGAAGCCGTCGGCGATACCTGCGCTGTGGCTGTGCGCCTCGCCGTGGACGAACTGCTTGGCGCGGACGGGATGCAGCACGACGCAGAGGCCCGCGACATCATTGAAGCCCTCGCAGAGTTGCCCGACCTTTGGGATGTGAACCTGTCCGACTGGTCAAATGACAGCCAGACGTCGCGGTTTTCCGATGAAGGGTTTCAGGAAAAATACACCGGATTTGTGAAATCCGTCACGAGCAAACCTGTGGTGGGCGTGGGGCGCTACACTTCGCCCGATACGATGGTGCGGTTGATCAAAAAAGGACAGCTTGATCTGATCGGGGCCGCCAGACCGTCAATTGCGGATCCGTTCCTGCCCCATAAAATCCAGTCCGGTCAGATCGAGAGCATCCGCGAATGTATCGGCTGCAATATTTGCGTGATGGGCGACAACACCGAAAGCCCGCTGCGCTGCACGCAAAACCCCACGATGGCCGAGGAATGGCGCCGCGGGTGGCATCCCGAAATCATCCCTAAACTGGCCAAGCCAGAACAGGTTTTGATCGTTGGTGGTGGGCCTGCCGGATTAGAAGCCGCAAGGGCCCTGACAGCGCGCGGCGCAGATGTGACGCTTGCCGAAGGCGGGCATGTTTGGGGCGGTCGCGTCACCCTAGAGGCCGCGCTGCCGGGATTGTCCGCATGGGGCCGTGTGCGCGATGCAAGGCTTTGGCAACTGCAACAGGTTCCAAACGCCGAACTTTATTTGGAAAGCCCGCTGACGGCGCAAGATCTGTTGGAGTACGCCACCCCTCATATTGCGCTGGCCACCGGTGCCACGTGGCGGCGCGATGGGGTTGGTCGCGCAAATCGCCTTGCGATGCCGTTTCTGGACCCTGCCCGCGTGCTGACACCTGACGATCTGATGACCCAAGGTGCCGCTGCGGTAACGTCAGATGGCCCCGTGGTTGTTTTCGATGACGACCGTTTTTACATGGCCAATGTACTGGCCGAACTGTTGGCTGATGCGGGCCACAATGTGACGTTCGTGACCCCATCAGCGGTTGTTTCACCGTGGTCCGAAAAAACGCTTGAGCAGGGTCGCATTCAACGGCGATTGATCGAAAAGAACGTCACGATCAAGCCGTTGATGAATGTTACGGGCATGTCGGATGACACGGTAACGCTTGGGTGTGTTTACAGCGGTCAGGAACACGAAATTGCTTGCGCGCGATTGATCATGGTCACCTCGCGCGCACCCAATGACACCCTGTGGCACGCGCTAAACGCAATGAACGATCAATGGGCGGATGCGGGCATTCAAACCGTGACGCGCATCGGCGATTGCCTTGCGCCGTCGCTTATCGCGATGGCGGTTTATTCCGGTCATGCCTATGCCCGCAACATTGAGCTGCCTGTGCCGGCTGAGCCGTTGCGAGAAGACCACGGATACATCCCTTCGGCGGGCTAGACAGGTCAGAACAGAAAACCCTGTGCAGGTAGGCGAGGTACGCAGTGTCGACCCTACAGATGCGATATGCATGTAATTTTGGCATGTGCAAACCGCGTTGCCGTTCGCCAAAAATGCCCCAGTGAACGCGTTTGGGGCCGCGCTACCGAACGACAAAGGTCGTGTCGTGCAGAATTTCCTCGGGCCCCTGGGGTGCTAAATTCTGTGGCAGACCTTTGTTGAACAGCAAATCAATACGGCGTCCTGACGTTTGGGACAGCATCAATTCAAACAGCTTGATCGCAGGCCCACCCGCCACCGGACTGACATCCAACAGGCTGTTCCCGCATTGATCTGGCAGCCCCGGATCACCCGGTTTGTACTGGTGATACCGCGTACCCTTGGGCAAACCAGTGACCATTTGACGGCGGCTGTTCACACTCACAACACCAGCAATTTTAGTCCTTGCTGACACCTCAAAGTTCCATTTCAGTGCGCCCCGGCCTTTCAAAAACAAAAACACAGGGCCTTCATGGTCAATTTTCACGTCCAATTCACCGGCTTCACACGGCGCTATGCCCTGACCAAGCACTTCGTTGGCATCACCAGAACTGACGGTTCTGAGCGAGGTTTCAAAACCGCAATGGCGAAACGCCAGCCCATCCTTGGTGCGTCCATGTTGGGTCGATAAGACGATCACTTTGGCGGCGTGCGGGATGTCGAACAAAGGACACAACTGCGTTTTCCACTGGCGATGGTTTTCGAGTTTTATCGCGGCGTCCAACTGCAATGCCGCCAGCGTCAGCGATAGCCCCTGTTGGCGACCAATCTGCGACGGCGTGCACATCGCGCGCCACGCCTTGTTGTCCGAAGAACGTCTTGGTTGCGAAGGCTTGTCACCTATCGAAAGAAAACAATATCTACCGGTGCCCCCTTTTTCGCGTCCGGGCAGCATGCGCGGGTGACGTAAAAAGACGACAGGCCTGCCGTTCGCTTTTGTTAAGTCTCTGGGGATTTCACCACGCATGGGATGGGTTATGACAAAGTCGATTGGTGGCTCGAACGTGAACTCGGGATCAAAGCGCGTGCGATACTTTTTGTTGAAAGCCTCCGAGAACTTGATCAAGTCCTTGTCGGTGCTGTAATCGCCTGCGGGTCTGATTTTACCGGTTTCAACCCATCCTGCGATGCCTGCCCAAGATGGCAGATTTTGGGCCAACGACATGGGCGTTGGGGATATTGGCTGTTCAAGGTTGAACGCGACCAAACCATCGCGTCTGTCATTGTAAAGTGCGACCTCTTCTTGCCAATCAGCTGGCCACTTAAAGTCTGATGCATCCACGGCCTGACCCTTTTCAGGGCGCACAGAAGGTGGTGTTTTACGAGGGATGTGTAGCGTGCTTTGCCTGCCGGAAACTATGTAGTCGTGCGGGTGCATCCGGATGATTTCGGGGTCGATAGGCAGCCCTCGGGGAAAGGTGACGCCCGCCTTGGGAGCCATGAAATACTGCTCTGGGATGCAGGATTTTGGTGGCGCCGAACAACCGGTAAAAATGTGACTTTGCGCGCATCGATGCCGGTGACGGCAACATGATCCCACCCCCACCGCCGCGCGCCCATGGTGATGACCTGATCAACCTGATCTACATTGCCGGAAAAGCGCAGAACCGATGCATTATAGTTTGAAACCACAATTGTTACCGGTCGCTCAACCGTACCAATCACAACATTCAACAGGTTTGCCGAGTGTTCATTGTCGCCCAGCAAGACATTGGTTTGTGCGTTTGCAATATTGCTTTGGATGACGATGACATCAGTGTCCGGGGCAATGGTCAGCCCGTCACAAATGGGCATCGGACCGGATTGGTTCACAGAACAGGCCCGCACAGGGATCGCGACGATTTGAAACCCTAGCAATGTACACAAAAGAACCGCAACGTTTCGAAGGCGCAGGTTGAGCTTTAGATTGGCGGCCAAATTCTTGTTTCCCAAAATCACGCGCCTACGTTAACCCCGCACCGGCTGCGTGCAAAGCCGCCGTTGTTTTTAAAGTAACCATCTTTGCCGTTCGGTGCTATTCGTTCCGCCAATAGCTATCGGACAAACAATGCACGTTCTTACTCTTCTTGATCATCCCGATCCCAAATCATTCAGCGCGGCCATCGCCCGTGAATTTAGCGCCGGTGCCGAAAGCGTTGGCCACTCGACTGAATTGGTCGACCTGCATGGCGAACAGTTTGATCCACGGTGGTCCATCGCTGACATCGACGGCGATGCGTCTGGTCAGGTGCCCGCCGACATCAGAGCAGAACAAGACCGGATCAGTCGCGCCGACGCTATCGGGTTTGTCTTTCCGCTGTTCTGGTGGGGGATGCCGGCGATGACCAAAGGCTGGATTGACCGTGTTTGGTCTTGGGGCTGGGCCTATGATCAGCTGGACGATCCCGAGACATCTTTGCAGCGGCCGCGAACCGGTGTTTTGCTTGTACCTGCCGGCGCGCGTTCGGATGAAATGGAAGAGCTGGGATACAAGACGGCAATTGAAACCGCATGGATTGACGGCACTTTTGGCTACTTCGGGTTTGTGAATCGAGAGCTTGTGTTGCTGAACGGGTCCAAAGGATCAGACGCGCGGCGTGATGCATTGTTGCAGCGCGCGTTTCAGGCCGGTGTCTCTTTGAAGGTGCCTGATTGAACGATCCAGCGCTGTTGTCTGTGGTCCATGACTAAGTCGTTCGGTCGGCTGGGGACCTTAGTTTGGGCAAAGCTAGAACTTTTGCCGCACTTCGTTTCCTGTTGATTGCCCTGCTTTCTTTCGACCCGTCATGCGGCGCAAAACGTCATCCTTGAAATAGAACTGATGCACCAACGCACCGCCGATATGCAGGATCAGGAACACCAAGAACGCATCCATTGCGAAGGTGTGGACAGATCGGCGCGTTTCGAAATTGTCGACCCCCAGAAACTGGACACCTTCGCGCAAATCGAACATCCAGAACGACAATACAGCAAGGTCATGTGCAGCGGCTGCATAAATACCCGTCAAAGGGACCCCCAGCATAAAGCCATACAGCGCAAGGTGGACTGCCCAAGCGGCCAGCGCCTGGAGTTTTGAAACCGTCTTTGGCAACTGGGAAGGCGGATATCCCAGACGCCAGAAAACGCGCAGAATTGCGAACCCCAACACCAATAGACCCGCTGAGGAATGTCGCGCCAGAGAGCTTGCCAATTCAGTCCCCGATTGATCATCCATCACAAACCCGAACTTGAGAGCGAGACAGATCAACACCGCCATGGCCCAATGCATCCAGCGCGCAACGAACGTATAGGCCGTCGCCTGATCATCTTGGTGTTGGTCGGTCATAACGATCTCAGAATGAATAGGTGATGAAAATGCCCGCGGTGGTTTGGGCCTTTGATCCGCGTTCATAAACGATGGAAGAGCCGCCGACGTCGCCGCTCAGCTGGTCGTATTCCACAAATCCGACCAACGCGGTTTTATCGCTCAGCGGCACAACGGCCATCGCGTGCAAACCATAGGAATTGATCCCGCCGCCTGCATCAAATTGGCTGATACCAGATGCGGCAGATTGTGCTGCGTCCACATCAAAGAATGCGCTGTTAAAAGTTGTATCGCCAAAAGAAACCGCAGGACCAACTGTGAAAAATGCTGGGCGGGCAAAGGCGTTGAAGGTTCCTCGATAGGCGATCTCGGCCTCGCCTGTGATGCCGTCGTGCCCGCCATCAACGCCCTGACGTATTTCTAGTTTGGCCGAAAAGCGATCTGCCTCATACGCGACAAATCCTCCGAGTTCGATTGTTCCGTCAATGTCGCCTAGCCCCAGCAGATCATTGGTGTCGCCGGAATCCTCATCCCGTCCGAAGTCGTATGAAAGCACCGGCCCCGCACGCCACGGCCCGCCTGACAGTGCATTATAGCGAACACCGCCCAGCGATGCTTCGAACCGGTCGCCATAGGTCACGCGGAAATTTGGCACGGCCTGCGCCTCATAGTCATCATCGCCCAAAAAGGTTGGCGCATAGATGGCCCCCGCGCCAATGGAATAGGACCAGCCTTGGTCGTGTTCATCGGCCAGAACACCTGTGGGCAGCAGCAGAACCGTGCTGACTGTCAAAGTTACTATTTTGTGCATTGAATGAACCTTTGAGAGGGGTTTGTTTGCGAATAAAGATCGATGTTTGTTCCGTTTCTCGCCCAAAGCTACGGCTGAACGGTGTCTCGCATTTTGCTGGGCGGTAAAGTTTTGTTAAGGTCCGAACTGCCGGCCCGTCGCTTGTTTGCGCACCTCAAAGACCTGATTGCTTTACAAAACTTTACGCGCCAGAAACCCACGAGACGCATTCGACCGGCAGATTGAACACACCCTGCAGCCGTCAAATTCGCTGCAAAACACATTGGATCAACCCTGATGCCTGAAGACATCCTGATGATAGAAGACGATGCCCGTCTGGCCGCGATGGTGCAGGAATATCTGTCAGATTTTGGTTTCACAGTGACCATCGCCGGAACCGGTAAAGGCGGCTTGGCCAAGATCAGGGCCGGTCAGTTTCGCGCCTTGATCCTTGATCTGATGTTGCCTGACATGGATGGGTTCGAGGTCTTTCGCGCCATACCCATCGAGGCATCTCTGCCGGTCATTATGCTGACCGCAAAAGGTGATCCGCTTGATCGGATCATCGGTCTCGAACTGGGCGCGGATGATTATCTGCCCAAGCCATTCGAGCCGCGCGAACTGTTGGCGCGGTTGAAATCAATCCTTCGACGTGGCGTGCATTTGGCTGGCTCAGACGTGCTTTCATTCGGACGCCTAACCATCGACGAAGACGCGATGCAAGCACGCCTAGATGACCAGCGCTGTCGCCTCACAAACTATCAGTTTCAGATCCTGGTTGCGCTGGCAAAGGGGGCCGGACGCGTCATGACAAGAGACCATCTGATGAACCAACTTCAGGGTCACGACATAGAAACATTTGATCGATCGATTGACGTACATGTTTCTCGCATCCGCAATGTCATCGAAGCTGATCCGAAAAATCCCAAGCGCCTGATCACCGTACGCGGCGCTGGCTATGTCTTTGCAAAGTCACAGGATTAATCTGATGCTGGGGAACCGGTTTTTCCTTCAAATCTGTGCCGTGTCGTTTTTGGGTTTGACCATGTTCGCTGTCGTGGCGTCCTTTGCATGGAATGCCATCGGCGAGGACCAATTCAATCGCGCGCTGTTTCAACGTACGACCGGCTTGGCCGAACTGTTGTTGCCTGCGGCAGATGCACCTGCAAGTGAACAGCAAAACCGGATTGTGCAAATCGCAGAGGAATTGTCCTTTGACATCACGCTTTATGACCCATCCGGAACGCTAATCGCGGCGAGCGCGGCAGCGGCACCCTGGTCAGTCCCCGATGTTGCCGTTGGCAATTGGCAAGCGACCAAGGGGGAAACGCGTTGGATGACCACCTTAGGCGACGGGCGTGTCTTGATCATTGACCTTAACCGCATGAGTTTACCAAATGAGGAACTGGCCGCGACGATCACCTTCGTCGTTCTGGCCGCTGTCATCTCGCTTTTGTTGTACCCGCTTACCCGGCGCATTACCCGCCGTCTTGAACGGCTTCAGCAAGGCGTGGAGAAAATTGGCGCAGGTAATTTGTCTGCGCGGGTGACTGTCGATGGATCAGATGAGATCGCAAAACTTGCCATAAGCTTCAATCGCTCGACCGAGACAATCGAGGATTTGGTCAATCGCCAAAGGCTTCTGCTCGCCAACGCCTCGCATGAATTGCGCACGCCCTTGGCGCGTATCCGCATGGGGATCGAGTTGCTGGAAACGAAAAACACGCCCGAGCGCAGGGCAGAAATGCGCCAAGACATTCGGGAACTGGATGCGCTGATTGATGATCTGATCACCATGACCCGATTTGACACTGGGTTTGACACTGGGTCTGCGATTGGCGATTTTGCGCCCGTAAACCTAAAGGACATCGCACAAAAAGAATGTTCCAGAACCAAAGGCTGCACCTTTGAGGGGAGCGACGCCCATGTGTCCGGCGACGTACGTATGTTGCAACATCTCGTGCGTAATTTGCTCGACAATGCGGAGCGGCACGGACAGCACCCCATACGCATCAAAACCGAGACACACCGCGACGGCGTATCCCTTGCCGTGATCGACCATGGGAACGGCATTCCGGAAAGTGATCGAAGCAAGGTGTTCGAACCGTTCTACAGAGGACCAGGCAAACAGAACGTGTCGGGCTACGGTCTTGGGCTGCCGTTGGTGTCGAGAATTGCAAAATCCCACAGCGCTGAAGTCAGCATTTCGGCACATCCTGTTTCGACCGTTACGGTACATTTTCCGCACATGAAATCCGCACATGGAAAACGTGCTGTAATCACCCGAACACTCAACCCAGCGACGCTAGAACCCTAAATTCAAACCACCCAATTCGCCATGCTCGTGTGCCGTCGGTGCCAGCAAACGATCTGAGGCGTCGGGACCTTTTACATAGGTTTACGAACCACACAATCGCCAGAAAAAATGACGTTCTACCTTGGTTTCATCCGCAAAGCGGCAAAGCCGCGCCGACACGTGGATAAACCCCTGAATGGCACTGCAACATGCGCGCCTTTCAAACCAAGGAACACGACATGAACAACTACCTCGCACCAACCCTCACTCTGGTCATTTTGGCAGGAACACTCGCAAATGCCATGCAGCAAGACGCGCCTGCAAGCTGGCAGGCCCCTTCTCTCTCGTATGAGGTTTGCCAGAAAACCGGTGGCCAAATGCCGGAGTTCTTTCGCTCGGTCAAAATCCAAACCACATCCGAAACCATCACCTTTGCGTTCCAAACCAAAGAGCACGGCGAGATTTCACTTGAGTACATTCCAGACGGCATTGTGCGGCGTGGCACGGACCATCACTATCTTGATGACGGCGTGTTGCAGTATGAACTGAATGTCGACGGTGATCTTTGGCTCAGTGCCACGTGCCGTTGACAAAAACAGCGTGATCCGGACAAAAGAGCATCGCCTTTTTCGGCGGTGCGTTACGAAACTGGATGTTGGTTATTCGCTCTTGCGACCCATCATCCGTTCAATCTGCGAAAGGCCACGTGGTCCGGCGTAAAGATCGGGGGCGGCAATAAGCGGATCCGACATTGCGTTTTCTACCGTGATGAACGTCCAGCCTTCGGCGGCATACCAATCCAGCAAATCACCCAAATGATCAGCGTTGATGCGGTTCATATGCAGCAACAAAATGTGTTTTACATCCCGGCCAAGGGCCCCCTGTGCGAGCGTCTGAAAGTGGGCCGTTCGGTCCTGCATATGCGCGATGTATTGCGCGGCGATCTGCTTGGCTGCGGCACTGTCGCCGACATCAAGGGCAGTAAGATAATCGGCGTTGAACCGCCATTCGTCATTGTCGATGGTCACCGGTACATTCACGTAACCCAGCCCTGTCAGAACCGCGTCAGCTGCGGTTTTTGCGGCTTCGGTTTCCCCTTCGCGCAAGTAAGGAAACCGGTATTGGTGCGGACCATCCCCCAACCATTCAGAAATCGCCGCATCCGTTCGTGCCGTTTCGTCATGGAATTCTTCGAGTGTTAGCCTCCCATAATCCGGGTGGGACCAGCTGTGATTGCCAACTGTGTGCCCAGCATCCGCAAAGGCGCGCAGTGCCGGAATGCTCCGCCTGTTCAACTGCCGACCGACCACAAAACCGGTGGCGGTGATCTTGTGGGCGGCCAGCGCGCGATTGACCGCCTCGACCTGCGCGAGCCCTTCGGCGGGGGACGTCCGAGAGGGCATAATGTAGGGCAGATCATCCAGCGTGATCGCAATCTCTTGCGCTTGGGCTGTTGCGACAAAGGACGCCGCAATCAGATAAAAGGCGGGGACAAGGGTTCTGAAAATCATGCGCCACTTTCCATCGAAAAGGGGGCTGCGCGCAACACTCTTCGACATCCTGTATGGCAGGCATTGTGAACGATCAAAACCGCCGATCAACGCCATGACACCTTGGCGATGGTTTCCCTCCAAATTCGAATGAATGGCGCTGCCCCGACAGAAAACAGCCGCTGCTACGTAAAACATAAAAGACCTATCAAAAGGATCCAGATATGCATCCCGCCTTCACCGCGTTGGCCATGTTCGCGGCGTCTTCGCTTCCTCTTACGGCTGAAACGCTGTCCGCCGACGTTTGGGCCGACAACTGGTTCGAAATGCGCATCAACGGCCAGCAGGTCGCACAAGACAGCGTGCCGATCACCACAGAGCGGTCGTTCAACGCCGAAAGTTTCACTTTCGAGGCCGAGCGTCCGTTCGTGATTGGCCTGGTTGCTAAGGACTTCAAGGAAAACGATACCGGCCTTGAATACATCGGATCGCGGCGTCAGCAGATGGGTGATGGTGGCGTGATTTTGCAAATTATGGACGCTGCGGGCGAACTGGTGGCCGTTAGCAATGATGGCTGGCAATGCCGCGTTATTCACGCCGCCCCGCTGGATAAATCCTGCGAAGACCAAGCAGACCCGGTGGCCGGCAAAGGGGCCTGCACCTTCGAAAGTTCGGAGGAACCCGACGGTTGGGACACGGCAGATTTTGACGCCTCCGACTGGCCAAACGCCAACGTCTATTCCGCCAGCGAAGTCGGCCCCAAAGACGGCTACGACGACATCGATTGGTCCGACGGCGCCGAATTGATCTGGGGCCCCGATCTAGAGCAAAGCAACACAGTGCTGTGCCGCCTGATCGTTGAATGACCGTTCAAAATGAAAGTCCGAGTATGCGCTTTGCCAAACCCATCCTCCTGATCACGTTTATGATTGTCGCGGCCCCGACCTTTGCCATCGCGCACGAGGACCACTGCAACGCAGTTGCAGCGTCCGTCGCGGATGCGGGATTTGGCGGCGACGTCACCGTGACTTGCACCGACAGCCACGCGATCGTCACGTCTGACACCTACCCCGACCATGAAATGATGACCGGCATCACCGGCACAAACGAACAGGTGCCCGTGCCCGCAGAATACGGAGCGCCGATCCTTCTGGCACCCACCCTCGCCAGCACGCCCCTGACCCGCGATGCGGCCTTGGGGGTCGCGGTGAACGGCGTGCCAATCTACGACTACACCGGCGGCGGCGAGATGAGCCAAGCCGACCTTGCGCACCATCAGGCCCAACACGACACGATCCAGACCGGCCAGCTTGATGCCTGTGGTGGCCACGCCGGACGCGGCGACGATTATCACTACCACGCGGCACCGACCTGCATGATCGAACAGATGGCCAACGCGGGTGATGCTGCGATCATCGGCTGGGCCTTTGACGGTTTTCCGATCTACGGCGATGCCAACCCCGACGGGTCCGTGATCGCCGATGGCACGCTGGATGTTTGCAACGGCCAAGCCGACGACACCTTTGGCTACCGCTATCACACCTCACCGGATGCCCCCTACATTGTGCAGTGCCTGATGGGCGAAGTGCCCGATTTCGATGCACTTCCACGTGTCCGTCCACTGACTGCCACAACTGGCGGCGGGGCGTCACCGGGCCGCCCACCGCGCGGCGGGGTCCAAGATCTTGTTTTCACGCAAAACAAGGACGGAACGCGCAGCATGGATTACACCTATGAGGGTAAAGCCTATTTCATCCGGTACGCCCCCGCAGATGCAGACGGTTGCTACGACTTTACGACGCAAACCGTCACCAACAACGGTGAACTGATGACCGGCGCGTTCTGCCGATGAGCAGGTTTTGGGATCGATGTGCCGTATCAACCCTGTGCGCCGCGCTGGCGACAACTGGCTTTGCGCAGGGCAACTTTACCCTGACCAGTTCTGAAATTACGGACGGCGGCGCATTGCCCAGCGCCCTGAAATGCACGCGCGACGGAGGTGACGGCCTATCGCCACCGCTGGCATGGTCACCGTTGCCCGAGGGCACGCAAAGCCTCGCTGTGATCATGCACCACTATCCACGCGGTGCTGTCGCCGGACGCGATGCGCCCAGCCAATACTGGCTGTTGTGGAACATTCCCGCGGACACCCGCGCCATCGACCGTGGCAATCCGCAGTCCATCGGGGATGAAGGGTCTGACAAAGACGCGCGGCAAACCGGGTATACGCCCCCGTGTTCGCCGCCTGGTGCCGTGCATGAATACACAATCACCGTTTACGCATTGAACGCGCCGCTCGCTGATTTACCGCAAAATGATGAGATTTCCGTCGACTGGTCGGCGTTAACGGCAAGTCTGGCAGACAAGGTGATCGACAGCGCCCGGATCACGTTCACAAACTAGATTTGCTCGTGCTTAGGCAGCCACAGCCGTCCGCCGAAATCATGGTGCAAGGCGCGGCTGAGTGACCGGAGCGTCAAACTTTTCTCATCAAACACAACTTGGAAATTATCGGGAAAAGCCCGTTGATCTTGATCTTTTCAGACGACCTTTAGCCAATTCCATCCAAAAGTACGCAGCTTTCAAAAATTTTGCCCGCAAACACGTCCACAAGGCCAACATCACTCAGGCGTGGGCCTGCATTGCACACCAAGGACGCGCCAAACAGCGCCTTGAAGACAAGGAATGGCGGTTGCCAATCAACATGTTCGTCAAGTCTGGCGCGCAGGTTGGCGAATTCCTCTGCCACGTCGGCAAGCGACTTTTCACTGATCAAGCCCGCGACCGGAAGCATCAGTTTCGCGACCACATTGCCACCCGCGACAACAGCCAGCCCGCCTTGCATATCGCGCAACGTGTTTGCCGCCAGCGTCATGTCTGCGGGGTCACGTCCGAAGACGGTCAGGTTGTGGCTGTCGTGCGATACGGTTGTGGCGAACGCACCTGTCCAAGTGCCCCAGTTTTCCAGGAATGCAATCCGCGTGGGCGCGCCGTGGCCGTATCGATTGCAAACCGCCATGCGGATCATGTCATCTGGCAACACGAGGGTGCCGTCGTTCACTGCAACATCACGGGCGCCCCATTCGGGGAACCGTGGCTTGGAGAGCGTGGCAATACGCGCGACCGGCCCCTTGGCTTTCACTTGGAAATCCGTGGCCTCGAATTCTTTTGTCCGAACCGTGTTTTTAATCGCGGGCAGCACGGGCGTATCGGCGACAGGCCCGGTTAGGCCGCCCGCAGTCGCTGCCAATTGACCACCCACAAACACATGTGACGCGGTGACTGAATGCAGATCCGACAACAGCACAAAATCCGCCATTTTGCCCGGCGCGACGAGGCCAAGATCAGGGCGGCCAATCCGGCTGGCGGCATTCAGCGTTGCCGCGCGGTAGGCCCACGCGGGCGACATGTCGTTTGCAATCAACATCGCGATCACATGGTTCAGCCCGCCGTTGGCGTGCAGATCGTCGGGAAAGACGTCATCGGTGCAAAGCGTGACCGTCTGCGGCATGTGCCCCAAATCGATAAGCGCCTTGGCGAATTCCGGTATCAGATGCGCGTGTGAGCCGCGCAATTCGATGGTCATGCCCGCCTCTAATCTGGCGATCAGGTCTGCGGCCGAGGTCAGCTCGTGATCCGTCTCGACGCCTGCCGCGGCATAGGCGGCCAAATCGCCGCCTTCTAAACTGCGCCCGTGGCCGCACACCCGTTTGCCGCTGGACAAACCCGCCGCAACGATCCCTTGCACACGCGGATCGCCGTCCAGCAACTGGTGCATCGTCATCAATTCTGCGGCCCCGTGGATGTCAGGGCGGGCCAGCAGTGTGGCGATCTCTGATGGTCCGAAATCACCGCCACTTTCTTCGAAATTCGGGGCGGATGGCACGCACGTGGGCGCAAGGGGCAACAGGCGCAAAGGCAACCCTTTGGCCGCATCACACGCGTAATCTACGCCGGTCATGCCCGCGACATTTGCCAGTTCGTGCGGGTCCCATAGCGCGGTTGTCACGCCGCGTGGCACCACGGCGCGGGCATATTCCGCAGGCGTAACCATCGAACTTTCGACGTGCATGTGCGTGTCGATGAAACCCGGCACAACGTAGGTGCCCGTCGCATCCAGTTCGGCGTGCGCATTTCGCGTTGGGTCAGGCGTATGAACGCTGGCGATCAGGGGACCGACAAGGCCGATATCGACGGGCCGCTCGCGCCCGGTGACCATGTCGAGCATCACGGCATTGCGCACCAGCCTATCAAAAGGGCGCAGACCGCGCGCTGCTTTGACCGCATTTGCGCGCAGGATGGGGTCATTCAGGTTTGCGTCAGTCGACATCGGCATGATCCCCCGTGAGTGCGTTTAGACAGATTTTTGCAGCATCAACTGTCGTTCCCACAACGAGGCGCGTTGATCCATTGCTATTTTGCCTGAACGTCGTTTTGCCATAGGTCGCATCAGGTGTCGTTGAAACGGTCATCCCGCACGATCGGTAGGCGAACGCCTCTGGCTGGCACGCCACAAGCGCGGCTGCAGGATCATAAATCGCCATTTCGTCACGCCCTCTGGTCAATGCGATATCCAGATATCCACCAAGCAAATCACGGGTCAGGTCATCGCATTTCGGTTGATCATCCGGGCCAAAGGTTATCGTGCGGCAGAGCATCAGATCGACCACATCCAGCGGCAGGCCTGCGTTCGCGACGATCGCGGCCGCTTCGGGGTCAGCTAGCGCGTTGAATTCCGCCTGCGCAGAGTGATTGCCCGCGCCGTCACTGCCGCCCATCCAGATCAGCTGGGTGATGTTTTGCGCCAAATCCGGTGCCTCTTGAACCAGACGCGCGATGTTGGTGAGCGGTCCAATGGCGAGGATGTCGCGCTGCTCGCCTTGTTGCGCAGATCTGAGCCAGTTTTGAAGCGCGTTTTCTGCATCAACGGTGTCGGGCAATGCACCGCCATCCGGTAAATGCTGCCCACGGCTCTGCATCCCGTGCGGCCCCAAAATACGCTCGGCTGTTTCGGGGACACGCACCAGTGGGCGATCAGCGCCCGCATAAATCGGCGCGTCAAAACCATACGCGGCGCGCGCGCCAAGGGCGTTGGACACCACCCGTTCCAGCGGCGCATTCCCCGCAACAAGCGAAATGCCCGCGACATGCACGCCCAAATGGCGCAACACAAGCAGCGCCCACAAATCGTCAAAGCCAAAATCGGTATCGACCCAAAACGTGTTCATGCAGACAGCGGGCGTGCGGTGATTTCAGGAAGGTCGAAGGTGATGCTTTCGCCCAGCGCTACTTCTGCGGTTTCAATCGGTGCGTCCGCTTTGATCTGGCCCAACGGGGTGTCGATGACGTATTCGCGGTGTCCGCCGGCAAAACTGCTGGCTGAAACGTGACCACTGAACGGGCCTTGGCCAACTTGCACACCACTTGGACGCCACGCGAGCATTGGGGATTTTGCATCGAACCCTAGTGGCAATGTCCCCGCGTCAGAGACGAGGTTGCCGTCCTCCACACGAAAGATGTTTTCAAAGCCCATGAATTCTGCGGCAAAGGCCGTGGCCGGTTCAGCATAGAGTTCATGCGGCGTGCCAAGCTGTTCGATCTTGCCGTCTTTCATCAACACGATGCGATCCGCAAGGGCCAAGGCTTCTGATTGGTCGTGGGTCACAAACACCATCGTAACACCGGTTTTCTTTTGGACGCGTTGCAGTTCGGTGCGCATTTCCAACCGCAAACGCGCATCAAGATTTGACAGGGGTTCGTCCAACAACAGCACCTTTGGTTCCATCACCAAGGACCGTGCAAGCGCGAGCCGTTGTTGCTGACCACCGGACATTTCCGCAGGTTTGCGTTTCTCGAACCCACTCAGCCCGACCGTGGCGATGCCGGCTTGGGTGCGGGCGCGAATTTCGGTCTCTGACAGCTTTTGCAGGCGCAACCCAAAGGCGACGTTTTCAAACGCGCTCAGGTGCGGAAACAGCGCATAAGATTGAAACACCAAGCCGATGCCGCGCTTGTTCGCCGCAACCCGCGTGACGTCACGCCCATCAATCGCGATGGTGCCTGCGGTCGGCGCGAGCAAGCCTGCGATGGCACGCATGGTTGTGGTTTTACCGCAGCCCGACGGACCCAACAGCGCGATCAGTTCGCCCTCAACCACATCAAGGTTCAGGTTCGGAACCGCAACCGTTTTGCCGTACGACAATGTTAGGTCGGATAGGCTTACATATTGTTCAGACATAGCGAGAAAACCCCAGTAGACGTTCGGCGACAAAGACGATGGCGAGTGACATAAAGGCCAGCAAGGCAGACAGCGCGGCCACCGATGGATCATAGGTGATTTCCATGTACGCGAGCATGTCGATGGGCAAGGTTTTCACCCCCGGCCCGGACAGGAACAGCGACACGGGCACCTGATTGAAACTGGTCACAAAGCCCAAGATGAACGCCGCTAAAACACCGCCGCGAATGTTGGGCAGCACGACTTTGGTAAAGGCCTGAAGGCGCGTGCAGCCCAGCAAAACGGCGGCTTCTTCCATGTCGGATCGCAGGTTGTTGAGGCTCGATGACACGACGCGCACAGCATAGGGCAACACAAGTGCGGTGTGCGCCAGAAACAGCGCCAAGGTCACCGTGAAATCAAGCGGAATGACCAGGTAGCGCAACAAGGCCAAGCCCACGATAATACCCGGCACGATGATGGGCGACGCCACAATCGTGCGGATGATTTCAGCCCCCGGTAAATCATAGCGGTTCAGTGCGTAGGCGGCCGGGATGCCCAATAGCAAAGCGAACAACGTGCCAAAGATCGCAAGCCCCATCGACAGCACGAAACTTTGGCGGAAACTCTCGATGGTGAAGACCTTGAGATACCATTTCAGCGACAGGCCATCGGGCGGAAACGCCAAGGCCTCGCCGGCAGATGCGCCCGCGAAAATGATGATGATGAACGGCCCGATCAGGAACGTCAGCGTGACGCCGATGATGGCCCATGAGGTGAGGTTTTTCATGTGGCTACACCCGCGCCGTGGCGATACGTTTTAGCAGCAGGTTCGCTGTAAAAGACATCACGATTAGGATCATGGCAATGACACTGGCCGAGACAAAATCATTGGCCACGTTGACGCGCTGATAGAGCAACGTTTCCAGCATCAGCACCTTTGAGCCGCCCAGAATTGCGGGTGTGATGTAGGCCGTAAGTGCGCCGGTAAACACAAGCGTGCCGCCGATCACCAAACCCTCTTTGGTCAGCGGCAGGATCACTTTGAAGAACACTTGAAACCAGTTCGCACCCAACACGCGCGCCGCAGGGATCACGTCACGCGGGATATTTTCCATCGCAGACAGAAGCGAGATAATCATCAACGGCATGAACAGTTGCAGCAGACCAAGGAAGACGGCGGTTTCGGTAAACAGCAACCGGATCGGCGTGTCGGACAGACCCAGCCCAACAATTGTGTCATTCACGATGCCGGTCCGGCCCAGAATGACGATCCACGCATAGGTCCGCGCCACAGGCGAGATCATCAGCGGCAAAATGACAAGCCCGAAAACCCGTCCGCGTGCTTTGGGGGACAGGTTGGTGATGCTGAATGCGGCGGCGTATCCGATGACGGCAGCTATGCCTGCAACCAGCACACCCAGTTTTAGAGTGCGCAAAAACACCGTTTGATTAAGCGGCTTTGCGAAGAAATCTGTGTAGCCTTTTATGGTCCACCCGGCGTCCGACTGGAACGCTTCTGACAACAGGATGCCAACGGGTAGGATAAAAAGAAGCAGTGCGAAAATTGCGGCGGGCAGTGCAAGGGCAAGACCCGTCCGGGTATTTGAGAACATCTGCGGGTTCCGTTCCTGAGCTGAGAAAGTGAGGGGCGATCCGGTGACCGCCCCGGACGTGAAGTGCAGGCGTTACTAGCGGATGACTTCAGTGTTCCACTGCTCGACCCACGCTTCGCGGTTGTCGATGATGTCCGCCGGCGACAGGATGCTCAGCGAATTGATCAGCTCTGCGCCGTAGGTCAGATTGTCGGCAACCTCGTCGCTGACGACAACTTCGGTGTTTGCGGGGCTATCGATCAACGCCTCGGCGATGCGTGTCTGTACCTCAGTGGACAACCAGTAGTTCATGAACATGTGCGCCAGCTCTTCGTTGCCGTTGCCTTTGGTCATGATCATCACGTTCATGCCGCCGGCTTGACCTTCGGCAGGTTCAGCCCACGCAAACGGCAGCGGCGAGCTTTTGAAACGGCTCCAGGCGAAACGGCCAACGGGGGCTGCGATGACCTCTTCTTGGTTCATCAATTGCGCCAATTCAGACGAGCGCGAATAGAACGTCACGATGTCATCCGCGTGCGTGCCAATGTCGGAAATCACGCCTGTGTAATCCGTGCCGTCGTTGCCAGCCGCTTTGTTCAGCATCATCAACGTCAACGGGCCTTGCGTGCCTGTGATGTTGGGAAGTGCAACGTTTCCAGCCAGTTTTTCATCCAGCAAATCCGCCCAGCTGTCGATCTTGACCAGATCGGTGCGGTAGACAATCGAGCTGGCGTAGAACGTGTATCCGACGGCCATGTTGCCGCCAATCGGGTCCTGGGCTGCGGCGTAAAGTTTGCTGTGGTTGGACAGTTGCGCAAGGTCAAGCGGTGCCAACAAATCTTTGCGCGCCAAAGCCAACGCATCATGCGAAGAGATCACGGCCATGTCGATGACCGGGTCAGCGGCGTTGGCTTCGATTTTGGACATGCGTTCAACACTGTTGCCGGTTTCGATCACCAGATTGCAGTCGCAGATCGCCTCGAACGGGTCATACAATGCTGCTTTGTACGCGTCTTGGGCAAAGGAATAGGTCGAGATGGTCAAGGTTTTGTCTTGGGCAAACGCGCTGGTCGCAAGCGCGCAGCACAGCGCCGATAATGAGAGAGTGTGTTTCATTGATTTGTCTCCAGGTTGGTCATTTTGTTTTCAGGTGAAGTGGAATTACGGATCACAAGACGCATCGGAATCGTTGTGGTTTCAGCTGGCGGCTGATCGCCCTGAATGGCGCGCATCAGCCGGTCAATTGCGACGTCCGCTATTTTCTCGACGTCCTGCGCGATTGTGGTCAGCATCGGATGCATCGCCGTCGCAAACGGCAGATCATCGAACCCCGTAAGGCTCACGTCCCGCGGCACCACAATTCCGTGGCGCGTTAAATGAGAATGGACACGCAGCGCTAACAAATCTGACGTGGTCATGATCGCAGTTGCACCGTTTTTTATCGCGGGAATGAGCCGGTCCATGCCGTCCTCGCCCCAAAACTCTTGGACGTTAGCAGCGGTGCGGCATCCGTGGCGCATCCCGTTGACCCGATCCCGCTGCACCTCTGACACAGGGTCGTCCCCAAGGATGACGACATGGTTGTGACCCAGAGATGCAACATGTTGCGCGATCAATCGACCGCCGCCCGCATGATCCGCGCTGACCGTGTTGTCAGGGTCCGAGGCAGTGTTGATGATCACCGTCGGAACCCGCTGCAATCCCGGTGCAGTCCCCTTTTGGGGCACGATCAACAGACCGTCCACGCCCCGATCAAGCAGACGATCGATTGCTTGGGTCTGCTCGTCCGGATTACCGCGTGAATCCGCGATCAAGATGCCCAACTGCCGCCCATCCGCCACCAAAGACAGGTTTTGCGCGATGCGTGGAAAGAGCGGATTGGTCAAATCGGGCATCACCAAACCAAGGATGCCCGACTGGCCACTGCGCAACGCACGGCCGGCAAGACTGGGGCGATACCCAAGATCAGTCGCCCGTTTTTTGATCCGTTCCACCATTTCGGAAGACACGCGACCCTTACCCGTCAAGGCGTTCGAAACCGTGGCGACCGATACGCCCATGTCCGTCGCAATTTGTTTGATGTTGGTCATGACAGCCTCCGCTGGTAAAACGTTTAACCAATCAGCGACAGTCGAGTCAACGAGTTTGGTTAAACGATTAAGCGAGAAGCGCTTTGATCAAGAAAAATCAAGCCAAAGTTAGATCGTGCTCCCCCCAAAGGTCCGTTGCGAGCCAGTATCGGAACTGCCGCGCCGCCACAAAAAGTCCACCACAGGCGCGCAAATGCCCCTGCCCGGAAATCACCCGCTACGTTTCGCGACCTCTTGTCCGTTGGAAATCAGACGAGACTGCCAAGGGATCGGGTCGCGCAAAGCATGGTGCGCCATGCAGGCGTTTTCCGCTTCGTCCATCAAATCCATAATGCGTTCTTGGGGCTCGTCGCTGTCGATCAGCACATGCGTTTCGATGCCCAACGTTTCGCCCTCAGTCGTATGACCCAAATCACGCATATTGCTGAGGTCGGTCTGAAAACGCATTTTCTGTTCGATGTTCATCGAACTTAATTTTGATCTTTCGGGCGGTGTAAATGTCAGTCAGATGGGTCATCAGGCAAAACGCAATTCCGGCGCAGAGATAGGCCAAGGGCGGCGGTGCTGTGTCATCGCCAACGGGGGTTTGTTCATCGCAATACAGCTTTACCGGCGAAAATCCGGGGGTGTTCACCTGCACCATGCCGGACTTCTTTTGGCGGTCGTGGGCCTCGGCTGTCAGGTTGATCTCAAACTGGAGCGGCTCTGGCGGGCGGCCCTTTTTGAAGGGGCGGGTTTCGTATTGCGTTGGCGCGGGCACCGTATCTGATAATTCACCAACCTTATATTCTTTTGTGTCGCTCAAAGTGTTGATCCTTGCTCATTCAGGTGTAGGAAGTGAGGGGCTGTAGTGTTGATCCAAGCCCGCGTAGGCAGGGCCAAATGCTGCCAACCCTTTGGCGGTTGTGAACGGTGTGGGCGCTGGTAAAATGACCACCGCGACGTCTTGTCCCTGATAGTAATTCGGGTTTGTCACCGGCGCGCCCGTGCCAATGTCGATCATACAAATCATGTCTGGGATCGTTGCGTGAACGGCCTCGTTCAGCCAGCCAATCATGTTTTCATTCTTAAGCCAAATGCGGTATTCATCGCCCTTGAACACGCCAGCACCCGCGATTGAAACGTTGCCAATGGTAAAGCCGTCTTCGGTCTTCCAATCGCTTGCGCCAACCTTGCCGCGAAAGGCGACGAACCCTGCCCCGGTATCCGCGATGACTGCGGCAACGTCTTGATTTTGTTCCCGCGCTTGGCGTGCTGATTTGCCCATTTCCAGCGCCATGCTGATTGTGCCGGGGATAACGGCATCCCGAATTTCGTGGATTTCAAGCGCGTGATCAATCGCTGCAATATCGTTTCGGCTGACCATGGACAGGGCGCGCACAACGTGTTCGGCGCGGGCATCGTCCATGACGTTTTCGCAGATAATAGTTTCACCAAATGCATTGGCCATCACGATGGGCGCGGCAGGAAGCCCCTCGATGTAATAGGTCGAATGGGTGATTTCCGGCACCGCACGTCCGGCGGGATCTGCGTCAATCAGATAGGCCCCCGACATTGCAGCGGCATAAAAGGCAGTGGCGGTGTTTGACCCACCCAATTCGCAAGGGATTGTTCCGTAGAATTTGCGGCCAAGGTAATCCTCAAAACGGCGATACGCTGTCAGGATCGACGGCTCGCCGCTGCGGGGCAATCGGTCGTAAAACTGCTCTTGATCCGCGGGCAGTGCCGAAATTGCACCCAACATGTAAGGCGTACAGACCAGCGCGTCTTGGGGCGCTTCATCCAGGGTGACCAAGTTGAATTCTTTACCTTTGTCCAGCGCATCGTCGATCATTGCGAGGCCTTCGGTCAGCTCGCCCCCACCACCGGTTCCCAGAATGGCCGCACCGTGCAGGATGTCCTCTAGGTCTTGTCTTGATAGCTTTTTCATAGTGTCTCCAAATACGGGCGCAACGCTGCGATCAGTCGCGTGATGCCCCGAGAAGTTTGAGAAGGTCGGTGAACATCGACAGCACCAGCAGCACCCCGATGGTGAACAGCGCAAAGGCCATCGCGGCCGATGCAACCACGGGCGTGTAACCATAGCGCACGTTGTTAAAGATGCGGATCGGCAGGGTTTCGACGGCAAAGCCCGACACCATATACGAGATCAGATATTCATTGACGCTGATGATCGCGACCAATGCGTAGCCCGTGATGGCGTAGGGCAGGACCAGCGGGAAAATCACTTTGGTAAAGGTTTGCAATGGCGTGGCCCCCATGGTGCGCGACGCCTCGACCACATCATCGGACAGGGCCGCAAACCCGCGCGAGATGATAACCAAAGGCAGCGTCACAAAGAAAACGCCGTGCGAGATGATCGTCGCCTCAACGCGGCCATACATGCCGATTTCGGCCCAGAACACGCTGGCCCCCATCGCGATAATGATCGGGGGCAGCATGAATGGCCCGACACCCAAGACGAACACAAACGTGCCAAAACCGGATTTCAAACGCCACAGAACATAATTTGCGGCCAATGCGATGCTGACGGAAATTGTGGCCGCGATGACCGCGATCAGCAGCGAATTGCGGATCGGGATCAACCAGTCACGTTCCGTGAACAGCACGGTGTACCAGCGCAGCGAAAGCTCTGATGGTGGGAACGAAATGTTGCTGTTTGCGTTCACCGACACGCCAGCCACGATCAAAAACGGCAGAATAAGTCCCGCAGCGATGGCCCAGATGAACAGTCGTTTTAGCAGTCCATTCATGACGTGCGCTCCTGTCGTGAGGCAAACATCAGCGCGCCAATAATCAAGAGTGTGAACAGCAGCATGATGACCGACAATGCTGCCCCCAGTGGCATGTTCGCGTCACCGACCGCCTTGTCGGTGATGATGACGGTCATGTTCCAATCTTGGGGGCGCCCCAGCATCGTGGGCATCACAAATACACCAAGGAAATAGACGAACATCGTGACAACCGCGCCAATGATCCCTGCGCGGTAATTCGGGAGGACAACCTTGGTGAACACGCGCGCTGGTGAGGTGCCCAAGGTTCTAGCGGCCTCTTCGATGCTGCGATCCCGCTGCGCCATTTGCGGGTAAAACATCAGGGCCACCAGCGAAAAGCCAAGCGTGATGAACCCGATCAGCATCGCACCAAAGCTGGGCGACAGCGAACGCGGGTCTTCCCACAGGCCGACCCAGCCGAGGAATTTGGGAATGCCAGAACTTTCGGACAAAAGGATCAACCATGCAAAACCAAGGATGACTTCGCTAAGGCACATCAGCGACAAAAGCAGGATCACCCAAAACAGCTGCCAACGGCGCTGCATGTCGACGATGATGTACATCGCAGGGAACGCTAATAAGACGACCAACACCGCGCCCAAGGCGGACGACCAGACCGACCGCATCGAGATGGTGTAGTAGAATGACGAGAAGAATTTGGCGTAATTGTCCCAGACAAAAGCCACATTGTAAAAGCCAAGCGGGTCGCGTTCATAAAAGCTGACCACGATCATAAATGCCAAAGGGCCGAGGAAAAACAGACCCATCATGCTGAGTGGGAACAGCCCGATGAAATGTGCGGGTTTGAGATGTTTCATGACGGGATCACCCACGCATGATTTAGATCAAAGTGGATTTCCGCCTGGTCGCCGACAGCGAATTTGGGTGCCCTGTCTGACACCATCGTGTGCACAAATTTTCGCGCGCCAACGCTGAGTTCGGTCTCGATTGACGCGCCAAGCAGGCGAACAAAATCAACCGTCCCGACAAGGCCTTTGGTGGCCGGTGTGACAGTTTCCAGTTCAAGATATTCGGGCCTGACTGCGATCAAATGATTGCCGTTCAATTCCGCCAGATCACCGGTTGCAGCGCCAATTGGAGTGTTATCCAGCGATACCTCACCGGCTTGCGAAAACGTCGCCGTAAAGATGTTGTTGGTGCCCATGAAATCCGCGACAAACCGCGTTTGCGGTTGCGCATAAACTTCGGTTGGTGTGCCCGCCTGTTCTACCCGACCTTCGTTCAAAATAACGATGCGGTCCGCGATCGACATCGCCTCGTTTTGATCATGGGTCACAAAAATAGTCGTGACGCCCAATTTGCGTTGCAGTTTTTTCACCTCGATCTGGAGGTGCTCGCGAAGGCCCGCATCCAACGCGCTAAACGGTTCATCCATCAGGAACAATTCAGGTTTGATTGCCAAGGCCCGCGCGATTGCGACGCGCTGACGCTGGCCCCCAGACAGGGCGGATGTCGGGCGCTCATACAGACCAGACAACCCGACAACATCGAGCAATTCCATCGCCTTGGCAGTGCGTTCGGCCTTGGGAACACCACGCACCTCTAACCCATATGCGATGTTCTGGCCAACATTCAGATGCGGAAACAAGGCAAGGCTTTGGAAAACCATGCCGACGTTGCGTTCATGGCAATTCACCTTTGACAGGTCGGACCCGTCCAGCAACATCTCGCCCGAGGTTTGCGTTTCGAGCCCGGCAACGATCCGCAGCAACGTGGTTTTGCCGCATCCCGACCCGCCCAACAGACAGATAAACTCACCCGACTTTATCTCGAGGTTCACGTCCTTAAGAGCTTGGAATGTGCCAAAGGTCTTTTCAATGTTGGTGAGCGACAAGTGAGCCATGACGCATGTCCTTTCGCAAAGTGTCGCCGGCCCATCAGCGGACCGGCGCCATCAGGTTATTTGGAGATCATTTCGAGGTAGGCATCAGACAGCCAATCGCTTTCGCGCAAATGGATGTGTGTCTGCGTGCGGATCGGTGTGCCCGTGGTGCCAACAGCTGCGAATTCTTCATCCGTTAGGTCCATCGTTTCGCGTTTCGCCACCGGTGCAATGCCCAGATTACGCGCCATTTCCGCCTGCACTTGGGGGCGGCTCATGTAGTTGATGAACTGCTCGGCTGCGGCGACGTTTTTGGAATCGCGTGGCACGATCCAGTATGCATCACCAAGGATGCCGCCCTCTTTTGGGAAGGTAGAGACCACGGGCAAGCCATCTGCGGCCGACAGCATCGTGACGTCGTGGTAGTACAATCCGCCAGCCAATTCGCCTGCTTCCAGGCTTTGTTGGAATTGCCCTTCGTCGCGATACCAAAGTTGAACTTGTGGTTTCAACTCGGCGATTTTGGCGATCACCTGTTCCAATCCCTCGCGGGTTTCCATGATGTCATAGCCACCAAAGAAGGTCAGCGCGGTAGCCTCCATCAGGCCGGAATTCGCGTTGGATGTCAGACCGAGTTTACCGTCCCAGTCGCGGCTCCATAAGTCAGCCCAAGTGGTCGGCGCACCTGGCGAGGCGTCGGTGTTGGTGACGAGGGTCGTGTACCAAGACAACGCACCAACGGCGTATAGTTTGCCGTCGTCGCTGGTTTTGGTGAACCCGTCGATCAGCGTTTGTGTGTTCGGAATATTGGCACCATCCAGCGTCGCCCACAGCCCGATCGCCTGACCACGGATCAGAACCTCGTCCGCGACGAGCGATAGATCAGCGGGCGCTGTTTTGGCGCGTGCGGCATTGGTCAGTTGTGTCAACCACGCCTGATCAGCGGGTTGCGCGATCGAGCGCACGGTGATCCCTGTTTCTGCCGTAAAGCCCGGATAGATGACCTCTTTGAGGGTTTCCTCAAAGAAACCGCCCCACGCGCTGACGGTGATTTCTTCGGCATACGCGACGCTATGCGCGCCAAAGGCAAGGCCCGCCGCCAGCGCGATACGTTTGATTGAGTGTGACATTCGTTTCCCCACGATTATGGTTTCGGTTGTTAAAAAACCGGATCGGGGAAGTCGAAAAAATGCGTGCTTGATCTGATATAATGCTAGGCAGGGGCGCTGAAAATGGCAACCCCTCTTGTCAATCCAGCAGATTTCAGCTTCGGTAAAATGAAAATACACCCAGTTCTAAAGACGTTACAACAAAGGCTCGGGACCACCCATGAGACTTTCGGACATTGATCTTCGGCTCTTGCGGGTCTTCAAATCGGTTGCTGAATCCGGTGGATTCGTCAAAGCGCAAGCCGTTCTGGGAATCAGTCAACCCGCCATCAGTTCGCACATCGCCAATCTGGAACAACGCCTGAATGTGCGACTGTGTAATCGCGGTGCACAGGGGTTTTCCCTGACCCCGCTTGGCCAAGAAGTGCTGGATCAGACGAACCAGATGCTGGACCATCTGGATGCCTACGCCAACCAGTTGAATGCAATAGGTGAAAAGTCGGTGCAGCGCATCCGCATCGGCGTTGTTGACTGCCTTGTGACCGATGCGCAAAACCCTTTGCCTGCCGCGATCAACAGCGTCAAATCAAAGTCCAATGACATGGCTGTGCGGATCGGAGTTTATGATTACCTCGACTGTTTGACGGAACTGCGGGCCGGACGCCTGGATATTGCGATTGTCGGGATTGCAACCAACGAAATACTGCCGGAAGATATCGATACACTCCATATTTACGATGAACTCAGCGGGCTGTACTGCGCCCCAAATCACCCGTGCAGCGATGTGACGGATCCGGATAAGCTGGCGGAGTTGCTCAAAACATCTGAAATCTCCGCACATAGCTTCTTTATGAATCCGATGGGGGATAGTTTGGACATGCATTTGCTGGATGAAAGTGCTGACATTTCGCAAGGGAATGTTGAATCAACCGCGTATCTAACACTCGCTGGAACCCATGTTGGGTTGATCCCCAAACACTATGCAAATCAATGGGTTAAAGCAGGCAATCTGGTTGAAATTGCACCCGAAATATACAGTGTTGTTTCGGGGTTCAATGCGGTTCGAATGAAATCGGCCGCCCACAGCGATGTTGCCCAACAATTGTGGGACGAATTTCGCCCGTGTGTTGATGGCTAGGCGGATCAACATACAGGCAGCCTTATGCACACATCAAGAGTCTTGGATGTGCTTGCCAAGGGGTGTCTTGTATCAAGATTGGGCTTTGATCGGCTTCGGGGAAACTCGGGAAAATGCGTGACTATCTACTCCACCAGCTACGGCGCTGGGTATCATCTGACTGGCTGGCTTTGATCTAAGAACCTTAGGTCGGCTGCCAACATCAAGAAGCAACATGTTCATTGTTGCTGGCTTTTGCGCTGGCCTCGTTGAGGTTGTGTTCATCAGTGGTGCAAGCAAGGCATGCTGGTCGTTTGCTTTGCTGTGGCCATGCGCCGAACACCTGTTTTGCAGGCTGCGTATTGCTTTGTTCGTCCAAGAAAACGTTGAATCAAGCACTGATGACTGTGGCATGGACACAGCGCCAGCGGCCGCTTTGGCCCACCTGCGCCTATTGGCGAAAGTACCAAGTCTTCAAGGCGCTGCTTTCCTTTGCAAAATCTGGCTTTTTTCTAACGTCGCAATTGCAGCCCCGAGCAACACAAGAGGGACGGCGAGCAGAAAGCTTGTTGAAAGCGGGAGTTTGAAGACCAGAAGATCCGCCAGCAACGGCCAGAGGAGCGCGATGTATTCGAACGGGGCCAGCCGAGTTGCCTCGGCGTAGCGGAAGGCAAGGGTCATCGCGATGTGGGCAAAACCACCAAACACGCCCGCCCCAACCAGCATGATAAGGGTCCAGCCGCTTGGCATCACCCATCCGATGGGCAATGTGAGCAGCGCGCCGAACATTGAGGCGATAACAAAGTATAGGGCGATCGCGCCGGGGCTTTCGGTTCGGTTCAGGCTACGGACCATAATCAACGCCAATGCACCCAGAATTGCCGACATCAATGCCAGCAACAGGCCGATCAGTCGGGCATCTGATGCGCCACCTGTGCCGATCTCGGGCCAGACCATCGCCACGACCCCCGCAAAGCCCAACATCAACCCGCAGGCCCGCCAGATCGTAAGGCGTTCGCCCAGCAACCAGACTGCGCCAACAGCCATCAGGACCGGAGAGAGCTGCGCGATCAGCACCGCTTCGGCCAGATTCAGTCGGGCGATGGCTGCGAATGATGCAAACAGCGCCAGTGCGCCGAAGCTTGCGCGCAGCAAATGATCGAATGGGCGTTTGGTGGCCAGCCCTTGCGGGAATTCGCGCCGCAGCCAAAGGAAAATAACCAGCGGGATGATGGCAAACGCGGACCTGAAAAAGACGATTTCGCCCAGCGGCACAGCCTCGCTGACGGCTTTGACGCAGATCACCATGCCCGCAAACAACAGACCAGACAGCACACGTAAGGTGATCCCGAGGGGGGGGTGATCTCCTGTCTTCATTGTGTGTTTTCCTGTTCAGCAAGCGCATCGCGCAAGGCATCACCTGCCAGATTGATCGCAAGGACGCAAAAGACCACGGCAAGGCCCGGCCAGATCATTTGCAGAGGCGTCGAACGCATGTGGATGCGCGCATCAAGCAGCATCGTGCCCCATTCAGGCATCGGGGGCTGCACGCCGAACCCAAGGAAACCAAGCGCTGAAATTCCAAGAATGGCGCGGGCGAACATGCCAGTCCACACGACAGTCAGCGACGGCAAAAGCGACGGCAAATAATGCCAGCGGGCGATGGCCAGCGGCGATAGACCGGCAAGCCGCGCCTGCACAACATAGCCGCGCGTTTGCAGCGATAACCCGATGCCGCGCGCGACACGGGCGTAGCGCATCCATCCGGTCACGGTCAGCGCAAAGATCAGACTGCTGGTTCCGGCACCCAACACCCCCGCAATGACCACAGCGGCGACAAGGTCGGGGAACGCCAGAAACGTATCGGTTGTGCGCATCACAACCCAATCAGCCAGCTTGCCGCCTTGTGCGGCCAACAGACCCCCAAGTGTCCCGATGCAAAGACCAATGACAGAGATCACAAACGCAAGGCCAAGGGACCAACGCGCGCCGTGCAGCAACCGCGACAGTATATCCCGCCCCAAGGCATCCGTACCAAGCAACCACTCAGCGCTTGGCGGGCTTAGACGGTTCGGAATGTTGATCTGCGTGGGGTCAAAAGGCGCAAGCCACGGCCCAAGCAGCGCCAGCAACACCAAGACAATCGCAAGAACACAGACACTACGCATGCGGCTCTCCGATCCGGGGATCGAGGGCGTGGTAAAGCAGATCAATCAGCAGATTGACGATCACGAACAGCACCGCCGCAAGCAGGACAACGGCCTGAACTTTGGGAAAGTCGCGGGCCTCGATAGCGTTCACCAGAAAACTGCCAAGGCCGGGGCGCGCAAAAATGACCTCGACCATGACGGCACCTTCTAGCAAGAAGGCTAACTCTAGGCCAAAGACTGTCACGACGGGGATCGCGGCGTGCAAGGCAACGTGATCGCGTTCGATATCGCGCGCGCCCACTCCACGTCGTCGAAAGGCGGGCAAGAATGGCTGATCGCGGGCCTCCAAAAGACCTGATCTAAGGATACGCGTAAGCGAGGCAGCAACACCCAATCCCAACGTCAGTGCAGGCAGCACAATATGCGCCGAAGTTCGCGCGCCCATGGCGGGCAGCCACCCCAGATGGACAGCAAACAGCAGGATCAGCAGCAGCCCCAGCCAATAGGCGGGAATGGCAGCGCCAATGGACGCCAAAGCCACAGCGCAACGATCCAGCCAGCCCCCGGGGTGCTGCGTTGCAAGCAAAGCCAACGGAACCGAGATCACAACACCAATCAGCAGGCCCGCAAGTGCGAGCGGAACTGTGTAGGACATGGCCGTCACGAGTTCTGGCCAGACATCGCGTCCCGTCACTGAGGAGTGTCCAAAATCCCCGACCAACAACGGCCCGATCCATGCCTGAAAAGCGGGCCAGAACCCCGCGTCTAGACCTGCTTGGGCGCGGACCAGATCGATCACCTCGGTTGGGACGACGGCGTCGTAACGGGCGATCGCAATCGCCAGCGCCGGATCGCCGGGCGCGTGCCACAGCAAGGCGAAAGTCGCGAGCGCAGCACCAGCCAGCACGACAGCGGCGCGCAACAAAAGGCTCGCAATCAGTCGCATCACGCCGCGCGCTCCAACGCCCCGAGGGCAAAGGCGGCGTCACGCAAGGTCCGGCCATAGTCGGTCTGGGGGGCTTGGACAAAGGTTTGCGACGCGGTCATTTCCTCAATGCGACCGGCGCGCAGCACGGCAATGTCATCTGCAAAGGCTGCGGCGTACCCTAGATCATGGGTCACGATCAGCGCTGCAAACCCTTCTTTGCGCTGCAACTCTGCCATCAAACGCGCGGTGTGTTTTTGCGTGACAGCGTCTAGCGCTGACAGCGGTTCGTCCAAGAGAACGAGCGGCGGGGCTGCAATCAAGGCGCGCAGAATACCGACCCGCTGCGCCTGACCGATAGACACCTGCGCGGGGCGCCGATCCAGCAGGTCGGGCTGTATCTCTAGGCCATTGCATAGCATTTCGAGACGATCCGGGTTCGCGGCAACGCCCTGCGCAACAAGTGGCTCCATGACCGAACGGCGCAGCGACATGCGCGGATTAAATGCGCTGCGTGGCTCTTGCATGACCAGCGCTGGGCGGCAGTGGCGCACGGGTGCCGCATTCCATGTGACGGTGCCCATCGCGCAAGGCACCAGCCCAAGGATCGCATTGATCAAGGTCGATTTCCCCGCACCGCTTTCGCCCACCACCGCAAGGCTTCGATTTGGCGCAAGGCAGAAGGACACATCGTCGAGCGTCAGCATGGGCCCTCGACGGACGGATATTGCATCGACGTTCAACATGGCAGTTCAAGCCAGTTGCGATGCGCGCACAGCGACTTGGCCGCTGGTGTTTCAGGTGCGGATAGAAAACGTTCTATTGGGGCGTCTTCGACAATGTGGCCTGCATCCATAACCATCAGTCGTGTGACGCGGCGGGCAGCAAGGCCAAGGTCATGGGTGATCAGCAAAAGCGCCGTGGGCCTATCCGCCAGATAGGCATCCAGCAAATCCATCGTGCCTGCCGCGACGACCGGGTCCAAGGCCGAGGTCGGCTCATCCATCACCAGCAGGTCCGGTGTCCCGATCAAGGCCATGGCGATGACAAAGCGCTGCTGCATGCCCCGGCTCCAGGCCCACGGGCGTTTGCGCAAATTGCTGCCTTCGATCCGAAGTGCTGTGAACAGCTGTTGCTGGCGTGTCGCATCCGGCGTGACATGCAACGCACGTTCGGCCTCGCGCCAATGAAACGCCATGGAGCGCAGAGGATCAAGCGCCTCATCCGGGCTTTGTGGCACATGGGAAACGCTTTGGCCCTGCGTCCGCAGCGCGTCGATCAGTTCATGACCAAGCGTTGATTTGCCTGACCCGGATGCACCAACAAGCCCGACGCGCATCCCGGGCTTGATGTCCACATTTGTGGGATAGAGAATGGTGCGGCCTGAACGGATCGCGCTCAGGCCGATTGCGTGTATCGTCATTCCGTCAAAGCAGTCTCATGTGTGATCCAATACGTCTCTGTCGGATGAACGGCATAGCCCGTCAAGCCTGCGCGCGCGACATTGGTTTGGCTGACGTGAAAGACCGGGATCATGGCTGCGTCTGCCGCGATGATTTCCTGCACACGGTCATAAATCGCCGCACGCCCGTCTTGATCAAACGTGGTGCGTCCATCGGCCAGCAATTGATCCAGTTCGGGGTTGTTGTAGCCGCCGGCGTTTGAACCACCTGTGGATTTCAGCAAGGCTTCCAATACCGCACCGGGGTCACCTTGCGGCGTTGTCACCCATGCCTGCAAGAACATGTCGGCTGTGCCATCCGCAATCGCATCGTTGCTTGCACCGTATTCGCCGACGCGCACATTTGCTTTGACGCCAATGGCTTGCAGGAATGCTTGGGTCAATACGGCGGTCGTGGGCAATGCCGCGCGGGACGAATAGGTCACGATGTCAATTTCTAAAGGTGCGCCATCCAGCATCCATGTGCTGCCTTCTTTCACAGCACCGGCCTTTGCCAGCAACTCCTCTGCCAAGGCCGGATCATAGACCGGCGCGATGTCTGCCGCCCAGCCCATTCCGGCGGGATAAACCGTACCCGCGGGCACGCCGCCAACACCCGAAAGGGCTGCTTGCACAATGCCGTCGCGGTCGATGGCAACTGACACGGCGCGCCGGATCAACGGGTTCGCCATCGGACCATTCGCCGCGTTCATCGTGTAGAAATAAAGCCGCGCGGTCGGGGCCGTGTATCCAACAGCGCCGGTTTCCTGAATCCGGGCAAAGTCCGTCTCGGGATAGTTGATCACCATGTCGACTTCGCCAGCTTCAAAGGCCAAAGTCGATGCGCCCGGATCAGGAATACCCACCACGCGCACTTCTTCTAGGCCCGGTGTGCCAAGGCGATAGTCCGCATTGGCCTCAACACGGTAAAGCTGCTCAGGAATGGCTTCTTTGAAAACGTAAGGGCCTGTTGCGTTGATCGGGAACGCTTCGGACGCTGTGCCCAGAACGGCAATGCCCGGGTCCGACAAGGTCCAAGGGAAAGCAGCGTTGGGGCTGTTTGTTTCAAACACAACAACACGGCTGCCATCCGTCGACATAGACGCCAGATCAAGAAGGTTTGCGGTGCGCGCATTATACCCCGCGTGGTCTGCGTCTGAGATCGGCGCAATCGCATCCACCACCGCTTGTGCCGTTACGGGCGACCCATCATGGAACATCAGGCCGTCGCGCAATGTGACACGCCACGTGGTCGCAGACGCCTGTTCAATGTCTTCGGCCAAACGGGGGTAGAGCTTCAGCGCATAATCAATACCCATCAGGGTTTCCGTCACCCCGGTCTGGTTCGACATCCAACCGTTATAGCCCGCCCGTGGATCTGGCACCGCTGCTGTTGGGCCAAAGCCAACAGAAATGGTGAGGCTTGCGTCTTGGGCCGACGCGGGCAAAACCGGGCTGAGCGCCAAGAGGGTCGCAAGGGTAAGTCTTGTTATAAAAGACATAAATCGTTCCTTTAGGCTTGGGAGTTATTATTGATTTGAGAAGCGTAGCTGTCGCGCGACAGCGTTTTGGCTTCGGCTTTTGACAGCGACGACAGCGTTTCTTCGATGCTTTGGCCGTTGGCATGCGCCTTTTGCCAGATGCGCCGCGCAGATGTGGGCGACCAAGGAAGGGCCGCTTGACCAAGCCAATGGCGCAACGGTGCGGGCAAAGCATCATAGGTTTGCATAGGATTCGCATTGCGACGCTTGCTGCGAAGGCTTGTTTGCCCCAGATTGCGCTTGTTGTGTGCAGACATCTTGTTCGCCAGAAATTGGAAGAATACATTCACGCAACTAATGAAGTTACTGGATGCACGCAACACATAATGTTACGTGAAGTCGAAAATACGCGGAGAACCACATTGAAGCGAAATAGCCGCCTGTCTCTGGCCCTTCACACCCTCAGTCACATGGCGGGTGATCCTGACAAAACGCGCACCTCTGCCGATATTGCGGAACACGCAGGTACAAACCCGGTGGTGGTCCGGCGTGTGTTAGGGCGGCTTCGCGAAGCAGGATTACTGACCTCTGAGAAAGGGCACGCAGGTGGCTGGCGGCTGGCGCGGGTGCCAGAACAGATCACACTTGCTGATGTCTACCTTGCGCTGGATGAACGGCTAGTTGCCAGCGACGGCAACAATGACGCGCCGTCTTGTTCGGTGGAACATGCGTTGCACAAGCGGGTCGCTGGAGTGCTGGAAGACATCGAACAAAGCTTGGTCCAACGCCTTGGCGAAACCTCAATCTCTGAGGTGCGTGGATCTTGACCAATGGGCCAAAGCAGCCGTTCGCCCAAGCAGAGTTAAATGATCCAGACGCGGGACTTTCCTGCTGTCCGATGCTGACCTATGAAGGTCTGCTATTCGGTTATGCAGGCGGTTTGGTTTCTTTCGCAAAGACTAAAACGAGAAGTGCTGTAAGTATGAAACCTAAGGCGGTGATCACCGAGATTGTCACCGCATCCTGCTTGAATGTGATTGACAGAATGGTGGCCGTCACAGGACTAAGCCCAAGGAACGCTGTCACATGACCCACTGGGATACGTGATAGCGCATAAAGCCAGCACCAGAAGCTAGCTCCACTGGATAAACCAATCCCGACCACGAGAAGAGCCGTGATGTGGGTCCAGCCTTCCATCGAAAGCCCTTGTGGTTCCCAAGCTGCGAATGCGCCTAGTGGAACGAGGGATGCCAGCATCGCAAGCAAGCTGACTTGAGCCCCACCATACTTCTGAACGTAAGGCCGGAGGTATACTGAACAAACTGCGCCCGTCAGTGTCGCTACCAGTGCCGCCAAAAGACCCAAAACTTCAAATGGTCCTGTCGCTGATGCGTAAAGATCAGTCCCAAGAAGCACACCAATGCCAAGCAATGACAGTAGAATGGCAAACGTTTCTGTTTTGCTGATGTGCATGTGAAAAACGGCACGCTCGAAAGCGAGAGTTGCTAGAGGCAGCGTTGCGAAAATGAACGACACACGCGCGGACGATGCGAGCAGGACCGCGATGTTCAGCATCGCAATGAGAAGACCGAATTGCCCAATGCCAATAAACGAAATCGGCCAGATGTCACTACATTTGATGCGTGGCTTTTGGCTGGCAATCCAGAAAGGGACCAACACTATGCTGGCGATCAGGTATCGCAAGAACCCTAGTCCTGCGGCTCCAGTTGTACTGACAACAACTTCACTTGCAACAAGTGCTGCGCCAACCTGTATGCCGGTAAAAGACGCAGCAACGTAAGGAAGAAATCTCTTCACTACTCCCCGCGATGCCGCACGAATTCTTGCTCGATAACTTCTGTTCCCCACTGCGTGCCCGGTGTCTCATGGGCAAGAGTAAAGCCGTGCTTTTCGTAAAGATGTCGTGCGGCATCCAATCCTTTGAACGTCCACAGGCGCGTTCGATCAAAGGCGTTGTCGTCCAAAAAGGCCGTAGCCTTGCCGATCAGAAGGCTCCCGATACCCATACCCTGCGCTTTGGGGCTGACTATGAACCACCGCAGATGACTAGCGCGATCGCGCAAGTCCTCGCCATCAAGAGAAACGGACCCCAGAAGTTCGTTGCCCACGTAAGCGGAAAATGATGCGTTTCCTGAATTGTCGATGCGTCCCATAAATTCTGACATTTCAGATGCGACTTTCCGCTCGAAAACAGCGCCAAACCCATAGTATTTCGAGTAAAATGAGGCGTGCAGCTGCGCCACTGAACCGATGATGCCCGAACGGTAACCCTCCTTCACTTCGACTTCCGGCAGAGCGCCCGTTACACGCGCGCCTTTTGCACTCAGCGATTTTGCAAACAAGATGAGACCCGTTTCAATTTGAGACACGTCGGTTGCCGACAGCACATCCAAGGCGGAACGAAGTTGCCCCCGCGCGAATCTTTCGACATCGCCCAGCAGGCTTTGCCCATCCTGCGTCAACGAAAGAACGCGGAATCGCTTGTCACTGGGGTCCGGCCCCACTTCAATCAGACCTTCATTTTGCAGCTTTTGAATAAGGCGACTGACACTAGATTTTTCCAGATGCAAAAGCGCGCCGAGGTCGCTTGCATTGGTCACAGTGCCATATCCAAGTTCGATGATCGTATGCACCGCTGATGGGGATAGCTCAGTGCCAGCCAATCCCTTCTGCATAAAGCCAAGCTCGCGCACGATATGTCGTGAAGCAGCGCGCATTTTGTCGATGCGAGGTGTGTTGAGTATCTGATTCATAGTTGTACTTTACAACTAAAGTTCTGAACCTGTCTAGTTTCACCGGACATTAGCCGCAGCGCAAAAATCTGTGAGTCTTTGCTCACAACCGACCTCTGACGGGCTTGGTCGGATTATCGCGGTAAGAATTAGCGGGTCAGGTCGGCGGCACGGCCATTGTTGCTGTTCCTTTTCGTTCATAGCACTCAAAGCATGACAGAAGCTCAAAACGATAAGGAGCATTAAATGTTGGAGAATGTAGGAACCTAGCAACACGATGCGAAAACGCAGTGTTGCAAGTGATTGACGGCCTTGGAGTGTTCCAATGGTCGCTATTTTTGTTTTTACTGAAAGACTTCAAATGAATACTGATGAAATGACGATGCGCGAAGCAATGACACTCTTTTATGGTGACATTGAGCGCCAAGGCCCCGGCGACGGTGCTTTTACCAAAAGCATACTGCGTAGGCTTCCAAATACCCCCGAGAACTCACGTATTGCCGACTTAGGTTGCGGGACTGGTGCAGGTAGCATGCTGCTTGCCCAACACTACAGCTTGCCCGTTCTTTGTGTGGATAAGGGCCGCCTTTTGCCCTTTCAAACCTACACAGGCCTATCCTGTTCAACTGACCTGGGTATGGGAAATGCGACGCCCCCTTTCCAAGGGTCATACACTTCTACACATCTTGGATAATGCGTGTACGTCTTCATTTCAGCAAAGATAAGGCCGCCGACAGGTGTTGCCTTAACCCATTTGGCGCACGATCAGGATCGAACACATTTTTGTGCGATAAAGCCGCTCATAATCCAATATCGTGGGATCGGGCAGTTTCTATTCAAATTGAATAGCCTAAACTTGAATACGAATGTCATCAAAAAAGAAACCGGAGTCACGATCTCTCTTTTCACCCTATGACGATGAAAAGAAACTTAGATTGCAAAGTCGAAAGCTAACCTTCATAGTTTTTAAATGCCTAATTACGAGGAAATAGGGCGCTTTTTGGCGGCACTTAAGCTGAAAAAGGCACGCGCATTGGCGATGTACCTGCTTTTGGCACCCGGCCGAGAACGACGCAACGAGTTGATCATTGATCTGCTTTGGCAAGAATCAAAATCAGGGAAATCATACGCGTCGCTCCGCCAAACTGTGCGGCATTTACGCCAAACTTCGGACGCTGCCGACACACTGCCCCTTCTGACCGGCAATGGCTGCATTTCCACAGATTTACCGCGTGAGTGGTGCTTATTGAGTGATCTTGCGACCGGACTGCAAAACCAAACACAGTTCGTCAAAGCGTCGCGAACGATCACTTCGTTTCTGGAACATCTGGATTTGTTGATTGGGATATCCGACACCTTTGACGGCTGGCTTGCAATTACCCGTGATCGCGCGATTTCCAAGTTCCGCGCAACTTTAGAGCACGCTGTTGAAACGGGCACAGGTGACGGCGCTCTCAGTGCTGCCGAATTTCTTATCGACATCGATCCCAACAATGAAATTGGCACCCGTTGGTTGATGCTGCACCATTGGCGAGCCCAATCGGCAAAGCGCGCGATCGAACTTTATAATCGCCTTTACGTAGCGCTAGACGAAGAATTTGATCAAGAGCCCGAAACCGCCACGATGGAGCTGCTGGCAGCCATCAAACTTGACCCTGAAGGGGCCAGGGCAAGCAACCCCGCCAAACCTGCGCGCCAAAAGGTAACGTTGGTTGTGGAAGAAGTTGAAAACCTCAGACTCAGCCGACGCGATGCAAGTTTTCAGTCCGTCTTGGTCAGTGATTTACGCAGCGTGCTCAGCCGCTTTCGCGAGTGGCAAGTTGTCGGCTCCAAACCAATGGGCAACGATTTTCTATCGATTCATCTCAAGCTGTTTTCAATCGATGGCAAATACCGCCTGTCCGTCGAGGTCATCCACACCGAACGTCGCGAATTGCTCTGGTCAGAGCTGATCGATGACCCACACAACGACTGGTCCGGCAAAGTGCGCCTGCTGGTGCTGAATATCGGCAATGCGCTGCGTGTTGTCGTGGCGGACAGGCAAAGTGTGGACAACCGCGCCGCGCTGTATGACCGCTGGTTACAGTCTTTGGCCCTTAAAGGCACCTGGACCAAAACCGACGAAGAAAAGGCTGTGGTGTTGTTGCGCGGGATCACTCAGGAAGTTCCGGACTTTGGCCCCGCACATGCGGAACTTGCCGGTATCTACAACATTCGCCATGTCCTGAGGCCAGGAACATTTCAGGCCAATCACCTTAAAGACATGGCATTGAACCACGCGCTAGAGGCGGTTTCAGCCGATGCTATGGACACCCGTGCACACCGCGTGCTGGCGTGGTGTTACTGTCATAAATCAGAATTCGACCTTGCCGAATTCCACTTTGAGCAATCGCTTTTGCTGAACCCGCAAAACGCCCACACGATTGCATCTTCGGCACTCGGGTTTGCGTTTTGTGACAACGCTGCACGCACAAAAGAGATGATCACGGATTTGTCCCGATTGCCTCAGGCAATGGAGCCGTTTCACCAGATTTACCTCGCAGCGGCGGGATATCTTGTGGGCGCTTATGAAGACACAGTGCGCTACTGCGTTGGAGGTGATGGCCTGATGTCGACTGTGGGCGGATGGCACAGTGCAGCTCTGATAAAATTGGGAGACACCGACGCGGCAAACTGCCGTTTCGGCGACTATTTCAAAGAAATCAGCGCGACGTGGTATGGCGATCACGCAGCAACACCACGCAGCGTGATCGATTGGTATGTTTCATGTTTTCCGTTGCGAAACGAAGCCGTGCGTGAAGATTTACGGCAAACGCTCAATCAAATTGCTTTTCAGGGCCAATCAATCGCACATTTCGGTGATATAGATGCCGATCGCACGGTGGAAAGCTGCAACAGGTGACGCGAGAATCCTCACCATGCTTAGTTCAGTTTCATCCTCGGCGTCAGCAAGTAATTCATCATAGCTGCCTAGCTTTTTGTCGACGTCTTCGGCCATTTTATTCTGATCAGCCTGCGACAACGGCTGCCCGTCAGTACCGGTAAATTCGGTCACTAGCTCTTTGATCAAACGATTGAAGTAAAGCCTCATCATCAACCGATCGAGTTCGTAAGTCAGCGGTGGCTCGTACCCCGGAATCTGATCTTTTTCTTTGAAAAATGTCTCGCGGTACGCCAGTGTATCCTTGGCCGGGATCACCAATGTTCGCACGTTTTTGTCCAATGGCGTGCGCTCATCGTACTTCAGTTCAACCGTTACGTTGTCCAACAATTCCTCAAGCTTTGGATCGTTGGGGTCGTGATTGAAGGGGCCTTTGACCACCAGTGCATTTCTCAGCTGCTCAGTGACTTTCAGATATTCCGGCGACCCCCGTTCGAGATGTGCATTTTGTGACAGTTCGATAATCTTTTTGCCGATAAATTCGACCGTCAACGCGGTGCCCGCTGCACCATTATTATTTGGATTTTGATCGATTGATCCGTCTGAATGAAGATATCGTGTCTTGCCTTGGTCGATCTTGCGTCCGACGATGGTATAGGTATCCATGGTAAAGTCCTTTACTTTATTGGTCTGTCATTGAAATGAGTTCGAGCATCGAATTCGGCCGCGGTAAATCTGCGACCACATACGCAGGGCTGGTAAAGCGCACTTGGCCAATCGCGTGCATCACCGTGCGCCGCAGCATGATGCTGCCCAAGTGGCCAAAGCCACCTTTGTCGCCATAAAGCTGCGCTTCTATCATCAGGATAAGAAACAACGGCGCTTTTCTTATGTCAGCGGCATCTACCGACCAATCAAAAGCACTGGCATGTTTGCTGGTAAATTCCTGTGCCAAGACTGCAGCTGACAGGCGATTACTCCACTCAGGCGGCATTTGTGAACGGATGCCTGCCACCGCAGTGCTTTGCAGTTTTAGTGCGCCGGTAATGCGCGCTGTTGCAAGATCAAGTTGGGCAATGGAAATCCCGTTCACCGGAGCGAATTTGGGCGAAAAACTGGCGCAGACACCTGTCTTTGTACCGCCAGCCTGACCATCAAAAAACAACGACCAATCCAACGGCCAGCCGCTTATGATCCGTTCATCATCCTCTGGCGAGGCCAACAACAATTCACTCAATTTGCGCAGCTCGGGGAATTTGTATTTCCGTCGCGGCAGCGCATGAAACGCCCGCATCACCCCATGCAAAAGGCTGGTTTCACCCAGCAAAGGATAGCTTTCAAGGTCCGCCGTGGACAAAGCCATAACATCCGGATGGACAAATTGAGGAAGGAAGTCCGTGACGATCAAATGGTGCCAAACTTCCAAAACATGTGCTCGCGCCAGAACATAGCTTGTCTCTTTGCGGTTTTTTGGCGACTGACCATCGGATTCAAGCGCCAAGTAAGCGCGGCGCGCCACTTGATTATGAAATTTCATTAAAATCGCAGTCAGCCGATGCAGAACATGGGTGTCGCGGTTGCGGCTGTCATATAACGCGCGCACGCTGGCATCCCCACCGACATGGGCATGGGTCATCACATTGCGGCGTTTGATACGGAACAGGTAAGTTTTGGGATCAAACAGATGATGCAGCGTTACTGGCCCAGCGCCATAAAGTGTCCCCAAGGTCAGCGGGTTTTCGATGATGTTGTATCGGGTTGGTTCAAAATCGGTTTGCGCAGCCATTTGCACATCCCGCGGACGTTCGGTGTGCGGGACTTGCGCAAGCGGAACACTATGACCAAGGTCGTGGCCAATGAGCTGACCAAAATAGGTGTATCCGGCAGGCACCTCCATCTTGCTCTGCAAGCACGCATCGCGCCAATCCCGACTGGAAAGATCAAATTCAGGAAGGCCGACCTGCCCCCCGCCGCCATCGCCGTTTTGCGGTGGATCTAGAACCCGTTTTGCCATGTCGCCGTCAAGTTGAAGCCCGAACGGTTTGGCATACTTGTTTGAACAACACCCCGCGGCAGACATCTCAAATGCTTCAAATATCTTTTGACGTTTATTTGTATCTGACATTGGGTTTTTCTTTCTATAAATAGCTACATAAAAGGGGCTGCGGGGCCATTGGCATGCAGCTGCGACGTCCCTTCGATGCAGCATTGCCAGACGACCCGATACTGGTCAGGTGGTGTGATGTCGCGAAATTTCGGTGAACACACCGCCTTGCTCACAACCTCTTTAAGGCGCATGTTTCCCAACGCTTGTTTACGCAAGGATACCTCGTCTTGTGGCAATATTGCGGGACATCGCAGCGCATAGTTTTTGATCTTGGCCTCAATCGTGCTGACGTCGCGCGTCGAATATCCGCTGCGAACAGCCAGGACCTCCATTAGGTTAAGCTCCATCAACAAGGTTTCACGCAGTGCCTTACGGGCCGCGTCAACCACGCAGGCCGAAGACCCGAACCCCAATATCGGATCTTGCCCATTGGGGTATTCGGACTTGCAGACCACCGTATGAATGTCAGATGTTGTTGTCAGAGACCAAAGCGCAGTCACGCGTTTTATCTCGGCTGTTGCGCGTTTTTGATCAAGCCAGCCGGTAAAGCCATGCAGCAGCAACCATCCATCCGGAATTTTCCGAGCGCTCCCCTGCCCCAACCACCACTGCCAGATGGCAACCCGTTCGTGGGCTTCGTAAAGCGCATTAAGTTGCGCGTATTCTGGATCGACATGCGCCGCGATACCCGTTTGCCCGACAGATACGCGTTTTGACGGCTCGCTGGACAGGGCACGGCGCGCCATAATTTCTGCAGTTTCACTCAGGCATCGTTGCAGCGCATCGTCACGTGTATTGCCCAGACCGCTTGCAGTTTTGCCGACCAACGTCACAGCTTCGATAATACAAATATGTGGTGCAAAAATGGACTCGCGCCAATCCCAACAGTCTTGTTCCCAATAGGAAATCAGCTGCTTTTCGTGCCCTGTCTCGTGCATAATTAGGCGGTTCCTTTGGTGTTATCGATCAAGATCACTGGCGCGTTCACATGCACATTGCCAGTGAGCTGTGATTTTCCTGTGATCTGGTCATGTCCCAACTGGCCTTCCCTTTGCGGTGTGATCCCCAGTCAACCCGAAGATTCCAAATCTGCACAGGTAAAAAATAAGAAAATCGCCCTGAATTCCTTCAGAAAATACTGCCCGAAATTCTGCGTCACGCAAAAATCACACGCCGCAGTTACGCTTCATTCCCAAGATGCTTTCACGACACAAGGCTATGAAATTTAGCCTGACAAAATTAGGGGAAAAAAGAAATGGCAAAGCAAAGTTACTTCACCATCCGTGATCGGGTGTTTCAAAGGTTGAAGCAAACCAGCGGCAAGAAAGTCGCCCATAATCATAAGGTTGCGACCCACATCGGGCCCGGCGCTACGACGCTTTCAGCATATTTGAACGTTCTGAACGCCCTACCGGGCTTTGTCGCTGACGGGGTGTTTCTGGCACCCGGTGAGGTCGTCTCAAAACCAAGCGTCGAGGATCTGCTGACTGCTGTCATCGAAGATTACAATTCTCGCGGTTGGCTCATTCATTTCGGTTAGGAACATTTCAATGAATCGATTTTTCAACGCTGGTCTCGCCAGCACTTTTGCCGCGACCATGATCGCGACACACGCAACCGCGCTGCCTCTGTCAGAGATCAAGAAACGCGATTTTAACAACGACGGGTTCATTGAGCGCGGCCCAGAGATCGAAGCCCTCAAAGATTTGGCGGCAGACCTTTCCGCGCCTCAAACCTCGCGGCTTGGCACCTTTCTGAGCGGAGAAGCCGATAGCATCCCTGTGAATGAACTTGCCGAGGGTCCCTACTACCTTCGCCTTGCAGAACGCTGCAAAACTGGGTCGCAGTTTGTGTTGCAAGAAAACGTTACGCAACTGTCGCTCAACAGCCCAGACGCAGTTTTACCCTCAAAGAATGGCGCGCTCTTTTCTCTTTCGCATGATCGGCTGAGCGGTCAGACGGATTGGAAAGTTGCGGGCGCATTGGCCTGGGTGCCAAAAGGTGCATCCAATCGTTGCCTGCTGGCAGGAGCCACAGAAGAGCCGACAGGTGCAGCGCTATCTGCATTTGCCCTCGCACCGTACATTTCGTTCAACGGGACAGGCGACTCTACAGCCACGGGAACAAGCGATTTGTCCTTTGGTGTGCTTGGTCAATTCCAGGTCTTTGGTGGGGTTTTTGATCTGCAAGAATTTTCGATCGCGCCATATTTTCGCACAGATTTTCAGGGTGACGCAGAAGTCTATGGTTTAACGGCAAGCTGGAAACCATATCATTTCGAAAGCCGGTTGAACGGCCTGCAAGGTGACTTTGGAAAACGGTCCTTCGACTGGTCGTTCGGGGCTCAGGTCAACTATTTGACCGTGCAAAAAGGCGGCAATTCGGGGCTGGTCAGCGGCACTGAACATGCATGGGCCGGTTTTGATCTTGGTGCGGGATACACCTTTTCTAGCGTCGGTGATCACGGGTTACGCCTGTCAGCCGGGGTCAGTGCCTACCATGATTTTTCGAACAGCGTAACGGCTGTCAAATACGATGCTGCGGCAAGATTAGGCCTGTCAAAGGACAACCGCACCTCGCTTGAATTGCTCTACGAGAAGGGCAAAGACCGCTTGACGATGCAAGACGTCGACGGGGTAACCCTGAACCTCAGGCTTTCATTTTAAAGCCGATACATCCCTCAAAATTAGGAGATTTCTTCATGAAAAACCCACCCCCAATCCGCGACTTTTCCGCTTGGGTCAACCTGCAGCGTCCCGGTCCCTTCAAGATCATCGTCACAGGTGAGGTCGAGACAAAAAGCAGCGCTGATCTGCCCCATCTCAGTCCGAATGCGGCCCCCCGCACCTCCAGCAGCACCTTGGAACTGGATCTATCAATCCGCAATACAGGTGGTATCGGCACACAGGCATTCCAGTACCATGATGCGCGCTTTGAAGGACCAGCCAATTCAGGCCAATACACCAAAGTGCTGATTTTGTGGCAGGGCGACATCCTGTGCGAACTGGACGTCAGCGAAGCGCATTAGCACAACGAACAAGCGACGCTGGAACATCCACATACCCTGCAAAGACACCTGAAGGATGACAAAGTTCCCGCCCACCCAAAGCCTGAATTTATTTTCCGATCCACCAAAAGGAACACTTCAATGACAGACCAAAACACACCGACACACGATGACCTGCTAAAGGCGCTGACCCTAACGTTGGCGAGCAAACCCCTGCCCAAAAATCGGTTAAGCGAGATCGCGAAAGCCATGAGCGAAGCGCGCTTTCCCATCATTGATTACGACATTTGCACCCTTGGTATGTGCATCGAACATCGCTACGATTCCGGTTTGCCGGACTTCGATTTGTCCGACTTTATGGATGATCGTCTTGGCAAAATTCGCAAGATCGAGATTTTTCCAGAAGGGATTCTCATTCAAAACCAATCCCGCCTGCGCGTGACCCACTCCCTTTGAATTGAGAGCCATCAACATGCTGACACGTCACCCAATTGTCCAAATTCACCCATCGCGGTTTTGCAATTACACTTGTCTGCATTGCTATTCTTCGTCTTCTCCCGATGTCCGCAACGGCTTACCAGTGAACACGATTTTATCGACCACGGCGCGACTTGCAGACGAAGGATACCGGCTCGCTTCTCTTTCGGGGGGCGAGCCGGTTTTATACGCGGAATTCGAGGCACTGGCCGAAGGATTGACTGCGCAGGGGTATCAAACATCCGTCATCAGCAATGGAACCCATCCACACCGTCTATTGCGCACAATGCAAGCCGGGCATGTGCAACACGCGTCCATCAGCATCGATGGTCCGCAACATCTGCACGACACAATCCGACAAAAGGAAGGTGCGTTCAAACGCGCACTCACTGCCCTTTCTACATTGCTTGACGACGGGCAGTCGACTGGCGCGGTGGTTTCCGTCACACAACAATCTTTGCCGCATTTACCGCAAGTAGTTGACGATCTGATTGCACACGGAATTCAGCAAATCCAGTTGCATCCGATCGCGGCCGTTGGGCGGGCGTCGCAGTCGGTGGACATCATTGGCGCAGAACTTCCACAAGAAGCCCTGATGCGCTTGATCCTGATTGCCGAGGTGTTCAGCAAACTGTACCCTAACGTCCAGTTTCATTGTGACGCAGTGTCTGGTGCCATGTTGAACACGCAGCCCCCTGCACAAAATGGGCGACTGATCAGCCCCATCGTTATCCGGGACGACGGCTGGTTGGTGCCCTATTCTTACGATGTTTCAAACACATTCGCGCTAGGGCACGTCAGCGACCCTGTGGTCAACTGCCGTCTGAATGACCAAACAGCGGCAGCTGTAGATTGCGCGCTGGACGCTTGCAAACGCCTTGCAGCCTGCACGTTTTACCGAGAATTCGCAAACGTTGCCAAGCAAGCCTAGCGCTGGAGCTGTCAGACCGACTCAAACGCATCTGCAGATAAATTCATGAAGGTAATCACTTCTGTCGTACTTAGTGATGCATCCAGTGGTCCTTGCCTATCGATGCCATTTACGCAGGCCATGCTTTACCTACTGCCCAAATTGAGGCCACGTTTTTAGCATCCCTGGGCAAACACTTTTAGGCCGCGCAGAGTGGATCAAGGGCTTGGGATCGGTGTCAAAAGCATGGCTGTACTAGCGGGCAATAGGCGAAGCTCGACGTCGACCTTTGGATAAGTTTCAACAAACGCAGGTTTAAGGAGCTTTCGCCGTGGGACGCAAAAGCGGTGCATCAGTCAAAGTAGGTGGAATGAGCAAGATCACGACCGACAGCAGATCGGCCAAACGGTCTGCCTGCACTGCCAGAGCAAGCAAAAGTAGGGCCAAGACGCGGCATTCATTGACCGCCGCAAGATAGGTCACCTTCAACACATTCTAACTGGCGCTTTAGCATCCGGGTCTGCATGCGGGTTAGTTCAGCAAGACAAGTCAAGAGAACGTATGGGTGCACACTGCCCCCTTGCGTCCCGGCGCTGGCAAATGCGCACTGAGCATCCCGATAAGCAATCCACTTGCGTTGCACCATCCGCAGCGTCATGGTCCTGCCCAGCGCACAGAGTCATGGAGTTCTGATTGCCGACGCTTCCGCAATTCGTGTCACCGGCAAGAGCACCAGACACAAGACCTGAAAATACAAACGCGCTCAAAACTACTTTCATTACTTTTCCCGTCATCGTCAGTCAGATGTGACAAATTGCTGTGATAAAGTTCGCTCCAATACCCTCGTTTTTTTGGCACTGGCACAGACTTGCTTAATGAAGCAAAGCGGCGTGAAAACCGTCCATTCGCACCCTTTGCAGCAAAGACCGCACATCAACATTGGGGTCTGATACCAGGTTGGGATCAACGCTTTTCCCATTATCAATCAATCGTTTAGCCACCATATACGCGCGCGGGTCATTCATCGCGTCGACGGCAATTAACTGATCCGCGGCATAATACCAATATGATGCCCTCCCATCGTCGCACGCTCGCGCCACGACACGGTCATACCCTTGCGACAGGCCAACAATTTGTAACTTCACGTCGTACTGGTCCGACCAGAACCACGGTTTTACAGTATACTGCGTTTGCGCGCCGGTGATCGCTTCCGCCGCCGCGCGCGCCTGATCTATAGCGTTTCCCACGCTTTCCAAACGTATGCGCCCGCCCGCGTGCGGGAAAGAGGCGCAATCACCGACCGCCAAAATTGCGGGATCACTGGTGATGCAAGCCGCGTCGACCTTGATGCCGTTCTCGATCTCAAGTCCTGCCGCCTTTGCCAAGTCGATATTGGGGCGCACGCCGATACCGACGACAACCACGTCAACGTCCAGAACGCTGCCATCGGACAGTTCAGCACCCGTCACCGACGTGTCGCCGGTCAACCGCATAACTGTCACCCCCTCGCGGATGTCGACGCCGTGGCTTTTGTGAAGGTCGCGAAAATAGCGGGCAGTTTCTGTTGCGGCGACCCGTTTTAAAATGCGCGTCGATGCTTCGACCAGCGTGACTTTCATGCCCAGCGCCGCGCCAACGGCGGCAGCTTCAAGCCCGATGTATCCGCCTCCGATGATCAATGCATGCTGGCCCGGTACAAATCTCGTAGCCAACGCATCGGCGTCGGCAAGCGAGCGCATGCAATGCACCCGACCCAAACCGCCCCCGATGGCATCGGGCAGCTGGATTGGCGAAGCCCCGGTCGCCAGCACCAATCTGTCATAACCAACACGCGTTCCATCACCTAAAACGACCGTCTTGGCCTCGCGATCAATTGCAACACAATCACACCCCAGCTTTAGCGTGATATCCATGTCGTCATAAAACGGTAACGGACGCAAAAACAGTCGCGCAAGTTCCATTTTACCAAGTAGATACGCCTTGGATAGCGGCGGGCGTTGATAGGGCGCGTGCTGTTCTGAACCGATCAAAGTGATCGGACCTGTCATCCCAAGCTCGCGCAGTTTGGCGCAAACTTCAAATCCGGCCTGTCCCGCCCCGATGACGACCGTCGAAAGGGTGGAATCAACCGGATCAGTCACGATTTGTCGACAAATACAGCGGTAAGATCGGCGTTCATCGCGACACTTTGTGCCACGTCTGGGAACGTCCCGTCGCGCACGTCGGCGATATATTCGCCATATGCAGCAATGCGATCTGCCTGCATTTTGTCGCGCTCGGCGGCAAAGTTACGGTAGGTTTTCGCGTGGCGTGGAATGTGGCCACGGTTTTCCCCCAACAAATCCGCAGAAAAAAGATATTGGGCATCGCATCCACCACCGGAGCCCAGCGAAATCGTCAGCATGGACGTGCGTTCGGTAATTTCGGTGGCCAATTGCGCTGCAACGACCTCCATCTCGACGGCAAAAGCACCCGCCGCCTCGAACTCTTGCACCTGTTGCCAAACCATCTGGGCCTGTTCCGTGGTTTTACCGACGGCCTTGAACCCGCCAGTCCACGTGGCCTTGGGCGGCACGAGCCCGACATGGCAGATCACCGGGACGCCTTCACGGGCCAAAGCCTCAACGATGCGCGGGCTATAGCCGCAATAGACGGATTGCGCGCCTGCCATCATTGCGTTCATGGCATCGCGCAGAGCCTCTATGTCGGACGCGTGTTTGCCCCACGGCAAACCGTATTGGAAATGCGTATCGGGCACCGCGCTGGCCCAGTGCGCACGTTCGGGCACAAAGGCGGTCCCGATCATATCCATGCCTGCGACAGAGGCGGCAATTGCCTCCTCCTCGGATGCGACCTGCACATAAGTGATGGTGCGTTTGCCTTTGGCCTCGCGCAAGTCTTTGATCGTCATACCGCCCATTTACTTGGCTCCGTTCGTGAGTTTTTTGCGCCGTTCGCGAATTTTGGCATCAGAGTGCACAGTGCCATCGTGGAACGATCCGAACCATTTGTCCCACGGTAGCTCTAGCGATCCGTAGTTACACTCGAAATAGCGGTGGTGCATCTGGTGGTGGAACGTGCCCAGCTTTAGGCGGTTCTTGTCCTTGACGAGCATGCCTTCGAACCCGGTGTGCGTCGTGGCGGCGGTCAGGGCGTAATATTGCAGGTGAAACAGAATGTGGATCGGGTGTGCGGCCACGACAAAGTGGATCAGCACGGACCCAAGGAAGATCAAGTGTTCCACCGGGTGCATCGCCATGCCCGACCAAGGCCCGACGTTGATGTTGCGGTGGTGCAGCGCGTGCACGTGTTTGTAGAAGAACGGAATGTGCAGGAGCCGGTGGATCCAGTAGAAATAAAAGCTCTCCCAGACGGGGATCAGTAGAAACAGGGCGATAAACCAGATGGGGTTCGCAGCCCATGTCAGCATTGGCGCATATCCGTTGGCCATGGCCCAGAACATCAGCACTTCGTAGGCTGTCCAAACGGTCACGCCGCTGGTTATCGTCCAAAACATATTGTCGCGGATCTGCCCACCCAGCGTGAATTGCCGCCCGTTTTTCATCAGCGGACGCGGGTCATATTTCAGCGCCTGCCCTTGCTTGGTGAAGGTATAGAAGTACAGATGCAGTCCCCCTGCCACGAGGGTCATCAACACCACATTGCGGATGAACATCTCTGCGATCCAACCAATCGCAAGCGTTTGCGTTTCCGCCAATGGTGGTTGGAACCCGTAGAACGAAATGCAGGCAATCGCGACGATGATCAGTCGCTCAGTGATAAAAAACCACGAATTCCAGACCCAGGCCAAAAATGCCATCGGGCGTGGGGGCCAACTAAAGAGCGGCGAAACCTGCAACGGAACGTCCGGTGTGTGGTTCCAACCTTTGAGGGGGGCGTCAGACATGGTGAACCTCGCATTTTGTATCACCTGCAACCCTGACATGCTTTGCCTAATCTGAAAAATAGTATTAAACGATAAACTTGTTCTGAAAATCAGAGGTTTTTATGGCACTCACCCTTAAAGCAATGAACTATTTCACGACGGCTTTGCGGCACGGCAATATCGCAAAGGCCGCGGCGGAGTTAAATATCGCCGCATCTGCAATCTCTACCGCCATTGACCAGGTTGAAGCAGAATTTGATCTGACCCTTGTTTCGCGACAGCGGGCGCGCGGCATTCAGGCAAATGCCAGTGGTCGCGACGTGGCCCAGAAATGCGAACGCCTGCTGGACGAATACCGATCGATGCTTGTCGAGGGGGCCGATCTGAAGCAATCACTGAGCGGGACCTTGAGGATCGGATATTACGCCCCGATCGCGCCTGCCTTTTTACCGCAAATCCTTGATACCTTTGTGCCAAACGGATCGGACGTCGTGTTTGAGTTGGAAGAATGTGATAACGATCAGGCGCAGAACGGGCTGATTGATGGCACCTATGACGTCATCGTGTTCGTCGCTCAGGATGTCCGCCCCTCTGTCACATATGACACGCTTATCGCAGCGCCGCCCTATTGCGTGTTGCCATCGAACCATGCGCTCGCGCCGCAAGCTACAATCTCGATGGCGCAGATTTCTTGCGAGCCATTGGTTGTTCTCAACCGCCCTATGGCGGCATCCTACTACGAGGGGCTGTTTGAGCCGGGGATGCGGCAGGCCCCCATCGTAGCCTACGCAAATTCAACCGAGATGGTGCGCAGCCTCGTGGCGGCAGGACGCGGCCTCGCCATCCTGAACATGCGTCCACTGACATCCGAAACCTACAGCGGCGCACAAGTTGTCGAACGGCCAATTTCAGACGCTCTCCCGCCGCTCACTTTGGCCATCGGCTATAGCAAATCGCGGCCCAGGCGGCTTGTTCTGGATTTCGTCCAGGCGTGTTGCGAATACTTTGCATGCCCCAACACACAACACTGCATCTTGAATGACTAATCGATGATGCAAACACTTGCTATTCTGGGTCTTGCTTCGTTCTCGAGTGTCCGCTGAGGTCGCCTGATGAAGCCGAGTGACACTAATCTCTGACGGATGCAGAGACACAGGGAAAAGTGCTTTGATGATGGTTTCGCGTTTGCGCCATAAAAGATCGTCTTGCGCACTAAATTCATTGGACTTCCACGACAAGGAGCGGCCGATGAAAGCGATATGGCAAGCGTGACCCCTTGGCAAAGAACTGATCGTACGGTCGCCGTTCACGAAACCATTTAACGAATGTCAGTGTCCTAAAAGCTCATCAAAGATGTTCCTGGGGTGACAATCGCAGCGCCCATTGCATCGGGTTTTGCAGGGGTAACACCCTCGATCAATACTGACGCGTCGGTCCCTTTTCCTGGTAGATAAATGGCGCAGACCTGAACCTTTAGCACCTTTTTCGCGATCATCATTTGCATCAGACCTTGGGGGCTGACGTCCCTAGGTGGTTGTCCGGTGACAGCCGATGCAGGGGCATTTTTGAGCGCGATGTCACCTGCAGGACCGCACAGTAACATTTCGGCCTCAGCTCCGGCATTGATGGCATTTAGGGTTAGGACCATGGCCATCAATTGGGTTTGTGGTTCGGAAGAAGTGAGGATCGTGATCAGCTTGTTAGGGTCCTTCGCCTGGGCAGTAGAGGCCAGAGCAAAGGCGATGACCGACGCAGTTACGAAGGTGGAAATACGCATTTGAAAGCTCCTTTGGTGTGGTGAAATTGGGTGGCCCTGCATCCGGATTATACTTGGCCAAGAACAGAAACCGTCGGTCAGGGGACGATCGCCAATCGAATGGCATAGGCGACAATTGCGAGGGCGAGGACGCTCATAATCCACAAAGCGACAAACCAGCCTAGCTTTTTCCAAAGTGTAGACTGCATCAGTGATACCCCTCAGCCGGGTCAACTTTGCCTCGAAATACCCAGTAGGCATACGCGGTGTAGCCAAGGATCAGCGGCACGAGAACTACGGTTCCGACCAGCGCAAAGCGCAGACTGGAATCCGGGGCGGCAGCGTCAGCTATCGTCAGGCCAGGCGGCACAATGTTGGGGTAAAAACTGATGCCAATGCCGATGAAACACAGCACAAACAGGCAAAGCGCGGCAAGGAACGGTTGCGCGTCTTTGCCGGCATTCAGGCCAGTGAACAACGCCCATGCGGCAGCGATAACGGCACCGGGCATTAAAACGCTCAGAAGGCTGCCGGGCAAGTTAAGCCAGCGTTGGAAATACTCAGGGTCCTGAAACGGGGTCATGATGCTGACAATTGCGATGAACAGCAACGTTCCTGCGCCAAGCCACCACGCATAGATTTGCATCTGTCGTTGCAATTGACCTTCGGTTTTCAAAATGATCCATGTCGCCCCCAAAAGGGCATAACCCACGACCACACCCAGCCCTGTCAGCACCGAAAACACACTAAGCCAATCCCACCAACCACCAGCATAGGCCCTGTCCGCCACCTTGATCCCTTGCACCAACGCGCCAAGTGCAATGCCCTGCATAAAGGCGGCGACAAGCGATCCGCCAAAAAATGCGACGTCCCAAACTGGCTTCCACCGTTGTGTGCGCCAACGATATTCAAACGCGACTCCGCGAAAGATCAAGGCCAACAGCATCAAGATGATCGGCATGTAAAGTGCTGGCATAATGACGGCGTAGGCCAGCGGGAAAACAGCAAACAATCCGCCGCCGCCCATCACCAACCACGTTTCATTTCCGTCCCAGATCGGAGCGATAGAATTCATCATGCGCGCCTTATCCTGCTCACTGTTTGCAGCAGGAAATAGAATTCCAACACCCAGATCAAAGCCATCAAGGATCACGTAGATCAGAACCGCAAACGCGATGATCCCAGCCCAGATAAAAGAAAGTTCAAACATCGTGATGCTCCTTAGTGATCGGGAATGGGGTCTGGATTGGACTGGGAAATCGGCGCAAGCCCTGCAGTTCGGATCGGTCCGTCCTTTAGACCCAAATGCGGTGTTCCGGCGGGTGTGTTCATCATGCGCAGCAGATAAAACGTGCCTGCGCCAAAGATGAAAAAATAGACCACGATAAATGCCAGTAACGATGCTGCAACGGCGGGTGCTGCGACTGGTGCAAGGCTGTCACTGGTCCGCAACAGGCCATACACCGTAAAGGGTTGCCTGCCGACTTCGGTGGTGATCCAGCCTGCCAGAACGGCGACAAAACCCATCGGCCCCATGAAAATGGCCGCACAGTGCAACCCGCGCCCGTCATACAGTCGCCCACGCACGCGCCGCCACAGGCTCCAGGCGCCAAGCCCCAGCATCGCAAAGCCAAGGCCGACCATGATGCGGAAACTCCAGAATACGACGGCGACAGGGGGTTCATCAGCATCGGGAATAGTATCAAGCCCGTCCATCGGCGCGTCCAGATGATGCTTGAGGATCAGGCTGGACAGTTTGGGAATTTCGACTGCGTAATCGATCCGTTTTTGGTCTGCATTGGGAATGCCAAACAGGATCAGCGGTGCCCCATCGGGGTGGCTGTCATAGTGTCCTTCCATCGCCATGATTTTGATCGGCTGGTGTTCCAAAGTGTTGAGGCCGTGCAGGTCGCCGGCAAAAATTTGCAAAGGCGCGACGATCACAATCATCCACATCGCCATGGAATACATCCGCCGTGCAGGCGCATCTTTTTGGTCCCGCAACAAATGCAAACCTGCCACACCGCCAACCAACAATGCAGTCGTAAGGTAGGCGGCCAAAACCATGTGGGCCAACCGGTAGGGGAAGGATGGATTGAATACGATTTGCCACCAGTCTTGTGGCACAAATTGCCCCAGTTCGTTGATGCCATAGCCCACTGGCGTCTGCATCCACGAGTTGACGGACAAAATCCAAGTGGCTGACATCAAGGTGCCAAAGGCAACCATCGCTGTGGCAAACATGTGCAATTTGTCGCCAACACGTTCGCGCCCGAACAGCATGATCCCCAGAAATCCAGCTTCGAGAAAGAAGGCCGATAGCACTTCGTAGGCCATCAGTGGCCCCAAAATCGGACCGGTTTTATCCGCAAACACTGACCAGTTTGTGCCAAATTGGTAGGACATCACGATGCCCGAAACGACGCCCATCCCAAAGGCCACGGCAAAGATTTTCTTCCAATAATTGAACAAGGTCAGATAGGTTTCTTGGCGCGTACGCAGCCAGAGTCCGTTCAGTACCGCCAAGTAACTGGCCAATCCAATTGAGAGAGCGGGGAAAACAATGTGGAACGAAATGGTGAATGCAAACTGTATACGCGCCAGCATTTCTGCGGTCAGACTGTCGAACATCTTGTTGCCTCTTTTGTGGAGTGGTCGTTGTTTTTGGCGCAACAGGAAGCGCCTTGGTTACAGCTTTGCGGTCCGCAGATAGGGGCGGATGGTTTTGTAGCCATGCGGGAATGACATCGCGGCTTTTGTATCTGTTACGGACGGCGGGATGATGACCTGCTGGCCTGGCACCCAATCTGCAGGTGTGGCCACGTTGAATTTGTCGCCAGTCTGAAGCGCGTCGATCACGCGCAGGATTTCATCAAAATTTCGCCCGACATTCATGGGATATGTCATGGTCAGGCGGATCTTTTTATTGGGATCGATGATGAATACAGAGCGCACAGCAGCTGTCGCGCTCTCGTTTGGGTGGATCATGTCGTACAGTTTGGCGATGCCAAGATCAGCATCAGCGATGATGGGAAAACGCAAAATAGTGTTTTGCGTGTCATTGACATCCTCGATCCATTTCACGTGCTCGACGACAGTATCAGTGGACAGACCAATGGGTTTTACGTGGCGCGTCACGAACTGTTCTGCCAGCTGCGCAGTCCGCCCCATTTCGGTTGTGCAGACAGGAGTGAAATCCGCAGGGTGGCTGAAAAAGAACGCCCAGTCATCCCCGATCCAATCATGAAATTGAATTGATCCTGTTGTCGTTTCTGCTTGGAAATCAGGGGCTGTGTCACCAATTCTAAGGCTCATGGCTCTTATCCTATATTTTGAATAGTGGTTTAAAAGGCATCTAACAAAGCCCATTTACAAAAGCAATACTTTGAATGTATCTTTGAGGTGCGACAACAGGAAGCACCATGAAATTAACCAGTTATTCCAACTATGCGCTGCGCGCGTTGCAGCTGGCAGCGCTCAAAGCCCCCGAGCTTGTCCGGATTGAAGACGTGGCAAGAATCCACAATATATCGCGTCCCCACATCATGAAGGTTGTTCATGAGCTGGGCAAAGCGGGGTATTTAGAAACCGTTCGTGGGCGTGGCGGCGGATTTCGCCTCGCACGTTTGCCTGCCGACATCATCGTGGGTGATGTCATTCGGATTACCGAAGGCCCGATGGACGTCGTCGAGTGCTTTAACCCTGAAAAGAACACGTGCCCGCTGATCGGCATCTGTGTCCTTTCGAAAAAGATTCAGGAGGCAACTGCGGCCTTCATGGCGGTGCTTGACGGTCTGACAATAGCAAATATCGCCTCAAACCGAGGGCAGTTGATGGAGCGGATTGCACCGCTGGATTTGCCGCGGATTGAAGCGGCGGTCGAATAGGAAGACAAATCACTGACCCTGTCCGTCGCTATGGTTTTTGGAACCAAGGGCAGCTTCAGCTGGCTATGCAAAAACGCAGTACGTTTGCAGGTCAAGCAATGGCAAAACCTAGACTGAACTATTCTGCGAGATGGCAGGCCACGCGTGTATTGTTCAAACTGCGCATTACTGGTCGATCTTTTCTACAAATATCGGTCGAAATTGGACAGCGCGGATGGAATGCACAGCCGGTTGGTGGGTTGATGGGATCGGGGATTTCGCCCTCTGGCAGTTCGGCCTCGCGGCCAAACCCGTCCATGCGGGGTGCAGCTTCTAGCAGCATCTTGGTGTATGGATGCTTGGTGTTAGCAAACAAATCTTCGGGGCTGGCTTCTTCAACCAAGCGGCCAAGGTAGAGCACGCCAATACGGTCCGCCATGTGTTGGACCACTGTCAGATCGTGGCTGATCAAAACGTATGTGAGCCCGAAGTTATCCTTGAGATCGCTCATCAGATTTAGAACTTGCGCTTGTACCGACACATCAAGAGCCGATGTCGGTTCGTCGCACACGATCAGTTTTGGTTCAGAAGACAACGCACGGGCAATGCAAATTCTTTGTCGCTGCCCCCCTGAAAACTCATGCGGGAATTTGCCTGCATCAAGCGCGGAAAGCCCCACTTGTTCTAACAGTTTTTCGGCCAGACCAGTCGCATCCCCACCACGCGCCACAACGGGTTCCACGATAATGTCGCGCACCCGCCATCGCGGGTTCAGCGAGGCAAAGGGATCTTGGAAAATCATTTGAATGTCAGAGCGGATCAGATCGATTTTGCTAGCGTCTGTTTCGGTCGCGAGGCTCACACCGTTGATTTCGACCCTGCCGGATGTGGGCGTCAAAAGCCCGACCAGCATGCGCCCGATCGTTGATTTCCCCGACCCACTTTCGCCAACAAGCGCATAGGTGCTGCGTTCAGCAACTTCAAAGTCCACTTCGGAAACGGCGGTCAGCAGCGATTTTGCGCGTCGTTCGATCACACGGTTCAACCAGGGCTTGGACACGTCGAACACCCGGGTGAGGGATTTAACGGATATCAGCGACATTACGATACCTTTTCCACGGCCATGGGGAACCAACACGCAGCGTGGCCATCTGTGATTTGTGGAGCGGGGGCTGCGCGGCATTTGTCTTGGGCATACGCGCAGCGGGGGTTAAATGGGCAGCCCTCTGGCACTTTGTTAAGTCTTGGCATCGCGCCTTCAATCTGGTGCAGCCGCGCTTTGCCCTGTGACGCCAAAGGTGTCGAGGCCATCAAACCAAAGGTGTAGGGATGGCGGGGTGCAGTCAGCACATCGCGCACATTACCAAGTTCGGCCAGACGCCCTGCATACATCACGGCTACACGGTCCGCGGCCTCTGCAATCACGCCCATATCATGGGTGATCAGCATCACCGCAGTGCCCCGATCCCGGCACAGGCGTTTGAGAAGCGCAATGATCTGTGCTTGAACTGACACGTCCAGCGCTGTCGTTGGTTCATCCGCGATGATCAGCGAAGGTTCTGCGCATAAGGCCAAAGCGATCACGACACGCTGTCGCATACCGCCGCTGAATTCATGTGGATAGCTATCAATACGTTCGGCGGCACCAGGGATGCCAACCTCTTCCAGCGCGGCAATTGCCCTGTTGTCCGCTTCGCTGCGGCTGATATCCAGATGGGTCAACATGGTTTCGGTGAGCTGATCACCAATACTCAAAAGCGGGTTTAACGAGGTCAGAGGGTCTTGGAAAACCATACCGATCTGTTTTCCACGCAAGCGGCGCATGTCTTCGTCCTTGAGCAAATCAATGCGATTTCCGTTAAGCCGTATTTCGCCCGCTGCAATGTGGGCCGGTGGGGTCAACAGACCAATCACCGCGTTGCCAGCCATGGATTTACCCGCGCCGCTTTCCCCGACAACCCCCAAAATTTCGCCGGCATGTATGTCATAGCTTACACCGTCAACCGGTTTGACAATTCCGGCGCGGTTGGGAATTTCGACTGACAAACCCCTGATCGACAATGCAACATCAGACATCAGCGCAGCCTTGGATTTAGCGCATCGCGCAGCCAGTCGCCCAGCAGATTAACGCTCAGCGCGAGGGTTAACAGCGTGACGGCGGGGAACAGCAAAATCCACCATTCGCCCGAAAAAAGGAACCCTTGCCCGATGCGGATCAATGTCCCCAGCGAGGGCTGCGTCGCAGGTGCACCCACACCAAGAAAGCTCAGCGTCGCTTCGGCGATGATCGCCAAGGCAAGCGAGATCGTGGCGATCACCAAAACCGGCGACAGGACGTTGGGTAGGATGTGGCGCAGCATGATCGCAAAGGGCGTGCGACCAATGAGGCGGGCGGCCTCAACGTATTCTTTGCGCTTTTCGACCATCGTAGCCCCCCGAACGACGCGGGCAAACTGTACCCAATCACTTAGACCGATGGCTAAAATCAGGACCCAGATCGCCATCTGATCACGGTATTCAACCGGGGTGATCCCCTTGGCGACCCCAAAAATCAACATCGCCACAAGGATCGATGGAAAGGTCAGTTGCACATCGGCGGTGCGCATAATGATGGTTTCTGTCCATCCACCGACGTAGCCCGAGATCAGACCCAAGGTGATGCCAAGCACCATCGCAAGCAGGACGGCGGCCACCCCTACAAACAGCGACACGCGCATCCCGTACAGGATCGTTGAAAACACATCACGTCCTTGATCATCAGTGCCCAACAAAAAGCTTTCGCCCGTGAACGCATTGGGTGTCATAGGCCCCGTGAAGCCATTCATCAGGTTCAAAGATGCCGGGTCGAACGGGTTAGTGGGCGCAATGAGTGGCGCAAAGATAGCTGACAACACCAGAGTTGCGAAAATGAGTGTCGACACCACGGCGACGGGTGACGTTTTGAACATGTAGAAAACGTCGCTATCGAGGAAAACACGCAGCCGCGATTGCTCTGCTGGCTTTAATGGTACGTCAGTCATCAGTGTCCCCCCGCGCGATCGACCCGCAGGCGTGGGTCGATAAAGAAATAAAGGATGTCCACGATCAGGTTGATCCCCACAAACATGACCGAGATCAGCATGAGGTATGCGGCCATGACCGGGATGTCGACAAATTGCACCGCGTTGATGAACAACAAGCCCACGCCTGGCCACTGGAACACCGTTTCGGTGATGATCGCAAACGCAATGATCGCGCCTAGCTGTAGGCCGATGACCGTGATCACGGGCACCATTGTGTTTTTCAAAGCATGCCGGAAATTGATCGTTCTTTCACGTAGTCCCCGCGCGCGGGCAAAACGGATGTAGTCCTGTCGCAGAACCTCGAGCATTTCTGAGCGTACCAAGCGCATGATCAAGGTCATCTGGTAAAGCCCAAGCGTGATGGAGGGTAAAACCAACGCTTTGAGCCCTGAGGCTGTCAGCAACCCCGTGGACCAATTGCCGATTTTTACTGTTTCCCCGCGTCCAAAACTGGGCAGCCATCCCAGTTCGACCGAAAAGATGTAGATCAATAATATCCCGATTAAGAAGGTCGGCAGCGAGACGCCAATGAGGGAGGCTGACATAATGAAATTGGCCAAGAACCCGTCGCGCCTGATTGCAGTGAAGACGCCAAAGCCGATGCCAAATGCGATTGCTAGTATTCCAGACACGGCTGCAAGTTCTAGCGTGGCAGGCGCGCGTTCGATCAAGATATCGGCCACGGGCCGTCCCTGTCGGTAGCTTACCCCAAAGTTGCCCTGCGCGGCCTCAGTCAGGAATTTATAGTATTGCACGGGAAACGATTGATCGAGACCAAGCTGTTCGCGCAGTCGCTCGATATCCGCAACCGTGCGTTCTTGCCCCAGCATGTTGTCAATCGGGTCACCAACAAAGCGGAACATCGAAAATGCCGTCAGTCCCACGATCAGCAAAACAAGCGCGGATTGCACAACGCGTCTGATAATATAGGCCAGCATGATGGTGAATTCCCCAAAGTCCAGGGGGCCTGCGCGGCCCCCCAAATGGTCTTAGTTAACTGTCACCCAGCGCAGAATAAAGAAGTTGTCAGGGCGTTGCACCAGATCAATATTGGCGCGGGTCCCCCAGACAAGAGGCTGAACATAAAGCGGCACATAGGCCGTTTCATCCTGCAACGTCTGTGCGACTTCATCGAGCATTGACTGACGCTTGGTATCATCAATTTCCGATTGGATCATGGGCAGCAATTCATCAACACGCGCGTTGGAATAGCCACCAAAGTTCCAGCTGCCAAGACGCTTTTCCTCGTTCGGGGTCGCGGCAAGAAAACGGATCGGGTGTTCGGCGTCAAACGTGCCGGGCGACCAACCCAACAGGTACATATCGTAATTGTCGGCGCGCAGTTCTGGCCAGTAGTTCTGAACCGGCATTGCATCTAGCGTGGCACGCAGACCAACTTGGGCCAACATGGCGGTAATCGCCTGACAGACCGCTTCGTCGTTCAGGTAGCGGTCATTCGGGCATTTCAGACCAAAGGAGAAACCGTCGGCGTATCCGGCTTCGGCCAACAACGCGCGCGCGGCATCCTGATCATAGGCCGCGTCACCGCCCAACGCATCGGAATAGCCGCGCATTGCAGGGCTAACCAGTTGGTTCACCGCCTCTGCGTTGCCGCGCATGGTCGTTTGCAAGATTGCAGGAACGTTGACCGCATGCGCCACAGCACGGCGGACGCGCGGATCAGCAAAGGGGTTGGCGTCCGATGTCTCAAGCGAATATTTCAAAGCCGCTGCTTCATGTGGGAACCCCAACATGATCACGCGCGCCTCAATCCCTTGGATGACTTTCACGTTCGCATCACGTTGCAAGCGCGCGACGTCCTGTACCGGCACGGGGTTGATGAAATCAACATCACCCGACAGCAATGCGGCGAGGGCCGTAGCCGGGTTCTGGATCGGGGTCAGTTCGGCTCGGGTAATGTTATGGGACGCCTCGCCCCACCAGCCTGCGTGCGGTTCAAGCACAGTGCGCAAGCCCGGCTCGCGGTTTGTGATGGCAAAGGCACCAGTGCCGTTGGTGTTGAGCGTGGCGTAGTTGCCGCTTTCTTTGTTGGGACGGGCGGCTTCGTTCGCCGTGGCCCAATCGCTGTCCATGATCATCCAGTTGGCGATACTGTCGGGAAAGATCGGGTTAGGCGAGGTCGTCATGATATCGACTGTGAAATCGTCAACGACGACAACCTCGGATACGGGCGAAAACCAACTGCTTGTGTCGGCTTCGTCGCTGGATGCGCGTTCGTATGAAAACAGTACGTCTTGGGCTGTGAATGCGGCACCGTCCTGGAATGTGACGTCTTTGCGTAGATTAAAACGCCATCCGTCCCCTGCCCCGATCGCTTCCCAACTGGTTGCGAGGGCCGGTTCGATCGCCATGTCCTGACCACGCCGCACGAGCCCTTCGTAGACGTTGTTCAAGAAGCCCAGAACCGGGGCGGAGTTAACCGCATGGGGGTCCATCGTTTGAGGGTCGGTTGTAACGGCCCACGTAAATTCTTCTGCGTGGGTGGTGGAGGCGGCCGCGGCAATGAGTGCGGCATAGCTTAAATTTCGTAACATTCTATTTCCTAATCTGAGCCGAAACGGATGCGTGCACCGGTGCTTGTAAAAAAGGCGGCGGGCCCAAGAAACTGGCCCGCCGCATGTAGGGCTATTTCATCGTAAAGTACTTTACCTTTGGCTGATCTTCTGGATCAACCTCGATGCCAACTTTGTCTGACATCCCCCAGTTCAGAACCTGGTGGTGGATCGGGATGTACAGCTGTTCATCCTGAACGACGCGCCAAATTTTGGCGATGTCAGCATTACGAGCGTCCAGATCGGTATTTGAGGCTAACGATTTGATCATGCCGTCCAAATCAGCGTTGGCGTAACCGGTGCCGTTCCAAGTACCGATTTCGGCTTCGCGGCCGTGCACGAGGAAGTTAAACACATACTCTGAATCGTATGTCGGCACACCCCAACCCAACATGTAAAAGTCGGTCTTGCCATCGGTAATCAACGGGAAGTGCTGGGCTTTTGGTTTGGCATCGAGGTTCACTTTGACGCCGATTTGACCCAACATGCCAACAGCCGCTTGGCAGATGCCTTCGTCGTTCACGTAACGATCGTTCGGGCAATCAAGCCGGATAGAGAAACCGTCGCCGTATCCTGCCTCTGCCATCAGGGCTTTGGCACCTTCGATGTCAGTCGAGGATTCCGCGTCCATCTCTGCTGTCCAACCGTTCACAAACGGAGGCGCAATCATACCTGCAGGCGCGCTTTGTCCGCGCATCACAACTTGGCGGATCGCATCGCGATTAATGGCCATCGACATCGCCTTGCGCACACGCACATCGGCCAACGGGTTCGCACCGTCGACGTTATCCCCTTCAAGGTCAGCTGCCCCTTGGTTCATTCCAAAAAAGATCACGCGGTTTTGCGGTGCTTGTTTCACCACTAATCCGTCGACGGCATTCACGCGCGCAAGGTCTTGCACCGGCATGTCTTGCAGAAAATCAATCTCGCCCGACAACATGGCAGCCACACGGGTCGCTGCATTCTGGATCGGAGTATAGACAATTTCGCTGACCTCCATCGGGAACTGGTCACGGCCCCAATAGGCGTCGTTGCGCGTCATCACGGTTTTCACGTCAGGTTCGCGGCTGGCCAGTACATAAGGCCCGGTGCCGTTGACATGTGTCGTCGCGAAAGTGATCTCGCCACCTTCAAAGTCCTGAACGTCGACGGTGTTGTTCGCTTCGGTCCAGCCTTTGTCCATCATGTAAAGGTTGGTCAGGTTTGAGGGCAGGATCGGGTTCGGTCCGTCTGTGACAATTTCGACCGAATAATCGCCAACAGCGCGCACTTCGGTGATGGAGCCGATCAGTTCTTTCATGTCGGAATTGGGTTGTTTGGCACGTTCAAAACTGAACACAACGTCCTCAGATGTGAAGTCAGCGCCGTCATGGAATTTCACGCCTTCGCGCAGGTTAAAAACCCAGACATTTGGATCGTCCACTTTTGGGGCCCAGTCCGTGGCGAGCGCCGGTTCAAACGCGCCTGTCACATCGCGAATGATCAACGGTTCGTACATCTGGTGGCGGATCGTATGTGTCGGCCCTTCGTTTTGCGAATGCGGATCAAGCGTCAGCGCGTCCCCTGAACGTGCCCAACGCAGCGTTTCCGCGCTAAGTGGTGCAGCTGTGCTCAGCAGCAAAGCGCTGATTGTGAGTGCCATTGTCGGTTTCATCGAGATTCCCCATGGTTGTTATCTTCCCACTCAAGGTTGATTCATTTTTCGCCAATGGCAAGGCCCTCGACGAATTCGCTCAACCAAATTTGCATTTCGTAAGGCGAATCTTGGTAGCAGCAGTGACGTTTTGCACGGCGTATTGTGACCGGCTCAAAGCCAATGTCAGGTTTCAGACAACTGCAGTGCGATGTATTCAAAGCCGATCAAAGATCCGGATGAGGCCCCTCGTGACGTTACGCAAATAAGTGTAGTGCGGTGATGCAGCAACGCGGAGAACGTCCGCTTTGAACCCAAACAAACAAATGCTGCATCATGAACGAATGTCCTTTATCGGGGTGAAAAGCGTTTCTGAAAAGATCACGAAAAATGAGAAGTCATCTTTCAAACCCCGAAATGATCGCACTCGGGGCCAATGTGCCTCGGTCATAAACATTTCGATCTAGAAAGATGTCGTCTTCGTACGTCGCGAGCCACGGCAGCAACGCTTCGGCACGACCTTCTTCGACGGGCTGATGTGTAATGGCAAGAAATCCATCCTGGAGAGCATACCCCTCTCCGAAATGCGCCGCGAGATTTTCGATATCGACCAATTCGCCACTAAGTGGATCGTTCAGATTGCGAAATCGAAAGAAGGTTAACCCACGTTTTGCCCTGTCGGACTGGAAATCAATCTCCCTCGCCTCGGGCAGAACTTCAGTGGTCATGTTTTCGTAAACGTATCCGCCATGTTCAGAACCAACACCGGTCCCTTCAGCAAATTGAAACCCTTCAAAAACGCCAAACAACACATTGTCGCCGCCCATGTTCAAAATGATGGGGCCGCCGCCTCCATTGCGCTCATATTTCGTAGTAGTCGCAAAAAGTGGTTTGTCATATTCTTTGACCTCGACCCATTGGATTGACGTACTTGTCACTGGACCGAATGGCGTATTGACGACGAGCGACACAGCCTGCTTCCATCTATAAAGCTCGAACTCGCATCCAGCCAGAAAAAGCATAGACGCGAAGGCAATTGTCAGACGAGTTAATGCCGAGCGAAATGGGCGAGGGAGGCGCGGATTTACCAAAAATTCATGCTTTTGTTGCTGGCACGTAATTGCATGTAATAAGCCTAATCAGACATTTGTGAACGTCAAGCAAAAGACAGCAAAGTCCGCAGAGAGAACATCCGCTATTGATTA